>NZ_JAINWI010000015.1 GCF_021021435.1 Seohaeicola saemankumensis
TCTATCTCAAACTGGATTAGTGGTAGGGGGCAACGTCAGGCAGTACGTGACCTACAAGCGTGTCAGCACAGCAGAGCAAGGACGCAGTGGTCTTGGGCTTGAAGCTCAAGACCGTGACATCCAGCTCTTCCTTGAGACCTACTCCGAACAACCCTTCGAGGTAATCGGATCATTCGTGGATGTCGAAAGCGGCGGCAACGACAACCGCCCTGAACTGGCCAAGGCCATTGCACTGGCCAAGCGTACAGGCGCAGAACTGCTGGTGGCCAAACTCGACCGCCTCAGCCGTGACGTGGCCTTCGTCGCCACCATGTTGAAGGACAAACGCTTGAGCTTCCGCGTGGCCTCCATGCCCCATGCCGACAAGTTCCAGCTACACATCTACGCAGCATTGGCCGAACAGGAACGCGACTTCATCTCCCGCAGAACCAAGGCCGCACTGGCCGCAGCCAAGGCCAAGGGCAAGACCCTCGGTGGCCTGCGCGACCAGACCATGAAGCGCAACGAGGTGGTCATGGAGCAAGCCCAGCGCCGCGCTGACGACCTTCGCGGGGTACTCCTGCCCATGCGACAGGCCGGGAAATCCCTGCGCGAGATCGCCGCAGAGCTGTCGCGTCTGGGGGTCAAGACCGCAAGGGGCGGCGAGTGGACAGCCGCACAGGTGTCGCGGCACTTGTGTCGTCTGAATTAGGTTCATCGGACCTATAGCGAACTATGGCGCATCAAGATGATGTGTGTTGCGCCCATGACTCATACTACTGCATACCGCTGCTCAGGAATCGGTACCAAGCATTTTTCTCTGTTGCGAGTCAGTCTTGTGCCGTACGGTTTGAGAAACACAAAAAATGGGAGAGCTACAGGTGACCAAACAGGAACATGACGCACTGCGAAGCCTAATCGAAGCCGCGAAGAAGGTGTCCATGACCGAAGCTCAAGTACTGGAACAGCGCCGAAGCTTTGCTTACGGTAATTCAGCCTTTGAGAACCCTATGATCACAAAGGAAATGATCAAAGAACAGGGCGAAAAACTCGGACTGTGAGTTGAATATGAATGACGATGAACACGTCCGGCACAGTCAAGCGGAAGAAGCACAGATAGAAGTCAATGAAGTAGAGAAGGCACGGCTTGAAGCCGCAAATTCTCTACGCCAAGCTGAACGCGTTCGAGACTTGGTATTGCAAGCACTGGACGGACGTCCGTTCAAGTTGAGAGTATCGACCATCTTGGACTTGAATCGGTGTGCCATAGAAGGTCTGAACGGATATGCGGGCAATTTCAGACCGGCGGGGGTGGCAATTGGGAAAAGCGCACATGAACCGCCGGGGGGACATTTGGTTCCAGAACTCGTGGAAGAGATGTGCGATTATGTGAACGACAACTGGATGGACAAGAGCGCTGTGCATCTTGCATCGTTCGTCATGTGGCGTCTCAACTGGATTCATCCTTTTGTCGATGGGAATGGCCGAACATCCAGAGCGGTATCTTACCTTGTGCTGTGTGCGAGGGAAGGAATGCTTCTTCCGGGGACGGAGACCATTCCAGAACAGATCGTTGCCAACCGTACGCCATATTACGGCGCTCTCGAAGCAGCAGACACCAAATACAAGGCTGCAAATTCCTTCACTCCGGACATGGTGGAAGAGATGGAAGCTCTGATGGGCGGTATGCTGGCCCAGCAGCTCAAGAGCGCGTTTGATCGCGCTACAGGGACAACCAACTGAAAGCTTCCTCACCAGTGGACTGCTTGAGCCAAGTGCCATCGCTGTAATCCAGTTGAAGGCAGCTCTTGGCGGATCGTTGGAATTGCTGTGTGGTAGCAAAGGTGAACGGAAATGCGTGGAGTTCTTTTCTCGTTGGCCTTCCCCTTTCAGGCATGTCAGATCGCGGTCAGGAAGCAGTCGTGACACGAAACTTTGACATCGGAGCGTCAAACTCTTCCTTGACGTGTTTTCGCCGAAATTCAGTCCCGCTATGGGCGTATTCACCCTTCACATAATCTCTGTCGGCCAACTGCCGAGATGAGAAATGAACGAAGGACAGAGTAGCCCCATGAAGAAGTTTTTCCTGCCTGCAGTGTGCTTGGCACTTGTTGCGGCCTGCGCGAAGCAACCCGATCAGATCGCAGCAATTGATGTGGGTGGTGACGCGTATACACGGTACTCTTGTTCCCAACTCGTGGCCGAGAAGACCACCATAAGCCAAGAGCTTGAGAACCTGAGCGCGAAGCAGAAAACAGCCGCCAGTGGCGATGCGTGGGGCGTGTTCCTCCTTGGCCTTCCCCTGTCCAGCATGTCCGGTGGCGATCAGGAGGCAATGATTGCTGTGGCGAAGGGCAAGGTTCAAGCCATCGACCGCCAGCTTGTGGCGAAGAACTGCAGATAACGAACACTGCGCGGCTTGCAATAAGGCAGGTCGCGCCACTACTCAAAATAGCGACATGTTCCGTGTTACGAATACTGGGGGCATGAAATATTGTAAGTTATATCATTTTCTTAACGAAACAAGACGAAGCAGCAATGCGGTTTGTCTCGCCATTTAATTTTTAGCTATTTTAAAGCTCTTACTGTATCTCCGATTGTCATTATTGCGGCTCGAACTGCTATCATGTAATCATTGATCTCATGAGCATCCAATTTAAGTCTTTCGCCTAGAGGACTGGTGCAGTCCGTTTTCTTTATGTACTCGGCATCGACAACTCCCCTATTATGCACGAATAGATGACGCTTTTGATTTAAGGTCCGCAGTTCAGTGCCAAGAGCATTTTGCAAATCGGCAGAATTAAATAAAGCCTTCATCGCATTCTTTATGTTGGAAAGACTGTCAAGGCGGCGATTCTTAAAAAGTATAGTTCCCATTGATCTAGATAGGTCAAAGCTGTGATCGCCTATTGTTTGGATATCTATTATCTGCTTTCCAAAATAGTCTTTGAAATCACTTGATGCCATTAATAAAGAAACATCGTTTGGATGCTCGTCAAGCCATGATATAATAAAGGATCTTGAAAAGCTCTCGAATATTGACCAAGTTGAAATTAGTGTTTGAACAAGTAATTCTTGAGAGCCATTTTCTACATTTGGCGACTTTAAGCTATCATGCATCTCATAGACAATATGATCACGAACGTAATTTTTCCCTTCTTCGGTACCGAAGAATTCGTTAGCTTTCTGCGTTGCCTTTTCTAAAGCTTTTTTTGACATTTCGGTGGTATATGGAGCTCCTTGTTTTTCAGGTATCAATGCTAGGATGCGTTCAGAAGCATGAATTGAATCGAACCGTCTTTTAATAATGGCTGTATGCATTAAGGTGAATGGTAAACTTACTGCGCTAATAGTGCTGTGAAAGTTTTCGATGGCGGAAGCAACGCATTTTGCATAAGGGCTATCGCCTTCTGCATATGCTATCAAGGGTTCTACAAATTCCATATCAGGATACATGAAAAACGAGCGCCGAATTTTTACCACGATATCACGAGGAATGTGCGAACCTTCATCTTTTGTCATGTAATAACTTTCCATTATGGCCAGATGGCAAGGGCCTGCCTCAATCCAGCCAGACTCTATCTTGCCACGTCCCCTCCAGATGCATGGTCGGCAGTCCCGAACACCTACAGTGGTCTAGTAAGAAATTCGGCACCAGTCCAGCAGACTGATCAGCTCCTCATTTGTTTACAAATTGTAAAGAATATCGATCTGTTGCTTGAAGACATAGCCAAACTGGTGCATATATCAGGTGCAGATCAAAAGGCGACAGGTCTGACAAGCGCTTGAAATTCAATGCTTTATGGCGCTCGAAGGGGATTTCAATCCTCTCTCACAGCACCATATTTTCCGCCAAAATCAAATTATGCCTTACAAGTGGCTCCCGTCGCGTGATGCTGCTGGCTCACGAGGCGATTTTGGTAGGAAGGCATAGCCTGCGACCCAGAGGTAGAGCATTTTTGCAAGATCGCCGAGGTGCCGCGCGGAACAGGGCGGGCTGCCAATTGTTGGTCTGGCACGGAATGAAACTTCGCATGACATTGAAGCTGCCGATGCAATACCCTCCAATCTGATTGCGCGCTCTCTGCATCCGGTCGATGCACAGGAAACTGCTTCTTGACGCAGGGTCACTGTTTTTTACAACACAGTTTGGAAACGATCGCTCTCGGCTTGGATGATTGGATTGGACATCCTTTATCGTTTCGTTAACCGTTTACATGTCGCCGCGGTCGACAAGAACCGCGCCGATTGAGGTGTGCTGGAGTGTGTAATGTCCAATTTTATGGCCCGATCATGGGGAAAAGATAGCCTGTCTGAGACTGGCACAACCGGTTTTTGCGGCAATACCCTGTTGAACACTCTGGATTTCGATTGTTTCGCAAAAGACGTGGAAACAGGTGCTATGCTGTTGTCGCGTCGTGGCGCTGTATCGGTGGTCGCAGTCTCGAAAACAACTGTAGGCCCTGCATCAATGGTGCGTATCAAGGCGGATGCCTTCGCGCCGGGCCTGCCTATCTCGGATGTGGTCATCGGATCCGATACCCGTATCCGCGTGGCAGGATCGAGCGCAAAAGCCCTGAACCTTCCGGACGCCTCTGTCGTGCTGGCGTTGATGGCTGTGAATGGCGAGACCGTCCTTCATGAGGAAGTCGACGCGCAGACGCTCGTGCGCATCACCCTCGACGAACCGGGAATGATCTACGCGGCGGGACTGGCTGTGCAGTGCCAGACCGCGCATCAGATATGATCGCTGGTTTGCCCCGCCCCGATTGAAAAGTCGTCTTGCCGGCGACCCGCTCTGGCTCCATACCCTTGTCAGGTGGACACTTCGTCACCGCCGAAGCTTTGCATCAACCTTGCCTCATGTGCTTTGAGGGACCGTCGCGCGCTATCGCCGTAGGATTTGTAGAAATCCAGTTCGGCCAGTTGCGGAAACAACGCAAAAATCTCTTGCCGTGTCTCTTCGCCAAGGGCACCGAGGCTCTTGTCGCCGGGATGGAAACTTTCTGCAGGGCAACCTTCGGCAAAGATGATCTCGTGCCCGTCAAACAGGATGTGATAATACTCCACCTGATCGCATTCCTGCTGGAAAATGGAGGTATCGTTCACAAGATGCTTTGCAGCGGCCAGAACTTCGTTCTCGCCGAAAAGCATTTGCGCTTTCCAGCCGCTCAGGAACATGCGGTGCTGCGGAGACACACGCAGGTCGCGGACATTGGTCAGGGCACCGGATTTGATCGTGATCGGTGCAAGGCCCCCCTTCCCCACAACCTTGGTCGAGCCGATCCAGCGGATGGGCCTGAAACCGTGATCCATGGTCAGCACAAGGTCACCTGGTTTCAGATCCTCGATCGGCAATTGACCATGGCCGGTCACGATCAGGGTTCCTGCCACAAAGCAAACGGCAGTATTTTCCGCGTTCAGGCTATCGCCGTCGACCGCCGTCCCCCCGTTCTGAATTTGCAGACCAGCGGCTTGATCCAGCACGCCATCGACCTGATCGGCCCGCAGCCATTCCAGCGGATTGTCATATTGTTGCGCGGGATTGGCCGCGTTCCACGCTGCCAAAGCCCTATCGTTGTAAAATGTCGACAAATCCACGAAGTCGTTGTTCGCCGAGTTATCGTCACCAAGCCCGGTCACGGTATCAAAGTCAGTGATCAGATCCGCGCCACCGGCAACAAAAACATCTGCATCCGCACCACCCGTCAGGGTGTCATTGCCCGCACCGCCATCCAGCGTGTCGGCACCGGCACCACCCAGCACCGAGTCGTTGCCCGCGCCTGCGTTGATCTTGGTCCCGTCAGTTGTGGCGCTTGCATCCACGGTATCGTTGCCGCCGCCCAGATCGAAGGTCTCTATCTCGGAGAAGGTCGTGCTGTGCGTGATTGACTCGGTCGTCGTGACTGAACCAGCGCTGACAACCGGTGCCGCGATGTCGATGCCCAGTCGCGCATCGTTCGAATAGGGGTTGAGCGATGAGGTCGATACAGAATCGCTGAAGGAGAAGCCCGTCCACGGAGAGCCGTTGGGTGCGTTAATCAGGGTCAGAACTGCGCCCGGCTCGGGTGGCGCGCCCCATGTTCTTGCGCTCGGGTTCCAGCCGGCTGTGACGACCGAGCCGTCCCAGTCAGCGGCCCCTCCGCCGATATCAATCTTACCGATGAAATACTGGATGCCATTCTCATCCTGCACGACAAAGCCGTAGTCCAGCTCGACATTTCGACCGGCGGGGAATGTCTCGCCGTTGATGGTGACCGGCGCGACGAGATCGGCCACACCGCTATCCTGGATGCGTGGGCCGTCCACCACAACGGTTGCGCCGCTATAGCTGTTGAGGCTTATGGTGTCGCCGGGCGTGGCCGCACCAGTATTGTTGCTGTCGCGCACCATATTGTCGGGATCGTTCCACGCAGAACGGTCCAGAATGAAAAACTCGAATTGGCCGCCGGGAACGGTGGTCGAACCATCCGAAACGGCGGGGCCGGTCACATCCTGCGTAGTGTTCTGGCTCAGCGTGCCGCTTTCATTGCCGGTGAATTGCAGATCAAGACCGCCTGTGATCGCGCTTGCGTCAAGCGTGTCACCATCACCTTCGCCGGTTTCACCCCCTGTCACACTGTCATCACCGGTCGAGAAGGTGAAACGGTCGTCGCCGTGGTCTCCCAGCAATGTGTCGTCACCGGCACCGCCGTCAATCACGTCGTCGCCGACACCGCCATTGACCAAATCATTCCCCTCCCCCGCATTGATGGTGTCAGCGCCACCATTCCCGACAATAGTATCGTTCAAGCCATCCGCACCGTCGATCATGTCGCCTTCGGCATCGGTATAGCCGGGGCTCATCACGTCTGTCGTGTCTACACCATCAACAACGACAGGCGAGGTTGCAGGCTGGTAGGGCGTGCCCAGGATTGTTTCGATGTTGGTGAAGGTCAGTGTCTGGCCGGTCGGGTTGCCCGCACCATCCAGAAACTGGACGATTCCGTTGCTTCCATTTCCCTCCGAGTCGTCGAGCACATTGATCAGACGGAAATTGCCAACGCCCGTCAGGTCCAGCGTGTCATCGTCCACACCGGTATCGCCACCCGATATCACATCCCCCCCACCTGCGGCGGCAGAGCCGATGGTGAACAGATCGGCATCCGCACCACCGGACAGCGTATCGCCGCCGGTGCCACTGGTCAGCGTATCATCGCCAGCCTCACCCCGCAGCACGACGCCGACCGTCGATCCCGAAGCCTCGAGCGTATCATTGAAAGCCGTCCCCGAGACGATCTCGAAGCCGTCGAACGTGCCAGTGCTCGCACCCGAGAAAAGGCTGAAGCTGCCTGAACCGTCAGGATTGAAACTGACATCCACGCCGCTTGCGCTTTGGACGTTCTGGAAGTCAATCTGATCGGTGCCTGTGCCGCCAAAGAACGTGTTATTGTCGGCATTGTCCCACACATTTATGAGATCGTCACCGTCCTCCATGTAATACACGTCATTGCCGACGCTGACATTCGCCACATCGTTTCCGGCCCCGGCATAGACAAGATCATTGCCTATCCAGTCGTCGATTGTATCGTTGCCGTCTCCGCCGAAAACAGTATCGTTTCCTTCGCCCGGCTTGATAACGTCGTCACCAGCCCCTGCCGCAATGGAATCGTCATTGATGGTGATCCGGTCACCCTGCGGATCGACATAGCCGACCGCCATGTTGTCATTGCCAGAGGTTCCATGAACCGTGCCGTCAGGGAAGATGACCTGCCCGCTGGCATTGATCTGTGCATCCGCGTTGAACCTGATTGTCGTTGCGACAACCTCGGTGATCGCGGTCAGCACGTCAGGGCTGTCGTCAGGATAAATCAGGTATTGCGAACCGTCGGAACTGACCAGAATGACCGGATAGCTGACAAAGAGACCGGCAACCAGCCCGGTCATCTCGCCGATACCAAGAACTGTCGCGTTGTTGAGGTCCGGTATTGAATCCAGCAGACCAAGGGGCGCGTCGGAGTTGTTATGATCTATGGTCTCGCCACGGCTGATCGTGCCACTGTTGTTCTGGTCGTCCGCTGTCAATGTGCCCGACTGGATGCTCAAGCTGCCCAGATTAAGCGGATAGGTGATGATCTGTTCTGTGCTCGACAAAAAATCCAAAGCAATAAGTGACGACAGGTTCTGGATCGCGACGCCGGAAATGTTGAAGGGCATGGGTCAGTTGCCCCCGCTCGCAGCGCGCCGTACGAAAGTCCCGCGCAGATCACCGGAGAAACGGATGTCGTCGCGTCCGACGCCGCCGAAAGCCGGTGTAGTGACCGCAAGCCAAGCAGTCTTGGCAAAGCAGAACCTGCTCTGGAAAACCTGTGTTACTCGTTCAAAAGACCGCAAGATACCGCCCTGACCTGCTGTCACTCGCAAAAAGCCGTCGCAAAAAGCCCCGGCCAATTTGTAACGTCTGTTTCCGAGTTGATTTTAGTCCTATGGGCGAAAAACTTGGATGCAGCCTGGTCAACGATGCTCAGGCTCGCACGGGACAGATGCTCAGCTTTCGCTTGCACAGCGGTGCCTCCCACCCGGGGAAGACCAGTTCGTGCTAGATAGGACGGGAAATAAGGCTGACGGGCTGCAACCACTCACCTCGGCTCTACAAGAGCGGAATTGCCCGTAGCTGTTAACAATATCCTCGATACCACAATACTCAAAGAAACTTCGAAACAGACCGGCCCCATACCAACAAGGCGGCGGGTGCTGTCTCTGGATAGGTTGGTTTTGTGGACAAAATGAGGTTGAAGAATGGTGAACGTCAGTCCGCTTGATACGGACCAGCAGCGCAGCGATCCCCCTTGCCGCGGCAATATTCTGCGACGCTCGGGTCTGTTTGCCGACCTGCACGGCAAGCGCAAGTCTGGTCCTGTGTGTTGCCAACAGAAGCGGCATTCCGGAACGGAGAAAAATAAGGTCACATCACAACACATTATCCAAGGCATCAAAAAAACTGTTGCGCGAAAACCGACATCACTGTCTTCTGCAAGCAACCCGCAGGGAAAAATGGCGGGGGTTACCATCATGGAGGAGAAAGAAGTGGAACGTCGCAAGTTTCTGAAAGGTGCCGCACTGGCTGGTACGGGGGCTGTTCTTGCAGCACCCGCCGTCGCGCAAGGCACCAAGACCATCACCATCGTTTCGACCTGGCCGCGGGACTTTCCCGGTCTGGGTATCTCGGCGCAGCGTCTTGCCGAGCGGATCACGGCACTGTCCGACGGTGCGCTGACCACAGAATATTTCGCCGCGGGTGAACGCGTTGGCGCATTCGATGCTTTTGACGAAGTGGCGTCCGGCAACTCGCAAGCCTATATCGGCGCGGATTATTACTGGGGCGGCAAGCATCCGGCCTATAACTATTTCACTTCCGTGCCCTTTGGTATGAGCACGCAGGAATGGACCGCATGGATTCGTTTCGGCGGCGGTCAGGAACTGTGGGACGAACTGGCGGGTTCCTTCGGCCTCAAGGCGATCGCCTGCGGATCGACAGGCACGCAGGCTGGCGGCTGGTTCAACAAGGAAATCGAATCGCGTGACGACCTTAAGGGTCTGAAAATGCGTATTCCCGGCCTTGGTGGCACCGTGATGTCCAAACTGGGCGCCTCGACCGTGTCGCTACCCGGCGGCCAGATCTACGAGAACCTTGTCTCGGGTGCGATCGAGGCAACCGAATGGGTCGGTCCGTTCAACGACTACTTCATGAAGTTCTACGAGGCCGCCAAAATCTACTACACCGGCGGTATGCACGAGCCGGGCGGTGGTCTGGCTTTCGGGATGAACGCATCGTGGTACGGAACCCTGACAGATTGGGAAAAAGCCGTGATCGAGGCCGCTTGCGCCGAAGAGCATGACATGTCGCATTCCGAGGCTATGGCCAAGAACGGCGAATATCTTTCCAAACTGGTCAATGATCACGGGGTCGAGGTCAAAGCCTTCAACGATGACGTCTGGGACGCCTTTGGCGAAGCCTCGGCAGAAGTCTTCGAGGAGGTGCGCGACCACTCGGATCTGGCGGCACGCGTCGATACCAACTTCCAGCAAAAACTGCGCGAGATCGGTGGCACGATCGCCCAGTTTGAGGGCAACTTCCTGAACCAGCGCAACCGTATTCTCGGCCTTGGCTGAGTAGTGACGCTTTGACAAGAAACCAAGCGGGGCCCTGCAAGGAGCCCCGTTTGGCGTGTGGCTGACCCCGTTTTGCGAAAGCAGGGGCAAGCGGTCGGAAAACGCGCATTTGTAGCAGAGGTGGGGGAATACATGGCACAGTCAATGACAACTGATCAGGTTGCAGGCCATGGCAGTCAGGCATCGGGTATACGACTTCTGGGCTGGGGCATTCTGGCGATCCTGGCGGCCTTTCTGGTCAATAACGTCATGAACGTGGGTTATGGCACACCGGCCCTTATGCCTGCGCTGACAGGCGGCGCAGAGGGCGCTTTCGTGCCAATTGCGATCTATGCTGCCAGCCTGCTTTTATGCGTGGTCTATGTGTTTTCCAGCAAGTCCACCGTGTTGCGGACGGATGCGGCGCGGCTGCACCGTTTCAACCTCTATTTCATACGCGGCTGTTTCTGGGCAGTCCTGTTTGTGGGCGTCGTCGATGCGGCAATCGCGCAGTTGCGGGTTGAGAATATGCTGACGTTGCTTTTCTCGGAAGAAACCAGCCGCGCACTTGGCCGGTCCGCCTATGTCGGCCCCTATGTCCATATGCCACTGGTCGCACTGGGTTTTGTTGTGGCGCTGTTCACTCGCACGCTAGGCTTTACGTGGCTAACGCTGCTGATTGTGTTGGCCGAGCTGATCATCGTTTTCCTGCGCTTTGTGTTTTCTTACGAGCAGGCGCTGATGGGCGATCTGGTCCGTTACTGGTATGCAGCGCTGTTCCTATTTGCCTCCGCCTACACCCTGTTCGACGAGGGACATGTCCGCGTTGATGTGTTCTATGCCGGTTTCAGCACGCGCAAACGGGGTTTTATCAACGCTTGGGGGTCGCTTTTGCTGGGCATCTCGACCTGTGCCGTGATCCTTGCCATCGGACTGAACGGCAAGACCGCTATCATCAATGCGCCGGTGGCAAATTTCGAAATCACCCAGACAGGTGCCGTTGGCATGTTCATCAAATATCAGATGGCCGCTTTCCTTGCCGTTTTCGCGATCTCCATGATCATCCAGTTCGTGAGCTACCTGTTTGAAGCAGTGGCGGATTACCGGGACGAACCCGGTCGTCGCGAGCATAAACCCATTGCGCACTGAGGTCTGACATGGAGCTTCTATTTCTCGCTATTCTGCTGCTGATCATGGCTTGGGCCCTTGGCTCCGGCTATCCGGTGGCCTTCGCCCTGCCTGGTGCGGCGATCATCTCAATCGGTCTGGCTGCAGGCGCAGGCTATCTGTTCGGCGGTGGCACCGATGCCTATTTCCACTCAGGCGGACCACAGCAATGGCTGTCGGCAGGCGTGACAAACCTGAGAGGTGTCTACTGGGAGGTAGACAGGGATACCCTGATTGCCATTCCGCTATTCATCTTCATGGGCATCATGCTGCAACGCTCGAAGATTGCCGAGGATCTGCTGGTCACGATGGCGCAGCTTTTCGGACCGGTCCCCGGTGGTTTGGGCATTTCCGTGGTTTTTGTGGGCGCATTGCTGGCGGCAACGACAGGCATCGTCGGGGCCACGGTGGTTGCGATGGGTCTGATCTCGTTGCCTGCCATGCTGCGGAACAACTATTCGCCCTCACTTGCTTCGGGCACAATCGCAGCTTCGGGCACATTGGGGCAGATCATCCCGCCATCTATCGTTCTGATCATTCTGGCGGACCAGCTTGCCTCGGCCACAGATCAAGCATCAACAGCGCGTAAAGCCCTGCACAAAGAAGCCACAGGCGAACTGTCCATGCCTTCGGTCTTCGACGTGTCTTCGACCAGTGCGGGCGAGATGTTCCTTGGCGCTCTGGTGCCCGGCATCCTGCTGGTGCTGATTTATATGCTCTATATTCTGGCTTACGCGATCATCAACCCCAAGAAGGCCCCTTCCGTCCCGCGCGACGAGGAGTTCAGCCTTGCCTTCTGGGGCAATGTCGCGCTGACGCTGATCCCACCATTGACCCTGATCTTTCTGGTTCTGGGGTCGATCATCGCGGGCGTCGCAACGGTCAACCAGGCGGGTGCCATCGGGGCCGCAGGGGCGGTGATCATGGCCGGATACCGTTTGAACCGCGAGGGGCGCAATACCTATCTGCCCGCGATCATCGGACTGCTCGGCTTGGCCGTGATCGCCTTTGCGCTGGCGAATTACCCGATGAACCTCAAGGCGGCGAGCACGCCAGAGGACATGACCGGCATCTATATTGGTGCGTTCGGTACATTGCTCATGACCGTATCGCTGATCTGGTCCGGCATGCGTGTCATGCGGATCGAGGAAACCTTGACCGGCGTGATGCTGGAGACAGCAAAGACAACATCGCTGGTCTTTGTGATCCTTCTGGGGGCCGCCATGCTGACTGCGGCCTTCCGAGCCTTCGGAGGGGAAGAACTGGTACGCGATTTCCTGACAGGGTTGCCGGGCGGGTTCTGGATTCAGTTCCTGATCGTGATGCTGGTCATCTTCCTGCTGGGTTTCTTTCTTGATTTCATCGAGATTGCTGTAGTCGTCGTGCCGATTGTCGCGCCGATCCTGCTGGCCGATCCGACCGCCAACATCACCGCCGTGTGGTTGGGAGTGATGATCGGGTTGAACATCCAGACCTCGTTCCTGACACCACCCTTCGGCTTTGCGTTGTTCTATTTGCGTGGCGTGGCGCCCGCTGCGGTCAAGACCATGCAGATCTACAAAGGGGTGGTGGCTTTCATCACGCTTCAATTGATCGCATTGCTGATCGTGGGGCTCTATCCGCCGCTTGTGAACTATCTTCCGAACAGGTCCAGCTATCTGTCCGAAACCTCGCCACCACCGCGCAACCCGCGCCTGCAATATTGCATGGATGACTATGTCATTTCGGGGCTGCAATCGGATGGCGGCCGCACGCAGCGGGCTATCGCGGCGCTTCAGGCGCTGGATGTCTCTGCCTTGCCGGATGATCTTGCGGATGATTTGCGAGAGGCCGCCGAAGATGCGGCAACATTCCCGCAGGCAGTCAATCTGATCCCTGAAAAGGCGGCAGTGGTAGGGGCCGCAGCGGGCGAGTATCGTCCGGTTCTCGAAGTGGTACGGAGCATCGAAAAGCGCATCCGGAACCATCAAGAAGATCTGGCCGATATCAACACAGAAATGGGTCGGGTCCGCGAGGCTGCATCGGAAAGCCGGACGATTGTTCTGGAAGCGCGCAAGGTTGAACTTGAAGCTGCAATCGCAGCGCTTGAGGCCCAGATCCCCGAAACATGGGATCCTATACACGACACCTTCAAGGCATTGACCGATGACGAGGAAAATGCACGTCTTGCATCACGGCGCATTGGCGACAACAGCTATGAAACCGTTGCCGAAATCGCTGCGCTGTTGCGGGGGAACGATGCGTTCAACGCGCTGGAGGAACCTTTGCGCGCGTTGCGGGCTGCGGTCGAGACAGGTGAGCCGGAAGCAACCGCTGCCGCGCTGGACATGGTTGCGGACCAGTTCCGCGATATCGAGGGTGCAGGCGACATCCGTTCGGATCTGGGCGCTGCACGACGTGTTCTGGAACGCACGCCCGACGACCGTGCCGAAGCTCTGGAAGAGTTCGATAGCGCATTGGCCGAGTATGAAGCGCAGGCGTCATGGCGCGATGCGGCAGGTGCCGCGATCCTGCCGGGGCTTGAGTCCTTCCTTGTCGACACGCAGGCAACGCTTGGTGTGCGCTTTGGACAGCGTCTGACACGCGAGCAAGGGCTTTACCTTGCAGGATGCACTGCAAACCATCGCAGTCTGGCGTTGAGCTTCTAAAGCGGACCTGAAAGATGAAACAACCCGCGCCGGAACAATCCGGCGCGGGTTGTTCTTTATCGGCAGTCAGTTGCTTTCAGTTGGCCGCACGCGCTGCAGCATAGCCAAGAAACACTTCGAAACTGTCGGGGTTCGCCATGGAATCGCGATTCACAACCTTTTCTGGATCGCCCCCCAAGAGGAGTTTCTTGACCGGAACCTCCAACTTCTTGCCGGATAACGTGCGCGGCACTTCGGCTATCTGGATGATCTCGTCCGGCAGAAAACGCGCGGAGACGGCGTGGCGGATCGCATCGCGGATACGGTCGCGCAAGGCATCGTCCAGTGTCAGCCCCTCTTTGAGCACGACGAAAAGCGGCATGAAACTGTCGCGACCCAGAAACTCCAGATCAATGACCAGGCTGTCCATTACTGCGTCCAGCCCCTCGACCGCGCGATAAATCTCGGAACTGCCCAACCGCAGCCCGCGCCGGTTGATCGTGGCATCCGAGCGACCATAGATCACCGACCCGCCATCAGCCGTGAATTCAATCCAGTCACCATGCCGCCAGATGTCGGGATAGGTGTCGAAATAGCTGTCATGCAGGCGCGATCCGTCGTCGTCACCCCAGAAATACAGTGGCATCGAGGGCAGCGGCGCAGTGCAGACCAGTTCCCCCACCTCGCCGATCACCTCGCGGCCGTCGGGATCGAAAGCACGCACCGCATTACCCAAGGCGCGGCACTGCATCTCACCAGCGCGCACGGGCATCATCGGATTGCCGCAGACAAAAGCCCCTGCCAGATCGGTGCCGCCGGAAATCGGCGCAAGCCACAAATCGGGCTTCACCTCGGCGTAGATCCAGTCATAGCCTTCCTGACTAAGCGGCGATCCGGTCGCCCCGACCGCGCGCAGGGCAGACAGGTCCAACGCCTTTCGCGGACTCGTCCCCGCCTTCTGGCAGCCCATGAAAAATGCGGCACCCGCCCCGAAATAAGTCAGCCTTTCCCGCGCCACCATACGCCACGCTTCCAGCATGTCGGGATGGTTGGGGGCCGCATCGAACAGGGCGACCGTCGCCCCCTGCCCCAAGGCGGTCCATTGCGAATTCCACATGATCCAGCCTGAGGATGTCATCCAGCAATAGCGATCTTTCGCGCTCAGATCCTGATGAAGCGACTGCTTCGCTGCCTCCAGCATCACCCCGCCATGCCCATGCACGATAGGTTTGGGATTGCCGGTCGTGCCGGATGAATAGACGATCCACAATGGATGCGAGAAGAGCACCTGTGTGATCTCGGGTTTTTGGGGCTGCGCTTGCATCACGCTCCAGCCCGACCACCCTTGGGGGATGTCGAACAAGGCAGGCACCATCACGCGATGCGTCAGACTGGGCAAGCCCTGCGCGATGCCTTCAAGCACGCCGCGCCTGTCCACCTGTTTGCCCGCATGGATATATCCGTCCTGCGCGATCAGCACCTTGGGTTCGATCTGGCGGAAACGGTCCAAAATGGCGACATGCCCCATATCAGGTGCACAAAGCGACCAGACAGCCCCGATCGACACTGTCGCAAGGAAGGCGACCAGGGCCTCGGTCGCGTTGGGCAGGACCGCAACAACCCTGTCCCCCTGCCCGACGCCCATTTCCTGCAAAGCGGTCTGTGCGGCACCGACGCGCGATTGCAGATCAGCCCATGTCAACACTTGCCGCCCGAATGTCTCGGACTGCAGGATGATCGCCTCTTCTGATGCGCGGGTGTCGGCGTGGCGCAGGATCTGGGCCGCAAAATTTGTATGCGCGCCAGGAAACCAGTCGGCACCCGGCATCTTGCGTTCGGGCAATACCTCGGTCCAGCCGGATACGGGCAGATCGAAAAACGCGATGATCGCGGTCCAAAAACCGTCCAGATCCGCAACCGACCATTCCCACAGCGCATGATAATCCGCAAATTCCAGACCGTGTTCGGCCTTCAGCCAGCGGATGAAATGCGCAAGCGTCGTGGCTTCGGCCCGCGCGGGTTCTGGTTGCCACAAGATAGGCCGCGTTTCGGTCATGTTCATCCTCCCTAAAATCCGACCGCAAGCTTCCATGCCGTCCCGATCAAGGCAAGGGGGTTGTCAGGATTTACCCTGCAACATGGCCTCGATCAGTATCTGCACACGCAGCGCCTCATCCAGCGTTGCCAGCCGATGAGGCTGACCTGCGACCATTTTCGCCAGATCATCAAGTTGCGCACGCAGGCTGCTGCTGCGCGGATCATCCCCTGTTGCAGGCGCAGCCTCGAAGTCCGCACCATCCGAAGTTGCAACGGCATAGAAATCCGAAACACGTGCGCTGCGCGCCGTGCCTTTGATGGTCAGTTCCTGTCGGTCAGGCTGTGCACCCCCCACGCTGGCCAGGATCGAGACCGGCACACCTGCAGCGTTCTCGAGCCGTGCCAGCATATGTGTCTCGCAGAGCGCTGGGTCATCGGGATAGGACGATCGCGCCCAGACCAGTGACAACGGGCCAAGAATGCGCTCCGAGAAGAACAGGAAATGCGAGATCACCTCGCGGGTCATCCCACCCTCGTCACGGAACCGCAGCCAATCGGCGGCCTGCTGCCACGCACGGGGCCAGTTACTATAGGTGACGACGATATCAATACCCGCGAGGTCGCCCAGACGTCCCGCCTTGGCATCACCGGAAACAGTCGTCAGCGCCGCCCCTGCCGCCTGCGTGAAGTTCACCGCTGCTGGAACAGCAGTGTCCGTGATCTGCTGCACAAGATCACGACTTGCCGCAACATCGACACCCAGCGGCTTTTCCAGAAACACGGCCTTGCCCGCCTTTGCGGCCATCAAGGCCAACGCATGCCGTGGCACAGGGGGGCATGCCAGATAGACAATATCAGCCCCGTCAATCGCATCCTCGGCACTGGCCGCCAATTGCAACCCAGACGCCATGTCCATGGCCAGCGCCGCGTTATCGGCGCTCGGATCCCAAAGATGAACCGGATCAAACTGAGGATGAAGCAACATCTGCCCCAACATCCGCCGCCCCATGATCCCAAGCCCGATGATGGCGGTTCTGGTTGTCATTCTGCTTACCAACTCGACTGTTTTTTGCTTCTTGCTAATAACGCCTGAAAAATCAAAGACCGTATACAGGCGATACTTGATACAGGCGTTACTTGTAATGTCTTACCGGTGGGTTCAGGTGTTCTGCTTCAAATCGTAGCTTCCACTCACACGCGATACTGGCGCGTCCCAGACATGCAACTCTCGATTGGCCAGCAATATCGCTTCGCAGTCGAGATCAATCCGCCCTTTTCCTTCATGCGTGGAGGTCACGAGAGAACCTTCTGCACGCCCCAGATCGACCCCGTTTACCAGGACCTCTTTCGATCGTTCGTGTCTTTGGCGGCCCGAGAAAACAACAGGCACGCGTTTCTTCGCAAGCATGGCCGAAATCCAGATATCGTCAACCATCACAAATTCTTCCGGAATTTGGGAAACTTGGTCATCAAAAAATTCGGGCCGCACGAGAACGCCGCCGAAACCTTCGACAATCTCTCCTTGAGAGGGGTCATTGCGGCGTGGTTTCCAGAGACCAAAAGAGAAAGTTCTCCTCAATCTGTAGCTCAGACTGTTTGAATACGCTCTCGTTAAAAACCTGTTTTTGATCTGGATAATTTCTTCGGCCACACAGGCATTGGGCTGAGCATCATAAGCTTTCAATAGCCTCTCGATCCAATTGGAGTGGTATAACCGATCATCATCACAATAGATTATACAAACGTCTTGTCCCTTATAGCGTTGTAAAGTCGGTATAATCTTTGTCGCGGGACCATAATCATCGCAACGGTATACATCTATACCTGCTGGAATAGCTGACAAATCAACTTTCCCCAAGCTTCTCTTCCGATACTCGAAAGGTATATTGATTTCGATTGAATCCGGCACGATAGATTGGCGCTTGATGCTATCAAGCGTAGCGTTCAGATACTCAATTCTTCCGGGTGTAGTGGTCAATGAAACCACAACCCTTCTGCCCGCAACAGAACCGAGCTTACTTTTGCTCAACACTCCCAATCTCCATTTCCATCCGGACCACCGGGTCTCACCTTGCCCGATTCTCACACCTTTAACGTAACGTCTGCAAAACCAGGTCGTTCCCTAAAGTGTTTACCAAAGTAGAGCAACATGGCGACGACACTGCTAGCAGATGCAAATCAGTATCTTTTGGCAAACTTCCTCGTGGCGAGACCTCAGGGCAACTTCGCAAAGAACTTATCTGAAAGGCTGTTGATTTTGCTACGATATATTGGCCTGTTGATTTCTCTTTTCAGCTTTGCCAGCCCAAAAACCTTATGATCTATCATGCTTCCGCCCAAGTGGTTGGACACTTCCTTTACGCCTGAAGGCCAAACCGAAAGCACCCTTGCTCCATGCTCCCAAGGCATCTGGAGCAAGCAGTCAACCGGCCTGTCAAAATCCGTGGTACACTGCAACAGCCGTTTGGCCGCTTCTTTCGTCACGATCTGCGCAATCATTCCCAACTCAATCCGAGCAGGCAACGTCAACTGAATGTCCTCGTCTTGGGCGAGCGTGTTCCCCTTCACCTGTCTTTGCTTTTGAGGAAACCTCACAAAATCTCCCTGTCGCACTAACCCCATTGCAAGTTTGACAGCCCTCGGAAAGATCTCTGGATCAAATTCAACATCATCTTCGAGGACAAAGGCTGCATCCAGATCCTGATCAACGATCCTCTGCCAACATTTTCGGTGACTGCGAAAGCAAGCCACCTCTGTAGGGCTCAATGCGTGAGGATAGCGCGGACGAAACAGTTCTGTTTGATAAGAACCATAAGCCGCGTTCTGATTTTCACCGGATTTTGCATCAATGGCAGATACAATTTCCGAAGGAAAAGGTAGTGCGCCCCGCATTTTAGAAACATGCGCCTGCCGTGCCACCGCGCGATCCAGATGGATGATCATGCAGTTGATCCTCATGCCGTCACTTCTGTCTTTCATTGCTCAGAGCTAATCACGGTTCACGAGAATTTCAGGCTCGGATTGTTCACCTTCTGTCTCGATACAATGGCTGCGTCACTCCTGCAAGCACGGCGCTTGCGCGACAGACTTGCACCGCGGGCGCAGACCTGACAGTTGCAGCGCCAGGCTTGGACCGGTATGGTGCCGCAAGCATCCGGTTAAGGCTTTGGAATGGACCCCGTTAATATACTTTGCGTGAAGTGGGGGACGAAATACGGCCCTGACTACGTCAACAAACTTCATTCGATGGTGGGGCGCAACATGTCGCGTCCCTACCGGTTTGTCTGTCTTACAGATGACGCAACCGGCATTGATCCTCGTATTGAGACGCGCCCTCTTCCACCGATCGGCATTCCGGAATTTGATACAGCCACCGGATGGACACGACTGCATGGCTGGCTGAAGGTGACGGTGTTTGCATCGCCCCTTTATGATCTGACGGGACCGACCCTGTTTCTGGATGTGGATATCGTTATTACAGGACCTCTGGATGATTTCTTCGACCCGCCGGGCGAGTTCATCGTTATAAAGGAATGGGACAAGCAGGACGAGACTGGCAACACCTCGGTCTTCCGCTTTACCGCGGGCGCTCATGGGGATCTTGTCGCCTATTTGGGGCAGTCTTTGACTTCAGCGCAGGGCGATTACCGGAACGAGCAGGAATTCGTGACCAGCTATTTCTCGCGTCAGGGCAAGATGACCTATTGGCCTGCCGGATGGTGTGTAAGCTTCAAACGGCACTGCATGCATCGCGGGGTGATGGGTTATTTCAAACCCGCCCGCATTCCTGATGGCGCGAAGGTTGTCGTGTTCCACGGCAAGCCCAATCCGCCTGACGCCATCATCGGCCGCAGCGGCAAATGGTATCGCCGTGTGCTGCCTGTCGCTTGGGTTGATGCGTTGTGGCGCTGATCCGGTATGGCTGAGACCGCAGTTTTCTTGGAAGGTAAACACGTCATCTGGTATGATCCAGATCTGCTCGCCGATGTAGATATCCGCTTTTTCGATCCGCTATGGCTACGTGAAACCGGCCATTTGACGGGCGGCTCCACCGGCCGCAATACGGCATGGTTTCTGCGCTATGCAGGCCTCGACATGGTGCTGCGGCACTACTGGCGTGGCGGTATGGTGGGACGCTTTGTCAAAGACCTTTACCTGCGCGAACCGGTTGGAAATAGCCGCGCGATGCAGGAGTTCAGCTTACTTGGATGGATGCGGCAACAGGGGCTTCCCGTGCCTCGCCCCGTGGCTGCGCGATTTACCCGAACTGGCTTGTGGTACCGAGCAGATCTACTGATGGAATTAATCCCCGCAGCCCGTCCCTTGGCAGAATTCATTGCCGAGGCAAGACTTTCCGAAGCGGATTGGAAGCGGATCGGTTCTGTCATCGCGCAAATGCATCACTTAGGCGTTTTGCATTCCGACCTGAACTGCCGGAACATCCTGCTGGATGCTGACGGCAAAGTCTGGCTGATCGACTTTGATAAATGCGAGCGCCGACTGCCCGGAAAATGGCAAAAGCAGAACCTAGACCGACTGGAAAGATCGCTGGGAAAGGAAAAGGCAAAGAACCCGTCCCTCAACTGGACCGATCTTGACTGGGGGGCGTTGCTTGAGGGCTATAGGTCAGGCAGCGCGAACCAACGGAATTCGGAATGACGGACCATTCTTTCAGCATGCGTTTTCCGGCTGGGACCCTTGCACTGGCGCATCTTGCACCTGTCGCAAACGGGCAGGACAGGTATGTCTATTTCCACCCCGACTATCCGGACTTTCTGTTCAAGGCTCCCAAGCCCCTTGAAGCGGCCCTTGGTTTGGAGACTGGCACGCCGATGTCGTTAGGCATGGCGGATCTGAAGAATTTTCGTCGATTGATGTTGAAACTAGCTCCCCGCAGCCTGTGGCACCCATTTTTTAAGGAAAGTGATTGCTACCTTCGGGCGCGGCTCAGCGGCATTGCGTCAGACGACCTGCCAATTCCCAATCTTTACGGCTTTTGCGACTCGGATATCGGTCCAGTTCTCGCCGTGGAACGGGTTGCCATGCCGGACGAAATGCTTGGCAGAACCCTCAAGAGTATCGCTACAAAAGGTGAACTTGGGCCTGATAAAATCGACATGCTGAACCAGTTCACGGAGCGCATGTTTCGTCACGCAATTATTGCAGGTGACATGACTGCTGCAAACATTGTGTTGGGCCAACGAGGGATGAACATCCAATTCGTTCTGATTGACGGATTTGGCGACATACATGCAATTCCGCTAAGGTCACTGTCAGCAAGAATTAACCGGATTGCCATGATCCGCAGTTTCCGGAAAATGGGCGGGCGCATTGGCTTGAACTTTGATGAAATCCGTCTGCGGTTCAGCGACAGGACAGTTTGAACCGCTCTACAGCCGATTTTTGGCTGAACTCGCGTGTAATGAAGGCGGGATCGTATCGGGTTTGAACCCATTCGACAAAAGTAGAACCGGTTTCTTTCTGGTCTTTGTCATAGTGGTGCAAAAGTTGATCCAGAAGTCCGGTCGACGTCCAACTCCAATGTCCGAACTGAGCCGACAGCATGGATCTGGCATCCTCTATTGATGCATTCTCAAGAGCAAGCAGATAGATGGCGCTGGCAAGGCCTGTACGGTCAGCGCCAGCACGACAATGCATCAATATCGGTTTTTCGATCTGCCGGAAGACGTCGATCAGAGCCATGATGCGACTGGCATCGGGCAAACGATGCGCGCTCATGTGAAAGACATGCAGATCAAGCCCCAGCGCTTTACACGCGGCGGCCTCGGCGCGAAAAGGTGCGCTGCGCGTGTTGCCACGCAAATAGAGTACGGATCGCACGCCTTTTTCTTTCACTGCTGCCAGTCTTTTCTGGCCGGGCTGGTTTGAGCGATACACTCCTGGTGCGACTTCCGCGCTATTGGTCCAGAACAGTCGAACAACCCCTTGATCAATCCAGAAATTGTGCAGGCGGTCGCGCCAGTCAATCATGCGTGGGACCTTTCGTTTGTGACCGGTCCGCGCGCTCGAATGGCTTTGACCATCTCAGGAACCGCCCTTCCATCGGCGGTGGATCCAGAACCACTGGTCAATATTGTCTTCGATCCGCGCCTGGAGACTGTCGTTGAGTTTCTGCGTCATCTCGACGGCGGTCGTATGCGGGACCGGCTCCTCGAAAACGGCATCGAAGCACAATCCGTCTGCCCGCCGAATGCCGTAGCACGGCACCAGAAGCGCGTTGTATTTCAATGCCATTTCCGCGGCGGACAGGGCTGTCAGCGCGGTTTGCCCCATAAAAGCAAGCGGCTCTCCTTTGCTCATATGCTGGTCGATCAGCATAGCCACGGTGCCACCTTGCCGCAGAAATCGCACCATCTCGCCCAGACCACGGCGGCCGCGTTCGAACAGGGGCGTGCCGATCGTGCTGATATTGCGCAGATAATAGCGGTTGAAATAGGGATTATTCAGCGCGCGGTAGATACCACCCACGCGAAAGCCGCGTGCGATTGTGCCTGCGCGGATCACGTCGTAATTCCCGAAATGTCCCGACACAAGGATCACGGGGCGGTTGTTCTGTCGCGCCTCGAGCATCGCATCCCATCCGGGGCCGCTTACCGGTGCGGCAAGGGCCTTTTTTTGTAATCCCTTTGGCGAAAGAAGTTCGATCACCATGCGTCCGATATTGCGAAGTGTGGCCGCACCGATCCGCGTGCAGTCTTTTTCGGCCATATCCGGATAGATCAGAGTCAGGTTCTCCTGCACCCGTGAACGGTATCCCGCTCGCGGCGCAATGACGCGCGCAAAGACCCAGCTGCCAAGCTGGACACGCAAGCGGTAGGGCATCAGGTTCAGCAGGCCGAGCAGGATCAGAAAGGCGCCGTAGGGTACAAGCTCGGACATCCGGGCAGCATGGCCACGGAACCGTTCTTGATTGACGTTCAGCATTGTCTCTCCTGCCCCTTGGTCCGGTCGCATCCTTGCCGGTGCCCGCAAACCGCTTTGCATTCACTTACTACTTGTCAGGGCGCAGGGTAAAGCCTCTGTCCGGCGGGAGCTTGGCAAAGGGCGCAAGGGACTTGGGGCGCCAAATGTCGACCCTTTAAGGAAAAACGACACGCCAGCTTTCGCGAACGTGCCGGTCTCACGGATAAAAAAACTGTGCCGCGGGAGAACCCGCGACACAGCACTGGTTAAACCAGATCGAAGCGGTCTGCGTTCATCACCTTGGTCCAGGCTGCCACAAAATCACGGGCAAACTTTTCCTTGGCGTCGTTCTGGGCATAAAGTTCGGACAGGGCACGTAACTGCGAGTTTGCGCCAAAGACCAGATCGACGCGGGTGCCTGTCCATTTAACAGCACCAGTCGCGCGGTCGCGCCCCTCGAACACTTGCTCATCTTTGTCGACAGGCACCCATGCGGTTGCCATATCGACCAGATTAACAAAAAAGTCGTTCGTCAGAGTGCCGGGACGATCTGTCAGGACACCATGCGATGTCTTGCCGTGGGTTGCCCCCAGAACGCGCATGCCACCGACCAGAACCGTCATTTCAGGTGCGGTCAGCCCCAGCAGTTGGGCTTTGTCGACCAGAAGCCCCTCGACCGGAACGGTATAGACGCCCTTTGCGTAGTTGCGGAAACCGTCAGCGATAGGTTCCATCACCTCGAAGCTTTCCACATCGGTTTGCTCCTGGCTGGCATCCATGCGACCTGGCGTAAAGGGCACGTCAATGGCAAAGCCCGCATCCTTGGCAGCCTGCTCGATTCCTGCAGAGCCGCCCAGCACGATCAGGTCAGCCAGAGAGACTTTCTTGCCGCCTATGGCTGACGCATTGAAGTCGGACTGGATACCTTCAAGCACGGCCAGCACCGAAGCCAAACTGTCCGGCTGGTTCGCCTCCCAATCCTTTTGCGGTGCAAGACGGATGCGGGCACCATTGGCACCTCCGCGCATGTCCGAGCCACGGAAGCTCGACGCCGAGGCCCAGGCTGTGCTGACAAGATCGGACACCGACAGACCCGAGGCCAGCAATTTGGCTTTGAGCGCGGCAATATCCGCATCATCCACCAGCGGATGGTTCACAGCGGGGATCGGGTCCTGCCAGATCAGATCCTCGGCGGGGACTTCATCACCCAGATAGCGGGCCTTGGGGCCCATGTCGCGGTGCGTCAGCTTGAACCACGCGCGGGCATAGGCATCGGCGAACTCTTCCGGATTCTCAAGGAAGTGGCGCGAGATGGGTTCGTAGATCGGGTCCATTTTCAGTGACATATCGGCTGTCGTCATCATCGGCGGGTGTTTCTTGGACGGATCGTGGGCATCCACGACCATATCCTCTTCCTCGCAGTTGATGGGCTGCCACTGATGCGCGCCTGCGGGGCTTTTCACCAGTTGCCAGTCATATTTGAACAGGACTTTGAAATAGCCCATGTCCCATGTTGTCGGGTTGGGCTTCCAAGCCCCCTCGATCCCTGACGTGATGGCATCGCCACCTTTGCCGGAGCCATAGGTGCTGATCCAGCCCAGACCCATCTGATGCATCGGTGCTGCTTCCGGCTCGGGTCCGACCAGTGCCGCATCGCCTGCGCCATGCGACTTGCCGAAGGTGTGCCCCCCCGCTGTCAGCGCGACAGTTTCGTAGTCGTTCATCGCCATACGGGCAAAGGTTTCACGCACATCGCGGCCCGAAGCCAGCGGATCGGGGTTCCCATCCGGACCTTCAGGATTCACATAGATGAGGCCCATTTGCACCGCGGCCAGCGGGTTTTCCAGTTGGCGGTCACCCTGATAGCGGGACTGTTCATGGTCGGTTGTGGCCAGCCATTCATCCTCGGCGCCCCAATAGATGTCTTCCTCGGGTTCCCAGATATCCGCGCGACCACCGCCGAAACCGAAGCACTTGAAGCCCATTGTCTCCATCGCGACGTTGCCGGCGAGAATGTAGAGGTCGGCCCAAGAAATCTTGTTGCCGTATTTCTGCTTGAGCGGCCACAGCAGGCGGCGCGCCTTGTCGAGATTGGCGTTATCTGGCCAGCTGCCTGTCGGAGCGAAACGCTGCGAGCCTGTGCCGCCGCCCCCGCGACCATCAGCGGTACGATAGGTGCCTGCGCTGTGCCATGCCATACGGATGAAAAGACCACCGTAATGGCCCCAATCCGCCGGCCACCAATCCTTGCTGTCGGTCATCAAAGCGGCCAGATCCGCTTTGAGCGCCTTGAGATCCAGCTTCTTGAATTCCTCGGCGTAATTGAACGCCTCGCCCATCGGATCGACTTTGTTAGAGTGCTGGCCAAGGATCTTGAGGTTCAGTTGGTTTGGCCACCATTCGCGATTCGTGCGACCCTTCTGAATTGCATTCGGGTTCACCGCCGAGTGCATCACCGGGCACTTGCCGATATCATTTCCGTCCATAAGTCTCTCCGATCGTGGTTTGTTTTTCCGTCAGGGGACAAAATCAAACTGGCGGGCGCACTGCTTCTCTACCTGCCAGACCTGACCCTCGACGCACGTTACTAGAATTGTTCTAACAACAGTGCGCGATAATATGAAGTTGCATTTATTGATTGCGACAATAATTCCAGATTATGGCGTGCGCGATCTGAACCGGTTGTCACCCGCATCCGTTTTGACAGTGACAGAGGCCTTTCGGCAAAGGTGCACACGCCCATTTTCTGGCAACCTGCGGTCTCCTGCCGCATTCACGGTAAACCCGCGCAGCATATGTACCTTTGTAAGAAAGCCCCTGCGTGGACCGCGACGGGGCGCGCATAATTCAGACCTGAGAATGGTCGTTAGGAGAGTTAACGATGGAATTCATGGATACACTCATGCTGTCGCGCATCCAGTTCGCGGCGAATATCTCGTTTCATATCCTGTTCCCGACCATCACAATTGCGCTCGGCTGGGTGCTTGTCTTCTTCAAATGGCGCTATGTCCGCACGTCTGACACTGTCTGGATGGATGCCTATTTTTTCTGGGTCAAGATTTTTGCCCTGTCATTCGCGATGGGGGTTGTCTCGGGTATCACCATGTCCTTCCAATTTGGCACAAACTGGCCCGGCTTCATGGAAAGCGTAGGGAATATCGCAGGCCCCCTGCTGGCCTATGAAATCCTGACCGCCTTCTTCATGGAAGCGGCGTTTCTGGGCATCATGCTTTTCGGTTTCAGCCGCCTGCCCGGTTGGGCGCATACGGGCGCGACTATTCTTGTCGCCGTGGGCACGACTTTGTCGACCTTCTGGATTCTTGTGCTGAACAGTTGGATGCATACGCCGCAGGGCTTCGAGATGCGCGATGGCGTAGCCTATGCCACCGACTGGTTCGCGATCATCTTCAACCCGTCCATGCCCTACCGTCTGGTTCATGTGCTGCTGGCCTCCGGTCTGACAGTCGCCTTCCTGATCGCGGGCCTTTCGGCGCTGCGCTGGCTCTTGGGCGAGCGGAGTGCCGAAGTCCGCAAAACCCTGCGCCTTGGCGTGATCATGGGTGCCACGATTATCCCCCTACAGATATATGCCGGTGACATGCACGGGCTGAACACGCTGGAATACCAGCCTGCCAAGGTCGCGGCGATGGAAGGCAACTGGGATACGCAGGGCAACGTGCCGTTGCTGCTATTCGCCCTGCCGGATGAGGGTGCACGAGAAAACCGTTTCGAGGTGGGTATTCCTTCGGGTGCCAGCCTGATCCTGACGCATCGCCCGGACGGTGTTGTGCCGGGTCTGAACGACTTTGTGGCCGAGGACGGAACGCCTCTGCATCCGCCGGTCACCGCAGTGTTCTGGTCGTTCCGTGTGATGGTTGGTACGGGTATGGCAATGCTGCTGATGTCATGGACCGCCCTGTTCCTGATGCGCCGTGGTCGCGGTGTCGAAGGGCTGCCGCGTCCTGTGGTCTGGGCCTTTGTTCCGATGGCCTTCTCGGGGTGGCTTGCAACGCTTGCAGGCTGGTATACGACAGAAATCGGTCGTCAGCCATGGCTGGTGACAGGTGTGCTGAGCACAGATGCCGCCGTGGGTGACGTCGCACCCGCGCTGGTGGCAACGACTCTGGTCGCCTATCTTGCGATTTACGCCGTATTGCTGCTGGCCTATATCAGCGTGCTTGTCTATCTCGCCGCCCGCAAGGCCAAAGGCGGGCTCAAGACAGCGGTTGCGGGCCGCCCGGCCAGTGGCGCTGTCCAGTCCATGCCTGCGGAGTAAAATAAGATGATGGCACTGTTCGATGATCCCGAAATCTGGCTGCCGGTCGCCTTCGCCGCGCTCATGGGCCTGTCCATCCTGATCTATGTGGTACTGGACGGCTATGATCTGGGTGTGGGTATCCTGACGCCATTGGCTGACGAGGCCGAGAAAGACCGGATGGTTGCCTCGATCGGGCCGTTCTGGGATGCCAACGAGACTTGGCTTGTCATGGCGGTCGGTCTGTTGTTGGTGGCATTTCCGGCGGCGCATGGCGCCATCCTGACCGCGCTTTACCTGCCCGTTGCGATCATGCTGATCGGCCTGATCCTGCGCGGTACGGCGTTCGAGTTCCGCGCCAAAGTTGCCCTGCCGAAAAAGAAGGCGTGGAACATCGCCTTTTTCACAGGCTCGCTGATGACCTCGATGGCGCAGGGTTACATGCTGGGCTTTTACGTAATGGGACTTGTCCATAGTCCCGCAGCACATGGTTTCGCGATCCTGTCGGCCATATTCCTGACAGTCGGATACAGTTTCATCGGCGCGTGCTGGTTGATCCTCAAAACCGAGGGGGCGCTGCAGCGCAAAGCGGTTGGCTGGGCCAAAGGCGGTATCTGGGGCGTCGTGTTGGGCGTCGGGGCGATTTCCCTTGCGACGCCTCTGGTTAGCCCGCGCATCTGGGAGCGGTGGTTTTCCATCCCCGAGTTCTTTCTGTTGGCACCTTTGCCGCTGATGTCGGCCGCGCTGATCATTGGCCTGTGGGTTGTGTTGCGTCGCCTGCCCACCGATCAGGACAGTTTTGCGTGGCTGCCCTTTGCAGGGGCAAGCGTGCTGTTTGTTCTGGCCTTCACCGGATTGGCCTATTCGTTCTATCCCTATGTCGTGCCGGAACAATTGACGATCTATGATGCCGCCTCTGCACCGGAAAGCCTCATGATCATCCTGATCGGCGCATTGGTGGTCATTCCGATCATCGTGGGCTATTCAGCTCTGGCCTATTACGTGTTCCGCGGCAAGGCGCGCGATCTGCGTTATGACTGATGCGCATCCGCGGTATTACAATAGAGCAATTAGCGCGAACCTGATGTATTGGGAATGCCTGAGGCGAGTTCGGCTGCGGCGCAGAGCCACACATGAAAATGTCAGAATGACTGCCGCTTTCGGCAGAAAAACCCTTGTGGTTGAATTGCCTACCGCGCGGTCAGCGCATATACAGGCTGCGTCCGAGGTTCCGGGACTACGCGGGACCGAGTCTCACTAGGGAGAGAGAAAAATCATGGATCGTCGTTCCTTTCTAAAAACATCCGCATTGGGTGGCACTGCTGCCGCCGCCGGATCTTTGGCTGCACCTGCGATCGCGCAGGGCAATATCACGTGGCGCATGGTCACCACATGGCCCAAGAACTTCCCCGGACTGGGTGTCGGCGCACAGCGTCTGGCCGACCGGATCACCGCCGCAACCGATGGCGCGCTGACCGTGCAACTGTTCGCTGCTGGCGAAATGGTTCCCCCGCTGCAGGCGCTTGATGCCGTGATCGACCAGTCGGCCGAAATGAGCCACGGTGCCGCCTATTACTGGCAGAACAAGTCTGTCGCGCTGTCCTTCTTCACCGGCGTGCCCTTCGGCATGACCTCGCGCGAACTGACGGCTTGGGTCCGTCACATGGGCGGTCAGGAAATCTGGGACGACATCTATGACCAGTATGGTCTGCAGGGTTTCCTGTCGGGCGATACAGGCACACAGGCGGGCGGTTGGTTCCGCAACGAGCTGACCGGCGTCGAGGACGTCCAAGGCCTGCGCTTCCGCACCCCCGGTCTGGGCGGTCAGGTCTGGCAGAAAATTGGCGCATCCGTCACCAACATGGCTGCGGGCGAGATCTTTGCAGCCCTGCAATCCGGTGCGCTGGACGCTGCCGAATTCGTCGGCCCCTATAATGACCTTGCACTTGGCTTCCACCAGGTCTGCAAGCATTACTATACCTCGTCGTTCACCGAGCCCGGTCTGGCGACCGAGTTGGTTGTGGACAAGGCCAAGTTCCAGGCGCTGCCACAGAACATTCAGGCCATCGTACGCGATTGCTGCGCGGCAGAGTATGACAACACCGCAGCAGACTTTGCCGCGAACGATCCGCGTGCCCTGCAGACGCTTGTGAATGATCACGACGTCATCGTGCATCCGAACTTCCCCGACAGCATTCTGGAAGGTGCCGCAAAAGCCGCAGCCGAGATCCTGACCGAACTGCGCGACAGCAGCGACCCGCTGGTCAAGCGCACGACGGAAAGCTTCATTGAATCGCTGAACATCGTGCGCCAGAAGACCGAAGGCACAGATGCAGGCTTCGTGGCCGCTCGCGAGAAGTTCTTCAAGATCTGATCCGGCTCACTCCGGAACGCAAAAGGCCCGGAGGAAACTCCGGGCCTTTTTTGTTCGACACCTGTCTGGGCCGCGTCGGGTGACACTGTCCCCGAAGGTCTCTCAATACAGCATCGACGGCAACCAAGTCACGATGCCCGGGAAGATGAACAGCAGCGCAATCGCTAGGATCTGAAGCAGAACAAACGGCACTGCACCACGGTAGATCTCCATCGTCGAGATAGAGTTCGGCGCGACCCCGCGCAGATAGAACAGGGCAAAGCCGAAGGGCGGGGTCAGGAACGATGTCTGCAGGTTGACCCCCACCATCACACCCAGCCAGATCGGGTCAATCCCCAGCCCTAACAAGACCGGCGCTGTAATCGGGATCACGATGAAGATGATCTCGAAGGTATCCAGAATGAAGCCCAGAACGAACATGATCACCATGACTGCAATCATCGCGCCTGTGGCTCCGCCGGGCAGACGGGTCAGAAATTCCTCAACCAGATTGTCGCCGCCCATCTGGCGGAAAACGATGGCAAAGATCGACGCACCAAACAGGATGATGAAGATCATCGAGGTGATCGTCGCCGTCGCAAGTGCCGTCGAGCGCAACACCGCGAAGCTTAGACGCCAGCGTGCTGCGGCCAGGATCGTGGCCCCGACAGCGCCTACCGATGCGGCCTCGGTCGGGGTTGCGATGCCGCCAAGGATCGATCCCAGTACTGCGATAATCAGTGCCAAGGGCGGCACAAACGCAGTAAAGACTTCACGCAGCAGATGCTGGCGTTCCTCCGGCGGGACCGGCGTCGCGGGGCAGCTTTCCGGATCGGTGACGGCCTTGAACACGATGAACGCCAGATAGATGCCGACCAGCATCAATCCGGGAAAAAACGCCCCCGCGAACAGATCACCCACAGAGACCGATGTTGGCGCAAAATTGCCCTTTGACATCTGGACCTGTGCGTGGATACCCGCGATCATGTCGCCCATGAAAATCAGCACGGTCGATGGCGGGATGATCTGCCCCAGCGTACCGGACGCGCAGATGACGCCCGTCGCCAATGCAGGTCTGTAGCCCGCCTTGAGCATCGCAGGCAGCGAGATCAGGCCCATCGTCACCACAGTGGCCCCGACAACACCTGTCGAGGCCGCAAGCAATGCGCCCACAACAACGACCGAGATACCCAAGCCGCCGCGCAGGTTGCCGAACAGCTTGCCCATGGTCAGCAACAGTTGCTCGGCGATACTGGACCGTTCCAGCATCACCCCCATGAAGATGAAAAGCGGCACAGCCACCAGTACCTCGTTGGTCATATAGCCGATATACCGGCCCGCCAAAGCACCGAAGTTCGACGGATCGAAGACGCCGTATTGCATCCCGATCACTGCAAACAGCAGCGATGTACCGCCAAGAGTAAAGGCCACCGGAAAGCCCAGCATGAGCATTCCGATGACACCGAAAAACATAAGACCTGCGAGAACCTCGCCAATCAGGACAGGATCCATCGCCGTTACTCCGTTTCGTATTTGTAGCGGAAATCGTCAGGAATCAGATCCTCGCGCCCCGCAAGGATCAGCACGGACCGGATCAGCATGGCGATACCCTGCAAGGCCACCAATCCCGCAAATGCCAGAATAAAAGTCCGCAGGACAAACAGGCCCGGCATTCCGCCGACATTGGCCGAGGCTTCAAACCCCGACCAGGACCGCATGACGTTGGGATAAGAGTAAATCCAGACGATATACATGAAAGGCAGCAGGAAAAGGCAGACACCGATCATGTCCATGATGGCTTTGGAACGGATTGAGGCGGTGCGGAAGAAAATGTCAACTCTGACATGATCATTGCGGTAAAGCGCGAATGCCGCCACTGCCGTGAACATTGCACCATTCAGCCAGACGTAAAGATCCTGCATCCACAATCGTGTATTGCCGAAGAAATAGCGTTCGATTACCACCCAGAAGCAGACAACAAAAATACCCACGGCCAACCATGAGAACACATGTCCGACGATGATGTTCAGGCGGTTGATTGCCCGCATCAGAATGGCAAGAAAAGCCAAAACGCATCCTCCCTTAGCGCCCCTGTCAGGTAATGGTCGGAGCACGGTTCTATTGATCTGTCCGCAACAGCGTATGCTGTCTGAATGCACTGCTCGTCAACCATGTTCCGGCCAAAAGCGGGGAATAGAACCCTTCCCGCTTGCATTGGCATGGCGGTCGCGACAAGCCTTGATCCAAAGCATTGCGCCTTGAAGGCACACCATGACTGCCCAGGATCTGCCACCCGCCGGAATTGGTCACAACCATGCGCCCGCTCCGGTCAGCCTGTGGCACCAGCATATGTGGGCGCGGGCCCGTGCCGAACACTCCGACAGCCGCTTGCCACTGCCTGTCATCCGCATGCGTATGGCACGCGCGGCAGAACTCGGGATGGCCTATTCCGATTACGCCGCGCTCTACCGCACAGCAGGGCGCGATCCTGCCGGACTGTTGTTTACACCGGACGCGTTGCAACTTCGCCGTCCCGCAGGCTTGAATTGCCCGCCGCCGTGCGCGCCCATCTGGCGCAGACCAAAGCCTGCCACCTTCTGGCACTGGCGCCTGAAGGCGAAAACCCCGCCCTGTTTCTGAAAGAGCTGCGCGAGGTATCGACCCTACCCTTTATCGGCGCGGCAGAGATGCCATCGCCGCAGGCTCACTGGCAGATGTTGGCGGCGGCCTTGGTCCGCGTCTTGGGGCCGCTACGCCTGACCGGTCCTGCCGTTGCCTTGATCGCCAGCAACCGGTCCGAGGCGACGCTCTGCGCCAGTCTTTGCACAGCAGGGCGGTTGGCAGGCGTTCTGGACCGCGACGCCTATTTCCGCCCCGCCTGATTGCTCAGCTTTCGGGTGCGATCTTATCCTGTGTCCGCAGGTCGAAATCGCTGGCGTCATGGCGTTCGTGCAATTGCAACTCCGGCTCGCCAAAGGCGCGGTTGACCATGCGCCCGCGCAGCACCGCTGGCCTTGCGTCGATCTTTTTCGCCCATTTCATGGCATTGGTATAGGACTCCACGTCCAGAAACTCGGCCGCGCTGTACAGGCGGCCCAGCACAAGCTGGCCGTACCATGCCCAGATCGCCATATCGGCAATGCTATAGTCCTCCCCAGCCATGAACGCATGATCGGCCAGATGCCTGTCCAGTACATCAAGCTGGCGTTTGGTCTCCATTGTGAAACGGTCGATGCAATACTCGAATTTTTCCGGCGCATAGGCGTAGAAATGGCCGAAACCACCGCCCAGATAGGGCGCGCTGCCCATTTGCCAGAACAGCCATGACAGGCATTCCGTGCGCGCGGCATGATCTGTCGGCATGAAGGCCCCGAACTTTTCCGCCAGATAAAGCAGAATGGCGCCAGATTCGAAAATGCGCTGCGGGGTGTCGCCGCTGTGATCCATCAGCGCAGGGATTTTAGAGTTCGGGTTGACGCCAACAAACCCGCTACCGAATTGGTCGCCCTCGTTGATGCGGATCAGCCATGCGTCATATTCGGCACCCTGATGCCCCGCGGCCAGCAGTTCTTCCAGCATGACCGTCACTTTGACGCCATTGGGTGTGGCCAGCGAATACAGCTGGAACGGATGCTTGCCGACAGGCAGTTCCTTGTCATGCGTGGCGCCAGCAATTGGGCGGTTGATATTGGCGAACTGGCCGCCATTGCCAGGGGTCCAGGTCCAGACTTTGGGAGGGGTATAGCTCATGGGGTCATCCTGCATTTTGATGTTTCAGGGGTAAACTAATGCAAGGCGGCAGCAGGTGCACCCCCTGCCGCCGCCCTCTGACGCACAATGGTTGTGCATCGCCTTGCTCACGCCAAGACTGCGCTCAGTCGGCCCATTCCCAAGGCCGCGTGAAGGCCCCCAGCACGTGGCCGACTTCCTCGTCATGCACAACACCGTTACGGCGCACGCGCGCGACCAGACCGCGCTTTTTGTCATCCACCACCTCGACCACGACGGCGTTCAGCTTGGCCTCTTCCAGTGCCGCGTTGTAGACGCGGGTGATCGCCCGTTTACGCAGGTCCGGCTTGAACACCTTGCCCACGGCGGTTTTCGGCAACTCGTCCAGCACCTCGACATGCTTGGGTTGGGCCGCACGTTCATGCACATGGACCTTGCAATGCGCGACAAGTTCCTCGCCGGTGACGGTCGCACCGGAAACCAGTTCGACATAGGCGCAGGGCAATTCGCCTGCATGGGCATCGGGCTGGCCGATCGCACCGGCAAATGCAACATCCTTATGGGCCAGCAAAGCATCCTCGATCTCGGCAGGGTCGATATTGTGCCCGCCGCGGATGATCAAATCCTTGGCACGGCCCGTGATCCACGCATAGCCGTCGGTGTCTATACGCCCCAGATCGCCTGTCCGCAGATACTTGCCATAGTGATAAAGATCACGGTTCTTATCGTCCTCGGTATAGGTGTTGCCCGCCCAGACACCCGGGTTGGAGATGCAGATCTCGCCGACCTCGTCTGCCTCGCATTCCACGGGTTCGCCATGTACCGTCTTAATGATTTTGATATCGGTATAAGGGAACCGGATACCGACAGAACCGACTTTCTTGACACCGTCAACGGGATTGACCGACACAAGGCATGTCGCCTCGGTCAGGCCATAGCCTTCCACGATCGTCACGCCTGTTGCCGCCTCGAACCGTTTGAACAGTTCCAGTGGCAAGGGGGCGGAACCTGAAAAGGATGTCTTGACGCTGGAGACATCGGCATCCACGGGGCGCTGCATCAGTGCGGAAATCGCGGTGGGCACGGTGATGATAAAGGTGATCTGCCAACGCTCGATCAGCTTCCAGAAATTATCAAACACGCCTTCGCCGCGATAGCCCGCAGGCGTCGGCAATACGACATGCGCGCCGGATTTGACCACGGCCATCAGGATCACATGGCAAGCAAAGACATGGAACAGCGGCAATGGACAGATCACGTTGTCATCCGGTGTGAACAGCAATGTGCCGCCCAGCCAGCCGTTATAGATGATCCCCGAATAGCGGTGTTGCGCGACTTTCGGCATGCCCGTCGTGCCGCCCGTGTGGAAATAGGCCGCGACACGGTCGCCTGTGCTATCGGCAAAGGCCAGCGTCTTGGGCTGGCGCGCGATCTCGGCGTTGAAATCCTTGACGTCGGCATGATGGTTGCCAAGGTTCTTGGGCCGGACAAGCGGCACAATCCACGATTTCGGCGGCGTCAGATAGCGGTTGAGATCAACCTCCAACACGGTATGCACACCCGGCGCATGGCGCACGGCCTCGGCGGTTTTCTGCGCCACATCGGTTTTCGGAAACGCCTTCAGGGTGACGACGACCTTAGCCTTCGTCTCGCGCAGGATCGAGGCGATCTGTTCCGGCTCCAGCAGCGGGTTGATCGGATTGACGATCCCCGCGACGGCACCGCCCAGAATGGTCAGCACGGTCTCGTTGCAATTGGGCAGGACGCAGGCAACAACATCGCCTTCCTTGATACCAAGGCTGCGGAACAAGTTGGCCGTCTGGCATGTTTTTTCATGCAATTGCCCCCAAGTCAGGGTTTCTGCCTTGTCCTTGGGACCGCTCAAAAGCTGAAAGGTCACCGCCTTGCCCGACGGGTTCTTGTCACGCGTCTGCGTCAGCATCTGGTAGAGCGTCTTGGGAATATCCCGGTCAGCCCAGGGCATTTCCGTTTCAATTGCAATCGTATCTGCGACAGATGCAAAACCCATCGTGGTCCTCCCTTTCGGGGCGCAGCAATTGCCCCCGCCTCATCCTCGGACGGTAATGTGAAAGGGTTTTGTTGCGGATACAAGGGTGCAGCGCAAAAGGTGGCGTGACGTTAGGGGGCAAATTTCGCGGCAAATCGCATAAATTCGCGCAAGCTCTGCAAAGGCGCGGTTGCGCGAAACATCCCTTGGCTTTTCGCCAATCAAAAGGCCGCCCCAAGGCGGCCCTTTGTCTGTCATGGCACCGGATCAGGCCTATTTACCGCCAGGTATACGCAGCACCTGACCGGGATAGATCTTGTCGGGGTGGCTCAGCATCGGTTTGTTGGCCTCGAAGATCTCGTTATATCGGTTGGCATTGCCCAGCGTCTTCTTGGCGATCGCCGACAGCGTGTCGCCTTTTTCGACAGTGTGGAACACCGCATCATCCGCCTGATCCGCCTCGACCGAGGCGACACCTTCCACGTTGCCAACCGCCAGAATGACCTTCTCGCGCTCTTCCGCGCTCAGGCTGCCGCCGCTCACGGTAACTTTGTCGCCCTCGACGGTGATTTCCGCCCCCTTGGTGTCCAGCCCCAGATCGGCCACTTCTTTTCTCAGCGCGTCGGCGCTGGGGGCTTCATCATCGCCACCGGCGACTTTCTTGCCCGATTTCTTCCAGAAATTGAAAAGTCCCATGAATCTGTCCTTCTGATTACCCTCCCCCGCACAAATACAGGGGCACGTCTTAACGCGGGAGAGTGTCGGACAGCACAACAAGGCTGGCAAGCGCTAATTACGCGGCATAAGCCCCGTCAGTGAACTGCAACCGCGCCAAACGTGCATAAAGCCCGCCTTCGGCGACCAGCGCGTCATGGCTGCCTTGGGCCACGATCCGCCCGCCCTCAAGCACGATGATCCGGTCGGCCTTTTTCACCGTCGCCAGACGGTGCGCCACAATGATCGTGGTGCGCCCTTTGGACAATGCGTCCACCGCCTGTTGCACAGCCCGCTCGCTTTCAGCATCCAGCGCCGATGTCGCCTCGTCCAGCAGCAGAACCGGCGCGTCGCGCAGGATCGCACGGGCGATGGCGATGCGCTGTTTCTGGCCGCCCGACAGCATCACGCCGCGTTCACCGACCTGCGCCTCGTAGCCATCTGGAAGGGCCATGATGAACTCATGCGCGGCGGCGGCGCGCGCGGCTTGTTCCACTTCGGCATCTGTGGCATCCGGCCGCCCAAAGCGGATATTCTCGCGCGCGGTTGTCGCAAAGATCACCGGATCTTGCGGGACAAGCGCCATCTTGCTGCGGAAATCCTCGCGGCGCATCCTATCAAGTGCGACACCATCGAGCAGGATACGGCCTGCTGTCGGATCATAGAAACGCAGCAAGGTCTGGATGATTGTTGTCTTGCCCGCACCGGACGGGCCGACAAGCGCCACGGTCTCGCCGGGTTCGATCACCAGATCGACCGCGTCCAGTGCCGGTATCCCGGGGCGGGCGGGGTAGCGAAAGCTGACGTCTTCAAAGGTGATGCGCCCGCGCACGGGGTCGGGCACCGCGACAGGATGGGCAGGGTCCATCACCGGATCATCCGCGCCAAGAAGCTCGGCCAGACGTTCGGTCGCACCCGCGGCGCGCTGCAACTCGCCCCAGATTTCGGACAAGGCGGCCACGGCACCGGCCACCATCACCGCATAGATCACGAACTGGATCAAAGCGCCTGCGCTCATCGCGCCTGCACGCACATCACGCGCGCCCATCCACAGCACACCGACAATGCCCGAAAACACCAGAAAAATCACGATCACAGTCATCACTGCACGCGTATTCACCCGCTTGCGCGCCGCGTCATAGCTCAGTTCCGTCACGTCGCCGAACGCTTTGCGCGATGCACTCTCGTTGGTGAAGGCCTGCACTGTCTGCACGCTCAACAACGCTTCCGAGGCATTGCCGGAACTGGCGGCGATCCAGTCCTGATTCTCGCGACTCAGGACACGCAGGCGACGGCCCAGCACGAGGATTGGCACGATCACCGCGGGCACGATCAGCAATACCAGACTGGTCAGCTTGGCGGATGTGAACAACATCAGGATCAAGCCGCCGATGAACAGCAGCAGGTTCCGCAGCGCAATCGAGATGGACGAGCCGATCACGGACTGGATCAGCGTGGTATCTGTGGTGATCCGGCTCAGAACCTCGCCCGTCATGATCCGCTCGAAAAAGGCCGGGGACATACCCAGCACGCGGTTAAAAACCGCTTTGCGGATATCCGCGACCACGCGTTCGCCAAGCCGCGTGACCAGCAGATAGCGCAGGCCGGTTCCGATCGCCAAAAGACAGGCGATCCCTAAAGCTGCTGTGAAATACATATCCAGCAGCGCGCCATCTTCGGCGTTGAAATTGTCCACCACCCGGCGCACGGCCAAGGGCAGCATCAAGGACACACAAGCCGTCAAGACCAAGGCCAAAATAGCCGCAATCAAAAGTCGCCGATACGGTTTGAGGAACGGCCACAGCGCGGCCAAAGCTCCGATCCGTTTCGACTTTGCGCGTTCCTGCTCGGCGGTGATCCCCGGTGCGGCCATGCGTCTGTTCCTTTTACCCTGCGTTGAGCGGTGTAAGCGCTGACGCGGCGCGGGGCAAGCGGCTGTCCTGTCGCGGGCCTGTCGCAGATATTTGAAATGCCGCATCGCGCTGGCCGACCAAAGGCGGGTTATGGCAATCAGTCGGCTGATTAGGCTGCGCCAAGTTTGAATGAGGCGGGTTTTGATCCTGCGCCCTTTTTTGCAAGGGGCCAATGCAGCAGGCAGATACAGCACCGTATTGTTCCGGGAAAACCGCTGTGGTGGCTCCTCCTTCCACCACAGCGCCCTTAGCGGGGTCTGGCGCTTGACCTACATGAGGTCGCGCCAGTCACAACCGCGCGGGTTCACGGGATCGTAGCGGCAGAGACTCCGCAGTCAAGGCCCCACAACAAAGATATCAATTGTCGGAAAAAAGGCTGGAGCGGGCGGCGGGAATCGAACCCGCGTCATCAGCTTGGAAGGCTGAGGTCTTACCATTACACAACGCCCGCTTAGCGTCGCTACTGTTATTTGACCATAGATGAATGGTCAAGTGGCACGTCCCAGACAATGCCACGGATATCTTCGAAACTTGCTTTCGGATCCGATCTTTCTTGCGTGGCGTGCGGCAAACATCGCGGATTCTGCCGCACCAAAGCCGGGGATCACTTTGCTTTCGCAGGCTGCGTGACGCCCGCCACGCAAAGCGGCGCAATCCTATGACACACGGCGGTCATGCATCGCAAGGAGGGCGCGATTTCTGGTCGCGCCCTCCAAAACTGATTGGTTCGGCCGGCGTTTACCGCAGAATGTGAATGATCTGGCGGCTGTCGGAATCGACGACCACCGGCACACCGTTGACGTAGGCATAAGAATACTCGCTATCCGGTACGTCCTGCAGATTCACAGTTTCAGGGATACCGGCACCGACGACCACCTCGCCATCAAGGTAGATTTGATCCACAGGGTTGGTGCGAACATAGGTTGTCACCTGTTCACCCGGATCGGATGCGGCACCGGCACTTGCGCCGGCCAGACCACCAATCGCGGCACCAACGGGCCCACCAACCACGGCACCGGCCAGCATACCAACAGTACCTCCACCCAATGCGGATTCAGCTGTGGTATCCGTGCGCTCGATCGTATGGACAGTAATCCGGTCCCTGTTTTCGTAGAGAATGACAGGATCGGCCTCGCCCTCAAGCTGAACAGTCAAATAGTCGCTAAATGCCCAGCCGTTCACACCTTCAAAGCTGACTTCACACCAGTTCGAGCCCTGAATGCACGCCTCGACCGTCACTTCGCCATCTGCCGGAATGACCGAGATGATCTCCTCTGCCGGGCCGGGGCCTGCTCTGAGATTCAGCGCCGTCGCAGCTTGTGCGGTGGTTTGCGCATAAGCGGCAGGTGCGGAAAGAACGCCCATGATAGCCATGGTTACGATGGAATGTCTCATCTTTCTGATCTCCTTTTATTGACCGCCACACCCCGTCAGCCCGAGGCTGTCCGGATGGATGACCGGAAAGAAACCGTTCGGCGGGCAGATGGGTTCCCTGCCCCGTCAATCCGTTTGATCAGTGTGGCAATTTCTTGCGCAAAGGCAGACCGGCTCCCGTCGACGGTCACAAAAGCAAAAAGCAAAAAGCATCCCGAACCTTTGCTGGGAGGGGGTCAAGAGGCAATTAATCAGGCATTCACGACATGTGCGGGCGGTTGTAGCACCACAGGTGCAGCGTGGCCTGAACCGTCCCTTGCCAAGGAGGGTCTAGACGACGCTCCCTGTCAGATCATCCGCATCGCGTGCCTCTTGACCAGTCTTCAGCGACATTGGGCTGTTGACAATCAATCTGCATGACAGGTTCAGGTCAGGGATGTGTCAGTTGCGCGCGAAGGCGTCCCTGAAGCCGGCAGACCTTGCAATCCCCAATCCCTGCGACAACGCTCCAGAAGATGCGAAGGGTCCAGCCAATATCACGCGCATGGACGTTCCTTTGCGCGTCACATTGGACGTGCTGACGGGCAAGCCCGCTGCCTGCAACCGACGGATCGCGCCATCGGCATTGGCAGGATTTGCAAAGGCCCCGACCTGCACATAGCGCGCTGCCAATTTATGTGGTGCGTGCTGCGGTGTCGAACGGGTTGTGACTTGCGCGACAGGCACCTGCTGACGCGGCTTTGCCTTGGGCTGTTCGTGCACACGGCCAGAGGTTGATACCGTGATGTTTCGCGCGGCCAGCACACCCGCACGTGTTTGCGTGGCCAGATCGGTATAAGGATAAACCACGTTTGGATTGTATGCGGTCATGTCGCGCCCTGTGCGGCGGTCAATCAGACGGCGGGGCACTGTATCGGTCCAGACCAGTTCCATCGCCTTTTGACCGGCAACCGTGCCATGCGCGCGCAGCGGGTTCAGGCGGTCGTCGGTCCAGACCGGACGATACCCTTTCGGCACGACATTCGCGCCCGCCACCTGTGCTTGGGCTTCGGCGACATGGCGCGGCACGATCCGTGTCTGCGGGTCCAGCCTGTGCAGGTCGCTGCGACGCACCACCATCCCCGGTGTTGCCACGATCGGGCCGGTGCCCGAACGATAGCCTGTAGGGTCCTGTGTCTGCGGGCCGCAACGCACCCCTGCAGCCGCACAGCGGTTTGCAACGGGTGTCTGTGGCTGCGCCTGTGCGGCTTTGCCAATCGTCGGGGGTGTCGTAATCGAGGCAATGGTCTGCATCGGTCGGCCCGGACGTTCGATTATTACCGGAGCTTGGGGGGCCATACGGGCATTGACGGTACGCGGCTGTGAGGGGGCCGCCACGCGGGGGGGCGTGGCTGCAACACGGGCAGGCTGCGGCGCTACCACTTGGGCGGGACGCGCCTCAGCCGTCGGTCTGGCTGTTGGCGTTTGCGGGCGCGTGATCAGGATCGCGCCCGGCGGAATGGCCGCTTGGGCCGTTGTCGCTGTCTGAGGTGGAGCACCATTTGCAAATGTCGGGGTTGCACCGCACAGGTTCTGCCTTGATGAGGTCACCCGCGGCACCCATGCTGTCGCCCCGCCGATCCCCGCACGCACGAAGATACAGCCGCGGCTGTCAACATATTGCGTTCCGGTAAACGAGGCAGGCGGAAACTCGGCGGGTTCGCGGTAGCGCTGGCTTTGCGCGTCGGCGGGCGCGGACCCCGCGAATGAAGACAAAACAACTAGTGCCGCAAACGACACGACCCGTACAAACATGACAATCTTCCCCAAGATAGCGTGGAGTCACTGTGCCTGAATCACGTCGTGCCGTAAAGTCCTGATAGCTTATTTAGTGCCAAACATCCGGTCACCCGCATCACCTAGTCCCGGAAGGATATAACCCTTGTCGTTCAGTCGTTTGTCGAGCGCAGCTGTGACAATGGGCACATCGGGGTGCGCTTCTTTCATGCGCGCCACCCCTTCGGGCGCGGCCAGCAGGCAGAGAAACCGGATATTCGTGGCCCCTGCCGCCTTGAGAAGATCGACAGCCGCGGCCGAAGAATTGCCCGTGGCAAGCATTGGATCGACGACGATCACCAGACGATCCTCAAGGCCTTCGGGCAGCTTGCAATAGTATTGCACGGGCTTGAGAGTCACCTCGTCACGGTAGAGCCCGACAAAACCGACGCGCGCCGACGGGATCAATTCCAGAACCCCGTCCAGCAGCCCGTTGCCCGCCCGAAGAATCGATACAAGCGCCAGTTTCTTGCCTTTCAGCACTGGTGCATCCATTTCCTGCATCGGCGTCTCGATCGCGTGGGTTGTCAGTTCCAGCTCGCGCGTCACCTCATAGGCCAGAAGCGCCGAAATCTCGCGCAGAAGCTGGCGGAATGACCCTGTCGAGGTGTTCTTGTCCCGCATGAGTGTCAACTTGTGCTGCACCAGCGGGTGGGTAACGACGGTCAGGTGATCGGTCATGGCAACTCCAGTCAAAGCTTTGTGCGCGCTTTAAGTTTTCCCTCAAGGCGCTTTTTCGTTTTGGCATCGCAGAATGCGGCGTCCAGTGCGGTGCGGTTCAGGGCCGCGAAATCCTCGGGTGTCCAGTCAAAGGCCTGTTCCAATCCGGCATATTCCTGTTTCATAGAGGTCCGGAAGAAGGGCGGATCATCGGTGGACACGGTCACCTTTACCCCTGCTTGGCGCAGCTTCGCAATGGGATGGGCGCGCAGATCGGGATAGAGGCCCAAAGCGACGTTCGATCCGGGACAGACTTCCAGCACCACGCCGGTCTCTGCCAGACGCTTGACGATTGCGGCATCCTCAATGGCGCGGACACCGTGACCGATGCGCTCCACGCGCAGATCGTCCAGCGCCTGCCGGATCGAGTCTGGCCCTGCGAATTCACCCGCATGGGTGGTCAGTTTCAATCCAGCCTCGCGGGCGCAATCGAATGACCATGCGAAATCGCCCTGTTTGCCCATGCTTTCGTCGCCGCCCATGCCGAAACCGACGATCCAATCTCCGGCGGTATCTGCCGCGCATCGCGCAGTCTGGCGCGCGGTATAGGGGCCGAAATGGCGGATGCAGGTCACGATCCCGCGCATCACAATGCCATGCGCGCGCTCAACTGCTGCTGCAGCCTCGCGGATCGCCTCAAGATATTCGCGCCAAGCCCCCAGATCACCGCCGCCGCAAAAGTCGGGGCTGAGGAAAGTTTCGGTATAGATCACACCTTGTTCAGCGCCGTTTTCAAGGATGGCTGTGGTCAGACGGGCATAGTCTTCGGGCGTCTTAAGTACGCTTGTCGCCGCCTCGTAGACACGCAGAAAACGGGTGAAATCGTCGAAACCATATGATCCGTCCTCGGCAAAAACACCCGACAGGTTGATGGATTTCTCTTTGGCCAGACGCCGGATCAGGTCGGGGGGGGCTGCTCCTTCATGGTGCAGATGCAACTCTATCTTGGGAAAGGTCTGCCAACTCATAGAAAACTCCGCCCTGTCCCGCGCTCAACAAGGCCGAGATGCGCCGCGATCGACGCGGCCAAGTCCACAAAGGCCACATGCCCTAGCGCGCCTTGCCCCTGCCCCGCCACCAATACCGGCACGCGTTCGCGGGTATGGTCGGTGCCGCTCCACGTTGGGTCGTTGCCGTGATCGGCGGTCAATACCATCATGTCGCCGGGACGCAAGCGCACAAGGACCGGCCCGAGTGCTTCATCGAACCGCTCAATCGCACTGGCATACCCGGACACATCGCGGCGATGCCCATAGAGGCTGTCGAACTCGACGAAATTCGCAAAGGTCAGACTGCCCGGTTCGGCTGTGTCCACCAGCCGCGCCAGATGCCGCATCAGCGTGGCGTCATCACCTTTGACCACATCATCAATCCCGCGCATCGAGAATATATCCCCGATCTTGCCGACCGCATGGACCTTGCGCCCCGCAGTCTGTGCCCAATCGCAAAGCGTGGGTGATGGGGGCGCGATCGCGTAGTCATGCCGGTTGACCGTTCTGGTAAAACCTGTCTCGATCCCGCCAGTAAAGGGCCGCGCGATGACGCGACCCACGCGCATCTTGTGCAGGATCGGCGCAGCACGCTTGCAAAGTTCGAGCAGCCGGTCGAGGCCAAAGCTGTCCTCATGCGCCGCGATCTGGAACACGGAATCGGCAGAGGTGTAGCAGATCGGCCAGCCGGTTTCGATATGCGCGGCCCCGAGATGGGCAATGATCTCGGTGCCCGACGCGTGGCAATCACCAAGGATACCACCCGTGCCCGCAAGCTGCGCGATACGGTTGCTCAGATCGGGCGGAAAGGCTGGCTTTATGTCGGGAAAATAATGCCAGTCCCAAGGAACCGGCACGCCCGCCAGTTCCCAATGGCCCGATGGGGTATCCTTACCGTTCGATTGCTCTGTCGCGGCCCCCCAAAGACCCCGCGGGTTTGCGCCCAGACCTTGGGGCAGGCGCATACTGCTGGCCAGTTCAAGTGCTGCGCCCAGCCCCAGACGGTCAAGGTTCGGCACATGCAGCGGGCCGGAACGCCCCTGTTCGGCGCGGCCTGCGGCACAGGACTCAGCGATATGGCCCAGCGTATTCGCGCCTGTGTCGGGACGGCTGCCGTTGAAAAACCGCGCGGCATCCGGCGCACCGCCGATACCAAGCGAATCCATCACCACAAGAAAGGCGCGGTTCCGGCTCATCCGGTGATCCTGTCGCGGATCAGCGGCGGCAAGTCCGGGGCGCTGTCCGATATCGTGATCGCGTCCGACACCTGCGCCAGCGCTTTTTGCGCCGCCTCGGGCCGTGCCGCATGGATGCGCGCCAACGGTTGGCCCGCCTCTACCCATGTGCCCAGTTCCACCAAATCGGACAGCCCGACGGCTGGATCAATGCGGTCTTTTTCAACCTGCCGCCCGCCGCCCAGCGCCACGACACACAAGCCCAGCGCATGACCATCCATTGCGGCGACAAAACCGGCCTGCACGGCTTTCACTTCACGGATGACCGTTGCTTCAGGCAGAAAGCGTGCCCAATCCGTCACAAAGCGCGTGGGACCGCCCTGCGCTGACACCATCCGGCCAAAAACTTCGGCTGCGCGCCCGTCCGCGATGCTGACCCTGATCGTCTGCGCGCCTGTTTCAGTGTCTTCGGCCAGCCCCGCCCCTGCCAGCACAGCACCGCCCAGCGCCGCCGTGACCTCAAGCAGCCGCCCGCCGGTCTGACCTGTCAGCACACGCATCGCGGCTGCCACCTCAAGCGCGTTGCCCAGATCGGGCGCAAGCGGCTGATTCATATCCGTGATCAGCGCCGTTGTCGGACAGCCCGCCGCATTAGCCGTATCGACAAGCGCGCAGGCCAAAGCCTGCGCCTGTTCCGGCGTCGTCATGAAGGCACCACTGCCGGTTTTGACATCCAGAACCAAGCCTTGCAGCCCCGCCGCCAGCTTCTTGGACAGGATCGAGGCTGTGATCAGATCAAGGCTTTCTACCGTCCCGGTGACATCGCGGATCGCATAGAGCCTTTTGTCGGCAGGCGCGATAGCGGCAGTCGCACTGACAATCGTGCATCCTGCCTGCGCTACGACAGCGCGCAACTGTCCCTCGTCCAGATCGGTGCGCAGGCCGGGAATCGCCTCCATCTTGTCCAGCGTGCCGCCAGTATGGCCCAGCCCGCGACCCGAAATCATGGGCACATAGGCCCCGCAAGCAACCAAGGCCGGCGCGAGGATCAGGCTGACGCAATCGCCCACGCCGCCGGTGGAATGCTTGTCCAGCACCGGACGGTCGAGATCCCATTGTAGCACCGATCCCGAATCCCGCATCGCCAACGTCAGGGCCACACGGCCTGCATCGCCCAACCCGTTCAGCAAGGCAGCCATTGCGAAAGCCCCTGCTTGTGCGTCCGAAACAGCGCCATCCGCCAGTCCCTGCGCGAACCAGCCAAGCTCCTCGCGGGTCAGTGTCGCGCGATCCCGCAGACGGGTGATGATATGGCGGGCATCCAAATGTCAGGTGTCCTTGTCCGCAAGTGTCATATGAGCGGTCGAAAAAGCACCAGGCAACAATTCTGCCAAAGTCATGCGCAATTCCTGCCCGTCCAGCGTCGCCATCGTGACAGGCACCGCACCGCGACCGAATTCGGCCAGTTTCTGACGGCACCCACCGCAGGGGGTGACAGGGTGTTCGGCATCCGCGATTACGGCGACCTCGGTCAGTTCTGTCTCTCCCGCAGCCACCATCGCGGCAATGGCCCCCGCCTCGGCGCAGGTGCCTTGCGGATAGGCCACGTTTTCCACGTTGCAGCCGACATAGACGGTTCCCGACGCCGCACGGATCGCAGCACCGACCCTGAAATGCGAATAGGGCACATAGGCGTTCTCCCGCACGGCGCGGGCTTGGTCCATCATGGTCATGTCAATTCTCCTATATGCGTTTTGAAATCCCCCGGCAGGGACACTTCCAGAAGCTCAAGATCCGCTGTCAGTTCGGAATAGCGGGTCTTCATGCCCGGTGGGATCACGAAGGCATCGCCTGCCTGTAGGGTAAAGGGATCCCGTCCCTCGCCCTCCAGCAGCATGCCGCCCTGCTTCACAAAGGTGAACAGGATATCGCTGTCATGCCAAGTCCATGTGGTTGTCCTACCATCGGGCCGCGCCACCTGAACGCCAGCAACATTGCGGGTATTGGTGGCGATTGTCGTGTCACGGGCCTTGAACCCGGGCATACGGAACGACGCCCATGTGGCCCCATCGGCCACATTGTGCACGAAACGCTGGCCCGACCACTCCCTGTCAGGGCGCAGATGCACAGTCGGCAGGGTCATGTCGTGATCAATCGCGGTCACATGTTCCGCCGGAACGCCAATCTCGATTACCTCGATCCCGTCACTGGCTTCCAGCACACGGTGGCGGATCTCTGGCGGTTGGATGAAGCAATCTCCGGCAGTCAGGCGGATCGGCGGGCCCTGATCCTCGTAGACAACATCGACCCATCCCTTGATGCAGAAAATCAGTTGAAAACCGACCTTGTGGTAGTGGACCATATCCGGCACAGGCCCGCCATCGGGGATGCGGATATGGCTGGCAATGATCGACCCACCCAGCCGGTCGGGGATCAGATCGCGGTAATGCATGCCCGCGCGCCCGATGACCCAAGGCGCCTGGTCGGCAAGACGGCGCACAACGAAACTGTGGATCGTGGGCGGCAGCATAAGCGGCGGGTCAAGCGGCGACAGTTCAATCCGCGTCCCACCAGGCGAGGTCAGTTCGGACGCCGCAGTTTCAGCATCGGTCAAAAGACGCAGATGCCCGTGGCTACCCGCGTCCCGCGACAGCCGGAAACGCAGGCCATGCCCGGCAAAGATCGCAACCGTTGGATCATCGGCGGGATAGATCATCTCCATCCGGAAACCGAGGGTTCTGGTGAAAAAGCCGATATCTGCTGTAAGGTCATCCGTCCGCAGGCAGATTTCGGCCATCGTCTGGGTCATTGCGGCGTTTCCGGGCATTTTGTCATTTCCATCTTCGAGAAAACTGTGACCCTGCGACCGGTGATTTGCAAGCTGACGCTGGAAGACCTGCAAAAAATCGGTATCTTCCCTAGGATAGGAATTTAGTTTAACACTAAACTATCCGGAAAGCAGGGAGCGAGCACATGTCCGACAGTCAAAAGGAAACGTTGCGACAGGCGGCGCTGGCCTATCATGAATTTCCCAAGCCCGGAAAGCTGGAAATCCGCGCGACCAAGCCACTTGCCAACGGGCGGGATCTGGCGCGCGCCTATTCGCCCGGCGTGGCCGAGGCCTGTCTGGAAATCCGCGACAATCCCGCCGATGCCAGCCGCTATACCGCGCGGGGCAATCTGGTGGCCGTTGTCACAAACGGCACGGCTGTGCTTGGCCTTGGCAATATCGGGCCGCTGGCCTCCAAGCCGGTGATGGAAGGCAAGGCCGTCCTGTTCAAGAAATTTGCGGGTATCGACTGTTTCGATATCGAGTTGGACGAATCCGATCCGGTCAAGCTGGCCGAGATCGTCTGCGCGCTGGAACCCACCTTCGGCGCCATCAACCTCGAGGATATCAAAGCGCCCGATTGTTTCATCGTGGAAAAGCTTTGCCGCGAGCGGATGAATATTCCGGTTTTCCATGACGACCAGCACGGTACAGCCATTGTTGTCGGGGCTGCCGCGACCAATGCGCTGTTCGTGGCAGGCAAGCGGTTCGAGGATATCCGCATTGTCAGCACCGGCGGCGGCGCTGCGGGGATTGCCTGCCTGAACATGCTGCTCAAACTGGGCGTCAAGCGCGAGAACATCTGGCTCTGCGATATACACGGTCTGGTCTATGAAGGCCGCGAGGTGGATATGAACCCGCAAAAAGTCGCCTTTGCGCAGGCAACAGACAAGCGGACGCTGGATGATGTGATCGACGGGGCAGACCTGTTCCTCGGCCTTTCAGGTCCGGGTGTTTTGAAGCCCGCCATGGTGGGCCGCATGGCCAAACGTCCGATCATTTTTGCGCTAGCCAACCCCTCGCCCGAGATTGATCCCTCCGAGGCGCGCGCGGTCGTGCCCGATGCGATCATCGCGACGGGGCGGTCGGATTATCCCAATCAGGTCAATAACGTGCTGTGTTTCCCATTCATCTTCCGCGGCGCGCTGGATGTCGGCGCGACCGAGATCAACGACTCTATGCAGATCGCTTGCATTGACGGGATCGCCGCACTGGCCCGCGCCACCACCAGCGCCGAGGCGGCGGCCGCCTATCAAGGCGAACAGATGACATTCGGAGCGGATTACCTGATCCCCAAACCCTTCGATCCGCGCCTATCGGGGGTGGTATCCTCGGCTGTCGCGCGCGCCGCGATGGAGACAGGCGTGGCCACCCGACCACTTGAAGATCTGGCCGCCTACAAGGCTCGTCTGGATGGATCGGTGTTCAAATCCGCCCTGTTGATGCGTCCCGTCTTCAACGCGGCGGCCACAGCCGCCCGCAGCATCGTTTTTGCCGAAGGCGAGGATGAACGCGTATTGCGCGCGGCACAGGCCATTCTTGAGGAAACCACCGAGAAGCCGATCCTGATCGGACGCCCCGAAGTGATCGAGGCGCGATGCGCCCGCGCAGGTCTTGGCCTGCGGATCGGACAGGACGTGCAGATCGTGAACCCCGAAAACGACCCCCGCTACCGCGATTATTGGGGCAGCTATCACCAGATCATGGCGCGGCGCGGTGTGACACCCGATCTGGCCCGCGCGATCATGCGGACCAATACCACCGCAATCGGCGCTGTGATGGTGCATCGCGGCGAGGCCGACAGCATGATCTGTGGTACTTTCGGTGAATTCCGCTGGCATCTGAAATATGTCAATCAGGTGCTGGGCAGTGCCACCCACCGCCCGCACGGGGCCTTGTCATTGATGATCCTCGAAGACGGGCCGCTGTTCATCGCGGATACGCATGTGCGCGCCACACCGACACCGGACGAACTGGCCGAAGCCGCCATCGGTGCCGCGCGCCACGTACGCCGCTTCGGTCTGGTGCCCAACGTGGCTTTCTGCACTCAATCCCAATTCGGCAACATGGACACGGATGCCGGCACACGTATGCGCGCGGCCATTGCCCTGCTGGATGCAGCCCCGCGCGATTTCACCTATGAGGGCGAGATGAACGTGGACAGCGCGCTTGACCCAGAATTGCGCGCGCGCATTTTTCCCGACAGCCGTATGCAGGGCCCTGCGAACGTGCTGATCTTTGCCCATGCCGATGCAGCATCGGGTGTGCGCAACATCCTCAAGATGAAAGCCAGCGGGCTTGAGGTCGGACCGATCCTGATGGGCATGGGCAACCGCGCCCATATCGTCAGCCCCTCGATTACTCCGCGCGGTCTGCTGAATATGGCCGCAATCGCAGGCACACCCGTCGCGCATTACGGCTGATCCTTGCTACCCGTCGCAAAGGGCGCGCCTTGGTCACAGGGCGCGCCCTGCTTTTCATCTTGCCCCAAATACTCCTCACAGGCCGCAACTCGGGAAAGACCGGCCTATGTGCACCTTTGCATACAAAAATTACGCATTGACAAGCACATAGGTAATAATACTTCCCTCATTGAATGTATCCGGCACGATCATTCTGGGAGGGGGTCAGCCATGGACGGCACGACATCGGCAGTAGGGCGCACAGCGCTCGCCACAGGCGCGATCTCACCACAGCAAGCTGATCTGCTCGGCGCCACCTTGCGACCGCATTGGCAGGCAGGCGCGCTGTCGCAGGGTGATGTACTGCCGCAACTCTGGCATTGGGCTGCGTTTCCACCGACCGCCGCGATGGAGGATATCGGCCCTGACGGCCATCCCAAACTGGGCGGCTTTCTACCCGATCTTGGCTTGGGGCGACGCATGTGGGCTGGCGGCAGCCTGCGTTTCCTTGCCCCTGTGCATGTCGGCGAGACACTGACCCGCCATTCCGAGATCATCAGCCTTGAGCACAAGCAGGCAGGGCAAACGCCTATGGCGGTCCTGACCCTGCGCCACCGGATCGACACGCCCGCAGGTCCGGCGATCGGGGAAGACCAGACCATCGTTTACCTGCCGATCCCCGACCGCTATGCCCCGCCGAAACCCGCTCAAGCGCCGGAGAGCGCCGATTTCGACGAGACTGTCACCATCGACCCTGTTCGCCTCTTCCGCTACTCGGCCGTGACTTTCAACGGCCACCGCATCCATTATGACCGCAGCTACGCCACGCAGGTCGAGCATTACCCCGCGCTTGTCGTGCATGGTCCGCTCCAGGCCACTCTTCTGATCGAGGCCGCTGCCCGCCTTGCCGGACGCCCCCCTGTAACCTTCCGGTATCGCGGGGTGCATCCAATGTTCGATACGCATCCCTTGCGTCTGATCGGGACCAAGAGCGAGGATGATACCATGATACTCTGCACAGCCGCCTCCGAGGGACATATCGGCACTCAGGCTACGGCTGGCTGGTCCTGATGGCGGGTATCCTCAAGGGTATGCGCGTGGTCGAGGGATCGGCCTTTGTAGCCATTCCGCTGGCGGGCATGACACTGGCGCAGATGGGCGCAGATGTGATCCGCTTCGACCGGTTGGAGGGCGGGCTGGACGCCCATCGCTGGCCGATTACGGATCAGGGCCGCAGCCTGTTCTGGGCAGGCATGAACAAGGGTAAACGCTCGGTCGCGGTCGATATGAAATCACCGCGCGGGCGGGAACTCGTGACGCAGATCATCACCGCACCGGGGGAAGATGCAGGCCTCTTCCTGACCAATCTGCGCGTGCGCGGCTGGATGGATCACCCGACCCTCAGCGAGTTCCGCCGCGATCTGGTCATGGTCACCCTGTCGGGCGACCGGCAGGGGCGGCCTGCAGTAGATTACACCGTGAATCCCGCGCTTGGTTTTCCCGATGCCACCGGCCCCACAGGCAGCAGCGATCCGGTCGCGCATGTCTTGCCTGCTTGGGATTGCATTGCAGGTAATCTGGCAGTCTCGGCCCTGCTGGCGGCGGAACGGCACAGATTGAAAACCGGCGCGGGGCAGGATGTTGACTTGTCTCTCAAGGATGTTGCCGCCGCGATGCTGGGCCATCTGGGGATCATCGGCGAGGTCGTGGTGAACGGTGTGGACCGACCCAAGAGCGGCAACGCGCTATATGGCGCCTACGGGCAGGATTTCATCTGTGCCGACGGGCGACGGATTATGGTCATCGGTCTGACAGACCGGCAATGGCGCGGCTTGGTCAAGGTAACGGGCAGCGCCGGTGCGATCGAAGGGATCTCCCGCCAGACAGGGTTGAACCTCTCCCGCGAAGCCGCCCGTTGGGAGGCCCGCGCGTTGATCACCGAAGCCCTGATGCCGTGGTTCGCCGCCCGCACCCTTGCCGACATTGCCCCCCTGTTTGAAGCCGAAGGCCTGACATGGTCCGAATTCCGCAGCTTTGCCCGCGCCGTGCGCGAAGACCCCGATCTGCAACCGGGACAGAACCCGATGTTCGCCGATGTCAACCAACCGGGCATTGGCCGTTACCCAGTGCCAGCCTCGCCGCTGACGTTCTCGGCTGCCGCCACGCCGGAACCTGCTCCGGCACCGATACTTGGCGCGCATACCGAGGAGGTGCTGGCGGATGTCGCAGGGCTTGCTTCGGGCGAGATTGCGCAGCTTTTCGATCAGGGGATCGTGGCAGGTCCGCGCTAACAGGGTCTGTTAGCGCGAAACGTGACCATAGCGCGCAGGCGACTGACCTCTCGGGCCAGACAAGCCCCTTGCGCGGAGGGCCTGACCTTGGGTAAGCCGTGGCAATCGCCGGAGGAGGAATGCAATGGCATACAAAGACGTCTATGCGGGCTGGCAAGCCAACCCTGAAGGGTTCTGGATGGAACAGGCCAAAGCGATTGACTGGGACAAGCCGCCCTCACGCGCGCTGTTTGCGGACAAGGCACCGCTTTACGAGTGGTTCAAGGACGCACAGGTCAACACCTGCTGGAACGCGGTAGACAGGCACGTTGCCGCGGGGCATGGCGACCGTCTGGCTATCATCCATGACAGCCCCGTCACCGGCACAGTGCACAAGATCACCTTTGCCGAGTTGCAGACCCGTATCGCCAGTCTTGCGGGTGCGCTGCGCGCCAAGGGTATCGAGAAAGGCGACCGCGTTGTCATCTATATGCCGATGGTTCCCGAAGCCCTTGAGGCGATGCTGGCCTGCGCCCGTCTGGGCGCGATCCATTCGGTCGTTTTCGGCGGATTCGCGGCGCATGAGTTGGCGGTCAGGATCGACGATTTCACCCCCAAGGCCATCATCGCCGGTTCCTGCGGAATCGAGCCGGGCCGCGTGGTGCATTACAAACCGCTGGTGGACAGCGCCATCGACCAGGCGGCGCACAAGCCAGATTTCTGCGTGATCTTCCAGCGCGAGCAGGAAGTGGCGCAACTGACTCCGGGCCGCGATTTCGACTGGCACGGCTTCCAACATGGCGTGGAGCCCGCCGAATGCGTGCCGGTAGCGGGCGACCATCCGGCCTATGTGCTTTACACATCCGGCACCACCGGCCAGCCCAAGGGCGTGATCCGGCCCACGGCGGGCCATCTGGTCGCACTCAACTGGACGATGAAGAACATTTATAACGTCGATCCCGGCGATGTGTTCTGGGCTGCATCGGATGTGGGCTGGGTCGTGGGGCACAGCTATATCTGTTACGCGCCGCTGATCCATGGCAACACCACCGTGGTGTTCGAGGGCAAGCCCGTCGGCACGCCGGATGCGGGCACCTTCTGGCGTGTGATCTCGGAGCATAACGTGCGCTCCTTCTTCACCGCCCCGACTGCCTTCCGCGCGATCAAGCGCGAGGACCCCAAGGGCGAGTACCGCGCCAAATACGACCTGACCTGCCTGCGCGCGCTTTATCTGGCGGGTGAACGGGCGGACCCCGACACGATCATCTGGGCGCAAGACTTGCTCAAGGTGCCGGTTATCGACCATTGGTGGCAGACCGAAACCGGCTGGCCGATCGCCGCGAACCCGATGGGCCTCGATCCGCTGCCGGTCAAGATCGGCTCGCCTTCCGTCGCCATGCCCGGTTGGGATGTGCAGATCCTCGACGAGGCAGGCCATCCGATGCCTGCGGGTGAATTGGGTGCCATCGCGGTGAAACTGCCGCTGCCACCCGGCACGCTGCCGACGCTCTGGAATGCCGAAGATCGCTACCGCAAGTCCTATCTGTCGCATTTCCCCGGCTACTATGAAACCGGAGACGCGGGCATGATCGACGACGATGGCTATCTTTATATCATGGCGCGCACGGATGACGTGATCAACGTGGCAGGTCACCGCCTGTCCACAGGTGCCATGGAAGAGATCCTTGCCGGTCACCCCGATGTGGCGGAATGCGCCGTGATCGGTGTCACGGACGAGTTGAAGGGCCAGTTGCCGATGGGCTTTTTGTGTCTGACCAAAGGCGTGAACCGGCCCCATGCCGATATCGTCAAGGAATGCGTGGCCCGTGTGCGCGACCAGATCGGTCCCGTGGCCGCCTTCAAACTGGCCGTTGTGGTGGACCGCCTGCCCAAGACACGTTCGGGCAAGATCCTGCGCGCCACGATGGTCAAACTGGCCGATAGCGAAGCGTTCAAAATGCCCGCCACGATTGACGATCCCGCCATTCTGGACGAGATCAAGGCCGCCCTGCAAACGCTCGGCTATGCGAAGTAAAGCGAACAGCCCCGATGCGACTGCACCGGGGCTGCTTCTTCTTGCCTGAAATATCCAGATCGCTTCATTGCCCCTCGCGCCGCCGTTGCACAGTTGTCGCCAAGGCCCCATATTCTGTGGATGAAGAAAAACCTCATCGCAGTTGCCTGCCTTGCCCTGACCTTTCCTTTTTCTGCGGGGGCCGAGATGCCTGTCCAGACTCGCCTGACCCCTGATGCAGACTGGACCTATGTGTCGGATCAGGTCATGGGCGGTCAATCCCAGGGCGGCGCGCGCATCGAGACCATGGGCGGCCTTCCGGTGCTGCGCCTGACAGGTGATGTCAGCACCGCCAATCGCGGCGGGTTCATCCAGTCGCGGATCACGCTGCAAAATCCGCCGCCTCAAGGTGCGACCGGTGTCGCCCTCAAGGTGCGGGGCAATGGCGAGGACTATTTTGTCCACCTCAGAACCTCGGGGACGGTTCTGCCGTGGCAGTATTATCAAGCCCCTTTCCCAACCACCGCAGACTGGGCCGAGGTGCAAATTCCCTTCTCGGCCTTTGCGCCTTCCGGCGCATTGCTGCGCGATGCGATCAAAGCTGACAGTATTCGCAGCCTTGGAATCGTCGCCTACGGGCGTGATCACCACGCCGATATCTCGATCATGTGGGCAGGGTTCTACTAGGCCGAGGGCCCGGTCGGATCAGACGAACTGTTCCTGAATCAGCCGTTCTTCCAACCCATGACCGGGATCGAACAGGATACGGTGTTCGATTTCAGGCGCGCTGCGGATCTCGACGGTCACCACATCACGCACGGAACGGGAATCCGCATCCGCCATCACTGGGCGTTTTGAAGCCTCCTCGACGTCGATGCGCACCAGCGCTGTTTTGGGCAAAAGCGCCCCGCGCCACCGCCTTGGCCGGAAAGGTGCAATCGCCGTCAGCGCCAGCACATCCGACCGGATCGGCAGGATCGGGCCATGGGCGCTGTAGTTATAGGCTGTGGACCCAGCGGGCGTGGAAACCAGCGCACCATCGCATACCAGTTCCTCCATCCGCAAACGCCCGTCCACTGTGATCCGCAACTTCGCCGCTTGCGGGCCTTGCCGCAGAAGCGAAACTTCGTTGATCGCCAGCGCCTCGTGCACGATGCCATCGGCGCAGGTAGCGCGCATGGCCAGCGGGTTCAGCACCGCTTCCTCGGCGGCGCCCAGACGCTCCATCAGGTCGTCCTCGTGATAGGTGTTCATCAGAAAGCCGACCGTTCCGCGATTCATCCCGTAGACCGGTGCATCCAACGATTGGGTGCGGTGCAGCGTCGCCAGCATGAAGCCGTCCCCGCCCAGTGCGACGATCACATCGGCCTGATCCTCGGGCACCCCGCCATAATGCGCATTCAGCCGCGTCAGAGCCTCTTGCGCGCTGGGAACCGAACTGGCGCAAAAGGCTATCTTGAGGGTCATCGGGGGTTTGTCCTGTTTCCAAAGCGCGTCATCGCGCGCCGATGGAAGCACAAACTTCCCCCCTGCGCCACCCCTGCCACCAACAGCGCCGCATGCACCCCTGCCTGCGTCGCTTTCAGCCCTTCCCCCCTTGGGTGGATTGCACTAGGACACAGGGTAACGCTGACCCCATAACGGAGCCTGATATGTCCGATACCGGTTTTTTCACCGAAGCACTGTCTTCGCGCGATCCCGAGCTGTTCAAATCCATCACAGATGAATTGGGCCGCCAACGGCACGAGATCGAACTGATCGCGTCCGAGAATTTTGTCAGCCGCGCCGTAATGGAAACGCAAGGCTCGGTGATGACCAACAAATACGCCGAAGGCTATCCCGGACGGCGCTACTATGGCGGTTGCCAGTTCGTCGATGTGGCCGAGAATCTGGCGATTGAACGGGCCTGCCAATTGTTTGGTTGCAGCTTTGCCAATGTGCAGCCCAATTCCGGTTCGCAGGCCAACCAGGCCGTCTTCACCGCGCTCCTGCAGCCCGGCGACACCATCCTTGGCATGAGCCTTGATGCAGGCGGTCACCTGACCCACGGTGCCAAGCCCAACCAGTCGGGGAAGTGGTTCAACGCGATCCAGTATGGCGTGCGCCAACAGGATCTGGAAATCGACTATGTCCAGATCGCCGAACTGGCTGCCGAGCATAAGCCCAAGATGATTATTGCGGGCGGTTCGGCCATTCCGCGCATCATTGATTTCGCCAAGATGCGCGAGATCGCGGATAGCGTCGGTGCGTATCTTCTGGCCGATGTGGCCCATTTCGCCGGTCTGATCGCAGCGGGGCATTACCCGTCGCCCTTCCCGCATGCGCATGTTGCGACCACGACAACGCATAAAACCCTGCGCGGCCCGCGTGGCGGTATGATCCTGACAAATGACGAGAATTTGTCGAAAAAGATCAACTCGGCCATTTTCCCCGGTATTCAGGGTGGGCCGCTGATGCATGTCATCGCGGCCAAGGCTGTCGCCTTTGGCGAGGCACTGCGCCCCGGTTTCAAGGACTATCAGGCGCAGGTAATCCGCAACGCGCAGGCGATGGCGGACGAGTTGATGAAGGGCGGTCTGGATATCGTGACAGGCGGCACGGATTGCCACCTGATGCTGGTCGACCTGCGCCCCAAAGGTGTCAAAGGGAATGCCACCGAAAAAGCGCTTGGGCGCGCGCATATCACCTGCAACAAGAACGGCATTCCGTTCGATACCGAAAAACCGACGATCACCAGTGGTGTGCGTCTGGGTACGCCCGCAGGCACGACACGGGGCTTTGGCGAGGATGAATTCCGCCAAATCGCGCGCTGGATCGTGCAGGTCGTGGATGGTCTGGCCGCCCATGGCGAAGATGGCAATGCAGAGGTGGAGGACAAGGTCCGCGCCGAGGTCGAGGCGCTGTGCGCGCGGTTCCCGATCTATCCCGGTCTGTAATCCGTCAGCCTTGCACGCAGGTTTCAAACGCCGTCTCGAAAGGGGCGGCGTTTTCCGTTTCAGATCAGGCCTTGCCAGCGCAAGCCTGCAAACGCGAGAGCGGCAAACAACAAAAGATTGAAGGCCAGACCGCCCAACACACCCAGAACCGCCCCGCGGCGGCGATCGGCGGGGTCGATCTGCAGCAGATGCCTGCGCACCTCTGCAAAGGCGCGTTCCAGCTTGTCCGGATCGACACGCCGCGCCAGTTTCGGGTTTGCGGCCAGCATTTCGGCCTCGGTGATGACGCGGGCCTGTTCACGGATGCGCGCCGGCAAACGCCGCCCGGCGCGGCGTAGACGTTGCTCCAGCGAGCCGCGCGACAGGGATAGCTTATCCGCAAAAAGGGTGCAGATTGCCTGAGACTTTTCTGAAACCTCGTCCTGAGTCACGGTGTCGGCTCCGCCAGAAGATCATCGACTTTCACTGGCACAACAGCCTTAGGCCGCGTGGGTCACAGCCTGTATATCAGCCAGTGCCTGCGCGGCGATCCCGAAGGAATGAACCCGCGCGGCATGATCATGGATCATGCCTGTCACCATCAACTCGTCAGGACGGTAGCGCGCCACGATCTGCGACAGATCCTGATGCACCGCATCCGGCCCACCGACGGCAGAGACAGCCATCGCCTCGTGCACCATCCGCAAGACAGGCGCCGGAACCTGCGCCTCAAGATCGCGGACAGGCGCAGGCAGCTTGCCGGGCTGACCCGAACGCAACCGCGCAAAGGACAGCATCTGCGAGGTCCGCAGGTAATGCGCCTCGTCATCCGTATCGGCGGCGCAAACACCTGCGGCCACCATCACATAGGGTTTCGCCAGATATTTCGACGGCTTGAATGTCGCGCGATAGGTCCGCAGAGCCTCTTCCAGCATCTGCGGGGCGAAATGCGAGGCAAAGGCATAGGGCAGCCCCATATAGGCCGCGAACTGTGCGCCGAACAAGCTGGAGCCAAGTATCCAGACCGGCACATGCGAACCCTGCCCCGGCACAGCGCGCACACGCGCGTCAGAAGGCGCATCATCCAGATAGCCCAGCAATTCGGCCACATCCTGCGGAAAGGTATCGGCCCCGTCCATATAGCGGCGCAAGGCGCGGGCTGTGTTCATATCGGTGCCCGGCGCGCGCCCAAGCCCCAGATCAATCCGGTCCGGAAACATTGCCGCGAGCGTGCCGAACTGTTCGGCCACCACCAGCGGCGCATGGTTGGGCAGCATGATCCCGCCTGACCCCACGCGCATCGTCGATGTGGCGGCAGCCACCCGCCCGATTACCACAGCCGTGGCCGCACTTGCGATACCTGGCATGTTGTGATGCTCGGCCAGCCAGTAGCGGTGATAGCCGAAACGCTCGGCGTTTACCGCCAGATCGACGGTATTGGCCAAAGCCTGCGTCGTGGTGGCACCTTCAGCCACCGGCGAGAGATCAAGTAGCGAATAGTGATGCATGTCGAACTCCTTTGCCGCGACAGCCTAGACCGTCATAGTAGCAAGGCCAAGCGGGAACGGTTGAAACCTCAAAGCGGCCAGACAACCAGCAGAAGCGGCAGGCTGACAGCCACGACAAGTATTTCAAGCGGCAGACCCAGACGCCAGTAATCGCTGAAACGGAACCCGCCGGGACCAAGGATCAGCGTATTGTTCTGATGCCCGATCGGCGTCAGGAAGGCGCAGGATGCCCCGATCGCCACCCCCATCAGAAAGCTGTCGGGATTGACGCCAAGGCTGGCCGCAATCCCCAAGGCGATGGGGCACATGACAGCGGCGGTTGCGGCGTTGTTCATGACATCGGACAGGAACATCGTGACAACTAGGATCACCCCCAGCGCGGCAATGGCATTGCCCTGCGCGATTGTGTCCAGCAGCAGCCGCGCCAGAACATCGGCTGCCCCTGTCTGCTCCATTGCGCCCGCCACGGGGATCAGTGCCGCCAGCAGCACGATCACCGGCCAGTCGATCGCCGTATAGACATCACGCGGCGGCACAGTCCGCAACACCATCGAGGCCAGCAGCCCGAGCGCGAAAGCGGCTGCGGCGGGAAGTATCCCCAAGGTAACCAATGCAATGGACCCCGCCATGATCGCGGTAGACAGAAAAGCCATGCGCGCATCGGGAATGCGCAATTCGCGCTCCCCCAAGGGCACGCAGCCGGATTCATTTGCAAAATCGGTCAAGACTTCTGCAGGCCCCTGCATCATCAGCAAGTCACCCGACTTCAACTTGAGCGTCCGCAAACGGGCGCGCGGACGGTGGCCTTCGCGTGCGACAGCAAGCAGGTTCAAGCCGAAACGGGTACGCAGCCGGATATCGCGCGCGGACCTGCCCACGAGGTTGGATGCCGGCAGAACCGCCAGTTCCCGCAGAACGATGTCTTCATCACGGCGCGAGTCATCCTCCTCCTCGTCCTGATCCTTGTTTTTGTTTCGGTCGGCCGCTTTTGCATCAGCATCGGCCTTGGTGGATTTTGCACTGGCTTTGCTTTTGGTCTCGGCCTTGCCGCTCTCCTCTTCCACCATTTCGGAAGAGGAGCCTTGCTCTTCCAGTTTGATCCCGAACGCGGACAATGCTTCGGAAAGGCCCTCGACATCGGCTTCCAGCATCAGGATATCTTCGGCTTTGATCCGGCGGCCGCCATGCGGGGCGTTCATCTTGACCTCGTTTCGCACAAGCGCAACGATCTGCGCCTCGGCCCCTTCAAGTTCGGTTTCGATCTGGCGCAATGTCATGCCGACAGCTTTGCTTTTGGATGGCACCCGCACTTCGGTCAGATAGGCGCTTGTCTCGAACCCGTCGCCGCTTGAGGATTTGCGTGCCGGCACCAGCCGCCAGCCGACAAGAGACACGAAGACCACCCCGACGGCCGCCACGGCCAGTCCGACCGGCGTGAAATCGAACATGCGGAACTGGCCCAATCCCGCATCCGCCCGAAAGCCGGAAACGATCAGGTTGGGCGGCGTACCCACAAGCGTGGTCATCCCACCCAGAATCGTGCCGAAGGCCAAGGGCATCAACACCTGACCTGCTGTAAGCCCCAGCCGCCCTGACACCTGCACGGCAATCGGCATGAGCAAAGCCATTGCGCCAACATTATTCATCACACCGGATAATAGCGCACCAAGCCCCATCAATGCGGCAAGTGTTGCAATCTTACCCCCATTTTTTGGCATAACCTTGCGCGTTAGCGCATCCACGGCGCCGGATTGTTGCAAGCCATGGCTGAGAACCAGCACACAGGCCACGGTGATCACGGCCGGATGGCCAAAGCCGACAAATGCCTCGGCTGCGGGAACAAGCCCGACAACGACACAGGCCATCAGCGCCGCTAGGGCCACCACATCATGGCGCAGCTTGCCCCAAAGAAACAAACCCACCGTCAGGGCGAGGATACCGAAAATCATCATCTGTGGCGTGGTCATGGTCGGCTCTTTCCTGCTACGTCACCGAAAGCCCCGGCAAAACTGGGTGCGATTATCATACGATATCAGGCACATGATCAGTCACCCGACGATTCTACAACGCGCCACGACAAAGGGCGGCGCGCTTTCGCCCACCGCCCTTGTGCAGATTATGCAATGATTTATCCCGCGTGTCAGCGTGGCTCGTTCAGCAGCCCTTTAACGATGGAATAACATGCGCCCAAAAGGACCAGCGTGAACGGCAAGCCTGTGGATACAGCCATCGCTTGCAAAGCCGCCAGACCGCCACCCAGCAGAAGGGCAATCGCGACCATGCCCTCGAAGCTGGCCCAGAACACGCGCTGGATAACCGGCGCGTTGGTCTTGCCGCCTGCCGCAATCGTGTCGATCACCAGACTGCCCGAGTCCGAGGATGTGATGAAGAACACGATCACAAGGACGATCCCGATCATCGAGGTGATGCCGGTCAGGGGTAGATAGGTCAGCATCTCGAACAGCTTCAGTTCGAGCGCGGCATCCTGAACGCTGCTAAGGCCCTGATTGACGACTTGACTGATCGCCGTGCCGCCAAGCGCTGTCATCCATAGCACCGACAAAAGTGTCGGCACGATCAATACCGCGATCAGAAATTCGCGAACGGTCCGGCCACGGGACACGCGGGCGATGAACATGCCGACGAAAGGCGACCAGCTGATCCACCAAGCCCAGTAGAAGCCGGTCCAGCCGCTGGCAAAGTTGGAATCTTCGCGCGCGAAAGGCATGGACAGCGCGGGCAGGTTCTGCGCGTAGGCCCCAAGATTGGCAAAGAAGCCCGTCAGAATCTCAAGCGTAGGCCCGACCGCGATGATGAAGAACAACAGCAGCGCGGCGAGACCCATATTGACCTCGGACAGCACTTTGACCCCGCCGTCCAGACCACGCAGAATCGAGACGATCGCAATGGCCGTAATCAAGATGATCAGGACAATCAGCACCGTGTTCGAGCTACCCAGACCGAACAGGAAATCAAGCCCTGCACTAGCCTGTTGCGCCCCGATACCAAGGGATGTGGCCAAACCGAAAACCGTCGCAAGAACCGCGAGAATGTCGATGACATGGCCGGGCCAGCCCCAGACTTTCTCGCCGAAAATGGGATAGAAAGCAGAGCGCAGAGTCAGCGGCAAACCTTTGTTATAGCTGAACAAGGCCAGTGCAAGAGCAACAATGGCATAAATCGCCCAAGGGTGCAGACCCCAGTGAAAGATTGTGGCGGCCATACCCAGACGGCGCGCTGCCTCTGCATCGCCTTCAGCCCCGCCGAGCGGTGCCCAATCCGTCCGCAGGCCGTCCTCGCCCACGGCAATCCCGTCGAATGCCGCCGAGAAATGCGACATCGGTTCGGACACGCCGAAGAACATCAGGCCGATCCCCATACCGGCAGCAAACAGCATCGAGAACCATCCGATATATGTGTAGTCGGCGGTTGCCTCGGGTCCGCCAAGGCGCACGCGCCCCAAGGGAGACAGGATCAACGCAAGACAAAGGATCACGAAAATATTGCCCGACAACAGGAAGAACCAGTCAAGATTTCCGGTCAGCCAGTCACGCAGACCGACGAAAAGCGGCTCGACCTCTGTCTGGAATGCCAGTGTCAGGAAGGTAAACAACAGGATCGCAACGGCCGAGACCGGAAAAACCGGATTGTGGATATCGAACTCGAACACCCATTTGCGCGTGGCGATATTGTCCTGCCCGATCGTGTAATCCGTTTCGATGATCTCTGTCTCACCTTCGGGTTCGGGAATGGCTTCGATTGCCTCGGGATCGGTCGCATCCGGATCGCGGGCTATTTCCTCGTCGGTCATGAAAGCTGTCCTTCGATTGTTTTTGTCGTTGAGCGGCACTGCCGCGTTACCCTCTCGTTGTGAAGGGACCGGACGGGCCACACCCGTGATCCGGCAATGAGCGTGTCAAACTATGGAAAGAACAGGTAAAACGCAACCAATGCGGCTCTACTCAGGTTTTCTGCACCTCGTCCAGACGGCTTGCGATCACGGCACCAGTCAGCGAAATCACTGCGAAAACCATCAAAAGGGCAGCCGGCCCAAAGCGGTCAGCCGCCAGCCCGAACAGCCCGCCAGCCATCAAGGCAAGCCCGATCAACGTGTTTGACAGGGCCGTATATCGGGCGCGGAAATCATCCTCGGCCATGTCTGTCAGATGCAATTTGCGCCCCGCCCGCACACCCTCATAGGCGATCTGGGCAACAAAAATAGCCAAGCCTGCCCCCGATGCGCCACCCAACCCGTCGAGCGCCGCCCCCGCAAGGCCCGTCAGAAAAAGCGCGAGGGCGGCAAGGCTTCCTGCAAGCATCAAGGTCTGGCGGCTGGATTTGTCCGACAGGCGCCCCCAGATATACGAGGACAGCACGGCCGCCGCGGTCGAGGCCATAACCATCGGTCCCAACTGGTCCAGCGCGCCATCACCCTGCGCAGAAGACAGCATGATAATGAAGGGCGGCGCCAAGGCCGTCACGGTCAGGGCAGCCCGCGCCGCGATGAAAACCTGCAACTGGCGATCCTCCCGCAGCGGGCGGATCAGATCGCCAATCCCGTTCGTGTCAGTCGTGCCGGTTTCGTTGTCCGGCTCTTTCAGGCGCAGGAACAATAGGCCCGCCACCACGAACCCTGCCCCAGCAAGAGCAATCGCGCCGGCCAGGACAGGCACGGCCACATCGAAAACACCCAGCGCCATCAGCAATCCGAACGCGAAGGCCGTGACAGAGGCGACCGAAGCCGCAAGTCCAGTCACAGTGCCGCGCCGCCCCTTTTCAATCGTGCGCGCCAGCACATTCTTGTAGCTGACAGATGCGGCAGAGCGCGCAACCGCCAGCAAAGCCAGCAGTGCCAGCACGGTCCAGCCTGCGGCGCTCCCTTCCAGCGTCAGCACCGCCAGTGCGATTCCCGATGCCGCCACACCCTGCACAAGTGCTCCGGCGGCCCAGATCCGCTTGCGCTGCGTCGATTGTTCGACCTGTCTGGCCAAGGCAAGTTGCGGCAACATTGATCCGGCCTCGCGCACGGGGACCAGCGCGCCCAACACAACTCCGGGTGCACCCAATGCATTCAGAAGCCACGATAGTACCAGTTTGGGATCTATCAGGCTGTCAGCCGACTTGGTCAGTGTCAGGGCCATGACGTGGATCAAAGCATTGCGCGCCTCGCCATCGTTCAGCGCATCGGGGGCGGTGTCTGTCAGTCTGGCAAATATCCGGCGCGCGGGCATGAGAATCCTTTTTGGCATCTACTGTGTCTGGGTCACTGGCGGGCTGCGGGCAAGAGTTGGTAGACCCAGACGTCGCGTCCGTCGTTCAGTGTCCTGAGGTCACGGCGGTAGCGCTCTCCCAATCGTTCGTAGCGGTCCAATCGCAACAGACCTTCCGGCCCTACAGTAAAGACCTGTCCCGCAACCACGCTGCCGGAATCGCGACGCAGATCGCGCCCCTCGCGCAAAAATCCTTCAAGCTGTGCTGGTGCGGCGGACACCGGACGGCCAATTACCACAAACCGGAGCAAAGAATGCTTCAGAGTGGCGTAGCCGAAAACATCTTGCGGGCCGCTGTCCTGCGCGGGCTGTGCGTCCAGCATAGCGGGTGTGACAGGCGGCAGATAGACAGGCATATGTGCAATCAAGCCCCATAGCCCAACTATTGCACCGCCCAAAGCTGCAGCCTTCCACCGCATGCGGCTCATAGGCTGCCCGGCAATCTGTCACGTCCCACGGTTGCCTTCTCTACATGCTTTCCCATAGTGTGGACTGTCACGCAGTTCCTATGAAGAGTGCAACCCCTTGACAGATTTCAGTGATCTTCTGACGCGCATCCCGCAGGACAAGCTGTGGCAGCTACCGGAGCCTCGGCGTGCCGACGGCAAGGAACGCCGTGTCGGGGTCGAGATCGAATTTGCCGGTCTGTCGGAAGCGGATACGGCAGAGATCATTCAAGACGCATGGGGCGGCACCATCGACATCGCCACCCTGCATGACATCACGGTCAGGAACACTGCACTGGGCGATGTGAAAATCGAACTGGATGTCCATTTGCGCGACAAGGCTGGCAGCTTTATCGCGGACAAGTTGCTGAACTGGTCACGCGCGGTTGTGCCGGTCGAAATCGTGACGGGACCACTGACGCGGACACAGCTTGAACGCATCGACCCATTGGTGGACGCATTGGTCGCGGCAGGTGCCGAAGGGACGCAAGGCGGGATTTTCTACGGCTTTGGACTCCATCTGAACCCCGAAGTCGCGCGTGAGGATATATCCGGCGTTTTGCCGGTCGTGCGCGCTTACGGTTTGCTGGAAGATTGGCTGCGCGCCAGCGATCCGATAGATCCGTCGCGCCGTTTGCTGCCTTTTGTCGATCCTTGGCCGCGCAACCTGCTGGACCTGTTGGCCAAAGACGGCGCGGCTTGGCGACTTGACGACCTGCTGCGCGTCTATGCCGAGCTTACGCCGACCCGCAACAGGGGTCTTGATCTGCTGCCGCTTCTGGAACATCTGCGACCCCAAGCGATGCATGCCGCGATGCCGGACGATACCCTCAAAGGCGGGCGCCCGACCTTTCACTACCGCCTGCCCGAGGCACGTCTGGGCGCAGAAGGATGGTCGGTCACCTATGAGTGGAACCGCTGGGTTCTGATCGAAAGGATTGCCGCCGACCCGGTCCTGCTGGACCGACTGTCAGCCATGTGGATCGACCACCGCGCCGCGCTGACCAGCCTACGACGCGACTGGGTGCAAACCGTGGATGCGGTTCTGTCGGACGCGGCAATCTGGACATGAGGCCAAAGATCGGGGTCACCGTATCGCGCCGCACCGGATGGCGCGTCTTTCCCTTCATGGCGCTGAATATATTGATCGCAGGCGGATGCGCCCTGCGTTGGGATTCGGCCAGAGCGGCCGATATCGCGATGGTGGACGGGTTGGTTGTCGGGGGTGGCGACGACATCTCGCCGATGCTCTATCAGGGCGAGGTCGTGGCCGAGGCCCGTCTTGATCCGGACCGCGACGCGCTGGAAAGGCGTCTGGTTCTGGAAGCGCTTGCAGCGGACAAGCCGGTTTTGGGCATTTGCCGTGGCGCGCAGATGCTGAACATCGCGCAGGGCGGCAACCTGCACCAGCGCGCCTATGACCATTATGCGGACAGCCGCGAATATCGCACGATCCTGCCGCGCAAGGATATCGCAATTCTGGAAAAGACAGCGCTTGCCGGTATCGCAGGCACGGCCCCGATGCGCGTGAATGCCCTTCATTCGCAGGCTGTGGACCGGTTGGGCGCGGATTTGCAAGTGGCCGCACGGGACGAAGGCGGCATGGTGCAGGCGATCGAGCGCACAAATCCGCCCTTTGCGCTTGGTGTGCAGTGGCACCCTGAATACCTGATCTATGCGCGCCGCCAGCGCGCCCTGTTTCGCGCGCTTGTCACCGCTGCGCGGTCTTCGCGCTGTTGACCATCCAAAGCCGCAGCGCGAGTGGACAGGCAAAGGCAAAGCGTCTAACCCTGCGCGCATGTTGAACATCATTCGCCACGATGGCCCCGCTGGTCAGGTTCCTTTGTTGATTGCCCACGGTCTTTTCGGCTCTGGCCGCAACTGGGGTGTGATCGCCAAACGGCTGTCAAACAACAGGACAGTGCTTGCTGTCGATATGCGGAACCACGGGTCCAGCCCTTGGTCGGACAGCCACAGCTACACGGATATGGCCGAAGATCTCGCGGAGGTCATCCGCGCCTCTGGCGGCCCGATGGCAGTTCTGGGCCATTCGATGGGTGGCAAGGCCGCGATGCTTTTGGCCTTGCAGCATCCCGCACTGGTGGACAGCCTGATCGTCGGTGATATCGCCCCTGTCAGCTATACCCATGATCAAAGCCGCTATATCCAGGCGATGCAGGCGGTTGATTTGTCGCGTGTCGAAAAGCGCTCGGATGCCGAGGCACAACTGGCCGATCTGGTGGATGACCCTACCCTTCCCGCCTTTTTCACCCAGTCGCTAGATATCAAGGACAAACGCTGGCGGCTCAATCTTGCTGCGCTGGCAGACCAGATGCCGCATATTTTGGGATTTCCCTCGATCGAAGGCCAGTTTGACAAACCGGCGCTGTTTCTGACAGGGGCACAGTCCGATTATGTCGACCCGCAACACCGCGACCGGATCAAATCCCTGTTTCCCGCCGCGCGCTTTGCCAAGATTCCTGGGGCGGGGCATTGGTTGCATGCAGAAAAACCACGCGAGTTCGAATCCGCACTGCGAGTCTGGCTGGAAGGCTGACGGGGCCGCAGTGATCGTCTGCAACCCCGCTGTGCTGTGAATGTCGGGACAGCGGCAGCCCCAACGGGGACCCCTCCCTCGCACCGCCGCCGTCCCACCCGCCCCTTGAGGCAGGATTCGCCAAACTCAGGTATCTCCATAAAGCGCCTTGGCCACGGCCCATGTCACAGGGATTGCGGCCAGAAACCCGACCGTCGCAGCCATCAGAATTGGTGACAGGGTGTCAAACCCCGTCGCCAAGGCAAAAATCACACCGATTCCGGCCAGCGTTGACCCGATGAACAGATGCAGGATGAAACCAAGTCGCCACATCGCGCGGCCCCTCTATTAAGAACATGAGGGAATTATAACCAGCCCCGCAGACCGCTGCCTTGATCTGAATCAGACGGGATCAGAGCGCCGCATTCTTTCCATCAGCCCATCCTTGAGCACGAACTGGCGATAAAAGCTGGCCACCATATGCAGTGCGACCAGAGCCAGCAGGACAAAAGGCATCACGCCATGGGCATCTGCCGCAGCTTCATTGCCGCGGAACCACGCAACGGCCCCGCTGACGGGCATCACCAACAGCAACGCGTAGAGGCTGTAGTGGGTCATATGCGCGGCCCTCCGTTGCATCGGAGGGTCCGAGGCGGGCAAGAGCGGAACACCGCGATCCAGCCTGCTCCAAAGCCGCGCCGCGGCCAGCACTAAGATCAGAAAGCCGCTAAAGACATGAGTTGCGACCTGTGGATCAAAAGGCGGCACGAGCCCGTCCTCGATCAGGTCAAAAGCCTCGGTGATCGTCTTGTGCAGCAGGTATTGCTCCACCAGCTGCGCGAACATCAGCTAGGTCAGGCAGATCTGGACGCGGGAATAGGCAGTCGGAGGAGGCTTCGGCATGATGCACTTCGGATTTCATATGCAGAATGCAGAATGCAGAATGCAGAATGCAGAATGCGACAATCCCTGACATTGCCCAAGTGCGATCATGATTCAGGGTTTGTTCAGGCAAAGGAACAAGTATTCCGTCCCTTGATAGTCTGGCAAAATCCGGGCCGAGACACGCTCGGCCAGCTTCTTCGATCCACGCTGACAGATACTGTTGGCCAGTGCCAGCAATTCGGCATCCGTAGCCGAGGTAAAGGCTGGCTGGATGATATTCACGCTGTCCCCGTTATAGGCCGTCACAACAGGGTCCTGCGCGGGCAATTCGCAACCGGTCAGTAACATCAGGACAAGGGCGGCGGGAATCATTCGGAACATGGGCGTACTCGTGCAATACCGCAGCCACATGCAGCGGACCCAAAGATCATGCAGGATGATTTGTTAACACGTAGTTAAGACGCCGCAGAAAAGCCGGATTAGAAAAAGGCAGGGGCCTGCCGTGCCTTGTCCCTTCAAGTATCCATCTTCAGCGCGTTGATGAAGGCCTGCTGCGGGATCTCGACTTTGCCGAACTGACGCATCTTCTTCTTGCCCGCTTTCTGCTTGTCCAGCAACTTGCGTTTGCGCGTCGCGTCGCCGCCGTAACATTTCGCGGTCACATCCTTGCGCAGTGCGGCCAGAGTCTCGCGTGCGATGACCTTGCCGCCGATGGCTGCCTGAATCGGGATCTTGAACATGTGACGGGGGATCAGCTCCTTCAGCTTTTCCACCATCGACCGACCCCGCATTTCGGCACGGTCACGGTGCACCATGATCGACAGCGCATCCACCGGCTCGTCATTTACAAGAATGGACATCTTGACCAGATTGTCCTGACTGTAGCCGATCAACTGATAGTCAAAGCTGGCATAGCCCTTGGTGACCGATTTCAGGCGATCATAGAAATCGAACACCACTTCGTTCAAGGGCAGGTCATAGACCACCATCGCGCGGCTGCCCGCATAGGTCAGTTCCTGCTGGATACCGCGCCGGTCCTGGCAAAGTTTCAGCACGTCGCCCAGATAGTCATCGGGCACCAGAATCGTCGCCTTGATGCGCGGCTCTTCCAGATGGTCGACGATGGACAGATCGGGCATGTCGGCAGGGTTGTGCAATTCCTTCATCGTGCCGTCACGCAGATAGACATGGTAGATCACCGAGGGCGCGGTCGTGATCAGGTCAATGTTATATTCCCGCTCGATCCGGTCGCGGATGACTTCCAGATGCAGAAGCCCAAGAAATCCGCAGCGGAAGCCGAAGCCAAGCGCCGCGGATGTTTCCATCTCGTAGCTGAAGGACGCATCGTTGAGCGCCAGTTTTTCAATCGCGTCGCGCAGGTCCTCGAATTCCGAGCTATCCACGGGGAACAGCCCACAGAACACCACGGGCTGCGAGGGTTTGAAACCCGGCAAAGCCTTGGTCGCGCCCTTTTTCTCATGGGTGATCGTATCGCCCACGCGGGTGTCGCGCACCTGTTTGATCTGGGCGGTGATGAACCCGATCTCGCCGGGCCCAAGCGCGTCGACATTCTGCATTTGCGGACGGAATACACCGATCCGGTCGACCTGATGCACCGATCCGTTCTGCATCATCGTGATCCGGTCGCCCTTTTTCAGCACGCCGTCCATGATCCGCACCAGCACGACCACGCCAAGATAGGCGTCATACCAGCTGTCGACCAGCATCGCTGTCAAAGGGGCGTTGCTGTCACCTTTGGGTGCGGGCAGGCGCTTGACGATGGCCTCCAGCGTATCCTTGATACCGATGCCGGATTTGGCGCTGACACGCAATGCATCCGAGGCATCAATCCCGATCACATCCTCGATCTGGGCGGCAACACGGTCGCAATCCGCTGCGGGCAGGTCGATCTTGTTCAGGACGGGGACGATCTCGTGATCGGCATCCAGCGCCTGATAGACGTTCGCCAGCGTCTGCGCCTCGACGCCCTGCGTGCTGTCGACAACAAGCAGCGAACCTTCGACCGCGCGCATGGAGCGGCTGACCTCATAGGCGAAATCGACATGGCCGGGCGTGTCGATCAGATTGAGGACATAGGTTTCCCCGTCATCGGCCTTGTAGTCGATGCGAACCGTGTTGGCCTTGATCGTGATCCCGCGCTCGCGCTCGATATCCATACTGTCGAGCAGCTGTTCCTTCATATCCCGGTCCTGCACGGTGCCGGTGGATTGGATCAGCCGGTCGGCCAGGGTGGATTTCCCGTGGTCGATATGGGCAACGATGGAGAAATTGCGGATGCGTGAAAGCTCTGTCATGCAAGGGGATATGATGGGGAAAAGGGCTTTGGTCAAGGTGGGATAAAGGGGTCTTTCGAACCGGCGGGCAGAACGTCCGCAAGCCAGCCGGACCTGCAAAAGATGTCAATTGCCGCAGCCCCTGTTGCGCGATTGAAAAATGCCTCTAGCTGCGGCATAGTTGCGCCAGAGCAGACGCGCTGCGCGCAACATGGCCGCAAAGGCCGGGGCGGCGGCACCAGACAAGAGGCTTAGGATGAAGCAGTTTCTGATGGCGGTCGCATTGGCCGTTGCAATAGCCCCTGTGGCTGTTGTGTCGACTACCGGCGTGGCGATGGCCGGCCCGATTGATCGGGCTTGCATGACCTCGGACCGCAAGGCGCGGTCGCCGCGTTTGTGTGCCTGCATCCAGCAGGTGGCAGATCGCACCCTGTCGCGCAGCGACCAGCGGATGGCGGCCAAGTTTTTTCGCGATCCCCAACGGGCGCAGGACATCCGGCAGTCCGACAACCACAGCCACGAAATTTTCTGGCGCAAATATCGAGCCTTCGGCGAGACCGCAGCCGCGATGTGCAGCTAGAGACGAACGCTTAGGCTATCGTTGCAGCGAGGTCATCACAGGCTTCGGCTTCGCCGGGGATATTTTCAGCAAGAAGACACAGGCGGTCCTGCAAAGGCCGCAATCTGTGCTGTCAGGCAATCCAGGCTGTCCGTCCAAAGCGCAGTTGCAGGCAGGCTGTCCGTTAACAGAGAAAGCTCGGTGCAGGCGACCAGAAGATGGTCCGCGCCTTGATCCAGTGCCGCCTGCCCCAGTGCCATCATCTGCGGGCATAGCTCTGTCAGGGGTTTTCCCGCCTTGACTGCGCGGATCAGCGCCAGAACCGGCACCTCGTCTGCGAACCAGATCGGGGTCAACCCGCGCGCCTCGAAAGCAGCATCGAAGACAGAGACAAGTCGGACCGCCGGTGAAGCAAGCATGCCCGGACGTTTCACGCCAGTCGCGGCCAGATGGTCTGCTGTGGCCGTGATCATATCCAGAAACGGCAGATCGGTGGCGGCGCGGACCACATCGGCATAGTGATGCGCGGTGTTGCAGGGCATGGCCAGCGCCTGCGCGCCCGCATGAGCCAGATCGCGGGCCATCTGTGCCAGAACAGGGGCCGGATCGGGGCCATGCCCGTCGATCAGCCGCGCGATACGGCTGGGCACCTGTGGGTTCTGGTGTACGATCAACGGGATATGATCCGCGTCATCGACCGTATCGCGGCCAGAAGCTGTCACCAGCGCGATGCATTTCTGCATCAGGAGGAGCGTAGCCTCAGGCCCCATCCCGCCAAGGATGCCGACAGGCCGCATGAACGCAGGCTCAACTTTCGAAATCAAAGGCATGGGTGTAGCCGGTCAGTCCGATAGCGCCACCTGTATGCAAAAAGACAATCTTCTGCCCCTTGGTGAAATACCCTTTGCGGATCAGGTCAATCAGACCCGCAGCCCCTTTGCCGGAATAAACAGGGTCCAGCAAAATCGCCTCGGTCCTTGCAAACATCCCGATCGCCTCAATGGTCGAGGGCGCGGGGATGCCATACCCTTCGCCCACATAATCGGTATTGGCGACGACATCCGCGCGATCCACCACATCGGGACAGCCGAGTTTGGCAGCTGTTTTCACCGCGAGGTTATAGACGTTCTCTTCCTGCTTGGCCTTGGGGGCGCGCACACCGATGCCCAATAACGGGATGCCCGCATTCATTGCCTTGAGGCCGGCAATCAAACCCGCCTGCGTGCCTGCCGATCCGGTCGCATGGACGATGTGATCCACATTCAGCCCCATGTCGTTGAACTGCGCCAGCATTTCGAAGGCGCAGTTTACATAGCCCAGCGCGCCAGTCGCGTTCGAGCCGCCACCCGGAATTGTATAGACATTGCGCCCCTGCGCGCGGAACTTTTCGGCGACGGTCTCCATCTCGGCATTCATATCCGGCCCGGGGGCGTGATGCTCCATCGTGGCCCCGTGAAGATGATCCAGCAAGACATTGCCGTTATGGCGGTAATTGGGATGGTTGAAGCCTGTCCTGTCCTCAAGCAGGATATGGCAATCCATCCCAAGCCGTGCCGCAGCCGCCGCAGTCTGGCGCGCATGGTTGGATTGCGTGGCGCCTTGGGTCATTACCATGTCGGCGCCTTGCGCCTGCGCTTCGGCCATCAAGAATTCCAGCTTGCGGGTCTTGTTGCCCCCTGTGGAAAGCCCCGTGCAATCATCGCGCTTGATCCAGATCTCGGGCCCGCCCAAGGCGTCGCTCAGGCGCGGCAAGGGTTCCAGAGGCGTGGGCAGATGGGCCAGACGGGCGCGGGGGAACTTCGCAAGATTCATGACTTATCCTTTGTGATTGGCGGCCAGTCTGGGCATGGCGCAGAATTTGTCCAGCCGGATATCGGCGCTGCGGGCATGCCCCTCCATCCCTTCGGTGCGGCTGATATGGGCCGTCACCCGCGCCAGATCAGTCAGTGCCCCGGCCGTGACCTTCTGCCACGTGACGCATTTCAGGAACTTGTGGACCGACAGGCCACCGGTGTAGCGCGCGGCCCCCGATGTGGGCAGCACGTGATTGGGGCCGGATGCCTTGTCGCCGAAAGCCACCGTGCTGTGTTCGCCCAGAAAAAGCGAGCCGTAGACCCGCAACCGATCACGCCACCAGTCAAGATTGTCTGCCTGAACATGCAGGTGTTCAGGGCCTGTATCATCAGCGACCTGCGCCATTTCCGCAGCAGTGTCGCACAGGATCACTTCGGCCAGCATGTCCCATGCTGTGGTGGCGGCGCTGCGGTTCGGTTCGGGCAATTGCGCGATGCATAACGGCACCTGCGCCATCACCTTGCTGGCAAGCGCCGGGTCGGTGGTGACCAGCCAGACGGGCGAGTTTCCGCCATGCTCGGCCTGCCCCACCAGATCCCACGCGACCAGATCCGCATCGGCGCTGCGATCGGCCAGAACCATCGAATCTGTCGGACCTGCAAACATGTCGATCCCGACCGGTCCGAACAACTGACGCTTGGCCTCGGCCACATACTGGTTGCCGGGGCCCACGATAATATCGGCAGGGCACGCACCGAACAGGCCCTGCGCCATCGCAGCAACGGCCTGCACGCCCCCCAGTGCCAGAATGTGATCGGCCCCTGCCAGATGCATCGCGTAGAGGATTGCCGCCGGAATGCCCTGCCCCGCGCGCGGCGGCGAGGCTGCGGTCACATGCGCTACGCCTGCGACCTTGGCGGTAGTGATTGTCATCAACGCGCTGGCGATATGGGCATAGCGTCCACCCGGCACATAGGCAGCGGCGGCGGATAGAGGGATGTGGCGCTGCCCTGCGATCAGGCCGGGACGCAGTTCGACCTGCATATCGACGCAACCTGCGCGCTGCGCCTCGGCGAAGCGGCGGATGTTCTCGTGGGCATAGGCGATATCGTCCCGCAGCGCCTGTGGCACGGTGGCAATCGCGCGCTCAATCGTGTCGGACGACACGACGATAGGACCGTCCCAGCCATCCAGACGCCGGGCCAGTTCACAAGCGCGGTCCTCGCCGCCCTGCGCCATTTGCGCCAGCAGGATACGCACCGCATCCGAAGTATCGGCCTGTGTGCCGCATGTCTGGGGTTGGGCCGATTTGAGATAGCGTTTCGCCATGGGCCTGACCTTTCTGCCCCCATTGAGAGGCAGAATATCGCGCCGGACAAGGGGCGCACTTGCCGGAGGCCGCCCATTTTCAAAGGCTTGAAACGGGCTTTCGGAAAAGCCGAAAGCGCACTGGCCTACCGACAAAGATTGCCTGCAAGATTGGCGGCGGTACTGTGCACGCGGACAGAAATGAACGGCAAGGACAGCAACATGGGTAGAATCGTGATCCTCACAGGGGCAGGAATTTCGGCGGAAAGCGGGCTGGGCACCTTTCGTGACGAGGGCGGACTTTGGTCACAACACCGGATCGAGGATGTCGCCACTCCCGAAGGCTTTGCCCGCAACCCAGCCCTTGTTCACAGCTTCTACAATGCCCGCAGGGTGCAGTCGGCAGCGGCGCAGCCGAATGCCGCGCATCACGCATTGGCAAGGCTTGAGGCCGCCAATGCAGGCGAGGTGACCATAGTGACCCAGAATGTCGACGGGCTTCACGAGGCCGCAGGATCGCTGCGCGTTTTGCATATGCATGGCACGCTTGCGGGTGCCCTTTGCAGCCAATGCGATCATCGCTGGACAGCGCCGCCCGAAATGGTGCCGGGCCACCCCTGCCCCGCCTGTGCGGGGCCCACCGCGCGCCCCGATGTCGTTTGGTTCGGCGAGATGCCCTATCACATGGATGAAATCTGGGACTTGCTGCGCGCCGCGGATGTTTTCGCGGCTATCGGCACTTCGGGGCAGGTCTATCCGGCAGCGGCTTTCGTGCAGGATGCCACAAGGGGGGGCGCGCATACGATCGAGATCAATCTGGACCCGTCCGCAGTGGTATCGGATTTTTCCGAGACCCGCTTTGGCAAGGCGTCAGAGCTTGTGCCGCTCTGGGTAGACGAGATGCTGCGCGGGTGAACAAAAAGCCGGCCCCCTACGGACCCGGCTTTCTGATTTGTCTTTAGCAATGGTTCAGTCTTTTTTCATCGTTCCGTGGCCGGAATGACCACCATGTGCGCCGGCTTGGGGCTGACGTTCCAGATCGACGGGCACCTGCACGGCCACCTCGCCTGCGGTCTCGAAGACCAGAGTGAGGTCGATCATGTCGCCCTGCTTCAGCGGTTCGGTCAGGCCCATGAACATCACGTGATGCCCGCCGCGTTCCATGACGATCTCGCCATCGGCCGGCAAATCGAAGCCTTCCTCGACATGGATCATCCGCATCACGCCATTAGAATCTTCGCGATGTGTGTGCAACTCGACCCGTGCTGCGATGTCTGACGACACACCGATCAAACGGTCTGGCGCACCGTCTTGGTTATGGATCACCATGAATGCGGCACCGGTTGTGGCCATTTCGGAAGCGCTGCGCGCATAGGCGTCCTGCACTTTGACACCTTCGGCAAAAGCAGTCGAGGCCATGAGAATAGCAGCCGTTGCTGCAAGCAGTGTGGATTTGAAAGACATGCTGTCTCTCCTTCTGTGTGCTGTTTTGTCTGGTTATTGGTGAAAAGAGTCAGACAACAGCAGGCGGATCGCGCGCGGAAAAGGGTTGCGCGATGCGGTGCAGCAGGACCGAACGTCCCACGGCTTTCAGAGCCTCGGCCCGCCCCATCGGGTGCAGGACCAAAGGGGCGTCCCCTGCCAGCGCCACGATCAGCGAAAGGGTGCAATCCGGGCAAATATGCGCCGGACCGACAGGCTGCCCGTCGGCATCTGTCAGGATGGTCACCGGCCCCGTGCCTGTGCATAGGACAACAGAACCGCTGACACCCGACATGCCACGCGCCGCCGCCATCGACTGGGCCGTGAGGACCAGCAGCAGGGCAAGTGCAATTGCAAAAAATGGGCGGAACCGGCAGGTCATAGCGCGCTTATAAGCAAGCTCTGACGGCACGAAAAGTGGCAAACGATGAGGCGCGACATAACGACATCACCAAATGGATAAAGCCCCACCACAAGGGCGGGGCTGTACCGGATCGGAACGACCAGAAAGGATCAGGCGGTTGCCTGTGCCTTTGCAATCTCTTTCTTGATCTTCAGGGCCGCGTCAGACAGCGTGTCGTCCTTGGCTTTCGCAAGGAACGCGTCCAGGCCGCCACGGTGATCGACCGAGCGCAGGGCAGCAGCAGAGATCCGCAGTTTCACAACGCGGTTCAGCGTTTCGGACTGCAGCGACACATCGTTCAGGTTCGGCAGGAACCGGCGACGGGTCTTGTTGTTGGCATGGCTGACATTGTTGCCAGACATCGGGCCTTTTCCGGTCAGTTCGCAGCGGCGCGACATGGCTATATCCTCGACTTGATCAGGGGCGCATCAGGCGCCTTCAACACATGAGGGCACCGCCACAGGCAGCGCCCCGAATTCCGTTCGGGGTGATTAGGCGGAATCGCTACAGGCGTCAAGGCCAAAGCAGCCCTGACGCGCCGACTTGCTGCTCAGGCGGTTTCATCCCCGATAAAGCCGCCAGACTGCCGCGCCCACAGACCCGCATAAATCCCGCCCTGGGCCAGCAGATCGGCATGCGTGCCCTCTTCCACGATACGGCCCTGATCCAGCACGACAATCCGGTCCATCTGCGCGATCGTGCTAAGGCGGTGGGCAATGGCGATCACGGTCTTGCCCGCCATCATGTCGTAAAGCGTGTCCTGCACGGCGGCCTCGACCTCGCTATCCAGCGCGCTTGTCGCTTCGTCCAGCAGCAGGATCGGCGCGTTCTTGAGGATCACGCGGGCCAGTGCGATCCGCTGGCGCTGTCCGCCCGACAGTTTGACACCGCGCTCGCCGACCTGCGCATCAAAGCCCTGACGCCCCTTGCCGTCTTGCAGATCGGGAATGAAGTCCAGCGCCTGCGCTTGTGCGGCAGCGCGGCGCATCTCTTCCTCGGTGGCATCTGGCCTGCCGTAAAGCAGGTTGTCGCGGACCGAGCGGTGCAAGAGCGCGCTGTCCTGCTGCACCATACCGATCTGCGCGCGCAAGCTGGATTGCGTCACGCGGGCAATATCCTGCCCGTCGATCAGGATACGCCCACCCTCGGCTGCGTAGAAGCGCAAGAGCAGCTTCATGATCGTCGATTTGCCAGCACCCGAGCGGCCCACAAGGCCTACTTTTTCGCCCGGTGCGATGGTCAATTTCACCTGTTCCAGTCCGCCGCTGATGCGCCCATAGCTGTGGCTGACACTGTCCAGAACGATCTCGCCCTGTTTGACGACAAGAGGTGTCGCATCCGCCGCGTCCGGCAGCGTGATCGGCTGCGCGATGGTTTGCATACCTTCAGCGACAACGCCCAACTGGCGGAAGAACGTGGTCAACGCCCACATGATCCAACCGGTCATCGCGTTCAGGCGCAATGTCAGCGCTGTCGCCGCCGCAACTGCCCCGACACTTGCGTGCCCCTGCATCCAGAGCCAGATCGCCCACCCCACAACACCGACGATCAGCAGACCGTTCAAGAACACCAGACCGAAGTCCATCTTGGTGTAAAGCCGCATCTCGGCCTGAAAGGTCAGGCGCGCGTCCTCGATCGCCTCGCGGGCGAAATCAAGCTCGCGGCCATGTTGGTCGAACATCTTGACCGCATGGATATTGGTGTAGCTGTCCACGACTCGGCCTGTCACGGCACTGCGCGCGTCCGATGCCGCCTCGGATGCGGGCTGCACGCGTTTGATCGCCCAACGCATCAGAGCCGCATAAGCGACAAGCCAGACGACCAGCGGCAGCATCAGCCGCGCATCGGCCTGCCCCAGAATAACGACAGCGCCCACGACATAGGCCAGCGAAAAGGTGATGGCGTCAAAAACCTGAAACACCGCCTCGCCTGCAGCAGGCGGGGTCTGCATGATGCGGTTTGCTATACGGCCTGCAAAATCGTTCTCGAACCAGCCCACGGATTGCCGCAGGACATGGGCATGCGACCGCCAGCGGATCAGGGTGCCAAAATTGGGCAGGATCGTATTGTTCAGCAGCAGCACGTCCAGGCCCTGGATGGCGGGGCGCAGGATCAGGATGAAGACCACCAGGAGGATCATCGCCAGACCGTGATCTTCCCAGAACTGCGCGGGATCGCCCTGCAGCGCGTCCACGATCCAGCCCATGACCCAGATCAGCGCGATCTCGACCGCCGCGACAAGCACGGACAGGATACCCGTGACCCAAAAAACACGTTTGAAAGGCTGGGCATAGTCCAGCATGAAGGCCAGCAACGTCTGCGGCGGGTGGTCCTTTTGAGCATAGGAGACATAGGGATCGACGAGGTTTTCGAAAAAACGGAACATGGGCGCGGCTTTCTGGAATATGGAAATGCGATCAAGGCGCGCCGGAGCACGCAAAACGCCCTGTCAGGGCGGATGTGATCAGATGAACCAGATTCCGCGATACATGCAGGCACCCTCCTGTCGTCTACGGACTTTAGCCGCAGATTCGCGGCATGTCACGCCCAGACGTCGGCGCGTGTTGCCCAGCCACTACCGAACGACCGCTTCACCCAGACAGATATCTACAGGCGGATGCGGGGCAGGCATCTTTCTGGTAACAGGATTTTGCAACCGTAACAGACATCACAGCCTGACCATATGACCATCACGCCACCGTCCAAGCTGACCATCTGCACTTGGAACTGCAACGGGGCGTTGCGGCACAAGCTTGGCCAAATCGACAGCCTGGATGCAGACATTCTGATCATTCAGGAATGCGAAGATCCTGCCCAAAGTCAGGACGCTGCCTACCGGACGTGGGCCGGTGAGAATTATGCATGGATCGGCACTACCGCCAGCAAGGGCCTTGGCATTTTCCCACGGCGGAACCTTGCGATAGAACCTTTGCGGTGGACGCATGAGGCGCGGTTCTTTTTGCCACGCGCTGTTGCGGGCGTTCCGGTCTGCGCGGTCTGGGCACATCGCGCCACACGTAAAGGGCGCAATTACATTGGCCAGATATCCCAAGCGCTGGACAGTCGCGCGCAATGGCTGAACGATCCGGCCTGCATTTTTGCCGGTGATTTCAACAGCAGCGCGGTCTGGGACGGGCCGCGCAAAAGCTGGGGCCATACACCCACCATGCAGCGCCTTGCCGCCTTGGGGCTGCAAAGCGCCTATCACAGGCACTACAACGTCGCCCATGGCGACGAGTTGCATCCGAGTTTCTTCTTGCAGCGCAATTTGGCAAAGCCCTATCACCTCGACTATATCCTGACGGGCAAGGCGTGGCAGATAGGCGCTTTGCGGATCGGTGCGCCCGCGGAATGGCTTGCCTGTAGCGATCACATGCCGCTTATGGCCGAACTTGTCAGACCCGGTTAGATGATACTCTTCCGGCACACTTCCACAGCAGCACAAAACCGACTATAGGCGCGCAAATGACCCAGAACCCGCCTTATGCAAATCCGCCCAGCATGCGTCCCGACCTTGCGCCGCGCGCAAGGATCGTCGATGCGCCACGCCCCGGCCAGCCTACAATCGGTATGGTCAGTCTTGGTTGCCCCAAGGCACTTGTGGATAGCGAACGCATCCTGACAAGGCTGCGCGCCGAAGGTTACGCCATCAGCTCTGATTATTCCGGTGCGGATGCGGTGATCGTGAACACTTGCGGCTTTCTGGACAGCGCCAAGGCCGAAAGCCTGGATGCCATCGGCGAGGCGCTGGCCGAGAATGGCCGCGTGATCGTGACCGGCTGTCTGGGGGCCGAGCCTGAATATATCACCGGTGCGCATCCAAAGGTGCTGGCTGTCACCGGCCCGCATCAATACGAGGCGGTGCTGGACGCGGTGCACAAGGCGGTGCCGCCCTCGCCTGATCCGTTCATCGACCTTTTGCCCGCATCCGCCGTATCGCTGACGCCGCGCCATTACAGCTATCTGAAGATTTCCGAGGGCTGCAATCACAAGTGCAAATTCTGCATCATTCCCGACATGCGCGGTCGCCTTGCCAGTCGGCCCGCCCATGCCGTGCTGCGCGAGGCCGAAAAGCTGGTGCAGAACGGTGTCCGGGAACTGCTGGTGATCTCGCAGGATACATCGGCCTACGGCGTCGACATCAAACATGCCGAGACAAATGGACACCGCGCCCATATCACCAATCTGGCCCGCGATCTGGGGTCGCTTGGTGCATGGGTGCGGCTGCATTACGTGTATCCCTACCCGCATGTGCGCGACCTGATCCCCTTGATGGCTGATCCGGCGTCAGGGGTGCTGCCCTATCTGGATATTCCCTTCCAGCACGCGCACGCGGATGTGCTGCGCCGCATGGCGCGACCCGCTGCTGCGGCAAAGACGCTGGACGAGATCGCCGCATGGCGCGCGACCTGCCCCGATATCACCCTGCGCTCGACCTTCATCGTCGGCTATCCCGGCGAGACCGAGGCCGAATTCCAGACACTTCTGGACTGGCTGGACGAGGCGCAACTGGACCGCGTAGGCTGTTTTCAGTATGAAAACGTCGCCGGAGCACGGTCAAACGCGCTGCCGGATCATGTCGCGCCAGAGGTCAAGCAAGAGCGTTGGGAGCGTTTCATGGAAAAGGCACAAGCCATTTCCGAGGCAAAGCTGGACGCCAAGGTGGGCCGCGTTCTGGAGGCCATCGTGGATGATATCGACGTGGACGGGATCGCCACCTGCCGCACATGGGCCGATGCGCCGGAAATCGACGGCAACCTGTTCATTGACGAAAACACAACTGCGCTGAATGTCGGCGATGTTATCAAGGTCGAGGTGGACGAGGCCGGGGAATACGATCTTTGGGGACGGCTGGTCTGACGCTTGATGGCTTTAGCGCGGGTTCATGCGTCCGGTGGATTGGACCCATCATTTCCATTCTTCGCCGCTGTTGTGACAATGAGCGGAACAAGGGCAAGGATCACAAGCATAATCGCGGTCGACAGGATCGCTGTCGCCTCAAGCCCGAGCCCCACCAGAACACCGATGCCTGCCACACCCCAGATACCGGCGGCAGTGGTCAAGCCTTCGACCTGAACCTGCGTGTTGTTGCGCACGATTATGGCACCGGCCCCCAGAAAGCCGATGCCCTGAACGATCCCCTGCAGAACGCGGGACAGATCCGCGATTTCCATACCGCTTTGCACCGATCCGGTCACAAAGAGCGCAGCCCCCACGGCCACCAGCATATGGGTCCGCACGCCAGCACTGCGGGCTTTGCTCTCGCGCTCGAAGCCGAGAATACCGCCAAGTAGTGCCGCCAAAAAAAGACGCATCGTGGTTAACGTAAGCGTTTTGACGTCCGGAATATCCGAGAACTGCCCTGCAATCGTGCTCCAGATTTCCTGCCATACACTCATGGCTTTCCCCTTTCGTTCCATGGCTTGCTGCGGCAGGTGTCAGGCCGGACAGCCGCGCCCAAGGCGCGAAACGCATTCGCAAGGCGCAAGCCGCTTTCATACGGATGCCAACGCTGTTGCGGAAACTGTGGTTCCCGATGGGCCGGTCGGGGTTGCCGGATCGGGACCCGCATCTATCTGTGATTCATGTCTGAAACAGCGACCCGCGTTCTTTACAATCACGACTGCCCCGTGTGCCGCGCGGAAATCACGCATTATGCGGATTACGCAGGACGTGAGGGGTTGGCGATCGGCTTTTGCGATCTGAACATGGTCGATCTGGGAATGTGGGGTGTTACTGCCGATCAGGCCGCACGGCGGTTGCATGTCGTGCATGAGGGGCGGGTTCTGTCAGGCATGCCTGCTTTCATCACCCTGTGGCAGCAAATGCCCCGCTATCGCTGGCTGGCGCGGTTCGTCGCCCTGCCGGTTTTACGGCAGGCCGCGACCCTGACTTATAACTATGTGCTGGCCCCCCTTCTCTACCGGACGCATCTGCGCAGGCTGCGCCGGAAGGGGCAAATCTGAAATCAGGCGAAACCCGCGATATCCGCGACTAGGCTAGCTGCTCAAGAATATCTTTGTTCCGGCAATAACCGGGTGTCTGCGCTGCTTGGGGATGCGCGTCCATCCAGCCGGTGCATGCGTCCTCATGCGTGCAGGCGGCGCATCGCATCACCGCTTGGCGATACTCGCGCACAGTCTCGGGATGATGCGCGATAGCTTCTGCGAAATCCACGCTCAGTGTTTCGGCCATGCGCCCCATCACCTGCGCGCTGCGGTCGATCTTGTCAAACAGTCCCATCAATAGGCTCCCTTGCTTTTTGTCATTGTTTTCAGTTGTGCGATATCTGCGGCGACAAGACAGCCCTGCGGCGGGGTCGCGGCCGACCCGCTGGATGTGGCCAGCCAGGTTTCACAGGCGGCCACCATCGGGCAAGTCCGGCAGCGGTTGACGATGGCGCTGTAATTTTCACGCTCCAACATGCCTTGTGACACGGCCCTTGCCAGATCAAGACCGATCACCCGCGCAACAGAGCGGAAAAGCCAGAAATGGCGGTCAGGATCGCCGAGTGGAAGCACAGAATGTTCTTGCGCCCTTTGACGACGGGCCTCGTCAGATCCGCTTGAGATCATCGAAAACCCCGGCATTCCGACAGTAATAGGGCGTGGCCTCAGAGGGGGCTTCGTTACTTGAGGCACCCGTCGCCAGCCAGGACTCGCACCCGTCGGGATTGCCGCATCCTGTGCAGCGCATGACCATTTCGGGCAGTTCGTCAGGGCTGAGCTGGCCGCGCATGACGACCTCTTCAAGATCCAGCCCCAGCGCACCCGCCATCCGGTCAACCAGTTCCGCGTGGCGGCGAAATGTCTTGTTTGTCGGCATCGGCTTCTCCTCGGATTATCCAGATCCTGCGACCCGCAGGATAGGATTACTCAAGCATGAAGCCGCGATTGACTGCCTTGACCTGAATCAAGCGCAGCAAACTAAGCAGGTAAGGCGACGGTCAGAGGCCAGAGGCGACGCGCTGCACTGTTGCAACGCGTGCGGCATTGGGCGGATGACTGCCGAGGAAACGGTCGCCCGGATCGGGGATGCGATTGAAGAATTCGGCACCGCGCACGGGGTTGAACCCCGCTCTTGCCGCAAGGACCGTCCCAAGGGCATCGGCCTCGAGTTCGAATTCCTTGGAGTAGCTACGCGCCCCGACGGTCGCGCCAAGCTGCTGCGCCGAACGGATCGCATTGACATCTGCACCCGTCAATGACGCCAGACCAGCGAAAACCACAGCACCGGCAGCGGCATTTTGTTGCTGGCGCGGAATATGGCCTTCGATGTGATGTGCGGCTTCGTGGGCCATGACAAAGGCAAGCTCGTCGTTATTTTGCATGTCGCGCAACAGCGCCACGGTAAAGCCGATGACCGGGCGACCTGCATTATCCAGCGTCTGGAACGCATTCGGCGCCTGTCCCGGCCTGTCATCGACCACGATCTGGAAATCGCAATTCCCGCTCCTGACGCGGCGGCATTCCTGCTCGGCCACGGGGCGCACCCTGTCGGCCACCTGCGCGAAGCTGCGGGGCGTCACGGCCCCGGTTACCGGCGCACCGGCTTGCGATGGCGCGGCCGGACGCGGCGCGTCGGGCAAATCCATCGGGCTGACACAGCCTGCCAGCACCAACGTAGCGGTCAGAACAAACCAGCGCATGCAATTTCCCTTTCGAAAACGGTAGCATCATCTTTAGCAGCAGTTGCGCGCGGCGCCAGACCTGCTCACGCGCAGTTGACTGCGCCATGGCACGGCTTGTCTGCAATCACGCCCATTGTCGGGCTTGCATTGGCTGTTTCCCGCCGTAAGCTGGGACCATGTTTACCATAGAGCACGAATTTGACGCCACCGTGATCACCCTTGTCGACGAGGGCGAGCAGCATTTGCAGGAAGACGTGATCGTCAATGCCTTTGAAGACTGCGTGACGATTGAACAATTCGATCCGCGACTTGAGCAGGTGCAGAAGATCAACCTGTCCATGACGCAGATCCGCGATTTGGCGGCCGCGCTGAACCTGCCGGAAGGCGTCTATCACCTGCGCGCCGCCGACTAGGGCCGAAAAGGTCTTGCGACACTCAGTCCAGACGAAACAGCTTGTCGCGGGATGCGGCCCCGCGCAGCAGGACAAGACGGCTTTTTGCAACCCCCAAAGCACGGGCCAGCAGCACCTGCGCCGCCCGTGTGGCGCGCCCGTCTTCGGGCGGTGCCGTGACATGGATGCGGATGCAACCGGCCTCTGCCGCGATCCGGTCGCGCGCCGCCCCCGGCGTCACACGCACCGCGATTTCTGCCCCTTCAAGGGCCAGATGTACCAATGCACCCTTGTCCATCCTGCGCCTTTCGGTTCTCTTCTGGCAGCAAGAAGAAGCAAACGGAGCAAGAATGACAACTGCGTTTTACTGGGATGAGCGGTGTTTCTGGCATGCGGGCGGGAATTACGCTCTGACCCTGCCACTGGGCGGATTGGTGCAACCGCTGGCGGCAGGGGGCTTGCCCGAAAACCCCGAGACCAAACGGCGCCTCAAGAACCTGATGGATGTGACCGGCCTGTCAGACGCATTGGACCAGCGCCGCGCGGATCATGCCAATTGGGAAGATCTTGCGCGCGTACACCCCGAGGAATTCCTGCACCGTTTCAAGGATCTGTCCGATCTGGGCGGAGGAGAGTTGGGGCTGCGGACGCCATTTCTGAAAGGCGGGTTCGAGATCGCGGCACTGTCGGCAGGGCTGGCCAAGGCCGCTGTTCTGGCCGTGTGGGAAGGGCGCAGCGACAATGCCTATGCGCTGTCGCGTCCGCCGGGGCATCACTGTCTGCCCGACTGGCCCAACGGGTTTTGCCTTCTGAACAATATAGGCATTGCCATCGGCGCGGCGCGGGCGGCAGGACATGGCGGCCGGATTGCTGTGATCGACTGGGACGTGCATCACGGTAACGGAACCGAAGCGGTATTCTATGGTCGCGCCGATGTGCTGACCATCAGCCTGCATCAGGAACGGAATTATCCCACCGATACAGGCTTTATCGAGGATCGCGGACGGGATGCGGGCCTTGGCTTCAACATGAATATACCCCTGCCGCCGGGCGCAGGGCATGCAAGCTATCTCGAGGCGATGGAGCGGATCGTGCTGCCCGCGCTCGATCAGTACCAGCCTGACATGATCATCATCGCCTGCGGCTATGACGCCGGCTGTTTCGACCCGCTGGCGCGGATGCTGGCCACGGTGGATACGTTCCGCGAAATGACGCGGCAAGTGATGGATGCCGCCGACCGTCTGTGCGGGGGGCGTCTGGTGATGGTACATGAGGGCGGGTATTCCGAAGCCTATGTGCCGTTTTGCGGTCATGCCGTGTTGCAGGAATTGGCCCGAAGCGACATCGACGCGCCTGATCCGATGGCAGCGATCGTCGCTGCCCGCCAACCCTCGGCGCGGATGGATGGGTTTGTCAGCACATTGATCGGCGAGATGGCCGATATCCTACTGCCACTTCCTGCCACGCCTTGAACCGGACGCACGAAACGACGACATAGATCATGCCAGCCAGTCCGCCCTGTGGACCCAGCGAACTATGGACCAAAGGCCAAAGGACACCTTATGCCCGATCCCAACCCCGCCGCACTTGATTTCCTGCTGACACGTCGTTCGCGTCCGGCCAAAACCCTCGGTCTGCCGGTCCCCACGCCCGAACAGTTGACGCCGATCCTGACGGCTGCCGCGCGCAGCCCCGACCACGGCAAACTGGAGCCTTGGCGCTTTATCGTGTTTGAGGGCATCGCCCTGCGGCGTCTGGGCGATGAGGCCCGCGCCTGCGCCAAGACGCGCGGCCTGGACGCGGAGCAGGCGGACAAGGGCGCGCAACAGTTCGAGACCGGCCATCTGGCAGTGGCTGTGATCGAGGTGCAAAAACCCTCTGAGAAAATTCCGGCGCTAGAACAGACATATGCGGTCGGTGGCGTTTGCCTAGCACTGCTAAATGCGGCGCTGGCCAGTGGTTGGGGGGCGAATTGGCTGTCCGGTTGGCCCAGCCATGACCGCAGCTTCATGGCCGATGCCTTGGGGCTTGCCGCGTATGAACGCGTTGCAGGCTTCATCCATATCGGCACCGAGACCAGCGCGCCGCCGGACCGCCCGCGCCCCGATCTGTCACAGATCGTGACATGGTGCAGATCCTGACATGGCATTTGCTCTGACTCTGGGATCTTTTGTCAAGGCAGTCGGTCAGATCGGCGACCGCCGCCTTTCGCGGGTGTTCTGGCTGGGGATCGTCCTGAGCCTTGTTCTGCTGGCGCTCGCTTCGGCGGCGGTACAGGCGCTTTTGCTCTGGTGGGCGGGGGACGGCGTCACCTTGCCCCTAGTCGGCGAGGTCACATGGTTTGCGACACTGGCCGCATGGTCGGGGCCGGTCGCGATGATCTTGTTTTCGGTGGTGCTGATGGTGCCTGTCGCCTCGGCCATGTCCTCGCTGTTTCTGGATCGCGTGGCCGATGCTGTCGAGGCGCGGCATTATCCGCAGGCCGGCGTCGCCACACCTGTCTCGTTTGTGGACAGCCTTCTTGATTCCGCCGGTTTTCTTGGGGTGATGATCGCCGCCAACATCGTGGCACTGGTGCTCTATGTGATTTTCTCGCCGGTGGCCCTGTTCATTTTCTGGGGCCTGAACGGCTATCTGTTGGGGCGCGAGTATTTCACGCTGGTCGCAATCCGACATTTGGGCCGTGTGCGGGCCATCGAGATGCGAAAGCGCCATAACGGGACGATTTGGCTGGCGGGTGTTTTGATGGCGATGCCACTATCGGTACCTTTGGTCAATCTGGCGATCCCCGTGCTTGGCGCCGCGACCTTTACGCATATCTACCACGGCCTGCGCCAAAACGCAGGGCATCCTGTTTAACGGCCAAAGCCTTCAGCCGCGCGGTTCCATCCGGTTGAACCAGTCGATGTCGCGCACCGTCAGCATGCCCGACACCAAAACATAGGCTATGATCACCCAAAGTGCGGCTGACACAGCCGTTGTGATCAGTGCCTTTTTACGCAGATTCGGTTCATGCGGCGCACCGGCATGGGTGCCCGGCACGATCTGGCCCACATCGCCTTGGGTTTTCAGCCGGATCGGGATCACCACTAGAAAGGTCAGAAACCACAGCACAGCATAGAGAACGAGGGCGGATGTGATGCCCATCAAACCTGCTCCAACTCGACCAGACAGCCGTTGAAATCCTTGGGATGCAGGAACAGAACCGGCTTGCCATGCGCGCCGATCTTGGGCTCGCCCGAACCAAGCACACGCGCGCCTGTTTTCTTCAGGTGGTCGCGCGCTGCAATGATATCGTCCACTTCATAACAGACATGATGCATCCCGCCCGATGGGTTCTTGTCCAGAAATCCCTGTATCGGGCTGTTCTCGCCCAAGGGGTATAGCAATTCGATCTTGGTGTTCGGCAACTCAATAAAGACGACCGTCACACCGTGATCCGGCTCGTCCTGTGGCGCGCCTACTTTTGCGCCGAGCGCATCGCGATACTGTGCTGCGGCGGCCTCGAGATCGGGCACGGCAATGGCGACATGGTTAAGACGGCCGATCATGGGCAACTCCTGTGGTTTAATTCCTGTTTGGCTGGTTATGGGCTGCATGGAGATTTTAGGCAAGATGGTCGGGGGCGGCATGGGCGCGCAGGGGCAGGTGCAGCGACGCGACGTTTGCACATCCGTGTTAACCCCCTCTTAGGGATATGCGGTCCAGTCTGGGGTCTGAGTCGGCATCACGATCACCCTGATACAGAAGGATGGACCAAATGGACGACAGGGACCCGTTTCACAGTTTGCCTATTCCCTCGGCGGCGCGTCCGCTGCTGGGCCTGACTGTCCTGCTGGTTGAGGACAGTCGTTTTGCATCCGAAGCAATGCGCCTTTTATGCATGCGATCAGGCGCGCGCATTCGTCGGGCGGATTGCTTGCGCTCTGCAAGGCGGCATTTGCAAGTTTACCGCCCTTCCGTGCTGATCGTCGATCTGGGTCTTCCAGACGGTTCCGGCGCCGATCTTATCGCCGAGGCAGATCAGACAGCCCCCCGTATCGACCTGATCCTTGGCATCAGCGCCGATGATCAAGCCCGCGACATCTGCATGAATGCGGGTGCCAACGGATTTCTTGACAAACCACTGCAATCCCTCGCTCTGTTCCAGAAGGAAATCCTGCAACATCTGCCCCCCGAACGGCAGCCTCCCGGGCCGCGCCTGCTTTCGGATGAGGTTATAAGCCCTGATTCGGTGGCCTTTCGTGACGATGTGGCCCATGTCGCCGATCTGATCGGATCGGGTGCGGATGATACCGTTCTGGACTATGTCACCCAGTTTCTCGAAGGCGTGGCTGACCTTGCAGGCGACCGGCCATTGCTGGCGGCCAATCACTCGCTGCGGCGCGCACGCGCCGCGGGCCAGCCTCTGCGCTCGGATCTCGCGCATCTGTCAGGGCTGTTACAGGACAGATTGGCCAACCGCGTGGCAATCTGATCCGCGCTTTAGGATGTTTTCGTACAAAGATGAAAAACACAGTTGCAAAGCGTTTTCTGCACATAGTTTCCACCCAAAAGCGCCGTATTTGCAGTGCACGCAGGTTCCAGCGTTCATTGGTGGCGCTGGGACTGCGGAAGGAATTTGTCGATGGTCGTTTTTGCCAAACGCTTCATACGCGCTGAATGCGGTGCCGTGACAGTAGACTGGGTTGTTCTTGTGGCGGCTGTCATCTCGCTGGCTGTCGCCGCATTTTTTGCGGTCAAGACAGGCACAATGGCGCTGGCCGATGAAACATCCACCTATGTGTCAGACCGGATATAATATAATTTCTGGCAGGGTGACGGGCGGGCGGAAACTGCCTGACCCGCCTTGCCGAAACGCGCCGAAAACAGCGCGACAAACTGATCTGACGGATTGCACCATCCTGTTCATATAGAAAGAGCGGGGCACACAAATATGCCCCACTCTATCATTTTCTCAACTTTCCAGCTGCGAAATGCGACCGCAAAGGGTGAAATCACTCCTGCGGGATAACGCGCAGGTTGAGCTCCATCAATTGCTGGCTCAAAGGCTCGCTCGGCGCGCCCATCATCAGGTCTTCGGCGCGCTGATTCATCGGGAATAGGATCACCTCGCGGATATTTGCCTCGTCCGCCAGCAACATCACGATCCGGTCGATCCCAGCGGCGCAACCTCCATGCGGCGGCGCACCATATTGGAAGGCGTTGACCATCCCGCCAAAGCGTTTCTCGACCTCGTCCTTGCCATAGCCTGCGATCTCGAACGCCTTGAACATGATCTCGGGCTTGTGGTTCCGGATCGCACCACTAACCAGTTCGTAGCCGTTGCAAGCCAGATCATACTGGAAACCGCGCACGGCCAGCGGATCACCCATCAGCGCGTCCATTCCACCCTGCGGCATGGAGAAGGGGTTATGCTCGAAGTCGATCTTGCCGGTTTCCGCGTCCTGTTCGTAGATCGGGAAGTCCACGATCCACGCAAAGGCGAAACGCTCCTTGTCGGTCAGACCAAGCTCTTCACCGATCACGGTGCGCGCTTTGCCCGCCACACCTTCGAACTGCTTGGGCTTGCCGCCGAGGAAGAAGGCCGCATCGCCGATGCCAAGACCAAGCTGCTGGCGGATCGCCTCGGTCCGCTCGGGCCCGATATTCTTGGCAAGGGGGCCTGCGGCCTCCATGCCTGATCCGTCCTCGGCCTGCCGCCAGAAGATATAACCCATTCCGGGCAATCCTTCCTTCTGGGCGAAAGCATTCATCCGGTCGCAGAATTTGCGGCTGCCGCCTTTTGGCGCAGGGATGGCGCGGATCTGGGTGCCCTCCTGCTCCAACAGTTTGGCGAAGATGGCAAAACCCGAGTCTGCGAAATGCTCGGACACGACCTGCATCTTGATCGGGTTGCGCAGGTCCGGCTTGTCGGTGCCATACCACAGCGCGGACTCCTTATAGGAAATCTGCGGCCAGTCGGCGGCTGCATCGACCTTGCGTCCGCCGCCGAACTCTTCAAACACACCTGCAATCACGGGCGAGATCGTGTCGAATACGTCCTGCTGGGTGACGAAGGACATTTCCATGTCCAACTGGTAGAAATCTGTAGGGCTACGGTCAGCGCGCGGGTCTTCATCGCGAAAACAGGGTGCGATCTGGAAATACTTGTCAAAGCCCGACACCATCAGCAACTGCTTGAACTGCTGCGGCGCCTGCGGCAAGGCGTAGAACTTGCCTGGATGCAGGCGCGACGGCACCAGGAAGTCGCGCGCGCCCTCGGGCGAGGACGCTGTGATGATCGGGGTCTGATACTCGCGGAAGCCCTTGTCCCACATACGCTTACGCATCGAGGCGACCACGTCCGAGCGAAGCACCATGTTGCGCTGCATCGCGTCGCGGCGCAGATCAAGGAAGCGGTAGCGCAGACGTGTTTCCTCGGGATATTCCTGATCGCCGAACACCATCAGCGGCAATTCCTTGGCGGCCCCCAGCACTTCGATATCGCGGATAAACACCTCGATCTCGCCGGTCGGAATCTTGGGGTTTACGAGTGCCGCATCGCGCGCCTTCACCTCGCCGTCGATGCGGATGCACCATTCGGATCGGACTTTCTCGACCTGCGCGAAAACGGGACTGTCGGGATCGCAGAGGACCTGTGTGATGCCGTAATGGTCGCGCAGATCAATGAACAGCAAGCCCCCATGATCGCGCACACGGTGGACCCAGCCGGACAGGCGCACGGCGGCCCCAACATGAGAGATGTTCAGATCGGCGCAGGTATGGCTGCGATAGGCATGCATGGGGCGGTCCCTTCGGGGCAAATGAGTTGGCCCGATACACCGCGCCTGCGCGTGGAAGTCAAGGGATCAGCCCGATTTGCGGCTTTTCATGCGATATCGTGGCGGATCTCGAAGCGGCAGGCCGCGTGGCCAGTAGCGCAACAGCGCGGCTCGTGGCAGGTGAGATGCGGATGAACGAGGGTCTGAAAGAGCCGTGTGAAGACGCCCCGATGCCAGTCGCAAAGTGGATGATCGGCGACTTCGCCTTGCACAAGCGGGTTGGCGCGCAACTCGAAAATCAGCGGTGACACGACCAGAAACTGTCCCGATCCGGCAAAGGTCCAAGCATTGCGGGCGATGGCCGTCGACAACAGGCGCGCGGACAGCTGCCAGGGCAGTATTTTCAGCAGCCTTTGCGCCGCAGCCGGAATGCGGTGGGCAAGGATATAGTCGCCCGTGGCAACGCCCGCCTGCCCGCCAAGTTGCGCGGCCAGATCTGGCCGGTCATGGCGCAAAGCCTGATGCAGTCGTGCGACGGGGCGTTCCGGAATCATGTCTGATCCGTCAGGCAACACCTCAAGCCCTGCGCGGGTCATGAGCATGTCGCGCCACACGGCCCCGCCCGTTCTGTCCAGAAGCGGGACCAGTTGCAGCACAGCGTTCGGCCCGATCAGGCCAGCGCCATGGTTGGCCTTCTCCTGCTCAGACATCTTCCATCTGTTGCGAGCCGCCGCCACAGGCCTTCACCTTGGCCCCGTTGGGCATTTTGAAACCCTTGGCGCGTTCGGCTGCCCGTTCCTTGCCTTGCGCGCGCAAAGCCGCGCGCCGTTCTGCCGCGCGGGCGGCTTTGTCGGCGCTGGCGTCCCAATCCTCCATCTGCGCCTCGGCAATGGTGCGGGTCTCGTCAAAATGGAAATCAAGGTTGTTCTTGGATTGCGGCCCCGTATAGCCGACCTTGCCAAGATCATAGAAAGTGCGCGCAAAGCCTGCTTTCATGAACGCCTTGAGGCAGCCCAGAAGATAGCGCCGCCGGAAGCCCGTGCCGCGCCACGGGTAATGAAACAGAGCTTTTTTCAGATAGAAGCGGCGGTAGTTATTCATCACCCCGTCCAACAGTTCGCCCCGCGTCATGGCGGCGGGTTTCATGATGGGGGTGACGAAGTTGTAGCGGCTGAAGTCGAACACCTCGACCTGATCCTTCAACTCCTGAAACAGCGGCGTGAAGGGCCATGGGGTATACATGGCCCAGTTGGCCAGATCGGGCTGCCAGTCCCATGCCATTTTATAGGTCTCGTTCAAGGTCTCGGGGGTTTCATTATCAAGGCCCACGATGAATTGCGCCTCGACCAGGATATCGGCCTCGCGCAGCAAGCGGATCGCGGTCTTGTTTTCCTCGACCTTGGTCTCCTTGTTGAAGATATCCAGCTTCATTTGGGCTGCGGCCTCGGTGCCAAGGCTGACATGGACCAGTCCGGCCTTGCGATAAAAACCCAGTAATTCGCGGTCACGGTAGATATCGGTAACGCGGGTGTTGATGCCCCATTTCACGCGGTCGGGCAGGCCACGGTCGATCAGTTCCTGACAGAATTCGATGAACTTCTTGCGGTTGATCGTGGGTTCTTCATCCGCGAGGATGAAAAAGCCCACCTCGTGGTTGTTTACCAGATCTTCGATCTCGTCCACGACCTTTTTGGGGTCGCGCACACGGTAGTCGCGCCAGAATTTCCACTGCGAGCAGAAGGAACAGGTAAAGGGACAGCCGCGCGCCATATTGGGGATGGCGACACGGGTGTTCAGGGGGATATACTTGTATTTCTCCCATTCCAGAATGGACCAGTCGGGGCTGATCCCGTCCAGATCCCTGACAGTGCTGGCGGCTGGTGTTGCCACGATGTGGTCGCCCTCGGCAAAGGCGATACCCTTGACCTTATGACGGTCGGCAGGCCATCGACCATCCTCGATCGTCAGCATCAACTCGGTCAGGATCTCCTCGCCCTCGCCCCGCACGATCACATCGACCCAAGGCGCCTCTGAGATGACCTGTTTATACATGAAAGTCGCATGCACACCGCCCAGCATCCGCACCGCGTTCGGACAGTGTTCCTGCGCCAACTTCAGCACGTCTTCGGCGCGGTAGATCGACGGGGTGATCGCCGTAACGCCCACAACATCGGGCTGGATCGCGGCCATCCGCGTGGCCAAATCGGCATCGCCGATATTGTCGGTCATCGCGTCGATGAAATGGATATCGTCAAAACCCGCCTTGCGCAGGCTTCCCGACAGATAGGCGACCCAAGCGGGTGGCCATGTTCCTGCAATCTCGGCCCCGCCCGAGCGGTAATTGGGGTGAACGAAAAGAATACGCATGGCCGACTCCCTGTTACTTTCAGGAAATCTGACATATTAAGTGTCAACTTAAATTGACACAGATCAAGCTGTGTTTAGCACCGGATCCATGCTCAGGCGGAACCGGCAGGCATCGGCGCCGGTGGCCATGCAGCTTGTCTCGACACAGCTTAATCGGCTATGCGCCATGCGGCGGAAAGTGTGTTGCAATAATTCCTCATGCCAGGCGCAGACCGGACCATTGCTGCGCTCGCCCCGTATCAAGGGGTTGTCGATCATCTGGAACTCGCTGGTGCTGAGCAGGCTGAACTTGCCCGATCCGCTGAAAGTCCATGAATTCTGCGCTGCGTTGCGGCCCAGCATCCAAACGGCCATACCCCATGGCATGCCCGACAACAGCAACCGCGCCCGTGCCGGAATCCGGTTCTGCATCAACCAATCGACAGCATCACGCGCCGCCTCGCGCTGAATCGCCTCGGCCAAGTCGGGATATTCACGTCGCAAGGACTGGTGCAGAACCGCCACCTGCCGCTCGCGCACCGGTTCGCCGGGTTTGGGAAGCTGCGTGAACCGCGCCTCATCCAGAAGTCTAGCGGCGGTATCCTGCCCCAGTCTCCGTTCAATCGCAGCCACCAGCGGCAAAACGGTTTGCGACCCCATCATGCCCTTGCGGCGCGGCGCGCGCAGCAATCCTGCGGTCGGCGCGGTCATTTTGTGATCGCCTGCTGCTGTGGTTCGGACCGTTTCATTCTTATTCCTTCTCTCCTGGTTCCGCGAAGGGACGGGAAAGCACAAAGTTTAGGGCGCAATAGCCGTAAGAAGGAAAAAGTGGCGTCGCAACGCTTACTGTGACCCAAACCTGTCAATGAAAGTTGACATAAGTATCACGCTGCCGCGAAACAAGTGCTGTTGGCAGATGCGTGCAAGCATGTGGATTTGGCTGCCAAACAGGGCTTGCGCCGCAACTCGGGATGTCTATAACCCACGAGAATTTGCGCGCGGGGCTGCCCCCCGTGACGCCAAGCTGCCGCGCAGGCTCTGCCTTCTCAACGTGCCGCGCCACAAGGGGACCGACATGCCAAAAAGAACCGATATCTCGTCCATCATGATCATCGGAGCCGGTCCCATTGTGATCGGACAGGCCTGCGAGTTCGACTATTCCGGCGCACAGGCGTGCAAAGCTTTGCGCGAGGAAGGGTACCGCGTCATCCTTGTCAATTCGAACCCTGCGACGATCATGACTGATCCGGGCCTAGCGGACGCCACCTATATCGAGCCGATCACCCCCGAAGTCGTCGCCAAGATCATCGAGAAAGAACGGCCTGATGCGCTGCTGCCCACGATGGGCGGACAGACGGGATTAAACACTTCGTTGGCTCTGGCCGATATGGGCGTGCTGGAGAAGTTTGGGGTCGAGTTGATCGGTGCCAATCGCCAAGCTATTGAAATGGCAGAAGATCGCAAGCTGTTCCGCGAGGCAATGGACCGGATCGGGTTGGAGAACCCGAAGGCAACGATTGTCGCGGCGCCCAAGAAAGAGAACGGCAAATTCGATATCGCCGCCGGTGTGAAACAGGCGCTTGAGGCGCTTGAGGATATCGGCCTGCCGGCCATCATCCGCCCTGCATTCACGCTGGGCGGCACGGGTGGCGGCGTCGCTTATAACCGCGACGATTACGAATATTACTGCCGCTCGGGGCTTGAAGCCTCGCCGATGGCGCAGATTCTCGTCGATGAATCCCTTCTGGGCTGGAAGGAGTTCGAGATGGAGGTCGTGCGCGATCGCGCCGATAATGCGATCATCGTCTGTTCGATCGAAAACGTCGATCCAATGGGCGTGCATACAGGCGATTCGATTACCGTGGCCCCTGCCCTGACGCTGACCGACAAGGAATACCAGATCATGCGGAACGGCAGCATCGCCGTACTGCGCGAGATTGGTGTTGAGACCGGCGGCTCCAACGTGCAATGGGCGATCAATCCTGCGGATGGGCGCATGGTCGTGATCGAGATGAACCCCCGCGTGTCGCGGTCCTCGGCTCTGGCGTCCAAGGCGACGGGTTTTCCGATTGCCAAGATCGCGGCGAAGCTGGCGGTGGGTTACACGCTGGACGAGTTGGACAACGATATCACCAAGGTGACACCTGCCAGCTTCGAACCGACAATCGACTATGTCGTGACCAAGATCCCGCGCTTTGCTTTCGAAAAGTTCCCCGGCAGCCAGCCCAACCTGACCACAGCGATGAAGTCCGTGGGCGAGGCGATGGCGATTGGCCGCACGATCCACGAATCGCTGCAGAAGGCGCTGGCGTCTATGGAAACAGGCCTGTCCGGTTTTGACGAGGTCGAGATCGAGGGCGCGCCTGAAAAGTCTGCCGTGATCAAAGCCATCTCCAAAGCAACGCCCGACAGGATGCGAACAATCGCGCAGGCTATGCGCCATGGTCTGACAGATGACGAAATTCACGCGACCACCATGTTCGATCCGTGGTTCCTTGCCCGTATCCGCGAGATCGTTGACGCGGAGGACGAAGTACGTCGCAACGGGCTGCCTGTCACCGAATACGGTCTTCGCAAGCTCAAGATGATGGGGTTCACCGATGCGCGTCTGGCCAATCTGACGGGCCGCACCGAAGCCAATGTCCGCCGCGCGCGCCAGAACCTTGGTGTGAACGCCGTGTTCAAGCGCATTGACACCTGCGGCGCAGAGTTCGAGGCGCAGACGCCCTATATGTATTCCACCTATGAAGCCCCCGCGATGGGCGATGTGGAATGCGAGGCACGGCCTTCGGATCGCAAGAAAGTGGTGATTCTGGGCGGCGGTCCCAACCGGATCGGTCAGGGCATCGAGTTTGATTATTGCTGCTGCCACGCCTGCTTTGCCCTGTCGGATGTGGGCTATGAAACCATCATGATCAACTGCAACCCCGAGACCGTGTCGACCGACTATGACACCTCGGATCGGCTTTATTTCGAGCCGCTGACCTTCGAGCATGTGATGGAGATTCTGCGGGTTGAACAAAGCAACGGCACCTTGCACGGCGTGATCGTGCAATTCGGCGGCCAGACCCCTCTGAAACTGGCCAATGCGCTTTATGAAGAAGGTATTCCGATCCTTGGCACGACGCCGGACGCCATCGACCTTGCTGAGGACCGCGAGCGGTTCCAGCAGCTTGTCCAGCGTCTGGGTCTGAAACAGCCGCGCAACGGTATTGCATCCACCGACGCGCAGGCGCTGGCGATTGCCGAGGATATCGGCTTCCCGCTGGTGATCCGCCCCTCTTACGTGCTGGGGGGGCGCGCGATGGAGATTGTGCGCGATATGGCCCATCTTGAGCGATATATCCGCGAGGCGGTGGTCGTGTCGGGAGACAGCCCAGTCCTGCTCGACAGTTATCTGTCCGGCGCCGTGGAAATGGATGTGGACGCGCTTTGCGATGGCAAGACCGTGCATGTCGCCGGCCTGATGCAGCATATCGAAGAGGCGGGCGTGCATTCCGGCGATAGCGCCTGTTCGCTGCCCCCCTATTCGTTGCCGCAGCGCATCATCGACGAGGTGCACAAGCAGACCGAAGCGCTGGCGCTTGCCCTTGGTGTTGTCGGTCTGATGAACGTTCAATTCGCCGTCAAGGATGATGAGGTCTATCTGATCGAGGTCAACCCGCGTGCCTCGCGCACCGTGCCTTTCGTGGCAAAAGCCACCGATAGCGCGATTGCGTCCATCGCCGCGCGCCTGATGGCTGGCGAGCCGATGGCGAATTTCCCGCATCGCGGCCCCTACCCCAAGGATGCAAAACCCGGCACCCTGCCAATGGCAGATCCGCTGACGCTAGCAGATCCTGCAATGCCCTGGTTCTCAGTCAAAGAGGCGGTGCTGCCCTTCGCCCGCTTCCCCGGTGTCGATACGATCCTGGGCCCTGAAATGCGCTCGACCGGCGAGGTGATGGGCTGGGACGTGTCCTTCCCGCTCGCCTTTCTCAAGGCACAATTGGGTGCCGGCACCGACCTGCCACGCGAGGGCCGCGTCTTTATCTCGATTCGTGACGCCGACAAGACCGCCGACATGATCGAGGCCGCGCAGATCGTGACAGCCCTTGGCCTGCAGATTGTGGCAACAAGAGGCACAGCTGCATGGTTGCAGGAAAATGGCGTGACTTGCGAGGTCGTGAACAAAGTCTACGAAGGTCGTCCGAATATCGTGGATATGCTGAAAGACAGTGGAATCACGCTGGTTATGAACACGACCGAAGGCGCGCAGGCAGTCGAGGACAGTCGTGAAATTCGCAAAGTGGCGCTTTATGACAAGATCCCTTATTTCACGACCGCAGCGGGCAGCCATGCGGCAGCACTTGCCATGCGCGCAAGAGAAGAAGGCGATTTTACGGTCATGCCGCTGCAAGGCTGAAACCAGTTTGGTCAAGGCCAGGTATCTTTAGATACAAGGCTGCACCCGAAATATTTTTGCGACGTCAGATTTGTTGCGTAGCGGTAACAAGGGTGCGAACTTGTTGCGCGCGACTTAATTTTTTTGTCCCGCAATCAATGGTTGGATGCTAGTTCTTCTGCATCTGCACGCTGTGGCAGACATACGAGTGGCCTTGATTCTCCGTCAGGGCATCGTTTTGGTCCGTCGCGTTTCTATCCTTGGAGAGGATAGAGCCAGAGTTTCTGGCAGCAACGCGGCGGACTTTGAAAAGCCACATTCCTGAACCCGCATTTCACCCCTCCCGAACGCGCCAATGTGCTTGTCTTTGGCCGGCCTCCCGGACTAGACCGGCCAAATGGCAAAGCTCTATTTTCATTACTCCACTATGAATGCAGGCAAATCGACTGTCCTGCTACAGGCTTCGCACAACTACCGAGAGCGGGGTATGGAGACCTATCTGTTGACTGCACAGGTGGATGGCCGCGCCGGTCGAGGGCGTGTCGCCTCGCGCATTGGAATCGGTCAGGAGGCTGACACATTCGCCCCCGGTGACGATCTGTTTGCGCGCCTCAAAGATAGAATCAGGCAGGCACCTGTGGCATGCGTCTTCATAGACGAGGCGCAGTTTCTGGAACCCGCGCAGGTCTGGGATCTGGCGCGGGCTGTGGATGATCTGGGTCTGCCCGTCATGTGCTATGGATTGCGGGTGGATTTCAGGGGCCAATTATTCCCCGGATCGGCCACGCTACTGGCGCTTGCGGATGAATTGCGCGAAGTGCGGACGATCTGTCATTGCGGGCGCAAGGCGACGATGGTCGTCCGCAACGATGCCGAAGGGCGCGCGCTACGCGACGGCGCACAGGTGCAGATCGGCGGAAACGAAACCTATGTCAGCCTGTGCCGACGCCATTGGCGCGAGGCGGTGGGCGATTTGCCGCATGGGACGGCTTGGGCGGATCAGACCCGTTTGATCAGCACCGATCCGACGGAATAGCCTGCGCCAAAAGAACAGATCAACCCCAGATCGCCTGACTTCAGATCCGCCGAATGCTTGGCAAAGGCAATGATGGACCCTGCCGAGGATGTATTGGCGTAATCCTGCAAGATATTGGGCTGCTCGCCCGGTGCCGGTTCGCGGCCCAACACCTTGCGACCGATAAAATCGTTCATCGACTTGTTGGCCTGATGTAGCCAGAGGCGACAGAGTTGGTCCGATCCGACACCCTCTGCCGCGAGATGGGCGAGGATGTGTTCGGACACCATCGGCACCACCTCCTTGAACACTTTGCGCCCGTTCTGCATGAACTGCATGTCCCGCCTGTCTGCCGTGCCATCTGGACGCGAGCGGCGCAAAAAGCCGTTATTGTTGCGTATATTGTTGGAAAACTGGGTGGCGCAGCGGGTAGACAGCACCTTGAAATACCCGTCTTTCGCGTCCTCCTCCCGCTCGATCACCGTGGCGGTGCAGACATCGCCAAAGATAAAATGGCAATCGCGGTCGCGCCATTCCAGATGGCCTGAACAGATTTCGGGGTTGACGACAATCGCACGGCGGGCCGATCCGGACCGCACCATATCGGAGGCCGCCTGAATCCCGAAGGTGGCCGAAGAACAGGCAACATTCATGTCAAATGCAAAGCCGCCTGCGCCCAGAAGCTGTTGGATCTCAACCGCGACGGCGGGATAGGCGCGTTCCATGTTGCTGGCCGCACAGATGACCAGATCAATATCCGCCCCAGTCAGTCCTGCCATTGCAAGCGCCTTGGTGCAGGCATCCAATGCCATTTCGGCCATGACGCCGGGTTCGTCATCGCTGCGCTGGCGCAGCAGCGGATGCATCACTGTGGGGTCCAGAATGCCCGATTTATCCAGCACATAACGCTGCTCGATCCCCGACGCCTTGAAGATGAACTCGGACGAGGAGTGATCCTTGGCCATGACTGTTCCTGCCGCGATCTCGTCCGCGTGTTCGGCATTGAACATGTCCGCATAAGCGTTGAAGGCGACAACCAGTTCGTCATTGGTGATGGTTTGGGAGGGCGTAAACACCCCTGTGCCGCTGATGACTGGCTGGTACATGACAAAACCTCTCTGAATGGTGACCCAGATCATCCCAGTGCGGCGCCTAGGTCAAGCCCCCGTCCCTTTGCCGTTCCGGTGACAGCGCACGCTATACGGGGTTGGGAAGCGGCTCTCCGGCGAAATGTGCGGCCAGATTGTCCAGCACAAGCTGTCCCATTGCCTCTCGCACCTCAAGTGTCGACGTGCCCAGATGCGGCAACAGCGTCACATTATCAAGCTGGCGCAAGGCCGGCGGCACCTGTGGCTCAAACTCGTAGACATCAAGCCCCGCCCCCCCGATGCTGCGCGCCTGTAGGGTGGTGATCAACGCTGCCTCGTCGACCACATCGCCGCGCGCGATATTGACCAGATGGGCATGGGGTTGCATCGCCTCAAGCACCTTTGCGCCGATCAGGTGGCGCGTCTCGGCACCGCCCGGCGTGGCGATCACAAGGATATCCACCGCCGCCGCCAGATCGGTCAGGCTGTCCATCTGCCGTGCCGGAAAATCAATCGTCTTGGGGGAGCGGTTGAAATAGCGCACCTCCATCCCGAAACCGAAATGGCAACGCCGCGCAATGGCCTGCCCGATCCGCCCCATGCCGACGATACCGACGGTCTTACCCGTCACATGCAGGCCCAGCATCTGCGTCGGGTGCCAGCCTTCCCACGCGCCCGAGCGCACCAGACGCTCGCCCTCGGCGGCGCGACGCGCGCTCATCAGGATCAGGGTCATTGCGGTATCGGCTGTGGCGTCGGTCACGGCACCGGGCGTGTTCGTCACCTTAACCCCGTGCGCGCGCGCTGCGTCCACGTCGATATGGTTGATCCCTACCCCGAAATTCGCAAGGATCTTGCAGCGGGGCCGCCCAAATTCAGCAAAAATCTCGGCCGAAAACTGATCCCCGAGCGAGGGCATGATCCCGTCATAAAGCGCAAGGGCAGACCGCATTTCCGCAGGTGTCATCGGCGTTGTCTTGTCGCGCAATTCGACGTCGAACATGGCCTCGGCGGCGGCAAGGATACTATCCGGCAAACGGCGGCTGATCAGAACCTTGGGCATCAATGCATCCTTCCGCCAAGTGGCACTTCCAGATCGGGCGACAGCAGCACGATCCCGTTTGTTGCGTCCGATACGCCCAAAACCAGCACTTCGGACATGAATTTACCGATCTGGCGCGGCGGAAAATTGACCACGGCCATGACCTGTTTGCCGATCAATCCGTCCGGTGCGTAATGCACCGTGATCTGTGCCGAAGTCTTCTTCTCACCAAGCTCAGCGCCGAAATCGACCCAGAGCTTGATCGCGGGCTTGCGCGCCTCAGGGAAAGGTTCGGCGCGGGTCACGCGGCCTACGCGGATATCGACCTTGAGAAAATCATCATAGGTTATTTCAGCCACGGGACAGTTCCTTGGATCGTTCGGTCGCAGCGGTGATAGCGCGATCAAGCAGTGAAGGGAAACCCGTCTTGGGGTCCATCAGCACCTCAAGCGCCGCCTGCGTAGTGCCGTTCGGACTGGTGACATTGATACGGAGTTGCGCGGGGGTCTCATCTGCTTCCTCGGCCAGCGCCCCTGCGCCTGCGACAGTCGCCCGCGCCAGTTGCAGCGCGAGACCGGGGGATAGCCCCTGTGCCTCGCCAGCGGCGGCCATCGTTTCGATCAGATGAAACACATAGGCAGGGCCAGAGCCGGACAAGCCCGTGACCGCATCCATCTGCCCCTCGGTTTCAAGCCGCACGACCTGCCCCACGGCGGAGAGCAGGTCTTCCGCCAGATCCATCTGTGCCTGACCCGCATGGGCATTGCCGATGATCGCGCTGATACCGCGCCCCACAGCGGCGGGAGTATTCGGCATCGCGCGGATGATGGGTGTCTTTGCGCCCAAGACCTCCTCGAAACGCGCAATAGATGTACCTGCGGCAACCGAGACAAACAGCGTGTCGCCATTTCCCACCGCGGCCAGAACGGGCAAGGCATCGCCCATCATCTGGGGTTTGACAGCGACGATCACGATTGCAGGCGTATCCGGCAGGATCGCGTTGATCTGCACCCCTGTGCCGCGCAACCAATCGGACGGGTTGGGGTCGATGACCCAGACGCCGGACGGGGCCAATCCGCGCTTGAGCCAGCCTGCCAGCATGGCCGACCCCATCTTGCCACAGCCCAGAAGGACCAGCCCCCTGCGTCCAAGCTCTGTCATATCCATGTGAAATCCCCCTTGGCTGTCTCGCGTCGGGGGGTAGTGTTACGCGCGCCCGTAAGCCTCTGCAATGGCGACCTGGATCGCATCGGCCGGCGACCGTTCGCCCCAGACGACCAGTTGGAAGGCCGGATAAAAGCGCTCGGCATTCATCACGGCCGCGTTGATCAGCGTGTCGATCTGTTCAGGGCTAGCCACCTGTTCGCCCGACAGCACCAGCCCGTAGCGCCAGACCATCAGCTTTTGCGCGGCCCAGAAGGTAAAGGAGCCGTTCCAGCACTGATCGTTGACGGCGTTCAGTGTCTCGTAAAGTTGCGGCAAACGCGCCTCGGGCGGCTCCATCTCGAAGGTGCAGATCAGGCGCAGGGTTTCGTCATAGCTGGACCATGCCAGTGTGATCGAATAGGTCCGCCACTGCCCCTCAACCGCCATGGCGATCTGGTCCTGACCGATGCGGTCAAAATCCCAGTCGTGATATTCGGCGATATTTTCGACGATGTCGATGGGGTGAATGTCATCTTCAAGGTAATGCTCGGATAGTGCCATGACGCCACCTCTCTGCCTGTAGCTGTCGGGCTTTATATTGCCTCAACTGCTAGGTGCCTGCTCAAAGGACGGAGGCTATTCCACTCGTCCCTACAAGATATGGTGGTCGCGTCGCTTTGTTCTGTAAAGCAATATTTTGGGGATAACCCCAATAAGGTGTGGATGAACCGTGTATTATGACAGCATCTTGATCAATGCAGCGGCATCGGGGGCGTGCACACGAAAAACGCGCACCCGTTTCGGGGTGCGCGTAGCTTGTCCGGCGTGGCAATTCGCGGCTATTATTTGGCCTTGGTTTCCAGCGAATCCAGACGCGCCTTCAACGCGGCATTCTCCTCGCGCGCTTTCTGCGCCATGGCACGCACGGCGTCGAATTCCTCACGCGTGACAAAGTCGCGATCGGCCAGCCAGCGGTCGATCATGGATTTCATCGCGGTTTCGGCCTCGTCCTTGGCGCCCTGTGCCACGCCCATCGCATTTGTCATCAATTGCGAGATATCATCCAGAATTTTGTTGCGCGTCTGCATTGCGGCTCTCCAACGTTACCTTTACGCCCTATATGGGCTGCGAATTAGCAGTTCACAAGGTTGACCTCCTTCCAGCCCCGAGGCACACAGACGCAGATGCGCGCAATGATCCCCTTCCCCGAATTCTCGCCCGAAATTTTCTCGATTCCCGTCTTCGGTTTCGAACTGGCGCTGCGCTGGTATGCTTTGGCCTATATCTTTGGGATCGTGATCGCGTGGCAGATCACGATGGCCGCAATCCGGCGTCCCGCACTGTGGCGCGGCAATATCCCCCCGATGACCAAGGCACAGATCGAGGATCTGCTGACATGGATCATCATCGGCATCATCGCGGGCGGACGGCTGGGCTTTGTGCTGTTTTACCAGCCTTCCTATTATCTGGCCAATCCGGCGCAGATTCCGATGGTCTGGCAGGGGGGCATGTCCTTTCACGGCGGATTTCTGGGCGTCGTAATGGCCGCGTGGATATTCACCGCGCGCCACAAGATACCGCGTCTGGCCGCTGCCGATGCCATCGCTCTTGGGGTGCCTGTCGGCTTGATGCTGGGACGTCTGGCCAATTTCATCAATGCCGAGTTGTGGGGACGCCCCACCGATCTGCCGTGGGGCGTGATCTTTCCTGGCGCTGCGGCGCAGGATTGCTTTGGCGTCGTCGGTGTTTGCGCTCGACACCCTTCGCAGCTTTATCAGGCAGGTCTCGAAGGCGCTGTTTTGCTGGGTGTCTTGCTGTGGCTGGCGTTCCGGCGTGATGCGCTGAAGGTTCCGGGACAGATCACAGGGGTCTTTGTGGCGGGCTACGGGCTCGCGCGCTTCGTGGTAGAATATTTCCGGCAAGCCGATGCCCAGTTCATCACCTTCGACAACCCGATGGGCTATGTCATCCGGTTGGGCGAGGCCGGCATCACGATGGGTCAGGTCCTGTCGCTGCCCATGGTAGCTGCGGGCCTTGTCCTGATCCTGCTGGCGCGCCGCAGGGTGGCTGCAGTTCCGGCATGACACCGTTAGCGCAGCATATCGCCGCGCGCATTGCCACGGACGGGCCTATCTCGATTGCGGATTACATGGCCGAGTGTCTGTTGCATCCAACACTTGGCTATTACAGCACCCGCGATCCGTTCGGCGTGGCGGGTGATTTTATCACCGCACCCGAGGTCAGTCAGATGTTCGGGGAGTTGATCGGCCTGTCGCTGGCGCAGGCTTGGCTTGATCAGGGGGCGCCCGCACCATTCACACTGGCCGAGCTCGGACCGGGGCGTGGCACGTTGATGGCCGATATCTTGCGCGCGACGCGTATCGTGGCGGGATTTCACGACGCAGCGCAAGTGCATCTGGTCGAGGCATCCGCGGTGCTGCGCGCAGCACAAGAGCGGACGCTTGCGCCCTTGATCAGACCTGACCCGGCAACCTGGCACGATAGTGCCGACACCCTGCCCGAACAGCCGCTGTTTGGAGTCGCGAACGAGTTTTTTGATGCATTGCCGATACGGCAATTCCTGCGTGATGGCGACGGATGGCGGGAAAAACGCGTGGGGCTTATCGCGGGAAAGCTGGCTTTAGGCCTAACCGACGCGACACCGCAAGGCGCGCTGGATCACAGGCTGGCAGATACCCGCGACGGTGATCTGGTTGAACTGTGCACCGCCGCGCGCCCTGTCATGCAAAGCATCGGTGCGCGGATCAACGATCATGGCGGAACGGTTTTGATTCTTGACTATGGCGACTGGCGGTCACTGGGCGATACGCTGCAAGCACTGCGCAATCATGCCGCCTGCGATCCGCTAGACAGCCCCGGACAAGCCGATCTGACCGCCCATGTCGATTTCGAGGCGCTGGTCGCCGCCAGCCCTGCCCCGCACAGCCGCCTGACACCACAGGGCGTGTTTCTGGAACGCCTTGGAATTACGTCCCGCGCACAGAGCCTTGCGGCCAAACTGTCGGGCAAGGCGCTGGAGACACATATCGCTGCACATCGCCGCTTGACGCATCCGCAGGAAATGGGGACGCTCTTCAAAGTGGTGGCCCTCTTTCCGCAGGGTGCCGCCCCACCGCCCGGACTGGAACCATAGCACAAATGACCTTGGAAATACTCACATCAGAGGCGTTGATGCCCCTCAGACACGGGTTCTTTACCCGTCGCGGCGGTGCATCCTCGGGCGTGTTTCAGGGGCTGAACTGCGGTCCTGGCTCCTCAGATCAGGCGGAAATCGTTGCGATCAACCGTGCCCGTGTGGCGCAAGCGATGGAGGTTGCACCGGAGTCCCTGGTGACGGTGCATCAGGTCCATTCCCCTGAGGTCGTCCATATCGCTGGTCCCGTGGCGGAAAAACCGCGCGCCGATGCGATGGTCACCGCCACGCCCGGCATTGCGCTTGCGATCCTCACAGCAGATTGCCAGCCGGTGCTTTTCGCCGATCCCGTGGCGCAGGTTATCGGTGCCGCACATGCAGGGTGGCGCGGCGCGCTGGACGGTGTGCTGGAAGCGACAGTGGCCGCGATGGTGGAACTGGGCGCCGACCGCGAGAACATTACCGCCGTCATCGGCCCAACGATCAGCCAGAGCGCCTATGAGGTCGGTCCCGAATTTCTGGACGACTTTCTGGCCGAGGATATTCGGAACACGCGTTTCTTTGCCCAAGGCCAAGGCGACCGGATGATGTTCGATCTGCCATCTTACGGATTGCACCGCCTGCGCGACGCTGGCGTGGGACACGCGGACTGGACGCGCCATTGCACCTATGCCGATCCAGACCGCTTTTTCTCTTATCGCCGGACCACCCATGCAGGCGAGGCTGATTACGGGCGGCTGATTTCGGCGATCCGGTTGTAATTTGGCGATTTCGCCACATTTCCGGCACGCACCTTGCGCCCTTCCCGCAACAATGAATGCGAAACATCTGATACTGTTTCCAGAAATCCGCTTAAAAACAGTATATTTCAAGCAATTTGCGCCACTTCCGTGACGTCGAGCCCGCGCATCGACCTGCGCTGACAGGCCGCCATAACAATGCCACAGAAGCGGACAAAACAATGCCGTATTGATCGGGCATATTGTTTCTTGATTGGCCGACATGCGCCGCAACGACCGGATCAGAACCTTAGGGTCCGGACAACAAGATCAAGGGCAGGAGAGACACAAGAATGAAAAACAAGCGCTGGATGAAGTCGGTGATCGAAACCGCAAAAAGCACAACCGTCGCCGGAACATCCCTGCCGTGGCAGCGCGGAGGAACGCGGGCCGCAATGATCGTGAAGCGCCACAGCCCCTTGAAAGCTGTCCGCAGCGCCTGACACAGATTACCGTTTCAGCATCAGGCCGCCCCCGCACGGGCGGCTTTTGCATGTCCGGTTCTGAAATGGCACGGTTTTTGCACCAATGTGCGCAAGATTCCCTGATCGAATCGAATTGTGGCAACTTTGTCCGAAAGCTCGAAACAAAACTGTGCTTGCAACCATGATTGGCGTTGTTCCAAAAAGGATTAGTCGTCGTTTTTGACAAAGATGGCGAAAATTGGCCATACAAAACGCACTGAATTCGATCTGAAACAACAGTCCTTTCAGTGTTGTCGGTGGGGGCCGACACGATTGCGACGCCAAATATTGGTGAACCGTATGGCATACGATGCCCCCTCTGCCAGATTTCCGGCGGTTGAAAAAACCACCCATGGAATCACACTTCCGAAAGGGATGATGAAGGCCGCGCAGCCTCTGCCAAATGCGCGCGACGCATCCGTCCAGATCAAAACCCATTGCGAAACGCCGCGTCGCGCCACAGTGCCCGCGCGGGTACTGACAGCCGTTCCGCCGCAGCAGATGCGACGCGCGACGCTGCCCCAGGCCGTGACAGAGCCGCGCAAGCCGCCAGTGATGCGCCGCTACGAAGTGAGCTATCTGACATCAGATGGACATATCGACAGCAGCCGCCATGTGGCCCCGGCCACAGCGCAGTTCGAATCCGCTTTTTCCGCTTTTGCCCGCGGCACTTTGCTGACCACGTCAAACGGGCTTTGCGCGATCGAGGATCTGGTCCCCGGAATGGAGATCGAAACGTCCGGCGCTGGTCGTCGTCGTGTCTTGTGGATCGGCTGCATGACGATCCTACCCGATGCCCCTGTCGACACGCCAGACCAGACCCGCATGACCCGCCTGATGGCTGACACGTTCGGATTGGGCCGTCCCATGGCGGATGTCATGGCAGGCCCCGGCGCGCGCCTGCTGCACCGTCCCGCCGCCCTGCGCGGGCTGGACGGAACCGGTGCACGTTCAGGTCAGGTCTTCACACCGGTTGCCGATTTTGAGGACGGATCGCGCGCGATCAGGATCACGCCACCCCGCCCTGTCACGGTCTATCACCTATGCCTTGACCAGCACGCGGCGATCAAGGTGGCAGGCATCGACATGGAAAGCTATCACCCCGGTCCGGGGCTTGAACAGCGTATGGGCCCCAATACCGTGGCGCTGTTCCTGTCACTGTTCCCGCATATCCGCAATCTCGAGGATTTCGGACCGCTGGCCTTTCCGCGCGCAACGCTGGAAATGCTGGACAACCTGTCAGCCGCTTGAAGCGACGGAAGTGCGGCGTCAGGCCGACCGGTTCAGCCGCGCTTCCAATATGTCGAATGGCACGCCGGGATCATCCTTGGCGCAGCGGATCACCAGGCTGGTCTTGACGCTGGCAACATTGTCCGCAGCGGTCAGTTGTTCGGTCAGGAAAGACTGGAACGTGCTCAGATCGGGGGCCACGCATTTCAGGATGAAATCGACCTCACCATTCAGCATATGGCATTCACGCACCAGCGGCCAGGCGCGGCAGCGTGCCTCGAAAGCGCTCAGATCCGCCTCGGCCTGGCTTTGCAGCCCGACCATCGCAAAAACCTGCACCTCGAAGCCCAGTTCGCGCGGATCGACCTTGGCGTGATAACCACGGATGAACCCCGCCTCTTCCAAGGTGCGGACGCGGCGCAAGCAGGGTGGTGCGGAAATGCCGACGCGCTTGGCTAGTTCCACATTGGTCATGCGGCCATCAGCTTGCAATTCCGCCAGAATTTTCCGATCAATCGGATCAAGCCGCGTTCCGGCCATGTGCCTGCTCTCCTTGAAGACGGTTTCTTATAGCACTGCCATCAGCACACGCAATATTCTTTCAACATGACGCAAGATCATTGCCGACAGGCTTGTTCCCAAGCATCAGTTGCAAAGCCAGACCCAAAGCCCGCCAAAGGGGTTTCCGCCCTGACATTGCGGGTCTATATGCAAGGTTGACACAAGATTCAAACGGCAAAGGTGGCCCCATGGCTGAGACACGACATACCAAGGTTCTGATCATCGGCTCAGGGCCTGCGGGCTATACGGCAGGGGTCTATGCCAGCCGCGCGATGCTGGAGCCTATCCTTGTGCAAGGGATCGAACCGGGCGGCCAGTTGACCACAACAACCGAAGTCGAAAACTGGCCCGGCGATACCGAAGTGCAGGGCCCCGATCTGATGGTGCGGATGCAAAACCATGCCAAGGCGATGGGCTGCGAGATTATTGGCGATATCATTGTCTCGCTCGATACCACTGTGCGCCCCTTCGTGGCGCGCAGCGATAGTGGCACGATCTACACGGCAGATGCGGTGATCCTTGCCACAGGCGCGCGCGCCCAATGGCTGGGCCTCGCGTCCGAAGATGCCTTCAAAGGCTTCGGCGTATCGGCATGCGCCACCTGCGACGGGTTCTTCTATCGCGGTCAAGAAATCGTCGTGATCGGTGGCGGCAATACTGCGGTCGAGGAAGCGTTGTTCCTGACCAATTTCGCGTCAAAAGTCACCCTGATCCATCGCCGCGACACCCTGCGGGCGGAAAAGATCCTTCAGGACCGTCTGTTCAAGAACCCCAAGATCGAAACTTTGTGGTTCCACGCGCTGGAAGAGGTTGTTGGCGAGGATAATCCCAAAGGCGTCACAGCCGTGCGCGTCAAACATGTCGATACCGGCGCCATTACCGAAATTCCGTGCAAGGGTGTCTTCGTGGCCATCGGTCACGCCCCCGCCAACGAACTGGTCAAGGACGTGCTGGAATTGCACAATGGCGGCTATGTCACCGTGAAACCCGGCAGCACCGAGACATCGATTCCCGGAATTTTCGCGGCAGGCGACCTGACGGATCACAAATACCGTCAAGCCGTAACATCAGCCGGAATGGGCTGCATGGCGGCGCTGGACGCTGAACGCTTTCTGGCCGAACATCTGGAATAATCGACCAAAGCCCTGCAAAAATGAATCACATTGGTCCGAAAACACAGTTCAGGCCAATGTCAGCTTGAATTTCGCCTGCTTCAAAGGCTATTCGGCCCGCGACCCTGCGGCTAGCCGATTGGGCAACCGTAATCCGTTCCGCATCAGCATTCCGCCTGTTCCGCATTGAAAGACTGACCATGTATACGCCTAATCTTGCCCCTATTCCCGAACTCTATGTCTCGTATGAGAGTGCCCAAAAGCTCAAGGTCGAAGCGGCGCAGCTGATCAGTTGGGATCTGACCCCGCGCCAGATCTGCGATCTGGAACTGCTGATGAATGGCGGCTTCAACCCGCTCAAAGGGTTCCTGTCCGAGCAAGATTACGACAGCGTCGTCAACACGATGCGTCTGGCGAATGGCGCGCTCTGGCCGATGCCCATCAATCTGGATGTGCCCGAAGCCTTTGCCGAAAAACTGGAAATCGGTCAGGATATCGCGCTGCGCGATCAGGAAGGCGTGATCCTTGCCACCATGACCGTGACCGACCGCTGGGTGCCTGACAAGGCGCGCGAGGCGGAAAAGGTCTTTGGCGACGATGACTTGGCCCATCCGGCGGTGAATTATCTGCACAATACCGCAGGTGCTGTCTATCTGGGCGGTCCGGTTACAGGCATCCAGCAACCAGTGCATTACGATTTCAAAGGCCGCCGCGATACGCCCAACGAATTGCGCGCCCTGTTCCGCAAGCTGGGCTGGCGCAAGGTCGTGGCTTTTCAGACCCGCAACCCGCTGCACCGCGCGCATCAGGAACTGACTTTCCGCGCCGCGCGCGAGGCACAGGCCAACCTGCTGATCCATCCGGTTGTCGGCATGACCAAACCGGGCGATGTGGATCACTTCACCCGCGTGCGCTGCTATGAGGCTGTGCTGGACCAATACCCTTCCGCGACCACGACGATGAGCCTTCTGAACCTCGCCATGCGTATGGCTGGCCCACGCGAAGCGGTCTGGCACGGGCTGATCCGCAAGAACCACGGCTGCACGCATTTCATCGTGGGCCGCGACCATGCCGGCCCCGGCAAGAACTCTGCGGGGCAGGATTTCTACGGCCCCTACGACGCGCAAACGCTTTTCAAGGAACATGAGGCCGAAATCGGCATTGAGATGGTCGATTTCAAACACATGGTCTATGTGCAGGAAAAGGCGCAGTATTTCCCCGCTGACGAAGTGCCCGAAGGTTCGACCGTGCTGGACATCTCGGGCACCGAACTGCGCCGCCGTCTGGCCGAGGGGCTGGAAATCCCCGAATGGTTTTCCTTCCCGCAAGTGGTCGCAGAGCTGCGCCGCACCCGTCCGCCACGGTCGCAGCAGGGCTTTACCGTGTTCTTCACCGGCTTTTCGGGATCGGGCAAATCCACCATCGCCAATGCCTTGATGATCAAGCTGATGGAAATGGGTGGCCGCCCCGTCACGCTGCTTGATGGGGATGTTGTCCGCAAGAACCTCAGTTCCGAACTAGGGTTCAGCAAGGAACACCGCGACCTGAACATCCGTCGCATCGGCTATGTCGCATCCGAGATCACCAAGAATGGCGGCATCGCCATCTGCGCTCCGATCGCGCCCTACGCCACGACCCGCCGCGCCGTGCGCGAGGATATCGAGCAGTTCGGCGCGTTTCTGGAAGTGCATATCGCAACAAGCCTCGAAGAATGTGAACGGCGCGACCGCAAGGGGCTTTACAAGCTGGCCCGCGAGGGGAAAATCAAGGAATTCACTGGGATTTCAGACCCCTATGATATCCCCGCGAATCCAGAATTACGTCTGGACACCGAGAATGTCGAGGTCGACAACTGCGCCCATCAGGTCATTCTGAAGCTGGAAAGCATGGGTCTGATCGCAGGCTGATCGCGCCCATATCGTCCAAAACCAAAGGCCGCACCTTTCTGGATGCGGCCTTTTTGTATTGCACAGATTCAGGCGCAGCCACTGTCTGGCCGGATCGTCAGTGGACCGTTACGGGCGCCATATGGTTTTGCCGCGCCAGAACAAAGGCAAGGCTTCTGTCCTTGACCAGGGCAAGCTGCATGCCTGCCGCATCATGGACCGCATATAAAGTCTCGATCCCTTCGGCTTGCTGGCGAATTTCCTCGGGAAGATCCGCGACCTTCACGGGCCGGACATAGACAATCGGGTTCTCACCCTCTGTTCCGAAATCGAATTTCGTTTCCATGTACCTTATCCTTTCCTGATCCTGATCGTCTGCACCACAGTCTCGGGCTGGGCGCGTGTCAGATCGACATGCAACAATCCATTTTCCATGATCGCCTCGCCGACCTCGACACCGTCAGCCAGAACGAAACTGCGCTGGAACTGTCGCGCGGCAATGCCCCGATGCAGATAGACGCGCCCCTCTGTATCGTCACGCTGCCGTCCACGAATGACCAGTTGCCGGTCCTCGACTGTGATCGCCAAGTCGTTCTCGGCAAATCCTGCCACAGCAAGCGTGATGCGATAGGAATTGTTCGAGGTTTGCTCGATGTTGAAGGGGGGATAGCCTTCATTCCCGGATTTCGCGTTGCGTTCCAGCAAACGCTCCAGCTGGTCAAAGCCCAGCAGGTAAGGGTGTGACCCCAAGGTCAGTTTCGTCATCGACACGTCCTTGTCAAAAGCGACCGTCCAGATTGCAGGTCCCGTTATGGCGGCCTGCATACCGGAAATATGGGGTGGCCAGGTTGCCAGCGCAAGAGCCTCACCTTCGGGGGGCTTCCGAATCCGCCCCTCCGTTCGAGATACTTTGCAAAAATGCGGTTTTTCAGTATCTTGGTTCTCCGTGCGAAACACGGGGGAATCACCAGTCAGGGAATGTCGTGCCATGAACGCCATCAGCGATATCTCGATGAAGAACGACGACGTATTGCGCGTGGAGCTTGAAGTGTTCCGGCGCGAGCATCGCGATCTGGATGATGCGATTTCCGCGCTTGTTCAAAAAGGCACTGGCGACCAATTGACGATCCAGCGGCTCAAAAAGAAGAAGCTGATGCTGAAAGACCTGATCGCCCGAATCGAAGACCGTCTGACGCCGGACATCATCGCCTGATCCTGCGATTGCGTCGCCTGCGACCTTGGCTATAGTGCGCGCTCAGTTGTTGAAGGAGCGTGAAGGCATGGCCGACGTCAAGGTAGGTATCATCATGGGTAGCCAGTCGGACTGGCCCACCATGAAAGAGGCAGCAGATATGCTGGACGCGCTTGATGTGCCCTACGAGGCGCGGATCGTATCGGCCCATCGCACACCGGACCGGCTTTGGGACTATGGCAAAACGGCAGTGGAACGCGGGCTTCAGGTGATTATCGCAGGCGCTGGCGGTGCGGCGCATCTCCCTGGCATGATGGCCTCCAAGACGCGGGTGCCGGTGATCGGCGTACCTGTGCAAACGCGTGCGCTGTCGGGTGTGGACAGTCTCTATTCGATCCTGCAAATGCCACGCGGCTATCCTGTGGGGACCATGGCGATCGGTGCTGCAGGGGCGGCCAATGCCGGGCTGATGGCAGCCAGCATCCTTGCCCTACAGGATGCAGCCCTGGCGACGCGGCTGGACACATGGCGCGCGGATCTGTCAGCCTCGATCCCCGAGGTGCCAGTGGATGAGTGATATGCTTCTAACGGGCGCGACCATCGGTATTCTGGGCGGCGGACAACTGGGCCGGATGCTGTCAGTTGCGGCCAGCCGCCTTGGCTTTCGCACGCATATTTTCGAGCCGGGGCTTAATCCGCCCGCTGCTGATGTCGCGCATCAGGTGACCACCGCCCCTTACGAAGATGCCGCAGCCCTTGGCCGGTTTGCGGCCGCTTGCGATGTCATCACCTACGAGTTCGAGAATATCCCGACCGCTGCACTGGACTTGCTGGAGCCGCTGCGCCCGATCCGTCCGGGCCGCGAGGCGCTGAGGATCAGTCAGGACCGGATACTCGAGAAGGACTTTCTGACGGGACTGGGTCTTACCACCGCCCCCTATGCGGCCGTGGATGATGCCGCATCGCTGGAGAAGGCGATTGGAGACGTCGGGGTGCCCTCGATTCTGAAAACGCGGCGCTTCGGTTACGATGGCAAAGGGCAGTCACGGCTACGGTCCAGCACTGATGCGCCGCGCGCTTTGGCGGATATGGCGGGCAGCCCTGCCATTCTGGAAGCCTTCATTGATTTCAGCTTCGAGGTCTCGGTGATCGGCGCACGCAATACCAGCGGGCAGGTCGCCTGCTATGATCCGGGCGAGAACGTGCACCGCGATGGTATCCTGCACACGACCACCGTTCCCTCGCGCCTGACTTCGGCGCAGCGGATGGATGCGGTACTGCTGACCGCCAGAATTCTGAACGCGCTGGATTATGTCGGTGTGATGGGCGTTGAATTGTTTGTCACCCCCAAGGGCCTAATCGTAAACGAGATCGCGCCGCGTGTGCATAATTCGGGGCACTGGACCCAGAACGGCTGCACCATCGACCAGTTCGAGCAGCACATCCGCGCAATCGCGGGCTGGCCTCTGGGGGACGGGACGCGCCATGCCGATGTGATCATGGAGAACCTGATCGGGGCGGATATGGACCACGTGCCGGAGCTTGCAAAAGAGCCAGCTACCGCCTTGCATCTTTACGGCAAGGCCGAGGCCAAAGCCGGTCGCAAGATGGGGCATGTCAACCGGATCATCCTGCCCAAACCCTGACACCCCGCTTTGCCGGCACGGGCATCAGGGATATTTGAAGCAAGAAGAATGTCAGGGCGGCGCCTGTTTCTTTCTGCCGGAAATATCCATAGTCGCGTTGACCGAGAGCACCACGTTGCGCTGGCACAGCCTAGCGGAAGGCCGGACCATGCGCCCAGATCGTCAGGGAATGGCGCTGTCCTTTGGTGACCGGCGTCACGCGGTGCAGTAGAAAGCTGGGAAAGATCGTCGCATGGCCGCGACCAAGGCCCGCCTCGTGTGTATGCGCGCTTGGCATGACTTCCAGCCGCCCGCCATCATAATCCTCTGCCCCGGACAGCTGCACCACCATGGTCAGTTTGCGCTGGCGCGCCAATGGCCCCTCGCCAATATCGGAATGCCAGTCGAAATGGCCCTCGCGCGCCGCATCGTAGCGGGCAACTTGCGCACTTTCGGAAAAGCTTTGCAGATCAAAGCCGAAGACATCGCGGTTGGCGATCCGCACCACGTCGATGATACGGTCCATGACCCAATCGCTGCCCGGCACATCGTCCAGCCAGACCAGATCGGCGCGCCGCAGGTTGTGGTCCTGTGTCTGCCCTACCAGACGCGCATCGCGCGACGGGGCCGCGTCGGCCAAACCGACGATCCGGTCACATTCCTCGCCTGAGAAAGCCGTTTCTTGCGCATGCACTGCGATCATTTTCATGTCCTGAACTGGAATCGGCGTGTTCTCGCAGAACACCCTGCCCGCGGCGCGCCGAAACACGACTCAGAGGTCGTTTATGTCCCTACAGGATGAGGGGATTTCATTTTCCCGCGTTTAGGGTCATATCGCGACCATGTCAGAGCAAATACCCGATCTTGCCCAGATGGAAGAGATGGCCCGCCAGACGGTGGACAGCCTGCCTGACCCGTTTCGCGCGGCGGCACTGCACGTGGCAATTTGCGTCACGGACTGGCCTGACGCGGATTTGATGGCGGGGCTGGAGATCGACGATCCGCTGGATCTGACCGGACTTTACGAAGGCATCCCGATGACCGAGAAATCGGTGTTCGACCAACCGATGGGACCAGACACTGTGTGGTTGTTCCGCAAGCCTATTCTAGATGAATGGCGCGCGCGCGGCGATGTCAGCATCGCGGAGTTGGTGGCCCATGTCACCATCCACGAATTCGCGCATCACTTCGGCTGGTCCGATGATGATATTGCCAGCATCGACCGCTGGTGGGAGTAACGCGCGGACCTATGCGCCGCTCTCGTCGCGCCAGCGGTTCACAACCGGATAGCGGCGATCCAGCCAGAAGGCGCGCGGGCTGAGGCGCGTGCCGGGGGCCGACTGGAAGCGTTTGTATTCGCTGATATAAAGCAGATGCTCGATCCGTTTGACGGTGGCGCGGTCATAGCCTGCTGCCACGCAATCAGCGACCGAGGCATCGCTGTCCACCAGCAGGCGCAGGATGCCGTCCAGCACCTCGTAGGGGGGCAGGCTGTCTTCGTCCTTCTGGTCGGGGCGCAATTCAGCGCTGGGAGGCTTGTCGATGATCTGTGGTGGGATCACGACACCTGCAGGACCTTTCATCCAGTCGCGGTGATTCTCGTTGCGCCAGCGGCAGGCACGGAAGACTTGCGTTTTGTACATGTCCTTGATCGGGTTATAGCCGCCGGCCATATCGCCGTAAATCGTGGCATACCCGACCGCAACCTCAGATTTGTTGCCCGTCGTCAAAAGCATATTGCCGAACTTGTTGCTCATCGCCATCAACAGCAAGCCACGCAAACGCGACTGGATGTTCTCTTCGGTCAAATCGGGCGCAAGACCTTCGAACACGGGGGCAAGCGCGTCCGTCACAGCGGCGCGTGGTCCGCTGATAGGCACCGTATCATAGGCGCAGCCCAGCGCCTCGACCACGCCTTTGGCATCCTCCAGAGAGGCTTGCGAAGTGTATTCCGACGGCAGCATCACGCAGCGCAGGTTTTCCGCCCCGATTGCATCGGCGGCTATCGCGGCCACGATAGCGCTGTCGATCCCGCCTGAAAGACCCAGAATGGCTGTGCGGAAACCAGCCTTGCCCATGTAATCGCGCAAGGCGATCACCATCGCGTGGTAATCCTGCTCCAGCAGATCGGGGATGCTGGCCCGGACGCCCTGCGCGGCGATCCAGCCATCGGGCGTGTGGGTGAAATCGACATGCACCACCGCCTCTTCAAAGACGGGCAGTTGCACCGCCAGCGCACCACCGGGATTGAGCACGAAGGAACCACCGTCAAAGACCTGATCATCCTGCCCGCCCACCATGTTGAGATAGACCAGTGGCAGGTCTGTCTCGATCACGCGGGCGACCATGAGGTTTTGCCGGACCTCCATCTTGCCATGGCAATAGGGGCTGCCATTGGGCACCAGTAGCATCTCGGCCCCTGTCTCGGCCAGTGTCTCGGCCACATCCGCGTGCCATGCATCCTCGCAGACAGGGCTGCCGATCCGCAGCGACCCGATACTGTAGGGGCCTTGCGGAGGGCCCGCGTCGAACAGGCGATGTTCGTCAAAGACATCCTCGTTTGGCAGGTGCTGTTTGAGCACGCGGGCACGGATCATGCCGCCTGCCAGAACGTACCACGCATTGTAGAGCTTTCCGTCTTCCGCCAAAGGACCGCCGATACCGATCGCAGGGCCATCCGCGCAGTCGCGTGCCAATGCCGCGATCACGGACATGGCAGCCTTGTGGAAGGCAGGTTTCAGCACAAGATCCTGTGTCTGGTAACCTGTAATAAACATTTCGGGGAGCGCGACCATATCGGCCTGCGCGGTCTTTGCCTGATCCCACGCCGTACGCGCACGTGCGGCGTTACCCTCCAGATCGCCCACAACCGGGTTCAATTGCGCGAGTGTCAGGCGGAAACGGTCGGCCATGGTCTGCCCTCTGATCAGTCTTTGGTTAGATGACTTAGCAGATCAGGTGGCAAGGGAAAGCCGATATGCGGCAAAAGGCGTTGTCTGCCCGCCCGCCCTCCTTTAGGTTCGATCCAGGTCAGGGCTGGTCCGCAAGGCAGAAGCCCGCAACATCAGGGGCAGATATGACAGGCACGCGCGGGATCTTCGGGATTTGCCTTGCAGCGGGGCTGATGCTGGGTAGCAGCGTAGGAGCACAGCAGTCCGGCGAGGTGCAGACCAAGCAATATGACGATGGCGGCGTCTATGAGGGCACGTTCCTGAACGGGCTTCAGCATGGCACCGGCACCTATCGCCTGCCCAACGGTTATGAATATACCGGCGACTGGGTGGAAGGGGAAATCCGTGGCGATGGCGTGGCGCGCTTTCCCAATGGATCGGTTTACGAGGGCCAGTTCCAGCGCGGCAAACCCGAAGGCGTGGGGCGCATCGTCTTTACCGATGGCGGCACCTACGAGGGCGAGTGGGTTGACGGCAAGATCACCGGACAGGGAATCGCGGCCTATGCCAACGGCATGCGCTACGAGGGCGGCTTTCTGGAGGCGATGCATCACGGGCGCGGCGTCATGCAAAGCCAGGGCGGCTATGTCTATGACGGCACATGGGATCGCGGCGTCAAGGATGGGACAGCGCGCATTACCTATCCCGACGGGGCAGTCTATGAAGGGGCCGTGGTGCGCGGCGCGCGCGAGGGCACCGGTACGCTGACCATGTCGGACGGCCTTGTCTATGAGGGCACATGGAAGGATGGCCAGATCAATGGCGAGGGCAAGCTGACCCAGCCCAATGGCGATGTCTATGAAGGTGCGCTGGTCAATGGCCGCCGCGAGGGCGAAGGCCGCGTGACCTATGCCAGCGGGGACACCTATCAGGGCAGTTTCGTCGACGATTTACGGCAGGGGCAAGGCGTCTTCACCGGAACAGACGGCTATGTCTATCAAGGTTCATGGGTGGCAGGACAGATCGAAGGTCAGGGTCGTGTCACCTATCCCGACGGATCGGTCTACGAGGGCCAGTTCCGCGCCGACTTGCCCGATGGCGAGGGCAAGATCACCTATCCTGACGGTTCGACCTATGAAGGCGGCTGGCAGGAGGGCGTGATCGAGGGTAATGGCCGCGCGGTCTATGCCAACGGGCTGGTTTATGAGGGTGCATTCAAAGGAGCCAAGAACAACGGCACCGGTACAATGACCTATCCGGACGGCTACCACTATGAAGGCGAATGGCTGGATGGACAGCGCCATGGCCAAGGGGTTGCAACCTATCCCGACGGGACCGTCTATACCGGTCAGTTCGTACAGGGGCAGCGCGAGGGCACAGGCGAGATCGTGATGCCGGACGGTTTCCGCTATAGCGGTGAGTGGCGCGCGGGCGAGATCGACGGGCGCGGCACTGCGACCTATGCCAATGGCGATGTCTATGAAGGCATGTTCAGCACGGGCCGGCGTCAGGGTGAGGGCACGATGCGCTATGCTTCGGGCGACCAGGTCAGCGGCGTCTGGCAGAACGGTGCACCCCCGACAGAAGGTGCGACATCAGACAACGCGGTGCCCGTGGAAAACGAGGCATCAGCGGAAGATACACCAGCAGTGCCCGCTGACTGACGGCGGTTGCAGCTATCCGCATACACCTGGATATTTGAGGCCAGAAGACATGCGGACAGGTCAGATCCGGTCGCCTGCCTGCATCTTAGCAAGGAATGTATCCGCATCGCGCAGAACGGTCTTGCGGCGTTCTACGTCCATGCGGTCCCATGTGGCATACATCTGTCCCATGCGCGGGTTGGATGAGAACCTGTCGCGGTGGCGGATCAGGAAATGCCAGTAAAGCAGATTGAAGGGACAGGCCTTGGGGCCGGTCTTGTCCTTGACCTTATAGGCGCAACCACCGCAATAGTCGGACATCCTGTCTATGTAGTTGCCTGACGAAACATAGGGTTTCGACGCAATGATCCCGCCATCGGCAAACAGGCTCATCCCGATGACATTGGGCGCCTCGACCCATTCATAAGCATCGGCATAGACCGCCAGATACCATTCATGGACTTGCCAGGGGTCGATCCCTGCCAGCAGCGCGAAATTTCCCGTCACCATCAAGCGCTGGATATGGTGGGCATAAGCCTGATCGCGGGTCTGGGCGACGGTCTGCGATATACAGCGCATATCGGTTGGCGCGCCCCAATACATGGACGGCAAGTCGTTGCTGTGGTTCAGGATGTTGCGGCGGGTATAGTCCGGCCCTTCGCGATACCAGATACCACGCACATATTCGCGCCAGCCAATGATCTGGCGGATGAAGCCCTCGGCTGCATTCAGGGGCGCTTTACCCGCTTGCCACGCGGCCTCGACCTTCTGGCAGACTTCGAGCGGGTCCAACAGGCCTGCATTGATGTAAAGGCTGATCAGCGAATGATACATGAAGGGCCGATCCGCCAGCATAGCATCCTGATAGTCGCCGAATTCCGTCAACCCGCCTTTGATCCAGTGATCCAGCTGGGCCAGCGCCTGATCGCGGTCGGTGGCGAACCAGAAGGGACGCAGCGCGCCGAAATTGCCGCCGAAGCGCGCGGCGACCAGATCAAGCACCTCTTCGACCGCGTTGTCGGGTTCGAACATCAAAGGCCCCTCGAACTTGACATCATCCGGCGCGGGTTTGCGGTTGTCGTGGTCGTAGTTCCATTTGCCACCGGCGGGTTGCTCGCCCTCCATCAACAGGCCAGTCTTGCGGCGCATCTCGCGGTAGAAATACTCCATCCTGAGCTGCTTTTTGTCCTTGGCCCAGGCCTCGAACGCGTCAGCCGAGGCGATGAAGCGGTCATCGCGGATGATATGCAGCTTGAGAGGCATCTCGCTCAGCGCCCCGATCAGCCGCCATTCTCCGGGCTGGGTGGCAATCACGCCCGTTGCGTCATGTTCGGCCGCGCGCCGCAGCAGTTCGCCGCAGATCGCGCCGCTATTGTCCGTATCGTCCAGCCTTGTATAGGCGACCCGCCAACCTGCGTCTTGCAGGCGTTGCGCGAATTTCCGCATGGCCGCGAAGAGAAAAGCGATCTTCTTGGGGTGATGCGGGACATATCCCGCTTCTTCCGCCACCTCGGCCATCACGACGATATCCCTGTCCTTGTCCGCCGCGCGCAGGGCCGACAGACCTTCGGACAACTGGTCGCCCAGAACCAGAACCAGCCGTGTCACCAGACCACCTGCTTGCCCTGCCAGTCAAAAAAAAGACCTGTTTGCGCCGGTGTCAGGCCTTCGATCACGCCCAACAGGTTCGATGCGGCCTGCGCGGGCGGCACAGTGTCATGGGTTGCCGCGTAATTCCGCGTGAATTCGGTCGCAACGGTTCCGGGATGTAGCGCGACGCAGACCGCTTCGGGATGGGTGCGGCCCAGTTCGATCGCGGCGCTGTGGATCATCTGGTTCAGCGCGGCCTTGGCTGTGCGGTAGGAATACCAGCCGCCCAAGTGGTTGTCGCCGATCGAGCCTACCCGTGCGGACAAGGCAGCGAATACACACCGCCCCTTGCGCGGCATCAGGCGCAGACTGTGCTTGAGCACAAGCGACGGCCCGATGCAATTGAGCGCGAACTGGTCGGCCATGGCTTGGGCCGTTACCTTGCGCAGCGTCTTTTCGGGTTGCGCACCATCAATCACCAGCGCGCCTGTCGCCACAAGGATCAGATCAAACCCCGGCTCAAGCGCGCCAAGCGCTGCGCTTACGCTGGTCTCGTCGGTGACATCAAGGCCGTTCCCCCGTCGGGAAAGGCCGGTCACCGCCACGCCGCCCAGCCGCAGCCTTTCGGCAATCGCCGAGCCAACGCCACCCGAGGCTCCTATGATCAATGCATGTTTCATGGTCGCAGACCTAGCAGCCTGACAGGACGCTTCAATGTGCGCGATACGCGAAATTCGGGCTTTTCATTTGCCATTTGCCGCGTATAAGCTGATCTCATGACCACGTTGGCACATAACGCGATCCCTGCTGCGCCCTTCGGCGCACCCCTCGCGGCTGCCCTGCTGATCCTGCTAAGCCGCCTCTGAGCGTGCCGGACCGGCGCGACCGCTCAGAGGATGTGCAGCCCGCGCCAAGACCCAGCAGACAGAAAAGAGATACCAGATGACGACTATATCCGAACAAGACCGCGTCTTGATCTTCGATACGACATTGCGCGATGGCGAACAAAGCCCCGGCGCGACCATGACCCATGCCGAAAAGCTGGAAATTGCCGAATTGCTCGATGACATGGGCGTGGACATTATCGAGGCGGGGTTTCCCATCGCCTCGGAGGGTGATTTCAACGCGGTCAGCGAAATTGCCAAACGGTCCAGACAGGCGGTGATCTGCGGGCTGGCGCGCGCCAGCCTGGCCGATATCGACCGCGCTTGGGATGCTGTGAAACATGCAGGCCAGCCGCGTATTCATACATTTATCGGCACCTCGCCATTGCACCGGGCCATTCCGAACCTGACGCAGGACGAAATGGCTGAACGCATCCACCAGACCGTGACCCATGCGCGCAACCTGTGCGACAATATCCAGTGGTCACCGATGGATGCCACGCGGACCGAACATGACTACCTGTGCCGTGTAATCGAGATCGCGATCAAGGCAGGGGCCACGACGATCAACATTCCCGATACCGTGGGCTATACCGCGCCCCGCGAAAGCGCCGATCTGATCCGCATGCTCAAGGAGCGCGTACCGGGGGCCGACAGCATCATCTTTGCCACCCATTGCCATAACGATCTGGGCATGGCGACCGCCAACAGCCTTGCGGCTGTCGAGGCCGGCGCGCGCCAGATTGAATGCACGATCAACGGCTTGGGCGAGCGTGCGGGCAATACCGCGCTGGAAGAAGTGGTGATGGCGCTGAAAGTGCGCAACGACATCATGCCCTACCGCACGCGTGTCGACACGACCAAGATCATGAATATCTCGCGGCGCGTCGCTACCGTGTCGGGCTTTGCCGTACAGTTCAACAAGGCCATCGTGGGCAAGAACGCCTTTGCCCATGAATCCGGCATCCATCAGGACGGTATGCTGAAAAACGCCGAAACCTTCGAGATCATGCGCCCCGAGGATATCGGCCTTACCGCGTCCAATCTGGTGATGGGCAAGCATTCGGGCCGCGCGGCCTTGCGTGACAAGCTGCGCCAGATGGGCGTCGATGCGGGGGATAACCAGCTCAAAGATATCTTCGTGCGGTTCAAGGAACTCGCTGACCGGAAAAAGGAAGTCTATGACGAGGACATCCTTGCCCTGGTCACGGCCACGGCCGACAGCGGCAACGAAAGGCTGCAGATCGTCTCGCTCAAGGTGTTGTGCGGCACGGGCGGCCCTGCCGAGGCTACGCTGGAGATGGAGATCGACGGCAAGGAGGTGATCGCGACTGCACAGGGCGACGGCCCTGTCGATGCGACGTTCAAGGCTGTCCGCGCGCTGCATCCAAACAAGGCGCGGCTGCAGCTTTATCAGGTCCATGCCGTAACCGAGGGCACCGATGCCCAAGCCACGGTCAGCGTCCGGCTTGAGGAAGACGGCATGATCGCAACAGGCCAGTCCGCCGATACCGATACGGTCGTCGCCTCGGCCCGCGCCTATGTCAACGCGCTCAACCGCCTGTGGATGCGCCGCGACAAGGCCGGTCCTGGCGCCGACAAGCGCGAGATCAATTATAAGGACGTCAGCTGATCCCGTTGCATAGCACTGAAAAACCGCCCGCCGCCTGACCTGCGGCGGGTTTCTTCTTGCCTGAAATATCTTCGGGGGGAGTCCCGCAAGGGACGGGGGGCAGACAGCCCCCCGGGCTCAACGCGCGGTGAACATCGAACTCAGGCGCTGCGCCTCTTTCTCGGTCCCAAAGGGCGCGTTCACGATAAAAAGGCCCGATCCGACCATCCGGTGACCGGCGCGCACCGGCGGGAACCGCACTTCGTGGCGTATCACACCGGGTAAAGCCTGCGCTTGCAGCGCGGCCAGCATCGGCGCATGCGCGCCCCCCGTCAGGATCGGATACCACAGGCAGATGATTCCGACATTCCACTTGCGATGCAGCTTGGCGATCTGGGCGGGGATTGTCTCGTATTCGGTCTTGACCTCATAACTGGGGTCGATCAGCAGCAAGCCGCGCCGTGGCGTGGGTGGGCAGATGGCCTGCGCCATCTCGAACCCGTCCTGCCGCTGGACGCGCGCCGTATAGGGTGACATCGCGAAATCTAGAGCTGCATGTTCCTGCGGATGCAGTTCTGCCAGCGTGATACGGTCTTCGGGACGCAGGAACTGCGCGGCCAGGACCGGCGATCCGGCATAGGCCTGCGGACCATGCGCAACGCGGATCTCGGCCAGTGCCGCAAGATAGGGGTGGTCGGATGGCATGCCCCCGCGCGCCAGAACCGCACCGATCCCTGCCGCCGCCTCGCCAGTTTTCAGCGCCTCGGGCGCATCCAGCATGTAGAGTCCGCGCCCGGCATGGGTTTCCAGATAGCTGAGCGGTTTATCCTTGGCTGTCAGATAGGACAGCATGCGGCACAACATGGCATGTTTGTGCACGTCTGCCGGATTACCCGCGTGATAGATATGTTGATATGACAGCATCCGCGCCTTCTACTGCATTGCAGCGGACAGCGGAAGTGCGCTGATACTAAATCAAGCGGGGCCTTTCACAAAGGCCTTTGGACGCCTATAAGGGCAACTGGTCTCCTCAGGCAGAGTCGCTGGCCACTTGCATATATTCAACTATGGAACATGACACGATGTCAATTTTCGATAAGATGCCAAGCCTTTTCGCCTCGGATATGGCGATCGACCTCGGCACGGCCAATACTCTGGTCTATGTCAAGGGAAAGGGCATCGTGCTCAGCGAGCCGTCAGTTGTGGCTTATCACGTGAAAGACGGCGTAAAAAAGGTGCTTGCTGTTGGCGAGGACGCCAAGCTGATGCTGGGCCGGACCCCCGGCAGCATCGAGGCGATCCGCCCTATGCGCGATGGTGTCATTGCCGATTTCGACACTGCCGAAGAGATGATCAAGCATTTCATCCGTAAGGTTCTGAAACGCTCGACCTTTTCAAAACCCAAGATTATCGTTTGCGTTCCCTTTGGCGCGACTCCGGTCGAGAAGCGCGCGATCCGCCAATCAGTGCTGTCTGCAGGAGCGCGCAAGGCTGGGCTGATCGCGGAACCGATCGCTGCGGCCATCGGGGCAGGCATGCCAATCACCGACCCGACCGGCAATATGATCGTCGATATCGGCGGCGGCACGACCGAGGTGGCGGTTCTGTCACTGGGCGATATCGTCTACGCCCGTTCGGTCCGTGTCGGTGGCGACCGGATGGACGAAGCTATCATCAACTATCTGCGTCGCCAGCACAACCTGCTGGTCGGCGAGGCGACAGCCGAGCGGATCAAGACCTCGATCGGCACCGCGCGGATGCCCGATGACGGGCGCGGCGCGTCAATGATGATCCGTGGGCGCGACCTGTTGAATGGCGTGCCCAAGGAGACCGAGATCAGTCAGGCGCAGGTCGCCGAAGCGCTGAGCGAACCGGTGCAGCAAATCTGCGAGGCGGTGATGACCGCGCTGGAAGCCACCCCGCCCGATCTTGCCGCCGATATCGTGGATCGCGGCGTGATGCTGACGGGAGGTGGCGCATTGCTGGGCGATCTGGATCTGGCGCTGCGCGAGCAAACGGGCCTTGCGGTCTCCATCGCGGACGAGTCCCTCAACTGTGTGGCGCTCGGAACCGGTAAAGCGCTGGAATACGAAAAACAGCTGCGTCACGCGATCGACTACGACAGCTGATCGACGCAGCCTTTGGGACAGGGGTAGACCTTGGCAAAGGACAGATCACAGGCCGATGACTTTCTGGGACCGCTCAAGCGCCTGCTTGTCGGGGTTCTTGTGCTGTGCCTGATCGGTCTGTTTCTTGTCTGGCGCATCGACAGCCCCCGGGTCGAGCGGTTCCGCGCCGCAGTCGTGGACCGCGTGGTGCCCAGTTTCGACTGGGCGATGGCTCCTGTGACCGCGACCGTGAACCTGATGCGCGATTTCCAGAGCTACCAGCGTATTGCCCAACAAAATCAGGATTTGCGGAACGAATTGCAGCGCATGAAAGCCTGGAAAGAGGCGGCGCTGCAGCTTGAGCAGGAAAACGCGCGCTTGCTGGATCTCAACAAGGTGCGGCTGGACCCGCGACTGACCTTCGTGACGGGGGTTGTGCTGGCCGATAGCGGATCACCCTTCCGTCAGTCTGTCCTGCTGAATGTGGGCGCCCGCGACGGAATCATTGACGGATGGGCCACGATGGATGGGATCGGACTGGTGGGCCGGATTTCGGGTGTCGGGCGCGATACCAGCCGCGTGATCCTTCTCACCGACCCTGCCAGCCGGATTCCGGCGACAATCCAGCCTTCGGGACAGACCGCCATCGTGCAGGGGGACAACACACCTGCCCCGCCGATCTCGTTTCTTGAGGATTCCGATCTGGTCCGCCCCGGTGACCGTGTGGTCTCGTCCGGTGATGGCGGTGTGTTTCCCGCAGGCCTGCTGATCGGGCAGGTTGCCGCCGATCCAGGTGGGCGGTTGCGTGTGATTCTTGCTGCGGATTACGAAAGGCTGGAGTTTCTGCGAGTCCTGCGAAATCCGGGAACCGAGGTGATCCGCGATCCCGGCGGGCTGATCGCCCCTGCGCTGCCGCGCAATGCGCCTGTCGCACTGCCGGACGCGGGCGAGGCGCTGAGCGGAACGGAGGAGACCAATGGCTGAGGGCGTAGCCGCGCGGATCTGGGGTATGCGCGGGATGTTTCTGGCGCTGGCGCTGGTGTTGATCTTTATCAAGCTGCTACCACTAGATTTCCAGCCACGCGTCTGGGCTGGACCTGATCTGCTGGTTGCGCTGACCTTTGCATGGGTGTTGCGTCGGCCGGAATTCGTCCCTGCGCTGACGGTCGGTCTGGTGTTTCTGCTGGCCGATCTGCTGTTTCTACGCCCCCCCGGTCTTTTTGCCGCCTTGATGGTTTTGGGCACACAGACCCTCAAGACCCGGGCGCGCAATCTGCGTGATCAATCTTTCTTGATGGAATGGCTGGCTGTGGCGGGTGTTTTCCTGAGCCTCTCGCTAGCTAACCGTCTGGTTCTAGCGGTTTTGATGATCCCGCAGGCCCCGCTTGGGTTGACGATCATCCATGTGGCGATGACCTTGATCTGCTACCCCTTGGTCGTCATGATAACCCAACTGGTTTTCGGGGTCCGCAAGGCAGCCCCCGGTGATCTGGACAGGCTGGGACAGCGGATATGAGAAGGCACCCGAAGGACAGCGCTGAATCGGCACGCCGGATTACACGACGTGGTCTTGTTTTGGGCGGGGCGCAGCTTGCCTTCATGGGTGTTCTTGGCCTGCGGATGCGCTATATGCAGGTCGAACAGGCCGACCAGTTTCGCGTACTGGCCGAGGAGAACCGGATCAGCATTCGCCTGATTGCCCCTGCACGCGGCCAGATCTACGACCGAAACGGGCTGCCGATAGCCGAGAACCAGCCCAGCTACCGTATCATCATGGTGCGCGAGGATGCCGGCGATATCGACACGGTCATGCAGCGGCTGGCCACGCTGATCAACCTGAGCGAAGCCGACCAGCAACGAGCCCTGACCGAGATGCGCGAAAGCCGTGGCGACACGCAGGTCACCGTGGCGGATCGCGTCAGCTGGGACGATATCTCGAAAGTGGCGATCAATGCCCCTGCCCTGCCCGGAGTGACACCGGAAGTGGGACTATCCCGCGCCTATCCGGTCGGGCCGGATTTCGCGCATGTGGTGGGCTATGTTGGCCCGATCAGCGATTATGACCTCGAGCGGATCGAAAATCCGGACCACCTGTTGCGGATTCCACGTTTCCAGATCGGCAAAGTCGGACTTGAGGCGCGACAAGAAGAGATCCTGCGGGGCAAGGCCGGCACCAAACGGGTCGAGGTCAACGCCGCCGGTCGTGTGATGCGTGAACTGGACCGTCAGGAAGGCAAGGCCGGCTCGAATATCCAACTGACCGTCGACAATGCGCTACAAAGCTATGTGCAGGCGCGACTTGGCGGTGAAAGCGCCGCTGCGGTCGTGATGGATTGTGCCACAGGCGATTTGCTGGCGATCTCGTCAGCCCCCAGCTTCGATCCCAATCTGTTCGTGCGCGGCATTTCTGTCGCTGACTATTCCAAGCTGACAGAAGATGCCTACCGCCCTTTGGCCAACAAGTCGGTGCAGGGACTCTATCCGCCGGGATCGACCTACAAGATGGTGACCGTCCTGGCCGCGCTCGATGCAGGTGTGATCACGCCCGAGGATACGGTCTGGTGCCCGGGTCATATGGAGGTATCAGGCCGCCGTTTCCATTGCTGGAAACGCAGCGGGCATGGCCATATGAACCTTGAAACGGCACTGCGCGAAAGCTGTGACGTCTATTACTACGATCTGGCCCTGAAGGTCGGCATCGACGCCATGTCGGCAATGGCCGAGAAGCTGGGCATCGGCGTACGCTTCGATCTGCCGATGTCCGCCGTGGCACGCGGCCGCGCACCCACGCGCGAGTGGAAACGGGAAGCCTTTGGTCAGGACTGGGTGGTTGGCGATACGGTCAACGCGTCGATCGGGCAGGGTCTTGTGCTGACATCGCCCTTGCATCTGGCGGTGATGACCGCGCGTCTGGCGGTCGGTCGCAAGATCGAACCACGCCTGATCCGTAGCATTGACGGCATCGAACAGCCCGTGGCCGATGCCGAACCGCTGGGTTTCAACGAAAACCATATGCGGGCCATCAGGCGGGCGATGTTCGAAGTGACCAATAACCGGCGTGGCACAGCTTATGGAAGTCGCATCATCTCGGACGGCTTTCGCATGGCGGGCAAGACCGGCACTAGTCAGGTCCGCAACATCACAGCCGCCGAACGCGCGCGGGGCGTGATCCGCAACGAGGATCTGCCATGGGAACGGCGCGACCATGCGCTGTTCGTCAATTATGCACCTTATGACAATCCGCGCATCGCCGTGTCTGTTGTAGTCGAACATGGTGGCGGCGGGTCGGCCGTGGCCGCACCCATTGCGCGCGACATCACCCTTCAGGCGCTGTTCAACGGTGATCCGCCGCTGGAGGCCTATCCCGAAGGTGACCGCGCCCGTATTCAGGCCTTGCAGGAAAGACTGCGCCGCGAGCGGCCACAAAGGCAGAGCCCAGCGCAGGACCGCGCATGAGCTATCTTGAATATACCGTCAAAACGGTACCCTCCGGCGTTCGCAAGGTTCTTTATATGAACTGGCCGGTCGTGCTGCTGGTGACAGCGGTGGCCTGTATCGGTTTTCTGATGCTCTATTCCGTAGCGGGTGGAAGTTTTACACCTTGGGTCGAGCCGCAAATGAAGCGCTTTGCGCTGGGTCTTGCCGTCATGTTTTTCGTAGCAATGGTGCCGATCTGGTTCTGGCGCAATATGGCGGCGCTGGCCTATTTGATATCGCTTGTGCTGCTGATCCTAGTCGAATTTTTCGGGACAACCGGCATGGGCGCGCAGCGCTGGATTGATCTGGGCTTCATGCGTCTGCAGCCGTCCGAACTGACCAAGATCACGCTGGTGATGTTTCTGGCGGCTTACTACGACTGGCTGCCGATGCGAAAAGTCTCGCATCCATTCTGGGTGGCAGTGCCCTTGTTTTTTATCCTTCTTCCGACATTCTTGGTACTGACACAGCCGGATCTGGGCACGGCCCTTCTGCTGGTTTTCGGTGGCGGTGGGCTGATGTTTGTCGCTGGCGTTCACTGGGGCTATTTTGCGGCGGTCGTGGCCTCGGGTATCGGGCTTATCGGGGCCGTTCTACAATCGCGCGGGACATCGTGGCAGTTGCTGAAAGACTACCAGTTCCGCCGGATCGACACGTTTCTGGACCCTGCCCAAGACCCGCTGAACGCCGGTTATCATATCACACAGGCCAAGATCGCGTTGGGATCGGGCGGCTGGACAGGGCGCGGCTATATGCAGGGCACCCAAAGCCGCCTGAATTTTCTGCCCGAGAAACATACCGATTTCATCTTTACCACTCTGGCCGAGGAATTCGGCTTTATCGGCGGGGTTTCGTTGCTGGGACTTTATGCGCTGATTATCCTCTTCTGCGTTGCTTCGGCGCTGTCCAACAAGGACCGTTATTCGTCGTTGCTGACGCTGGGTATCGCGTGGACCTTCTTCCTGTTCTTCGCCGTCAACATGTCGATGGTGATGGGGCTGGCCCCTGTCGTCGGTGTGCCCTTGCCCTTGGTCAGCTACGGCGGATCGGCCATGCTGGTGTTGATGGTCGCTTTCGGGCTGATACAAAGCGCGCATATCCACAAACCCCGCTGATCCCTTTAACCGGGATTACCTTCACCGCCCCAATCAAGGCAGGACTCTATGACCGTGAACATTCTTTTCGCAGCCAAGGCAGACAGTTGGGCCGCCTATGAAACACCGTTGAAGACAGCCCTTGCCGAAAAGGGTGTGTCGGCCAATCTGGCGCGTGATTTCGCGCCGGATCAGGTGGATTACATCGTCTATGCGCCCAACAGCACGGTACAGGATTTCACGCCCTATACGCGGTGCAAGGCCGTTTTGAACCTGTGGGCGGGGGTCGAAAATGTGGTTGGCAACCAGACCCTGACCCAGCCACTGGCGCGGATGGTTGATCACGGCTTGACCCAAGGCATGATCGAATGGGTGACTGGGCATGTGCTGCGGCATCATCTGGGCATGGACAGCCATATCCACGGGCTGAATGGCGCATGGACAAAAGAGATCCCGCCACTGGCCGAGGATCGCGGTGTCACGGTTCTGGGCCTTGGCGCGTTGGGATCAGCCTGCGCCCGGGCTTTGAAAGGTCTGGGTTTCGATGTCACCGGCTGGAGCCGCGGCCCGCATGACGTCGAGGGTGTGCGTTGCCTTCATGGGGCCGACGGACTGGAACAGGCCCTGGCCACCGCCGAAATTGCAGTTTTGCTACTTCCCCTGACAGCAGCCACGGAAGACCTGATGAATGCGGAACGTCTTGCGCTGATGCCGCGCGGGGCTGTGATCCTCAACCCCGGACGCGGCGCATTGATCGACGATGCAGCCCTTCTGTCTGCACTTGACAGCGGACAGATCGGCCATGCCACGCTGGATGTGTTCCGCATCGAGCCCTTGCCTGCGGATCACGATTTCTGGGCGCATCCATCCGTGACGGTGACACCGCATATCGCATCCGAAACGCGGCCCTCCTCCGCTTCGCGGGTCATCGCGGAAAACGTCCGGCGCGGTGAAGCCTCAGAGCCGTTTTTGCATCTGGTGGATCGGGGCTTGGGGTACTGAGGTCTAGCGCAATATCGGCGGCTTGGCTGGGTCCGATCCGGGCGCCATCCGCAAAACCTCTTGCACGGTTTCGACAGGCTGGGGCAGATCAAAACGCAGGCCGTGCTGCGCCAGCCTTGCGGACATCGGCTCGGAAGCCCTGAAAAACGCCACGTCCAGCGCCCCAGCTTCGATACCAGAAAATGTCAGGGCCTCGGCCACGGCCCTGGCCAGTGCCCCCTGCGCCCCCGGTGCCGCATCCACAAAAGCCAGCACATGACCTTTGCTGCCACCCTCATAGGTCACACCCAGAAGATAAGCGGCATCCGCCAGCCCCGCAGCGCTGGCCAGTTTGGCGTCAAGCGATGTCAGCAACAGATCGGGCAGACCCCGCGGCGGGGCCAATGCCTCGATCCGGGCCTCGGCCTCGGAGGGCGCGTTTCCCAGCGTGCCCGCCAGCCAGACGACGGCCTGCGGCGGGATCAGGATGGATGACGGTGCTACATCAAGATTGACCCCCATGCCGATCCCCTGTTCCGCCAGAAGCCCTGCAATCACCCGCCCTGACAAGGCGGCATAGGGTGCAGGCTTGCCCACGAATTGCGCCAAGCGGTCTTCCCGGTCGAACACCAGAACAAAGCTTTCATCGGCCAGGTCAAACACCTCGGGCGAGATATTGTCGCCCTCGGCTTCTTGGGTCAGCAGCACAAACAGCTCGCAATCCGCCAGTCTTTCATAAAAGCGCAAACGCGCCGCATCCTCGTCGGGCGCGGCCTCCATCGCGGCATGGGCGGTATCAAGCGGGGTCAGATCAGTCATCCATCACACTCCGGACAGCGTGGCGTAGCGCGGGCAGGATATCGGCCTCGAACCACGGATTTTTGCGAAGCCAAGCGGTATTGCGCCATGACGGATGAGGCAAGGGGAAAACCCCGGGCGCGTGGTCGCGCCACGCTGCCACATTCTGCGCGACTGACCCCTTTGCACCCAGATGCCAGCGATGGGCATATCCCCCCACCAGAACACGCAAACGGATCTGGGGCAGCCCGTCCATTACCTGCGCGTGCCATGTGCGTGCGCAGACCGGCGGCGGCGGCAGGTCCGATCCCTTGCTGTCATAGCCCGGAAAGCAGAAGGCCATCGGCACGATGGCCACCCTGCTTTGGTCATAGAACTGGTCCGTTGTCAGCCCCAGCCAGTCACGCAGCCGGTCGCCGGAAGGATCGTCGAACGGTTTGCCAGACTGGTGCACCCGCATCCCCGGCGCCTGCCCCGCAATCAGCAACCGCGCCTTGGGCTTGAACCAGACGACGGGGCGCGGCGCATGTCCGGTTGCCGTGGCCGCAAAGCGTGGCGCGCAAATGGTGCAGGCCGATATGCCTTGTGCAAGTGTCGAAGGTGCCGCTTTCATGCCTCCAAGACTAGCACGCCTCCATGCAACAGCCAGCCCGAGACTGGACCGCCAGCCGCTTGGCCTGCAACTTGCGCTTGGTCAAGACTACAACAATCAGGTATATCTGATGTCAGTAGCCATAATTTGGCCGTTTAAATCTGTCATGCAGCATTTATGGCTCGATAACTGCATGCAGGATTTGCTAGTTAAGAGTTAACACTACCCCCCTAAGAGGGTAGGCAGGAGCAGACCGGAGCAATGAATGCTCGAATTTGAGAATGTCAGCAAGTCCTACTGGACGGGCATGCAGCGCAAGGTAATCCTTGACCGTGTCAGCTTTCGTGTGGAGCTGGGCAATTCTCTAGGCGTTCTGGCCCCCAATGGCACCGGCAAGACAACCTTGATCAACATGATGGCAGGACTGGAAAAGCCGGATGAGGGCTTTATCCGCCGTGACGCGCGTATCAGTTTTCCGCTTGGCTTCATGGGCGGTGTTGTCTCGCGGGTTTCCGCAGTTGAAAACAGCCGCTACATCGCGCGCCTCTATGGTCTGGACCCCGACTATGTCGAGGCATTCTGCCGCTGGCTGTGCAATCTGGGGGAATATTTCGAACAACCGCTTGGCACCTATTCCTCGGGGATGCGGGCGCGGTTTTCCTTTGCATTGATGCTGGCGCTGGATTTCGACATCTACTTGATCGACGAAGGCATGCCCAGTTCCACCGATGCCGAGTTCAACCGCAAAGCCGGCGAGATCCTGCGCGAGAGACTTCGCACGACGACCGTGATCATCGTATCGCACCAGCCACAAGTGCTTGAGAAGTTTGCCCGTTCAGCGGCCGTTCTGATGGACGGCAAGCTGCATATGTTTGACACCTTGGAAGAAGCGAAAGAGCTCTATGATTACCAAACCCAAGGCTAGAAAATTCCGTATCCGTCGCAGCCTCCCCGAAGGCGAGGCGCAGGGCCAACCCGAAACTTTGCGGAGCGTCGGGCCAACCCCGCTGATCCCGCAACAGCCAAACGAACGGTTCCGGTCCTATGACGAAGATGACAGGTTCAGCGATCCCGCCCCGCAGCGGCGGCAGGACCCCGCAATGTCGCCTATTCCCGACGACGCAGGGCCGGATGTCTCCGATATGGTCACGACCACATCCTTTGCCGATGCCGGAACAGAGATCGACGCGATCCGGCGCGAGGGGCTGACCGGTCGTCAGTTGCGCATGGCACGGCGGGTGGCACAGAAACACGGGCTGGCCCCGACCTCGGATTTCGATGCCGTCAGGCTACTGCGCGCCGAAGGGATTGATCCATTCCAGCGGGCAACCATGCTGGATCTGGTCATGCCACGCGATGACGAGGCCGACGACGAGGGCGCACCCCCACCGGCACGTCCAGCCGCGCAACAACCCATGCCCATCGGTCGGGTGCAACTGCCACAGACAATGCCGTCGAACAATCCATATCTGCCCTCGACCGAGGTCAGCCCCGCCGAACGGCGCGCCCGCGATATCGTCGACATCCAGCGTGACATTGCACGCCGTCGGCGGCGCAAGCTGCTGCTCTTGTTGACTCGGCTATCCGCTTTCGTGTTTTTGCCGACGCTCCTTGCAGGTTGGTACTACTTCTCCCATGCCACACAAATGTACGCGACCAAGTCAGAGTTTCTGATCCTGCAAGCGGATGCACAGGGCGGCTCAGGCCTGGGCGGTTTGCTGAGCGGGACGCAATTCGCCACAAATCAGGACAGTATCGCGGTGCAATCCTACCTGCAGTCGCGCGACGCGATGATCCGGCTGAACGAGGATCTGGGCTTCAAGGAGCATTTCAAACAGTCGTGGATCGACCCGATCCAACGGCTGGACCCCGATGCCTCGGACGAGGCGGCCTATAAGATATACAAAAAGAACGTGAAAATAGGCTATGATCCGACCGAAGGTGTGATCCGTATGGAGGTAATCGCGGCCGATCCAGAGGTCAGCGCCGCGTTCTCATCGCATCTCATTGATTATGCCGAAGAGCGCGTTGATGAACTGTCACGCCGCAAGCGCGAGGACCAGATGCGTGACGCTCGCGCCAGTCTGGAGCTGTCCAAAGCCGAGCGACGCGAGGCGCAGGAAAGGCTTGTTGCGCTGCAAGAAAACTCGATCCTTGATCCACAGGGCGAAATTGCCAGCATCCGTGCACTGATCAACACGGTCGAGTTGCAGGTTCAGGAAAAGGAACTGGCGCTGAATTCGCAGTTGAACAACGCCCGCCCTAATCAGGCACGCGTGGACGCGCTGCGATCCGAAGTGCGCCTGCTGCGCGATGAATTGGATCGCCAGAATGACAGACTGAACAATGCTACCGAAGGACAAAGCTCTCTGGCCGCCATGAGCGCGCAAATCCAGATGGCGCAGGCCGATCTGGCGACCGCCGACCTGTTTCTACAATCAGCACTGCAAAACGAGAAGCAGACCGAGCTTGAGGCCAACCGTCAGGTGCGATACCTGACCACAAGCGTGCGACCGGTGGCCCCCGACGAGGCGACATATCCGCGGGCGTTCGAAAACACGATTCTGGCCTTTCTTATCTTCTCGGGGGTTTACCTGATGATCTCACTCACGGCGTCCATCCTGCGCGAACAGGTCTCAAGCTGATATGTTGACCCTGCCCATAGGCGCGCTTGGCGTCGGTAATGACGCAGCTTTGACCGTGATCGCCGGCCCTTGCCAGTTGGAAAGCGCCGATCACGCGCTGATGATTGCCAGCCGGATGCAGAATATCTGCGAGGCAGCGGGCGCGCAGTTCATCTTCAAGGCCAGCTACGACAAGGCCAACCGCACATCTGTTTCGGGCCAGCGCGGACTGGGTCTGGACGAAGGGTTGCGCGTGCTGCAAATGGTCAAGGACAGGCTGGGCGTGCCCGTGCTGACCGATGTACATAACGAGGCACAATGCGCGCCCGTGGCTGAAGTCTGCGATGTCCTGCAGATACCGGCCTTTCTGTGCCGCCAGACCGATCTGCTGCTGGCTGCGGGCCGGACGGGTGCTGCGATCAATGTAAAAAAGGGCCAGTTTCTGGCCCCTTGGGACATGCCCAATGTGATCAGCAAGATCGAAAGCACCGACAATACCCGTATCCTTCTGACCGAGCGCGGCACGTCTTTCGGCTACAATACGCTGGTGGCAGATATGCGCGCCTTGCCCCAGATGGCCGCGACGGGATATCCAGTGGTGATGGACGCCACGCATTCCGTACAGCAACCAGGGGGCAAGGGCGGGTCTTCGGGCGGCCAGCGCGAATTCGCCCCCGTGATGGCGCGCGCGGCCGTATCCTTGGGGATCGCGGCGGTGTTTATCGAAACCCATGAAGACCCCGATAATGCCCCATCGGACGGTCCGAACATGATCCCGCTTGGCCAGATGGACGCATTGATCACCAGCCTCATGGCCTTTGACAGGCTTGCCAAATCAAACCCGATCCGCATTTGACACAGAAAGAATTGTAACGTGCACAAACCACTCCCGACCGTCGCGCAGAACACCTGGGATTTCCTGAAGGTGCCGATGATCACGCCAACCGGATTTCGCGAATATGATGCGCGCTGGAAATATCCCGACCAGATCAACCTGCCCGGCATTACGGCGCTGGGTCTTGGTCTGGGCACACAGATGCGCCGTCGCGGTATCGCGCCGGTCATCGCGGTGGGCAATGACTATCGCGACTATTCGCTATCAATCAAGAACGCCCTGATCCTAGGGCTGATGCAGGCGGGGATCTCGGTCAAGGATATCGGCCCTGCCCTGTCGCCAATGGCCTATTTCGCGCAATTCCATCTGGATGTGCCCGCTGTGGCAATGGTGACAGCCAGCCACAACCCCAATGGTTGGACCGGGGTCAAGATGGGCTTTGACCGCCCCCTGACGCACGGCCCCGACGAGATGGGCGAGTTGCGCGATATCGTGCTGAACGGCGAGGGTGAAGCCGCCCCCGGCGGTGCCTATGAATTCGTGGAAGGTGTGCGCGACGCCTATCTTGATGATCTGGTGGGCGATTTCCGCATGACCCGCAAGCTGCGCGTCGTCTGCGCGACAGGGAACGGCACGGCATCGGCCTTTGCGCCGGAACTGTTCGCCCGTCTGGGTGTCGAGGTGATCCCCAGCCATAACGCGCTGGACTATACCTTTCCGCATTACAACCCGAACCCCGAAGCGCTGGAAATGCTGCATGACATGTCGGACAGCGTCAAAGCGTCAGGTGCGGATTTCGCTTTGGGTTTTGATGGGGACGGCGACCGCTGCGGTGTCGTCGATGACGAGGGTGAAGAGATTTTTGCCGACAAGATGGGTGTCATCATGGCGCGCGATCTGTCGAAACTCTATCCCGGCAGCACCTTTGTCGCGGATGTGAAATCGACCGGCCTGTTCGCATCGGACCCCGAACTGATCGCACAGGGCGTCAAAGCGGATTACTGGAAAACCGGACACAGCCATATGAAGCGCCGCGTCAAGGAATTGGGCGCGCTGGCAGGGTTCGAGAAATCGGGGCATTATTTCCTCGCCAGTCCAATCGGGCGGGGATACGATTGCGGCATGCGCGTCGCGGTGGAAATTTGCAAGCTGATGGACCGCAACCCCGATATGTCGATGTCCGACCTGCGCCGCGCCCTGCCGCAGACATGGGCCACGCCAACGATGTCACCCTATTGCGGCGATACCGAGAAATACGATGTGCTGGAACGTCTGGTGGCTAAACTGGTCGCCAAGCACGAGGCAGGTGAAACGCTGGCAGGTCGCAAGATCGCGCAGGTCGTGACCGTCAACGGTGCGAGGGTCATTCTGGACAATGGCGGATGGGGGCTGGTCCGGGCCTCGTCGAACACGCCCAATCTGGTTGTTGTCTGCGAAAGCCCCGAAAGCGAGGCCGAAATGCGCGCCATCTTTGCAGAAATAGATGCAGTCATCCGCACCGAACCCAGCGTCGGCGAATACGACCAGAAAATCTGATCGGCTCAGAAAGCAGAGGCGGCAAATCCCTTGGGAAAGGGGTTTGCCTGTTGCTTTTGCCCAAAGTCAGGCCGCGAGCCCGCGCCCTTTTAGCAAAGCCTCAACCCCCGGCAGGCGGCCGCGAAACGCGATGTAAAGCTCGGCCGGATCGCGCGATCCGCCCGTTGACAGGATGAAGCTTTCCAGTGCCTCCGCCCGTTCGGGATCGAACGCGCCGCCTGCCTCCTCGAAGGCCGCGAAAGCATCAGCGTCCATTACCTCGGACCACATGTAGCTGTAATAGCCGCTGGAATATCCGTCACCCGAAAACACATGCGCGAAATGCGGTGTGGCATGGCGCATCGCAATTGCGCGCGGCATACCAAGCTCTGCCAGAACATCCGCCTGACGCGCCATCGGATCAGTCGGCGGTGTGCCCTCGTGAAATGCCAGATCGACCAGCGCCGACGCGACATATTCTACTGTCTGGAACCCCATATCAAAGGTGGCAGCCCCCAGAAGCCTGTCAAGCATATCACGCGGCATCGGCGCGCCGGTATCGGCATGGGTCGCGAATTCGGCCAATACTTCAGGCACTTCCAGCCAGTGCTCATAAAGCTGGCTTGGCAGTTCCACGAAATCGCGGGCGACGGATGTGCCCGACACCGAGGGATAGGTCACATCCGACAGCATCTGGTGCAAGGCGTGGCCGAATTCGTGGAACAGTGTGCGCGCATCGTCATAAGACAGCAGCGCGGGATCACCCTTGGCAAAATTGCACACATTGATCACGATCGGGCTGCGGGTTTCAGGCCATTTGGCCTGTGACTGCATGGCCGAGCACCATGCGCCAGAGCGTTTTGATCCGCGCGCGAAATAGTCGCCGATGAAAACCGCCACATGCCGGCCTTGGCGGGTCACTTCCCATGCGCGGCAATCCGGATGGTAGAGCGGCAGTTGCAGCGGCGTGAAGTCCAGACCGAACAGCCGGTTGGCGCAGGCAAAGGCAGCCTCGATCATACGGTCAAGCTGCAGGTAGGGCTTCAGCGTCGCCTCGTCCAGATCATGCTCGGCCTGACGGCGGCGGGATGCATAAAAGTGCCAGTCCCAAGGTTCCAGATCACCGTTGACGCCATCGGCATGCATCATCCGCTCCAGCACAGCAGCATCCGCTTCAGCCTGTGCACGGGCAGGCAACCAGACATCCATCAGCAGATTGCGCACGGCTTGAGGATTGCCCGCCATTTCGGTTTCCAGCTTGTAGGCTGCAAAACTGTCATAGCCCAACAAGGCCGCACGTTCGGCACGTAAGGACAGGATTTCAGCAGAAATAGCACGGTTGTCGGTCTCGCCCCCGTTGGCCCCGCGCGCCACATAAGCGCGCCACGCCACCTCGCGCAGATCACGGCGCGGCGAGAATTGCAGGAAAGGTGTGATCAGCGAGCGCGACAGCGTGATCACCGGCCCGTCCATGCCTTTTTCCTGCCCCGCAGATCGGGCCGCCGAGACCAGAAAATCCGGCAAACCTGCCAGTTCCGCTTCGGCCAGTGGCAGCGACCATGCGCGTTCATCCGCCAGCAGGTTCTGCGTGAACTGCGTGCCCAGCACGGCAAGCCGCGATTTGATCGCCGCCATGCGCGCATCCTCGGCCCCTGTCAGGGCGGCACCCGCGCGGACAAAACCGCGATGCGTCAGCATCAGGACACGGGCCTGCTCATCGGTCAGTTGCAGCGCGTCGCGGCGCGCCCACAGATCGGCAACACGGGCAAACAGCGCCTTGTTGGCCGTGATCTTTGCGGAATGGGCCGCAAGACGGGGCGAGAAGGCGCGTTGCAACTCCTCGCGGGCTAGGGTGCTATCAGCACCTGCCACGGCGTAGAAAACCGACAGAACCTGATCCAGCGATTTGCCCGCCGCTTCCAGCGCGCCCACAGTATTGTCGAAGTCGGGCGTTTGCGGATCACCGGCAATCGCGTCGATCTCCGCCTCATGAGCGGCAAGTGCGACGTCAAAGGCGGGGGCGAAATCGGTATCCTTGATCCGGTCGAACGGTGCCAGCCCGAAGGGCGTTGTCCATGTCTCAAGCAGCGGGTTGGTCATCGGAAAGCTCTCCTTTGGGGCGGGACGCAGCGCAGACCGGACAGTCGGGGCGCGCATGTATCTTGATGGTGCGGTGTTCGGCATGCAGCGCGTCATGGATCAGAAGACGCCCGCGCAAATCCTGCCCTGCGCCTGTGATCTGCTTGATCGCCTCAAGCGCCATCATTGCGCCGATCACACCTGGCAAGGGGCCGATCACACCGGCTTCGGCACAGGACGGGGCCAGCCCTTTTGCGGCGGCCTGCGGGAAAATGCATTGATAACAGGGACCGCCGCGTGCCGGATCGAACAGAGAAATCTGCCCTTCCCATTGCGATAGCGCGCCGGAAATCAACGGCTTGCCCAAGGCCACCGCCGTGGCATTGACCAGATAGCGGGTCGCCACATCGTCGGTACCATCCAGCACCAGATCATAGTCGTCGAAAAGATCCGCCGCGATATCGGCCGTCAGGCGGCGATTATAGGGGTGTACCGTGGCAAAGGGATTTTGTGCGCGCAATGCAGCCTCGGCAGAGAAGACCTTGGGCATGCCGATGGCGGAATCGTTGTGGATGATCTGGCGTTGCAGGTTGGAACTGTCCACCACGTCATCGTCGATCACCCCGATCGTGCCCACGCCCGCCGCTGCTAGATAGAGCAGCGCTGGCGCACCAAGACCCCCAGCGCCGATTACCAGAACACGCGCATCCTTGATCCGGCGCTGGCCAGCGCCACCCACCTCGCGCAGCACGATATGGCGGGAATAGCGGCCAAGCTCGGTCTCTGAAAATAGACCTTGCACCTTAGTAGTCTTGTCATGCGGCGCGGCATTGTCTGCACGTGCGCGCAGGCGCGTCAGAGCGGCGCGGTAAAGCATGATCAAGGCCGCGAAACCGCCCAGAAGCAACCAAGGGGCCGCGCTACCGCCCGTGGACAGGCGCAGCGACGCCGTTGCGGGCAGGGTCAGATGGATCACAACAACACCGGCCCAAAGAAAGCCGATCATGGTCCAGCGGATGCGGCGGGGCGCGCCCATGAAGGCACCGATCCCCCAAAGCACGCCCGCCATGACGAATACCAGAGCCATGGATCACCCCCGCCCAGTCGAGCCGAAACCGCCCTGCCCGCGATCGGTGTCGTCCAGTCTGTCGACCAGATCGAAAGCGGCGCGCACGACCGGCGCAATGACCATCTGTGCGATACGCTCACCGTGGGCGATGTGGAACGGATCGGCACCGGCATTCATCACGATCACCCCCACAGGCCCGCGATAGTCGCTGTCAATCGTACCGGGGCTGTTGGGAAGCGTGATGCCATGTTTCAGCGCAAGACCGGAACGGGGCCTGATCTGTGCCTCGTAGCCTTCGGGGATCTCGAGGCTGAGGCCCGTCGGCACCAGAGCGCGCGCGCCGGGGGCAAGTGTGATGCCCGCGCGGTCCTGTGGAGGGAAGTTCGCACGCAAATCGGCGCCAGCCGCACCAGAGGTTTCATAACTTGGCAAGGCAATGGCAGGATCGGCCTGTGAAGTTCTGATGCAGCGGATTGTCAACATGAAACGCCCCTTGCAGGCTTTGGCCCCTGACGGGCCTGATACACTCGGTCACAAGAGACATAACCGAAAGGGACCGCGTTGCAAGGCACAGGGCATTTAAGCGGGCTTGGGGCATTGCCGCAGCGCGGTTGTATCACCTGAACTTGATTGGCCACTCAGAGCTAGTCCTGTGCAGATTTGGCGAATAGGTCTATTCTGAAACCGGCACGGCGATTGTCAGAACTGTTTCGTTTTGAGCAGCAATAATTTTTTCCGGAAAGTGTTTTGTTGCAAAAAATCCAGCTTAGGCACAACAAATGAACATTATCTTCCGTCTTTTATCAATTTGTCTGACATTATTGGGCCTACTTTCAATGGTGACCACTCAGGCTGTCGCCGAAATATCCAAGATAACGTCCACTGGGGCACCTTATACTGGGCCTACAAGCATGCCTTGGCCCCTTTCTGCCAGCCTGTCAGACCCGACCGACCGCTATCCCCATGGTGTTCTTGGGCGAATCCCGTCTTTCACCACACTCACCGTCGAGGCACAGATATGCGAAGGCTGCCCTGAGGCGAGAGTATCGGCGCGGCTGACATTGCCCGCACCGCTGGTGTTCGAGGATGTGGCCCCGCGGCTATGGGATATCACCGGAGATGGTCGGCCCGAGATCGTTGTCGTGCAAAGCCACGAGAACCTAGGCGCGCGGCTGACGGTATGGACGTTGCGCGATACACAAGAAGAAGCGGCGCCCCTGTTCCGGATGATTGCCGCGACAGATTTCATCGGGACTCGCTTCCGCTGGCTGGCCCCCTTTGGCGCAGGCGATTTCACCGGCGATGGAGCGATCGAGATCGCCTATGTAGAGACACCGCATCTGGGCAAGGTTTTGCGTCTTGTGGGGCTGGAAGGTGACAGGCTGGTCGAACAGGCTTCACTGGCCGGTGTGACCAATCACCGGATCGGCGAGGAGACGATCTCCGGCACTGTCCGCAGTTGCGACGGTCGGACCGAGGCCATCCTCGCCGCGTCCGACTGGCGGCGGATGGTTGCGGTGCATTGGCAGAACGGGGCATTGAGCAGCCGCGATCTAGGACCGCTGAGGGATGTCGGGGAACTGACCCGCAATGATAGCTGCGGCTAATCCAGGGCCTCTGCAATACGCTGTGCCAGTTTGTTGGCGACGTCCTGTTTGGACATGCGCGGCCAATCCTCGCGCGAGTCGGCTGTGATCAGATGCACAGCGTTTTCCGTGCCCCCCATGATGCCTGTCGCGGGGCTGACGTCATTGGCGACAATCCAGTCGCAGCCTTTGCGGGCGCGCTTGGCTTCGGCATGGGCGATCACATTGTCGGTTTCAGCGGCAAAGCCTATCACAAGCGCGGGACGGTCTGCCTTGCGCTGGCTGACGCGGGCCAGAATGTCGGGGTTTTCCGCGAATTCCAGCACCGGCATGCGGCCCGCATCTTTCTTGATCTTGGACCCTGAAGCCGATGCAACCCGCCAGTCCGCCACGGCTGCGGCAAAAACGGCCGCATCGGCGGGCAGCGCGTCTTCGACCGCTTGCAGCATCTGCCGCGCGGTTTCGATCCGCACGACCTGCACGCCAGCAGGCGGAGGCACATCGGCTGGCCCCGTCACAAACACCACATCCGCCCCCTGCGCTGCCAAGGCGCGCGCAATCGCTGTGCCCTGCGCGCCGGACGAACGGTTGGCGATGTAGCGCACCGGATCAATCGGCTCATGCGTGGGGCCGGACGTCACGATGATACGCTTGCCCGTCAAAGGCCCCTGCACCAACGTACTTTCGATAGCCGCAACAATCTCGAGCGGTTCTGCCATACGTCCCGGACCGAATTCACCGCAGGCCATGTCACCATCGTTCGGCCCGACAAACAGGATACCGTCCGCGCCGAGTTGAGACAGGTTGCGTTGCGTTGCGGGATGATCCCACATCCGCACATTCATGGCAGGCGCCGCCAGTACCTGTGTATCGGTCGCCATCAGAAGGGTTGATGCCAGATCATTGGTGTGGCCATGCGCCATTTTCGCCATCAGATCGGCGGTTGCAGGTGCCACCACCACCAAATCAGCGCTGCGCGACAGTTGGATATGGCCCATCTCGGCCTCGTCGGTCAGATCGAAGAGGTCGGTGAACACCTTGTCACCTGCCAGCGCTGACACGGAAAGCGGAGTCACAAACTCGGCCCCTGCCTTTGTCAACACAGGCGTTACCGATGCGCCGCGTTCGCGCAAGCGTCGGATTAGATCAAGCGATTTATAGGCTGCGATGCCACCGCCGATAATCAGAAGTATTTTCTTGCCGCGCAGCATGCCGAGCCTCCGCCATTGTTGGGCGACAGTAGAACCGGCGCTGCAGGCTGACAAGGGCGCGCGCTTAGCCGCGATTGCGAAACGCTTCGCAAGGATCGGGACGCTCGACCGCAGGTGCCGACAATACCGCATCAAAACCGCCGGGGGTCCCAGTGCCGTCTTCCTGCTGACCGATGGTTACCACATTCAGATCGGGCCTGAGGGATGCCAGATATGCCGGCACTCCCCAGTCGCGCCGCGCGTGGCCGTTTCCCGTGATCAACACGACCGGACCGCCCGTTTCATCCAATGCGCGCAGGGTTTCGCGCGCCAGCACTGCATCGCGCAGGCGCTGCAGATCGACCATCACCGGCAACATTTCGGGCGGCATCGCGCTGCAATGGGCGGTTTGCTGCAACTCTTCCCGTGCGCTTTGCTGATCTTCGGGCAGGGGATCGGACAGACCATAGGCGCCTGCATCAGGACCGAAGCTTTCTACAATGCCAGCCTGCATCGCGTCCCGCGCCGCGTCGCGCGGGACGGCCGCGCCATAGATCTCGGCAGAAGGGGCCGCCGCAAAAATCGGGTAATACATCGCAAAATCGGGCCAGCCGCTATCAGCCCATCCGAGGGCCGTTTCCAGCAAAGCCTGATCCGCGCGGTTGTCTTGCGTGACCAGGACCGCCTGTGCTGTCGTCAGCATCTCGAACACGATGGCGCGCGGCGCAATCTGCTGCACAAGCTTGGCCTGCGCCTCGTGATGGGCCGGATTGTCATGGACCTCGCCCACGATCACAACGGATGCGCCCGCAACAGTCGCAAGCAGGGTTTCAGGCAAAGGGCCCGCGATTGCGGGCCCAGCCAGAAATACGAAAATCAGCGACAGAATTCTCATACAAGAAAGTCTTGCACCTCACGCGACTGGCTTTCCAGTTTTTTCCGCATCTTTGCGAAAGCCGCAGCTTCCAGTTGCCGGACACGTTCCTTGGACAGGCCCAGTTCTTCGCCAAGGCTTTCCAAGGTGCGCGGACTATCGCGCAGCTTGCGTTCCCGCACGATGAAACGCTCGCGGTCATTCAGGGCGCCCAAAGCCTCAAGCAACCAATTCCGCAGTGCTTCGGTATCGTGCGCAGTCTCGACTATCTCTGACGCCTGCGAACCTTCATCCTCGATCGTGTCGATCCATTCGCGGCCTTCATCCTCGGCTGATTGGGTCGCGTTCAGCGAGAAATCGGAACCGGACAGCCGGCCTTCCATCATCTCGACATCATGCAAGGGCACGCCGATCTCGGTCGAAATCATCTGGCGCATCTGGTGACGGTCCAACACCTCGCCACGCGATTGCGCTTCGCGTTCAAGACGCGCCTGCACCCGACGCAAATTGAAGAACAGCGATTTCTGACTGGAAGTGGAGCCCGTCCGCACCATCGACCAGTTGCGCATCACGTAATCCTGAATGCTCGCCTTGATCCACCACACTGCATAGGTCGAGAAACGCACACCGCGATCGGGATCGAACTTGTCGGCAGCTTTCATCAAACCAAGACCCGCCTCTTGGATAAGATCATTCATCGGCGCGCCATAGCGCCGGAATTTGGACGCCATCGAAATCGCAAGGCGCATATAGGCCGTGATCAGGCGGTGCAATGCGGCCTCGTCACGCTGATCGCGCCATGCATAGGCGAGTTTCAGTTCGGTTTCAGCATCAAGCAGTTCCGCTTTCATTGCCTTCCGCGACAGGGTCATGTCATTTGGTGCGTCAAGTGCCATATCTACCCCCAGGATGTGGCCAGCCGCGCCATCTGCGCTAGTTGGCCAGGTTCTATTTGTATAGAAGGTGCTACGGATGCTAACGCCGATCGGATCACTAAAGATGGTTCTTCAATGTTACCAAAGCTGACCCTTGTGCTGGGAGGCGCTGCCTCGGGCAAATCGGCTTGGGCGGAACAGCTTGTACTGCAAACGCTTCTGCAGCCCGTTTATCTGGCCACAGCACAGGCTTGGGATGCTGAAATGCAGGCCAAAATTACCCGTCATCGCGAGACCCGCGGGACCGGCTGGCTAACTGTCGAAGCACCGCTTGACCTGCTGCCTGCGTTGCAGGCAGCCCGCATTGATCAGACCGTGTTGCTGGATTGTGCGACACTTTGGCTGAGCAATCATCTGCTGGCCGAAAGCGATCTTGATAAGCAATCCGCGTCTCTGCTTGAGGCTTTGGAAGTTTGCGCGGCCCCAGTAGTGGTTGTCAGCAACGAGGTTGGCGCAGGTATCGTGCCCGACAACGCGCTGGCACGACGTTTTCGCCAAGCGCAGGGAGAGTTGAACCAGCGGTTGGCGTCACAGGCAGGTCTGGTGGTGGCCGTCATGGCAGGGCTTCCGCTGGTGCTGAAGGGCCAGATACCACAGGCAAAATCATGAGCCGCTTTTTCTGGGTCCGCCACGGGCCGACCCATGCGAAATCCATGGTCGGTTGGTCCGATCTGCCTGCCGATCTGTCCGACAGCGCGCAACTGGAACGCCTGTCGACCTTGTTACCGCAGAAGGCAGTAGTGATCTCCTCGGATCTGGTGCGCGCCAGTGCGACTGCGGACGCTATTGCCGGACAGCGGCAACGCCTGCCGCATGATCCGGAATTGCGCGAGATCCATTTCGGCGCGTGGGAGCTGGCGCGTTTCGACGAGGTCGAGGATCAGGCAAGGCTGCACGCCTATTGGGACGAGCCCGGTGATATCCGACCGCCCGGTGGCGAAAGCTGGCACGAGGTCACGGCGCGGGTAGACCGCGCCGTCAACCGCCTGCTGGCGGCCCATCCGACGCAGGATATCGTGGTGGTGGCGCATTTCGGTGTGATCCTGACTCAGTTGCAAAAAGCTCTGGGAATCGGCGCCTACGAGGCTTTCTCGCACCGGATCGACAACCTGTCGGTAACCGAACTGCATCACGCGGATGATGGATGGCAGATCCTGCGAATTAACCACCTGCCCTGACAGATTGCAAGAATGCGGGGGCTGGTCTGCCCCCCGATGTCCCTGCGGGACACCCCCAGGATATTTGCCGCAAGAAGAAGCCTGCCCTGTATTTGTTAACATTTCTGAAAGCTGTGCAGCCTAATCATTAACCCTGTTGCAATCCGGGAGCGGGACATGGTGGCGCGCGCCTATACGGTGGCTTTCGAAGGTGTGTCGGCCCGCACTGTCGAAGTGCAATGCGCGGTCACGCCCGGACTGCCCGCCTTTTCGGTCGTGGGTCTGCCCGACAAGGCCGTGAGCGAGGCACGCGACCGCGTGCGCGCCGCGCTGAGCGCGATGGGCATTGCCTTGCCCAGCAAAAGGATAACGATCAATCTATCGCCCGCCGATCTGCCCAAGGAAGGCAGCCATTTTGATTTGCCGATTGCGCTGGCGCTTATGGCCGCTTTGGAAATCGTGCCACCGGATGCTGTGGAGCGGACAACCGCACTGGGAGAGTTGTCTCTGGATGGCTCGCTCATCGGTGTGCTGGGCGCATTGCCTGCGGCGATGACCGCTGCGGAAGAAGACCGCATCCTGCTTTGTCCGCGCGCATCTGGGGCCGAGGCCGCGTGGGTCGGGGCTTGTCAGGTCATCGCAGCGGGGTCGTTGATGGATGTGGTGCGCCACTACACCGGACAGTCGCCGATTGCTCCCGCTGACCCCGGAGAGGTCAGGTCCGACAGCGGTACGCGCTGTCTGCGCGACGTGAAAGGTCAGGAACGGGCCAAACGAGCGCTGGAAATTGCCGCGGCCGGACGCCATCATCTGCTGATGATCGGCACGCCGGGATCGGGCAAGTCCATGCTGGCCGCCCGCATACCCGGTATCCTGCCGCCCCTGACCGCGGTCGAGGCGTTGGAAACCTCGATGATCCATTCACTGGCTGGCCTTCTGGATGAAGGCGGCATTTCCCGCGCACGTCCGTTTCGCGAACCTCATCACACGGCCTCGATGGCGGCGATCGTGGGCGGAGGACGCAGCGCCAAACCTGGCGAGATCAGTCTGGCGCATAATGGGGTGCTGTTCATGGACGAGTTTCCCGAGTTTCCACGCGGGGTGCTGGAAACGCTGCGGCAACCGGTCGAGACAGGCGAAGTGATGGTAGCGCGCGCCAATGCCCATGTGAGATATCCCTGCCGGTTCATGCTTGTTGCTGCGGCAAACCCCTGCAAATGCGGCTATCTGACCGATCCGGCCCGCGCCTGCACCCGTGCGCCGGTCTGTGGCGAAGACTATATCGGGCGCATCAGCGGGCCTTTGATGGACCGCTTCGACTTGCGCGTCGAGGTGCCGCCGGTCGCGTATACCGATCTGGACCTGCCCGCATCGGGTGACAGTTCCGACTGTGTGGCCCTGCGGGTTGCTGCAGCAAGGGAGATACAGGCCGCGCGGTTCAAGACTGGCGAGGGGATGCGCCTTAATGCGGATGCCGAAGGTGCTGTTCTGGACAATATCGCTACGCCAGACGCGGCCGGACGCGCCTTGTTGGGGCGGGTGGCCGAACGTTTCGGCTTGACCGCACGGGGCTATCACCGCGTTTTGCGTGTCGCGCGCACCATCGCGGATCTGGCGGGCAGTGACAGCGTGACAAGCTACCATATCGCCGAGGCTGTCAGCTACCGTCTGGTGGGGATCAAGGAAGGTGGACCCTGATCAAGCGCGCTTTGCCTCGATGTTTTCCCAGATTTTTGCTGCGATATTGACCCCGTCGAACCGCTCCAGTTCCTGCACACCTGTGGGCGAGGTGACATTGATCTCGGTCAGCCAGTCGCCAATCACATCAATGCCCACGAAGACCTGTCCTTTTTCCCGCAGAACCGGACCGATGCGGGCGCAAATCTCCAGATCGCGGGGGGTCAGGTCCACTTTCTCGGGCCGGCCACCGACATGCATGTTCGAACGTGTCTCGCCCGCCGCTGGGACACGGTTGATCGCGCCTACAGCCTCGCCATCGACAAGGATCACACGCTTGTCTCCTTTGCTCACGGCTGGCAGATATTTCTGTACAATCAAAGGCTCTCGGCTGAAGCCGGTGAACAGTTCATACAGCGAAGACAGATTTCGGTCATCCGCAGTCAGACGAAAAACACCGGCGCCGCCATTCCCATAGAGCGGCTTGAGGATCACATCGCCATGCCGGTCCTTGAATGCGCGGATCGTGGCCAGATCGCGCGCCACGGTCGTGGGCGGCGTCAGATCGGGGAAGTTCAGGACCAGCAGTTTTTCAGGCGAGTTGCGAACCCAGAATGGATCGTTGACCACAAGTGTTTTGGGATGGATGCGGTCCAGCAGATGGGTGGTGGTGATGTAGAACATGTCGAAAGGAGGGTCCTGACGCAGCCAGACCACATCGAATTCGGACAGATCCACCTCTGCCTCGTCACCCAAATGATAATGATCTCCCTGCACGCGCTGCACAGTCACCGGCCATCCCCGCGCGGTCACGCGCCCCTCCTGATAGGCAAGGCGGTCAGGTGTGTAGTAGAACATCTCGTGCCCGCGCGCCTGAGCTTCTTCCATGAGACGAAAGGTCGTGTCGGCATTGATATTGATCGGCCCGATCGGGTCCATCTGAAAGGCGATTTTCATGTCCGGCTCCGCTAAAGGTTTGCCCTTACATGGCCCAACAGGAAGAGCGAGACAATCACAAAGGCAGATATTGGCATCTGCCGTTCCATCACCGAACCATGGCCTGCGCCTCAGTCATTCTCACCAAACGCGTTCTCGAGGATCTCCAGCGCCCCGATATCATTGACCATGGCCAGATCGAACCGCATGTCGGTCAGTTGTCCGGAAACGGTCCGCCCCAGAAACTCGGTCGCGGCCAGCATGATCCGACGCCGCTGTGCCGACCCCAAAGACAGCAAGGCAGTTTCGAAGCAGCGGCTTTTCTTGACCTCGACAAAAACAATAGCCGCACCGTCGGCGAAAATCAGATCGATTTCCGCCCGCGCACCACGCCAGCGTCTGGCCAGAAGGGACAACCCGCGTGCTATATAATGGCGTTCCACGGTGCCTTCCGCTGCCAGACCTGCCAGATAGGAGGTCTGCCCCCGCACTTGGCGCGTCTTGGCAAGACCGGATGACGCGCGAGCGTTGTCCACTGGGGGCGGCAAAGGCAGATCGAGTTGTGCCGCCTGAAGAAGGGCTATTCGAGGGTCGAACCACGCTGTCATTCTTTCTGCTCCAATTTCAAGGCCATCTGGTAGACTTGGCGTCGTGGTAGACCCGTGCTTGCCGAAACAGCATCCGCCGCATCCCTCACAGACTGACGAGTCAATGCCTCTTTGATCAACTCTTCTAGATCAACTTCGTTAATACTCTCCGAAGACTTTCGGGAAATCAGCACGACAATCTCGCCTTTCAGCGTCCTTGCTGCGCAGGTCTCGGCCAGATCTGCCAACGTTCCGGGGATCACCTCCTCGAATTTCTTGGTCAGTTCGCGGCAGATCGCCGCCTGCCGGTCGGCTCCCAGAACCTCGGCGCAGTCGCGCAACATCGCGCCAATGCGCTTGGGCGATTCGTAGAAAACGAGAGTTCCGGGAATATCGGCATAGCCGCGCAGCGCGGTTTTCCGCTGACCCGAGCTATTGGGTAGAAAGCCTGCGAAAAAGAAGCGATCGGTCGGCAAGCCGCCGACGGTCAGGGCTGTGACCACGGCGGATGCCCCGGGGGCCGAGGTGACAGGATGGCCGGCCTCGCGGGCGGCGCGGGCCAGATCGAAACCGGGATCTGCCACCATCGGCGTGCCGGCTTCAGACGCATAGGCCATCGTCAAACCCTGCTCCAGCAGGCCCAACAGACGCGGACGCATCTGGGCGCCATTATGGTCGTGATAGGACAGAACCTGACGGTCCCCCAGCGGAACACCGTGAATCTCCATCAACTTTCGCAGTGTTCTTGTATCTTCGGCCACCAGAACATCCGCGTTTGCAAGGATATCAAGAGCCCGCAGAGTGATATCGCGTGCACTGCCGATAGGCGTGGCGACCAGGTAGAGGCCGGGCGAGAGTTTGACCGCTTTCGGATTCAACACTGGACCCTCCCTGCATGGTGTCTATTATCCCTCTTCGTGCCGGTGGCCCAAAATACCGCCGAAGTCGAGGGAGAAGTCTTGCCATGTTTGCCTTTCTGTTACCCGCTCGCAAGGCGTTAGGCCACGTCGGTCGTGAATGCCTTTCTTCTGCACTCGCAAGACTTGCTCCGGCGATCCGCCCTCTGCAGTCTTCCCGACGGGGGGTTTTTACCATAGCGGCCTTGGGCGCGCTGGCAGCTTGTGAACCGATTGACACCTCGCTGGACCGTGCTGCGCCCGCCATAGACAATTCGGCGCCGGTAGCCGTTGCGTTGCTGGTGCCGCGCGGATCGGCCAATGCCAGTGACGAGGTACTGGCCCGCGCGCTGGAGAATGCAGCGCGACTGGCGATTGCGGATCTGGGGGATGTAGCTATCGACCTGCGCGTCTATGGAACCGCAGGATCAGCAGCGACAGCGCAGCAGGTTGCCCTGCAAGCCGTGTCGGACGGGGCAAAGATCATTCTTGGTCCGGTTTACGCCGAGAACGCGAATGCGGCCGCCGTCGTCGTGGCGTCCAGCGGTGTGAACGTGCTCGCTTTCTCGAACAACACCTCCATCGCAGGCGGCAACCTTTTCATCCTTGGCCCGACCTTCGACAATACGGCGGATCGGCTGACCCGTTACGCGGTGCGCCAGAACAAGGGCCGCACCGTCGTGGTCTATTCCGAGGACGTGGCGGGGCGCGCGGGGCTTGCGGCAATCGAAGGCGCATTGGCGCGCAACGGTGGCACAGCAGTCGGTGCCATCAGTCACGAGTTTTCGCAAAACGGCGTGATGCAGGCCGTGCCCCAGATCGTCAGCGCCGTGCGCAGCGGCTCTGCCGAATCTATTTTCATGACCGCCGACACCGCAGGCGCACTGCCCCTGCTGACGCAGCTCCTGCCCGAGGCAGGCGTATCGCCAGCGACAACGCAATATATCGGTCTGACGCGTTGGGATATCCCCAGCCAAACAACCGATCTGCCCGGCGTTCAGGGCGGCTGGTTCGCCTTGCCTGACCCCGAGATGTCTGCCCGTTTCCGCAGCCGCTATTCCGCGGCATATGGCGAGTCTCCGCATCCGATCGGCGGTCTGGCCTATGACGGGATCGCCGCAATCGGTGCGCTGGTCAGTTCCGGCCGAAGCGATGCGCTAAGCCGTGCATCCCTGACCCAGAGTGCCGGGTTTCAGGGTGTGAACGGCATTTTCCGTCTGCGCACAGATGGAACAAATGAACGTGGGCTGGCCGTGGCCCAGATCCGTGACAGACAGGTGGTTGTAATTGACCCTGCCCCAAGAGCCTTTGGCGGTGCCGGATTCTGATCCGGCACTGACCACCTATCCCCTTCAACTGCCGCAGGCGCCGGACAACATGATTTGTCCGGCGGCGTGTATTTTTGATGCCCGTGCGATCGCCAAAGCGCTGGATGCGGCCACCTCGGGGCTGGCGCCGGCACAGATGCGTGGGGCTGTTGTCCCTGTGCTGACGCAAGCCTTGCAGGACGGGCGTAGCGCGATCGCTGCCGCTTTCGAACAGCAGCCTTTCGACTCGCGGCCTGCAACACGCGCCTATTGCTGGTTGACGGATTGCATCGTCGCCTGCGCGCAGGATGTCGCGATCCGGCTGATCCACCCGCTGGCGCAGCCCTCGCAACATGAACGGATCGCCCTGATCGCGGTCGGCGGCTATGGCCGTGGCGAGATGGCGCCGCAATCGGATGTGGACTTACTGTTTCTCAGTCCGACAAGGATTAGCCCATGGGCCGAATCCGTGATCGAAGCGATGCTTTATATCCTGTGGGATCTGCGCCTGAAGGTTGGTCATGCCAGCCGCACCATCAAGGATTGCCTGCGCCTGGGCGGTGATGATTTCACGATCCGTACCGCTCTTCTGGAACACAGATTTCTGGGCGGCGATGCCGCATTGGCCGCGGATCTTGACCGGCGGCTGAAGGCAGAACTCTTCAAGGGCACGGCCCGCGAGTTTATCGAGGCAAAACTGTCCGAGCGAGACAGCCGCCACGAGAAACAGGGTGGCCAGCGCTATATGGTCGAACCGAATGTCAAGGAAGGCAAAGGCGGGCTGCGCGATCTGCAATCACTGTTCTGGATCGCGAAATACCTGCATGGCGTTCAAGACCCTGCGGATCTTGTCCGGCTCAAGATGTTCCGCCCCGAAGAATATGCAACTTTCCAGAAAGCCGAAAGCTTTCTCTGGGCAGTGCGCTGCCATCTGCATCTGATCACCGGACGTCCTGCAGACCAGCTAACCTTCGATCTTCAGGTTCAGGTGGCCGAGAGGACGGGCTATGTCGACAAGGGCGGCAGGCGCGCGGTCGAGCATTTCATGCAGGACTATTTCCGCCATGCGACATCCGTCGGTGATCTGACGCGGATTTTCCTGACCAAGCTGGAAGCGCTGCACGTCAAGTCCGGTCCGTTGCTGGAACGGATTTTCCGCCGCATGCCGAAGGTGAAACCCGGATATGTCGTGATCCACAACCGCCTTGCGATCGAGAACGAGACGGCGTTTCTTAAGGACAAGCTGAACCTGCTACGGCTGTTCGAAGAGGCGCTGAGAACGGGTATGCTGATCCATCCGGATGCGATGCGACTGGTTACCGCAAACCTCAATCTGATCGACGACGATCTTCGCAACACCCGCGAGGCGCAGCAGATTTTCATGGATCTGCTGTTGAAACACGGCAATCCGGAACGCGCGCTCAGGCGAATGAACGAATTGGGGATGCTCGCCGCCTTCATCCCCGAATTTGAACCCATTGTGGCGATGATGCAGTTCAATATGTATCACAGCTATACAGTGGACGAGCATACCATCCAGTGCATCCGCAACCTGTCCGAGATCGAGCGCGGCAAGCTGGTCGAGGAACTGCCCGTCGCATCAAGCATCCTGCGCGAAGGTGTGAACCGCAAGGTGATCTATCTTGCGCTGCTTTTGCACGATATCGGCAAGGGCCGGACCGAGGATCACTCGGTCCTGGGCGCGCAGATCGCGCGCCGCGTGGCACCGCGTTTGGGACTGAACAAGGCCGATTCCGAGACCGTCGAATGGCTGGTGCGCTATCATCTTCTGATGTCGGATATGGCGCAGAAACGCGATCTGTCCGACCCGCGCACCCTGCGTGATTTCGCCAAGGCGGTGAAGACGCGCAAACGCCTGGATCTTCTGACGGTGCTGACCGTCTGCGATATTCGAGGTGTGGGGCCGCAGACATGGAATAACTGGAAAGCCATGTTGATCCGCCAGTTGCACCGCGAAACCAGCCGCGCGCTGGAACACGGGCTGGAGGATCTCAACCGCGAACATCGCGGGGCCGAGGCGAAGGGCGCATTGCGCGAAGCGCTGCGCGACTGGGATGCGGCTGCGCTGAAACTGGAACTGGGGCGGCACTACCCGCCTTACTGGCAGGGGCTGGATACGCGCACACAAGTGATCTTTGCCACGATGCTGCGTGACCTGCCGGATGACGAAATCCGCATCGACCTTGTCCCTGACGAGGATCGCGATGCCACCCGCGCCTGTTTTGCGCTATCCGATCACCCCGGTATATTCTCGCGCCTCGCGGGGGCCTTGGCGCTGGTCGGGGCCAATGTCGTCGACGCGCGCACCTATACGTCCAAAGACGGTTTCGCCACGGCAGTGTTCTGGGTGCAAGATGAAACCGGCAGCCCCTATGACGCAACCCGCCTGCCCCGCTTGCGCCAGATGATCGACAAGACGCTGCGCGGCGAGGTGGTCACGACCGAGGCGATCAAGAGCCGCGACAAGATCAAGAAACGCGAACGCGCCTTCCGCGTGGCGACCTCGATCACCTTCGACAACGAAGGGTCCGAGATCTATACGATTATCGAAGTAGACACCCGCGACCGTCCCGGCTTGTTGTTCGATCTGACCCGGACGCTGGCCAATGCCAATGTCTATATCGCCAGCGCCGTGATCGCGACCTATGGCGAACAGGTGGTCGATACCTTCTATGTAAAGGATATGTTCGGGTTGAAATTCCACTCATTGGCCAAACAGAAGGCGCTTGAGCGAAAACTGCGCGATGCGATCGAGCAAGGCGCCAAGCGCGCGATTTCCTGACGCAGAGGGCTGCGCGCGACCCCTTCCAAGACGCACCTGCTTGGGATAGGTCCGTGGATGATTTGCAGCAAAGGTCGCAGCCCATGAAACCCATCCGCCTGATCGCCGGCTTTATGACCGTGGGGCTGTGGACCTTGGCAAGCCGCGTGCTGGGTTTCGTGCGCGATGCGATGATCCTTGCCTATCTGGGCACAGGTCCGGCCTACGAGGCCTATGTCGTGGCCTTCCGTCTGCCCAATATGTTCCGCCGCTTCTTTGCCGAAGGGGCGTTCAACATGGCCTTCGTGCCGATGTTCTCCAAGAAATACGAGGCAGGCGAGGATGCGCAGGGCTTTGCCGAAACCGCCTTTGCGGGGCTTGCCTCGGTATTGATCATCCTGACGCTGGCGGCGCAGCTTTTCATGCCATGGATGATCTATGCACTGGCCAGCGGCTTTGCCGGACAAGAGCAGTTCGCGCTGTCGGTCGATTTCGGCAGGATCGTCTTTCCCTATATCCTGTTTATCTCGCTCGCGGCTCTTTTGTCAGGCGTGCTGAACGCGACGGGTCGCTTTGCCGCTGCGGCCGCTGCACCTGTGCTGTTGAACGTGATCCTTGTCGCCGCAATGGTCGGTGCTGCGATACTGGAGCTTGATGTGACCATGGCGCTGATCTGGGGCATTCCGCTGGCAGGCATTGCCCAGCTGGCGCTGGTCTGGATAGCCGCAAAGCGCGCGGGCTTTGCGCTTGCGCCGCGCCTTCCCCGCTGGACACCCGAGATGAAAAGGCTTGTCCGGATAGCGGTTCCCGCAGCACTGGCAGGCGGCGTTGTGCAGGTCAACCTGCTTGTGGGTCAGCAGGTCGCCAGTTATTTCGACCGCGCTGTCGGCTGGCTTTACGCGGCTGACCGTCTGTATCAACTGCCGCTTGGCGTCGTCGGCATCGCCATTGGCGTGGTGCTTCTGCCCGATCTGTCGCGCCGGTTGGCGGCGAATGACACAAAAGGCGGGCGCGACGCGCTCAGCCGTGCGGCCGAGGTCTCGCTCGCCCTGACAATTCCGGCCGCCGTGGCGCTTGTGGTCGTGCCGCTGCCGCTAGTCTCGGTTCTGTTCGAGCGCGGCGCGACTACAGCGGATGACAGCGCAGCCATCGCGATGGCCGTGGCAGTCTACGGTCTGGGCCTTCCTGCCTTTGTGATCCAGAAAATCCTTCAACCGCTGTTCTTCGCGCGTGAGGACACCCGCAGCCCCTTCCGCTATGCCGTTGTCGCCATGGTGGTCAACGCCCTTGTCGCGATTGGTCTGGCCCCGCTTATCGGCTGGATCGCGGCGGCGATCGCCACCAGTCTTGCGGCATGGATCATGGTCGCTTTGCTCATTGCTGGAACCCGCCCGATGGGCGATGTGGCCCGCTTCGACCTCCGTTTTCACGCGCGCATATGGCGGATCATCGCGGCCTCACTGGTCATGGGAGGCTTTCTCTGGGGCGCTATGACATTGCTTACCCCGTTCTTTGCAATGGCCGGCTGGCGCTATCTGGCGCTCTTGGGGCTGATCGCGGTCGGGATGATCAGCTATTTCCTCACCGGCCAGTTGATCGGCGCGTTCCGCCTTGGCGAATTCCGCCGCGCCTTCCAACGAGGTGGCAGCGCCTAGGGCCGCGCGTTTCTTCCTGCGTCAAATATCCAAAGGACAACATCGCCCTATTCGTGACGCAGCTTGTCGCGCAGCCGCGCAAAGCCACCCGGACTGACGGCGAAGGACAGCGCGAAGCCACAGACAAAGCCAACCAGATCGGCGATCCAGTCCGCACTTCCACCGAACAGGACCCCGAATACCAGTTGTATCCCCATCAGGAACGCAATCAGCGTGAAAGCACGCAGCTGTGGCCCGCCTTCCTGCCCAAGCCGCAGCCACAAGACATAGGTAAAGGCCCCGATCAGGCCATAGACACCCGGAAATGCACCGATCAGCGGGACACCGCTGCCGACAATCATGCCGTAAATCACTGCACCACCGATCGAGGCGCCGAAAAAGACCACCAGCACGGCCCAACCACGAAACGCCTCGCCCACGAACTTGCCGAGCGCCAGAACCATGATCCCCGCAAACAGCGCATGGGTGAAATTCGCATGCACGAACGGAAAGCTGACAAAACGCAACAGATGTTCGGCAGGCCAGCGACCATTGGCCAGCATCCACTGAAAGATATCAGCCGAGAACGCATAGGTCTGGATCGCGCCCAAGCGCCACCCTATGGCTTGCGGCCCACCAGCCAAGCCCTGCGCGCCAAGGGTGAACATTGCCTCGACCGCCATGATCGCGGCGAAAAGCACGATCACGACAGGGGGAAGCGGATTGATCGGACTGGGGCCTGCGCCGCCGCCCTGCTCTGTGTCGTCATAACGCTGCATCATTGACCTCTGCTTGACGGGGCTTTGGGGCATGGGTAAGCCAGCCAGACCAATAAATCCAGACGGAGAAGTCATCATGGCGGATGCGGTCCACACGCAATCCAACCCGAGCGCCGGTTTTACACCGCGCGTATTTTCCGGCATCCAGCCCTCGGGCGGGCTGACCCTTGGCAATTATCTGGGCGCGATCAAGCGTTTCGTGCAGATGCAGGATAGTGGCGCGCCCACGATCTATTGTGTGGTCGACATGCATGCCATTACCGTCTGGCAAGACCCCGAGGCATTGCGCCGCCAGACCCGCGAACTGACTGCGGGCTATATCGCAGCGGGTCTTGATCCTGCGAAGTCGATCCTTTTCAACCAGAGCCAGGTTGTCGAGCACGCGCAGCTTGCATGGGTGTTCAACTGCGTAGCCCGCATGGGCTGGATGGGGCGGATGACCCAGTGGAAGGACAAGGCGGGCAAGAATGCAGAAAACGCCTCGCTCGGGCTCTTCGCCTATCCCGCGCTGATGGCTGCCGATATTCTGCTTTACCATGCAACCCATGTACCCGTGGGCGAGGACCAGAAACAGCATCTGGAGCTGACGCGCGATGTGGCGGCCAAGTTCAACCATGACTACGGCGTGGATTTCTTTCCCATTACGGAACCTGTGATCGAAGGAGCGGCGACACGCGTGATGTCCCTGCGCGATGGCACGAAGAAAATGTCGAAATCTGACCCGTCAGATGCCAGCCGCATCAATATGACCGATGATGCCGACACGATCGCCAAGAAAATCCGCAAGGCCAAGACCGATCCCGAGGCGCTCCCATCCGAAGCCGCAGGGCTTGCGGGTCGGGCGGATGCACGCAACCTGGTGAATATTTATGCCGCGCTTTCCGACAGTTCGGTGGACGATGTCCTGCGCGATGTGGGCGGCAAGCCGTTTTCCGAGTTCAAGCCCATGCTGGCTGAACTGGCGGTGGCAAAGCTGTCGCCCATCTCGTCGGAAATGGCGCGGCTGATGCAGGAGCCCGCAGAAATCGACCGCGTTCTTGGACAGGGCGCCGCACGCGCCCGCGAGATCGCAGCCCCGATCCTTCAGAAGACCTATGATATCGTGGGCATGATCCGCAGTTGATGCGTCAATCCCCGATCAGATGGCTGGCACGCATTGTCCTGTCATGCTGTCTGATCGGTGCCTTGGCCGTGTCAGGTTTCAATATATGGACGCTGTTGCATTCACCGGCAGGTGCGGCCTTCACTGCACGCAGCCAGGAAGGTATCGCCGCTGCTTCGGAGCGCGCGCTGTTGCGCGCGGCGACCGCTGAAACGGTTTCCGCACGGATCACCAGTTTGCTGGCCGAGACACCACGCAACTGGCTGGCCATCACAGCAATTGAATCGCTTGCGGCCGAGCGCGGGATCAACCTGCCGCCCGATGTGACTGTAAGGCGCGATGAAGCCTACAGCACCGATCACGGCCTATGGATGACAGGCCAGAAATGCGCCCGCTGCACGATCGACGCCAGCACCTGCGAGCTCTCGGCAATCTTGCTATGCCGTGCGCCTGTCGATCTTTCCGTGATCGGCGACGTCGCTGGCCTGACACGCGGCGCAGGTGCACATCTTGCGGGGCGCGATGTAGATCAGGTTGAGATGATCCTGTCCGCCATCGGGTTGACCGCCGTGGCCTTAACCGTAGCCAGTGGCGGCAGTTCGCTTTCTATCAAGGCTGGGGCGGGGTTTGCAAAGATGGCCAAGGCTATGAACCGCCTGCCCGCGACCCTGACGCGCCCGCTGATGCGCGCCGCACGTGCTGGCATCGACTGGGCGCGCCTGCCCTCGGCGCGTCGCACGCAGGACGTCGCTGACTTGATGCGACCTGCCATATTAAGCCCTGCCACCAAGATCATTGAAGATACCGGACGGATGGTGCGTCGCACCGGCACCTTGGACGGGTTGCACCTGATGAAATATGTCGATGACCCAACGGATCTGTCTCGAATAGCCCGCGTCTCGGAGGCTCTGGGGCCGCGCATGGTGGGTGTGGCGGAAACACTCGGCAAGAGCCGGCTTTTGCGGTTGACCATGCGGGTGGCGGACCCTGTCTGGCATGCCGCAGCAGGCATGATTGCCGCGTTGGCGGCGCTCCTGTCACTGGTGCAGTCAGCGATGGCATCATCCGTGATGCGGCTCATGCGCCGCATTGCAAGTTGACAACAGGCCGCGCATTGACGTGCAGGCCGTTGACTCGTGAAAACGACCCCGCCAATCAATCAAGTCAGATCAGACGAACCTGCGTGCCCACGCGCGCGAGGCTGAAAAGCTCTTCGATATGCTCGTTATAGAGACCAATACAGCCATCGGATGACGCGCGCCCGATCTTGCGCGTGTCATGGGTGCCGTGGATCAGGTAATACTGCCAGCTCAGGTATAAAGCATGGGTGCCAAGCGGGTTTTCGGGCCCCGCCGCGACCGTCACCGGCAGGCTGGGATCACGCTCGCGCATGGACGGTGTAGGCGTCCATGTGGGGCCGACACGGGTGCGCACGATGCGAGTATAACCCAGCCGTGTCAAATCCTCGCTGGCGGGCACCGAACTGGGGTAAAGACGGTAGGTGCTTTCATCCTCGGACCAGAAATGCACAGCCTTTGACCGAGTGTCAGCAAGGATAACCCCGTTCTCTAGCGTGTCGAAATGGTCCTGCCAGCGGATCGCGCGGAATGACGACAGGTTATTGCGGACTGCGCCCGTCGCTGGCCGTTCGTTGGGTTCCTGAACCGCGCCCGCGCGCCCCATCCATAGCGCCGCCGCCGCGCCCGCCAAAAGTGTCCGTCTTGTCCAGCGATCTGCCATGATGCCTCCTGCGGGCCTGCCTGTGCCCCGTGTCATTGTGGTGTTTCATACCGCCGCAGCGGTTTTCCGTGCCCCTAAAACCTGATCGGGGACATATTCTCAAATCACAATGCCTTGTGTCGCCCGTCATCCGCGCAACTGCACAGGTATGGTGCAATTCTTGGCCTTATCCCGATGGTCCGCGAGAGGTATCTTGGTTGCACCAAAAGGAGACCGCAGCATGACAGAATATTCTGCCAACCCTCAAACCCGTATCGGGCATGTCCACCTGAAAGTGGCCGATCTGGACCGCGCCATTGCCTTCTACCGCGATGTGATGGGGTTCGCGTTGCAACAGCGCTATGGCGCGCAAGCGGCATTCCTGTCGGCGGGGGGGTATCACCACCATATCGGGCTGAACACATGGGAAAGTCTTGGCGGGCATCCTGCACCGCCCGGGCATACAGGCCTTTACCACACCGCCTTTCTCTATCCTGACCGCGCGGCTTTGGGGGCGGCACTGGCACAGGTTTTGGCCTGCGGGGTCGAACTGGACGGGGCAGCGGATCACGGCGTGTCCGAGGCTATCTATTTCCGCGATCCCGACGGAAACGGTATCGAGATCTACCGCGACCGCGCACCTGAAGACTGGCCCCGCGACGCTGCAGGGCAGTTGAAAATGGTCAATAGCCGTCTTGATCTGAACGCGCTTCTGGCCGAGGCACAGCCGCAAGCGAACTAAACGGAAGACCAAAGGCAATATGAGCGATCGGGTCTTAAAAGCATGCTTTCTGCCCGAAAAACGCGCGATAGGCGTCACGAAATTGACACGCAAAACTGTCACGCCTGACCTACCACTCAAGTGGTGAGAACGCGGCCCGTCCCGTCGCGGATCTCGGTACGTTTCGTTCAAAAGTGCCGCCGGATTTCCGGCTTGTGACTTCAATAAATGAAAAGCACATTTTCAGTACAGTAATGCCCGGCCCTAATTTTTGGGTCGGGCTTTTTCTGTCCTGCCTGACGCCTGCAGGTCGGGATTTCCCCACTTTACCCCGCCATCCGATCCGGTGCAGTCTCGCCCGACAAGCGGGACTTGAGCATGCATTTCAAAAGCAAAAACGCCGTGATCGGTGATGCCATCGCAAACTGGTGTGACCGTGGCCTGGTGGATGCGGAAACCGCCTTGCGGTTGCGGGCCGATCTGGACAGTGGACAGCGCCGTTTCAGCTTCAACGCTTTTGTAATCAGTGCTGGGGTTGTGTGCCTGTGCTTTGCAGCGATGACATTTGTAGCTGCCAACTGGGAAGACATGAGCCGCCTTTCACGTCTGCTTCTGGTCGTTCTGGGACTATGGGCCGCTTGGGGTGCCGCGCTCTGGACAGGGCTACGCGGGCTTTACTGGTGGCATGAAGCTCTGATGCTACTGGCCTGCGGCATGTTCGGCGCAGGCATCATGCTGGTCAGCCAGATCTACCACATCCAGGGCAATGCGGCGGACGCCGTCTGGCTTTGGGGCGCGGGGACGATGCTGGCCGCTTTGCTCACGCGGGGCACAATGGCGCTGGCACTGGCGATTGGCCTGTTCGCGCTTTGGCACGGCATGCAGTTCGACAGCTTCGCGCAGCAAAGCGATGTGAACCTTCCCTATCTGGGATGGTGGCTTGTGGGGGCAGCGCTGGCATGGTGGACCCATAGCCGTATCGGCGCGCATCTGAGCGTGATAGCCCTGTGCTTCTGGCTGTTGAGCGTTGTCGCTCTGGCCACTGCGCCAGAGCAGGCGGCGCTTTTTCTGGCGGGTGCCGCTGTGGTTGCCATTTCCGGCCTGCTGGCCTCCTTGTCGGCAAGTGGCTGGCTGCGCGGCTTTGAAGGGGCCGCTTTGGGCTATGCGGTTTTGATGCTTGGACTGGTGACGTTCTTTCTGACGCTCGGGACCGCGCCGGAACCCTATGGTGGCCAAGCCGATGACCCTCCGACGCTTTGGCATTCCTTGTTACCCTTGATCGTCATGCTGCCCTCTCTGGCTATGGCCATGACCGGACATATCCGGCACTGGACGCTCCGCTATGATCTTTGGATCGCCCTTGGTGCAGGCGTGATCGTGCTGACGGTGCACGGCCTGCCAACCCTGCCACTGATCCCCGAGACGGTGCTACTGGCGTTGTTTATCTGGATCACGCGGATGGGCTGGCGGCTGGACCTGCGCAACTTGCGCAATATCGGGATGGCCGGATTTGTTCTGGCCTTGCTCGTGATCTACGGCGAGACCGTTGGCAGCTTGATTGGGACAAGCGGCTTCTATCTGGGTGCAGGTGTTGTGCTGCTAGGGGGCGCATGGATCGCCACACGACTTGATCCCAAGCGGGGGGCAGGAACATGACGCGCGCCCTGCGCGCCCGCTGGTTGGCCGCCGCGATTGTAGCTCTAGGCTTGGTGCAAACCGCAGCACTGGCAAGGATGGTGACCGACCGCGCCGCATTGCTGCGCGACGGTCGCGAGGTGGTGCTGAAAACCGGTGCCATCGACCCGCGCGATCTGTTTCGCGGACATTACGCGATCCTTAACCTCGAGATTACGCGCATTCCGCGCGGCACGGTAACTGTCGATCCTGCCCTGCAAAGCGACTCCCCGGTCTATGTCACCCTGACCGAAGGCGACGACGGATATTGGCGCGCGCAGGCCCTGTTTGCAGAGCCGCCGCAAGGCGAGGCACCGGTTATCCGCGGCAGGTTCGAATATGCGATGGGGGATCAGATCATCCTCAGCTTTCCGTTCGACCGCTATTTCGCCCCGAAAGAGCGCGCATTGGAGCTTGAGGCGCTGGACCGTGCTGACCGGATAGGGGTGGTTTTAGCCCTAGATCGCAATGGCAACGGTGCCATCAAAGGCCTGACAATCGACGGTCTGCGCGTTTATGAAGAGCCGCTTTACTAGGTGTTCCCGCCAGATCGACGCTTTACCACCCCGCAACGGCTGGTAAAGTCGGCCTATCAATGACAAGGGACTGACCATGGCAACCGGCACGAACATCCGCACCTATTTCAACGGCCAATGGTACGAGGACAACCTGCCCATCATGCGCGCTGCCGATCATGGTAGCTGGCTGGGCAGCACGGTTTTTGACGGGGCGCGCTATGTCAACGGAATGGCCCCCGATCTTGACGCGCATTGCGCGCGCGTGAACCGCTCTGCCGAGGCGCTGATGATCACGCCCACCGTTGCGACGCAGGATATGGTAGGCATCATCCGCGAGGGTCTTGCCACCTATCCCAAAGAAGCCGCGGTCTATATCAGGCCGATGTATTGGGGCCTTGACGGTGATCCGACCGCCATTGTGCCACTGCCGGACAGCACGGGCTTCGCAATCTGTCTGGAGGAAATCCCGATGCCGCCCGAGGGCGCGTCGACCACTTTGACCCGCACGAGGTTCCGCCGTCCGGTTCTGGAAAGCGCTGTTGTCAACGCCAAGGCGGGCTGTCTTTATCCCAATAATGCACGGATGCTGGCCGAAGCGCGCTCCAAAGGGTTCGGCAATGCGCTGGTGGCCGATGCGATGGGCAATGTCGCCGAAACCGCCACGGCAAACGTGTTCATGGTCAAGGACGGTGTCGTCTTCACGCCTATCGCAAACGGCACTTTTCTGGCGGGCATCACCCGCGCGCGCCATATCGCCAACCTACGCGCCGACGGGATCGAATTGCATGAAACCGTTCTGAGCTTTGAAGATTTCCATGCCGCCGACGAAGTTTTCCTGAGCGGCAACATGAGCAAGCTGACGCCCGTGACCGCCTTTGACGATACACGCTACCCTGTTGGACCGATTACTACCCGCGCTCGCGCACTGTATTGGGATTGGGCCGCAACGGCGGGTTGATCCGCGGCCGCACTGGGATACTTCCGCCAAGACGAAGCGAATCCGCTGCGATATCGTCGCGCGCGGACAGTTGCGCGGGCCGCCGCGTTGCGCCATGATCGCGCACCGAGGGAGAGATGATATGCGTAAGTTTCTGGTTGTGCTGGATGACAGCCGCGAGTGCCTGAATGCGATGCGCTTTGCCGCGATGCGGGCTGCACGCTCTGGCGGCGGGGTCGAGATTTTGTCGGTCATCCCACCCGAGGAGTTCAACCACTGGATCGGTGTCGGTGACATCATGCGCGAGGAAGCCCGCGAGCGTATTCACGCCCATTTCGAGGTGTTTGCGAAATGGATGCGCGACAAGCAGGGGATCGACCCCGAACTGGTGATCCGCGAGGGCGAACCCGTCACAGAAATTCTGGCACAGATCAACGAGGACAAAGAGATCGGCATTCTGGTTCTGGGTGCAGGCACTGACAAGAAGGGCCCCGGCCCGCTGGTCAGCCAGTTGACGCGCAGCGCGGGGACGCTTTCGGTTCCGATCACGATTGTGCCCGGAGATCTGTCCAAAGAACGGCTGGAAGCCATTACCTGAGGTTAAAGGACACAGGTCGCGTGCCATCACAGCGGCCTCTGGCCTTTGATGTAATGGTTCCGGCGCTTGGGGCAGAGTCAGACTTCGGGTTTCGACGGATCAGGGATCACGTGATCCACATGATCAGCTTTGCTGTCGTCCCAGTGCGGGTCTTGCCGCTTGATGCGGCGGGAAATCGCATAGCTTGCGGGCCATGTGAATAGCATGCCTATCGCAGCGGCGCTGCTGATGGCGGTCCACGAATACCAGCCAAGTGACAAGACAGCGATGACACAGCCACCCGTGATCATCGCCCCCACGGCGAGCGTTAGGTAGATGCTAAGGCGGTCCATAATGGTGGCCTCCTTTCAGTCACAGTTGAGTATGAGTAACGCACAGGCATGCCGCGCGGTTCCCTGTCTTGCCCTACACGTGGCGACTTTTAGTATTGTTATTCGAATGGCAGGAATATTGCTGCACCGACGGACATGCCACTGGGACGATGGCTGGCGCATCCCGTCAACCCGGAAATACGGCGAAAAGACGACCCTGTTCCATTCAGAGTGATCCACCACACTGGAAGCGCCGTAACTTTAGTGTGTGGTAACGAGAAAAACTGAAATTCAACCGGGGAGATACTGATGTCCGAAACGACCAAACTTACCCAGCTTGGGGCAGGCCGCCGCAGCCTGTTCAAAGCAGGGGCTGCCGCCGCCTTTGTTGCAACGCTGTCCGCCTGCGCGCCAGCCATGACGCAACCCGATGTAGTGGATATTCTGGCCAGCAACGACCAGTTCAGCACGCTTGTTGCTGCAGTCGGTGCCGCGGAACTGGCCGAAACGCTCAAGGGCGATGGTCCGTTCACCGTTTTCGCGCCCACCAACGCGGCCTTTGCCGCACTGCCAGCTGGTACAGTCGAGTCGCTGCTGCTGCCCGAAAACAAGGACACACTGGTGTCGATCCTGACCTATCACGTCGTGCCGGGCGCTGTGACGTCCGACCAACTGCTGGGTCAGCGTCTGGATGTCGAGACCGTTCAGGGCCAGAGCGTGCATATCGACGCAACGAATGGCGTGCGTGTGAATCGTGCCAATGTCACCCAAGCCGACATCATCGGCTCGAACGGTGTAATCCACCGCATCGACAGTGTTTTACTGCCTAAGTAATGTCATGTGACGTCACATTGAAAAAGGGGCAGGAAAACCTGCCCCTTTTTTCTATCCCTCGAAAATCAAACTCGCGTTGAGAATGACTTTGCCGGAACTTATCAGGCGTGACGACGGCGATTGCGTTCCCACACAAAAGCAACAACAGCGAGCACTGCTGCCATGGCCAGAAGGCCCGTAGAGGCATCAATCTCAGGTACGCTTGCAGGTGTGTTGGTGTTTACAACCGTTTCTTGGCCTTTGCCGGGCGTGAAGGAACCGCGATCAAAAAATCGCGATACAGGACGTCCGCTATGGGACCCCATTGCCAGAAGTGTTTCTGACGACATCACCAAAACCGTCAAGCTTGCCATTGTTTTGGCCATAATATTCGATACTGACACTTCGGATTCCCCTTTTTCCGTTTCTTGAAATATAGTCTTCCCAGTGGCAGATGGATTGCAGACACGCCCCAGAATGACTTGTTAATGTAAGCTCAACCTTAAAGAAACTTTTTGGGTTTCGACAATAGAAAAACACTATTTTGCCGCATTTTCCGCGAGCAGTTGCGAAACAATCACCCCAAAATGTGCAAAATAGTATCAATAAATGGTTACTGGTGCGTTTCGTCACACCAAACCTGCCACAATTCGAAGTTGAGGCTCGCCGGTGTGCGACTCAGCCAAGGTGGTCATCGGTGTCGTTTAGACGGTGTTTCCGCGCGCGCCGCCCCCTCCAATCAAAGGGACGCGCTGCCCTACCGCCCCAGTGCTTCACTGGCGTGTTCCCAAAAGACGCCAAAGCTGGAGAAATGGCCGTTGCAGCCTGCATGAAAACAACTGCAACAGTAATGCTCTTCGGCGCAATGGCAGCCGTGTCCTGCCGTTTGGGGCCAAAGCCGGTTGACGTGACCGCCAGCAAAGTGTTCTTTTCCTGCACCAAGTGCGCGACAAACGCGCCCACAAAACTGGGAGAGAGATTATCATGAGACATCTGCTTTTTGCAGCTGCGGCAGCCATTGCGATTGCGCCTGCGGCGCAAGCACAGGAACTGTCGATCGCGACGGGCGGCACCGGCGGCGTTTACTACCCCTATGGTGGTGGTCTGGCTGAAGTAATTGGCAAATATGTCGACGGCTACAGCGCTAGCGTCGAGGTTACCGGCGCTTCGGTGGAAAACATGGCACTGATCCAGCGCGGCGACAGCGATATTGCCTTGGCACTGGCTGACACCGTCTATCAGGCCTTTACCGGCACAGGCGCTTTTGACGGGCGACAGATCCCTGAAGCACGCGCACTGGCCTCGATCTATCCGAACGCGGTGCAGCTTGTGACCCTGGCCGATAGCGGGATCAGCAGCCTTGAAGACCTGCGCGGCAAGCGTGTGTCGGTTGGCGCACCGGGATCGGGCACAGAGCTTAGCGCGCAGATCATTTTGGCCGCAAACGGGCTCAGCTATGACGATTTCGAGCCGCAGCGCCTGAACTTCAACGAGACCGCCGATGCGATCCGCGATAGCGATATCGTAGCAGGTTTCTGGAGCGTCGGACCGCCCACATCGTCGATCATGAACCTTGCAGCCACACGCAGCATTTCGGTTGTAGGTCTGACCGAGGACGAGATCGCCAAGGCGCGCGAAGCGGAACCGACTTTTGCACCCTATACTTTGCGCGAAGGTATGTATGACGGCATGGGTGAAGCGGTGCTGACCATTTCCACGCCGAACGTTCTGGTTGTCCATGCCGATATGGACGAGGAACTGGCCTATAACATCACAAAGGCGATGTATGAAAATGTCGCCGAACTGATCGCGATCCATCCTGCGGCGAATGATACCACGATCGACTTCTCCGTGGCCTCGACGCCGATTCCCTTCCATCCTGGCGCATTGCGTTATCTGGAAGAAGTCGGTGCTGCGGTACAGGACCACCAGCGTCCTTGATGCTAAAGCTGGGCGGGCGGCACGTTGTGGCCGCCCTTCTGGTCGCGTCATGCTTTTGCGCATCGCCCCTTCGGGCAAGTGACGCTCTTGTGGTCGAAACCCGCAAGGGCGTTCTGCTTGCAGAGATCGCCTTTGATGAGGGGCAGGAACTGTGCCTGTCGTGGTCTCATTCAGTGACAGGCGGTGCCGTGGCAGACTGCTTCGAGAACCGGAGAGGCAAGATGATCCTGACGCGATCCTATCTGCATGATTTCGCCGCAGGTCTGGGCGAGGTCGCAGGGCGCGGGGCGTTGCGTTCCGCGCAGGGCGGTGGCTACTGGATCGACGGCATCGACGAGCAGATCCACGGAAATGCGCTGCGCCTGCAGGTGGGCGCGCCGCGCGTTGACCACAAGCTGCGCGGCCAGAACCGCACCCTTCATCTGAGCGCGATGGCGGCAGGCTCCAGACTGACACTGCGCCTGAAAACAGGAACTCCCTGACCGGCAAGTCCGGACAAGCCGTGACATCCCTCCAGACTCAGCACCGACAGGACATGACCATGAGCGACCCCAGAACGAACGAGACAGCGACTGATAGCGACGCTCCTGATCTGCCGCTGACAGCACAGTCTGCCGACCGCTTCCAACCGCGCTCTATCTTGTGGGCGATCACGCTTGTGGCTATCGCGATGTCGCTGTTCCAGATGTATACAGCGGGCATCGAACCGATGGGGCTGTTCTACCAACGCTCTGCGCATCTGGGATTTATCCTGTTTCTGGCGTTTCTGATTTTCCCGATCACGGGCGCGAGCCGTCCGCGCGGGACTATCGGCTGGGTCGTGGATGCGATCTTTCTGACGGCCGCTTTCCTGAGCGGGTTCTACATATTTTATTTTCTGGACGATATTATCGACCGCGCCGGCTGGTGGTCTCAGACCGATATCATCGTGGGTATCATCGCCACCATCGCCGTGCTTGAAGCCAGTCGCCGCGTCGTAGGGCTTGGCATGACAATCATCGGCATGATTGCTATCTCCTATGCGCTGGCCGGCCCGCGCGGGGCCCTGCCCTGGCTGGGCGAATGGATGCCCGGCATCCTGTCGCATCGCGGGGCCAGTGTGGACCGTCTGGTGGGACAACTCTATCTGGGACAGGAAGGGATCTTCGGTCTGCCGCTTGGGGTCGCGGCCACATATGTCTTCATGTTCGTGCTATTCGGTGCTTTTCTGGAAGTCACCGGCGCGGGCAAGTTCTTCATTGATCTGGCTTTTGCCGCCACTGGCCGCAAACCAGGTGGACCTGCCAAAGCGGCTGTCATTGCCTCGGCGGGTATGGGTTCAATTTCAGGCTCGGCCATAGCAAATGTGGTCACCACAGGCGCCTTTACGATCCCGCTGATGAAAAAGCTGGGCTACAAGGCTAAAGAGGCAGGCGGGATCGAGGCCGCGGCCTCGACCGGCGGGCAGATCACACCGCCGCTGATGGGCGCTGGTGCTTTTCTGATCTCGGAATATACCAATGTGCCTTATATCGACATTGTCATGGTTTCGATCTTTCCGGCCATTCTCTATCTAGGAACGGTCTATCTGTTTGTCCATCTCGTGGCGATGAAGGCGGGCATGACGGGCCTGTCCGCCGCCGATCTGCCCATTGTCCGGCATGTTCTGGCGGCTGGCTGGCAGTTCATCGTGCCCTTGCTGGTGTTGATCTACCTTCTGGTCAACAATATCTCGCCGACCCGTGTGGGTTTCTGGGCCATCCTGTCGGTGATCGCTGTGACCGCGTTGCGAGCAGGTTTTACATTGATCGTGCTCGACCCGCGGTCAGGCAAGCCCGTGACCATAGACCGACTGCGGGACGCCGTCATCAGCGGTCTGCGCCTGATCGCGCAGGCGCTGGAACTGGGCGCGCGGAACGCGGTTGCTGTCAGTGTAGCCTGTGCCGTGGCCGGTATTATCGTCGGAGTTGTAGGGCTGACGGGGTTGGGGCTGAAATTCTCGTCCATGATGATCTCTTTGTCCGGCGGCAATCTGGCACTGGCGCTGATTTTCGTGCTGCTGGCCAGTCTGATCCTTGGCATGGGTTTGCCAGTGACTGCGGCCTATATCGTGCTGATCGTGCTGGTGGGCCCTGCCCTCAATCAGGAATTCGGCATACCGCTGCTGATCGCCCATTTGGTCGTGTTCTGGTATTCCCAAGACAGCAACGTGACACCGCCCATTGCGCTTGCAGGTTTCGCAGGGGCCGCGATTGCGGGATCGAAACCAATGGAGACAAGCATACAGGCGTGGAAATACGCCAAGGGGCTGTATCTGATCCCTGCCTTCATGGTCTACAACCCTGAAATCATCATGGGTGGCGAGACATGGTATGTCATCTGGACTGGCATCATCGTCGTGATCGGACTGGTGGGCTTTGCCTCTGCGATCGAAGGTTATCTGTTCACTTGGATGGACAAGCTGTCGCGCATCCTGGTGGTGCCGGGCGTGATCGCTATCTTCAATCCTGATGAACTGATCGAGGCTGGAGGGGCGTTTCTTGTGCTGGCCATTCTAGGCTGGAACTGGATCAAGAGCAGGCAGTTGCGGGCGCAGGGTAGTTAATCAACATATGCGCAAAATCGTCAACAACTGACTATACCTTGTTGTCGGATTATAGAAATTCGCGCTAACATGAGGCGGGGCCGTGCCGTTTTTCTGAATGTGACCTTTTTGTCGTAGATGCAGGTCGTCCATTTAGAGGGAGAGCATCGCTTTTGGCCATCCGATCCGCCAACGGCCTTACCTATTCCGCCGCAGCTTGTTTGTTTCTGGCCGGATGTGGTGGTGGCGACAGCGACACCGGCGCGCTTGGGGCGTTGCTGGCACCGATCTATGGCAACAACCTGAGTTCAGATGCGCTGTCTGCGTTTTTCGTCAGCAGTTTCGACGTGTTCGAGGACAGAGCACGCGAATTGCGGAACTCGCCTAACTATCGCGAACAGCGCATCGACTGGTACACTGACATCAATGGCGACCGACAACGAAATCCGGATACAGAGCCGCTCTATAATAGCTATTCGCTTGCCTCGGCACGGATCGAATACGCCCATGCTGTCGGCCTGACAGGTGCAGGCCAGACCATTGCAATTGTCGATGACGGGTTCTTAGCGACGCATGACAGCATTTCCGGTCGGATCGCCGCGGGAAGCGTCGCGGGAGACTTGGAATCCCATGGCACGGCGGTCGCATCGGTTGCAGCGGGCAATGCGTCCGGCATGATCGGTGTCGCACATGGTGCCAATCTATTGCTGGGCCTCTTCGATACACCTGAAAGCCGAATTCAGGCAACCAACCGCGCCAGAACCTCTGGTGCAGTCGTGCAAAACAACTCATGGGGCTTCAATGATCGCGCTACAAGTGCAAACTTTCAGCGTATTTTCATAGACTCGGCAGACAGAGATTACTTGACCGCATTGCGTAGCTACACCGAAACCGCTGTCGTTGTTTTCGCGGCAGATAATGACCCCGGTGCCACCCAATCCGGAATCATGGAAGCCCTGCCCCGCTTTGCGCCAGAGCTTGAAATTGGCTGGCTGACAGTGATCCGCGGCGTGCCGGATTTCGACAACAACCGTATCCTGGGCGCGCAACGCCTGTCTTCGGCCTGCCTGGACGCCGCCCGATGGTGTCTTGCTGCTGATGGAACCTGGAACGCGGCCACGACCGGCAGCAACTCGTCCTACGACCTGTTTGTTGGCACCTCCTTTGCTGCGCCGATGGTGTCGGGGGCCATTGCCTTGCTGGCCGAGGCCTTTCCCAATCTGACGCCGCATGATCTGCGCGCACGTCTGATCGCCACTGCCGACAACCGGTTCAACGGCTTCACACGGTCTGGCAGTCTGGAAGTCGTGCCCGGATCGGGTTTTTTTCACGATTATAGCGATGAATGGGGACACGGATTTCTGGATGTCCGTGCGGCACTGCTGCCCATCGGCACACCGGTTGCCAGAATGGCGGATGGCAGCACGCATAGCACGGATACACCCCTGATCGTTGCAGGTGGGGCCACGGGTGACGCAATCATCCGCAGCCTCGAAGCGACACCAGTTCTCGTGACGGACCTTCTGGGCGGTGATTTCTCAATGCCCGGCGAAGCGCTTGCCGCGACCACGACAGCGGCGCCTGTTTCAGAACGCCTCTGGTCATCCATGTTCGGCAACGCGCCGCGTTCCGGATTGTTGCGCGCCTATGGCGGCAGCAGCATGACGCTTGAACATGAAGGGATCGAACTGGCGATGTTGGGTCCAGATGCGACAGGTGGTTCTATCAGTCGCGCAGGTTCTGATCCGGTGGTTGCCGCCTCTTTCGGGCAAACGATTGATGCCGCAGGCGGCGAGGTTTTCATCGGTCTGAATATCGCCCGCGATGATGGCAGCCTGATACCGGGCATCCGCGACACGCGCAGCACGCTGGCGGCACTGGAACTGGGCTATATGCGGAATATCGGGGCAACAGGCTTTGTGCAGTTTGGCGGTACATTCGGCATGGCACCGGGCGGTGCGGGTGACGCGATGTCGGAGCGCTCGGACATCCATTTCAACGCGTTCAGTATAGAAGCCGGCGAAGCTGATGTTTTCCGGCGCGGCGACAAGTTGAGCATCGGTCTATACATGCCGGTGGCCGTCACCTCAGGCGGCACGACAATTGCGCTTCCCGTCGCCCGGAGCGCGACCGGAATCACCTATAGCGATGTCGAGATCGACTATACTCCCAGCCAGCGCGAGATTGATCTGTCGATCACCTATGGCACCCCCGTCGGTAAGGACAGCGAGATTTACATCGGTGCAATCCACGCCTTCAATCACGGCCATATCGGCGGGCAGCAGGACACTGCGGCAATCCTCGGCTTCCGCATGGCGTTCTAAGCGCGGCCCGACCGATCTTGTCACTCTATTCAAGCAAGGGCTCCTGTTGAACCGCAACGAAATGTTATTTTTTGTGAATGCGGGAAAGGGCAATTTCGATGTAAATTTATTGCGCGAGCATGAGTGTCGAAAGCGGATCTGCACGCCGGACGATCCAAATTTTGGTTGGGCGCAACGTGCATGTCCGGCATCCACAGAAATTTCACGCGCATCGGGGGAGGCGCTATGGAAAAGCCAGAAATCTATTCAAATCGTGAACCGGTTGCAGATGCCTTCGCAGCACCGAAACGGTGGGCCGGTGTTTTGACAAAAAGCCAGATTAAGGAACTTCGGGAAAAGCGCGTACCGATTGCTTTTTGTCCGGTCCAGATTGGATGGATCGCCGTGCAACTGGACGAGACAAAGAACCGTCCAGACTGGCGCGACCCTCATACGCCGCTTTCGTGGCGTGCGGGAAGGCACGAGAACCACTGTCACCTGCGAAAATGGCGCGAAACGGATACGGCGACCTACCGCACATTACTGAACGATCCGGCGGTGTGGCAATATATGCCAGAAGCATGGCCCGGCGAGATCACCGAGGATATGGCCCGCGACCTGATCGCCATTTCTACATCAGCGTCACATCATGAGGTATGGGCCGTTCAACGCGGAGCCGTGTCGGTGGGACAAGTGCGATTGGCGTTCGGTGATCTGGGCGCAAACCGGCAGGAGGCCGAGATCAGCTATTGGTTAGGGCGTGCCTATTGGGGACAGGGAATTGGCAAAGCAATGATACCTACGACCACAAGACGCGCTTTTGCCGACCATCAGGCATTGCAGCGCATCACAGCAATCGTGCATCCACGAAACAGCGCTTCGGCGCGGATACTAGAGAATGCTGGCTATAGCTTGCAAGCACTGCGCCCCGACAGATGGCAGGTCTTCGAGATCCGCCGCTAGATCCCAGACTACTCTTTACATCGCAATATGCTAACGTCCCGGCACTGTGCGCCGGGACAGAACGCGGCCAAAACCTTATTCTGCCTCGTCCATTTTCGACGCGTTGAGTTGCATGTATTTTTCGGCACCCATCTTGTCGAACAGATCAAGTTGCGTTTCCAGAAAGTCGATGTGCCCTTCCTCGTCCGCAAGCAATTCCTCGAACAGCTTCATCGTGACGAAATCGCCAGCCCCGTTGCAATACTCGCGCGCCTCACGATAGAGGGCGCGCGCCTCCTGCTCGGCGGCCATGTCGCATTCAAGTGTTTCGCGCGGGGTCTGGCCAATCCGCAACGGGTCAAGCTTTTGCAGGTTGGGATGTCCCTCCAGAAAGATAACACGTGCGATCAGCTTGTCGGCATGGTGCATCTCTTCGATGCTTTCCTCGCGGCTTTTCTTGGCCATATGACCAAGACCCCAATCTTCCTGCAGGCGATAATGGAGCCAATACTGACTGACTGCTGTCAGTTCAGACCGGATTGCCCGATTGAGGTAGTCGATGACTTTCGCGTCGCCCTTCATGGTCTTTATCCTGTCTTGGTCCGTTCCTTCGAGCCGGATCGAAGATTGCGGAGGTGCATGGGAACTTGAAGATTATCATTCTGACGCATGGTGGAAAGGAAAAGGGGCATGCAAGAGCCACAATCCGCCGCTTTGCCCAGCTCATGATAAATTTTTCCGGGCGTGATCAGTGTCTCGGGGTCCGAGGCGCGCATCCAGTCGATCGCGGCGTTGATGTCGTTCTCGCTGATGGATTGGCAATGGCAGACGATCATGGCGTGGGCCTCAGTGAAAGGTCGTTCCGGCTGCAGGCGCAGCAGGTGTGTCGGTGCGGGATGCCGCGGACACTGCTCGCAAAGTCATCCTGTGCAGGGCAAGGCCTGCGTCCTGCGCCAATGCGGCCAGAACGGGCGCAAAGTCGGCCCTGACCAGCAGCAGGGCCATCATCAACGCCTCCTCGCTCGCGCCTTCGGCAGCACTGGCCAGCAGATGCGCGAAACAGGCCTCGTCCCCTCCCAGACAGGCACAGGTCTGGGAATGCGGGCACAAGGGGCGGCGGCCATGGATCTGGCACAGCGATGCCATCTGCAGAAATCCGCGTGCTGCGGCCTGACCGGCAGACAGGCCCAGAAGGGGCACGAAATCGCGCTCCAGCAAGTCCAGCGCATCAGGATTGGTCCAAGACAGACGCATATAGAGAACGGCGCCCGCCTCGACCGGACCCAGATCCATCAGGCGACCGACAGAAGCCGCGCCGCGCAGTACGCGGATAGGGGTCATATCGCTCATTTGGTCAGGATCAATTTGCCAGCGCGGGTGATCCGCAGAGTATAGACCTGCCCGTCCAGCTCGATCTGCGCCTGCGTACCGCCTTCGGTTAGATCGCGGGCGATGTGGCTGGGCAAGGGCTGCGGTTGGGAGCGTTGCGAGATCATTGCAGACTGGTTTCGCAAAACGATCATGGCCGCGCCTCCCGACCATTGCGAGTCTCGATCCGGTCAAGCCAAGCTTCGACATTGCAGGCCTCGGGCAGAGAGAACCCGTGCAGCACATCAAGCGCGAGAGCGCGCGCCGGACAGCTTGGTTGCACAGGAAGGTCAGTTCTATCGTTCACGGAACGGGGTCTATTCTGTGGTGACATGGCGGAAGTCCTTTCATCTTTCGATTCGGGCTTCCCCTGATTGGAACGGGGGTGGCTGGAACTTCCGCTATTTCTGACAAAAAAGCTCGGACACGTCAATCCGAGTTTTTCTGTCAGGTAATATTCCTTACGTTGCGACCATGCCAGCGCGCCGTGTTTCTGCCGAAACTGCCCCTTCCAACCCGCTGGAGCCATAAAGCCAGTCGATTGTATTGTACCAGTCTTCCGGTGTTTTGGCGCGCATCACCGCGTTGCGCAAATCGGCATGCGCCCCTGCCGGGTGATAGACATGCTGTCCGATCTCGCGGGATTGTAACTGCACACGCGCCGTTCGCAGGCGGCGCATGGACTGATAGCGCTGCATGGCCGCCTCGATTTCGGCATGCCCGTCCAGACAGGCGGAGAGGGCCACCGCATCCTCCATCGCCATACAGGCACCCTGGGCAAAATATTGCAGCATCGGATGTGCGGCGTCGCCCAAAAGGGCCACCCGCCCATCTACCCAGTTGTTCACCGGATCACGATCGCAGAGCACCCACAGCTTCCAGTCGCTGCCACGATCAATGATCCGGCGGGCCTGTTCGTGCACATGTTCGAACCCGCGCCGCACTTCCTCATGGCTGACGGGTTTTCCCGCGACAGGTTCTGCAGCATCGTTGTGATAGGTCACAACAAGATTGAAAACCTTCCAACCGGACAAGGGATAATGCACGATATGGCACTTCGGTCCGGCCCAGAGGGTGGCTGCATTCCAGCGCAGATCCTCGGGCATGTCTTGTGTCGGGATGACCGACCGGTAGGTCGTGTGCCCCGACACACGCGGCGGGCCATCATTGACCACGCGTTTGCGGATATTCGACCAAAGCCCATCCGCGCCTATCAGTGCCGCACCTGTGATCCGCTCGCCATCCCCAAGGCTCGCTGTGACGCTGCTTGCGTCCTGAACGTAATCCACAACTTCGGCGCTCGTCCTTAGCTCGATCAGATCATGCGCCATACAGGATTTAAGGAAAACGCCGTGCAGATCGCCGCGATGCACAACGGCATAGGGGTTGCGAAAACGCGTGCGAAACGCGTCGTCCAGCGGGATGCGGATGATTTCATCGCCGCTGATCGCGTCCATCAGGCGCAGACTGTCGATATAAACGGCCATCGCGCGGGCCGCATCGCCGACGCCCAGATAATCAAAGGCATGGAAGGCGTTGGGACCAAGCTGGATGCCTGCCCCGATCTCGCCCAGCCTTGACGCTTTTTCCAGCACAACACAGCGCCGGCCCATCCGTGCCAGCCCCATCGCGGTCGCCAGCCCGCCAATGCCGCCTCCGGCGATCAGGACCGGCTGCGCGGTCATACAGCAGACCCGATGGTCAGACTGATCGGCTCAAGTCCGTCGACCCCGCCGGTGATGATATCTCCGGGCAGTACCGCGCCAACCCCTGCGGGTGTGCCAGTCATGATCAGATCGCCAGGTTGCAGGTGGTAGAATCCCGACAGATGGCTGATGATTTCCGGCACGGACCAGACAAGTTCGGCCAGTGTCGCGTCCTGACGGGTCTGGCCGTTCACCTCCAGATGGATGCGCTGCTCACCGATTTGACCAAAGCTTGCCGCTTTGGTGATGGGGGCGAACACGGCAGAACTTTCGACATCCTTGCCCAGATCCCAAGGGCGCTGCTTGGCGCGCTCGGACAATTGCAGATCGCGTCGTGTCATATCCAGCGCACAGCAATAACCATAGACCGCTGACAAGGCCTCGGACACGGGCACCTGATGTACCGGCGCGCCGATTGCTACGGCCAGTTCCATTTCATGGTGGTAGTTATCCGTGCCAGACGGATAAGCTGCGCGAGCGCCACTCAGGATTGCCGAGGCGGCAGACTTGGTGAAGTAGAACGGCTTTTCGCGGTCTACCTCGATCCCCATTTCGGCGGCGTGGGCAGCATAGTTGCGCCCGACACAAAAGATGCGGCGGATCGGATAGGTGCCGGCTTCGCCCAGAACCGGGATAGACGGAATCGGGGGTAGATTGAACAGATGGCTCATCGGCTGCGCTCCTCGTAAAAGCCCAGCTTTTCCTGCAATGGGCGGTCATGGACGCGGATCAGGAAGCTGTCTTCCTCCGCAATGTGGTCTATAGGCGCGAATGTCGGCGCCGAGAACGTATCCTTCTCCCCCCATTGCACGGTCTGTCCGTCAATGGTGCTTGCCCCCTTGCCACGGATCACGTGAAAAACCGCCGCGGATGAGGTTAAAGGCGGACTGATCTTTTCGCCCTTGGCAAGCATCATTGCAGTGAAGCCCATCGTCGGCAGAACCGAAGTTCCGGTTTCGGGGTTCACAAAATCCAATTCGGCAGGGGACTGTCCGCCATAGGCCGCCATCTGGCGCAAGGCGGCTTCGGTCCGCGCCCAAGGATAGCGCATCATCGGATAGCGCCGCGTCTGCGCGCCTAGTTTGCGGGTCGGCGCCAGACCCGAGGACAGATATTCCACCTGACTGGCATCGGGGCGGTTACGCTGCGCCTGCAACGGCGCTTCGATCGCGTAGGAACCTTCCAGATAGACGAATAGCGGCAGATCCAACGCGTCCAGCCAGATTACCGGCTCTGTCCCGTCATGGCCGTGATCATGCCAGTCACCGCCGGGCGTCAGGACAAGATCGCCTTCCTCCATCGGAAGTTTCTCGCCATCCACCACAGTATAGCCACCCTTGCCCTCGACAATGATGCGCGCGGCGGAAGGGGTGTGTTTATGGGCGGGCGCGGTCTCGCCGGGAAGCAGAAGTTGCATGCCGACATAGATTGCAGGCGTCGCCATCATCGCCCCTGCCCCACGTCCCGGATCGGATAGAACCAGAACACGACGCTCGGCCTTTTCCACCGGTGTCAGTTCGCCCGCGCGCATCAAGAGCGGGCGCAATGCCCGGTATTCCCAAAAACCCGGCTTGCTGACAGGTTGGGGCGCGCCATGCGGAAGGACATTTCGCATCATTGGCCAAAGGGGTGCCACCCCCGCCTGTGCCATCGCATCACGATAGTCCTGTGGCAGATCCTCCAGCGTTCCCAATTGGGTCATGTCATCCTCCCAGATTTCCATATTTTAAGGTAGTATGCTTACTATTAGTATACTTGTCAACTCACCCTGCGGGCCGCTATCCTGCGCTTCAGCGTCAGGACAGGGTAACGGCACGAATGGAGCAACTACATGATATGGCTGGGCATCTGATCCGGCGACTGCACCAGATTTCGGTTTCGGTGTTTTCCGAGCAAATGAAACTGGCGGGAATCGACTTGACGCCTGTGCAATTCGCTGCCCTGTCGACGATCGACGCGCATCCCGACATAGATCAGGCGACCTTGGCGGGATTGATTGCCTATGACCGCGTCACGATTGGCGGTGTTGTCGACAGGCTTGAGGCCAAGGGCCTTGTCACGCGCCGGGTCAGCCAACAGGACCGGCGCGCGCGATCCGTGCGGCTGACAGATCGCGGCGCGCAGGTCCTCGCCAGTTCCCGTCCTCTGGTGATGGCGTTTCAGGACGATATACTGACCGGATTGACCGCGGATGAACGAGCCCAGTTGATGGCTCTTATCCGCAAGACCACGGAAGCAGGGAACGCGCAAAGCCGCGCGCCCTTGCAACACCCCAAGACAGGGTAGGCCCGCCTAGCCCGGCAACCATAAGGCGATGGGCGGGAACAGGATCAACAGCGCCACGACAAGCAGCGAGCAGACGATGAACGGGATCGCCGACATATAGATGTCGCGCATGGTCGTGTCGGGTGGGGCGACACCTTTCATCACGAATAGCAGAAGGCCGAATGGCGGCGTGGTAAAGCTGATCTCGAGCGCCAGAAGCATGATCAGGCCGAACCAGACCGGATCGAAACCAAGGCTTGCGGCCAATGGAAAGAAGATCGGCACTGTCAGCAGCATCATACTGATTTGTTCCATAAACATGCCCAAAAGCAGCAGCACGGCAAACATCACCAGCAGCATCGCAACCGGATCAAGCTCGAATCCGGTGGCCCAACGGATCAGACCGCTTGAGGCACCGGAGAAGGCCAGAAGCTGGCTGAACGTGGCCGATCCGAAGACGATCAGATAGGCCATCAGGGTCACCCGAAGCGCGCCTGTGATGGATTTACGGATCGCTTCCCAAGTCAGGCAGCGAAACGCGACAGCAAGGATCAGCACGCCCAGCGCCCCGAAGGCCGCCGCCTCGGAGGGGGTCACGATGCCGCCCACCATCATGAAGACGATGATGACCATGACACCCACCATCGGCACGACATCACGCAGGAACAGCATGATCTTCTCGCCCGTCGTCATCGGCTCCACGTCATAGGCAGGGGCCGCATCCGGATCGAGTTTTGTCTGCAAAAAGATTGTGAAGATATAGAAGCTGGCCAGAAGCAATCCCGGAATAATACCCGCGATCAGCAACTTGCCCACGTCGATCCGCGCCAGTGTCGCCAGCAGCACCGCCAGCGCCGAGGGCGGGATGATGATGGCCAGACCACCGGTGCCAAGGATAGGCCCGATAGACATGTGCTTTTTGTAGCCGCGCCGGTTCATCTCAGGCACCATGAGAGAGCCCATCAGCGCGGTCGATCCCATGGACGAGCCCGACAGCGTGGAAAACGCCGTGCCACCCAGAACAGTAACATAGGACAGACGCCCCGGCAGACGGCCTAGTAGCTTGTCGATGGCATTGAACATGCGCCCGCCAAGGCCTGTGTGAAAGAAAATCTCGCCCATCAGCAGGAACAGCGGGATCGGCACCAGCGCAAAGCTTGTCAGCGATCCAAGACCGTTGTTCAGCAGCGCCGATATCCCTCGCTCGCCCCCCATAAAAACCCAGGCACCGATAATATTGGCGGCCAGAAAGGCCAGCGCCACGGGCATGCCAATAGCCATCAGCGCAAGGATCGCACCCAATAGCAGGCCGAGTGATTCATACCATTCCATTATTCGTGTATCCCCGCTTCACCGGAATGCATCAGCTCTTCGCCAAAGACAAAGCGCGAGAATTCGATCGCCATCATGCCGAAACAGATCGGGAAAGAGATGGTAAGTATCCAGCGCGGAAAGTAATAGGCGCGCACGTCATAGTCATTTCGCGCAATATTGGTTGTCACCAGATCATAGCCTTTCCATGCAAGGATCAGGCTGACAATGACGCAGGCCAGCGCCACACCGCGACTGACAAGGCGGCGAATGGGCGCGGGCAGAGCGGCCGTCACAAGTTCGATATGCACATGGCCCTTTTCGCGCACCAGCCAAGGCGCGCCCAGCATGGTGATGTAGAGCATCGCATATTCGGTCGAGGTAAAAAGCCAAGCCCAAGGTTGCATGCCAAGGTTCCGCAGGCCCACTGACAGGATGACCGCGATCATCACCCAGACCAGCATGGCACCCGCAAGGACGGCCATTCCATAGAGAAGCAGGGTATAGGATCGGGACAATATCTGCATGAGTGCCTCGGGCAAATGGGAACGGGCGACAGTGATGCGCCCGTTCCGAAAAAGACTGGCGCGGCCCCGCAGGGGAACGCGCCGCCGGACTTACTTGTCCAGTTCAGGGTTGTAGAACAGACCGATCAGGGTGTCATACTGCCCGTCACCCATCGGATGCTCTGCCATCAGGCCCTTCATGCGGCCCCATGTCTTTTCGCGGGCAGCAGCCAGATAGTTGGCGCGCGCTTCGCCCTGAAGCTCGACGACTTTCATGCCGCCCGCTTCCAGCGCCGCGAAATCCTCGTCCCGCTTGGTCCGCAGGGCTTCGACCGAGGCGCGCTCGTGTTCGATTGCCACATCCTGCAGGATGGTCTTGGCCTCGTCTGACAGGCTGTTCCAGCGGTCAAGGTTCACGATCACGCCCAAATCGGTCGAAAAGAAATTTGGCTCGACGCGGTAGTTCAGGAACTCGTTCCATTTCAGGTCGATCAGACCGATCTGGGTCCAACCGGTCGCATCAACCACGCCACGCTCTAGGCCGGAATAGACCTCGGTTGTGGGAAGGTCGATCACCTGCGCGCCAAGATACTCGGTGAAGAACGCGTTATACACCGCGTTGCCGCGCAGCTTGATGCCGGAAATGTCCAGATTGCCGTCAGTGTCCAGTTTGGGTTCGTTCTTCATCCACAGGTTATAGCTGACACCACTGTCGAACCAGCCAAGGTATTTGACACCCATCTTGGCCTGATGGATTTCGTCGATCAAGGCGATGCCGCCATTCTCGCGCGCTTCGATAGCGGTCAGGTTCGAGGCGACCAGCGCATCTTTCTCGGGCAGCGCACCACCGTAGAAGCTGCCGGGTGTATAAACCATATCCACGACTCCGTCGCGTACGGCATCGGCTTGCTGCATCATGCCGATGGCTTCGGGGCCGCCGCGCACTTCAATCTGCACAACGCCCTCGCCTGCCGCATTCACCTTTTCGACGAACTGCAGGAAAGACTGCGTGTAGATCAGTGTGGTCGGGAAAGCATGCACAGCGGTCAGTGTCTCCTGTGCCGTCGCCGCAGCGCCGATCAGGGTGGAACCGGCGACTATCCCGCCGACAAATGTCATTTTCATCGTTTCTCTCCTTTTTCGGGGTCGTTACCCCCGCCCTGTTGAAGGTGCCCCTTTTGAGGTCACCTGGTTATGGACCGTGCGCCCGCAATGCGGGCGCACGGGGTCTTTCACTTCGCCTCGCCCGCCATGGCATCCAGCATGGCATAGGGAGCCTGCTCTGCCCTTGCTGCGCGGAACATAGCAATGGCGGGGCCATGGCTGGCGGTCATGTCGATGTCATCCCAACCGTTCAGCAGTTTCAGTCGCCAGATCGGGTCCAGATCGAACGGGATCACCTCGTTGCCAATGCGTATCTCACAGGCCTGCAGATCGACGGTCATGGGTGCCTTGCCGTCACCCAGCCGTCCGATCAGATCCTCTATTCTGTCTTCTGACACGCGCGCGGGTAGCAATCCGTTGTTCACCGCGTTCGAGGCAAAGATATCCCCAAAGCTCAAGGCAATCACCGCCTTGATGCCGAAATCTACCAGCGCATAAACAGCCGCCTCGCGCGAGGAGCCTGACCCGAAATTGCGACGGGTCACTAGAATTTCCGCATCAACGTGATGGTTCAGGGGCATCAGTGCGCGAGGAGCGCCCGCGCTGTCAAAACGCAGATCGTGCAGCAGATATGGCCCGTAGCCATCCTTGCGCGGCACAGACATGAAACGCGCAGGGATCAGTTGGTCTGTGTCGATATTATCCTGCGGCAGTGCTACAGCAGGGCCTTCGATGATGCTGAAGCCGGCCATCGTCACACCCTTCCGTCCAGCAAGGGGCGCACATCGGTCAGCGTGCCTGTCACAGCCGCCGCCGCCACCATCGCGGGGCTCATCAGGTGGGTGCGCGCGCCGCGCCCCTGACGGCCCTTGAAGTTGCGGTTGGTCGACGAGGCGCAGCGTTTGCCCGCGCCGACCAGATCGCCGTTCATGCCCACGCACATCGAACAGCCCGACGCGACCCATTCCAGACCAGCATCGGTAAAAATCCGGTCCAACCCTTCGCGTTCCGCCTGCGCCTTGACCAGCGCCGACCCCGGCGAGACCAGACCCGGCACCTTCGCCTTGCGCCCCGACAGCACGGCTGCGGCAAGGCGCAGATCCTCGATCCGGCCATTTGTGCAGGAACCGATGAAAACCTGATCCACCGGTGTGCCCTGAATCCTCTGGCCCGGAACAAGACCCATATATTCCATCGCAGCACGGACCTGATCGGCGCGGGCGCGGTCCAGTTCGGCGGGATCAGGCAGGTTTGCGGTGATCGGCAACGCCTCTTCGGGGCTGGTGCCCCATGTGACGGTTGGCGCGATCTCGGCCCCGTCCAGAGTGATCTCGCTGTCGAAAATCGCATCCGCGTCACTGGCAAGCGCCCGCCAGTCGGCAACAGCTCGGTTCCAATCCTTAGCTTTCGGCGCGAACGGACGCCCCTCGATATAGGTGAAGGTCACGTCATCGGGTGCCACCATCCCGCAACGGGCACCGCCCTCGATGGACAGATTGCAAAGCGTCATGCGCCCTTCCATGCTCATGTTTTCGACGACCGGCCCCGCATATTCGATCGCGTGCCCGCGCGCACCATCAGCGCCCAACCGCGCGATCCAGAACAGCGCCAGATCCTTGGCCGAGACCGCAGGCCCCAATTGCCCTGTCACTGTGATCCGCATCGTCTTGGGCCGCTTTTGCCAGATCGTCTGCGTGGCCAGCACATGCGCCACTTCGGTCGCACCGATCCCGAAGGCCAGCGCGCCGAAGGCTCCGTGAGTGGAGGTATGGCTGTCCCCGCAATTGATCAGCAGGCCCGGCAAGGTCAGCCCCTGTTCCGGTCCCATCACATGCACGATCCCCTGACGCGGATCGCGCATCCCGAAGCATCGGATGCCGTGGCGGGCCGTATTCTCTTCCAGCGTGCGGATCATTCGCGCGATATCCGGATCGGCAATCCTGTCGCGTTCCCGAGTCGGCGCGTAGTGGTCCACGACACCAATCGTCAAGGCAGGCTCGGCGACCGGCAGACGACGCTCAGCCAGTTTAGCAAAGGCATGGTGCGAGCCTTCATGCACCAGATGCCGATCCACCCAGAGAAGTGATGCACCATCCTCGCGCTGCAAGACTTCATGCGCATCCCAGACCTTGTCGAACAATGTGCGGGAGTTTGCCGTCATTCCGCTGCCTCACGAGCAGTTGGATCACCGATCACCGGCTCCCAATGCCTGTCGCCGCCCAGCCCTACCCGGGTCAGCGTCATCTCAAGCCGGAAGGCATCTGCACGGTACAGCGCCGATAGATATTCCACGCCCTGACCGTTGATATCACGCACAACACGACGCAACGACAGAAGGGCTGAACCGACCGATACGCCAAGCGCCTCGGCCACATCGGGCGAGGCCAGCGTGGCTGTGACCGACTGGTGCGCGGCATCCACTTCGACACCCGAGCGCTCGAGAAGTCGGAAAAGCGGCGTCGTGGCCAGATCGGCTTCGGTATAGTTGGTGGCAATCGCTTCGGGCACATAGGTCGTCAGGTGCGAGAAGGGCCGCCCCTCGACAAGCCGGACGCGCACGGCAGTTTGCACCCGCGCACCTTCGGGCAGCGCCATTGCCGTGGCGACCGTGTCGGGCGCTGGACCGTAGGAGAATGACAAAAGCCTTGCTGTTGTGGATTGCCCCATCGCGACAAGCTGCGGGATCAGTGTGGTGAAATCGGCGGCCAGCGGCGCCGATGCGCCCTCAGGCGCACGCACAATGCTTCCGCTACCGGCGCGCTTTTCGATCAGGCCGTCAGCGGCCAGCGCCTCGAGCGCGCGCCGGATGGTCACACGCGAAACACCATGCAACTCGGCCAGACGCTGTTCTCCAGGCAAGCTGGTTCCGGCGGGAAAAGTGCCGTTGGACATGTCATCGCGCAGCAACAGATAGACCCTGCGCGCCTTACCGCCCTCTGGCAGACCAGACCTGAGCTGTGTGTTCAAAGCCACCCCCAAAGCGCCGTCAACACGACGGATTCGCACACAAACGTATCAACGGCTTTCAGAAAAGCAAGTAATCCGTCATATCAATCATCATAAATTTGATCTTTCCAGATACTAAAATCTGTATTAGCAAAGATACAGGTTATTCAGGGAGGGATGCGATGCCGATTATTGAGGCGCATGTGCTTGAAGGCTACGACAACGATGCAAAAACGCGGCTGGGCAAGGCTTTGACAGAGGCTGTGCAGCTTGTCGTGCCTGCTGCTCCCGATGCGATTACGGTGATTCTGCACGAGATGCCGACGGCCCATTACATGCGTGGCGGTACTCACCCGACAGGTGCACCTGCCCTGCCTGATCCTTGTGCAATCGTCCGCGAGTATCTGGCCGCGATGGAGGCACGCGAGCTTGAGCGTGCCCGCGCGATGCTGGACAAGGGTTTTGTGATGAATTTCCCCGGCGCCTCTGGTCTAACAACTCTGGACGAGTTGATCGCATGGTCGAAGCCCCGCTATCGTTTCGTCAGGAAAACCTATGACGGGTTCGAGGCTTTGCAGGGCGATGGGTGCGCCATCGTCTATGCGCGCGGCACCCTTTACGGCGAATGGCCCGATGGCACGCCGTTTCAGGGCATCCGCTTTGTCGATCGGTTCGAGATCACAGCAGGCCGGATCACGCGACAGGATGTCTGGAACGACATCGCCGAAGTAAAGGCAGCAGGACAAGAATGACACAGACCGCAGATATCGACCCGATCACGCTGGCCGTTCTGGCAGGCCGGATGGAGCAGATCGCCGACGAGATGGACGCGACCCTGTTCCGTGCAGCCTTCAACCCGATCATCGCCGAGGCTCATGACGCGTCGCACGGACTTTACCATGCCCTTTCCGGCGACACGCTTGTGCAGGGCAAATCGGGACTGCCAATTTTTGTGGGCGTCATGTCATTCGCGGTAAAAGCCGTGATCGACAAAGCCGCTGAACATGGCGAGGTCCACGACGGGGATATCTATATCTTCAACGATGCGCATCTGGGCGGCACCCATCTGTCGGATATGCGTCTGGTGCGGCCCTATTTCCGCGATGGGCAGTTGTTCTGCTATCTCGCCTCGGTCGGGCATTGGCATGACGTGGGCGGCGCGGTTCCCGGCAACTACAACCCCGCCGCTACCGATGCGTTTCAGGAAGCTTTCGTGCTGCCGCCTGTGCGACTGGCGCGCGGGGGCCAAGTGAATACCGACATCATCGACATCCTGATGCGGAACACCCGCCTGCCGCAATCGGCCATGGGCGATCTGAACGGGCAGTTGGGCGCGCTGGATCTGGGTGTGCGCCGGATGGACGAGCTTTTGGACGAATACGGCACGGATACCGTCAGTGCGGCGCTGGATGCTCTGGGCCATCGCGCCGAAGCCTTGATGCGGGCCGAGTTGACTGCCCTACCGGACGGCCGTTGGGAGGCTGTAGATTTTCTGGACAATGACGGGATCACCGATGTCGCTTTGCCGATCAAGGTCGCGCTTGAAATCAAGGGCGACACGATGGTGCTGGATTTCGATGGCACAGCTCCGCGTTGTGCGGGTCCGGTCAATATAGCCCTGCCCACTGCGGTGGCCACGGCCTATGTGGCAATCAAGCATATCTTTCCGGCGCTACCTGCCAATGCGGGCGTGATGCGACCCATCAAGGTGCGCATCCCCGAGGGGTCTTTGCTGTCGGCAGAGTTTCCGGCACCCGTGGGCGGCTATACCGAAACGATCCTGCGGATGATCGATGTTATTTTTGCGGCCGCGGGCCAAGCCGCACCCGACCGCGTGGTGGCCAACGCCTATGGCACGATCAACGCGCTGTCGATTGCAGGCAAGCGCAAGAATGGCCAGCCTTGGGTGATGTTCAGCTTTTACGGAGGAGGGCATGGCGGGTCGCCCGAGGGTGACGGGTTGAACCACGGCAATGCGCCGATCTCGACCGCGACAATCCCGCCGCTGGAGATTCTGGAAGCGGCCTATCCGGTGATGTTCCGGCAATGGGCTTTGCGCCCCGACAGCGCGGGTGCGGGGGCGCATCGCGGAGGTTTGGGTGCAGTCTACGAGATCGAGGTGTTGGAGGAGAATGGGGCCGAGGCGTTCCTGTTCGGCGAACGGGGCCACTTTGCGCCCAAGGGGGCTGCAGGCGGTGGCGAAGCGGCGATGAACGTCTTTTCCTATGAGCAGGCGGATGGCTGGCATCATCCGCCGCTGGCGTCGAAAATGCGCGGGATCAAACTGGTCCAGGGGCAGGCCGTGCGTCTGGAAACACCGGGGGGTGGTGGCTATGGCGCAGCCTCGCTGCGGGATCCGAAGGCCGTAGCGCGGGATGTGGCGCTGGGTCTGATCAGCGCGGACGAGGCGGATAAAGCATATGGAACCGCATGGAAAGGGGCGCAGGCATGAGCATGCAAAAGACCGCAGGCCGCATGATCGGCGTTGATGTCGGCGGCACCTTCACCGATGTGTTTGTACTCGACGAGGCCGCAGGCACTGCCACGGTTGCCAAGGTGCCCACAACCCGCCCCGACCAGTCGGGCGGGTTTCTGGACGGGATCGGGCGGCAGGTATCGGACTTGTCCTCGGTTGCTGTCGTGGTGCATGGCACAACCGCAGGCACCAACGCCCTGCTGGAACGCAAAGGTGCTAAGATCGGCGTGATCACCACAGCGGGTCTGCGTGACGTCCTGGAAATGCGCCGCCGCGACCGTCCGCGAACATGGGGACTGCGCGGCGATTTCACACCCGTTGTACCGCGCGATCTGCGCCTTGAAGTGCCGGAACGGACACTGGCGGATGGCGCAATCCGTGTGCCCGTCGATCTGGACGCGGTACGCGCAGCCGCCCGGACCCTGCAGGATCAGGGTTGCGCAGCCGTCGCGGTCATGTTCGCCAATGCCTATGCCAACCCCGCCAACGAGGCAGCTGCCGTGGCCGCGATCCGCGAAATCTGGCCCAACAGCCATGTCTCGGCTTCGTCCGAGATCCTGCCAGAGATCCGCGAGTTCGAACGGTTTTCGACCACCGCGCTGAACGCCTATCTGCAACCCGAAGTCTCGGGTTATCTGGACCGCTTGGAAAATGCGCTGAAACAGGGCGGCTTTGGCGGCGAGTTCATGATCGTACAGTCGAACGGCGGTGTAATGGCGGTGGATACCGCCTGCCGCTTACCGGTCCGCACGGCTTTGTCCGGTCCCGCAGCGGGGGTGATCGCGGCGGCCTATATCGCGCAGATGGCGGGCTTTCCCGATGTCATCACGGGGGACATGGGCGGCACCAGTTTCGACGTATCGCTGATCGCGGGAGGCAAGTCGATGCTGTCGCCGCAAACCTCCATCGACTTCGGCATGGTCGTGCGCTCGCCGATGATCGAGATCACCACGATCGGCGCGGGCGGCGGCTCTATCGCATGGGTGGACAAGGGCGGGTTGCTGATGATCGGGCCGGAAAGCGCCGGATCGAACCCCGGCCCTGTGGCCTACGGGCTTGGCAACACACGGCCCACGGTGACGGATGCGAATGTCGTACTGGGCCGGATTGACCCCGACAACCCCATCGGCGGCAAGTTGACACGGCTGGATGTAGATGCAGCGGCAAAGGCGATTGACCAACATGCGGGCCAGCCCCTCGGTCTGGATACGCTGGCCGCGGCCGAAGCGATCCTGCGCGTCGCCAACAGCCGCATGGCGGGCGCAATCCGTCTGGTCAGTATCGAACGGGGCTTTGATCCCAAGCGGTTCGCCTTCATGCCATTCGGCGGGGGCGGCGCGCTGCATTCCGGCGCGATGCTGGCCGATGTGGGATTGGCCCGCGCCATCGTGCCGCGTTATCCCGGCGTCACCTCGGCCATGGGCTGTGTGATTGCTGATATGCGGCAGGATTTTGTGCAAACCGTCAATGCGATGGTGGACGGGTTGGAGGAGGCCAGTCTTGCTGCTTTCATGCAATCCCATATGGATCAGGGCCTTGCGATGCTCGACGCCGCCCAAACCCGCTTCGAAGCGCGCGATACGGCGTTCGAGCTGGACATGGCTTATGTCGGGCAGACCCATACCGTCGCCGTGCCGCTACCGGTGACCATCACGGATGGACGCGTCATCGCACCGACCCGCGCACAGATCGCCGAGGCTTTTGATGCGGCCTATAAAGCGACATACGGTCGCCTGTTGCCCAAAGGCGCGCGGCGGGTAATGAATCTGCGCTCTGCCGTGACCGGACGCCGACCCAAATTTGATCTTGCCACGCTAGCCCCCCGCAGCACCGGCACGCCCGAGGACGCCCGCAAGGGCGAACGAAAGGTGCATTTCGGGGACCGCTGGCATGACACCGCGATTTACAACCGCCTTGATCTGCCCGTCGGTGCCGTGATCCACGGCCCCGCCATTCTGGAACAACCCGATACGACGGTCTTGATCGAGCCGGACCTGACCGGCACAGTCGACGCTTTCGGCAACACTATCATCACACGGCAGGAGAATTGAACAATGGGCGATTTGACAGCGATTGATCCCCGACGCACGGCTCTTCTGACCATCGACTTGCAAAACGATTTCCTGCATCCCGATGGTGCCTATGGCAGGGCGGGACAGGGCGCGGACGCGATCAAGGCCCTGCCCGACCGCGTCGCCCCATTGCGCGATGCGCTGCGCGCCAGCGGTGGCACCTATGTGTCGGCCCAGTTCACGCTGGTTCCCGGACCGGAAGGTGAGCCGCTGATCGCGCCGCATCTCAAGCAGATGCGCCCCTTCCTGACAAAGGGTGACTTCGCACCAGGGGGCTTTGGTCACGACCTTGTCGATACGCTGGCACCCGCTGATTATACCATTGAAAAGGTGGCCTATTCCGCATTCTACCAGACACGACTGGAATACATCCTGCGCGCCCTGAATATTGATACGCTGATCGTCGGCGGGATCGTCACCAATGGCGGGGTCGCCAGCACGTTGCGCGACGCGCATCTGCGCAATATCGAGACTATCATGCTCTCGGATGGTTGCGCCGCCTTCAAGCAGGAGGTGCATGACGCCACGCTGGTCTCGCTCGGCACTGTCACCCATGTGATGACCTGCGCCGAGACGATCGCCCTGCTGGAGTCTACACGATGAGCTTGCCCGCCCGCCTGACCGCCCCCGAGATCCTGATCGCCCCCGGCGTCTATGACGGTTTGACCGCGACACTGGCAGAACAAGCAGGCTTCGAGGCGCTGTATCTGTCCGGTGCCGCGGTTGCCTATACGCGACTGGGACGACCCGATATCGGACTGACTTCGGTGTCGGAAATGGCCGATACGATGGCGCTGGTCCGCGACCGTACCGCCCTGCCCGTCATCATCGACGCCGATACCGGTTTTGGCAACGCGTTGAACGCGCAGCGCACCATGCGGGTCTATGAACGGGCAGGGGCTTCGGCTTTGCAGATCGAGGATCAGACCTATCCCAAACGCTGTGGGCATCTGGCGGATAAATCCCTGATATCCAAGCAGGAAATGGCAGGAAAAATCGCCGCGATGGCCGATGCCCGCGCCAGTGACGCCACACTGATCATCGCGCGCACCGATGCGATCGCAGTCGAGGGTTTCGTCGCCGCCATGGACCGCGCCGAGGCCTATGTCGCCGCCGGTGCCGATGTGCTGTTCATCGAAGCCCCGCGCACGGGCGACGAACTGGCCACGGTCGCGCAGACCTTCAAGGGCCGCGTGCCGCTGCTGGCGAATATGGTCGAGGGTGGACATACGCCTATCACAGCGGCCAGCGACTTGCAGGCCCTTGGTTTTGATATCGTGATCTTTCCAGGTGGCATTGTCCGCGCCCTCGCCCGCAGCGCGCAGGATTACTATGCCAGCTTGCGAGCACATGGATCAAACACGCCGTTTACGGACCGGATGTTCGATTTCGACGGGCTGAACGCGCGGATCGGCACGCCCGAAATGCTGGCAATGGGGCAGCGTTTTGACGGGCAGGACAAGGGCTGAACCATGCAGATTGCCCCGACGCCTGCCGATGGTTTCGATCTTGAGGTCCAGACCCTGATCATCGGGGCCGGTGCCTGTGGGATGGTTGCGGCCCTTGCCGCAAAGGAAGCGAGCCAAGCGGTTCTTGTGATCGAGGCCGATTCACTGCCGCGCGGCTCGACCGCGCTATCCGCCGGTCTTATCCCCGCCGCTGGCACGCGTTTCCAGCGCAATTCAGGGATAACCGATGATCCGCTTGTGTTTGGTGCCGATATCCAGCGCAAGGCGCATGACGAAAACGATCCGGAACTGGTGACGGCGCTTGCCGACGGGTCTGGCCCCGCGATCGAATGGCTTGCAGACCGTTTTGGCCTGCCGTTTTCTGTCGTGACGGATTTTGACTATCCCGGCCACTCGGCTCGCCGGATGCACGGATTGCCAACGCGGTCGGGCGCGGAACTGGTAGACCGCTTGCGCCAGACTTGCGAGGCGGAAGGCATCGACATCATCTGCGAACGCCGCGCCACGGTGCTGCATCACGAGGGGCGCAGGATTTCCGGCGTCACCGTCGCCCTACCCGATGGCAGCACCGAACGGATAGGATGCGCGCGGCTGATCCTTGCCTGCAATGGCTTTGGTGGCAACCGTGCAATGGTGGCGGAACATATGCCCGCGATTGCAGATGCGCTGTGGTTCGGTCACGACGGCAACCGTGGCGAGGCGGTCTTGTGGGGGCAGGCTCTTGGCGCGACGGCCCGCCACCTGGGGGCCTATCAGGGTCACGGCAACGTCGCCCATCCGCACGGGATCCTGATCACATGGGCCGTGATCACCGAAGGCGGCGTGCAGGTCAATCTTGAGGGGCATCGCTTCTGGAACGAGGCGCAGGGCTATTCCGAAGCCGCGCGCGCCGTCATGGGCCAACCGGAGGGGCAGGCTTGGGTAATTTTCGATGCTAGGATCGCCGGGATTGCCCGTCAGTTTGCCGATTTTCGGGCCGCCGAGGTGCAAGGCGCGGTCAAAACCGCTGACACCGTCGCCAATCTGGCAGCAGTGACTGGCCTGCCAGACACAGCGCTGGCCGATACGCTGGCAAACATCCCCAATAGCGGCACCGATGCATTCGGGCGCAGTTTCCGCACCCCGCCCTTGTCACCACCCTATGCCGCCGTGCGTGTGACAGGTGCGCTGTTTCATACTCAGGGCGGTCTGGACGTTACTGGAAAAGGCCGCGTCCGCCACAAGAGTGGAGCAGTTTTTCCCAACCTCTATGCGGCAGGCGGCGCAGCTTGTGGCGTGTCGGGCAAATCCGATAGCGGCTATCTGTCCGGCAACGGCCTGCTGAGCGCTGTTGTTCTTGGGCGCGCGGCTGGCATGGACTGGCCGGACTGATGCTAGGGCTGCGATGAAATCCACCGCATGGATCGGGCAATGCTGCAACGCAGCGCGACATATCGACTGGGGCATTCTGTCCGCTGTTGCGGGAATCATGCGCGCGTCGTAGGCCGCACTATATGGACAAGCGCACGCGCCTCAGACGATCCGACTGGCTGATGGCCGGTTTTCAGGCCCTAGGGACCGATGGGCCTGCCGCTCTGAAGGCAGAACCGATGGCAAGGCGGCTTGGCACCACGAAGGGCTCGTTCTACTGGCATTTTGCGGATGTTCCAGACTTTCACCGGCAAATGCTGGCGCTCTGGGTCGAGGGGGCAGTCAGCCATATCCCGCAGGCATTGGCGGATGAACCCACACCAGTGGCGCGATTGCGCCGTCTTGGGCAGATCGTGGCGGGCGGGCTGCATCCTGCGCTTGGCGATCTTGTTGTGGAACCCGCGATCCGCGCGTGGGGCCGCGAAAATAGCCGCGTCGCCGATGCCCTTGCCGAGGTCGACACCGCGCGGATCACCCATATCCAGCGCCTGCTGACCGAGGTGGATATCACAAATCCGGAAATGGCGCGGATCATCTATGCTGCCCATGTCGGCATGGCCGATCTGTCGACCCGCGACGGCAAGGACAATGCTGATCCGATGGGATCGCTTGTCGATCTGGTGCTGGCGCTGCGCTAGCTTGGCGTCATTCAAGACGCCGCACAAAGCCGTCCACGAAGCGCTGACGCGCTTCGGGCAGGGGCTTTTCCCCCAAGGCTGGCGCCAGATGTTCGCGCAGGAAATGGCCCGTCGTGACATAACCTTCGGCAATCTCGGCATCGGGCGCAGGCCCCTGCCCCATCAGGCAGGGCGGCAACGGCAAAAGCCGCGCTGCCCATTCGCCTGCCCCTGCGCTTGACACGGCCCTGCCACTGCGCGGCGAGACATAGCTCAGGTCATTGGCGCCGTGACCCAGCACGGCACAACTGCTCAGATCAAGACCGAAGCCCATCTCTTCCAGCAAGGCCAGTTCCCATTGCAAATAGGCCAACGGCCAGATTTCCTGATCGCCCAGCAGATCCAGCAATGTCTCGCTGCGCGCGTAAAGCGCTTCATGGGCCTCTCGCTCGGGCAGGGCAAACGACAAAAGAGCTGTGACCGCGTTCAATCCGGCCAAGGCCTGACGGTCCGCCATCGCCACCCCTGCGCGACTGCGGAGCGGCTCGACTGTGAAGGTGCCGATATGGTCCTCAAGCCGTGCGCGCCATGCCACGTCAAGCTGTGCACCGGCTTGCAGGACAGGTGCAATCTTGCGACTTGCCCCGCCGCGCACCACACCTGCATGGCGACCGTGTTCGCGCGTGAATACCTCGATGATGGCTGCGGATTCCCCGTGCCGCCTGCTGCTCAGCAATATCCCCTGATCACGCCAGTCCATCGGTTCACTATCCACGCAAGGCGGACAAGATCAATCGCTCAGGCCCTGTTCGTCCAGCAAATGACGCCCCTGCCGGTCCTCGACCTCGATTACCCACAGATCGGGATCGCGCGTACGCTGGCGGCGCAGGGCGGCGTCCACCTCGGCTTCGTCGCCTTCGGTCAGGATCACCCATGCGCGTGCGCCTGTCATCAAGTCAAATGAGCGCTGAAAGGCGGTTGCAGTCCGGTCCAGTCGGTTCAGCTTGACCAGAACAGTGCCCGCCGTGTCATCGCCATGTGCCACGACAAAGGCGGGAATATCCGCCAGGCGCAACCGCGCCAGATAGGCCGAGACCCAGAAACTTGCGGTCAACCTGTCGGTCAAATCGCCGCCCCCGCGTTCAGTTTGCAAGAAATACGCATCCGCAGATGCTGCAAGGTGACAGGCAGATCAGGCATTGCCGTCCTTGAAGTCCAAGCCCATCTCGGAGTAACGCTCTGCCTCGTCCAGCCAGCCCGAGCGCACTTTGACCTGCAAGAACAGATGCACCTTGCGGCCCAAAAACTCTTCCATCTCGACACGGGCCGCCTGACCAACCTGTTTGATGGTCTCGCCCTTGTTGCCCAGCACGATGCCTTTGTGACCATCGCGGATCACATAGATGACCTGATCAATCTTGGCCGATCCGTCCTTGCGCTCTTCCCAGTTTTCGGTCTCGACCGTCAACTGGTAGGGTAGTTCCTGATGCAGACGCAGGGTCAGCTTCTCGCGCGTCATTTCGGCGGCGATCATCCGCATCGGCAGATCGGCGATCTGGTCCTCAGGGTAAAGCCATGGGCCTTCGGGCAATGCGCCTGCCAGCCATTCGCGCAGAACCTGCACGCCATGGCCTTTTTCAGCGGAAATCATGAAGGTCTCGACAAAGGGAAAACGCGCGTTCAGATCGCGGGTCAACCCCAGCAGCACTTCCGATTTGACGCGATCGATCTTGTTGATGGCCAGCGCGACAGGGCGGCTTTTGCCGATGCCTTCGAGACCTTCAAGGATCTTCTGCACACCGTCCGTCACACCGCGATGCGCCTCGACCAGCAGAACCACGATATCGGCATCCGCAGCCCCGCCCCAAGCAGCGGCCACCATCGCGCGGTCAAGCCTGCGTTTGGGCGCGAACAGGCCCGGCGTGTCGACAAAGACGATCTGCGCCTCGCCCTCTATCGCCACACCGCGAATGCGCGCGCGCGTCGTTTGCACCTTATGCGTGACGATGGACACTTTTGCCCCCACCATCCGGTTCAAAAGCGTGGATTTTCCTGCATTCGGCTCTCCGATGAGGGCCACGAAACCTGCGCGGGTCATGCGCTCTCCAATCTGTCCAGCAGGGCTTTGGCCGCTGCCTGTTCCGCCTGCCGCTTCGATCCGGCCGTGGCGCTTTCGGCCTCGCCGTTGTCAAGCTGGGCCGACATTGTGAATACGGGGGCATGATCCGGCCCCGAGCGGTGCAATTCAATATAATTAGGCGGTGGCAAGCCACGCGCCTGCGCCCATTCCTGAAGCGCTGTTTTGGCGTCGCGGGCGTCCTGTTCGACGGTGCCGATCCGGTCGCCCCAAAGCTGAAGGATCACTGTGCGGGCGGCCTCGAAACCGCTGTCGAGATAAACCGCCGCGATCACGGCCTCCATCGCGTCGCCCAGAAGCGCCAGCTTGCGCCGCCCGCCCGATATCATCTCGGAGCGACCCAGTTTCAGCACATCGCCCAGATCAATCTGGCGGGCTACATCGGCGCAGGCTTCCTTGCGCACCAATGCGTTATAGCGTGGGGCCAGTTGACCTTCGGTCGCGGCGCGGTCATGGGCCAGCAAGGCTTCGGCCATCACCAGCCCCAGAACACGGTCGCCCAGAAATTCCAGACGCTGGTTATCATCGCGTGTGGCCGAGGACATCGAGGAATGGGTGACAGCCCGCACCAGAAGTTCCGGACGCTGGAAAACATGCCCGATCCGGCCTTCGAGTGCCTTGAGATCCGCCGAGAGCCTCACTCGATCCCCTTGAAGTAGCGATCGCTGCGCCATGTCCAGAAGGCCAGCATCGAACTGCCTGCGGAGGAGAACATGATCCGGTCGGCACGGCCTATCAGATTTTCAAAGGGGACAAACCCGACGCCACCGGCCTGCTGGGGCACACGGCTGTCGGTCGAGTTGTCGCGGTTGTCGCCCATGAAGAAAAAATGACCTTCGGGAACAGTATAAAGCGGTGTATCGTCGGAGCTTTGCCGCGCAATATTCAGCACTGGATGGCTGGTGCCCTCGGGCAGGGTCTCGATCTGGCGGGACTTGGTGCAGTTGCCGCCATCGCCGACCGGTCCGTTCTCGCAACGCGGGCGCAGGCGCTGGGGGCCTTGCGGGGCTGCTGTTTCCTCGAACACGCCATCATCCTGCAATTCGACAGGCTCGCCGTTGATATGCAGGACGCCGCCGATCATCTGAACGGTCTCGCCCGGCAGGCCGATCAGGCGCTTGATGTAATCTTGTCCGCTGACGGGGTGACGGAACACAACGACATCGCCGCGTTGCGGCTCACCACCGAGGACGCGCGTATTGTCACCGCCGACCCAACCGCAGATATCTTCCGCGTCGATATTCAGCCCGACCACGGGAATCCGCAAAGAGGGACACGAGGCGAAGGAATAGCCATAGCTCATCTTGTTCACAAAAAGGAAATCGCCGATCAGAAGCGTCTGTTTCATCGACCCTGACGGAATCCAGAATGGCTGGAAGAACAGGGTGCGGAAAATGCCTGCGATCAGCAGCGCATAGACGATGGTCTTGATCGTCTCGATTATCGAATTGCCTTTTTTGGCGTCGGTGGCCATTGGGTCTTGCTCCTGCTCGGACGGTCTGCGCTACATGAGGGGCGAGGCTGCGTGAGTCAAGCCAAGCTGGTCCGAATGGCAGGGCGTAGCGCCCTGTTTCGGCGCAAGCTGGCGCAGTGTCGGACAGTTACTGCCCTTTTGTAACAATGGGACGCGCCTCGATCACAACAAAGGCCTGCGCCCAAGGGTGATCATCGGTCAGGGTGACATGGATCACTGCCTCGTGGTCGGGGGGGGTCATGCTGGCCAGCCGTTCGGCGGCCCAACCGGTGACCTGCATCTGTGGCTGTCCGCTCCGCAGGTTCGTCACCGCCATGTCGCGCCAACTGATCCCCATCCGCAAACCAGTGCCGAGTGCCTTGGAGCACGCCTCTTTCGCGGCCCATCGCTTGGCATAGGTGCCCGCCACGTCCTTGCGCCTTTCCGCCTTGGCCTGCTCGACCGGTGTGAAGACACGGTTGCGGAAACGGTCGCCGAACCGGTCCAGCGTGGCGGCGATACGGTCGATATTCGCAAGATCTGTGCCGATGCCAAGGATCATATCACGACGCTCCTATTCTTACCCTGCTGCGCTGAACAGCGGAAAACTGACGCCTAGCGCCCAAGCAAGCGCCAGTCCAAGCCCCAGACCTGCCGCCGCAGGACCGCTGCGTTGTGCTATCCATCGTCCCATCAGACCATATATGACGTAAAATAGCAGGATCACCGGCGCGATCAGTGCCAGAAAGAACAGCTCTGACGGGTTCAGCGCCACGGCGATCCCCAGCGAGACCAGAAACCCGAAGCGCGCAAGAATGCGGCGCCCCCATGTGCCCTGCCCTGCCCCCGTGATCAGCGCATCGGCCAGCATGAACGGCACTGCGCCCAGTGCCAGTGCCACGATGATCCAGAGCCGCTGGGATGTGGGCAGGAAATTCGCACCATACCGATCCAATGCCAGACCGAACACCGCAAGCCCCCAGACAACCAGAAACGCCGCAGCCGCTGGTGATAGCGGGCCGGGGCGCAGGCCCGCGCGCCACAAGATCGCCAGTTGCAGCAACCCGTAGATCAGCAGATGCACCGCCAGATGATCGGCCACCAGCACCGGAAGCAGATTGCCGCCCAGCGCAAACCCGACCAGCACGGCCAAACCCGGCGCAAGGACAGCAGGCACCAGCACGGCAAGGACAAAGTGCCCACGTGACAGGGCTGCCAGCGGCATTTCTTGCTGCGGCAAGAGCCGCGACAAAGGCCAGACCAGCACCGTAAGGGCGGTCAGCAACACTGCAAGCCAGCCGCCTGTCGCGGCAGGGGTCACGTTACTTGGGCGGTCATAGCTTGCATCAAGCCAGTCCAGTGCTGCCCGCTGCCCTGTCCGACTAAAAAGCACCCCGACATGCTCGACCCCGGGGGCAACGATGGCAGCGCGGCGGATCGTTTCGGCTGTGACGATCTGGCCCTCGATTGCGGCCGGATCAATCATCCAGAGCGTATCCAGTGCGAAGGCGCGAAGACGCGCCTCTGCCTGACCCGAAATCAGCAGCAAGTCGTCGGGAAAGTCGCGCGTGACCGCCTGCGAGAAGGCCGAGATGGCCACGATGGAGCCTATGCCAGGTTCGACCGCCGCGGCGCGGATGATGATATCCGTCGCCATCGAATGCCCCAATATGGCGACGGGTCCGGTCCAGCCTTCGGCCTCGCGGGCGGCGGCGACCACGGCCAGCGTCTGATCGACCAGACGCATTGTCGTGCCTTCGATCACGCTGACATCACCGCGCATCGGCTGCGGATTTCGTCCATGCCCGTGAAAGTCGAAGGACCAGACGCGATACCCCGCTTGCGCCAGAGGCAAGGCATAGCCCTGCATCATCTGGCGCGATCCGGCAAAGCCATGCGCCACGACCACCAGCGGGCCATCTGAACCGGGCGCAGCCGCGCGCGTCACAGGGGTCTGCCCTGCCGTCAGCGTTTTAATATCAAGACCGCCGCGCGCCGCCTCAAGCTGCCAGAGCGACAAGGTCGCCAAAGCCAAGGCCAGCACAAGTACCGCCCGCCGCCCTATGGTCATGCGCTGGCGCATGCCGCGATCAGCCCTGCAAGGGCGCGCGAGCAGCGTCCATCAGACGCCGCATTTCCTGAATGGCTGGGGACAGGCCGCGAAAGATAGACTCGCCGATGATGAAATGCCCGATATTGAGCTCCATCACCTCGGGGAAGGCCGCAACAGACTGCACGGTGTCATAGGTCAGGCCGTGACCGGCATGCACCTCAAGCCCCAAGGAATGCGCGAAAGCCGACATCTCGCGCAGCTTGGCAAGCTCGGTATCGCGCGCGTCGAAATGCCCTTCGGCATGGGCGTCGCAATAGGCGCCTGTATGCAGTTCGATCACCTCGGCCCCGATCCGGTGCGCGGCTTCGATCTGGCGCGTGTCGGCAGCGATGAAAATCGACACACGGCAGCCGGCTTCGCGCAGTGGCGCGATATAGCCTGCCAGACGGTTCTCCTCACGCGCGACTTCAAGCCCGCCCTCAGTTGTGCGCTCCTCGCGCTTTTCGGGAACGATGCAAACCGCGTGGGGTTTGTGGCGCAGGGCGATCTTCTGCATCTCGGCGGTTGCGGCCATTTCGAAGTTCAAAGGCACGCTCAGTACATCCATCAAGCCTTCGATATCAGCATCCGAGATATGGCGTCGGTCCTCGCGAAGATGGGCGGTAATGCCATCGGCCCCCGCGTCTTCCGCCAGTTTGGCCGCGCGTAACGGATCAGGATAGGCCCCGCCCCGCGCATTCCGCACGGTTGCTACATGGTCGATATTCACGCCCAGCCGCAGTTTTCCCATTGGCTTCATCGGCTCCGTCCTTTCGGTTCAGTCGTTGTCCTGTCGGGCTTCGACCTGACGTTTTGCTTTGGCCTTCAACGCGGCGAGTTTGGCCTTGATCGCGCCGCTGCGCCGTTTCTGATAGGCGCGGATCAACGGCACGCTCAGGAAATAGCAGACCGTCGCAGCGATGATCCCTGGAATGATGCCCCCGACAAGATAGGGAAAGAACACCTCGTCATAGAAGATAGTCAGACTGTGCCAATCCGCCGTGTTGTCGTTGAACATGGCGAAAAAGTTGTTCTTGAGCGCCTCGCCCGCGTCCATGAACTTGCCCCCCAGCGACCGCGCGATGTGATCTTCCGAGGCGGCGGTCTCTCCCAGCAGAAAATGTCCCATCCGCATCGACACCACGCCAATAGGCACGTAGGTCAGCGGGTTGCCAAAGAATGTCGCCAGCAAGGCGGCAAGGATATTGCCGCGCATCACGAAGGCAATGATCGCTGCTGTCAGAAAATGCAGCCCGTAGAAAGGTGTGAATGTTGTGAAGACACCCGCAAAGATACCGCGAGCGATTTTTTCCGGTGAATCTGGAAGACGGTGCAGGCGATGGCGCACGTAATAGGCCGCGCGGGCCCAGCCGCCGCGTGGCCAGAAGAATTCGAGAACGATCCTCCAGAACGGGCGCTTATCCCTACGCTTGAAAACCAATCGACCGACCTTCCCCTATCCGTTCAAAGCTGCCGCACGGGACGGATCACGGAAACGCTCGACCGCGGCCACGTCGCTTTCCGCTTCCAGTGCAGACATGACCGAATGCAGATGTTCTGCATCCCGCAGCTCAACGTCAATCAGCAGTCGAAAGAAATCTGGCTTGCGATCCACGAATTGCAAGTCAGAGATATTGGCCCTCTGCTCTCCGATCAAGGTGCAGATACGACCCAGAACGCCCGCATCATTGCCAATGGTCAGGTTCAGCGTGGCCGTATGGATCGGCGGGTGCTTGCCCGAGTGCCAGTGCAGGTCGAGCCAGCGATCGGGCTGATCCTCGTAGGAGGTCAGTGCCTCGCAGTCGATGGCATGCACGACAACACCCTTGCCGCGAAACGTGATGCCCACGATTCTTTCCCCTGGCAATGGCTGGCAACAGCGCGCGCGGTCGAAGCTTTGTTCGGGGCTGAGGCCGATGACTGCCCGTTTGGTATCGATCTCGTCGGTCTGGTCCGAGGTGAGATCAGGATAGACCGCGCGGACAACCTCGCGCGCTGTCAATTCGGCGCTGCCCAGCCTTGCCAGAACCTCGCCCCGTCCGTCCAGCCGCAGATTGCGCGCGGCGGTGTCCAGAACCTTGTCGGTCGCTTTCTTGCCAAGATGTTCGAAAGCTGAACGCGCGAGTTCCTGCCCCAGTTTGATGAACCGCCCCCGATCCACCTCGCGCAGGGCGCGGCGGATCGCGGCCTTGGCCTTGCCGGTCGTCGCGATCTCCAGCCATGTGGCCTGCGGGATCTGGCCTTGGGCTGTGATGATCTCGACCGACTGGCCGTTCTTGATACGGGTCCAGAGCGGCACACGCATCCCGTCGATCTTGGCCCCTACACAGGCATTGCCGATGCGCGTGTGGATCGCATAGGCAAAATCTATCGGGGTCGCGCCGCGTGGCAGTTTGACCACATCACCCTTGGGCGTGAAGCAGAACACCTGATCCGAATACATCTCGAGCTTGACGGCTTCGAGGAATTCGTCGTGATCCTCTTCAGCGTCAAACTGCTCGGACAGGCCCGCGATCCATTTGGCCGGATCGACAGCAAAGGGGTTCTGCGTGCGGACCCCGTCGCGGTAGGACCAATGCGCCGCGACCCCGGTTTCGGCCACGTCATGCATCTGGCGGGTGCGGATCTGCACCTCGACCCGTTTGCCGTCACGCCCCGAAACAGTGGTGTGGATCGAGCGGTAGCCGTTGGATTTCGGTTGACTGATATAGTCCTTGAACCGCCCCGGCACAGCGCGCCAGCGCTGGTGGATCACGCCCAGCGCACGGTAGCAGTCTTCCTCGGATGCGGTGATGACGCGAAAGCCGTAGATGTCGGACAGGCGGGAAAAGCCAAGCTCTTTCTCCTGCATCTTGCGCCATATCGAATAAGGTTTCTTGGCACGCCCGAAAACCTGCGCCTCGACGCCCGCCTTGTCGAACTCGGCACGCATGTCGCCGGTAATGCGGTGGATCACATCGCCGGTTTCCTTTTGCAGCGTGATAAACCGCCGCATGATCGAGGCGCGACCTTCGGGGTTCAGCACCTTGAAGGCCAGATCCTCAAGCTCCTCGCGCATCCATTGCATACCCATCCGGCCAGCGAGTGGCGCAAAGATGTCCATTGTCTCGCGCGCTTTCTTGGCCTGCTTTTCGGGACGCATCGCCTTGATGGTCCGCATGTTGTGCAGACGGTCGGCCAGCTTGACCAAAATGACCCGCAGGTCCTTGGACATGGCCATGAACAGCTTGCGGAAGTTTTCCGCCTGCTGGGTTTCGCTGCTGGACAGTTGCAGGTTGGTCAACTTGGTGACGCCATCGACCAGATCCGCAATCTCGCTGCCGAAACGGGTGGAAACTTCGCTGTAGGAGGCTTTGGTATCCTCGATCGTGTCGTGCAAAAGCGCTGTCACGATGGTCGCATCATCCAGCCGTTGTTCGGTCAGGATCGCCGCTACTGCGACGGGATGCGAAAAATAGGGCTCTCCCGACTGCCTGAACTGGCCTTCGTGCAGCGCACGACCATAATCATAGGCCGCTCGGATCAGCGCCTCGTTGGTTCTTGGATTGTAGTTGCGGACAAGGGCGATCAGGTCTTCAACCGCGATCATCTGGTCCACGTCCTTTCAGCGCGCAGGGCTTAGCCCTGGCCCTGGGCTTCCATCAACGCGCGCAGCAGCTTTTCCTCGGACATGTCATCATCCGCCGGTTTATCCGCAGGCTCACCGCCACCCATCAACAGCGCCATCGAATCATCTTCGGGCTCGTCGATCTCGATCTGGTTCTGATTCGATTCGATCAGACGCTCGCGCAGATCCGCTGCCGATTGGGTCTCTTCCGCGATCTCGCGCAGGGCGACAACGGGGTTCTTGTCCTTGTCACGATCAACTGTAACAGCCGCGCCTGCAGTGATTTCACGTGCACGATGCGCGGCAAGCATCACCAGTTCGAACCGGTTCGGAACCTTGTCTACGCAGTCTTCAACGGTTACGCGGGCCATAAGTGCACTCCAATCAGCGGATGTCGTGTGGAAACCCGCTATTTAGGCTGGTTCGGTCGCGGTTACAAGCCGCTATTGCGAGACTTTGACCGCGTCACGCTCAGTCGTGGGCAGTGCCGCCAACATCTGCGCCACGGTTTGCGCGGTCAGCGGATGAACCCAGTCAGGCGCGATATCGGCCAAAGGCACCAGAACAAAGGCGCGGTCCTGCAAGCGCGGATGCGGCAGGATCAGGCGATCTGGTGTCGCCTCTATCTGGTCCTGAGGCAAAAGCGCTCGCCACTGTTCCTGCGTGGCACTGTCCGGCGATACCAGACCGCCTGCGGCCAATAGATCAAGATCAAGGGTCCGCATACCCCAACGCTGCACACGCTCGCGCCCATATACGGCTTCGATCCGGTGCAGAAGCGCCAGAAACGCATCGGGAAGCAGTTCGCTGCGAACCCGTGCCGCAGCGTTGACGTAATCGGGGCCAGCCCCCTTTGGAAAGCAGGGCGTGTCAAAAAACCGGCTGACAGCCACCACATCTGCCCCCGACGCGCGCAGGTCGGACAGGGCAGCGCTAAGAGTCTGCGCGGGCGCACCGGAATTTGATGGCAAATTGCCGCCCAGAGCTATGAGGTATTCTTGATCGAGCATGATCGGTCAACTATCCTTCGATAGCTCTATATGGTCTTGCGGCTTTCTTGACTAAGGCATAATTTCAGACACGCCTGTCGCATATTTGACACCCACGAACCATTCTTTTTTACGCGTACCCAACTCACTCACACTCACGGACCCTCGCGACAAGGCGTCTACTCGGAAGGACTACTTATGTTTTACAAGGACGAACGGCTGGCGCTGTTCATCGACGGATCGAATTTGTATGCAGCCGCGCGGTCGCTCGGATTCGATATCGACTACAAGCTACTCCGGCAGGAATTCATGCGGCGCGGCAAACTCGTGCGTGCATTCTATTACACTGCCTTGCTCGAGAATGACGAATACTCGCCTATACGCCCCCTCGTGGACTGGTTGCATTACAACGGGTACACCATGGTGACGAAACCGGCGAAAGAATACACCGACAGTCAGGGCCGCCGTAAGGTCAAAGGCAACATGGATATCGAATTGACCGTCGATGCGATGGAGCTTGCACCGCGGGTGGATCATATCGTTCTGTTTTCCGGCGATGGCGACTTCCGGCCTCTGGTGGAAAGCCTGCAACGGCAAGGCGTGCGTGTATCGGTGGTGTCGACCATCCGTAGCCAACCGCCGATGATCGCGGACGAACTGCGCCGTCAAGCCGATAATTTCATCGAGCTGGACGAGTTGAAAGACGTGATCGGACGCCCCCCGCGTGACCTGCCTGGACCGCGCGACGGGATGCCCCCTGCGGAAGACTGATTACCGTTTTCTGTCGCGAGACTCGAAAGGCGGGCGGATCATCCGGCCGCCTTTTTCCTGTCTGTCACGCCCGACTACTGTGTTGCATCACGGTTGATGCGGTCGTGCACCGCGATCACACGCGCGGGCCATGTGCTTTTGATATAAGCAAGCACAGCCGCGATCTCGGCATCGCTGAGGATAGCCTCATACGGTCCCATCCGGCTTTTGTAGCCACGACCCACCACCGCCTCGATCCCGTATTTCGTGATCTCGAAAAGCTGTCGGTCAGGGTGGTGCCATGTGTGGCCGCTGGGATCATGCGGCGGTGCGGGCAGATACCCGTCCGCATCGCGGCTTTGCCAGTCGGGCTGTCCCTGCAGCCGGTCCCCGTGACAGGCAGCGCAGTAATCGCCATAGATTGTCTGCCCCTGCGCGACAGCGCCGGGATCGCGCCACGGCAGAAAACCTGCATCCTCCTCGGCGGTGGCCGGGGCAACGGCAAGGATCAGCACAGTTGCAGCCGGAGACAAAGAGTAGCGCATTCGGATATCCTGTGATCAAAGCGGCGCCACCATCGAACAGATCGGCCAATACAACAAGTCACACGGGCGTGACAGGCACAGGCACAGGCACAAGCTTCTGGGGGCTGGACCCGCAGCGGATCAAGCCTTACCTGTATCCATAACAGGAGACCGAGATGACCAAACCGCCCCTTACCCTTTATCTTGCAGCACCGCGCGGCTTTTGCGCTGGTGTGGACCGTGCCATCAAGATCGTGGAATTGGCGCTTGAAAAATGGGGCGCGCCGGTTTTCGTGCGCCACGAGATCGTGCACAACAAATTCGTTGTAGACGGGCTGCGCGCCAAAGGGGCCGTATTTGTCGAGGAGTTGGACGAGGTGCCTGCAGACCGTCCGGTGATCTTTTCGGCCCATGGCGTGCCGAAATCCGTGCCAGCAACCGCGCAGGCCCGCGAGATGATCTATGTCGATGCCACCTGCCCGCTCGTCAGTAAAGTACATATCGAGGCCGAGCGTCACCACCAGAACGGGTTGCAGATCGTGATGATCGGCCATGCGGGACATCCCGAAACCATCGGCACGATGGGGCAATTGCCGCAGGGCGAGGTTCTGCTTGTCGAAACGCCCGATGATGTGGCGCGGCTTGCGGCACGTGATCCGGCCAAATTGGCCTTTGTGACGCAAACCACGCTTTCGGTGGATGATACCGCCGATGTGGTCACAGCGCTCAAGGCCCGTTTTCCGGCCATTGTGGGGCCGCATAAAGAAGACATCTGCTATGCCACCACCAACCGACAAGAAGCCGTCAAGGCAATGGCCTCGAAATGCGACGCCATGCTTGTGGTCGGTGCGCCCAATTCGTCAAACTCCAAACGTCTGGTTGAAGTAGGCGCACGCGCAGGCTGCGCCTATGCTCAACTGGTGCAACGCGCGACCGACATCGATTGGCGCGCGCTGGAAGGGATATCCAGCGTCGGGATCACCGCCGGCGCATCCGCCCCTGATGTGCTGATCACCGAGGTCGTGGACGCCTTCAAGAACCGTTTCGACGTAACCATGGAGCAGGTTGTCACCGCCGAGGAAAACGTCGAATTCAAAGTACCCCGCGTGCTACGGCAACCGGCCTGAGGCAGATCATGCAAAACATACCCCGCTCTGCACTGGCACTTGGTCTGGCGGGTCTGGTCCCGTTCATCTGGGGTGCGCTGACCGTCCTGTCGGAACCGCTTGGCAACTGGAGCGCGCAAATACTGGGCGGGCGCTTTACCGGCCCCTATGTCGGGCTGTTTTACGGCGCGGTGATCTTGTCCTTCATGTCCGGCGTTCTGTGGGGTTTTGCAACCAAGGCCAGCGGGGCCGTCGCGGCGTCGGGTTATGCCCTGTCCGTGTTGCCGGCACTTTGGGCTTTCTTCATGACAGGTGGCGGGCCTGTCAGTGCGGCCATCAACCTGATGGCAGGTTTTGTTGGACTGTTGTTGCTGGACTGGATGTTCTGGCGGCAGGGGCTGGCCCCTGCATGGTGGATGGGATTGCGCGTTCTTCTGACCGCGATTGTCGTCATCTGTCTGGCGGTCGTGGCTTTCGCCTGACATAAGAAAGGCGATCTATTCACGGAGTGCCGCCATGGCCCAGATGACGCTTTATTCCATGCCTTCTTCCGGCAACAGCTACAAGGTGCGGCTGCTTCTGTCGCTGCAGGGCAAGGACTATATGCATATTCCTTGTGAATACGGTACCGAAGCGCTGACGCAGGCCAAAGCGACGGGCAAGGCCCCGCTGGACAAGTTTCCGGTGCTGCACCTGCCCGACGGGCGGATACTGAACGAATCCAACGCGATCCTGTGGTATCTGGGCGCGGGCACGGATTGGGTGCCGACCGATCCCTTCGCGCAGGCGCAGATGCTGTCTTGGATGTTCTTCGAGCAGAACCGCCACGAGTCGGTGATCGCCGTACGCGCGGCGCTGCTGTGTTATCCCGAACGCGCGCATCTGGCCACGCCCGAGCGGTTGGCGGCCTTGCTGGAGGACGGCAACGTGATCCTGAAGCTGATGGAGGATGCTCTTGTGGGCCGCAACTGGTTCTGCGGGGCCAGCCCGACGCTCGCCGATATCGCCCTTTACGGTTATACCTGCACCGCCGACACGCGCGGCGGCTATGACATGACGGGCTTTCCCCGGATCACCACATGGTGCGCGCGCATGGCGTCCCTGCCCGGCTATGTGACGTTGGACCACCTGCCATGACACGACTCTATGCCTACACAGACGGCGCCTGTTCAGGCAATCCTGGCCCCGGTGGCTGGGGAGCGCTGATGCGCGCTGTCAGGGAAGGCCAGATCATCAAGGAACGCGAATTGAACGGCGGCGAGGCCGATACCACTAACAACCGGATGGAACTGCTTGCCGCGATCAACGCGCTTGAGGCACTGGAGCGCGCCAGCGAGATTACCATCGTGACCGACAGTGCCTATGTGAAGAACGGCGTGACAAGCTGGATTCACGGATGGAAGAAAAACGGCTGGCGGACAGCCGACAAGAAGCCGGTCAAGAATGCCGAACTGTGGCAGCGTCTTGATTTGGCACAGGCGCGGCACAAGGTGACATGGGAATGGGTCAAAGGTCATGCAGGCCATCCCGAAAACGAGCGGGCGGATGAACTGGCGCGCGCCGGCATGGCCCCTTTCAAGGTCAGAGCAAAGGCTGGACAATGACCCTGCTGGTCTTGTTGGACTATGCCTCGGTGCTGGTTTTTGCCCTGACCGGCGCGCTGGTCGCGTCTCGCGCGCAGCTTGATATTGTGGGTTTTTTCTTCATCGCCTGCCTGACAGCCGTGGGGGGCGGCACGCTGCGCGATGTGCTGCTCAACCGCGAGTTTGTCTTCTGGGTAGCCGAGCCCACCTATATCGCCATCGCCTGCACGGCGGCGCTGCTGGTATTTTTCACGGCCCATCTTGTCGAAAGCCGTTATCGCGTCCTGATCTGGCTGGACAGTCTAGCGCTGGCTGTGGCTGTGCCCGCGGGCGTCGGCGTGGCAATGGGTTTGGAGCAACCTGCCGCCATCGTTGTGATCATGGGCGTCATTACCGGCTGTCTGGGCGGGCTGATGCGCGACGTGGTCTGCAACGAAGTGCCGCTGGTCCTGAAGCAGGGAGAGCTTTATGCAACGGCAGCTTTTGCTGGGGCGGTTGCAGCATTGGTTGCCCGCGAAACTGGGGCGGATACGTTGATTGTGCTGGCGGCCTGTGCGCTGCTGACATGGGTATTGCGCGCAGGGTCGCTGGCCTTTGGCTGGCGTCTGCCCGTCTATAAAAGCCGCCCACCGAAGGTGTGATGACGCCGATGCCATTGCGGGGCGCTTGAAGAGGCTCCGGCTATTGCGTCCCTGCCTGCCTCTGTGCAGAAGGACACAACACCCATTGCCCAAGTTGAACGCGGCAGCATGGTCACCGTGCAGGGCACCGTCGACCGCATTCTGGACAAGGACACCTTCCACCTGGTTGAAGACAGCGGTATACCCTGCGCCTATATGGACCAAATTTTGTGCCAACCGATATCGGCCAGGCTGACACGGCGTTTGGCTTTGTCGACACCAATATAGGCCCGCGCGAAATCTATGCCCGCAACCTGACCCGCGCCGATGGCGAGACGGCGACCTTCTATTACCGCTACTCAGAGAACGATCCGCGCGGCGATCAGGTCCGCGTATCCTCCAGTATGAGGTCCGACGCGCGCTCGCCGACCATGATCGCGGGCGCATTCGTGTTGCCGGACGGGATCGTCGGAAAAACCGAGGCATCTGCCACGCGCAACCCCGCGATACCGTGGACACGCAGGCGCGCATCCACCACGGATTGCGATGGATCGCTACCCATACGGCAGGTGCCGCATTGGTGGAAAACCGTCCATGATTTCTCGCGGATGCTGTCGGCAAGATCTTCGTCGCTTTCCACATGCCAGCCCGGCATGATTTCGTCCTCGATCACGGCAGCCAAGGCTGGGGTTTGCGCGATTTTGCGGATCAGTCTGAAACCCGCCAGCATCACCGCACGGTCGTATTCCGTGTCCAGATAATTGGTATGCATCTCGGGCGGGACCATCGGATCAGGCGAGCATATCTGCAAATACCCCGTGCTGGTCGGCTTGCACGGGTTGAAACCCAGCAGGAAACCCGGAAACGGATCGGGATTCATCAGGGGCCGCGTTCCCACTGGGGCGCGAGTATAGCTGACGGGCGAGAAATAAAGCTGCAGGTCGGGCCGCGTGGCTCCCTCCATCACCCGCACGAACCCGCCGCCTTGGTTGAGGCTCAGTGACAGCGGCCCTTTGCGTGTCAGGACATAGCGCATTCCGGCCAGGAGCTTGCCCAAAGCAGGGCGCAAATCCTGATTGAGGCTTGGCACGCGCGCACGGTAAAGCGCGTCCGCCCCCAGATGATCGGACAGGTTGCGCCCCACATGCGGCGCCTCATGCAAAACCGTGATCCCGTGGTGTTGCAGCACCGCTGCAGGCCCGATACCCGAGAGTTGCAAAAGCTGTGGCGAGTTGATGGCCCCTCCTGACAGGATCACCTCGCCGCGCGTGCGCGCCTGACGGGTCAGGCCCTTGTGCACATACTCGACCCCCACCGCGCGCCGACCCTGGAACAGAACGCGGGTCACATGAGCATGGGTCTGTACCTTGAGATTGGCGCGCTTCATGGCTGGGCGCAGATAGCACCGCGCAGTCGAGGCGCGACGCCCGCCCTTGGTGGTGATCTGGTAAAGGGTGGCGCCTTCCATATCGGCACCGTTGTAATCGGGATTGGTAGGAAAACCCGCCTGTCCTGCGGCTTCGAGATAGGTCCGCGTCAGGGGATGCACATCGCGGCCCACGTCATAGACCGGCAGCGGACCACCCGCGCCGCGCAAATCATCTGCGCCGCCTGCCCAATCCTCCATCCGGCGGAACACGGGTGCCACATCCTGCCAGTCCCATCCGGGGGCCACAGCACCCCATTCGGCATAATCGGTCGGATGGCCCCGCACATAGACCATCGCGTTGATCGAACTGGACCCGCCCAGCACTTTGCCGCGGGGCCAATAGGACCGCTGGCCGTTGCGGTTGGGGTCGGGCTCGGTTGTGTATTTCCAGTTTACCCGTGCATCATAATAGACTTTGCCATAGCCGATCGGCACCTGCACCCAGAAGCTGCGATCCGATCCGCCTGCTTCCAGCAATAGGACGCGATGGTGTCCATCCGCACTCAGCCGGTTGGCCAGAACCGACCCTGCGGACCCAGCCCCCACGATAACATAGTCGAATTCCTGCACGTCACGCCCTTGCCATCTCGGGGCCAAGACCCCGTATCAAAACCACATCGAGGGGTATGGCTGCTGCCATCCTGACCTGCAAGATCGGGTCGCAATCCGGCTGTCTGCCCCTCGTCACCGACGACCCTAACAACCTGTCAGACAGAAAAACTGGTCAAAAGCGACAGCAACCCCGCGGGACCGTCCGAATTGCGTGATGCGAGCAATGCAGACCATTGACGCGGCCCCCTATACTTTCGGGTGTCTATCGTCCCCGTCTTTTAGGCCGTTAAGAACAACAGAAGCCTGAAGATTATCCCAAGCAGTTTTTTCCTGATCGGAGACGGATATGAATGCACCGCCACTCTGCCTTACGGGGATGCTCAGACAATCGGACGCGTCAAACCTCCGAGATCTGGCCCTTGCCCAGATTGAGAACGGTGCTGTCGTAATCCGCGACAACGGGCTTGAAGGCATCGAGTTCGGCGCCTTGCAAGTCCTTCTTTGTGCAGCCTTCGACGCAGACCGCCTTGGCCTATCCTGTCATCTGGACGCAAGTGCCGCGCCTGCGATTGACCGCTGCCTTGCAGCGATGCACCTGCCGGATGCCGCAACGTTTTTCACTATTTCCCCACTAACAGAAGTGTCACCCACCTTATGACCAAGACAATCCTAACCGTAGACGACAGCCCTTCGATCCGGCGGATGGTCCGCATGACCCTGCAGGACGCAGGCTATGACGTTATCGAAGGTGTGGACGGACAGGACGGGCTAGAAAAAGCGACGGCAACTCGCGTCGATGCGGTCATCGTCGACCAGAACATGCCGCGGCTCGACGGAATTGGTATGATCCGCGCACTCCGTCAGCATCCGAACGGGCAAGGCGTGCCAGTGGTCGTGCTGTCCACCGAGTCCGAGGACAATCTGAAACAGCAGGCACGTCAGGCGGGCGCGCTTGGCTGGATGGTCAAACCGTTCACGCAGGACAAGCTGCTTGCCGTTATCCGCAAGGTGGTGGGACCATGAACGACGATCTAACAGCCGTATTCCGCGAAGAAATCCGCGACCTTGTCGAAAGCCTTGAACGCGGCCTTTTGGACCTCAAGACGCGGCCGCAGGATGCCGGTCTGGTCAATCAGGTGTTTCGTGATCTGCACACCATCAAAGGCAGCGGCGGGATGTTCGGCTTTGTGGCGCTTGCAAGTTTCATCCATGACTTCGAAACCGCCTTTGACCGCGTCCGCAGCGGCAAGGCACAGGTCACAGCCGACCTGATCCGCCTCGGGCTTGCGGCGCGGGACCAGATCCCCGCCCTGTTGGAAGGCGCACCCGACCCACAGGATATTCGCGGCAGCATCCTGCGCGCCTTGCAAGCCTTGACGTCCGATCCGACCGCAGTGCCAAGCATGCCTGACCTGCCGCGCCTTACATTTTGCCTGACCGGTCCCGCCCTCGCCTTGGGCGCGCGTCCCGATCTGGTGCTGACCGAGCTTGCCACGCTGGGTGCCACGGATATCATGGCAGTAGCGGACACCATGCCTGCCCTTGCCGATCTGGACCCCGACACCTGCTGTCTGACATGGACAATGTCGATGCCTGCAACTGTGGGCAAAGCGGATATCGAGGACGTCTTTCTCTTTGTCGAGGCTGAGTGGACGCTTGACATGGCCGTCAACAACGCGCCGTTGCCAGGCGTGGCTGTTGTTTCAGCAGATGTCTCAGCCGCTACGACCGCCAGCCCTGCCCCCGCCGTTTCCGCATCCAACGAGGCAGAAGCCACGGTACGTGTACCGGCTACCCGACTTGATACGCTCATGGATTCTGTGGGCGAGCTTGTAACCGTCGAGGCGCGACTGACCGAACTGGCCCGTCAAAGCTGCGACCCCTCGTTGATCGCGACTGCGGAACTGGTCACCCGTCTGGCGGGGCAATTGCGCGATGCGACAATCGTGATGCGGATGGTACCGCTGCGCAGCCTTGTCGCGCGGTTCCGCCGTCTGATCCACAGCCTGTCCGATACCCTGGGCAAGCCGGTTGAATTCATCATCAAGGGCGAAGAGACCGAGCTTGACAAGACGATGATCGAAAAACTGGCCGATCCGCTAGTGCATATTCTGCGAAACGCGCTTGATCACGGCATGGAAACCCCCGCCGAGCGGCAGGCAGCGGGCAAAACCGGAGAGGGACGGATCGAGTTGTCGGCCATCCATGCCGGTGGCGAGGTTCTGATCCGCGTGCGCGACGACGGCAAAGGTATGAACCCCGAACGCATACGCGCCAAAGCCGTGGAACGTGGGCTGATACAGCCTGATGCCCAACTGAGCGAAAGCCAGATTTTCACTCTCGTTTTCGAGCCGGGTTTCTCGACCGCCGAAACCGTGACCGAAGTATCGGGGCGCGGTGTCGGCATGGATGTCGTGCGCCGCACGATCGAAAGTCTGCGCGGGAGCATCGACGTTGAATCGCGCCTGAACCACGGTACATCCGTGACCCTGCGCCTGCCGCTGACGCTGGCCATTATCGACGGGTTGCTGATCGACGTCGCGGGCGAAAAATACACGCTGCCCTTGGCCACTGTGCAAGAGATCGTGGAACTGCCCGCCGAGAAGTCGCAGGCAAGCCTTACCGGTGATTTCCTTGATGTCAGGGGGAAATTCGTACCGTTCGTCCGGTTACGGACAATGTTCGACTGCGATGCACCGCTTCCGGAAAGCCAGAATGTCGTGATTGTCGAGGCCGCTGATGGCTGTATCGGTTTCGTCGTGGACCATATCATCGGCACCAACCAGACCGTCATCAAACAGATGTCGAAACTGCATAGCGGGGCACGCTCGATCTCGGGGGCGACGATCCTTGGTGACGGCACTGTGGCCCTGATCATTGATGTGCCGCAACTGGTGGCGCTGGCCCGCCCGCAAGGAGACTTGGTCAAGGAGCTTGCCGCATGAGCGAACTGACCAGAAAAACCGAAGAACTGACTGTTCTGACGCTGTCGATCGGCAAGCAGATGCTGGCCATCCCTGCGGCCAACCTGCGCGAAATCCTTGACCCGCTGCCGCGGACGCGTGTGCCCGGTGCCGGAAATGCCGCACCTTGGGTGCTGAATGTGCGCGGGGCCGTCGTGCCGCTGGCCGATCTGGGTATCCCGCTCGGAATCCTCGACCAGACATCGCGGGACGCCGAAAGCGACGCGCGCCGCTTTGTGGTTCTGGAAGTCGATATCGGCTGTGACAAGGCGATTGTGGCGATCCTTGCCGATGTGGTCCACGACGTCACAGCCATCCCCGCCGACAAGATAGAACCTCTGCCCGCAGCCAGCCAGTTTCCGGCCGGGTTCCTGACGGGCCTGTATCGCGGGTCAGACAGCTTTGTGCTTCTGCCTGATCTTTCCGCCATTTTTACCACGCTTGCACAGCGCAGCGCTGCTGCCTGACCAAAGGAACCGCCATGAAACTGACTATCAAACTAAAACTTGCCGCTACCTTCCTGTTCGTCTTTGCGCTTTTCGGGGCTTCTGTCTTCATGGCGCTTCGGGATCAGAAAGCTGCTGATGCGGAGCTGGACAGTATCCTAAAGCTTGAAGTCGAAGAGCTTGGCATGGTCTACGACCTGACATCTGCAAAGCTGCGCGTACGGTCCACCTTGGGCGAGTTCCTGATCGGCCTGCCTGACGCTCCCGAGGATCACTTGACCCGCCTGAGAACCGAGATATTGGACCTCGTAGCCGAAGTTGACACGCGGTTGGCGGAATTGAGTGCAGTGGCCGAAAACCCGATCCTTTTGTCCGAACTGGCTGCACTCGAAGAACTTCACAAAAAAGCTGTTCCGATGAACCTGAAGACTATCGAACTGGAACTTGCGGGTGAGGGTGACGCTGCGAACACGCTTTTCCATGGTGAACTGGCAGATGTGAGTAGCGAAATCCGCCAGTCTCTTGGCAGAATGCGCGGCGTGATTGTTGCCAGCCTCGACAAGCGGGCAGTTGAATCGACACTTGCCTATCAAAGCGCCCGTATCCGTCTGTTTGTGATGTTTGGCGTATCCCTGATCGTCGGCCTTGTTGCCTCCAGCATCATCACCCTGTCGATTTCCCGCCGTTTGAACCGCGCTGCGGAAATGGCCCGTGATGTGTCCGAAGGCGATTTGCGTAGAACGATGGATGTCCGTGGTTCCGACGAGATCTCGAACATGCAATCCGCGCTGAACGACATGGTGGTGCGTCTGCGTGAGATCGTCGCCGATGTATCCGTCTCGGTGCAGAATGTCTCGGCTGGAGCTACGCAGATAGCCGCAACATCCGAGGAGCTTTCGCGCGGTGCTACCGATCAGGCCGCCGCGACCGAAGAAGCTTCGGCATCGGTCGAGGAAATGTCGGCCAATATCAAGCAAAGCGCCGAGAACGCGCAGATGACCGAAAGCATTGCCACCAAATCCGCGCAGGATGCGCGAGCGACAGGTGCGGCCGTGGCCGAGGCTGTCGCCGCGATGCAGACAATCGCCGACCGCATCATGATCGTGCAGGAAATTGCACGCCAGACCGACCTTCTGGCCCTTAACGCTGCGGTCGAGGCAGCGCGTGCAGGCGAACATGGTCGCGGCTTTGCCGTGGTCGCCGCCGAAGTGCGTAAACTAGCAGAACGCAGTCAGACAGCCGCTGCCGAAATCTCGTCGCTGTCGGCATCGACCGTTCGCACGGCGGCAAGTGCTGGCACCATGCTGCACGACCTTGTGCCCGATATCGAACGCACGTCGGATCTTGTGACAGAAATCACCGGCGCCTCGCGCGAACTGGCCACCGGATCGTCGCAGATCACGCTGTCCATCCGCCAGCTTGACCGCGTGACACAGTCCAACACGTCGGCCTCGGAAGAGCTGTCGGCAAGTGCGACACAACTGGCAGGTCTGGCTGGCGAGCTGACTCAAGCTGTGGACTTCTTCAAGGTCAGCGATGGCGCACGTTCGGGTGAAACCGTCCGCGAAGTAGAGCCCAAGAAAGAGACTTCCGTAATTGCCCTCAAATCCGGCGAACCGCGCAGCAAACCTGCAAACCATAACACAGGTGCTGCCGAAGGCGGATTCGATTTCGAGCTGGACGAAAAAGGTGACGAACTGGACGCCCAGTTCAAGCGTCGCGCAACCGCCTGATCCAGAGGATAGCCGATGACCACTTGCACCGATTTTGTAACGCTGTCGCTTGACGATACCCTGTATGGCATTCCGGTGGACCGGGTTCGGGAAATACTCGACCTACGTCCGGTATCCCCGATGCCGAACGCACCAGCCCATCTTCTGGGGGTGATCGACCTGCGGGGGGAAAACGTGCCTGTGGTGGATATGCGTATCCTTTTGGGAATGACCCCGAAGCCCGACACGCCGCAGACAAGAATTCTTGTGGTTCTACTGCGGCATGACGGCAACGAGGCGGTCCTGGGTTTGCGTACCGATCAGGTGATTGACGTTGCCCGTCTGGACGATGGTGAATACAGCCCGTTGTCCGAGGGGCAAAAACTGGCTTGGGATGGCATGTCCATACTGGGGATCGGACGGCGGAACGGTGCCGTGATCAGTATCATTTATCTGGACGGGCTGTTTCACGGCCTGCCGCGATCCGCAATTCTGACGGACAGGCCCGCAGTCTCGCATGAGGCGGCCTGAGATGACCAAACAGCAGGCGGTCCTTTCATCCGAAACAAACGCAAGGTTCCGCGCAGCCGTCCAACGTCTGAGCGGGATCATCTTGCCCGACAGCAAGGTTGCCATGGTTGAACAACGCCTGCGCCGCAGAGTTCTGGACACCGGCCAGAAGGACATGGAGGCCTATCTGCAGGCGCTGATGGCCGGTCGGTTGGGTGCTGCGGAAATGGAAATGGCGATCGACCTGATCACGACCAACACCACCAGTTTTTTCCGCGAGAACGCTCATTTCGATTATCTTCGCGATATTCTGCTACCGCAGATGGTGACCGGCCATAACGGTTCCGCCCCGCGTCTGAAACTCTGGAGTGCTGCCTGTTCCGAGGGCGCAGAGGCATTCACACTTGCAATGGTGATGGCCCAGGCGCAGCGGAGCGGGCTGCGGTTCGACTGGGCCGTTCTGGGAACTGATATCTCGCGCAGCATGGTGGAAAAGGCACGCGCTGCAATCTATGCCGCAGATCAGGTCTCTGCACTCAATACCGATTTGCTCACACGCTACATCATGGCTGCGGTAAATCCCGCTGAGAAGGAACAGGTGCGGATCGTGCCGGAGTTACGGCAGAAAGTGCGGTTCCGGCAAATGAACCTGATGGACCCGAGCTATCCGATAGACCGCGATATCGACGTGATATTTCTGCGCAACGTGCTGATCTATTTCAATGCCGAAGACCGCGCGCATGTGGTCCGCCGCTTGCAAAGCCATTTGAGGCCGGGCGGGTATCTTTTCGTCGGACACTCGGAAGGCATGTCCGTCAAGGCCGACGGTATGGAACGGATACGTCCAACAATTTTCAGGAAAATGTGATGGCGACTGCATCCAGAAACGAGCCTGTCAAAGTATTGATAGTGGACGATTCCGCATCCGCCCGCTTGATGCTGCGCCGGATTATCGAAACAGACCCGTCGCTGCAGGTGTCGGGTCTGGCACAGGATGCCTATGCTGCAGCCCGTATCATGCGGTCAGAACTGCCCGATGTCATCCTGCTGGATCTCGAAATGCCGGGCATCGACGGAATGACCTTTTTGCGACGCATCATGCAGCAGCATCCTTTGCCGGTCGTTATCTGCTCGACGCTGACCGAAGACGGCTCGCGCAGGAGCGTCGAGGCAATGGAAACCGGAGCCGTCGACGTCATCCGCAAACCCGCGCTGCACGATGCAGGGGCCAAATCCGAGGCCACGGTGCGTATATGCGATGCCCTGCAAGCGGCTGCGATGTCACGCTCGCGATTGCGTAACGCACCAATTCGCCAGCCGAAACCCCTGATCGCGACGCAGAAACTGACCGCTGACGAGATTCTGCCGCCACCTAATTTCACCCGTCCCGTTCCCCCCGGACCGCTTGTAGTCTGCATGGGCGCCTCGACCGGCGGCACCGAGGCGCTGCGCGAGGTACTGTGCGCCCTGCCCGCAGATTGCCCGCCTGTTGTTATCGTGCAGCACATGCCCAAAGGGTTCACCGCCGCTTTCGCGCGGCGTCTGGACAGCCTAGCGACAATACGAATCCGTGAGGCAGAGGATGGCATGACTGTCTCGACCGGGGAGGCCGTGATCGCGCCCGGTGACAGCCATATGATACTACGGCGCCGGACCTCGGGGTATTATGTGAATGTCACGGACGGTCCCGCTGTCTCGCGTCACCGGCCTTCGGTGGATGTGCTGTTCCGCTCAGCCGCGACATGTGCAGGTCCGAACGCTTTGGGTATTCTGCTGACCGGAATGGGGGATGACGGGGCCACCTGCTTGGGGGAAATCCTCAAGGCAGGCGGCGCAAGCATCGCACAGGACGAGGCAACATCGGTCGTCTTCGGCATGCCCGGCGAGGCTGTCCGCAAAGGTCATGCACAACAGGTTCTGCCCCTGCAAAAGATGCCTGCGGCAATCGTTTCATTTGCCCGCAAGACAGCGACCATGGGTGGCACCGCATGATGTTTTCCCCCAATTCGATCGGCGCACAGCAAACCGGACTACGCCCCTTCGACGATCTGCTCGGGATTACCGAGGATGCCTTTGTTGTGGCGGGCAATTGCCTTGAGGACAGCGTGGCGGATATCCGCGCCCTGCATACTGTTTTCGCAGGGCTTGAAACAACCCTCGGCACCGAGGCCGACGCGGCTTTGAAGCGCCAGATCGTCGGCGTGGCGGATCGGGGCGACCAGATGCAGATTGGTTTCGGTCGGATCAAGACCGCGACAACGGACTTGCGCGACGTGATGACCGGTGTGCGCTCGGAAGTGCGAAGCCTTGGCACAATCGTCCGGCTTATCGCCAATATCTCGATCAATGCGCGCATTCAGGGCAATAGCCTGTCGCAGCCCAAACCGCAGATCCGGTCTTTCGTGGAGCGGTTTGGACATTTGTCCACCGAGGCAGAAACGATCCTGTCAGACGTGAATGACGCAATGGTGGCAGCCCTTGATGCTGTGAAAGGTATCGAGACGGCGCAAACCGCCCTGTCGGACGAACTGCGCCAGACGACATTTCCCGCGATCGAGGATTTCACGGCGGTCGCACGTGCGATCAGCGCGGAACAACCGACCCTGCACCAGTCCTCCACCGCGATCGCTACGCAGATGCAGCTTGTGTCGGGTGATGTCGCGCGGCTTGTGACCTCATTGCAGATCGGCGACACGTTGCGCCAGCGTCTGGAACAGATCCACGCCGCCTTGGCGCTTGCAGGCGATAGCCCGAACGAACGGGCCTTATCCTACCGGCTCGCCGCCGTGCTGGCTGAAGGCACGCTTGACGACTCGCTCCCGCATATCGACGAGGCGCTCTTGTCACTGAATGACGTCGCATCCCGTGGCCGTGATATCGCATGCGCGGCGACGACCTCGGCCTTTGCGACCGATGCGATGCAACGGGCCGAGGAAGGGGAAAGATCTTTGGCCGCCTTTCGTAAGAGTCTGGAGGAAAGTCGCGCCCATTTCGTAGCGATGCAATCGGGCGCATATCAGGTCAGGGCGCATATCGAGACGATTCTCGGCCATGATGCCGCCTTGCAAAGCATTGCCCAGCAAATCCGTCTTGCCGGCGTGAATGCTGTCATTGCCTGCGCCAAGCTGGGCGAGGACGGGCGCGCCCTGCGCGAATTGGCGCAGTGGTTGCGCGTGATCACGGATGAATGCAACGAAACCATGCACCGCTTGCAATTGGCGCTTGGCGCCTCGCGCGCAGCACTTGCAAGCATCGGCGATGACATGATCGCCGGTCTGGAATCCGACCTGTCTGGCTTTGTGAAGGACGCGTCGGATCTGGGCAGCCTGATCGCTACGGCCCACCGCGCGCTGTCCGGTGTTTCAGCGCGTTTTGATGCCGTGGCCCATGATTTGGGGGTCCGCATCCACAGATCGTTATCGGCGCTGTCGACCGTCCGTTCCAAACTGACCGATATCAGCCCCGTAACCGGCATGCTGCAGTTTCTTGCGTCGATCTATCCGGAACCCGACACATCCATTGCGCAGGCGCAGGACTATCTGGCAAGCGTCCGGCGCAAATACACGATGGCATCGGAGCGTTCTCTGCATGACCGTCTGGTTGCATCGCTGGCCACGGATACGGGCGCAAAGCCACCCGCGCAAAAGCGCGCGTCCGAGCAGGGCCTGCAAACATGCGATGCCGATGATCTGGAAGATATCCTGTTCTGACGGGACGGGACCGCAGGCCAGATATCAAGCCTACGCGGCAGAGGCGAGAATCGCGCAGTTGACTGTCATCAGGTAACTCCATTCGTCCATTTCGACACTTGTGACCTTGTGCTTCATGTCGATGGTCAGGAACGAATGCCCCTGGACAAAGGACCACAGGATATAGGCACGGTGCAGGACATCCGGATCGTCAGGTGGCAGACCAACGCAAGCCGCCGCCGCCAGAACCACAACGTAAAACGGCTCTTGTCCTTGGCCAGCAGGTCAGGATCGTTCTCGTGCCCTTCCGTCAGCCCGGAAACCAGACGAAAGACACCCGGTTCGGCGCGGGCGAAAGCGATATAGGCCAAACCGACGGCAGCGACGGCTTCCAGCGATCCGCGGGGATGTGCCGCGCTATGCGCCTCCATCTCGGTACGCAGGCGGCCTATCGCTTCGCTGACGACCAACCTCAGGATTTCGTCGCGGTCCTTGAAACGGTTGTAGGGCGCGGCGGGATCGTGCTGTTCGGATCGCGGGTCGGCTTCGATGGCGCGCCACCGTCGGCGACCTATGCCGCAACCAAAGGCTTCGTGCAAAGTTTCGCGGAAGGCATCGCTGTAGAGATGCGTCAGCTTGGCGGCAATGTGCTGTCAGTGGCGCCCAGACCGATGGGCACGGGTTTTGCCGCCCGCGCGGGCATGCCGATGGGACAGGCAGCAACGCCAGAGACTGTCGCGCGCAGCGCTCTTGCTCCTTGGGGCATCGCACCGCTGTCAGGCCGGGGTTTCTGGCAAAATTTCTGGGCTTGTCACTGGCGATGCTACCCCGATGGGCGCGTGTGCGGGTCATAGGGGGCATTTTGAAAGGCATGATCGGCCCGCAATAGGCCGCGCAGGATGTCAAGGCGGGGCTAAGGTCAGCCCCAAGGCCCTGATTGTTTCCGGTTCCGCGTCTTGGGCACACGGCTGGCTGAAACTGGCCGATTCAGTGTTGTGCCACCTTGCTGGCGTGGCACCGTCATGGCGCGAAGTGCCGCCACGCGGTTCTCGGTCGCGGGATGGGTCGCAAAAAGACTGTCATGCTTGTATGCGTGCAACGGATTGATGATGAACATATGCGCCGTTCCCGGATTACGCTCGGCTGCATGATTGTCGATCCTCGCCGCGCCCATCGCAATCTTTTCCAAGGCCGAGGCCAGCCAGAGTGGTTGACCGCAAATCTCAGCTCCGGCCTTGTCTGCCGCATATTCCCGCGTCCGGCTGATCGCCATTTGCACCAAGGCCGCCGCCATCGGTGCAAGGAGCATCATCAGAAGCGTGCCTAGCAACCCCAAACGCTCGCGCGACCCGCCAAAGAACAACGCGAAATTGGCCAACATCGAGATCGCACCGGCGAAGGTTGCAGTCACCGTCATGATAGCAGTGTCATGGTTGCGGATATGGGCCAGTTCATGTGCGATCACGCCGGCCAGTTCCTCGCGCGTCAAGCTGTGTATCAGACCGGCAGTCACAGCCACTGCTGCATTGGCAGGGTTCCGGCCGGTGGCAAACGCATTGGGCTGCGGCGTGTCAATCAGGTAGACCGCTGGCGCGGGAAGGCCCGCATTGCGCGCGAGATCCATCGTCAGGGCATGAAGCCCCAACCGGTCACCGGCTGCCACGGGCTGGGCGTTGTGCATCCGCAGGACCATCCGGTCCGAGTTCCACCACGTAAAGGCGTTCATGGCTGCCGCGACAACCAGCGCAATCACAGCGCCACCCGATCCGCCAATCAGGTAGCCGACACCCATGAAAAGCGCGGTCATCGCCGCCATCAGCATCGCTGTCTTCACATAGCCCATCTTGGTCTCCTGCAACGCAAACCGGTATCATGATGGAAATATGGAGAGGGTCGCGGCCTATACAAGCATCCATCACAAACCGGCAGGTGAACCTGACGCTCCAAGAGGGCGCTCCGGCCGTCTTCGCCCACACTTTCGGGGGAGCGGTATCTGCCAGCCCACCTTGTTCAAGCGCACCGGATCACGGGGAACGCAGGACAAACGGGCGGCCGTCCTGCCCTGCGGCACGCAATCGCGTGTCATTTATCCCGCTCAACACGTCTTTGGCAGAAACCTTGTCCGGCATCACAGGCCGCGACCTGCCTTTTTTCTACGCAACATCGTGACCGGCCCAGGCAGCGGCATAGTTCACTTCAAGCAGAACCATCAAAATGCTTTTTCGCCGATCACACAATCGGGTTGTTCGCTGCATCAGCCTGCCGGCATGGGCCGTTAGCTTACTGGGTCAGCACCCGTATAGGGTTGCCCTCTTTCCACGCCGCCACAGCTTCGGCCATCTGCCTGTAAAACAAGGTGAAGGTTTGCAAACTCGCATAGCCCAGATGCGGCGCAAGAAGGAGTTTTCCGGTCCTGATCAATTCCTGATCCATGATCGGATCATCACCGGCTAGCGGTTCGCTATCGAACACATCCAATGCTGCCCCTGCCAACCTGTTCCGGTGCAGCGCGTCCAGAAGGTCGGACTGGTTGACGATTGGCCCCCGCGACGTGTTGACCAAGGTTGCATCGGGACGCATGGCTGCCAGCGCCGCCGCATCTATCATGCCGCGCGATCTGTCCGACAGCACAACATGGATCGACACCACATCCGATTGCCCCATCAGGCTGGTCAGGGTGTTGCAATAGGTTACCCCGTGTTCGGCACAAAGTTCAGGTGTCAGGTTCTGCGACCATGCCGCAACCGACATCCCGAAGGCCTTGCCAAGCTGCGCCATCTGTCGCCCGACCTTGCCCAGACCGACCAAGCCAAGCGTCAGACCATGCAGGTCGCGACCCAAGCCGATTTGCCAGCCGCCTGCGGTCAGGCTATTGGCTTCGACTACGATGCGGCGCTCCAAGGCAAGGATCAGCCCCATCGTCAGTTCCGCTGTCATTGTCATCCGCATGTCGGTGCCACAGACAGGGATTCTCCGCGCGGCGGCGGCGGCAAGATCAATGGACAGGTTGCGCGTGCCCGAAGTGACGATCAGGCGCAGGTTGGGCAGTGCGCGGATGATCTGCCCCGGCAAAGGTGTCCGCTCGCGCATGACGCACAGCACGTCAAAAGGCCTCAGTCTTTCGATCACTTCAGCTTCGTCTTTCAGGGTGTCACGGAAAACCGTGACATCGCCCAGGCCGGTCCAGTCTGCCAGATCGACCGCAACGCCCGCATAATCGTCAAGGATAGCGATTTTCAGCACTTGTTGTTGCATCGTCATTGATCCAGCCCTGCGGACCAGTTGACCGGCCCCTCGACATATTTCAGGCCCTTGGCGGCCGCTTTCTCGCGCAGGCCCAGAAGGTCCAGCGTTTTGCCGCCGTTCAGAAGATCGGCACGCATTTTATCTTCTTTTTCCACCCGCGCCTGTGCCGCTGCCAGCACTTGGACAGCAGACGCCCTTGGAACGACAACGACGCCGTCATCATCGCCGCAGACGACATCGCCCGGCACGATGCGCTGGCCGCCGCAGATGACAGGCACGTTCACCGCACCGATCGTTTCCTTGACCGTGCCCTGAGCCGAAATCGCGCGCGCCCAGACGGGAAAACCCTCGTCACGCAGAACACGCACGTCCCGTATGCCTGTATCGAGGATCACACCAGCACCGCCACGTTGACGCACATATTCCGCCAGTATGTCGCCAAAAAACCCGTCGCGGCTTTCGGATGTTGTGGCGACAACCAGAACATCGCCGGGCTGCATCAATTCTATTGCGACATGCAGCATCCAGTTGTCGCCCGGCGCGCAAAGGGCCGTGATCGCAGAACCGCCGATTGCGGCACCTTCCACGATGGCGCGCATATCGGGCACCATAGCACCGGTGCGCCCTTGCGCTTCATGGACAGTCGCCACACCTGCCTTGGCAAGACCCGCGATGGTGTCTGCATCCGCCCGCTCGATCCGCTTTACTGCTGTTCCGATCATGATCGGTATTCCTTCTTCGTAAGTTAAAATAGGATGGGGTTACGTCAGACGTCATGCGTGACGGAGATCGGTGTCTTGGGTGTCAGTTCGCCCTTGATCACCCAGATGAGCAGCAAGGCGGCAAGTCCCAGAAATCCGGCGCTGATGGGGCGCTCGATAAAGGTGGCAAAATCCCCCCTGCTCAACATCAGTGAGCGCCGCATGTTCTCTTCCAGCATCGGACCAAGAATGAAGCCCAACAACAGCGGTGCCGCCTCGAAACCAAGCTTTATCAGCAGGTAGCCAACGGTCGAGAACCCCGCGACAAGCATCACATCCACCGTCGAACGGCTGAGGCTGTAGACGCCCACACAGATCAGCAGAACGATGGCGGGGAACAGGAACCGATAGGGTATCTGCAGGATTTTGACCCAGAACTGGATCAAAGGGATGTTGAGGATCAGCAGCATGAAATTGCCAATCAGAAAGCTGACGACAAGCCCCCAAAAAAGCTCGGGGTTTTCGGTGATCACGCGCGGGCCGGGGGCGATCCCGTGAATCATCAACGCGCCCAGCATCAGGGCCATGATGGCATCGCCAGGAATGCCAAGGGTCAAGGTCGGAATGAAGGCTGATTGCGCTGCCGCGTTATTTGCCGATTCCGGCCCCGCGATACCTTCGACCGCGCCGGTGCCGAATTTTTCGGGTGTTCTGGATGTCCGCTTTTCCACCGCATAGGACATGAACGCCGCCATCGAACCGCCACCGGTGCCCGGAAGAATGCCGACCCCGGTCCCGACAGCAGAGCCGCGCATCATCGGCCAGAAACTCTCGCGCCATTCCTTCCGGTTGGGCATGAGACCGCGGAGCGTGATTTCGGTCTTGTCCCTGGCCCTGCCGTTCACTTTGCCGATGCTTGAAATCACCTCGACCACACCGAACAATGCCATAGCGATCACGATGATGCTGATCCCGCTGAACAGTTCGGGCACGCCGAAGGTCATCCGCATGGCGCCACTGTTCACATCAATCCCGACCAAGCCGATCAGAAGGCCGATAAGAACGCTGGCAAGTCCGATCATCGGCTTGCCTTGGCTGATGGAACCTGCTGCCACCAAGCCCAGAACCATCATCGAGAAATAGTCCGCTGAATGGAAAGACAGGGCAAGTTGCGCCAAGGGCGGCGCCATGAAAATCAGAACGATGATCGACAGGATGCTGCCCACGAAGGACGCGATCGTGGTGATCAGCAATGCCGGTCCCGCGCGCCCCTTTTGTGTCATGGGATATCCGTCCAGACAGATCACGGCAGACGAGGCCGTGCCCGGAAGGTTCAGCAGGATCGAGGCAATCGAGCCGCCATATTGCGCGCCATAGTAGATGCCCGCGAGCATCACCAGTGCAGCAGTGGCGGGCACATGGAATGTCAGCGGCATCAGCAACGAGATGGCCGCCAGATGGCCGATGCCGGGCAAAACGCCAACAACCATGCCGACGCTGACGCCAAGCAGGCAATAGGCAAGGTTTTCCCAGGTCATCGCGACCGCAAAACCGAGTTCGAGACTTTCCAGAACGCCCATCAAAAGCTCCAGTCAATAAATGCAACCTGAACGCCCAACCCCACGGCAAACAACAGCCAGACGGCCGGGACAAGCCCCATGGCCAGAAGCAAGAGGTGCAGTTTCCTTGTGTCGGGTTCGGCAATTCCCGCCAGCATCACTGTCGCAACACCCGCGGGCCCGAACCCCACACGCGGGATCAGAAGGGCGAAGATCAGGATCGCGAAAGGCACGAGGATGTAGGGACGCAGGTTCAACTTTGGCAGCTTCTCTTGTCTTCGAAGCGCGCCGAGGGCGATGACCACACCAAGCAAGCTGAGCATCACGCCAAGGGTCAGAGGGAAAAAACCCGGTCCCATCTGACGCGGGGTGCCAAACCCGTAGCCGGACGTTGTGACAATGACGAAAAACCCGATAAGAACGGCGGCAAGCCCCGCAAGAAAATCTTTTGATTGCAGTATGTTCATCATCACCCCCAAGCGATAAGTGGCCGGACCTGCACTTGGCAGGCCCGGTCGTTTGCAACTGCTTGGATTACTCGGGCGTGATTTCGGCTGCTTCGATGATGACACTGAAGCGTTCGCGCAGTGCGTCCAGCAGCGCCGCGAAATCCGCGCTTTCCATCGGTGACACGATAGCACCGCGCGCCGAGAAGGTTTCATTGGCTGCATCGCTGTTCAGGAAAGCAACGACATCAGCCTGGATCTTGTTCGCAATCTCGTCGGAGACGCCCGAGGGCGCGAACAGGCCAGCCCACTGGCCCGCCGCCACATTCGGCACACCGCCTTCGATCAACGTCGGCAGGTCCGGATGCGATGCCACACGCCCTTCACGGGCAACGCCAAGGATCTTGATGTCACCGCTATCCACGAAAGGACCAACAGACGAGAGTGCGAGAACACCGATCTCGACTTCACCGGAGGCGACGGCCGTCGCCGCAGGCGCACCGCCGCGATAGGGAATATGTACCGCATCAATACCCATTTCGTAATTGATCCATTCGGGCACGATATGGTTGAGCGAACCGATACCGGCAGAACCGAAGCTGACCTCGCCCGGGTTGGCTAGGGCATAGGCCACATATTCTTCCGTTGTATTGAAGGGTGCATCTTTATAGGCGGCCAGAACCAGCGGCGTGTCGCTGATCATCGTGATCGGGCGGAAATCCTCGGCCGGATTGTAGGGGATATCGTCAAACAGATACGGGTTGATGACGTTCACGCCCATGTCGGCCACGAAAAGCGTGTGTCCGTCGGGCTCTGACATGGCCACGGCAGTTGCGGCCACAAAGCCTGCACCACCGGTGCGGTTGTCAACGATGACCTCCTGCCCCCATTCGGAGGACATTGCCTCGGCTACCGTGCGTGCGGCGATATCCGCGATCCCGCCCGGAGCGTAGGGGACAATGATGGTGACAGTCTGGCTGGGCCAGCTTTGTGCAAATACAGGCGTCGAAACCAGCAGAAACGCCCCTGCAGCGGCGCTGATAATCTTGTTCATGTCGTTCCTCCCATGGATGACAAGGTCGGGCTGAGCCCGATTCCAGTGTTCTCGTGCTGCGCCGGAGCGCCATGCGACAGACCTCCTCAGCCCTGTCGTCAAGACCATTGGTTTAACCAATCCTATTTATTGGTCAAGAAATTTCTTGCGCCCGTTCAAGTTGCGGTCTAAATCAATCTCAGTCCGCGTCGCTTGGGAGACGACCCTTGGAAGATCATCATGCTGCCCTGGTTCAGTTGCGCGCTTACCTGTCACAGGTCGACAATGCGCCGAACACACGGCTACCCGCCGAACGGGAACTTGCCAAAGCCGTAGGCACATCCCGGGGAGAGTTGCGCAAGGCGTTGGCCGTGCTTGAAGCAGAGGGTTTGATCTGGCGGCATGTCGGCAAAGGGACATTCGTTGCACTGGGCAAACCCTTTGAAACCTACAATCTTGCCGAGATCGCGCAAAGGTCCAACCCGCGCGAAGTCATGCGCGCGCGGCTGACATTCGAGCCCGCTATAGCTGCCGAAGCCGCAATGAATGCAAGTCCTATGGACGTGAATGGCCTGCAATCCTGCGCGGTGGACAGCCGCAATGCCCGCACATGGCGCGAGTATGAATCCTGCGACAACAGGTTTCACAAACTGGTCGCGGATAGCACGCATAACCAGATCACTTCTGCGGTATTCGATGTGCTGGCCGGCATCCGCAGGGCTGTCGTGTGGGGGCGCCTGAGAGAGGATCGGGACTGCCCGCCGCCGGACCACCATTCCTTTTACGAACATGACCAGATCATCGCGGCCATTGCAGACCGCGACCCCGTTGCCGCATCTGCCGCGATGTTGACGCATCTCAATTCGGTAGAACGCAATCTTTTTGCGATCAAACAAACGGCTGCTTCCAACAAACCGGCTTAACCAATCCAACCAATAGACAGAATCAGGCCAAGGAATACATGATGAGCACTCCGATCAAACTCGACACCGCGTTTCTCGACCGCTATCGTGTGCTGTCGACATCGACAGTATCGGATGCATTGGACAAGCTGGGGCTGGTCGGCGCGGTTGAAGGCCTTGTTCCGCTAGACCCTGACACCGATATCGCAGGTCAGGCCTTTACGGTCGCCTACCTTCCTGCCGATCATATGGGGGGAACAGTAGGCGATTTCCTTGACGACCTCGGACCCGGCGATGTCATCGCGATCGACAATCGTGGACGTATGGATTGCACGGTCTGGGGCAACATCATGACAGAGGTTGCCAAACGGCGCGGCATCGAAGGCACCGTTATTGACGGCGTGAACCGCGACCTGCAGGAAAGCCGCGAATATGACTATCCGATCTGGTCGCGTCGTGGCCATATGCGCACAGGCAAGGACCGCGTAACGCTGCAATCCGTGTCCGTCCCGATCTGTCTGGGCACCGTGCGCGTCGATCCGGGCGACCTGATCCGTGCGGACGGGAATGGTGTCGTCGTCGTTCCGCTGGCCCATGTGCAAACTGTTCTCGATACAGCCGAAGCTATCGAAGAGAAGGAGAACGCCATTCTGACGGAAATCCGCAAAGGCGTTCCGCTTGGGAAAGCGCGTGCGCTTCATGGCTATCACGCTTTGCAGACTCGCGGCGCCTGATCACATAAAGGAAGAAAAAATGAACACTCTTGAACGCTCCAAGGGCTTCGTCATCGAACCACAGGCGCAGGTTTCTGTCCCGGTGCGTGGCACAGAGGATCGCTTTCCGGTTCACCGCATCTATTGCGTCGGACGCAACTATGCAGCCCATGCTGTCGAAATGGGACATGATCCGGACAAGGAACCCCCGTTCTTTTTCCAGAAAAGCCCATCCAATCTTGTCACGGATGGTCAGGATTTTCCCTATCCCCAAGTAACGCAGGATGTGCACCACGAGATCGAGCTTGTTGTTGCCCTCTCCTCTGGTGGGCGCGATATACCGGTCGAACGCGCGCTGGACTGTGTCTATGGCTATGCGGTCGGTCTTGACATGACGCGGCGCGATATTCAGGCAGAGCTCAAGAAGATGTCCCGCCCTTGGGACGCGGCCAAGTCATTCGAGCATTCGGCCCCCTGCAGCGAACTTGTCCCCGCAACCGAGATTGGCCACCCTTCTGCTGGTGCGATCTGGTTGAAGATCAATGGTGAAACCCGTCAGGAGGGCGATCTGGATCAACTGATCTGGAAGACCCCCGAGGTGATCGCGCATCTTTCAAGCCTCTTCGAACTCCGGGCCGGAGATCTGATCATGACCGGCACACCGTCGGGTGTCGGGCCGGTGCTTCGTGGCGACGCGCTGCACGGGTTCGTTGCAGGTGTAGGCGATCTGCATTGCACCGTCGCATAACCTAACCCTGTGCCACGTGCTGTCGGGCACCTTGCAAAGCCTGGCAGCCCCCCATTTTTGGTTGGATGCGGCCTTGCTTTAACAACCGCATCACAACGCTTTGACGGCAGGAGCTTGCCTTGGAAATCACCAGCGAATTTGCAGTCCTTGCAGCCGTCATGCTGCTTGCAGGTGCTGCCACGGGCATCCTTGCGGGTGTTTTCGGCGTCGGTGGCGGTGCTCTTATGGTGCCCGTGCTTTACGAGGTCTTCGGTCTTATGGCCGTGTCCGACGAGGTGCGGATGCCGTTGGCGGTTGGCACATCGCTTGCGATCATCATTCCGACCTCGATCAAGTCCTATCGCGGGCATAGATCACGGGGCGCGGTGGACGATGCGCTATTGCGGTCATGGGCAGTGCCGATCATCGCAGGTGTGCTGATCGGGGCTGTCATCGCGCGCTACGCCTCGCCGATTGTCATGCAGATCGTCTTTGTTGCGGTGGCTGGCACGAATGCGGTCAAACTCATCAGCGGTACAACACGCTGGGATATCGCCACGGACCTGCCGAAAGGATGGCTTCTGCGCGCCTATGGCGGCCTGATCGGCTTGCTGTCTTCCCTGATGGGAATTGGTGGCGGCCAGATCGCCAATATCATCATGACCCTGCACGGGCGGGCGATACATCAGGCTGTTGCCACATCCGCCGGGATCGGGGTGCTGATCTCGGTGCCTGGTGCATTGGGCTATATTCTGGCCGGTCTGGGACAACCGGGTTTGCCAGCAGGTGCCATAGGCTATGTGTCCCTGTTGGGGATATTGTTTTTTGCACCGACAACCGTGCTGACCGCGAACCTCGGCGTGCGCCTTGCCCATAGCCTGTCCCGCCGCAAGCTTGAACTGGCTTTCGGTGTTTTCCTGTTACTGGTCTGCTTGCGGTTCGTCTGGGCCATCGTCGCACAATGAGGCGTATGGAGCCATGATCTGGGCTATCCTGGCGCTAGCCCTCGGCGGCATTGTGAAAGGCGCAATCGGCGCAGGCGTGCCAGTTATCGCAATTCCCGTCCTGACAATGACCCACGACGTCCATTTTGCCGTAGCTGTTCTGCTTGCCCCGAACCTTGTCGCCAATATGTGGCAAGCCTGGAATTATCGGTCCGACCTTCTGCCAAGGGGGTTTCTGATCCCTTTCGCGCTTGGCGGTGCCGCCGGTGTGGCGGTCGGCACCTACGGTCTGACACGCGTACCGCAAGAGGGGCTGTCGCTGATCGTCGCCTCGGCCGTTCTAGTTTATGTGGCGATCCGGCTGGCCAATCCCAGCCTCGCACTCCCCTTTCGGCTTGGCCGTATTCTGGCGCTACCGGTGGGCGCAGCTGCCGGAATTCTGCAGGGCGCAACAGGCGTGTCCGCCCCGATTTCCCTGACCTTCCTGAACGCGCTACAACTGGACAGACGCGTCTTTATCGGAACAATTGCAGTGTTTTTTACAGCGCTGACCATCATGCAGATACCGGCGCTCGCAGTCACCGGTATTCTTACGCCGGAACGCGCCCTGATCAGCGTCATAGCCTTGGCGACCGTCTTGAGTTTCATGCCATTGGGCGCGTTCCTCGCCAAACGCCTCTCACGTCGCTTCTTTGACCGTGTAACGCTTGGTTTACTGGTCGTGCTGGCCAGCAAGATTTTCATTGATGTCTTGGTGCTTTGAAAACTTGGTGCCGCCGAGCGTGGTAGAAACCCGACCTGCGGCAGGCAGAAGCAGGCGGGACATGTTTAAGCAAATGCCGGGAAGCTGCCGTAGTCGACGTTAAATTGACGAGGGAAGACCCTGAAGGACATTCCCGCTTCACGCTGTATTCTCTGGTTTTCGTGAGAAAGGCAGAAATTCGGTTTGGTGCATTTGCGGTGGGATTTGATCGGGTAACGGGGCACATATGTCTGACGGCCGCTTCGCTAGTCTCATGGCTTGCGTGTAATTTGAGTTTTCGCCCAAAAGGAATTCTTTAGAGGAATTGAGCACATAGCGTGCTATGACGCGCTCTGGATGTGCTATGCGTGAGCAATGAAAGAAACCTTGGCAAATGGCCATGACCGCGCCCAATCCGATCTTTCACGGCGCAACCAAGGGGGTGACGGATTCCAGTTTCAGGTTCGTGCCAGTAGCTGGCGAGATCCTGTTTGACTGCCGGAGGTCTAGGGCTCCAATTCAGAGAATGAGCTGACCTATAACCCCTTCCCTTTCGACGCGGTATGAATCGAGGCTGTGATCCTGACCTATGCGCGTATCGACCATGCAGGCCGTCTGCCAAAAATGGTGAAAGTCGGTTTCTCCGGTGTAATCCCTGCCACAGTCGCCACCGCAGATCTGTGCAAGGTAATGCAGCCTGACAGTGCTTATATCGAACAGTATGAGCGCGAACATCTTGACCGGTGCCGGGCCGCGCGGCATCACAACCTCTACAAGTGTCGTGCCGACCACCTTGGTAGCAAGCTGCGCAGCCTGGATTGGATGCGCGGTCACCGTCTCTGAAATCCCCAA
>NZ_JAINWI010000016.1 GCF_021021435.1 Seohaeicola saemankumensis
TCCTGACGGAATGGAACGAATTCCGCGCGCTGGATCTGAAAAAACTTGCTGAAGCGATGTCTGTGCCGCGTCTTGCTGACCTGCGGAATGTCTACGCAGCAAAGGATGTTGAACGCGCAGGGTTTGACGCGTATGCGGCCATAGGACGACCAAACCTGGTTTCTAAATTTTCTGCAAGACAATCGTACAATAAGGAGAACTTAAGTTGAAGATAAGCAACCGGAAACGTATTTTGGTTACTGGGGGGGCTGGCTTCTTGGGTTCTCATCTTTGCGAGCGTCTTCTTGCGCAAGGTCATGATGTTATCTGCCTAGATAATTTCTACAGCGGAACGAAAGATAACATTGTTCATTTGATTGGGAATCCACATTTTGAACTAGTCCGCCATGATGTAACTTTCCCTCTCTACATAGAGGTTGACGAGATCTTCAATTTGGCGTGCCCGGCATCACCCGTCCACTATCAACGAGATCCGGTGCAAACGACAAAAACATCCGTTCATGGCGCTATCAACATGCTGGGTTTGGCGAAGCGTACAAAGGCAAAAATTTTTCAAGCCTCAACATCGGAAGTTTATGGCGACCCCGAAATCCATCCTCAACCCGAGAGTTACTGGGGTAGAGTGAACCCGATCGGCATTCGTTCATGCTATGATGAGGGCAAACGCTGCGCCGAGACGTTGTTTTTCGATTACCATCGACAGCACGGCCTGGAAATAAAGGTAGCCCGTATATTTAATACATACGGTCCCAGAATGCATCCTAATGATGGCCGGGTTGTTTCGAACTTCATTGTTCAAGCGCTTCAAGGTGACGATATCACTATATATGGCGACGGTACACAAACACGATCATTCTGCTACGTCGATGATCTTATTGAAGGTTTTATACGCTTGATGGCAAGTCCATCGGATGTGACTGGCCCAATAAATATTGGGAATCCGAGTGAATTTACCATTCTCGAATTAGCAGAGGAAGTGTTGCGTCAAGTCGGCGGACCATCCAGGCTGAAACGTTTGCCATTGCCGCAAGATGATCCACTGCAGCGCAAGCCCGATATTTCGATAGCGAATAAAGTCCTAGAATGGGAGCCGCAGGTCAATCTTCAGGAGGGTCTCAAGCGAACGATAGAGTATTTTAATGGATTGTTAAGCAAATGATCGATTCTGCCCACAGTCTCGTTGTCGTTACGCCGGTATATGAGGACGTAGAGGCGAGCGCGCGCTTGTTCAGAGAGTTGCACAATCATTTTGGAGCATCGGTGTTCGTAGTCGCTGTAGATGACGGTTCAGTGCGTCAACCACTTCCTGTCACAAACTTGTCTGAGGCAGAGACTTCTGGCGTCATTTTAAAACTGCGCCGCAACGTCGGACACCAGCGCGCTATTGCAATTGGTCTTGGCTATGCGGCCGAACACATAGAAGACTCGCAGACAGTGGTGGTCATGGATTCGGACGGTGAAGACGTACCGTCAACCATTCCAAGTTTGTTGCAAGCCCTGAAGGATCCAGAGAGAGATGTCGTAGTCTCGCAGCGGAAAAGCAGAGTTGAAACGCTGAAGTTCAAAGCATTTTATGCTGTTTATAAGACGTTCTTTGGATTTATGACTGGGCGCAAGATCAGCTTTGGAAACTTCATGGCCCTGAAACCCCACGCGGTAAGGCGCTTGGTCGTCATGCAAGAACTTCCAATCCATGTCGCCGGCGCAGTTTTGGCTTCCAAATTACGGGTTGCGCCTGTGCCGATTGACCGTGGCCCTCGCTATGCGGGGCAATCGAAAATGAATTTTGTTGGCCTCGTCTTACATGGCTTCAAAGCGTTGATGGTATTTGCCGAAGACGTTCTGGTTCGGGTGGGAATTGCTTGCACAGGCATCGCTACGCTTGCATTTGGGGGAGCTAGCCTTGCTGTTATCTTGAAGCTCGTGGGTCTGTCGACACCTGGGTGGTTTTCTATCGCCTTGGGCATTCTTGTTTTGATTTTTCTTCAAACTGGCGCATTGGCCCTCATGACATTGATGCTGACGGGTGTGATGCGCAGTGGGTCTCTATCGCCAGTGCAAGGTTACAAAGACTATATAGAACAGATCATCGAAACCGCCCAAACTCGTCTATCGCGGACCAGGTTGGAGAGCCAACGAACATGATAAGGGGTCGGGAAGATGTGCTTCGGTATGTCATCAATGGATTGATAGCGACGGGCGTCCACTATGCGGTCTTGACGATAAACCTAAATTTCTTTGGATTTGCATCAGCAGGATTGGCCAATTTTGTAGCAGCATTTTTTGGTATAACAGCGTCGTTTCTCGGAAGCCGTTATTATGTTTTTCGGAGTACACAGGCCGATATATCCAAGCAGTTTTTCAAGTTTAGTGGTCTTTATGTAAGTATTGCCTTCCTGCATGGGACAATTCTTTGGCTTTGGACAGATAAGCTTGGCCTTGATTTTCGTATTGGCTTTTTGATCGCCACCACTTTTCAAGTGTCGATTTCTTATTTTGGCAACAAACTTTTGGTGTTCAAAACATGAAATTCGTTCGATCTCTTGCTGCGACATTTATTTTCCTAGCTTTGCTTGCCGCGATATATTCCGTGCACATCAATTATTTTCGCATCGACGTCGTTTTCTACGCAGCAATTTTCGATGGGATACTGGCATCAGCCCTCACTGCTCTGCTTCTTTGGACACTGAAATACTTTGACGTCTTTAGCAGTTTTGAGAAACTTCTATTGCTCCTGCTATGGATGATATCCAGCTACGCGGCGGCAATTTCTGTGCCAACCGTCATTGATCGGTCGCTATCCTTTTATATTCTTGAAAAACTTCAGCAACGTGGAGGAGGCATCCAGCAGAGCAGTTTTGCCCAGGTGTTCACACAGGAATATATGGTCGAACACAGATTGGTAGATGTGCGCCTGACGGAACAAATTGAATCAGGGACAATTACTATTAACGAAGCTGGCTGCGTTTTGTTAACTGAAAAGGGGCAGCGGATCGCTAGTTTTGGACGTTACTTCCGTACAAACTGGCTACCCAAAAGACGTCTATTGCTGGGCGAATACAGTGACGATTTAACAGATCCGTTTCGGAATAGTCAAATCGACCCTGGCTATAGTTGCACCGACGAAACCGTATTGGAATCCGGGCAGTGACTAAATTTGCCACAAAACTTTTTTTTCCAATCTTTGTGTTTCTTGTCGCTTTTTTTCTTGTTCCTTGGCAACATTTTGACGGTTTCAACCGTATACCTGGAGATATTGGCGATGCCAGACTAAACAACTATTTTCTAGAGAACATTTACTTGTTCTTAAGCGGTGCTTCATCTTCTTTGTGGCATCCATCTTTCTATTATCCGTTTCCTTGGGTTTTAGGATTCTCTGATAATTTATTTGGATCATCGCCGGCCTATATTTTGGCAAGGTTCTTCGGGGCTCCTGCTGATACTGCTTTCCAAATCTGGTTTATGTTTGGATACGTTGTGAATTTTGGTGCCGCTTATTGGGCGCTAAGACATCTTGGTGGGACTGAAATTGCGGCTTCAGTGGGTGCATTAATTTTTGCGTTTGCCTTGCCATCAATGGCCCATATGGGTCACGCACAACTACATTACCGTGCGGGTATTCCGTTGGCGCTGCTATTTTTTGTTGAATTCCTCGCACTGCATCGCTGGAAAGCCCTTTTAGTATCCTTTGCGTGGCTCGTATCGCAATTCTACGCGGGCGTCTACATGGGCTTTTTTGCGCTGTTGATGATGATGCTCGCGATGATCGTGCACTTTGTCATGGCACGCGTGGCACCTGTACCCATAGCTTTTCGCACAGAGCTCGGGAAATTCTTCGAAAGTTGGAACACGTTGAGTAGTCCGCACAAAAATGGTTTGATTTTTGGTTTCGCGGTGCTTGTTGGGGCATTGTTGCTTCTATTCTGGCCTTACCTCCAGGTTACAAAACTTTATGGAGGCAGTCGCAGTTGGAGCGACATACGGACGATGCTACCGCGCCCACAGAGTTACATCCTGTCTGACCAACACTTTATTTGGTCGGTGTGGGGCGATGGCGCATTTCCCGAACTTCCTATGCGTCATGAACATCAAATGTTTGTTGGAATGGTCCCGCTACTACTGGCAATTGCAGGCTTGATCATTGCAGTCCGGCATAGTGTCCCAAGAGTGATATGGTTGCTCGTTGGTTCTATGGGCGCGATCATCTTAGTGACACTGAATATCGGTGGGTTCAGTTTATGGTATCTTTTTCACGGCCTACCACTCGCTTCAGCCATTCGCGCTATGACGCGCTTCGACCAAGTGATCCTCTTTCCGATCGCGGTGCTAGCAATGATCGCAATAGATTACCTGCGTCAACGTGTTGGCATTCGAGCAACCTTCGCTATCAGTTGTGCGCTGATATCACTCTGCATAGCCGAGATGATGAATTACAATCCCGGAACGAGCGCCAAATCCGAATGGCGAGACCGCTCGGTGGCAGTTGAGGCGTTCTTTTTGGACAAGTTTCCGGAAGGTGTTTCGCCAGAAGCCGTTATCTTCATCGCACAAAGAGACGGACCGTTTTACGCTGATGAGTTAGACGCCATGTGGTTGGGACTCCGAAGGGGTGTAGCCACTATGAATGGCTACACAGGGAACCTACCACCAGGAGCAAGCTGGTCCTTTGGTTCAGACTGTTACGAGATTGCGAAAAGAATTGCCGGCTACCAAAGACTTTTTCCAAGTGAAACATCCGATCAAGACTACAAGACAATGGCGGCTGCGGTAGTTCCAGTTGGTTTCGACACGTGCAATCAAGAAATATTCGATGCTCCTATCACCGTCACTCCCCTTGCAACCGAATATAGTCCAGAAGAGGTTCGAGACTTAACTTACACGGTAACTTGGTTCCAAACCGATAGCAGAGCAGTGGTTACTTTGAAGAACGCCGGACAGCACATGTTCGCGGCGGGAGTTTCACCAGAGGGACGGGCATTGCGGCTATCGTGGCGTTTCCTTGACGCCAATGGACAGCCGCTGTCAGGTTGGGAAAATCGAAAAGATCTGCCTTACGACATTCTTCCGGGAAATAGCGTGGATATCTCAGTGCCGTTGATTGTTCCGACAGGCGCCAGAGAGCTGGAGGTGTCGATGGTCCAAGAAGGGGTATTTTGGTTCCATGACAGTTTTGTAGGTATTGAACCAGCCAAGGCTTATGGTAACTAGTGCTTTGCAGTCTTTTGTGTAAAACATATTCCACATAAACAAAGCATGCTTCCAATTGCCATAGGTCGTAAACATAATACCTTGGAGTTATACATTCTGAAATTTAGCCGTAGAGTGGCTCTTTTAACTTAGTTGAAACGCAAAAACACAGAGAACTTTTTAGTAGTCGAGAAGTGAGGTATAATCTATTTACTTCTAGGGGGCGTTACAGAGAAACCATGAGTCACGGATTAAAGTTGATTTCGCTTCTAAAAGCGCATTTGCGATCTGATATTTTCTACCGTCTTGTCCTGGCTATGCTTTTACCCCTTTTAGCTTTGTCCTTTGTATTGAGCGATATTCGTCAGCCAATGTCGGATGGTTATTTAAGATTTGAAACATTCAAATCGCTTTGGGAAGCACCTATCTATAGCAAGTACTCAACAGTTCAACCAATAATAGCTAAGATACTGGATGACCTGCTCAGGGTCTTTGATCCAAGTATAGCTGTGGATTTTGTTCCCAAATTTTTTGATTTGTTTTTGGTCTTGATTTTCCTCGGCGTTTCCTTAGTGTTTTTTAATCGATCAGTTAATATACTTATGCTGGGATCTCTACTTCCCTTATCGATGATGACTCATTATTTTGGGCAATTTTTCTCAGAAATCACTAGTTCAACGTTAATCGCGCTCGGCTTTGTAATTTTTAATACCCAACCTAATCGTCTAGGAACCATTCTGGGAAGCCTTATAGCAGCAATAGGTTTAGCAAATTGGAGTGTACTTCTAGCCCCCACAAGTATTGTCTTTCTAGCTTCAGTTGTTGGTGTTTTTCTGAGACAGAAGGATAGCATTAATTTTTCAATATTCATTTTTCTTTCTTTGTCTTTTGGTGTTGTGCTCGCTATAGGAGATCTTGTTTTAAAGTCGCAGCTTCTTGATAATCCGTACAATTCATCAAGTGAAGCAGGCTTTACGACAGTAATGCCATATTCTGGGCTGCCTGGTTTTAGTCATCCCGTTTTGCTTGGGCTGTTAGGTAGCCTATTCTCTTTCGGAAAGAGCATTTTCCTATTCAATCCATTCGTTATATTTCTTTTTATTCGTCAATACGATTATAAGATTTTTTCCTTAGCCTTCCTTTTTACAACTCTTATAATATATAGCCAATGGTGGGCATGGTATGGGGGATTCAGCTTTGGAACCCGATTCTATATTTTTACCGTAATCCCTTCTATCTATGTTTTTATAGATGGCCTCCGCGATGAAAATCGTCAATGGAAATGGCTTGAGATATTTGTACTTGGTTGGGCTTTTTGGCTTGCTATTTGTGGAAAATACTTTGGATTGGACGCTACAGCGGGTATTTGTGCTGCAAACGATTACGCACTCGAAGCTTATTGCTGGTATGTTCCTGAATTCACACCGTTAATAAACCCGTTTGTAACTTATGGAATTGGCGGAATTATTGAGTATCTGTCTTGGATAGACTATTTTTATTTTTTGACTATGGTAACTGGCTACCTGCTGCTAACCAAGGTCAGGACAGGGTTGCCCCCTGAAACAAGACACTGACTTAAGCTGCGGTTTACAGTTTGCTGATCTTCAACACGAAGGAGATTAGCCATGGCGAAACGAAAACAGCACGCCCCCGAGTTTAAGCATAGGTGGCGCTGGACGCCCGGAAGGGCGAGGAGACCGCTGCCGAGTTGGCAAGCGGGTTCGAGGTTCATGCAACGATGATTAACCATTGGGGACGCGCCCTGGGCGAGGACGCATGAGGCGTGTTCGAACGAGGTGATTTTCCCTTACTAACTGGTCCGCGCCTATTGTTAGGAAACGGAGGATCAAAGACGGGAATCAAACGATACAGGCCGGAAGAGATTGTCACGAAGTTGAGGCAGGTTGAAGGGCTTTGCGGCCAAGGCATGCCGCGGATTGACGCCATCCGGCAAGTTCAGATTACGCAGCAGACGTTCTACCGCTGGCGCAAGTAGTATGGCGGCATGGGAACCGACCAACTGAAGGAACTCAAACAGCTTCAGAAAGAGAGTGAGCGGCTGCCCAGGGCGGTGTCGGACCTGACGCATCCCTTGGCCAGCATCGGGGCCACGCAGAGACGACGCCCGTTGGCCGTGCCGATGAGGGTCGCCTCGTTACCGACATGATCGAACTGGTCCGGCAATTTGGCCGCTTCGGATATCGGCGGATCGCGGTTTTACTTCGAGATGCTGACTGGCAGGTGAACGACAAGCGTGTCGAACGACTATGGCGACACGAAGGGTTGAAAGTGCCACTGAAACGACTCAGGAAGGGGCGGCTCTGACTGAGTGACGGTTCATGCGTCCGGCGGCGACCGGAGTATCGCGATCACGTCTGGTCCCATGACTTCGTTCATCATCGCACAGATGACGGAAGAGCGTTCAGGACACTCAACATCCTGGACGAACATGGCGGCGAATGCCTGGCCATCAGGGTGAAGCGGAAGCTGAACGCAACCGAAGTGATCGATGCTCTGACGGACCTGTTCATCCTGCGTGGCGTGCCAGTATATATTCGTTTCGGCAACGGCCCCGAGTTCGTTGCTCAGGCCGTGAGGGACCGGATCGCCGCTGTTGGTGTCGGGACTGCCAACATCAAGCCGGGATCATCTTGGGAGAACGGATATTGCGAAAGCTTCAATGCACGCGTCAGGGACGAACAGCTGAACGGCGCAATCTTCTTCGCGCTCTGCGAAGCTCAAATCATCATCGAAAATTCAAGGAAACACTACAACACCAAGCGTCCACACAGCGCACGGCGCTACCGCCCACCGGCCCCGGAAACCATCATCCCGATGGCGCCAAGGCCGATCATGCACTAACAATTGCACCGGACCACTCAAGTAGGGCTGATCATCCCTAAGCCAGAGAGTCTTTCTGGCACTATCAAGGTGTGACTGGTCACCTTCTACACCCACCAAACTTTTTTCCAGTCTGCTTCTTGTGGCAACAACGCCCATATTGTTCAACTAGCAACCCCATCCAAGCTCAACGATCTGATAGACTTTTGAGCCGTGCTCACGCTGAAAAGCGCCGAAGCCCACTCCGCCACATCAGCGTGCCAATTACCTGGGCTTAGAGGAGTCTCTATCGTGCCCACCATGGGCTGCAAAATTGAAGGCATGATTTCTGGCGGTGTCCTGACGCCAGGAAAATGTGATACGATGTCCTCTGACGCGATCAAAGTCGCCCGTGTATACTTGCGGATGAGTTCTTTTGCATCAAATAAACTATAATAGGTCCATAAGAAGTGATGCGGGATGGGCTCAGGACCTGCCAGCATTCGACTGAGCTAGCGTACTATGCGTCTGCGAAGTTTACGGAGCATTCTAAATACACAGTCCAACTTTCGTAGCATTTTTATAGCAACTACAAATACATGATCTACTTGCGACCCTCTGCAGTCCACTTTTCAATAACGGACATCAATTGTTCTGCACTTTGCGCCCAAGTCAACCATGGTAAATGATCGGATTTCACATGAAGGCCATTTTGCCAATTCGAAAGCCAGAGCTCAACCGCAGTAGTAATGTTCTCTGCGTCCTTACCCGAGAAATAACTCGCGTGATCACCTGCAACTTCGCGAAAAACGGGAATGTCACGGGCGATTATAGGTAGCTTGTGCTGCGCAGCTTCAATCAAAGGCAGTCCAAAACCCTCGCCTTCGCTTGCCGCAATAAGACATGTGCTGGCAGCATAAATCTGTTCAAGAAACTCGTCACTCGCCTGATCTGGCCAGAAAAGCCGTTTCCCGCGTTCTGGATGGCTTCGTAATTGCTTCGCCAGATCCGCGACGTTCCATCCCTCTTTGCCAACAATCACCAAGTTGGCATCCGTTCCACGGGACCATAGCAACTCAAATGCTTTCAGTACCTGGCGATGGCCCTTGCGAGGTTCGACTGTTCCTACCATGAGGAAGGTTGGTCTTTTTTCGCAATTCGAAAGGATGTTGTTGGCTTCCGGTGTTTGCCCGCTTGAAGGTGCTGTGCTGCATATATCAGCGCCCAAGTGGAACCAAGAGACCTTAAAAGAAGGCAAAACATCCTTCTTGTTTCGATCAAACCATACGCGTAAATCATCTGCGACAGATTCTGAAATACAGATGGCACCATCATAAGACACGACGTTCTGAATCCACGGTTCGTACCACTTTTTTGCATCAGGAAAAAACTCGGGAAGTTGGATTGGCAGCATATCATAAACAACATGGAAGACTTTTACGCCCCAGCGATGCACGCGATCTAGCTCTCGTTTAGCGGCCTCACTCCTATGGCCGTCGAGGTCGAGGCCAAGAAATATATCGTCATAAACGGGATCAATTGGTAATTTTGATGTCGAAGCTGATTTGTTTTTCGAAAGATTGTCAATTAACTTACATGCAGGCTCGTATCGCCCGTCAGGTCTGTGCCTGACCGGGACAACTTGGAATCGCCCATCGATCCCGTTCAAAAGTTCGACGAGGGTCGCCCGGACGACACGTTGAATTCCGGTTTCCGCATCATGCTGTGCCAAAATACTGACATCAACATACAATGTCCGAACTGGTTTATTGGCGACAAAAGTTTTTGCCAGTGCATCTGCGAGTGAAACGAGTGTATTTTTTGACGCGATGCGGGACAACGCAGAGGCCAAATCATCAATAAGGACTTCGTGCGCGATAGAGAACTGGCTGTCATCTCTTGAAGAAAAGACTCTTTCTAATTCATGAATGGTTTTTTCTGCCGATATATCCCAGCTAAAACTTTTTGATCTCCTTAACCCATGTTCTTCAAGTTCACCACGAAAGACGTGGTCAGTTAGTACTTTCTCTATTTTTTCTGACAAGGATGATTGGTCATTCGGATCGAACATTGCATCTTTCCGTCCCACAACCTCAGGAATACTTGAAGTGTTGGACGCTATGACAGCTTTACCACATTGCATTGCTTCAAGTGCGGGCAAGCCAAATCCTTCATGGAGACTTGGAAAAATGAACGCTGTAGAAAGATTGTAGAGTTGCGTGAGTTCCTGATCATTTACGTAACCAGTTACAACAAGACTTTCTTTTACTAGCCCTTCGTTTTTGGCAATATCAAAGAGGCGCCTTCTGTCTATCTCTGAAGTTTTCCCTACAATAGCAAGCTGAAAATTGTCTCTTACTCGTTCAGGCAAAGCTGCAAAAGCCGCGATCATCACTTTGATGTTTTTTCTAGGATCCAGACCTCCAGTATACATCAAAAAGCTTTTTGATATCCCAAACTTTTTCAAACAATGATCAGCATCAGATTTTGACAGTGACAGAGGTTTGAAGGATGGGTTTGCAGCCGCAGAAATGTTAGAAATTTTGTTTTGGTCCCACGGCAGCATCTCTATAGCTTCTTGACATACAGACTCTGATATTGCCAAAAGGTGATCGGCTTTTTTCAAATATGACAACTTTTCCGCATACCATTGGGCAACATTCTGATCGCCTAGGTAGACCTTCGAGTTCATCAAAGGGATTAGATCATATAATATCACAACGGTAGGCGCGTTTGATATCTTAGTGATACTTGTATGGCCGTTGTCATATGCGCCTTCAAACAGACTTGTCACGAGAACGACATCGGGTTCGAGAGTTGCGATAAAAGTCTCTCGGATCAGTTCCGCTTCCTTCCGTCTTTCTGCGTTTCGAGTATCTGTGCCTTCTACTGGCCCGGGAGCTGTCCAGAGCCTGATAGCGGAATTTGGAAGGACGCCATGAAACTTGGCACGGAGATCCATTATAGTTTCGGGAAACATATCGCTTAGTGCGATGATCACTTCATGGTTGCCGCGATTACGGGCTACGGCCAAAGCCAATTCAAGCGAATATCGTCCTATTCCACGATATCTGCTGAGGCCTTGCGCTCCCTGTAAATCAACGACAATACGCATTATCTACCGCTCATTTTTCGATTTTAGCAAGGACAGGAAATGGAGACCTCGCTCAGTCAAACTAGCCTCGGTCACGACAGTAGACGAAAATGCCACCGCTCTTGGCAAAGCTCTATATTCATCGCTTTCCATCCAGCGCATAAAAGCCGCGCGTGGTCGTCCGTCACTGTGCAATACCCATTTTTTGAACATCCCTCTGGGTTTGCCGCTGGAATGAAACAACAGGCGCCTAATCGGTTTTTTGGGACGTCCTGAGGCACGAAAGAAAAGTCGGTGCCACATCGTGCGAGTTCGGTAAAACTCCAGCTTGTCTTGTAGCACGATAATTTCTCGAGATAACTGAGACAGGTTTGCGTTCACCTTCTCTATCTCACGCCGTGCGGCTTCGCGATCACTAACAAGTTTTTTTTGCAATTCAATAAATGGAGCCAATTGAAAATCGTCAAACACATTGGGAGGCGTCGAAAAAGCCGCCTGTAACTCAGCATGTTCTTTCGCAACGTAAAATCTGTTCAGCCCGTCCCGATATGCCAACAGATAGTTTGCGCCAAGCAGAATATCCTCCCATTCGTCATGGACCTCGCGCTGACTAAGCGGGAAGGTTGCTTCAACGACTACGATCCACGGCCGGCATTCGGTCCAGGACATGCCCCGTAAAACTGCGGCTTCGTTGCCTTCAACATCTACTTTCAAGAAATGAACTGATTGCTCGCTGGGGACGGACTCTTTCCAGATAGTGGATAGAGTTTTAGCTTGAACATCAATTGCTTCAGAGCGCCAACCCGCCGCTTGGTGCGTTTCAGCTATATCATTTTGAAGGGTAGTGAGACCTGTGTCCTCGATTATGTTTAATTTCAAGATCTGATTTGTATCACTAACCGCCAGCCCGAGATTGATATCTTCAGTGCGTCTTTGCTTCAATTCAGAAAGGTATTTCGGATTGGGTTCGATATTTATTCCCCGCCATCCGCGATCGTAGAATGCACGGGTTACACTATGTATTTCCGGTGAAAACGCACCGACATCTATGTAGAAGCCCTTCTCGACATGTTTTAGCGCGCGCCAGAGCATTACGTCTTCGTAGTTCTGGGCGTATGAAATGAAGGTCAAGATAGTCTCCAGATATTGTTGGCAGGCATGAATTGAACGGCGGCAGAGCAACCTTCGCGCATCGTGATCGTTTTACCTGTTACTTTCTTCTGACTTTAACCATGATCCCAGCACGTCAGCGAGAGTTTCTTGTATTGTGCGAGTGGGAACCCAAGCAATCGCTTGCGCCAATGCCGTTGTGCTGCCCACAATTCTTGGCAGATCGCTTGGCCTTTGACGATCAGGGTCCAGCTCTACCCTCACAGGAACGCCCGCCAGTGCGATAAGCTTGTCCAGTATGTCACGCATGCTGTGCCCATGTCCCGATGCAATATTGTAGATGGCCCCTGTTTCAAGATGGTCGCTGCGTTCGACGAGTGTCGTGTAGGCCGCGACAACATCACGGACGTCGAGAAAATCCCTGATAGCGGAAAGGTTTCCAACCCTCAGAACAGGCTCCTGCAGGCCGGCACTGATGCGGGCCAACTGGGCAGCAAAGGCCGGAACGACGAAATCTTCTGTCTGTCCTGGCCCCGTGTGATTGAAGGGGCGCAGACGGATACATTTAAGTCCTTCGCCAGCCAGAACGCCCAAAGCCATATCGCCGGCTGCTTTGGTCATGGAATAGGTATCCATCGGTTCCAGCCGTGTTTTCTCATCGACCAGGTCGACTTCGAGCGCCGCCTTGCCATAGATCAGGCCGGAACTGACATGAAACAACCAGCTTCCAGGCATTTCTTCACGGATCACTTGCCCTAACCGTTCTGGTGCAAGGGCGTGCAACTCCCACGCAAGCGCGGGGTCGCGCCTTGCGGCAACCGGCGAGGCGATACCGACAAGATTGATAACATGTGTCGGCTTTTCACGCAGGATAACAGCCCGAACAGCCTCGGTATCGGTGATATCCAGAGGCAGTAGCGCGGGATCCTGCGGCTTGCGTGAGGTGTTGACGACACGCACCGATGCACCGAAACGATCCAAAAGGGCCTTTTGGAGGTGGGTTCCAACAAACCCACCGCCACCGAGAATGAGGACGCATCTGTCGGTTGACATATGCTTACAGTTTCTCGCGCTGTTTGATGCGTTCCAGATCGGCTTCAAGCATTTCCGACACAAGCTGTTCCAGCGTGCATTCTGCTTCCCAGCCGAGTTTGGCCTTGGCTTTCGAAGCATCCCCCAGAAGCACATCGACTTCGGCGGGGCGCATGAAGCGCGGATCAACCACAACATGGTCTTCCATGGTCAAACCGGCTTGCGAGAATGCGAGAACACAGAAATCGCGGACAGAGGTCGTGCGACCTGTTGCGATCACATAATCATCGGCTTTCTCCTGTTGCAGCATAAGCCACATGGCGCGCACGTAATCACGGGCGTGGCCCCAGTCGCGGGTTGCGTCGAGATTGCCCAAGGCGAGCTTCTCCTGCAGACCAAGCTTGATCCGTGCAACCCCGTCGGTGATTTTGCGTGTGACAAACTCGATGCCGCGCAGCGGGGATTCATGGTTGAACAGAATGCCGGAAGAGGCATGCAGGCCGAAGCTTTCGCGGTAATTGACTGTCATCCAATGCCCGTAAAGCTTGGCAACAGCATAGGGCGATCTTGGATAGAACGGCGTTGTTTCGGATTGGACGGACTCCTGAATGAGACCATACATTTCGGATGATGAAGCCTGATAGAAACGCGCTTCGGGGGCTTCAAGGCGCACGGCCTCTAGCATGTTATGGGCGCCCATGGCCGTCACCGAGCCTGTCAGCAAAGGCTGTTGCCATGATGATTTTACAAAGGATTGTGCCCCAAGATTGTAAATTTCGTCTGGTTTGACATCGCGCAGGATGCGGATGAGGCAGGACAAATCCGTCAGGTTTCCGTCATGAACCTGGATTTGACCGTCAATACCTAGCCACCGCAAACGTGCATCCACAACATCAGCCGATGCGCTGCGCCGCACTATACCGTGCACCTCATAGCCTTTGGATAGTAGAAGCTGTGCAAGATAGGCACCGTCCTGCCCCGTCAAACCGGTGATAAGCGCGCGTTTTGTCATTCTCGTTTTCCTCTGATTTACCAAATCGGCCTGTTCTGTTGTCTGGCCGTAAAGGTCTCACCGCTACGTCATGTTTGACACTTAAAGGGCCGTCAAATTCTTACCGGTGAAACTGCATTCCATACTTGAAGTGTCGTTGTTACAGATTGCTCAACCGCGCGCGTACACATCCTCGTAGCGCACGATGTCATCCTCACCTAGATAGCTGCCGGTTTGCACCTCGATCAAGACCATCGGCACCTTGCCGGGATTCTCCAGACGGTGAACGGCGGCGAGCGGGATGTAGACGGATTCGTTCTCGGTCAGCAGGCGCACGGTGTCGTCTACCGTCACGCGGGCAGTGCCTTGCACGACGATCCAGTGCTCGGACCGATGGAAATGGCTTTGCAGGCTGAGGGCTGCACCGGGATGCACGACGATGCGCTTGACCTGAAAACGGTTGCCCATGGCGATGCTTTCGAAATAGCCCCACGGCCTGTGATCGCTTGAGAATGTCGTCGCCTGTTTCGCCTCGCGTGCTTTCAGCGCCTCGACCGCATCCTTGACGCGCTGGCTGTCAGATTTCCGCGCCACCAGCACGGCGTCGGGCATGGCGATGGCGATCATGTCGTCAAGACCGATCCCGACCAGTTCCAGCCCGTCAACCTCGGACCGCAGCAGGCTATTCGTGCAGTCAATCGCGGTGGCATGGTCGGACACCACATTGCCTGCCGTATCGGGATGGCTTTCCTGATGCACAGCTTCCCAACTGCCAAGGTCGGACCACGTTGACGTATAGGGCATGACAGCCAGATTTCCGGCCTTTTCCATGATGGCATAGTCGATGGACTCGCTGCGGGCGCGGGACCACGGCTCTGCAGCCAGTCGCGAGAAGCCAAGATCGTTCTGTGCCTCTGTGACCGCAGGCTGCACTGCCTCAAGAATATCCGGCGCATGTTGGCGGAAAGCATCCAGCAGGGTCGATACCTTGAACAGGAAGATCCCCGCGTTCCACAGATACTGGCCAGACGCGATCATCTGGGCCGCTTTCGCGCTGTCGGGTTTCTCGACAAAGCGGGCCAGCGGTTGCGGCGACGTGGCGTCTATTGCCGCACCCTTGGCCAGTTCCAGATAGCCATAGCCCGTCTCGGCACGGGTGGGCAGGATGCCGAATGTCACCAGTTGGCCCTCATCCGCAGCCGGAACAGCGGCTGACACCGCGGCCCCGAAAGCGGCTGTATCGGCGATGATATGATCGGAGGGCAACACCAGCATCAGCGCATCAGGGTTGCTTTGCTCAAGCCAGATCGCTGCGGACAGAACGGCGGCAGCGGTATTGCGCGCCTCGGGTTCGATCAGGATACCTGCAGGGGTTACTTCGACAGCGGCGAGTTGTTCGACGACGAGGAAACGGAAAGGTTCACCGGTTACTACAAGCGGAGCCGCAAACTCTGGTCCGGTGCAGCGGGTCGCTGATGACTGGAACAGGCTCTCTTCGCCCATGAGCTTGGAAAACTGCTTGGGAAAGCTTTTGCGGGACAATGGCCAAAGCCGTGTTCCGGCTCCTCCGCACAAAATAACGGGTGTAATGGTCTGGGACACTGTTATGCGATCCTTTGTCTTGCTGGGTGGTGCCGAGCCTAAATTCGAAACTTCTCATCTATTGATACACAGAAAATCCGTGTTGACAGGGGCTTAGACGATCAGTTTCGATGCTTCTAGCAAAAGTTGCGATTTGTTGAGATTTCATACAATTCTTGCCTATCTACAACGCACCCTCACGGCCAGTCGGCATAGGATTGAGACACGCGTGGCCCCTGTTTGTCTTCGGCGCTGCGGGCCTGGCGGCGCCAGGTGCCGGGGGGGAGGCCGCGCAGGGATTTGAAAAAGCTGCTGAAATGCGCGGCCGAGCGGAAGCCCAGAAACTCGGCGATCTGGTCCAGTGTCAAGGAGGAGCGTTCCAGCAGCACCTGCGCCTCGTATCCCAGCCTTTCATGGATCAGCCGCAAAGGTGGCTTGCCAAGGGTGCGCTGACAGATATCGTGCAGGCGGTCGGTCGAGGTGTTCAGCGCGTCGGCATAGCGTGCGACCGTCCAGCGGTCGCGGAAATGGGTTTCAAGCGTCTGGCGGAACTGTTGCAGGATCAGCGAGGTACTGGCCCCTGCCTGACGCAGGTCATCCGGCCGCGCGGCATGACGCCAGAGCATGACCAGCATGACGCGCACCTGCGCTTCGATCACTGTGGCGGAACCCGGCGCATTGCCAGCGGCCTCGCGCAGGATCAGATCGAAACAGGCGGCGATATCGCGGTGCAGGGTGGTGCGTTCTTCTAAGGGCAGATGGATCGCGCGGGAGGCCAGAACGCGCAAATCCGCCGCCTCGGGTTTGACGCCGATCGCGTTGGCAAGGGCGGTTTCGCCCATCACCAGATGCCCGCCTACCGTGCCTGCACGGGCGCGTATCCGTTGGCTGCGATGCCATGGTAGCCACAACAGGGCCGGTCCTGTGACAGTGGTCGATCCATCCTCGCGCGTGATCACCGCCTGCCCGCTATCCAGCAGGATCACCCACCAGCTGCGGACATGCAGATCCACCAGCCCGCCCAAGACCCTGTCCTGTAGCCCGCATTGGATGACCTCGGCGTGGAAAGGGACCGGTTGCGGCCCCTTTCTTGAGGGGAGTTGCGATGGTTTTGCGGAGGCTTGGGTCTGGATCGGGCTCATTTCGCCAGCTTTTCATAATTTTATCCCAGAAATCTACATTTTTATAACCTGAACGGCTGTTACACCTATTGCCAGAGAGAAAGAGGCAGGCGCGCCACATTCAGCCGGGGAGGGCTGTGCGCGTCGGATGCCCTTGGGGAGGATCTAATTTTGGACGCGGAACGGGTCTTTGACAGCCCGTCCGGTGCCGCACCCTTTCGGGTGGTGGAGGCCGGACAGAATGCGGCAGAGGCAGCGGCAAATGCTGCGGCAGCCGCATTCTGGGACTGGTCCGCACGTCCCGCTGACGACCGTGCGGCGCATCTGTTGCGGATGGCGGATGCGCTGGATGCAAACCGCGCGCAACTGGTGGATCTGGCCGCGCAAGAGGTGGGGGCCGCCCCCGCTTGGACCCAGTTCAACATCGACATTGCCCTGCGGATTCTGCGCCATGCCGCGACCCTGCCTGCTTTGCTGGCGGATCGCGAGGTTGCCGCGTCCGAGGCCGGATGTGCCGCGATCCTGCGGCGGCAGGCTGTGGGCGTTGTTCTGGGCATTGCGCCGTGGAATGCGCCTGTGACGCTGGCAGTGCGGGCCATTGCGACGCCCTTGGCCTGCGGCAATACCGTTGTGCTGAAAGGCTCCGAGCATTGTCCCCGCACACATCGGGCCGTGATCGACATTCTGAACGCTTCGGGCTTGCCGGGAGGTGTTGCCAATGTAGTGACGCCCTTCCCGACCAGTCGGAACAGGTGGTCAACCGCCTGATCGCGCATCCAGCTGTGCGGCGGGTGAACTTTACCGGATCGACCCGCGTGGGGCGGCAGGTGGCCATCACAGCAGCGCGGCATCTGAAACGTTGCGTGCTGGAACTCAGCGGCAAGGCCGCGCTGATCGTGCTGGAGGATGCCAATCTGGATGCCGCTGTCGAGGCGGCAGCGCATGGCGCCTTCTTCAATCAGGGCCAGATCTGCATGTCGACCGAACGGATCATCCTTCTGGATACGATTGCGGACGCGTTTGTTGCGAAACTGGTGGCACGTACGCAAGAATTGCGCGCGGCCGATCCGCGCCGCGAAACGGCCGCTTTGGGCACGCTGATCCATGCCGCCGCCGCCGAACGTGTCGCCGCCCTGATCCGCGATGCGCAGGACAAGGGCGCGGAACTGCTTGTCGGTGGCCATGTCGAAGGCGCTGTGATGCAGCCCGCTGTCGTGGATCACGTCGCATCCAACATGGCGATCTATCACGAGGAAAGCTTTGGCCCTGTCGCCTCGATCCTGCGGGTGCGCGACGAGGACGAGGCGCTGTCGATTGCCAATGACACCGAATACGGCCTTGCCTCGGCTATCTTCAGCGGCAACCGCGACCGCGCCCTTGCGCTTGCGGCACGGCTGGAAACGGGGATCTGCCATATCAATGGATCAACCGTCTATGACGATGCAGCCATGCCCTTTGGCGGGATGAAAGCCAGCGGCTATGGCCGTTTCGGGGGCGAGACCGCCTTGGACGAGTTCACTGAATTGCGCTGGATCGCCCTGCATCCCGAAGGCAAGCGCCATCCTTTATGAACAGATGCCGCCAAGAGCATCGACACGCCCACGACAACCCCACACACCTTGGAGGAGGATCACCATGAAACGCAGAACTGCCCTGAAATTCGCAGCCGCCCTTGCGCTGACGACCAGCCTTGCCACGGGCGCTGTCTGCGCCGAGACCATCAAGATCGGCGCGGCTGCCCCCAAGACCGGCCCGCTGGCAGGTGGTGCCGCTGTCAGCCAGTGGCCCAATGTGACCCTTTGGGCCGCGCAGGTGAACGAACGTGGCGGGCTCAATGTTGGCGGCACGATGATGCCCGTCGAGATTATCGAATATGACGACCAGACCAATCCCGGCGAGACCATCAAGGCGATCCAGCGTCTTGCCACGCAGGACGAGGTCAACTTCATCGTCTCGCCCTATGGCACGGGTCTTGTTGTGGCCGCCGCCCCGATCTTTGCGCGCTACGGCTATCCGCTGATTGCGGTGTCGGCCATCACCGACCAGCAGCCGGCGCTGTCCAAGCAGTTCCCCGATATGTTCTTCACGCTGGGCACCACATCGGCGCTGGCCGAGGATACTGTGAAGATCCTGACCGACATGCGTGAAGCCGGTCAGCTTGGCAACAAGATCGCCATGGTCAACGTGGCCGACGCTTTCGGCATCGAGTTGGCAGACGTGGCGCGTGGCAAATTCAACGAAGCAGGGTTCGAGATCGTCTATGACTCCTCCTATCCGCTGGGCACGCAGGATCTGTCGCCGGTGATTAAGGGCGCGAAAGCGGCTGCACCGGACGCGTACGTAGCATGGTCCTATCCGCCGGATACCTTTGCGCTGACCGAACAGGCGGTGATCGAGGATCTGCAGGTGCAGGCCTTCTATACCGCCGTGGCAACCCCCTTCCCCGCCTTTGGCGCGCGCTTTGGTGCGGCGGCCAATGGTGTGATGGGGCCGGGCGGTGTGAACGTGGACGATGCGAGGTTTCAGGAATACGCCAAAGCGCATGAGGCCGTGACAGGCGCCAAGCCGGATTTCTGGGCATCCGCCACAACCTATGCCTCGCTGGAAATCTTTGAACAGTCGATCGAGGCGGTCGGACTGGATCGCAAAGCCGTGGCAGACCATCTGCGGACCGGCACTTTCGATACGGTGCTTGGCCCGATCAGCTTTGACGAGAACAACAACAATCAGGCTTTCTGGACCGTTGGCCAGTGGCAGGACGGTGTGTTCAAGGGCGTCGCCTCGCGCAATCGCGACGGGTCTGTGCCTGTGATCCTCAAGGATGGCTGGCAGTAATCTGTGACAAGGGGTGCTCCGGTAAGGCCGGGGCACCTTTTCAGGCGGTGCAAGACGCAGGAACGGAACGCGGATGGATATTCTGATCACAGGGCTTTTGCTGGGCGGCACCTATGCGCTGATCGCGATGGGGCTGAACCTGCAATATGGCGTGGCCCGCATCATGAACCTTGCCAATGGCGAGATGCTGGTGGCGGGCGGTTTCGCGGCCTTCTGGATGTATACCGCCGGTCAGATCAGCCCCTTTCTGACGATCTTTCTGCTGGCCCCGCTGACCTTTGTGCTGAACTGGCTGATTTACCGCATCATGCTGCAACCGCTGGTGAAACGCGCCAAATCGCGCGGACAGCTTGAAACGGACAGCATCCTGGCCACTTTCGGTTTGTCCTTCGTGATGGTCGGGCTGATGCTGTCTGTCTTCGGCGGCGACTATTTCAACTATTCCTATCTGGCGCGGCCTATCGTGATCGTGGGCGATACTTTTGCCCTGAACCGCGTGGCCGCATTTCTGGCGGCTGTCGTGATCTGCGGCGCGCTTTATCTGTGGCTGAACCACAGCCGTGCGGGACTGTCGATCCGGGCGATTGCCGTGGCCCCCGACAGTGCGCGCCTTGTGGGGATCAACGTGACACATCTGGCAGCCTTGGCCTTTGGACTGGGGGGCGCTGTGACGGCTGTCGGCGGTGCGCTGCTATCGACCTATCTGACGCTGGATGCCTCGACCGGCGTGATCTTTACGCTGAAGGCGCTGATTATCGTGATCATGGGCGGCGTGGGCGATGTGCGCGGCACGATCATCGCGGCGCTGCTTCTGGGGATCGTGGAAACGCTGGTCGCAAGCCTGCTTGATCCCGGCCTGACGCTGGCCGCGGCCTATACGCTGTTCATCCTGATCCTGCTCTTCCGTCCGCAGGGCCTGTGCGGAAAGAAACCAACATGACCGGCACCGATATCCGCAATCTGATCCTGTCCGCCATTGCACTGGGAATTTGCGCGCTGCTGCCGCTTTCCGGCTCGGGCTACTGGCTGTCGATCGGTGTGACCATCGCGATGTTTACCGTGCTGGCCACAAGCTGGGCGCTGTTTTCGGGGCCGACGCATTACATCTCGCTGGCGACGGCGGCGTTCTTTGGGGTGGGCACCTATGTCACCGGTCTGGGGTTCGAGACCCTGCCCTTCTGGTCGCTGATCGGGATTGCCGGGGTCATTGGCGCGGTGCTGGCGGCGCTTGTCGGTCTGGCAACGCTGCGCCTGTCGGGGGTTTATTTCGTGATCTTCACCCTTGGTCTGGCCGAGCTTGTCCGGCAGGTGATTACGTGGTTCCAGAACAAATCCGGCCAGAAAGGTCTCTATGTCCTGACCGATATATCAGAGGCGGGCATCTACTGGATGCTGTTGTCGCTGGCGACCGCCGTGTTCCTGACCGGCTGGCTGATCGGACGCTCGCGTCTTGGTTTCGCGCTGCGGATCATCGGCGATGATGAAACCGTCGCGGTGCATTCCGGCATCAACTCGGCGCTGTCCAAGGTGCTGTTGTTCATGGTGCCGGGGTCGGTGGCCGCGATGACAGGCGCGATCCTTGCGCCGCGCTATGTCTATATCGAACCCAGCCTTGCCTTTGCGCCGATGCTGTCCTTTCAGGTCGTGATCATGGCGCTGCTGGGCGGGGCGGGGCGTTTGTGGGGCCCGCTTGTCGGCGTGATCCCGTTCACCCTGCTGTGGGAATCGATCTCGTCCAACTTCCCGCAGCAGACAACCTTGCTGCTGGGTGTGGCCTTCCTGATCATCGTCTATGCACTGCCGCGCGGCTTCGTGGGGCTGCTGGATGATCTGCGTCACCGCACCCGCGCCCGAATGGCCGAGGGCGTGGCATGAGCAATACAGTCCTTTCCCTGCGCGGTGTCACCAAGCGGTTCGGCGGTCTGGTCGCCGTGAATGCGATGGATTTCGACGTGACCGAGCATCAGGTCATGGGCCTGATCGGGCCGAACGGGTCGGGAAAATCGACCACGCTCAACCTGATATCGGGCGCTCTCAAGGTCTCGGGTGGTGAGATTTCACTGCGCGGCACGCCCATCACCGCCCTGCCCGCCGAACAGATCAACCGGCGCGGAATTGCACGCACTTTCCAGCTTGTGCGCCTGCTGCCGTCCATGTCGGTGCTGGAAAATGTGGTTGCGGGGGCCGTGTTTGGCCACAAGCGCCGTTGGGGTCAGGATGCGCGCCGCCATGCCGAAACCCTGCTGGCCCGAGTCGGACTGGAAGGCAAAGGCCATCTGCGCGTGGGGCAACTGACCTATATCGACACGAAACGCGTCGAACTGGCCCGCGTGCTGGCGAGCGATCCCAAACTTTTGCTGCTGGATGAATGGCTGGCGGGTCTGAACCCCAGCGAATTGCAGATCGGGATTACCCTGATCAAATCGCTGCGCGACGAGGGGCGCACGATCATTCTGGTCGAACATGTCATGGATGCGATCCGGTCGCTTTGCGACACTTGCGTGGTTATGGCCTCGGGCACGAAAATCGCCCAAGGCACGCCGCAGCAGGTGCTGTCCGATCCGGATGTGATCCGTGCCTATCTGGGGGATGACGATGTCTAGAACCGGAGGTCTTGAGGTCCGCAACCTGTCTGTCAGCTATGGCAAGCACCGCGCTTTGGAGGATGTGTCGATCACCGTCCGCCCCGGCGAGATCGTGGTGATTTTGGGCGCGAACGGTGCGGGCAAATCGACATTGCTGAAGGCGGTCAGCGGCATTTGCGAGGGCAAGGTCGCAGGCGCGGTCTTGCTGGAGAACGAGGAACTGACAGGCCTGCCCGCCAACCGTATCCTTGATCACGGGATCGCCCTTGTGCCCGAGGGGCGCGGCGTGTTCGGTGATCTGACCGTGCGCGAGAACCTGACGCTGGGCGCCTATTCCGCCCGTGCGCGCGACGACCAGGCCGCCAATCTGGAACGGGTGCATAGCCTGTTTCCCAAGCTGATCGAACGGCGGGGGCAGGTCGTGCGGACCATGTCGGGCGGCGAGCAGCAGATGGTCGCCATCGGGCGCGCCATGATGTCGAACCCGCAAATCCTGACGCTGGACGAGCCATCGCTGGGCCTGTCGCCACTGCTGTGCAAGGAGCTGTTCCAGAACCTCAAGAAAGTGCGCGATGTCGGTATCGGTATCCTGCTGGTGGAACAGAACGCCAAGCAAAGCCTTGCGATTGCCGACCGTGGCTATCTTCTGGAAAACGCCCATATCGTGCATGAGGACAGCGCCAAGGCGCTGATCAGCGATCCGGCGGTGCAGGCGGCCTATCTGGGCGCGGGTGGTGGTGCGGCGGCCCCGCAGATGCATGATGCAGCGCCAGAGGCTCAAGCCGTGGATGTGCCGACTATGCCGCAAGCAGGCTTTACCGTCAGGCCCCGCCCCTCGCAAACCGTGTCGGCGGATGCCGTGCTGGGCCGGTCCGTTGCCGATCTGGTGGCACAGGCCAGCCAGCGCCAGCAAAAGGCGGTCAGCGACAAACGCAACGCGCCCGCGCCCACCAGCGCAGCGGCGCAGAACGACCGGCTTGCCGCGACGCTGTCGGACATCGAACGCGCCGCCCAAGCCGCCCGCCGCCCGGGCGTGATCGAACGGAGCCACCCGCAGGATCACGCCGCAGCGCAAGCCCAACCGCAACCTGCCCCCGCGCCAAAGACCCCCGATGGCCCGCCCGTGACCATCGAGGTTTACCGCGCCCCCCGTGTCGAAGTCTGGCGCCGCAGGCCCGGTGCCGACCAGTTCGACCACTCCTAGGAGAAACAAGATGCTCGACTCGCACAGCATGAAAACCGTCAAGGGCATGTATATCGGCGGCAACTGGGTTGCCGGCCAAAGCAGCTTTGACGATATCAACCCCTCTGACGGATCGCTTTACGCCCGCATCCCCGATGGTGGCCGTCATGAGACCCGCATGGCGATCGAGGCGGCACAAGCCGCGTTTCCGGCATGGTCGACCCTGATGTTTCAGGAACGCGCCCATTACATGCTGAAAATCGCCGATATCTGGGAAAAGCGCGCCCCCGATTTCGTAGCCGCTGCACAGGTCGAGGGTGGCGGCTGGTTCGGCAAGGGCATGTTCGAGGCGGGTTATGTGTCAGAAGTCTTCCGCGCGGCGGCCGGTGTGCTTTACGGCAATATCGGCGAGGTGCTTCCCTCCGAGCATGGCAAATTCTCGACCGCTGTGCGCTATCCGATGGGTGTGATCAGCGTCATCAGCCCGTGGAACATGCCCGGTATCCTGACCGCGCGCGGCTTTGCCTTTCCCTTGGCGGCAGGCAACACAATCGTTCTGAAACCTTCCGAGGATACGCCCTATGCAGGCGGGCTTTTCTTTGCCGAGGTGCTGGAAGAGGCAGGCATCCCCAAGGGCGTGTTCAACGTCATCACCTGTAGCCGCGACCGCGTGCAGGACATGGGCGACGAGATGATCGAGAACCCGCTGGTCAAGGGCATTTCCTTCACCGGATCAACCCCCGTGGGTCGCCAGATTGCGGCCAAGGCGGGCGCGCATCTGAAAAAATGCTGCGTTGAACTTGGCGGCAAGGACAGCCTGATCGTGCTGGAAGACGCCGATATGGAGCGCGCTACAAGTGCGGCCAGTTTCGGCAGTTTCATGCATCAGGGCCAGATTTGCATGAGCGTGGAAAAGGTGCTGGTGCAGGAAAGCATCTATGCCGATTTCCTGCGGCAATTCGTGGCCCGCGCGTCGAAGCTGAAAACAGGTGATACCAAAGACAAGGCCAATGTGATCGGTCCCCTGATCAACGAACGGCAGGTCGCGCGGGTCAAGCACCAGATCGAGGATGCTTTGGCCAAGGGCGCCAAGGCCGTGTTGGGCGGCCGCGTCTGGGACCGCTACGTGGAGCCTACGATCCTGACCAACGTCACCCCCGACATGGATGTCTGGCGCGATGAAACATTCGGCCCTGTCGCCATCGTCGTGCCGTTCAAGACGGATACCGAGGCGATCGCCATGAACAATGACACCGAATACGGCCTGTCCGCCGGTATCATCACCCGCAACGAGGAACGCGCCCTGCGGATGGCGCGGCATCTGGAAACGGGGATGTGCCACGTCAACTGCTCGTCCATCAATGACGAACCACACGTGCCCTTTGGTGGATCAAAAGCCTCCGGCCTTGGGCGGCATGGTGGCAAGTGGTCGCTTGAGACTTTCACCGAAACGCGCTGGATCACGCTTGACCGTGGCCACCGCCCCTATCCGCCGGTGTTCTGATGGCTGCGTGGGAGAAAAGCCCCCTTCTGAAGGGCAAGGTGATCGTTGTGACCGGATCGGCCAGCGGCATCGGGTTTGAGACTGCGCGCCTGTGCACCGCAATGGGCGCGACCGTGCTGGGCGTCGATGTGACCAAGCGTTTTGACCATGTCGAGGAGTTCTACCGCGCCGATCTGACCGACGGGCGCACGATTGACGCGCTGGTGGATGCGCTGCCACAGGGGATCGACGGGATCGCCAATATCGCGGGCCTGCCGCCGACAGCCCCTGCCGACAAGGTGCTCAAGGTCAACCTGTTCGGGCTGAAACGCCTGACGCTGGGCCTGATCCCCAAGCTGAACGATGGTGCATCCATCGTGAATCTGGCGTCATTGGCGGGGTTCGGCTGGCCGCAAGCGGTGCCCGCGATCCGCGCCAGTGAAAGCGTGGATATCGACGATGTGACCTCCTTCATGGCGCAGCATGACATCACCAATGCCGGCGGGCGCAGCTATTTCTTTTCCAAGGAAGCGCTGATCGCGTGGACGCAGCAAAACCGCTGGACATGGCGGGATCGCGGCATCCGCATGAACAGCGTCAGCCCCGGCCCTGTGGATACGCCGATCCTTGGCGACTTCATCGAAACCCTAGGCACGCGCGCCGAGGAAGACATGCGCGTGATGGACCGCCCCGGACGGGCCGATGACATTGCGCCGGTCGTCGCTTTCCTGCTGTCGGACATGACCACTTGGGTCCGTGGCACCAATATCCCAGTCGACGGGGGCATGTCGTCGAACATCCTGTGCGAAATGCACGGGCTTATCTGAAGGAGAGGCTGATATGTCTGCTTTGGGCTGGATCATTGTCCTGATCATCATTGCCGCAGCGCTGATCGTGCTGGCCGCATGGTTCTATGACCGCGCCACGAACGAGGTGGCCTTGGTGAAAACCGGCATCGGCGGGCGGCGCGTCATCATTGACGGCGGCACATTGGCCCTGCCCTATTTCCACGAGATCACGCGCGTCAACATGCAGACGATCCGCATGACCGTGTCTCGCACGGGCGAGGCCGCACTGATCACCAAGGACCGTCTGCGCGTCGATGTGGGGGCTGATTTCTATGTCTCGGTGACGTCACAGGCCGATACGATCACCCGTGCCGCCCAAACCCTTGGCAAGCGTCTGTTCCAGCCCGACCAGTTGCGCGGGCTGATCGACGGGATGATGATTGACGCGCTGCGCTCGGTCGCGGCCCGTCTGACGATGGACGAGTTGCACGAGAACCGCGCCCAGTTTGTCCGCGAGGTGCGCGAGGGTCTGGCCGAGGCGATGGCGAATTACGGCTTGCAGCTTGATTCAGTCTCGCTGACAGCCCTCGACCAGACGCCGTTTTCCGCGCTGGACGAGAATAACGCCTTCAACGCGGTTGGTATGCGTAAACTGGCCGAGGTGATTGCCAAATCCAAGAAGGAGCGCGCCGAAATCCAGAGCGAAAGCGATGTATCCGTGCGCCGCGCCGCGATGGAAGCGGCCAAGCGCAAGCTGGAGATTGATCTGGAGGAGCGCCGCGCCGAGATCGCGCAAGGCCAAGAGATCGAAACCCTTCTGGCCGCGCAACTGGCCGAAGTGGCGCAGCGCAAGGCCGATAGCGAACGCACCGCAGCACAGGCCCGCATCCGTATGGAGCAGGATATTCAGGCCGCCGATATCGCCCGCGAACAGGCGATCCGCGTGGCCGAGATCGCGCAAAGCCGCGCGTTGGAGGATGCCGAGAGTGACCGTCAGATCCAGATTTCCACCAAAAGTCAGGAAGAAAGCCGCGCGCAGGCGCAGGCTGACACCGCCCGCGCCGAAGCTGTCACCGCGTCCGAGGCCGTGCAGACCGCCCGCGCCATGGCCGAGGCCGAGCGCCGCCGCGCATTGGCCCTGATCACCGCGCAGGAACAGGCCGAAGCCGCCGCGAAACGTGCCGAGATCGCTGCTGCATCCGACAAGGCGACCGCCGCTGACAAGGCCGATGCCCGCCGCGCCGAGGCCGAGGCGACCAAGACCGTGGAACTGGCGAAGGTCGAAGCCGAGCGTGCGCGTATCGATGCCGAGAATTCCCGCTCGGACGCAATCATCGCGATGGAACTGGAAAAAGCGCGACTGGAAGCGATGCCGCGCATTCTGGCCGAGATGGTGCGCCCTGCCGAGAAGATCACCGGCATCAGCATTAACCATCTGACCGGTGTCGGTGGCACGCGCGGCGACGGGTCCGACCGCCCCGCCTCACCCGTCAATGCCACGGTGGATGCGATCATGGATATGGCGGTGCAACTGCCAAGCCTGCAAAAACTGGGCGACCAGATCAGCGCCAATCTGGCCCAAGCCAGCGGCAAACCCAAACCGCACGACTGATCCTGGCAGCATGACAAGCAAAAGCCCTGCCGGATCACGGCGGGGCTTTTTGCATTCAGTCCTCTGCCCACTTGCGAAGTGGCGTTGTAAATGTGTCAAACGACGGCTATATTGTCGTCAAATGACATAAGCTGGTGAGGATACCCCATGAGCGCGCTTGACGCCTATATCAACCCCGAACAACTCCCCAGTTCAGAGGCGGGGCGGATTGGATTGATCCTTGGCCTGACAACCGAGGAGCCGATGACCGATGTCGCGTTGGCAGGCAAGGTCGGCGAAGGGTTGCTCCCTGCCGCGGCTGACAGACTTGCGGACTTTCTGGGTCGCGGGATGGTTGTCGGACAGATCATTCCCGAAGCAACGCTGCGCCGCGCCAGAAAAGACCGCAAGGTTCTGCCGCGCGAAATGAGCGAGCGACTTTATGAGATGAGCCGTGTCGTCGATGCTGTCGCGCGCGCCTATCACGGCGATCAGGATGCCGCGCACCGTTTCCTGACGACGCCACATCCGCTGCTGGATCATCAGGCTCCCTTGGATCTGGCGCGATCAAGTTCCGCTGGGGCCGATGCCGTCCTGAACCTGCTGCGTCGTGCCGAGGCAGGCTTTGCCCTATGAGGCACAGGAAACTTCCCGAAACGTGGAAGACCTACCGGATCGGCGATCCTGACGGGATATGGCCGATCTGGGACTCAGGTGGCGCAAGGCGCGCTTCAGGCCGATGGCACGAGGCAGGGGCCGATGTAATCTATGCCTCACGGACCTATTCCACGGCAATGTTGGAAAAACTGGTGCATTACAACGGCGCTTTGCCGCCCAATCAGCATTTTCTGGAAATCACGGTTCCCGCTGGTCTGTCCTATGAGGTCGTCAACCCCGATACAATTCCCGGCTGGGCCGCTGCTGATGGAAATGTTGCGCGGCGGCTTGGCACGGCGTGGTATAAAGAAACACGCGCGGCGATGCTGGTGGTGCCATCCGTGGTCGCACGCATGGAATTCAACGTTGTTTTCAATGCCGCACATCCGGAATTCCCGATGATCAAGCCGGGGCTTGAAATACCAGTCTGGTGGGACAAGCGGTTGTTTGACATCACGAAACGCTAAACCTGGCCGACTGGCCTATTCCTGCGACAGGCTGGCCAGATAGACCATATCCGGCCCGAAAATCCGGTCGCTATGTTCAGCCAGATAGATCTTCATCCACGGCGTGAAGCGTTCGGGCCAGCGCGCGACCTCGGCTTGCAGGTCCTGATAGTTGACCCAGCGCACCTCCATCACCTCGTCGGAGTTGGGGGTTACACTCAGCCCTTTGTCGGCGCGCGCCAGATAGATATCGACCACCTCGTGCTCGACCATGCCGGCCCCCACATCGGCGCGGTATTCCACGCAATCGCGATGTTCGGGATGCAGGCCGGTGATGCCCAACTCCTCGCGCAGGCGGCGCGTGGCGCAAACCTCCGGTGCTTCGTCCCAGTCGGGATGGGTGCAGCAGGTATTCGCCCACAGGCCCGGCGTGTGATATTTGCCCAGGGCGCGCCGCTGGATCAGCACATCGGTGCCACGGATCACAAAGACCGACACAGCCTTGTGACGCAAACCGCGCTTGTGCACTTCCAGCTTGTCGACGGGGGTCAACTCGTCATTGACCCAGGCGGGGATCATCAGGCTCATACGCGGTTCGCCGGAATAAGACGCGTCAGATGCGCGAGGTTTTTCAGGCCGATCTTGATATGCGCCATCGGCCTTGCACGCACCAATTTCTTGTTCATGTAAGCCTCGAATGTCAGGCGCTGCACATCCACATCATGGCAGAGCGATACAAACCGCTCGCGCCGCTCGTCCGACCTATAATAGGCATTCTGCATCGAGGCCAATACACGGAACACCATCTTGTGATCCTTCATGAACAATTGCCGCGCCAGCCTCAAGTCGCGCGCGCGACCCGTTGTCAGGCAGGCCGCCGCTGCCGTGGCCGCAACACGCCCGCCAACCATGGCATAGAATATCCCCTCGCCCGAAGACGGTGCCACAACACCTGCCGCATCGCCCGCCAGCAGCACATCGCTGCCATTGTCCCAGCGGTCCAGCGGTTTGAGCGGGATCGGCGCGCCCTCGCGCCGGATCGTTTTGCAATCGCTCAGGCCCGCCGCGGCGCGCAGATCGGCGGTTGCCTGCTTCAGATCGACGCTGTCCACCTCGGTGCCCATGCCGATGCTGGCGGATTTGCCATGCGGGAAAATCCAGCCGTAAAAATCGGGCGAAATCGCGCCGTCATAGATCACATCGCAGCGTTCGGGGTCATAGATCGCGGTTTTGGCAGGGGCCTCGATAATCTCGTGATAGGCCAGAACGTATGGGATCTTGTCACCGCCCGGCACTTCGGTGCGCCCCACCTTCGATCGCGCACCATCCGCGCCGATCACCAGCTTGGTGGTCAGGGATATCTCTTCGCCCGTGGCCTTGTCGCGGTAGATGACATGCGTGCCGCCTGCGTCGCGCTTGATCCGCAGATAGGTGCCCGTCAACCGCGTAGCCCCGGCATCTGCCGCGCGCACCCGCAGGAACTCGTCGAAATGTTCGCGGTCCACCATGCCGACAAATCCGTTCTCGATCGGGATATCGACCTTGCGTCCCGTGGGCGAGATCATGCGCGCGGTCGTGATCTTGGCGACGATCTGGCTGTCCGGCACATGAAAATCGGCGATCAGGCGTGGTGGAATGGCCCCGCCGCAGGGCTTGATCCGTCCGGCCCTGTCCAGCATCGCCACCTTGAAACCCGACCGCACCAGATCTTCGGCGGCAGTGGCACCCGAGGGGCCAGCGCCCACAACGACGACATCATACATTCTCATTCTCCCGGAACCAGTTGAGCGCCACCTCGGCGGCTTTCCATTATGCGTGTCGCCATGAACGCGGCGGCCAGAAACAATGCGGCTTCCGCTACGAAAACAGCACCGAATGCAGGCGCATCCTGACCAAGCAGTGCGCGCAGCGCATCGACCAAAGCTGCCCCCAGCAATCCGCCAAAGCCCGCCGCAATCGCTTGCGCGGCCCCCCACAACCCCATCCGCGTGCCCTCGCGCGCGCCGCGCCCCTCACCGGCCAGCGCCATCATCGACCCGATAGCCGCGACCGCAAACATGCCGTTGAAGAAACCCAGCGCCACGACGACCGGCACCAAGGGCGCGCCCGGTCCCATCGGACCAAGCAGCGTCAGCATGCCAAGGCTGGCCGCCGATCCAAGACAGCCCGCCACGACCCATGCGCGCAATGTGCCGATCCGCAGCCCTGTCGCGGCAATGCCCACGATCAGCATACCGATAAACACGCCACCATTCTGCGCGCCCGACAACGAGGTGGATTGCCCCGGTGTGAAACCGAAAACCAGACCGGCATAGGGTTCAAGGATCAGTTCCTGCATGAAATAGGCGGTCATCGACAAAAAGACGAACAGCGTGAACATGCGCGCCTTGGGTTCGCCCCAGACCTCGCGCAGGCCCTGGACAAACGGCATCTCGTCGGGTTCGGGTTGGGCATCCAGACCGCGTTCCACACGCCAGATTGCCAGCGTTGTCAGCACCACGGCTCCGCCTGTGACGATGGCGACAATCCGCATCAGCAACGCATGGCTATAGGGATCAAGATTGGCCCCCACGGTGCCCGCTGTTGCGGCAATGCCGAAAATCATCATCAGCCAAGTGATCGTTGCCGCCGCCGCACGGCGGTGCGGGGCGGTGGCCGTAGCCAGCAGCGCCAGAAGCGAGGTGCCCGAGGCCCCTGCCCCCAGACCGATCATCGCATAGGCCAGCACGGATACGGCAAGACCGGCCATGAAACTCGCCTCAAGCAGCGGTATCGCCATCGCTGCGGTAAAAGCCCCGCCTGCAAGAATCGCCATGCCCCCGATGATCCACCGCGTGCGGTTGCCCGAAGTGTCGGACCGGTAGCCCCAATTGGGCCGCGTGATCTGGATGCCATAGTGCAGCGCCACCAGAAACCCTGGCAGCAGGGCAGGCAGCGCCAGTTCCACCACCATCAGGCGGTTCAGGGTCGATGTCGTCAGAACAACCACCGCACCAAGGCACATCTGCACCAGACCAAGGCGCACAATGGACAGCCAAGAAAGCGTCACGGCAGCACCTCCAGCGTGCGGATGGCAAAGGCGGCAATCATCATGCCGCCCACGTAAAGCATGACGCCCGTGCCATTATACCATGGCGCGCGGCCCTTGGGATCGGTCAGCAGCACCCGCATCGCCCAGAGTTGCAGCGCCAGCACCGCGACAATCGCCAGCGCGTGCAGCGGTCTGTCCCACATGAAAAGCAGCGCGATGACCATTGCTTGCGGCAGGGCCATGACCCAGCAGGCCAGCCTTGCGGCGCGTTCCGGCCCCATTGTGACGGGCAGCGAATTCACCCCCATCTGGCGGTCGCCTTCCAGCGCCTTGAAATCGTTCAGTGTCATAATCCCATGCGCGCCAATCCCGTAAAGCAGCGCAATCACCACCACCGCCAGCGATGGCGAGCCCGCACTCAGCACAGCGGCGCCTGTGAACCATGGCAGGCTTTCATAGGACAGCCCGACCAGACCCGGCCCCCACCAGCCCGACCGCTTCAGGCGGACGGGTTCGGCGGAATAGGCCCATGCGGCCAGCACACCCACGACGGTTGCCCCGAAACCCCAAGGCCCAAGCTGCCAGCCGACCAGCAGCGACAGCGCCGTCATCGCCAGCGCGATCCACAGACCCCAACGGCCGGGAATACGCCCTGACGGGATCGGGCGGTCTGGCTCGTTGATGGCGTCAACGTGGCGGTCACACCAGTCATTTGCGGCTTGCGACATGCCGCAAACAATCGGACCAGCCAGGATGACGCCCAGAAGCACCAGCCCCCATTGGCCCGAAGGCGAAACACCCGAGGATACAACACCGCAGAGATAGGCCCACATCGGCGGAAACCATGTGATCGGTTTGATCAGCCGCAGCATCGCCGCCGGTTCTGGCATAGTCCGAATGTGTAAGGTTTGGTTTACAGTCATGTGTCAACTATGGCATTACATTGCGAGTCGACGCAAGAAAAACAACGGTCTGGAATTGCCTATAAATGTCGCATGAAGCGGATGGATTCAGCGTGCGGGGCAGCAGCCCTCAGTCGTCGCCGTCTTTGCTCAGAAGCCCGTATTTCCGCAGCTTCACGTAAAGGCTCTGCCGTGACAGGCCCAGCATTTCGGCGGCGGCCACACGGTTGTTGCGTGTCAGGGTCACGGCGGTCTCGATGCACATCTTCTCGACCACATCGGTGGTCTCGGCCACGATCTCTTTCAATGTCGCGGACCCGACCAGCTCCATGACGTTGTGTTGCGATCCCTCGTCCACCGTCGCGGCAGGCTTGCGAACCGCATCGACACGGCTGACATCGCGCATCACGAAACCGATAGACGGGTAGGAACGGTCATTCAGCCATGTTGTCGCCACTTCGATAGCGACCTTGCCACCGTAGTCATTGATCAGTTGTGTGCCATACATCCGCATATTGCCGGACCGCTGGGCATTGTCGATCAGCACATTCAGGTCGATCTGCCCGCGCGCCATGAAATCGCCAAGGCTGCGCCCCTTCACATCCGACATATGCGCTGCATCCGCCAGATTCAGGAAACTGTCATTGGCCGAGGCGATCACGCCCTTACTGTCGGTAAAGACAACCGCATCTGCCCCGCTGTGATAGAGCGTGGACAGGTTCATCGCCAGTTGGTCCTCGACCACGCGCGCATCCTCACCGGGATCAAGGCGGCAGATCAGGATACGTTCGCCACCTGCGCGAAAGACCGTCGGCGTCAGGGTCACACGCTTGCGGCTACGCCTTGTCTGGATTTCCAGATCCGAGACCGCCTCGGAAATTGCCAGATTGACCAGCGATTCCACAAATTCGCCGCTCCGCTTGTCCTTGAACTCCTGCGCGAAGGTCGCGCCTGTCAGATCTTCGCGCGACGCCCCCAGCAGGCTGGCTGCCGGATCGTTGATATCCTTGATCCGCCCCGTCCCGACCGAGACAAAGACGATAGCATCCCGCGTTGTCGCCAGCAGCAGCCGATAGCGGCTGTCAAACTCGCGCCGCGCCTCATAGCCGCGTTCCAGCGCCATTTGCGCCTGCACCAGATGTTGTTGCGTTTCTGCGATCAGCCGCAGGTCGCGCCCCAGCATCAGGATCTGGCCATCCGTGCCAATCCGGTGGAAGCTGTAGCGGATCGGGAATTCCCAGACGGCATTGTCGGAATGGTTCAACTCGACCGGGCGCAGGTTCTCGTCGCTGTCGATAAAGCGTTTCACCGCGTTCTCGAACTTGGGCACGCTTTCCGGTGTCAGGAATTGCTGGATACGCCGCCCTTCCCAGTGGTCCAGATTACCGTAGGAGCTGTCATTCTCGTTGATCAGCACCGACTGGATCAGGCAATCGCGGGAAATCACCAAAGCAATATCCGAAGCTGCCGCCACAATGCTGCGGAGAAATTCAGGTTCGATCAAGGGAACCGATCCGCTGGACCAGAAAGGAGAACCGCTTTTTGTCATCTATTCCGCCACAAGCCGTTTGTCGACCGAGCGTGTATCGAAATGCTTGAGGGCAAGTTGCAAATCATTCGTCGCAAGGTCCACGCCGGTTCTGGTCTGGGCATCCGAAACCTGTGTGAGGATCAGACCACCAAGGATCATCGGTGGTGCATTTCGAACAGTCATTCTAATGTGTTTAACGAATTCGCTTATCGGATCAAGTGCTTGTGATCGCGCACAGGAAAACATGATCAGATCGTACCAGTCCTGCCGCAGCGCCTTGCGCATATCGGTCATCGTCACGCCGGTGATCACGCGCACCGAATGGCCGTCATGGCGCAGGCGCGCGGCAATGGTGGCCATGCCCAGCGTGTGCAGATCATTGTCGCAAATGACCAGAAGGACACCAAGCTGTTCCGACCCGCGACGCGGCACGATGCTGTCGCTCCAGTCCGAGGACAGCATCCGCACCATGTCCTGCAACCGCGCAGAGGCCGTGGTGACCTGTGCGAAACTTTTGTCGTCCTGATCCCACTGGCAACCAAGATGGCGCGCAGCCTCAGGGATGTAGCATTTGATGATATCGAGGTCCGACAGATGGGCGCGACGCAACATGTCCAATGCTGCCCCGGTATCGAAACCGCGCGGATCGCTGATTGCGGCCAGCAGCCTGTCGATGATCGCATCGCACAAAAGCGCCGTCTCCGCCGTGCTGCGCTGGCGCAACACCGAGATGACGCGGCTAGCCAGATCTCCGACCTGAAACATCCCCTTGAGCGCAGAAACCTGCGCGCCTGAGGTGTCGAGCTGATTGGGTCTTCTGGACATCTGCCCCCCGCGACCTGTCTCGAAAGGCGCGCCACCGAGCGCGATGCGCCCAAACTGAACCTTCACAGGGGATATTGTCCGGTTTTGGCGGGCAAATGTCAAAGATAATTGACAGTCCGGCTCTTTTTCGCGGCTGCCCGCTGCGTATCGCCGCGTGAAACATTTGTTTTTCATTGTTTATAAGGACTTTTTCAAAAGAGTAAGCCTAAATTGACAGCATTCACCTTACAGTCCCGTTGTGTAAGTTTTAGTTGACACTTTTATTCTGACGCCGTTACTTTGGACATAACGCAACCGGATGGAGTCGGACATGTCGCAAAGCCTTAGAGGCAGATCAGACCGGACCGGCCTCTATACCGAGGCAGAGCGTCTGCGTCGGGATGCGACGGTCTGGACGCTGGTGCAGGGCGTTTTGGCGCCCCTCCAGTTTCTGGTTTTCCTTGTCTCTCTGGGGCTGGTGATCCGCTACCTGACAACGGGTCTGGGATACGAGATCGCGACCCTGTCGATCGTGGTCAAAACCGGCTTTCTGTTTCTCATCATGGTGACCGGCGCGATCTGGGAAAAGGTGGTCTTCGGACAGTATCTTTTCGCCCCGGCATTCTTCTGGGAAGACGTGTTCAGCTTTGCCGTCATCGCACTGCATTCTGTTTATATTTGGGCACTTTACACCGGATCATTGGCCCCTGTGGACCTGATGATCCTCGCCCTTGCAGCCTATGCCGCCTATATCATCAACGCGGGTCAGTTCCTGCTAAAATTGCGGGCCGCGCGCCTGCAGGCAGAGGGGGCCATATGACCCTGAACCGCCCCCTTCCCGTGACCACCGGATGCCGCGAAACACCCGTGCTGAAACAGCGCGGCCAGCGCGAGGTTTTCTGCGGTCTGACCGGCATCATCTGGCTGCACCGCAAGATGCAGGACGCCTTCTTTCTGGTCATCGGTTCGCGCACCTGCGCCCACCTTTTACAGAGTGCCGCAGGGGTGATGATCTTCGCCGAACCGCGCTTCGGAACAGCGATTCTTGAAGAGACTGACCTTGCGGGAATGAAAGATGCGCAGGACGAACTGGATTCGGTCGTGGCAAAACTTCTGTCACGCCGGCCTGACATCAAACAACTGTTTCTCGTCGGTTCCTGCCCCTCCGAAGTGATCAAACTGGACCTGTCCAAAGCGGCAGAACGGATGACACAGACCTATGCGCCGCATGTGCGCGTGCTGAATTTCTCGGGCTCCGGCATTGAAACCACCTTTACCCAGGGCGAGGATGCCTGCCTTGCCTCGATGGTGCCGGTGCTGCCCGCGACCGAATCGCGCGAGCTGATGCTGGTGGGCGCGCTGCCCGATGTGGTCGAACAACAGGCGGTCGGCCTGCTGGAGCAGATGGGCATTGGCCCGATCCGCGTTCTGCCTGCACATCGCGCTGCCGATCAGTTCGGTGTCGGTGCCAATACGGTATTCGCGCTGCTGCAACCCTTCCTTGGCGACACCCATGCCGAGCTTGAACGCCGTGGCGCGCGCCATATTCCGGCCCCCTTCCCCTTTGGCGAGGAAGGCACAACCGCTTGGCTGGCTGCTGTGGCCAGTGAATTCGGTGTCACACAAGAGGTGTTCGACCGCGTCACCGCCGCCCCCCGTGACCGTGCCCGCCGTGCCGTGGCGCAAGCCTCGGAAGGATTGCGCGGCAAGTCGGTGTTCTTCTTCCCTGACAGCCAGCTTGAAATTCCGCTGGCCCGTTTCCTGACCCGCGAATGTGGCATGACCGCGATCGAGGTTGGCGCGCCCTATATCCATCACAACATCGTCGGCCCCGATCTGGACCTGCTGGCGGAAGGCCCGGTGCTGAGCGAGGGGCAGGATGTCGATCTGCAACTCGACCGCTGCCGCGCCGCCCGCCCCGATCTGACAGTCTGCGGCCTTGGCCTTGCCAATCCGCTTGAGGCTGAAGGTCTGGCGACCAAATGGGCGATCGAACTGGTCTTCACACCTGTGCATTTCTACGAGCAGGCCGGCGATCTGGCGGGATTGTTCTCGCGGCCCCTACGCCGTCGCGGTCTTCTGAAGCTGGAGGCGGCAGAATGAAGCTGACCGTCTGGACATATGAAGGCCCGCCCCATGTCGGCGCGATGCGTGTCGCTACTGCGATGAAGGGCCTGCACTACGTGCTGCACGCCCCGCAGGGCGATACCTATGCCGATCTGCTGTTTACCATGATCGAGCGGCGCAACCATCGCCCGCCGGTGACCTACACGACCTTTCAGGCGCGCGATCTTGGCTCTGATACGGCACAACTGTTTCAGGATGCCTGCCGCGATGCCTATGAGCGGTTCCAGCCCGAGGCGATCATCGTCGGCGCCTCCTGCACCGCCGAGCTTATTCAGGACGATCCTGGCGGCATGGCCGAAACCATGGGTCTGCCGGTGCCAGTGATCGCGCTGGAATTGCCCAGCTACCAGCGCAAGGAAAACTTCGGCGCGGACGAAACCCTGTTCCAGATCGTGCGCCATCTGGCCAAGCCGGTTGCCAAAACCGACCGGATCACCTGCAACCTGATCGGGCCGACCGCCCTTGGTTTCCGCCACCGCGACGATATCGAGGAACTGACAGGCCTGCTGTCCGACATGGGCGTCGATGTGAATGTCTGCGCGCCGATGGGGGCCACACCGTCCGACATCGCCCGCCTCGGGGCCGCGCATTTCAACGTGTTGATGTATCCCGAAACAGGCGAAAGCGCCTGCCGCTGGATGGAGCGGGATCTGGGTATACCGTTTACCAAGACCGTGCCGATCGGTGTCGGTGCCACCCGCGATTTCATCGCGGAAGTGGCCGCGATCACCGGCCTCTCGCCCAAGATCGACGAGGCCCGCCTGCGCCTGCCGTGGTATTCGGCATCCGTGGACAGCACATATCTGACCGGCAAGCGCGTGTTCCTGTTCGGCGACGGCACCCATGTGAAGGCCGCCGCCCGCATCGCCCGCGACGAGATGGGGTTCGAGGTTGTGGGCCTTGGTTGCTACAACCGCGAGATGGCGCGCGATATCCGCGCCACCGCCAAGGAATTCGGCCTGACCGCCCTGATCACCGAGGACTATCTTGAGGTCGAAGCCGCTATCGAAGCGCTGGCCCCCGAGATGATCCTTGGCACCCAGATGGAACGCCATATCGGCAAGCGTCTGGGTATCCCCTGCGCAGTCATTTCCGCACCCGTCCATGTGCAGGACTTCCCCGCCCGCTACAGCCCGCAGATGGGGTTCGAGGGCGCGAATGTGATCTTTGACACGTGGGTTCATCCGCTGGTCATGGGGCTGGAAGAGCACCTGTTGCATATGTTCCGCGACGATTTCGAGTTCCACGACGCGGCCGGCGCCAGCCATCATGGTGGCAAGGCCGTAGCCGCGCCTGAGGCTGAATCAGAGCCTGTAACCGCCGCCAACAGCGACGCCACAGCCCCGCAGACGGGCGAGGTGATCTGGCTGTCGGATGCGGAGCGCGAGTTGAAAAAGATCCCCTTCTTCGTACGCGGCAAAGCACGCCGCAACACCGAGACATTCGCCCAGCAAAAAGGTCTGCAAGAAATCAGCGTTGATACGCTTTACGAGGCAAAAGCCCATTATGCGCGATGACCGGATGATAAAAGGCCCGCTGCCGGGCTACAGGGTCGTGATCCTGACGCTGGACAGCCACGCCGCTGGCCCCTGCGCCCGCGCTGCCGAGCGTTTGTCGCGGGATTTCCCCGGCCTCTCGCTCAGTGTCCATGCTGCTGCCGAATGGGGTGAAAGCCCCGCGGCGCTTCTGGCCGCAAAACAGGCCATCGAGACCGGCGATATCGTCATCTCGAACCTGCTGTTCCTTGAGGAACATATCAACGCGATCCTGCCCGCGCTTCAGGCGCGCCGCGATCATTGCGACGCGATGATCGGTGTCATTGCAGATGCCCAGATCGTCAAGCTGACCCGCATGGGCACGCTGGACATGGCCAAGCCTGCCTCGGGCGCGATGCAACTGATCAAGAAACTGCGCGGCACGTCCAAGCCTTCGTCCGAAAGCGGCGAGAGCAAGATGAAGATGCTGCGCCGCCTGCCGCGTATCCTGCGGTTCATTCCCGGCAAGGCGCAGGATCTGCGCGCATGGTTCCTGATCATGCAATACTGGCTGGGCAGTTCCGACGACAATATCGAAGGCATGGTCCGCTTTCTGATCTCGCGTTATGGCCGCGTGGATCAATGGCGCGGTGCGCCGGCGCCTGCCCCGCTGGAATACCCCGATTGCGGGCTTTACCACCCCGATCTTGAAAGCCGGATCACGACCGATCCTGCCGATCTGCCCGCACCGACAGCACCCGTTGCCACGGTGGGTGTGCTAATGATGCGCAGCTATGTGCTGTCATCGGATACCGCGCATTATGATGCCGTGATCCGCGCTTTCGAGGCACGCGGGTTGCGCGTGATCCCTGCTTTTGCCGGTGGTCTGGACGGTCGCCCCGCGATTGATGCCTATTTCACCAAGGACGGTATCGCGCAGGTGGATGCGCTTGTGTCCCTGACCGGTTTCTCGCTGGTGGGCGGCCCTGCCTATAACGACAATGACAACGCGGTGAAGGTGCTCAAGGCGCTGGACGTGCCCTATATCGCGGCCCATCCGCTGGAATTCCAGACGCTGGGCCAGTGGGCCTCCTCGACAGGCGGTCTGGGTCCGATCGAGACAACGATGCTGATCGCGCTGCCGGAACTGGATGGCGCAACAAACCCATCCGTCTTTGCCGGACGCCACGGGCAGGACGGCTGCAACGGTTGCGCGCATATGTGCCGCAACACCGCTGCGGCCAAGCAGATGTCGCCTTGTATTGAGCGGATCGAGAAACTGGCGCTGCGGGTCGAAAAGCAGGCTCTGTTACGGCGAAGCACGGCAGCCGAGCGGAAACTGGCGATCGTCCTGTTCGGCTTTCCGCCGAATGCTGGCGCGGCTGGCACTGCTGCATATCTCAGCGTGTTCGAATCGCTGCACAACACCCTGCATGCGCTGGCAGCACAAGGCTATGACCTGACCCCGCCCGCCACGGTCGAGGAATTGCGCGAGGTCGTCCTGCAAGGATCGGCCCGCCAATATGGGCAGGAGGCGAATGTCGCCGACCATGTCAGCGCAGACCGGATCGTCGCGCAGACCCCGTGGCTGTCCGAGATCGAAGCTGCATGGGGCCCTGCCCCAGGCCGCGTGCAAAGCGACGGGCGCGGCGTCTTCGTGCTGGGCGCGCAATTCGGAAATGTCTTTGTCGGGCTGCAACCCACATTCGGCTACGAGGGCGATCCGATGCGCCTGCTGTTCGAGCGCGGTTTTGCACCGACCCATGCTTTCACCACCTTCTATCTGTGGCTAAAGAACAATTTCAAAGCCGATGTGCTGCTGCATTTCGGCATGCATGGCGCGCTGGAATTCATGCCCGGCAAACAGGCGGGCGTCAGCGGGGCCTGCTGGCCCGACCGTCTGATCGGCGATATGCCGAACGTGTATCTCTACGCCTCGAACAACCCGTCCGAGGCGACGCTGGCCAAGCGCCGCACCGGTGCCGTGACCATCACGCATCTGACGCCCCCGCTGGCCGCGTCTGGCCTTTACAAAGGTCTGGCCGAACTCAAGGACAGCCTGACGCGCTGGCGCGCGATGGCCCCCGACGCGGAAGCCCGCGAGGAGCTGGAATTGCTGATCGCGGAACAGGCCCGCGCCGTGGATATGAGCGAGGTCGCCCCCGCCGCGCTGTGGCTGCGCCTGCTTGAAACCGAAAACGCCCTGATCCCTGACGGTCTGCATGTGCTGGGTCGTCCGCTCAGCAACCTGGCGCGGATCGAATATCTGCGCGTGATGGCCGATTGCGATGCCGAAACCCATGCACGGGTCGAGGCGCTGCTGAAACAGGATCACGAGATTCCCGCCCTGCTGCGCGCGCTTGAAGGCCGCTTTACACCGCCCGTTGCCGGTGGCGATCTGATCCGCTCGCCCGATGTGCTGCCGACGGGGCGCAATATCCATGCCTTCGATCCGTTCCGCATGCCTACGGAATTTGCTTGCCGCGAAGGTGCAAAACAAGCTCAATTGCTGCTGGATACGCATAAATCCACGCCGCGCACCGTGGCGATGGTGCTATGGGGCAGCGACAATATCAAATCCGATGGCGGCCCGATCGCACAGGCGCTGGCGCTGATGGGCGCGAAGCCGCGCTTTGACAGCTTTGGCCGCCTGTCGGGTGCCGATCTGATCTCACTGGCCGAGCTGGGCCGCCCGCGCATCGACGTGGTAATGACCCTGTCGGGCATCTTCCGCGACCTGCTACCCTTGCAGACCAAGATGCTGGCGCAGGCCGCCTTGCGTGCCGCCCAAGCCGACGAGCCGCTCGAGATGAACTTCATCCGCGCCCATGCGCTGGCCTATGCAGCCGAAATGGGCAGCGATCTGGAAACCGCCGCCCTGCGCGTGTTTTCCAATGCCGAGGGCGCTTATGGCTCGAACGTGAACCAAATGGTCGACAGTTCGGCCTTCGGGCAAGAGGACGAGTTGGCCGATGCCTATGAGGCGCGCAAAAGCTTTGCCTATGGTGTGTCCGGCAAGGCCACGCAGAACACGGCGCTGCTGCAAAAGGCGCTGAAAGATGTCGATCTGGCTTATCAGAACCTTGAATCGGTCGAATTGGGCGTCACCACTGTGGACCACTATTTCGACACGCTGGGCGGCATTTCCCGCGCGGTAAAACGCGCCCGCGGCGGCACCGAGGCGGCTGTCTATATCAGCGACCAGACCCGCGGGGCGGGAAAGGTCCGCACGCTTCAGGAACAAGTCGCGCTTGAGACCCGTTCGCGTGCGCTGAACCCGCGCTTTTTCGAGCCGCTGCTCAAGCACGGGGCCGAAGGCGTGCGCCAGATCGAGGCGCATGTAACCAACACGATGGGCTGGTCGGCCACGACCGGACAGGTCGAGCCTTGGGTCTACCAGCGGCTAAGCGAGACCTTCGTTCTGGATGAGGTGATGCGCAAGCGTCTGGCTGATCTGAACCCTGTCGCCTCGAGCCGTATGGCCAACCGCCTGCTGGAAGCCAGCGACCGCGCCTATTGGACACCCGACGCCGCAACACTGGCCGCATTGCAGGCGGCTGCGGATCAACTGGAAGACCGGCTGGAAGGGATCGCGGCAGAATGAAACGCGCGCTGACCAGTCAGACGATATCGCAGTGGGGGCCAGCCCCCACATCCCCGGAGTATTTCCGGCAAAGAGAAACAGGGCAAACCGCCCAGTTTGAAAGGAGGCTCTCATGAGCCCACGTGACGAAATCCCCAGCCTGCGCGGACTGGATGGCGACGGTTCTGTACAAGTGCATCAGGACGCCGACACAAAGATCGAGGGAGCCAAGGTTTTCTCGGTCTATGGCAAAGGCGGGATCGGCAAATCGACCACGTCGAGCAACCTGTCGGCGGCGTTTTCCAAACTGTGCAAGCGCGTGTTGCAGATCGGATGCGATCCCAAACATGACAGCACCTTCACCCTGACCGGCACGCTGGTGCCGACAGTGATCGACATTCTCAAGGATGTGGACTTCCATTCGGAAGAACTGCGCCCCGAGGATTTCGTCTTCGAGGGGTATAACGGCGTCAAATGCGTCGAGGCGGGCGGACCGCCTGCGGGCACCGGTTGCGGCGGCTATGTCGTGGGCCAGACAGTGAAACTGCTCAAGCAGCATCACCTGCTGGAAGATACCGATGTGGTGATCTTCGACGTGCTGGGCGATGTGGTCTGCGGCGGTTTCGCAGCGCCCTTGCAACATGCCGATCTGGCGCTGATCGTGACGGCCAATGATTTCGACAGCATCTATGCCATGAACCGGATCATCGCGGCGGTGCAGGCCAAATCGAACAACTACAAGGTCCGTCTGGCGGGCTGTGTTGCCAATCGCAGCAAGGATACCGACGAGGTGGATCGCTACTGCCGCACCGTGGGTTTCAACCGGATCGGCCATATGCCCGATGTGGATGCGCTGCGCCGCTCGCGTCTGAAGAAAAAGACCCTGTTCGAGATGCCCGATGACGAGGATATCGTTCAGTGCCGCGCCGAATACATGCGGCTGGCCGAGGCGCTTTACAATTCGACCGCCACACTTGCACCGGCGCCTTTGCCGGATCGTGAAATCTTTGAACTGCTCGGGTTTGATTGATGAGCTATGACCGCACCTTAAGTCGGGTCGAGACCTATTTCGACAAGACGGCGACCCGCACATGGGAGCGGCTGACCTCGGATGCGCCGGTATCACGCATCCGCGAGACCGTGCGGCGCGGGCGTGACGGGATGCGCGCGCGCATGCTGGCGCAACTGCCCGAGGACCTGCGCGGCGCGCGGGTTCTGGACGCAGGCTGCGGCGCGGGACAGATGACGGCGGAACTGGCCGCGCGCGGTGCCGATGTCATGGCCGTCGATATCTCGCCCTCGCTGGTCGAGATCGCGCGCAAGCGCCTGCCGGTCGATCTGGCAGGCCGCGTCACTTTCGCGTCGGGCGATATGCTGGCCGACACGCTGGGGCGCTTCGATCACGTCATGGCGATGGACAGCCTGATCTACTACAACGATGCCGATATCCGCAACGCACTGGAAACGCTGGCCAACCGGACCGCTGGTTCGGTTGTCTTCACCGTTGCGCCGCGCACCACGCTGCTGATGGGCATGTGGTATGCGGGCAAGCTGTTTCCCCGTTCCGACCGTTCGCCGGTGATGATCCCACATTCCCCCGCCACGCTGGCCCACGGCTTGCGCGGCGCAGGCCGCATCCGGGACCTGGGACGCATCTCTTCCGGTTTCTACATCAGCCAGGCGCTGGAGTTCTCGAAGTGACACGCAAGGACTGCCCTTTCCTGATACGCATGACAGCCAACATGCTGCCCTTTGCGGATGCGGCAAGTGCCGGTCTGCCGATGGCGCAACTGTTGCGTCTGTCACTGTTTCAGGTCTCGGTCGGGATGGCCTCGGTCATGCTTCTGGGCACGCTGAACCGCGTGATGATCGTCGAGTTGAACCTTGCCGCGATGATCGTGGCCTTCATGATCGCGCTGCCCGTGCTGATCGCCCCGTTCCGCGCGCTGTTGGGTTTCAAATCCGACACCTATCGCAGCGCCATCGGCTGGAAGCGTATTCCCTACCTCTGGTTCGGCTCTCTGTGGCAATTCGGCGGGCTGGCGGTGATGCCGTTTGCCCTGCTGGTGCTGGGCGGCGATGTTGTCCATGACATCCCCTTTGCGGGCGAGGTGCTGGCGGCACTTGCCTTTCTGATGACAGGTCTTGGCCTGCACATGACGCAGACCGCGGGTCTGGCCCTTGCCAGCGACCGCGCCGATGACGAGACCCGCCCCCGCGTGGTGGCGCTGCTTTATGTGATGTTCCTGCTGGGCATGGGCGCATCCGCGCTGATCATCGGGTTCCTGCTGCGCGATTTCACCAGCCTGACGCTAATCCGTGTGGTGCAGGGGGCCGCTGTGGTCGGTCTGGCGCTGAACATCCTTGCCCTGTGGAAACAGGAAGCCGTGCGCCCGATGACCAAGGAAGAACGCGAGGCCCCGCGCCCCAAATTCGCCGATGCCTGGGCCGATCTGATGAGAGGCGGCACTGCGGGCCGCCTGCTGGCCGTGGTGTTTCTGGGCACAATCGCCTTCAACATGCAGGATGTGCTGCTGGAGCCTTATGGCGGCGAGATCCTTGGTCTGTCTGTCGGTGCGACCACAACGCTGACCGCGATGTGGGCAGGCGGCGCACTGCTGGGCTTTGCACTTGCGGCACGGATGCTGTCGCGCAAGGCCAACCCCTACCGGATGGCAGGCGGCGGTATCCTTGCGGGCGTATCGGCCTTTTCCATCGTGATTTTTGCAGCCCCGATGAATTCGCCCACGATCTTCTTTGCAGGCGCACTGATGATCGGTTTCGGCAGCGGGCTTTTCGCAGTCTCGACCCTGATGGCCGCGATGGCGATGCCCGCGCAGGGGCTGGCGGGGCGCGGGTTGGCGCTTGGCGCATGGGGGGCAGCACAAGCCACGGCAGCAGGCAGTTCTATCGCCTTCGGTGGCGCGCTGCGCGACTGGGTCAACCACATGGCGCTGAGCGGCCAGTTGGGCGAAGCCCTGAACAATCCGGCGACAGGATATTCCGTCGTCTACCACACGGAGATTGCCATTCTCTTCATCACCCTGGTTGCTCTGGGTCCGCTGGTGCGGACTGTCTCGGCCAGATCCGACCAACCCGACCAAGGGCCGAACGGCATCGGCCTGGCCGACTTTCCAACCTGATCACAGCATCCCACGGCTTCCCTCAAGAGGATACGACCATGACAGAAACATTCTTCGGCGAATTCGATCTTGCCAGCCTTTCGCTCTGGCTTTTCTGGGGCTTCTTCGCCCTTCTCATCTTTTACATCCAGCGCGAGAACATGCGCGAAGGCTATCCGATGGAAGACGATGACGGCAATATTGCCGCCAATCAGGGCCTGTTTCCTGTGCCGGACGACAAGACATTCAAGCTGCCGCATGGCCGTGGCAATGTCACCGTTCCCAGCGGCCAGAACCCTGACCGCCAGGATATTGCCCTGCGCAAGACAGCGGCAGGCAACGGTTTCCCGTTCGAGCCGACAGGCGATCCGATGATTGACGGTGTCGGTCCCGCCTCGTGGGCACCGCGCCGCGATGTGCCGGAACTGGACGGCAAGGGTCACCCCAAGATCATCCCGATGGTCGCGACCGAGCATTTCCATGTCTCTGCCGGACGTGACCCGCGCGGTCTGCCTGTGCAGGCAGGCGATCTTGAGATCGTCGGCACCATCGTGGACATGTGGATCGACGAACCGGAACAGATGGTCCGCTATCTCGAGATCAAGCTTGATCCCGCATGGGGCGAAGGCACCCGTCTGGTGCCGATGACACTGGTCAAGATCAAGTCCGACCGCGTCAAGATCCACTCGATCTTCGGCAAGCACTTCAACAACGTGCCGAAAATCGCCTCGCCGCGTCAGGTCACCCTGCTCGAGGAGGACAAGATCTCGGGTTATTACGGTGGCGGCAAACTTTATGCCAGCCAGGACCGGCTCGAGCCGCAACTCTGATATCAAGGAAAGGGGTCCATCATGTCCCATGACGATTTTGACCAGGAGCCGGTAAAAGGCCTGCCCGAACTTCCGCCCGAGGGCGAGGTGATCCTGTGGCAAGGGCGTCCCGACTGGTGGGCCCTGACCAAGGAATCGCTGAACCTCTACTGGGTCGCTGCCTATTTCGTGTTCCTCGCCCTGTGGCGCTACACGGTGCTGAGCGATCAGGTCACCATCGCGCAGGCGCTCAGCGGGTCCAGCCCGTTTCTGGTGCTGGGCGCGATTGTCTGCGGGCTGCTGATGCTGACCGCCTTCATCCAGGCCCGCGCGACCGTCTACACGATCACCAACCGCCGCGTCGCCATGCGGATCGGGGCGGCGCTGACCGTGACGCTGAACCTGCCCTATACGCAGATCGCCAATGCGACACTGGACCTGCGCAAGGGCGGCACCGGCACCATCGCACTGGATCTGCTGGGTGATACCCGCCTGTCCTATCTGGTGTGCTGGCCGCATGTGCGCCCTTGGGTCATGCGCCGCACGCAGCCCGCGCTGCGCTGCATCCCTGAGGCCGCCAAAATTGCGGCGATGCTGGGCGATGCGGCGGAAAAGCGTGTCACAAACCCTGTCATCAGCCGCAAGAATGCGCCTGTCAGCCCCAATGCCGTTGCAGCGGAATGAGGATCAGACCATGACGATGCCCGTTCACCCCTACCGCGCCAAGCCCGAGGTCGAACTGATCCCGCGCTTTCTGGGCCGCACCCTGATTGCCGTGGTGCTGACCTGTCTGGCCTTGGTGACGATGGCCACCCTGACCAACCGCCCGCTGGAAGCGACGCCACCGGTGCTGCCGGTTGTGGCCGAACGCATGATCATCCTGTCCGGCGACATGAGCGGGGCTGCCCGCGTCATGGATACCCACGGACAGGTGATTGCCGAACTGACGCCCGAACAGGGCGGCTTTATTTCAGGCGTCTACCGTGTGCTGCTGCGCGAACGCACCAAGCACGGTGTCGCGCTTGACGCCCCTGTGCGGCTGGTCCGCACCGAAGGCAACCGGATTGCCATTTACGACGACACGACCAACTGGAGCGCCGACCTCATGGGGTTCGGCCTGACAAACACCAGAGCCTTCGCCAGGCTGCTGGATTGATATCGAAAAGGGAACCGATATGGGACTACTGACAAAAGAGGTTGAACACGCCCCCTGCACCGTCGAAGTGAGCCACAGGTTCGAAAGCCTGCATGCCCACGTGAAATTCAACAATGGCGCCGTGATCTATCCGGGTGATGAGGTCAAGGTGCACGGGCCGCAGATCATGGCCCCTTACGGCGAGGTGGTGATCGAGCAGCGCGATGCCACGATCTACCGCGCCAGCAAGGTCGAGCGGCTCTGGACACGTCTGACCGGTGATTTCGAGTTCATGGAATTGTGCGAATTCTCCTTCTCGGAAGAGGTGACACTATGAACATGCATTCCGCCGATGCCCGCACCGTCGAAGAAGCGCTTGCCACGCAAGAGGCCGCGCAGGAAAAATTCGACAGCGAAACCGCCACGCAAGTCGCCATGCAGGACACCCTGCTGACGCCACGCTTCTACACAACCGATTTCGACGAGCTTGACGCCGTCGATGTCAGCCCAGTTCGTGCCGAATGGGACCAGTTGATCGCCCAGATGCAGGCCGATCCTAACCGTGGCCATTTCAAGAAGAACGAGAACTGGGATCACGTCGACTGGGACGGGATGGAGCCGCAGTTGAAAAAGGAATTCCTTGATTTCCTGATCAGCTCCTGCACCGCCGAATTCTCGGGCTGCGTGCTTTACAAGGAAATGAAGCGGCGCGGCAGCAATCAGGACATCACGCAACTGTTCCAGTTGATGGCCCGCGACGAGGCACGCCATGCCGGTTTCATCAACGACGCCCTGCGCGAAGCTGGCGTTGCGGTGAACCTCGGCTTTCTGACGCAGAAGAAGAAATACACCTATTTCCGGCCGAAATTCATCTATTACGCCACCTATCTGTCGGAAAAGATCGGCTATGCCCGCTATATCACGATCTTCCGCCATCTGGATGCGAACCCCGAATTCCGGTTCCACCCGATCTTCAAATGGTTCGAGGAATGGTGCAACGACGAGTTCAGCCATGGCGAGGCTTTTGCCCTGCTGATGAAGACCGACCCTAAACTGACCAGCGGAATCAACGTTCTGTGGATCAAGTTCTTCCTCACGGCGGTCTATTCCACGATGTATGTGCGCGATCACCAGCGGCCCGCTTTCCACAAGGCGCTGGGTGTCGATCCCGACTGGTATGCCCATGAGGTGTTTACCAAGACATCGGCGCTGTCGCAGCAGATCTTCCCGATCACGCTGGATATCGAACACCCCCGCTGGCAGCGCGGTCTGGTGCGGCTGCAAAAGGCAAATGCCGATCTGGCACGTGCCAAGACACAGACCGGACTCGGGGCGGCGATCACACGCCTGACCTCGCAGGCCCGTGCCGCAGCGGCCTTTGTCTCGCTGTTCACGATCCCGTCGAAAAAGCATGCCGTTCCTGTGTCCACCCGGATGGAGCCCGCCTACTGATGTTCGACAATCCATGGATCGCAGGCCTTTCGGCCCTTTTCGTCTGGTGGTTCTCTACCGGTGTGATCCTGATGGCCGTGCGCTATGCCGACAGGCATGGCGCGCGTGCCTGCACTATCTCGACATGGGCGGCACTGCCGCTGTTCGGCCTCGGCCTTTACGGGCTTTACGCGACCTTTAGCGATACATCCGTCACAGGGGCCTATCTGGCCTTCCTGTCGGCGATTGCTGTCTGGGGCTGGATCGAACTGGCCTTTCTGACCGGCATCATCACCGGCCCGAATGCCCGCCCCTGCCCCGAAAAACTGCCCGAATGGGAGCGGTTCATTCGCGCATGGGGCACCATCGCCTATCACGAGATGCTTCTGGTCGCGACGATGATCCTGATCCTGCTGGTCGGCTGGGGTGCGGAAAACGCCTTTGGCCTGTGGACATTTGTTGTGCTGTTCTTCGCCCGTGTCTCGGCCAAGCTGAACCTGTTTTTCGGTGTGCCCAAGATCAATGTTGAATTCCTGCCAAGCGCACTGGCGCATCTACCCAGCCATTTCCGCCTGTCGCGGCTGAACTGGGTCTTTCCCTTCTCGGTCACCGCGCTGACCTTTGCCGCCGCCTGCTGGCTGGAACGGCTGTGGGCGGGGGAAACGGCAGGCGCGATCACCGGCTTCACATTATTGACCGCCATCACCGCACTGGCCTTGCTGGAGCATTGGCTGATGGTGCTGCCGCTGCCCGACGAAAAACTCTGGCGCTGGATGTTGCCCGCGCCCAAACCCGCTCACCCCAATACCCTACCCCTTGAAAAGACATAAGACATGAGGACGCCCATGGACTACGACGCCCTGTTTCAAAGCCAGCTCGACGCATTGAAGGCCGAAGGCAATTACCGCATCTTTGCCGAGCTCGAGCGCAAACGGGGCCAGTTTCCGCGCGCGATCAGCCATGGCGAGAATACCCCCGATCAGGTCACCGTCTGGTGTTCCAATGATTACCTTGGCATGGGCCAGCACCCCGTCGTGATCGACGCGATGAAAGCCGCCGTGGACAGTTTTGGCGCAGGCGCTGGCGGCACGCGCAACATCTCGGGCACCAATCACGCGCATCTGCTGCTAGAACGCGAGTTGGCCGATCTGCATGGCAAGGAATCGGCGCTGCTGTTCACCTCGGGCTATGTGTCGAATTGGGCAGCACTTGGCACATTGGGCGCGCGCCTGCCCGATTGCATCATCCTGTCGGACGAGTTGAACCATGCCAGCATGATCGAAGGCATCCGCCACAGCCGCGCGAAAAAGGTGATCTGGAAACATAACGATCCCAAGGATCTTGAGGCGAAACTGGCCGCCCTGCCCGCCAACGCGCCCAAAATCGTCGCCTTTGAAAGCGTCTATTCGATGGATGGCGATATCGCCCCCATCCGCGAGATCGTGGAAGTTGCCGAGAAGTACGGTGCCATGACCTATCTGGACGAGGTGCATGCCGTCGGCATGTACGGCCCGCGTGGTGGCGGTGTCGCCGAACGCGATGGGCTGATGGACCGCATCACCCTGATTGAGGGCACGCTTGGCAAAGCCTTTGGCGTCATGGGCGGCTATATCACCGGCTCGGAAGCGCTGTGCGATTTCATCCGCTCCTTTTCAAGCGGGTTCATCTTCACCACCGCCCTGCCGCCCGCTATCGCTGCCGCCGCGCGCGCCAGCATCGTGCATCTGAAAAACTCCAGCGCCGAACGTCTGGCCCAGCAACAGCAGGTTGCACGCCTGCGCGCCATGCTGGACCGCGCCGGTATCCCGCATCTGGACAATGACAGCCATATCATTCCGGTGATGATCAAAGACCCTGTCAAATGCCGCCAGTTGGCGGATATCCTGATGCAAGATTTCGGCATCTATGTGCAGCCGATCAACTATCCGACCGTGCCGAAAGGGACCGAGCGTTTGCGCTTCACGCCCTCGCCCTTCCATTCGGATGCCGATATCGACCATCTGGTTGCGGCCCTGACCACCTTGTGGAAACGCTGCGCTATCGCGCATGCCGTCGCCTGACGACAGGGCTTTTGCACAAGACCACCCCGCGCATTTGCGGGGCGGTCCTAGCATCAGTTCTCAACTGTTCTGCAAATAGGCCAGCATGGTCTCGGCACCCGATACCTTGACCGGCACGCCGGCGGGATTGTCGCGCAAGCCCGCTTCGGCAAAGATCTTTTCGATCCGCCCGTCATCCACCAGCATCGAATAGCGCCAGCTTCGCATCCCCAACCCTTGGGTGGAGCGGTCGACAAGCATCCCCATCAGGCGAGTGAAATCGCCGTTGCCATCCGGCAGCATAAACACGTTTCGGATGCCGAGTGATTTGGCCCATTGATGCATGACAAACGCATCGTTCACGGCCAGACAGACAATCGTGTCGATTCCCGCCGCGATAAAATCGTCAAAGTGGCGCTCGTAGCCCGGCAGATGGCTTTCGGAACAGGCGGGCGTGAAGGCACCGGGTAGCGCAAACAGCACAACGCGCTTGCCTGCAAAGATGTCCTTGCCCGTGATCGTCTTCCATTCGAACGGATTCTCACCCCCCAGCGCAGGGTTTCGCACGCGCGTCTGAAAGACGGTCTCGGGCACGATCTGTTGCGTCATTCTGATTTTTCCTTTGTCACCATATTGAATGAAATCATGGGATTGCCCGTGGCACGCAACATACCTGCTGCACTCGCGCGGCGTGAATATACAAGTGCCTGACATGTATCTTTCATGGCTTGCCCCTTGCAATCGCCACGTTAGCTGGACACAAAACACTCCGACGACAATCATGCAAGGGAAGAGGCTGATGGCAAAACTGGCATTTCTGGGACTGGGCGTAATGGGGTATCCGATGGCAGGCCATCTGGTCGCCAAAGGGCATGAGGTCACAGTCTACAACCGCACCGCCAAAAAGGCCGAGGCCTGGGTCAAGCAGCATGGTGGCGCGATGGCGACAACCCCGCGCGAAGCCGCCGAGGGTGCGGATTTCGTGATGGCCTGCGTGGGCAATGACGACGATCTGCGCGCTGTCTGCACAGGCGATGACGGCGCCTTTGCGGGCATGACCAAGGGTGCGATCTTTGTCGATCACACCACGGTTTCCGCAGCCGTGACCCGCGATATGTTTGCGGCAGCACAGGCCGCAGGGCTTGGGTTTGTGGATGCGCCGGTATCGGGCGGGCAGGCAGGGGCCGAAAATGGTGTCTTGTCGGTCATGTGTGGCGGGGTGCAGGCGCAGTATGACGCGGCAGAGCCGGTGATCGCCGCCTATGCCCGTATCTGCCGCCGGATCGGCGACAGCGGCGCAGGCCAGATGGCCAAGATGTGCAACCAGATCGCGATTGCCGGTCTGGTGCAGGGCCTGTCCGAGGCGCTGCATTTTGCCGAGAAAGCAGGGCTGGACGGTGCAGCCGTGGTCGAGGTGATCAGTCAGGGGGCCGCAGGCAGTTGGCAGATGTCGAACCGCTATAAAACCATGCTGGACGACCATTTCGAACATGGTTTCGCAGTGGACTGGATGCGCAAGGATCTGGGCATCTGCCTTGATACCGCGAATGAGACAGGGGCCAGCCTGCCTGTGACAGCGCTGGTGGACCAGTTCTACAAGGATGTGCAGAAAATGGGCGGCGGGCGTTGGGATACATCCAGCCTGATCCAGCGCCTTCGCAAGATGGGCTGAACAGCCCCGCTGCCCGTTCCCAGGACCCGTTCAAAGGACAGACCGATGGCCAAGCCGAAACTGCTGATCACGCGCAAACTGCGCGGCGATGTCGAGGCGCGTGCCGCGCGCGACTATGATGTTATGCTCAACCCCGATGACAAGGTGTTCTCGACCGACGAACTGGTTGCGGCCTGCCGCAAGGTGGATGCCGTTCTGCCCTGTCATTCCGAGCATTTCAGCGCCGAAGTGATCGACGCCATCGGCCCCGGTCTCAGGATCATCGCCAACCATTCGGTGGGCACCGATCACGTCGATCTGGCCGCAGCGAAGGCGGCAGGGGTCGTGGTGACGAACACGCCCGATGTGCTGTCGGACGCGACGGCAGAAATCGCGATCCTGTGCATGTTGGGGGCTGCGCGTCGCGGGGCCGAAGGCGATGCGATGGTCCGGTCCGGCCAGTGGAACTTCTGGTCGCCCGCCTTCATGGTGGGTCGTCAGGTCACCGGCAAACGGTTCGGCGTGCTGGGAATGGGCCGCGTGGGGCAGGTCACGGCAGATCGTGCGCGCGGCTTCGGGATGGAAGTGCACTATCACAACCGCAGCCGCCTGCCCGCGCATCTGGAAAAGGGCGCGGTCTTCCATGACACGCTGGAAAGCCTGCTGGCCGTATCGGATGTGCTAAGCCTGCATTGCCCTGCCACGGCGCAGAACAAGGGAATCATCAACGCCGATACGCTGGCCCTGCTGCCGGACCGCGCCATTATCGTGAACACCGCCCGTGGCGCACTGATCGACGAGGATGCGCTGGTCGCGGCACTCCGGTCGGGCAAGCTCTTTGCGGCGGGGCTGGATGTGTTCCAGACAGAACCGGGTGGAAATCCGGCACTGTCGGCCTTGCCCAATGTCTTCATGTTGCCGCATATCGGCTCGGCCACGGAAGAAACCCGCGATGCGATGGGCTTCAGGGCGCTTGATAATCTGGATGCGTTCTTCGCCGGACAAGAACCCGGCGACCGGGTGGCATGATCGGCCCTGCGAGAGCGTGAAACGGAAATCTGGTCAGGTTTTCTTACCAGCTATTGCATTTTTGGTATTCCGATTTAGGATGGGGGTCGATTGCATGTCGCACTAAGCGACTTCATCGTCTGGGAGGACACCAATGACTGATACACGTGATGCAGCGCGGCTTTCGCGCCGTTCTTTCCTGCGCAAGGGTGCGCTTGGCGGGTCTGCCGCAGCAGCCAGCGCGCTTGCTGCCCCTGCTGTTCTGGCCCAAGCGCCGATCGTAATGAAGATGCAGACGTCGTGGCCGGCGTCGGACATCTGGATGGATATGGCGCGCGAATATACCGCCCGCGTCGAGGCTATGTCGGGTGGTCGTCTGACCATCGACCTGCTGCCCGCCGGTGCCGTTGTCGGCGCGTTTCAGGTCATGGACGCTGTGCATGACGGCGTGATCGACGCCGCGCATACCGTGCCTGTCTACTGGTACGGTAAATCCAAAGCCGCGTCGTTCTTCGGCACAGGTCCGGTTTTCGGCGGTTCGGCCACAACCATGCAGGCATGGTTCTATCAGGGCGGTGGTGCGGAATTGTACCGCGAACTGACGCAGGACATCCTTGGTTTGAACGTGATCGGCATGATGGGTATGCCGATGCCCGCGCAGCCCTTCGGCTGGTTCAAATCCGAAGTGAACACCGTCGCCGACCTTCAGGGTTTCAAGTACCGCACCGTGGGTCTGGCGGCTGACCTGCTGCAAAGCATGGGTATGTCCGTGGCACAGCTTCCCGGTGGCGAAATCGTCCCCGCGATGGAGCGTGGCGTGATCGACGCATTCGAATTCAACAACCCCTCCTCCGACCGTCGTTTCGGCGCGCAGGATGTGGCCAAGAACTACTACCTGTCATCCTATCATCAGGCGTCCGAATCCTTCGAATTCCTGTTCAACCGCGACTTCATGGAGGACCTGCCGGAAGATCTGCAGGCGATCCTGAAACATGCGGTCGAAGCTTCGTCCACCTCGAACACCGCTCTGGCGATGCGCGAGTATTCCAAGGATCTGGCAGAGTTGCAGACCGATGCCGGCGTGACCGTGCACCGCACCTCGAAGGACATCCTTGCCGGACAGCTGGCCGCATGGGATACCCTGATCGCGGATCTGGAAACCGATCCCTTCAACAAGAAGGTCATGGACAGCCAGCGCGCGTGGGCCGAACAGGTCGCCTATTACGAGCTGATGAACGCACCCGATCTGGGTCTGGCGTTCGAGCACTATTTCCCGGGCAAGCTGAAACTCTAATCAGCCGGAAGGCGCAGGTGACCCCTGCGCCTTCCTTCGCCTGTGACGCGTCCCGCACGGAGTTTGCGTAATGCTGAACTACATCCGATTTGCCGACAGTCTTTCAGCATGGTTCGGCAAGGCCTTTGGCTGGCTGGTCATCCTGATGACGGTCGGAATGAGCTATGAAGTCATGGTTCGTTACCTGTTCAACCGCCCGACACCTTGGGCATTGGATATCAGCTTTATCATGTATGGTACGTTGTTCATGATGGGGGGTGCCTATACCCTGTCGCGTGGCGGCCATGTGCGAGGCGATTTCCTGTATCGGCTGTGGTCCGACCGCACGCAGGCCAAGGTCGACCTGACACTCTATGTGCTTTTCTTCTTTCCCGGCATTTTGGCGCTTGTCTTTACTGGCTGGAAATATGCCAGCCGGTCATGGGGCTATGCCGAGGTTTCGGTCAACAGTCCGGCGGGCATTCCAATCTACCAGTTCAAGACCGTCATTGTCGCAGCAGGTATCCTGTTGCTGATTCAGGGCGTCGCGCAGGTTTTCCGCTGCATCATCTGCATCCGCGAAGGCACATGGCCCCCGCTGGCATCGGATGTCGAGGAAACCGAGACACTCCTGATGAAAGAAATGGCGCAGAAACAACCTCAAGACCAGCTCTGATGGTCTGACGATCAAGCCACCCTTTCCTGACCTTCCAGTTTTGGAGTCCATGCCGTGACCGATCCCCAGATCGCCTTGACCATGCTTGGCATCTTTATTTTCTGCGTGTTCCTTGGGTTTCCCATTGCGTTCACTCTTATGGCCATCGGCATCGCATTTGGCTATTACGCCTATTTCGAGCCTTCCCGCATGTGGCGCGCCTTCAACCGGCTGGAAGAAGACGCCGGATGGTGGGATTCGACACGGTTATGGATCGAGGGGTTTTATAACAACCGAATATTCGACCTTTTTGTGAACCAGACCTACACGGTCATTTCCAACGAGGTTCTGACCGCGATTCCGTTGTTCCTGTTCATGGGCTACATCGTCGAACGCGCGAATATCGTGGACAAGCTGTTCAGCACGCTGGCCGTGGCCACCCGCAACGTTCCCGGATCTCTGGGTGTGGCCGCGCTGATCACCTGCGCGCTGTTTGCTACCGCCACCGGCATCGTCGGCGCAGTTGTCACCTTGATGGGCCTGCTGGCGCTGCCGCAAATGCTCAAGATGCGCTACGATCACAGCTTTGCCACCGGCATTATCTGCGCGGGCGGCACCCTGGGCATCCTGATCCCGCCCTCGATCATGCTGATCGTCTATGCGGCCTCCTCGGGTGTGTCGATCGTGCGGCTTTACGCGGCCGCGCTATATCCCGGTCTGGTGCTGGTAGGTTTGTATCTGACCTACATCGTTGTCCGGTCGATCCTGCAACCGTCTTTGGCGCCCAAGCCCACCAAGGAAGAACTGCCCGAAGTGCCGCTTGGCAAGATGCTGTGGATGCTGGCAACCAGCTTCCTGCCGCTGGCTATTCTGATCCTGTCGGTGCTGGGCTCGATCCTGTTCGGTCTGGCAACCCCGACCGAGGCGGCATCCATCGGCGCCTTGGGCGGCATCGTGTTGGCCATCGCCTACCGCGCGATGACCTTCGACCGCTTGCGCGAAAGCGTCTATCTGACGGTGCGAACCACCGCGATGGTCTGCTGGCTCTTTGTCGGCTCCTACACCTTCTCGGCCGTGTTCAGCTATCTGGGCGGGGAACATGTGATCGCTGAATTCGTCAAGTCGCTGGACCTGACGCCGATCCAGTTCCTGATCATCGCACAGCTGATCATCTTCCTTCTGGGCTGGCCGCTGGAATGGTCCGAGATCATCATCATCTTCGTGCCGATCTTCCTGCCGCTGCTGCCCTTGTTCGAGATTGACCCGCTGTTCTTCGGTGTGCTTGTCGCGCTGAACCTGCAGACCAGTTTCCTAACGCCACCTATGGCCATGAGTGCGTATTATCTCAAAGGGATTGCGCCACCGACTGTGAAGCTGACCGAAATTTTCGCGGGTGTGTTGCCCTATTGCGGGATGGTTTTGATCGCGATGGTGTTGATGTACAACTTCCCGCAAATCGTGTTCAGCCTGCCGGACGCCTTCTATGGCCCGCAGCGATAAGGCGCAGGCCATTCTGGGGCTGGGGGCGGTCGAACTCCGTGACCGCCTTACCTCGGGGGCATTGCGTGCCGTTGATCTGGTCGAGGCCTGTCTGGTAAGGATAGCCGAGGTTGAACCACAGGTCGGCGCTTGGGCATGGCTTGACGGTGACCATGCGTTGCAACAGGCGCAACGGCTGGATCAATGGCGTCAGTCCGGCAAACCCTTGGGCCCGCTGCACGGTCTGCCGATCGGGTTGAAAGACATCATCGACACGAAGGATATCCCGACCGAGAACGGCACCCCCATCGACGCAGGACGAGTGCCGTCTGAGGATGCGTGGATCGTGGCGCGTCTGCGCGCTGCGGGTGCGATCATCATGGGCAAAACGGTCACGACCGAATGCGCCTTCATGCATCCGGGCAAGACCCGCAATCCGCATAATGGCGCGCATACGCCGGGCGGTTCCTCGCAGGGGTCCGCCGCGGCTGTCGCGGCAGGCATGGTGCCCTTGTCGATTGGCACGCAAACCGGCGGCTCGCTGATCCGGCCCGCATCCTTTTGCGGGATCGTCGGCATGAAGCCCAGCTTCGGGTTGATCCCGCGCACGGGTATCCTGCCACAATCGCCCTTCCTTGATACTGTCGGCGTCTTCGCCCGCAGCATCGAGGATTGCGCCCTTCTGGCCGAGGTGCTGGCAGGTCACGACCCCGCCGACAGCGCGACAGCCCCGCTGCCAATGCCCCGCATGCTGGCGGTGGCGCAATCCAAGGCCCCTGTCACGCCTGTCTTTGCCTTTGCCAAACCGCCCGGCTGGGATCAAGCCGATCCGCAGATGACAGCCGCGATCGAGGAACTGGCCGAGGTTCTGGGCGACCAGTGCTTCGAGGTGCCATTGCCCGGCCTGGACGAGGTTGCTGCCATTCGTCAGCGCATCAACTTCGCGGAAATGGCAAAATGCTATTATGGGTTGGAACGGCGCGGGCGTGATCTGATGTCGCCCAAGCTGACAGCCGCGATTGACGAAGGCAAAACCGTTCTGGCGCGCGACTATATCGCGGCGCTTGACTGGCGCGAGGTAATGACCGCCGGTCTTGATGCCATTTTTGCCCGTTGTGACGCGATCCTGTGCCCTGCGGCCCTTGGCCCTGCCCCCGAAGGACTTGACGATACCGGCAGCGCGATCTTCAATGGTCTTTGGACATTGGGCGGAATGCCCGCAATCACCTTGCCGGTGTTCACGGCAGAAAACGGCCTGCCGATGGGCGTGCAACTGGTCGGACGGCGCGGCGATGACGCGCGCCTGTTGCGGACCGCGCGTTGGCTTGCGACACATCTGGAAACACTGGATCAGCGGAGTTGAACAAATGAATAAAGTGATGGCGGTGTTTGCCTTTCTCGTGCTTGTCGCCTTTCTGGCGATCCTTTTGATCCATGTCCCCCGGCTGGATCTGATTGTGGTGATCGGTTTCACCGTGCTGCTTGCCGCATGGGATCTCTACACCACACACCGTCCGCGCAAGCGCTGATTCAAAGCCGGACAGCGCACTTAAACGAATGACCGACAAAGGGTGTCCCGCAAGGGTCGCCCTTTTCCCGTTATTGTCGCTGCATTGCAGCAAAACTGTCATATTCCCGTTGCCTTGCCCGCCGATGCTGCGCCCAAAATGTCCCGAAGAGGCAAGGAGCAGCAGCAATGGCCCACCCCCTGCGGTTTCACAGAACGCTTCTTCTGTCTGATCTGCATCTTGGCGCGCTTGGCAGCAGGGCCGATCTGATCCTGTCCTTCCTGCAAGCCAACCGTGCCGAAACCTATGTTCTGGCCGGTGATATTCTGGACCTGTGGCAACCGCTTCTGCCGCATTGGACGGACGAGGCGCAGCGCGTGCTGACCCATCTGCAAGACCGGCAGGCCAGCGGCGCCACTATCCACTACCTGCGCGGCAACCATGACCCCGATCCGAATTGTGCACCTGCACCCAAGCGGCTGGACGTGACAGTGCAGGACCACCTGATCCATACCAGCCCCGACAAACGCCGCTATCTGGTGCTGCATGGCGATATCGTGGATGCGCGGATGGTGCGCTCGCATGCCATGACGCGGTTCGGCAGCCGGGTCGACCACCTTTTACGGCGGTTGGATCGCGGCCTGTCGGTGCTGCGCCGTGGAACATCCGCCGAGGCCCGCAGCACGATCGAAACCCTGCTGAGCGGTGTAAACGCCATGCTCTACCGCAGCCGCAAACACGAACGCCAACTGGTCGAAATGGCGCGGCGTCTGGATGTGCAAGGCGTCATCTGCGGACATTTCCACATCGCCGACCTGCACGAGGATCACGGCCTGATCTACGCCAATTGCGGGGACTGGCTGGACAGCATGACCGCACTGGCCGAAGCGCATGACGGCACCCTCAGCCTTCTGTCGGGACGACCGGCAGAAAGCCCCGAAACCGGCAGGGCACAGGCACTCGGACAAGGGGGAATGGCATGATGGCGCTTGGACTGACGCTTGCCGCTGTGACGCTTCTGCTCCTGCATCTGGGCGCCGTCGCCCTTTACCTGCTGCGCCTTGCGCGCCCTGATCCTGTGGGCAGCGTCATCGGACAGCCCTTTGTCACCTTGCTGCGCCCTGTCTGCGGGCTGGACCCGTTCGATGATGAAACCCTCCGCGCCTCCTTCCATCAGAACTATCCGCGATACGAGGTCATTTTCTGCGCGCAAACTCCCGATGATCCGGTAATCCCGCTTGTGCGCCGCCTGATCGCGCAGCATCCGCACATTCCGGCCCGCCTGCTGATCGGTCTTGATCGCAAGACCGGCAATCCCAAGCTGAATAATGTCTGGAAAGGCTGGCAACAGGCCGCCGGTGACTGGATCTGCATGACCGACAGCAACCTGACGCTGCCGCGCAACTATCTGGCCAATGTGGTCGGATCATGGGGGTCCTCGACGGGGCTTGTCTCGTCCCCGCCCATCGGGATCATGCCGCAGAACATGGCAGGTCATCTGGAATGCGCGTTTCTGAACGGCAATCAGGCACTTCTGCAACATGCCGCAGCCAGCGCGGGCATGGGTTTCGCGCAGGGAAAGACCCTGTTTTTCAACAAACCCATGCTGGAACATGCAGGCGGCCTGCATCTGCTGGGTCAGACATTGGCCGAAGATGCCGCCGCCACGCGGGTCGTGCGCGAGATGGGGCGCAGGGTCAGCCTGACACCTCTGCCCTCGGGCCAGCCTATCGGAAAACGGTCGCTGAAACAGGTCTGGGACCGTCAGTTGCGCTGGAGCAGGATCAGGCGCGACGCCTTCCCGCTGCTGTTCATGTTCGAGATATTCAACGGCGCGCTATTACCTGTGACCTTCGCCTTTGCCGCATCGCTGGCGCAGGATCTCAATCCATTGTGGGGACTAGGCTATGCCGCGATATGGTATCAGGCCGAGCTTGGCCTGAACAGGCGTGCAGGCTGGCCGACCGGCTGGCACACACTGTCGCTTTTTATCCTGCGCGATCTGATGATGCCTGCGATCTGGCTGGCCACCTATCTCAGGCGCGGCTTTGAATGGCGCGGCACCCCCTTGGACCCGACCGCAGGCAATACCGCCCTGCCAGCCGCGTGATGCGATGACCGAGGCCGATCTCGGCGCGCTGGTCCGCCACTACGGGATGCTGGTCATTGCCCCGCTCGCCCTGCTGGAAGGTCCCGTGATCTCGGTCATATCGGGCTATCTGGCCAAGCTGGGGCTGATCCGCCTGCCGCAGGTCTATGCGGTTCTGGTGCTGGCCGATCTGGCGGGTGATGTCCTGCTCTATACATTGGGTCGTCAGGGGCGCGCAGGCATGGCGCTGCCGTGGCTGTCGGTGTTCGGTGTGACACGGCGGCGGCTGGCACGGGTATTGCGCGGATTTCGCGCCAAGGGCGGGCGGCTTCTGGTGATCGGCAAGCTGACCCATTCGGCAGGGTTTGCCGTCTTGCTGGCCGCAGGCATGGCCCGCATGCCGTTTGCCCGCTTCCTTGCGCTGAACCTACTGGCAACCCTGCCCAAAGTGGCCTTCTTTCTGGCTTTGGGCTGGTGGTTCGGCCGGATCGCGGACCGTGTCGGCAACTGGCTTCTGGGCGGCACAGTGCTGGTGCTGGCCTGTGCCGCTATCGCGATCACCTTCATGATCATCAACCGGAAAAGAGGTGCCGAATGACCCCTGAAGTCACATGCCTGATCCCTGCCCACAACGAGGCCCCGCGCATCGCCGCCGTGCTGCGCGCCGCCCTGCATCATCCGTTGATTGCCTGCGTGATCGTGGTCGATGACGGCTCGACTGACGGCACCGCGCAGATCGCGCAGGATGCGGGCGCCGAAGTGCTGCGCCTGCACCCCAATCGCGGAAAGACCGCTGCACTGGCGCAAGCGCTGGCACAGGTCGGCACCAGCCATGTGATGTTGCTGGATGCCGATCTGACAGGGCTTCACCCCACCGACCTGACACGCCTGATCGCCCCCGTTTTGCGTCGGCAGACCGACGTGAGCCTGTCGCTGCGCGGCAATGCCCCACGCCTGTGGCACTGGCTGGGGGTGGATTACATCACCGGCGAACGGGTGCTGCCAATGGCTTTGCTGACACCCTGCCTACACCAGTTGCCGGACCTGCCCCGCTTCGGGCTTGAGGTATTTCTGAACAACCGCATCAGGGCGGCAGGTCTGCCGATCGCCATTGTCAGATGGAACAACGTGGCAAGCCCTTCGAAATCCAGCAAACGCGGATGGCTGGCAGGGGTTCGGGCCGACATCGCGATGCTGCGGGATATCTCGCGCACCGTGTCACCGCTGACGGCCCTGCGCCAGATCGCCTTTCTGCGCGCCGCCGCCACAAAGCGGGATCGCAGCGTTGCAGGCTTGTAATCCGGTGCTTTTGACGCTATTTACCGTCAGTATGACCGGTTAGGAAGCAGATATGACGATCGCCCAATATGCTGAGTGCGGCTTGTTCGAGCCCAAGAAGATTGCCGCGATCCTGCGGACCAGCAGTGAAGAAATCGCGATGACGGTCGGCTTGGGCAAAGATGCCCTGCAACGCCGCGCGCGTATCCAGTCGGATCGGACGCAACGCCGCTTGCGCGAACTGGTCGAACTTCTCAACAAGGTGGAGCCGCGCTTTGGCTCGGAACTGATGGCCTATGCGTGGCTGCGTTCGGAACCGCTTGCGGGGTTTGACGGGCGCACCGCGATGCAACTGGTGCAGGATGGCAAGGCCCAGCAGGTGCTCGACTATATCGACGCGGTAGATGCGGGCGTCTACGCCTGATGCCTCTGGTCAAAGGGCGCTACAAGGGCCCACTTTACCGCGCACTGAACCCTGTCTATGCCCGCGATCCGCTGTCGGGACGCGGGGCAGCCCTTTATGGCGGCCGGTTCAACCCCAAGGGGGTCGCCACGCTTTATACCGCCCTTGATCCTGTCACCGCGCTGCGCGAGGCCAATCAGGTCGGCGATCTGCAACCCACCACGCTGGTCAGCTACCGCGCCGATCTGGGACCGGTTTTCGACACCCGCGAGGCACAGGCCCTTGCCGCGTATGACATGACGCCAGAGGCACTGGCCGATCAGGGCTGGCGCGCTGCGATGCTGGACGGGCGCAAGGTTCCCACGCAGGAATTTGCCAGGGCATTGATCAAGGCCGGTTTCGCAGGCTGTCTGGTCCGCAGCTTTGCCCAAGGCACGGGGGTGGTCAACCTCAATCTGGTGCTCTGGCGCTGGGATAGTGCCGACGGCCAGCTTGCGGTGGTCGACGATGAAGGCAGGCTTCTTCGAACCTAGCCCTTGTTCACCATATGTGACGCCGTGGGTCGGCCCGCCGCGATCCGCTCTGCCTCAAGCCTAGCGATTGTGTCGTCAATCGCGGTCCGGTCCACCATGCCGTGCGGGTTTTCGCGTGTCGGCATGGTTTCGGCCACATGCAGGAACCGTTCCTGTGCCACAGCGTAAAGGCGGCGCAGCTCGGCCAAGGGATCACCGTGATCATCAGCGCGGATATCCAGCCACGCGTAGTCCTGATCGCGATACAGAACCAGACAGGCCGATTGCTTGCCGCGTTTGTCGCCGCCCGCATCCTCGCCCGCCTGCATCGCGATCAGCAACCGCTCGGCCAAAGGCTTGTCCATCGCGGCTTGATAGGCCGCCAGCGTTTGCGCGATAACGGCAGGTCCTTCCAGCATATTGCCTGCAACAGATACGCCATCCGCCACCAGATGCCCGCACCAATCCACGCAATTCGCACCTGTAAACGCAGCGTTCCGCCCTTTTGCGTCGATCAGATGGAATTGCCGGTTCGGATGCCCGTCATCCCGCCCCGTCAGGACCCCGATGATCGCATCCGGCGGCGCGCCCGCCTCCAGCAGGCGCAGACCGTCAGGCCCGTAGGTCGGATTGACGAAAGCCTGCGTCGCCACTGCCCCCACCCGCCCTTTCAGGAAGGGCACCGCACAGCCCACCGCGAAAAAGCGGCTGGCCACCGCGATGCCCAGATGGCCGGTAGCAGGGTCACGCGCTACGATGGAATAGGTCATGGCTCAGCGTCCTACCGCATAGGCTTGCATCAAACGGGGCGTCGCCGCCGCCCGCAACAACCCGTCGGGATCGCGCCGCGCGGCGGTCATGCGGCCCACGGTCCAGGGCTCGGCCTCGGTGATCAGATGGCCGCGCGCGCGCAAATCGTCCAGCACAGCAGCGCCAAAGCTTTTCTCGGCCATGATCATCCCCGGCTCGCGCGAGCGCGGGTAAAAGCTCGACGGGAAATGCGTGGAATGGAACAGCGGCGCATCAATCGCCTCTTGCAGGTTCATCTGGTGATGGACGTAGCGCAGGAAGAACACCAACTGCCACTGGTCCTGCTGGTCGCCGCCGGGCGTGCCGAAGCACAGTTGCGGCACCCCGTCTTTCAACGCAAGCGAAGGCGTCAGCGTGGTCCGTGGCCGCTTGTTCGGCTCCAGCGATGTGGGCAATCCCGGTTCAAGCCAGAACATCTGCGCGCGGCTGTTCAGACAGAAACCCAGACCGGGGATCGTGGGCGAGGATTGCAGCCAGCCACCCGATGGTGTTACCGAGACCATATTTCCCTCGTTGTCGATCACGTCGATATGGACGGTATCGCCCTTCTTCTCGGACAGATGCGCCATTGTTGGCTCATACACCGCCTCATCCGTGCGGCTGAGGGCGGACAAAAGCGCCATCGTGCGCGCCGCCTGATCTTCGAAACCTGCAACCGTTCCGGGGCGCAGGTCCATGCTGGCACGGTCGCCGATCAACTTGGCACGGTCCGCGTTATAGCTGTCGGATAGCAGCACATCGAGCGGCACGCGCGCGAAATCGGGATCGCCGTAATAAACCTCGCGGTCGGCATAGGCCAGTTTTTTGGCCTCGACGACATGATGGATGAAATCCGCACCCATCGGGTCCATCGCCGACAGATCGAACTTCTTGAGCAGCGCCAGCGCTTGCAGGAACACCGGCCCCTGCGTCCAGGGCCCGCATTTGGCAACCGTCCAGCCGTGATAGTCATAGGTCAGCGGCGCCTCGACATGCGCGGCATAGCCCGCCAGATCATCCGCGCTCAGCACGGCCTTGTGCTTGCGGCCCGAGGCATCCATCACCTCGGCGCGTGCCAGATAGGCGGCGATCTCCTCGGCCACGAAGCCGCGATAGAAGGCATCGCGCGCCGCATCAATCTGCGCCTCGCGGCCCTGCTTGGCCTCGGCCTCGGCCAGAATGCGCGTCCATGTATTTGCCAGCGCGGGGTTGGTGACATTGCCCCAAGGTTCCGGCGCTTTGCCATCCGGCAACCATGTCTCATGCGATGTCGGCCATTCCTTGGCGAAGAAATCCCCCAGCCCCGCAATCGTTGCCGCAACACGCGGCAGCACGGGATGACCTTGCGCGGCATAGAAGATCGCGGGCTCCAACACATCACGCAGGCTCAACCGCCCGTAATCGCGCAGCATCAGCATCCAGCCATCCCAAGCGCCGGGAATGACCGTGGCCAGCAGTCCGTCACCGGGGATGACCTTTATCCCTTCCGCTTTGTAATGATCAATCGTGGCACCCGCAGGTGTCGGGCCTTGGGCGCAGATCACCTCGACCTTGCCCGTCGCTGCGGAATAGATGATCGCGGGCATATCGCCGCCCGGCCCGTTCAGATGCGGCTCGACCACTTGCAGCACCAGCCCTGTGGCCACAGCCGCATCAAAGGCATTGCCGCCCTGCTCAAGCATCTTCATGCCCACAGCCGAGGCAATCCAGTGGGTCGAGGTCACAACCCCGAAACGGCCCAGAATTTCAGGCCGCGTGGTAAAGGCAGTCATTCGTTTCCTCCCGAGAAAATCAATGTTCGCGCGGGTCCAGCGCATCGCGCAACCCGTCACCCATCAGGTTGAATCCCATCACCACCAGAAAGATCCCCGCCCCCGGCCAGATCGCCATCCACGGCGCTTGGGACAGGAAGTTCTTGGCAGTGTTCAGCATCGAGCCCCAGCTTGGCGCGGGCGGTTGCTGGCCCAGACCCAGAAAGGACAGCGCAGCCTCGGCAATGATCGCGGTCGCGATGGTCAGCGTTGCCTGCACCAGAATGGGCGGAAAGACATTCGGCAGGATATAACGTGTCATGATCGGGATATGGCCAAGACCGATAGCGCGCGCGCCCTCGACATAATCCTCGGTCTTGACGGCCAGCACTTGCCCGCGAGTCAGGCGGATAAAGATCGGGACGGCAGACAGGCCGATAGCGATCATCGCATTGGTCAGCGATGGCCCCAAAAACGCCGCCAGCGCAATCGCCATGATCAGGAACGGCATGGCCAGCAGCGCCTCGGTCACGCGGCTGATGATGCTATCGGTCCAGCCGCCGAAATAGCCCGCGATCAGGCCGAACGGCACGCCGATCACCACGGCGATCAGCACCGACACAACCCCCGCCAGCAAGGAGGCCTGCGCGCCCCAGATCATCCGCGACAGCACATCGCGCCCGATCTCGTCCGTGCCCATCCATGCCGCACCCGATGGCGGCTTGCGGATCGCCCCCCAGTCGGTGCCCGCCGGATCGGCAATCGGCAGGATCGGGGCCAGCAATGCCAGCCCCACGAACAGCGCGACAATCAAGGCCCCCACCAGCGCGCTTTTATTGGCACGCAGCTTGCGCCACGCACGACTGGAGGTTCTGACAGACGGATCGGCGACAGCGCTCATTGTGCGGTCCTCAGTCTGGGGTTCAGGATCACGTAAAGCACATCCGCCACAAGGTTCATCAGGATGAAGCCGACGGCTGTGCACAGCACAACACCCTGCACCACGGCATAGTCACGGTTGAACACCGCATCCACGATCAGCTTGCCGAAACCGGGGATGGTGAAAATCTGCTCGGTCAGCACAGCCCCCGCCAGCAATTCGCCGAACAGCAGCGCCGACAGGGTGACAACCGGCAGAACCGCATTGCGGAACGCATGTTTCAGGATCACGACCCGCCCCCGCAACCCCTTGGCGCGCGCGGTGCGGACATAATCGGCCTGCAACACGCCCAGCATGGCGGACCTTGTATGCCGCATCAGCGTCGCCGCCAGCGCCGTGCCCAGCACAAAGGCGGGCATGATCATGGTTTGCAACGATTTCACCGGATCGACAAAGGGGCTTTCATAGCCTGACGCTGGCAGCCACCCCAGATTGACCGACACCAGCAGGATCAGCATGATCCCCAGCCAGAAATTCGGGATCGACAGGCCCGACAAGGCCACCAGATTGGCCAGCCAGTCCACCCATGTGCCCTTGCGGACAGCCGACAGGATACCGGCGGGAATACCGATCAGAAAGGCAAACAGCATCGACATCAGTGCAAGCTGGATCGTCACCGGCAGTTTCGACGCAATCAGGCTCAGCACCGGCTCGTTTGTCCGCAGCGAGATCCCCAGATCGCCGCGCAGCACGTCAGCGGCCCAGTAAAGATATTGCATCGGGATCGGCTCGTTCATGCGGTATTTCTCGCGCAGCAGCGCGATCACCTCGGGGTCGCGATCCTCGCCCGCCATCACAAGGATCGGGTCACCCGGCAGAAGTTTCTGCAAGGCAAAGACGAACATCGACACAAGGATCAGTGTCGGGATCGCGATCAGGATGCGGCGGAGGATGAACAACAGCATGGGCCTGTCCGTTTGGTCGGGGTCTATCCGGGGCCTCGTGGCCCCGGACTGTTTTGCAAGCCGTCAGGCTTATTCCATCGTCACACCGGACAGTCGGATCATGCCGTCAGGATAGGCGGTAAAGCCCTGCACCTTGTTCGACATCGCCCAAAGCCATGTCTGGTGATACAGGTAGATGATCGGCAATTCGTCCCGCAGGATCGCATTGGCCGCGTCATATTTGGCCTTACGGTCTGCCGTGTCTGTGGACAGGCGCGCCTCGTTCAGCAGAGTGTTGATCTCTTCCGAGCAGAACTTGCTGTCATTCAGACCGCCCTCGCAGGTCATGAAGGAATGGATGTTGCCATCGGGGTCCGTACGCCCCGACCAGCCCACCTGACTGCCTTCATAGTTACCGGCTGTCTGCTCTTGCAGCATGGTTGCGAACTCGGTCGCCTTGATCGAAATCTCGATCCCAGCTTCGGCGGCCATTGCCTGAATGACCTGCATCAGTTGCAACTGTACCGGATTGTTCGGGGCCTGGATCTCGATGCTGATCCCGTCCAGACCTGCCTCGGCCAGCAAGTCCTTGGCCGCATCGACATCGCGCGCCTGCACAGGATTGGTCTGGTCATACCAGGGCGAGGTCGGCGGGAAAGGCTGATTGCCCGCAGCATAGGTCCCCTCGAACACGACCTGATTGATCACCTCGCGGTCGATCGCCAGCGACAGGGCCTGACGCACGCGCTTGTCCTGACCAAAGGGCGTTTCCGCCCGCGCGCCGTTGTTCACGTTGACGGTGATACCCTGATAGCCAAGACTTGTGGCCGCCGAAAACGCCAGATTGCCATCTTCCTTCACACCAGCCACATCCGAGGGCGCCAGCCGCTCGAGCATGTCCAGATCACCCGAGCGCAGGTTGGCCAGACGCACAGTCGTGTCGGGGATCGGCAGGAAAATCAGACGGTCAAAGCTGTAGCTGTCCGCGTCATAGTGATCGGCAAACTTCTCCAGCACGATACGGTCCTGCTGGATACGCTCGACGAATTTATAGGGCCCCGAGCAGACCGGATCATTGGCCAGTTCCAGACCTTTTTCCGCCGCAGCCGTGGGCGACAGCATCATGCCCGCGCGGTCCGACAGTTGCGCGATCAGCGTCGCATCCGGCGAGGCGAGCGTGAATGTCACCTCATGCGTGCCGGTCGCCGCCACGCTTTCGACCGAGGCAAGTTCCGACTTACGGCGGCTTTCGGCAAGGTTCTTGGAGCGGTCGATATTCGCCACGACAGCCGCCGCATCAAAAGGCGTGCCGTCATGGAACACCGCATCGTCACGCAGTTGCATGGTCAGGGTCTTGGCATCCTCGGACCATTCCCAGGACGTCGCCAGTTCCGGCACGAAGTCCAGTTCCGGCGTGATGTTCACCAGCTTGTCGCACAGCGATTCAAACACGATCCGGCCCACGAAGGTCCGCGCCTGATCTGTATCCAGCGCATCGGGGTCTTCCTGCAACCCGATCCGCAGATCGGCGGCAAAGGCCCCTGTTGTCATCGCGACCGACGCCAGAAGCGCGGTCGTCAGCTTTCTTATGGTCATGTTGTCGTCTCCTTGTTGTTTGGTTTTTCATTCGTGGCCGCACGATACAGCGCGAAACGCGCTTCGGCGGCGAGGCTGCGGGTGCCGGTTCTGGCAATCGGAAGATCCGGAGGGGGCAGAGTCTGATGGTGGTGACAGGCCACCTGATGCACCGTCCCATCCAGCACCGGCCTTGTGCTGCGGCACAGATCGGTCGCATGCGGGCAACGGGTGTGGAACTTGCAACCGCTTGGCGGATTGGCGGGCGACGGGATATCCCCGCCCAGCACAGTGCGCGCCTGTGCAGCCCCCGGCACGGGCACCGGAATGGCCGCCAGCAAAGCCTGCGTATAGGGATGGCGCGGGGCCGTGAACAATGTCTCGGTATCGGCAAGCTCGACCACCTCGCCCAGATACATCACCGCGATCCGGTCGCTCATATGCCGGATCACGGCCAGATCATGGGCGATGATCACCAGCGTCAGGCCGAACTCCTGCTTGAGATCCTCCAGCAGGTTCACGATCTGCGCCTGCACCGACACATCAAGCGCGGATACAGGCTCGTCCCCGATCAGCAGTTTCGGCGCACTGGCAAGCGCGCGCGCAATGCAGATACGCTGCCGCTGCCCGCCGGAAAACTCGTGTGGGTAACGATCCGCCATATCGGGCCGCAAACCCACCCGCGCCATCAGTTCCGCCACCCTGGCCCGCCGCGCAGATGCGCCCAATGCGGTATGCAGACGCAACGGTTCCCCGATGATCGCCTCGACGCTCATGCGCGGGTTCAGCGATGAAAACGGATCCTGAAAGATGAATTGCAGATCGGACCGCAGCGCGCGCATCTGCGCCCCGCTCAACCCTGTCAGATCCTGCCCCTCATAGGACACGCGCCCTTCACTGGCATCAATCAGCCGCAAAAGCAGCCGCGCCAGCGTGGATTTCCCGCAACCGGATTCGCCCACAATGGCAAAGGTCTCGCCCCGCCTGACCTGAAGCGAGACACCGTTGACCGCATGGATTGTCGTCGTCTTGGCAAACAGACCGCCGCCTTGAACAAAGCGCTTATGCAGATCACGGGTTTCAAGGATGATATCGGTCATTCCGCCGCCACCATGCTATCCAGCGGCGCACGCAGGCAGGCCACCGATTGACCGTTGGCATCGGTCACCAGATCGGGCCGCACTGTCCTGCAAGCGTCGATCACAAAGGGGCAGCGCGTGGCAAAGCGACAGCCCGCAGGCATCGCATCCGGCGCAGGCACCGACCCCGGAATGGTCATCAACCGCCCCTGACGCCCCGCAATCGCGGGCATCGAGCCCATCAGCCCCAGGGTGTAGGGATGCTGCGGCTCGTCGAAAATCCGCCCCACCGGTCCGCTTTCGACAATCCGGCCCGCATACATCACCGCCACATCATCCGCGATCTCGGCCACGACCCCCAGATCATGGGTGATCATCAGCAGCGCCGCACCCGTTTCGTCCTGCAACTCGCGCATCAGGTCCAGAATCTGCGCCTGAATGGTCACATCCAGCGCCGTCGTCGGTTCGTCCGCGATCAGCAGCGCAGGATCATTGGCCAGCGCCATCGCGATCATCACCCGTTGGCGCATCCCGCCCGACATCTGGTGCGGGTAGTCATCCAGCCGCTTTTCGGCCGCTGGCATCCGCACCTTGCGAAACATCTCCAAAGCGCGGTCCCGCGCCTCGGCTTCGGAACAACCCTTGTGCCGCCGCACGGCCTCAGCCACCTGATGGCCGACGGTAAAGGCAGGGTTAAGGCTGGTCATCGGCTCCTGAAAGATCATCGCCATGCTGTTGCCGCGCAGATCCTCAATCTCGTGATCCGGCAGCCCCAGCAGATCGCGCCCGTTGAACCGCACCGCGCCTTGCCGCACGGTCGCCGCGCGCTTGGGCAGCAATCCCATGATCGCAAGCGAGGTCACGGATTTCCCGCAACCGGATTCCCCGACCAGACATAGTGTCTTGCCGCGCGGGATCGCAAAGCTGACATCGTCGATCAGGTCGATCGCCTGACCGCGAAACCGGATCGACAGATTTGCCACCTCCAGCACCGGATCATCAGGCATCTTCCAGCACCTCCAGCGATGTCAGCCGCAGGATACTGTCATTCAACGTCATCAGATGCGTCCGCATCGCAGCTCCTGCCCGCACCGGATCATGGGCAGCAATCGCATCGACAAGCTCGCGGTGCTGGCGCGTGGTCTGTTCCAGATTGGCACGGCTGCGCGCCCTTTCACGCAGCGCGCGCCATGCATCATCATGCCGCGCACGGTCCATCGAATCGAAAATCATCAGGAAGAACCGGTTGCCCGCCGCCCGCGCGATCTCGCGGTGAAGGGCGGAATCCCACAATTCGCGCCCGTCTGCATCCTGCGTCGCCTCCAAGCGCCCCAATATATCCCGCATCCGCGCGATATCGGCCCCCGACGCCCGCAACGCGGCCAGTTGCGCCAGTTGCGGCTCAAGCCGCAGGCGCACTTCCATCACTTCGGTGAAATTGGCATCCAGCGCCTCCGGCTCGGCCAGCGTGTCGGGGCGCGGTCCGGCAAAGGTTCCCGCCCCCTGCCGCCGCCAGACAAGACCCTCGGCCTCCAGCACCTCAAGCGCGCGCCGGACAGAGCGGCGGCTGATGCCGAGGCTTGTCGCCAGTTGACGCTCGGTCGGAATGCGATTGTCACCTGTTGCGGGAATGTCCCGCAGCATGGCGCGCAGCCGCTCCAGCGCAAGGGATGAGTTATCGCGATCTTGATCGGGCATAGCGGACCTTTGCGAACCAATTGGCAATAGGTTCATCATGTGCAGTTTCGGATTCGACGCAAGAAAAAATCTGCGCCGTCCTGTGACAGCACCGCTGGCGCAGTAAAACAAAGCCCCCTCTGCCCAAATTTTCACCGGCGCTTGCAACAAGGTCAAAGCCACCGGACCCGCCCCTGCAGATTCGCCACGCGCAGCGCGTATCGCGCCCATTTGGTTCGCCGCCACCACGCGCAGCACAGCTCAAAAGTTTGGCACGCGCTTCTGCGCGATGCAGCAGACCCATCCAAAGGTCTGTGCCGACTCCCGGTTGGCGCCGAAACCCATGCCAACGCCAGATCATTGCGGTCGCTGACGGCACGTAACCTGCAACCGGTTCCACCAGAAATTAACCAACTTGTCAGGGTCGGGACATGGAATTGCTTGCTCTTAAAGGCTTTCACGGGCGCACATTCACCGAAGAGCATTTCGGAGCCAACATTTTGTCCACGCGCGACAGGCTGGGGAACGATGGCACGTTCGACGATGCCGCGGACTATCTTGGTGCAGGCCCCATCCGCTATCCCGGCGGTTCGCTGACAGAACGCTATTTCGACATCACCGACCCCGACCGGATTGAAACCGAGCACTACAAGTCCGGCGCACCGATGGAGATGCTGCCCTATTCCGATTTCATGGACTGGGCCGAAGAAACAGGCCGCGCCGTTCTGATCGTCCTGCCCACACGCACCCAGTTGAGCGAGGAAACCGACGCCAATGGCGACCGCTACGCCGAAGTGGACGAAGACGCGTTGCGCACCTTCATCCGCGACACGCTGGACGGGACCTACGGCCAGCCCGAAATCGCTGGATTCGAAATCGGCAACGAATACTGGGGCAGCGGCGAGATGACGTCGGTCGAATATGGCCGCGTCGCCAGCACAATGGCACGCATCGTCGACGCGGAACTGACCGCACATCCCGAGTATGACGCGCTGTTCAGCGAGACCGATATCCTTGTGCAGATGGGTCTGAACTATAATTTCGCCAGCCTCAGCGACCGCTACGAGGGCACAGCAGAAGAACAGATCGCGCAATTCTCGGCCGAATACGACCTGCCACTGGAAGATGGATACATCTATTCCAGCGGCGAGATTGCATGGCCCAAGCTTGCAAACCTGCTAATCATGCGCGAGTTCGACGAGCCCGCTGAAATCGACGCCTTGGACGGGATCGTCGCGCATGTCTATTCGCGCGGAGAGGATCTGACCTCTAGCCAGACATTCGAGTTGCGCACGATCGAAGATACATGGGGTCAGGAATACGAAGACCTCAAGCCCGTCGTCACCGAATGGAATGTCAAAGCCCCCAGCCGCGACTCGACCGAGGATTTCGGCTTGGTGCAGGCGGGCCAGATGCTCGACATGGTCGAAGCGATGGGCCTTTACGAGGCAACGTCGGCCTATATCTGGGCCGTCCAGCAAGGCAGCCAGTCAAACCTGACCGGCGATGAAGGCCAGCCCGACATGAAAGTCGGCGGCGAATTCTTCAAAATGATGGCCGAAGCCCTGCCCGGTACCCGCGCGATCGAGCTTGACGGCGCCGACCCGCGCGAAAGCGAGATCGCGTTCGAGAATTCCGAGGTCCATCTGTTTGCGGGCGCGGAACGGGCTGTCTTCTATATCCAATCCACCAATTCCACGGAAACCCACAGCACCGATATCGACTTCAGCAACCTGATCACCGGATTTGACAATATCACGATGACAAAGCTGGGTGTCGCCCCCGGCGATCTGGTCGGCAGCTCGAAAGCGACGCCTGTCGTCACCGAACTGGACCCGAACGATCACTATGACAACGGAACCATCAGCGTTTCCCTGAACGCGCGCGAGATCGTGCAAATCACCATTGAGGGCGCGGATTTCACGCCCGAACTGGAAGCAGGGCTGGCGCAGTCCGAAGCCACCGAATTCGGCTTCATGCCGGAAACGGCCGACAGCGAATTTTTCACCATGATGACACAGCAACCCGCGCCCCAAAGCGATCCGCTGACAATCGAACAGATCGCGGCGCAAACAGAAGCGGCAAGCGCGCAGGCCGAGGCCAATACAGAAGAGGATGATTCCCCGGAGGGTGGCGGCATGATGGGCGACATGGGGATTCTGGCCATGCTCTTGCCGCTGATCGCGCTGGCGGGGGCACTCTGATCCGCGCTGCGGCGCAGATCTCGAATCAAATCATGCCGGAATTCGGGCGCGTTTTGCCCCGATCCTGGCCAGTCCGGAAACAAAGTGGCCGGCTCTGCCACATTGTTTGGCGCAAGTGATCGTGTCTCGGCTGTTCTTTTACCAACTTTCGATAGCTTCTCCATAAACATCCTGTGATTGTTCTCTACTTGTAGCGCGCCTTTTTTCGGCCTTTTTTCGGCCTCGTGTCTGGCACCGTTCTCACCCGGCTCAAGGCGGGTCCATCCCGGCGTTCCGGCAACCAAAACCAGCAAAAGAAACAGTTTTGTAGCCACTAGGTAAACAAGTGGGGATGTTATCCTTTCTTTGTGCCGCTTTGCGCAACAGTCTTTAGCTTTTTCGAGCGATTCCAAGTCGATGCAACCTCTGCGATCTAACCATCGCGCCGACGTCAATCATCACTTTCAGTTGCCTTTTTTACGCCCTAAAGGTGACTTCTACGCTGTTGCAGGCCGGCAAGAGCCAATCCTTTTTTATCGAAAGTTGGCCAACCGCCCAATTGACGCGATGGCAAAAAAAAGGCTTAAATGTGTTCACTGTTGTTCGGTGCTGAGTAGCCTCGTTTAAATTCAACCAAAACGAAGTTTGCGGCCTATCAGGGCCGAAGCAGAGAGTAACAAGACCTAGCGAATATCCTCCGCGTTGTGCTGCCAGATAGGGCGGGGGTAAGGGGAAATATATAACGACATTCGGAATTTATAGCCGCGGACCGGTGGTCTGCGAACAGCTTTCCCATGCCTGTTTCCCTGCTTTGGTGCTCATCCCTGCCGCCGCAGATGACCTGTTCACCTGTTCCGGGCGCTTATTCTGCGCCCGCTCATTTGGGGGAATGAGACTATGGCTTATGATATGGGCGTGTACTCGGATTCAGTCCGGGCACGCGCAACACGAAATGTTCTAACCTCGGCAACACCGCGTCTGGCAGCCGAACATGCTATTATCTACCCTGGGTTGGGTAAACGTCTGTTTGATCTTGCCTTTGTGGCAGCCATCGCTGTTCCCGTCGCGATCGTCATGGGCATCCTCGCGCTATTGGTCGCGTCGGACGGTCGGGCACCCTTCTATGTGCAAGAACGCGTCGGCCGTCATGGGAAAGTGTTCCGCATGTACAAGCTGCGCTCGATGGTGGCGGATGCGGATCAGGTGCTCGCCGGCTATTTGGCAAGCAACCCTGCAGCCCGTGCAGAATGGGATCGCGACCAGAAACTTAAAAACGATCCTCGTATCACACGGGTCGGGCGGTTGATCCGCAAGACATCGCTGGATGAACTGCCACAGTTTCTGAATGTCCTGAAAGGCGAGATGTCCGTTGTCGGCCCGCGTCCGATGATGTGCAACCAGAAGGATATGTATCCTGCATCCGAGTATTTCGAGATGCGTCCGGGCATTACCGGTGCTTGGCAAACCTCGGCGCGCAACGAAAGCAGCTTTCGCGAACGCGCCGCCTATGACAGCGACTATTTTTACAAGCTCTCGCTTCTCACCGACCTGAAGATCGTTCTCAGAACATTCGGTGTAGTTGTGCGGGCAACAGGTCATTGAAACAAAGCCTTTAGCGGACGCCTTTTCGGCGTCCGCACCATTCATTTCTCCAAAGTGCTTTGACCTGAGCGCAGCATTAGGGTTTGATACAACTCCTGAGGTCTTTCTCACTGTCAAGAGACCCAACCCAAGGAGATCAACTGCGTGACGCCGAACGGATTTGCCTATCTGGTTCTGATTGCCTGGCCTTTCATCAGCCTCGCCCTGTTCAGAACCCAACCCGTCGGCCGCGCCCTGATCGCCAGCATCCTGATCGCCTACCTGTTCCTGCCACCAGGCCCGACAGGTTTCGACTTGCCGCTGATACCAGACCTAGACAAGGAAACGATTCCTTCTCTGACCGCCTTCGCGATCTGCTTTTTCATGTATGGCCGGAAGATGAGGTTCCTGCCCGGTCCGACACCGGCAAAGATCTTGGTAGCTTTGTTTGTGTTCAGCCCTATCGCAACCGCGATGACAAATGGCGAGGGGGTCACATTTGGTAATTTCTACATTCAAGGCCTCGGCATCAAGGACGGACTGTCGATGGTGGCCAGCAAGATGGCCGCGCTCATGCCATTCATTCTCGCGATGAATTTCCTGAACCGCGAAACAGATCAGCGCGACATCCTGATCGCACTTGTAATTGCGGGTCTGGCCTATTCCCTTCCAATGCTTCTGGAGGTTCGCCTCAGCCCGCAGTTGAACACATGGATTTACGGATTCTTCCAACACAGCTTTGGCCAAATGATGCGCGAAGGCGGGTTCCGTCCGATCGTATTTCTTTATCATGGCCTTTGGGTTGCATTTTTCTGCTTTACGTCAATAGTTGCGGCGTTGACATTGTATCGAAGCGAAAAACGTCACAACAAACCTGCTCTGAAGTATCTAATCGCTGGCCTCTATCTCTTTGTAGTTTTGGTTCTGTGTAAGTCCCTTGGCTCTCTTCTTTATGCTATATTCTTGACACCGCTTCTACTTTTCTTCAGCCCTCGCACTCAATTTAGAGTAGCAACGCTTATTACGATAGTAGCCTTGCTTTATCCAGTTCTGAAAGGCAATCAAATTATCCCAGAGCGCGCCTTGATTGAACAAGCCTACGAGATTAACCCAAGTCGCGCTGCATCGCTAAATTTTCGCTTAATTCATGAAGCGATTCTATTGGAACGCGCATCCATGAAACCCATTTTGGGATGGGGCAGCTTTGGTCGACCTCTTATCCACAGCTCTGATGGCCAAATCTTGACGATTCCAGACGGAAGATGGGTCATTACAATCGGCGCCCTCGGGTGGGTCGGATACGTGGCCGAGTTCGGTTTACTGGCTTTTCCAATTTTATTAATTCTATTTAAGGGAAGACAATATCCTACCCTTTACAGGTCTTCACTCACCAGCGGCCTCAGCTTAATAGTCGCGGTTAATATGTTTGATATGCTACCAAACGCAACACTTACGCCTCTGACTTGGCTAATGGCGGGCTCTCTTCTTGGATACATGCAAGCACCTTTCGTTAGGCAACGGCAAACTATTGCTGCACAGACAGCGTAGAATGCAATTACCTTAATCTGTTGAACTACTTGTAGCTTCTCCGTATTAGAAATTCACTTGATTGATTCAGTATTTAAGAAGCAGGAGTTCACTGAATGCAAGAAAACAACAGCACACCACAAACTTGGGCAGTTGATCGAAGTGGCGATTCTGGGTTTGATTGTGCACAAAACCCTCAAACGTGGATAGACAAAGGATTTAAGACCCCTTTCTTGTTCATAGATGCTTCAACGGGCTCTAGCGGTGCACGTGCCACTGGTCAATTCAAAGGATATGTCGGTCATAGAATAAAGCAATATGATGGATCACGTCCCAGCGGGCTGTGGGGGAAATGGAATTGGGACGGCCAGACACTGGTCGCCGAAGTCGAACCACTGGGTTACTTTAGTCTATTTGTATATATCAAAGGGGCACAAGTAGGTATCTCGCCATCAATCTTACAATTACTGGCGGAAGGCGCTGACCCTAGCCCTGATGAAATAGCACTAGCCGTATTTCACCGGATAGGAAATTTCGTCGGAAATGACACTCCTTTCAAATATATAAAAGTTTTGCCCCCGAACGGTCAATTGGTCTGGCGCGATGGGAAGCACCAAATCAAAGGCGGGGCAGTAGTTCCCAAGGTAAGTTCTCTAAGCCGCGCCCAAGCGGTCGAGGCTTTTGTTGAAGTACCACGCGCTACAATTCGCAGATTCGTTCAAAGTTGGGAGGGGCCTATTGCACTGCCCTTGACTGGTGGACGAGACTCCCGACATGTTCTTCTAGAGATGGCCCATCAGGGACGCAAACCGGACACCTGCGTTACTTTCCATCACGGGGGCAAGGCGCTGAACGCGGAAGTGCAGGCCGCACGAGCTATCGCAGAGCGCGTTGGCGTGCGCCATGTGATTTTGGGTAACCCACGAAAACGATTGAGAGATTCGCTGCGCGCGCTTTTAATGACGCAACTCTGCTCAGACGAGCACGCTCAGATGGTTCCAATGCACGACTATTTTTCCGGAAGTGGCACGGCAGCAATCGATGGTATCGGCGGAGACATTCTGACCAATCCTGATGACTGGGCTGCGGAATTCAAGGAGCGCGCAAATCAAAACGATTATGAAGGAATTGCGAAACGAATGGTGGAAGGGCACAGCCGTGTTATCAGTCGGCCGGGACACCTGGGTGGCGCTGGCGCTGTGTTTTCGTCTGATTTACATGATGCTGCGATTGAACGCATTGCGAAGGCCATTCAGGTTTTTGACGCGGCGCCGGACCCCTACCAGGCTTTCTGGTTTTATAATCGGACAAGACGCGAAATCTCCTTCACCGCCACAGCGGTAATGGGCGGCGCTGAAATGGTATTCTGCCCCTATCTGGACCCAGAATTCGTTGAGCTCGGCTTGTCCTTGGATTGGTCAGTTACCCGCGATCAGAAGCTACATGATGACGCGATCTTCAGTGCATATCCTGGGTTTTCAGACATTCCATTTTCTTCCGGTTTTGTCAGTCAGCCACTAGCCAGATTTCGGCCCAGTCGCGTGACAAATATGCTAGATACACTCCGCGTCGGCTTGATGACCAGTCCTGATAAAAAAATCAAAGGATTGCAAAATGTATTTAAGCCGACGCCAATATGGCGCGGTCCGTCGGACACTTATCGGATGCATCACGATTTCGTTATGCAAATGGATCAATCTGAAGCAAGAAGACTGCTCGAACTTGGCATGAATTTGTCAGATACAGCGCCAAAAGGCGAGAATGTGGTAAGCAATGTCCATCTCGGCCACTAAAGTCCTGGCAAACAGGTTCCGCATTCATACGCGTTTCCGTCGTGCGGAGCGGCTTCGCAAACTAGCGATGGAACGCCCCTTTCTGGATGGCGCGCACACGCGGCTTCTTCTGGTAAGCCAGTCACATAGAATCCCACAAAGCCAAATCTTTCCTTTCCATCATTATGCGAAGGACCTGAAACGGCTATATGGAGCACAAGTTCGCGAGATTGATATCTCATCTGTTTTATCTGGCGAACCGGCTAAGGCGATGGGTGCAAACGTTGTTGCATTCCAAACACCTTTTGACATTGAAGACGAAAAGTTATGGCGGTTATTGGACCGTTTAAATCATGATCATCCGAAGGCAAGGATGGTATATCTTGATTGGTCTGCGCCGACCGATCTGCGCAATGCAGAGCGTCTAGATAAATATATTGATGTTTACGTCAAAAAACATGTCCTACGCAATCGCTTGGAATACTCTCAGTCAACGATCGGAGAAACCAATCTGAGCGACTTTTATAGCCGCCGTTTTGGTGTGGATGCACCTATAAGGCTCTTTAACGTTACACCGGATTTCTTGAGAAAATTAGTGGTCGGCCCATCATTTGCGACGGCGCCTGGTATTCTGCCGAGCTTACTTGGATCACCACCACCGCTTGGACCCCGCCCGATAGACCTGCACGCGCGTTTCGCCGTAGGTGGAACAGCTTGGTATCAATTGATGCGGGCTGAAGCCGAAGCCGCGCTTTCGCAGGTTTCCGATCTGGTTGTTATCAAAGGCAACAGCGTCGGACTAGCACGGTTCTTGGTCGAGATGCAGAGTACAAAAATTGTCTTCAGCCCTTTTGGCTATGGAGAGGTCTGTTGGCGCGACTACGAAGCCGTCATGGCAGGAGCAGTCCTACTGAAACCTGATATGAGCCATATTGAAACTAATCCGGATATTTTTGTGCCATGGGAAACTTATGTACCTTTAAAGTGGGATTTGTCCGATTTTGATGACTGTGTTCGCCAACTCGTGACAGATACGCAGCTACGACACAGGATCTCAAGACAGGCTTTTGACGTATTACATCGTTGGCTCGCTTCCGACAATTTTGCAAAAGCCATGGCTCCGTTGTTCGAACCTAATTCGATTCAAAATATCCCCTAAACGATGCAAGAGATGGAAACACGCCACCAAAAGAATTTTGACCTTTAACTGTTTTTGACCGGAGCACAAAATGGCGCCACTCAACGGATTGTCCAAAAGTCGGCTTGGTGTTTTTTATCTGGTGTGTAGCTTTGCTATTTTTTTGGTGGTTCCACTTTCCACCAGAGCCCAAACAGAACCAGCGCGCCAGAACCCCGCCCTTGCTATCGGGCTAAGTGGTGTTGCGGATTGGTCAACCCAGCACCCTTTCATTGATCTGATGAAAACGGCACGCCCCTGGATTGGCCATCGACCTGGCCAACATGGAGGTATGGACTACGAGGTGTTGCAATCAAACGGCCTGATTGATCCACAAGGTTGGCCCATTTCTGTCCCACTGGGCATCGAAGCGCTTGAGACCTACATTTTGGCCGATCAGCCTGCAGAGGCTAAAAGTTTGGCCGGCCGCTATTTACTCACCTATGAGGGAATCGGACGGGTCCAAGTTACAGGGCCAGTCTCGCAACTGCGCTACGGCAAGGGAGAGATAAGGTTCAACTATCAGCCCGGAGATGGTCTCGTGGGTGTGCGTCTTTCCAGGATTGATCCGACAGGTAGCGGCAATCATATCCGCAACATCCGCGTCATGCGCGAAGATCATATACAGCTTTATGAACTTGGTCTGCGTTTCAACCCTGACTGGCTTCGCCATATCAGTGACATGCGCGCTTTACGCTTCATGGACTGGATGGGAACAAACAATTCACGCCAGACTGTTTGGGATGATCGCCCCAAAGTCGAAGATTTCAGCTATGCCTATCACATTCGCGGCGTTCCTGTCGAAATCATGGTCGATTTGGCCAACGAAGTTGGTGCGGACCCCTGGTTCACCCTGCCACATCTGGCAGATGATGATTATGTCCGTCGTTTTGCAACCTATGTCCGGGACCATCTCGACACTGATCTGAATGCCTATGTCGAGTATTCCAATGAAATGTGGAACTGGCAATTCGAGCAAGCACATTGGGCTGCAGAACAAGCCGCGAAACGTTGGAGCGAAGGTGGTGACGGATGGGTGCAGTATGCAGGCATGCGCGCAGCAGAAATGGCGCGTATTTGGTCAGAGGTTTTCGGGGAACAAAACGCACAACGCCTTGTTCGTGTTATAAGTACGCAAACCGGATGGCTTGGCTTGGAACATGGCTTATTGAATGCCCCTAACTTCTTGGCCGAAGATGATACACACCGCCCCCCATTCGAGGATTTTGATGCCTATGCTGTAACCGGATACTTCAACGTGGAAGGAGACAGTGACGAAGCAGCACAGCGTGTTCTTTCCTGGCTCGAGAAAGGCGAAGGACACGCAACCGACCGCCTGTTGAAGCACCTTGCCAACACATCTGTCGACGCTTTGGTAAAGAGCTACTTCCCTTATCATGCCGAAATTGCCGCGCGGCATGGACTTCAATTGATCATGTACGAGGGTGGCACCCATGTCGTGGGAAGGGGCGAGTGGGTCAACAACCAGCAGCTGACCGACTTCTACACGCGGTTCAACTACAGTGAAGAGATCGTCAGACTCTACCAGATGATATTTGATGGCTGGCAGAGCGCCGGTGGCACTCTGTTCACCGCCTATCACGATGTAGCCGCCCCCGGCAAATGGGGTAGTTGGGGACATTTGCGACATCTCGACGACATCAACCAGCGTTGGACCGCACTTATGAACTACAACGCTACCCGATCAGTCACGTGGGAAACCCGGGCAACGGGGACGTTCGATAACGGCACCATTCGTAGAGCCGATGAAGAAGGGGGCAAAACGCTTGCGCGACATCCAAGCGACATTCTCTTGGGCGGTCCCGGAGATGATATCCTGATTGCCGAAGGCTGCTGCACGCGCATGCATGGCGGCAAGGGGACCAATACAGCAGTGCTGCCCGGAAAGGTGTCAGACTACACTCTGAAGTGGGATAACAACACTTTGCTCGCTGTTTCGGAACAAGGCGAGGCACGACTGATCAGCATGCAAAAAATTCTTTTCTCTGGTGAAAACACACCCGGGATTGACCTGATAATCGGAGTGCAGCCCTGAGATTTGGGGACCACAGCGATTGTGTCGGCCCTCAACACAATAACTCGATCATCCGATCATTGCGGACGAAACACAGATATCGATTGCCATATTGTTGCCAACATGCCGCCGGCCGTGGCAGGATATAGATGTTCGGTAATGGTGATGGCGGCTTTGGCTGCGGCTGGCGGCTCTCATGAAGGGCCAAAGCGTGATTTGACCCATTTTTCAGGATTACTGCAGTGCTCAGCGTTATCATTCCCGCCAACAATGAAGAGGCATTGTTGGGCACCTGTCTCGAATCCCTCTTGGCCTCAGAACCTCCAGCATGTTGTGTCGAAATTGTGGTTGTAGCGAATGGCTGCAACGACAACACGGCCGGAATTGCGCGCGAGTTCCAAACCCGCGTCGAAGCACGTGGATGGAAAATGCAGGTGCTGGATCTGACGAAGGGCGGCAAGATTCGCGCCCTAAACGCGGGCGATGCGGTGGCAAGCCTGCCATGGCGCGCATATCTTGACGCTGACGTGACCGTTAGCCCCACGCTGCTTGATCAGTTGTGCCGCGCGTTGGACGGACCAAAAGCGCGCTATGCAAGCGGCAATTTGCGGATAACAGCAGAGGGGTGGGTCAGCAAAGCCTATGCCGCTACTTACCGCAAAGTGCCATTTATTGCGCGCGGTGTTCCGGGTTGCGGATTGTTCGCGGTTAATGCCGCAGGACGCGCGCGATGGGGCCAGTTCCCTGATATCATATCGGACGATACTTTCGTCCGACTCCTCTTCCGCCAAGAGGAGCGCATTGCCGTAAAAGCGCGCTACAATTGGCCGCTTGTCGAAGGTTTCGGAAATTTGGTACGCGTAAGACGGCGTCAGGATCGTGGCGTCCGTCAGGTTGCAGCGCTCTACCCCGAACTCTGCAAGAATGATGAAAAATCCGTGTTGGGCATCACTGGAAAGTTAGCGCTGCTTGCCCGCAATCCGGTCGGTTTCACCATGTATTCAAGCGTAGCTTTGGCAGTCAGACTAGGCGACACAAATAGCGGCTTAGCGGGCGTCAATGCCAACCTCCCCGACTGGAGCCGCGGCAGATGAGCTATGCAGCCGTCACAACAAGCAGATTGCGTGAAATATTATCGGGCACGAGCCTGACATCGCGGGTCATGAGATCCTCCGCCTTTACCGTAATGGGATATGGGTTTTCTCAAGGTTTGCGGTTGCTGGGTAATCTTTTGCTAACTCGCCTGCTATTCCCAGAAGCTTTTGGCTTAATGGCGCTCGTTACTGTTTTTATGGTTGGCCTCCAGATGTTTTCCGATTTTGGCATCGGACCGGCAATCGCGCAGAGTAAAAGAGGTGACGACCAGATATTTCTGAATACCGCGTGGACAGTTCAGATATTGCGTGGCGCAATTCTGTTCCTTATTGGCTGTGCACTAGCCTACCCCGCATCTTTGATCTACGGCGAGCCTCTTCTTTTTGGCCTTTTGATACTTGCCTCAGTACAATTTTTGATTTCGGGCTTCATTCCCACGCGCCGCGATACGGCAGGGCGGCATCTGCGGCTTGGCCACGTAACTCTTATCGAGATGACTTCTCAAACTATTGGTTTGATCAGCATGATCTCCCTTGCATTTTGGACGCGCTCGGTCTGGTCACTCGTGGTTGGAATGGTTATTGGCACAATCGCGCAAACTATATTGATGACCATTTTTTTACCCGGTCAACGAAACAGGTTGCGTTGGGAAAACAACGCTATCCATGAGTTGATCCACTACGGCAAATGGATCTTTCTCAGTACAGTTTGTGGTTTTGCCGTAGCGCAGGGAGACAAACTCGTGTTGGGGAAGTTCCTGCCGCTAGATTCATTCGGTATTTACAACATCGGCTTTTTTCTTGGTAGCTTTTCATTGCTTCTGGGCATGATGGTCACCGGTCGCATCCTCATTCCCGTCTATCGGGATCGCCCCCCTGCTACTTCCCGAGAGAATTTCTTGAAACTGCGAAAACTTCGTGGATTGGTTACTTTGGGAATTTTGAGCCTTTTGCTTATTGTCGCCTATTCAGGTGTCTGGCTTGTCGAATTGATGTACGATGTTCGTTATCAGGATGCAGGCGCAGTCGTTGTATTGATCGCCTGTCTACAAATCCCGGTAGCAATCGGCCTAACCTATGATCAGGCAGCTTTGGCGGCAGGAGATTCGAAACGGTTTTTCATAGTAACCTTTGTCAAAGCCTTCCTTACCATCACAGGCCTGCTGATCGGCGTACAGACCTACGGGCTGATCGGCGCGCTGGCGGGGCAGGCTTTGGCGATCATCCTTGCCTATCCGGCCCTTGTCTGGCTGTCCGTGAAAATCGGGGTGTGGGACCCTTTGCACGACCTTGGCTTTGCCATCATCGGGCTGTGCCTCGCGGCAGGTGCGATCTGGTATAACTGGGCCGCGATCTCCGCTTTGGCCGCTTAGGCCGGACCACTAAATTCGACCGTCTTTGGTCAGATTATCACCTTATTTTGCGGCTACTCCAGCCGATGTGCCAGTAACGAGTTGACCAGTAAAGCCTCTGACGGACCTCAAAAGGGAGCTGGCAGCAGTGAACGCTGACAACGATATCGCCATCGTGGGCATGGCCGCGCATCTTCCGGGTGCGGGGGATGTCGGCACATATTGGCACAACCTGCGTCAAGGCCTCCGGTCGATCCGGCAGCTGTCCGAGGACGAGTTGCTGGCGGCGGGCGAGGCGCGGCATGTCATGGCGCGGCCCGATTACGTGCCTTTTGCCGCCCCTCTGGACAGGTTCGACCATTTCGATGCGGAGTTTTTCGGGTTCAGCCCCAAGGATGCGGCGATCATGGACCCGCAGCACCGCCAGTTTTTGGAAGTGATCTGGGAAGCGCTGGAAAACGCAGGCCATATGCCCGAGGATTTCAATGGTCCTGTCGGCGTGTTCGGCGGCTGTGGCATGGGCAGCTATTTCTATTTCAACATCTGCTCGAACCCCGATCTGGTGCAGGATGTGGGCATGTTCCTGCTGCGCCATACCGGCAATGACAAGGATTTCCTGACCACCCGCGCAAGCCATGTGTTCAACCTGACAGGGCCGAGTGTGAACGTGCAGACCGCCTGCTCCACCTCTCTGGTGGCGGTGCATTACGCGGTGCAATCCCTGCTGACGGGCGAATCCGATATGGCGATTGCGGGCGGTGTGACGATCGAACTGCCGCAGAACCGTGGCTATATCTATAAAGACGGCGAGATCCTGTCGCCTGACGGCGAATGCCATGCCTTCGACCATCGCGCGCAGGGCACGGTGTTCGGCTCGGGCGCGGGGGCTGTCGTGTTGCGCCGCCTGTCGGATGCCATTGCAGACGGCGATCATATCTGGGGTGTCATCAAAGGCACCGCGATCAACAATGATGGCGCGGCCAAGGCCGGATACCTGGCCCCGTCCGTCGATGGCCAATCCGCCGCGATTGTCGAGGCGCAGGCGGTGGCGGGCGTGTCGCCCGACACGGTCGGCTATATCGAATGCCACGGCACCGGCACCTATCTGGGCGACCCGATCGAGGTTGCCGCCCTGACCGAGGCGTTCCGCCAAGGTGGAGCGCAGGGCGAGGGCTTCTGCCGGATCGGATCGGTGAAAACCAATATCGGCCATCTGGACACAGCCGCAGGGGTGGCGAGCCTGATCAAGACAACGCTTGCACTGCATCACGGGCAGATCCCGCCCTCACTGGGATACGAGGCGCCGAACCCCGTAATCGGGTTCGAGGGCAGCCCCTTCACCGTGAATGACCGGCTGACCGACTGGCCACGTGGGACAACGCCGCGCCGTGCCGGTGTGAATTCGCTGGGCGTGGGCGGCACCAATGCCCATGTCGTGCTGGAAGAAGCCCCCCTTGTTGATGCATCGGGCCAAAGCGATTTTCCCTTCCAGCCGCTGGTGATCTCGGCCCGCAGCAAGGCAGCGCTGGACGAGGCCGCGCAAAGGCTGGCCGACCATCTGGAGCATAACCCCGATCAGCCGTTGCCCGATGTGGCCTTTACCCTGCGACACGGACGCCGCGCCTTTGAACAGCGCCGCGTGATCGTGGCCGAAACCCATGCCGAGGCTTCGGCCACCTTGCGCGCCAATGACCCGCGCCGTGTCTTTACGCATAAAGTGCTGGGCGACGCGCCTGATGTGGTCTTCATGTTCCCCGGTGGCGGCGCGCAATATGCTGGCATGGCGCGCGATCTTTATGATGCCGAGCCTGTGTTCCGCGACTGGATGGATCGCGGGCTTGATGTGCTGCAAGCCAAGCTTGATTATGACATCCGCGCGTTGTGGTTGCCCGCAGCGGGGCAGGAAGCCGCCGCAGACGAACGCCTGAAACAGCCATCGGTGCAATTGCCGCTGATCATGATCGTGGAATATGCGCTGGCGCAGCTCTGGATCAGTTGGGGCGTAAAGCCCGCAGCCCTTGTCGGCCATTCGATGGGCGAGAATACGGCCGCCTGCGTCGCAGGTATCATGAGCTTCGAGGATTGCATCGGGCTGGTCCATCTTCGCGGCACCTTGTTTGATACCGTGCCTGCGGGCGGTATGCTGTCGGTCGGTCTGCCCGCCGAGGATCTGCGCCCGCTTCTGGGGGATGATCTGGATCTTGGCGCGGTCAATGGTCCCGCGCTCAGCGTGGCCTCTGGCCCGCAAGCTGCACTTGACCGTCTGCAAGCCGAGTTGGAAGCCCGCGAGGTGGAATTCCAGCGCATCCCCATCGACATCGCCGCCCATTCGCGGATGCTGGAGCCGATCCTGCAACGCTTTGGCGATTACCTGCGGTCGATCAAACTGAACGCGCCGCAGATTCCGGTCATGTCCAACCGGACGGGCCAGATCCTCAGCGATGCGCAGGCGATGGACCCGTATTATTGGGTCGGCCATTTGCGCGGCACTGTGCTTTTTGCCGATTGCATCGCCACGCTGGCCGCCGATGCGCCCAAGGGTCAGGGCCGCGTGTTTCTTGAAGTCGGCCCCGGCAAGGGGCTGGCATCGCTGGCCGGACAACATGCGAATGTGACACCAAACGCCGTGATAGGGTCGTTACGCCATCCGCAGGACCATGTGGCGGATGATGCCTATTTCATGGCGATGCTGGCGCGCATGTGGGCCGTGGGTGTCGCCATCGACTGGGACCAGATCTGGGGCGGCGTGCCGCGCAATCGTGTGCCGCTACCAAGCTATGCTTTCCAGCGCAGCCGCTATTTCATCGAACCCGGCAAAGGCGCGCAGACGCAGGATGATGCCGATTTGTGGCCGCTCAGGTCCGACAATCTGGATGCTTGGGGTTACCGCCCCGCATGGGTGCCGCGTCTGGCCGAATGCGATGTCGATTTCGACAATCTGTCCGATCTGCCCACGCAAAACTGGCTGGTGTTCGAGGATGACGCAGGTCTTGGCGCGACCCTGACCGCGAAATTGCGCGCCGCGAACCAGCAGGTGATCACCGTACGCCCTGCCGATGCTTTTGCCCGCGCGGGCAAGGATGGCTATCTTCTGGCCCCCGAACAGGGGCGCGCCGGATATGACCAACTGGTCCGCGATCTGGTGGAACGCGGCATGATGCCCGACCGCATTGTTCATCTGTGGCAGGTCACGCGCGAACGCAGCTTCCGCCCCGGCAGCAGCTTTTTCCATCGCACGCAGGAACAGGGCTTCTACAGCCTGCTGTTTCTGGCGCAGGCCCTGGCCGAGGAAAACGCAACCCCGCATATCCAAGTCGTCACATCGGACGCGGCACAGGTGCGCGCCGAGCCTCTGACCGATCCCGACAAATCGACCATCATGGGCCCCGCCCGCATCATCCCGCGCGAAGTGCCGGGCATGTCCTGCGCCGTGCTGGATATCCGCCTGCCCAAACAGGGCAAGCGCCGCGATCAGGCGGCCCTTGATGCTCTGGCAGACAGGTTGCTTGAGGATCTGCTCGCAGCACCCGCCAATACGGTTGCCGCCCTGCGCGGCGACAAACGCTTTGCGCTGGAATTCAAACCAACCCCTCTGGCCAAGGTTGACGATACCGCTCTGCCCCTGCGCGACGATGGCGTGACGCTGATCACCGGCGGTTTCGGCGGTATCGGCCTCAGCATCGCAGGCGCCTTGATCGCGCGCGGGCAGAAACATGTCGTGCTCATCGCCCGCTCGCCCTTGCCCCCGCGCCCCAGATGGGACGCGCTGGTGCAAACCGGTGTGAATGACGCGACCGTGCAACGCATCCGCGCGGTTCAGGCGCTCGAGGCGCAGGGTGGCAATGTTCTGGTGCTTCAGGCCGATGTCAGCAATATCGAGGATATGCGCGCGGCCTGTGCGCAGACCGAGGCCGAGTTCGGCCCTGTCACCGCCGTGATCCATGCCGCAGGCGTGATACATGACGCGCCGCTTCTGACCAAGTCCCTGACCGAGATCGAGGATGTCTTTACCCCCAAAATCCACGGCACCAAGGTTCTGGAAGAGCTGTTTCCCGATGGCACATTGGACTGGATGGTGCTGTTTTCATCCTCCTCCACCGTCACCGCGCCGGTGGGTCAGGTCGATTATGTCGCCGCCAACGAATATCTGAACGCCTATGCGAAATCGCGCAAAGGCGGCAAGACGCGGGTGCTGGCGATTGACTGGGGTGTCTGGTCGGGTGTCGGCATGGCCGCCGATGCGATGGCCGCAAGGCTGGCGGGCGATGCGCCCCCCGAACGCCGCAACACGCCAGCGGATACGCCGCTGCTGTCCCAGATCACGCAGGACGAAAGCGGGCACCGCCTTTTCCTCAAGACACTGGATGCGCGCGCCGAATGGGTGCTTGACGACCACCGCACCAAGGCAGGCGATGCCGTCATGCCCGGCACAGGATATCTGCAACTCGCCGCCGCATCCCTGCGCGCTCAGGGCGAGGTCGGCGGGTTCGAAATCCGCGATCTCTACTTCCTGTCGCCCTTGCAAGTGCCCGATGGAAGCACCCTGGACATGCAGGTGCGCTTGCCCCGCGCGGATGCGGGCTATGGCTTCGAAGTGCAGACCGTGCAACCCACTGGCACCGTCACCCATGCCGAGGCGGAATTGTCGCTGCTCCCCCTCTCGCCGCCCGAATCCCTTGATCTGGACGCGATCGCCAAACGCTGTGCAGCACCTGAAACCGCCGATGCAGGCAGCTACCTGCCCGCCCCGCAAGAGGCGCATCTGGCCTTTGGTCCGCGCTGGCATGTGATCCGATCCATGGCCTTGGGGCAAGATGAAGGTCTGGCTTGGCTGTCATTGCCAGAACCCCATGCCGCCGATCTGACCCAAGGCTGGGGCCTGCATCCCGGGCTGATGGATCTCGCCACGGGTTGGGCGATGAACCTGATCGCAGGCTACCGCCCCGACCATCTGTGGGTGCCGGTCTCCTACGGATCGGTGCGCGTGCATCGTCCGCTGCCTGCGCGCGTCGCAAGCTGGGTCCGCAGCCGCAAGGACAACAGCGCCGATGGCCCGTCAGCCACCTTCGATGTGGTGATCACCGCCCCCGATGGCACCGTCTGTATCGAGGTCGAGGGCTTCAGCATCCGCAGGCTGGAAAACACCGCCGCTTTCGGGCGCGCCGCAGCGCCTGTCAAAGCTGCCACCAACCCGCAAACCCAAAGCGGCCCGCGCCCCCTGTCGCCCGCCGAAGAACGCCTGCGTCATCTGATCTCGCAGGGTATCCAGCCATCCGAGGGGTCCGAGGCTTTCTTGCGCGCCCTCGCCGGAAAGGACGCGCAGATCGTCATTTCCTCGCTCGATCTGTCCGCTTTGATCCGTCAGGCCAACGCCGTGGAAAGCGCCGCCGATACCAGCGGACAAAGCTTCGAACGGCCAAAACTCGACAGCGATTTCGTGGCACCGGAAACCGAGGTGGAAAAGCGCCTTGCCGGTTTCTGGCAGGAACTTCTGGGGCTGGACAGTGTCGGCGTCGAAGACAGCTTCTTTGATCTGGGCGGTCACTCGCTGATCGCGGTGCGCCTCTTCGCCAAGGTCCGCAAAGCCTTTGCCGTGGACTTCCCCATCTCCGTCCTGTTCGAGGCCCCAACCATCCGCAAATGCGCCGCCCTGATCGAGGAACGCGGCGTCGTGCCGGGGGCCGAGGCTGCACCTGACAGCGCGGCCAAACCCGCCACGCCGCAGCGCCGCTTTACCCATGTCGTGCCGATGCATAGCGGCGAGGGCGGCACGAAGACGCCCTTCTTCCTTGTTGCGGGCATGTTCGGCAATATCCTGAACCTGCGCCATCTGGCGCATCTTCTGGGCACGGATCGCCCCTTCTACGGCTTGCAGGCGCGCGGGCTTTACGGCGATCAGGAACCGCACCGCGATCTGAAACAGGCCGCCGCCGATTACATCGCGGAAATGCGGCAGGTCCAGCCGCAAGGCCCCTATATGCTGGGCGGCTTTTCCGGTGGCGGCATCACCGCGCTGGAAATCGCACAGCAACTGACCGCCGCAGGCGAAGACGTCAGCGCGCTGGTCATGCTCGACACGCCTTTGCCCGTGCGCCGTGGTATCACCCGCCGCGACCGTGCGCTGATCCAGTGGCAGGAATTGCGCGCCGCCGGTCCCGCCTATCTGGGTCGCTGGGCCGCCAACCGCATCCGCTGGGAGATCGAGAAGCGCCGCCCCAAATCCGACGATTTCGCGGAGCCTGCCGCGCAATTCCACAATGTCGCGATCGAAGCGGCATTCATGGAAAGCGTCACCACCTATCCGCTGCGTCACTGGGATGGTCCCCTGACCCTGTTCCGCCCGCCGCTGGTGGGCAAATGGCAGGTCGCACCGGATCGTCTGATCAATGCCGACCGCAACTATGTGCTGCATGACAATGACTGGACCGCATGGGCCCCCCGCGTTGACGTGCAGGAAGTGCCCGGCGATCACGATTCGATGGTGCTGGAGCCGAATGTGCGGGTGCTGGCCGCCCGTATGCGCCGCGTGATCGAAGCCGCCGAACGGCGCAGCACTCCGCGCAATCTGCGCGCCGTCGCAGGCCGCGATGTCGCGCAGGAGGCGGCTGAATGACACCCATGCCGACCGACCCCCGCCTGCTGATCGTGCTCCTGAACTGGCGCACGGCCCCCATGACCCTGCGCGCCGCTGCCGAGGGCCTCGCTGCAATGGCCGAACTGCGCCGGATCATGCCCACAGCACGTTGCGAGATGGTGATCGTCGACAACGCATCAGGCGATGGCAGCTACGAGATGCTGAGCGAGGCCGCGACGGGGCGCGGCTGGACCAAGGACGGCACCGTCCGCGTGATCCAGTCCGGCCATAATGGCGGCTTTGGCGCGGGCAATAACGTGGGCATCCGCGCAGGCATGAGCGATGGCACACCGCCCGATCTGGTCTATCTGCTGAACTCGGACGCATTCCCCGAACCTGATGCGCTTCTGGCCCTGATCCGCGCGCTGGCCGCCGATCCGGGTGCAGGGATCGCGGGCAGTTTCATCTTCGGCGAGGATAGCACGCCGCATGAAACCGCCTTCCGCTTCCCGTCCTTCTTGTCCGAATTCGAGACAAGCGCCTGCACCGGCCCGATCAGCCGCCTGCTGTCGCGCTTCCGCGTCCCGCTGGATATCCCGCAGCACACCACCCGCGTCGATTGGCTGGCAGGCGCCAGCATGATGATCCGCCGCGAGGTGCTGGAACAGATCGGTCTATTTGACGAAACCTTCTTTCTCTATTTCGAGGAAACAGACCTCTGCCTGCGCGCTGAACGGGCGGGTTTTGCCACGCTCTATGTGCCTGAAAGCCGCGTCATGCATATCGGCTCGGTCTCGACCGGCATGAAGACATGGGTCGAACTGCCCGATTACTGGTACGACTCGCGCCTGCATTACTTCACCAAGAACCACGGCAAGCTCTACGCAGGGCTGTGCAGTCTGGCGCAAATTTTGGGCGCAGGCGTGCAGCTTTTGCGTCGCCCTGCCAAACGCAGGGCCAGACCCGGCCAGCTTGGGAGATTGCTGGGCCACCATCGCCGGACCCTCGCCTCCGGCACGCCGAACAGGGGCGAAACACCGATGCCCCTGCGTGATATGAAAGGTAAATCGTGATGAGCTCTTTTTCCGCCGTGCTGATCGGCCATGAACCCCTGACACAAAACTGCGGTCAGGTGCTGCTGGATACGGGTCATAATCTGGCCGCCGTCGTCACGCGCTGCCCCAATATCACCGCTTGGGCCATGGATGCGGGCCTGCGTATCGAGGCTCCGGGGCCGGATCTGGCGCAGCGTCTGGCGGGACTGCCTTTCGACTGGCTGCTCAGCATCGCCAATCTGGACATGCTGCCCGCCGATCTGCTGGATCTGCCGGCAAAGGGTGCAGTCAATTTCCACGATGGCCCCCTGCCCCGCTATGCCGGCCTGAACGCCCCCGTCTGGGCCAAACTGGCAGGCGAGGCGCAGCACGGCATCACATGGCACCTGATCGCAGGCGGCGTGGACAAGGGTGATATCCTGCTGCAACGCATGTTCGACATTGCAGACGACGATACCGCCCTCAGCCTGAACAGCCGCTGCTTTGCCGAAGCGATCGACAGCTTCCCCGAACTGGTCAGCCTGCTGGCCACCGGCGCGCCCGCGCAGCACCAACAGGATCTCGCGCAGCGCAGTTATTTCGGCCTGTTCGACCGCCCCAGCGCCGCAGGACGTCTGGATTTCGCGCAGGATGCAATTTCACTAGTCCGGCTGGTGCGCGGTCTGGATCACGGTCATCACGGCAATCCGCTCTGCCTGCCCAAGATCATGACACCGTCCGCTCTGCTAGCTGTGCAGGGGGCCGAGGCTATCGCGGGCGGCGCAGGCGCACAGCCCGGCACGGTGTTGCAAGCCGATACGGACAGCCTGACCGTGGTCACCGCGACGGGCCCCCTGAAGCTGTGGGGCTTCACCGATCTGCACGGGCAAACCGTGCCGCATGGCGTGCAGGCGGGGCAGGTTCTGCCGGTTCTGAGCACAGCGGAAACCGAAGCGCTGGACGCCGCCCTTGCCCCCCGCATCAAGATGGAAGGTTTCTGGCGCAGACGGCTGGAAACGCTGGAGCCTGTGACGCTCGATCTGGCACAGGATACCAGCGCATCGGGCGAGATCACGCATGACCTGACCATCCCGTCAGACCTTGGTGCCGAAGGTATCATGGCTGCAATGGCCGTCCTGATGGCCCGCATGTCGGACCGCGACCATGTTGATCTGGCATGGCAAAGCGCTGCGGCAAGCGATCCCGCCCAAGCGCCCTATCTTGCCGGATGGGCCCCCTTGCGGATCACCCGCGCAGCGGCCCTGTCGGATGCGGCCCAAGGTTTCGGCACCGATCTGGCACGCGCCCGCGCCAGTGGCGGTTTCGTCGCCGATCTGCCGCCCCGCATTCCGGGCACAGCCCCGTTGCATATCCCTGCCGTCGGGCTGACCGAGGGCGCATTACAGCGGATCACAGGCACCGTCCTGACGCTGGCCATCGCAGGCGACCGCGCCCGCTTGATCGCGGATGCGTCCCGCCTGTCGCCCGTATCGCTTGACCTGATCGCCGCGCGTCTGGCTGTCGTCGCCGCAGCGCTGGATCATGACGATGCCGTGGACACACCCGTGGCCGATCTGCCGGTGATGCCCGATGCCGAACTGGTGCTTGTGACGCAAGGCTGGAACGACACCGCCACCGAACTGCCCGATACCGCCTGCCTGCATCACATGATCGAAGCCCAAGCGGCCCGCACCCCCGACGCAACCGCACTGGTTTTCGAGGGCCAAAGCCTCAGCTACGGCGATCTGGACAAAGCCGCCAACCGCACCGCCCATGTGCTGCAAACCATGGGCGTGGGTCAGGGCACGCTGGTGGGTCTCAACTGTGCGCGCAGCCCCGATATGGTGATCGCCGCCTTGGGTATCCTCAAGGCAGGTGGGGCCTATGTGCCGCTTGATCCGGCCTTCCCGCCGGACCGCATCGCGCTCTATATCGAGGATTCGGCCTGCCCCGTGATCGTCACACAATCGCGGCTTGCCCCCGATCTGCCGCAACATTCCGCGCAGATTCTGGTGATAGACACCGATCCACGCCTTGAATCCGCGCCCGACACGCAACCCGATTGCGCGGCCACCGCCGGCGATATGGCCTATATGATCTACACGTCAGGCTCGACCGGCAGACCCAAGGGCGTGATGGTCGAACACCGCAACGTGGTGAATTTCTGCATCGGCATGGATGCCCGCATCCCCCACAAACAGGGCGATACATGGCTCGCCGTCACCTCGCTTTCCTTCGACATTTCCGTGCTGGAACTGTTCTGGACGCTGGCACGCGGCTTCAAACTGGTGCTCAGCAGCGACGAGACCCGCGCGCTGGTCTCGAACGGTCCGGTCAATGTGACGGGCAAAGGCATGGAATTCAGCCTGTACTACTGGGGCAACGACGACGGCGTCGGGCGCGACAAATACAAGCTGCTGCTGGAAGGCGCGAAATTCGCCGACCAACACGGCTTTTGCGCGGTCTGGACACCGGAACGGCACTTCCACGCTTTCGGCGGCCCTTATCCGAACCCCTCGGTCACAGGCGCTGCTGTCGCGGCCGTGACGCAAAACATCAGCGTCCGCGCAGGCAGTTGCGTGGCCCCCCTGCACCATCCGGCACGGATTGCCGAAGAATGGGCGGTGATCGACAACCTGACCAACGGGCGCGCAGGCCTTGCCATCGCCAGCGGCTGGCAGCCCGATGATTTCGTGCTGCGCCCTGAAAACGCGCCACCCAACAACAAGCCCGCGATGATGCAATCCATCGCGGATCTACGCAAACTCTGGGCGGGCGAAACCGTCGACTATCCCACCGCCGCTGGCGGGATGCACGGCGTTGTCACGCAACCGCGCCCCGTGTCCAAAACCCTGCCGATCTGGGTCACCACCGCAGGCAATCCCGACACATGGCGCGAAGCTGGCACCATCGGGGCCAACGTCCTGACCCATCTTCTGGGCCAGTCCATCGACGAGGTCGGCGGCAAAATCCAGCTTTACCATCAGGCGCTGCGCGAGGCGGGGCATAACCCCGACGATTTCAAAGTGACCCTGATGCTGCACAGCTATCTGGGGCAGGACCGCGATTCGGTGCGCGAGATCGCGCGCGAACCGATGAAGGATTATCTGCGCTCGGCGGCGGGCCTTATCAAGCAATATGCCTGGGCCTTCCCCGCCTTCAAACGCCCGCAAGGGGTCAACAACGCCTTCCAGCTTGATCTTGGTTCACTGGAAGAGGACGAACTGGAAGCGATCCTTGATTTCGCCTTCCTGCGCTATTTCGACGAATCCGGTCTGTTCGGCACGATTGACGACGCAATGGAGCGCGTCGAACAGGTCCGCCGGATCGGTGTGACCGAAGTGGCCTGCCTGATCGACTACGGCATTCCCGTGGATCAGGTTCTGGAAGGTCTGGTGCCCTTGGCCGAGGTTGTGAAACGTGCCAATTCCGCGCTGGAACCTGACGCCGGTGATTATTCCATCGCGGCGCAGATCGTGCGCCACAATGTCAGCCACCTGCAATGCACCCCCAGCATGGCCCGCATGATCGCCATGAATGACGAGGCGCGCGGCGCGCTGTCCAAGGTCAAACACCTGATGCTGGGTGGCGAGGCGCTGCCCGGCGCATTGGTTGGCGAATTCGCCAGCATGACGCAGGCCAGCGTTGAAAACATGTATGGCCCGACCGAAACAACCATCTGGTCCACAACCCAATCCGCCACGCCGGAACAGGGTGTCATCAATATCGGCACGCCCATCGCCAATACGCAGGTCTATGTGCTGGATGACGCGATGCAGCCCGTCCCCGTCGGCATGGCGGGCGAGCTTTATATCGGCGGGCATGGTGTCACACGCGGCTATTGGCAGCGCGAGGATCTGACGGCAGAGCGTTTCCTGCCCGATCCTTTCGTCACGCCGGACCGCGCCGCCCCTTGGAGCGCGCGCATGTATCGCACCGGCGATCTGGTGCGCTGGCGCAGCGATGGCAGGCTCGATTTTCTGGGCCGCGCCGATCACCAGATCAAGCTGCGCGGCTACCGGATCGAACTGGGTGAGATCGAAGCCGCGATGGACGCCTTCACCGGCATCCGCCAAGCGGTCGTGATGGCGCGCGAGGATGTGCCGGGGCTGGTGCGTCTGGTCGGCTATTTCACCTGCACCGCCGCCGTGGATCAGGTCGCGCTCAAGGCGCATCTCGCCGCGATGATGCCGGACTATATGGTGCCATCGGTCTTCGTGATGCTCGACGCATTTCCGCTGACCCCCAACCGCAAAGTGGATCGCAAGGCCCTGCCTGCACCCCAAGTACGGACCGTCGCCACAGCACCGGCGCCCATGGAAACCGCCGTCGCGGCCCCCGCACCAAGGGCGGAAGAGCCTCCGGCGATGACGCCCGCCCCAACCCCTGCCGCTTCCGCCGCGCCCTCCGGCGATACCTTCACACAGTCCACAGCCGAGGCCGCCATCGCTGCGATCTGGTCGCGGATATTGGGCGTGCAGGGCATCGGCGCGCGGGACAATTTCTTTGATCTGGGCGGCCATTCCCTGCTGGCCGTGCAAGCGCATCGCGAAATTCGCGCCGATCTGGGCATCCGCAGCCTCAGCATCACCGACATCTTCCGCTTTCCGGTCCTGTCGGCGCTTGCCGCAAAACTTGTCGACCAACCCCTGCCCGAAGGCAGCACACCCGTCGCGGCCCCTGCTCCGACCGCTCCGGCCCCCGCAGCCCCGCAGGTCGCGGCCCCACCACCACCAGCACCGCAACCGGCAACGCAGCTTCTGCACCCGTCCGAAGACCGCGCCACCTTCCGCACCGAGGCGATGAACCGGCGCCGCCAACTCAGGGCCGAAAGGCTGCCGCGCACCGGATGAGCATCGCCTTGGAACAAAGTATTTCGGGTCTCTTCGGGGCTGGCGTCGCCGTGGCGGTCCTGCCCGTGACGGGCGCGCATCCCCCGCTTTTGCCCATAGAAGAGGTTGCGATGCGCCGCGCGGTCCCGTCCCGCCGCGCCGAATTTACTGCCGGACGCGCCGCCGCAAGACTGGCCCTGCAACGCCTCGGCCTGCCCCCCGCCGCCATTCCCAGCGCACCGGATCGCAGCCCCGTCTGGCCCGCCGGCGTCACCGGCTCCATCAGCCATGCCGCAGGCCTCTGCGTCGCCGTCCTGTTACGCGATCCCGCCGCAACACTCGGCCTGGATATCGAAGAAGCCACGCCCCTCGATGAAGACCTCTGGCCTCTGGTCCTGACGCCCTCGGAACTGCTGTCGCTCGACACCCACCCGCCCGCACAACGCGGCCGCATCGCCAAACGCATCTTCAGTATCAAGGAAGCCGCCTATAAGGCGCAATTCCCCCTGACAGGCGCGGTCATCGGCTTTCAGGCCCTCGAAGTCACCCCCGATTTCACAACCCATACTGCACAGATCTGCTGCACTGACATCGGCGCACAGGTGCCGGGCTTGGCCGCGCTGTTTCCGCCTAAAGGCGCTGCCTGTCAGATTCTCAAGGACGGCGAAGAGACGACCCCCATTTTCGTCGCAGGACTGGAACTCCGCAAATGATCAAATCAATGTCTGATCCCGCCTCATCCGACCACTTCCATACCGCTCCAACATTCGCCGACAACTTTCTGCGTTTGCGTATTTTCCAACCCGCCAGTCGTGTTTAGGGAAAGGTCGAAACCCGTGTTTTCAGCAAGTCCTCTGATTGGCAAGTTGCGCCGCATTCTGACAAAAGACGCCTCCGACTTCTTTGTAGGCGCGGAAGAGAAGTGGACTATCACGCCTGCGGAACAGATATCCTTTCCAGCCGCAATCATCCCTGTGGGACACAAGGACAAGGTTATCGCAACAGAATTTGGCAGTTTCGATGAGGTCATGCTTTCGTTGACTGAACCCAGCCATGGAACAGTTGGCTCAACAGTCGGCTATCGGTTCCGTGATGTCGATTATGTCGACGGGGTTCTGTATCACAAAGGTGCCGAACTGCATCTCAGACAGCGGCAATCGCGTCTCCCCCTTTATCGCCGCCCTCAACGCGAGATCTCTGGCGCGCTTTACGAAAGCTGGGTTGGAAACCGGTGGTTTGGAAACTGGTTGATGGATGATTGCCTGACATACCAACTGGCCGCAGAAGCGGGCGAACCTCTGACAAGTAACGACGCAATCGGTCATATGCCACGCTATGAAAACCTGCAGAGCATGAAACCTGTCAGGATCGGTGATGCCCATTTCAATGAACTGATCCTGTTCGATGACCGTCACAACAACTCGAACCGCATGGCCCGCGCCGCCGCCCAGCGTACCCTGTTGGCGGCAGGCCGTGATACATCATCAACTCCCGGTGTATTCCTTCTGAGGGGCACAACAGGCGATCACCGGCGTCTGTTGAACGAGATGGACCTCGCGGAACGCCTTTCTGCCAGATACGGCATCCGCTTCATGCTGGCCGAGGACTACACCACAGATGAACTTCTGGATGCCTGTGCTGGTGTAAAGCTGGTGATCGGTGTCGAGGGTAGTCAGCTTGTACACGGTTTGTCCGTGATGCCCGCAGGCGGCTCCCTCATCACCCTGCAACCACCCGACAGGGTCACAACAGCCCTCAAGCTGATGTGCGACCGGTTGGACTTGCGGTTTTGTGCCCTGATCGGTGAAGGCTCGACGGAAGGTTTCACCATAGATGCCAATGACGTGGACGCGGTGCTGGACATGATCCAATGACACAGGTTTTGCAAACTCAACCACATGCCCAAACAACCCGAGGCGCCATATGTTCGAAGATGTGAGAAAAGACTACGTCCGGCACGGACGTTCATTTACGGAACCCGCTTTCGTGTCTCTGGCTGTCTACCGCTACGGCAAATGGTCTATATCGGTAAAATCCAAACCACTTCGCTGGCTCGCGACAAAGCCCTATGCGCTCATGCGGATTTTCATTCTGAACGTCACCAAAGTCTGGATTCCCCCGGAAACGAAAATCGGAAGCGATTTCCACATCATTCACGCCGAAGGATCGCTTTCAATCCATCCCGACGCGATCATCGGCGACCGCGTCGGGGTCATGCACAATGTCACCATCGGCACCAATATGCGGGGTGGCGCACCTGTAATCGGTGATGACGTGTTTATCGGGGTGAACTCGACAGTGCTTGGACAAATCCGCATCGGAAATCGGGTCCGCATTGGTGCCAACACCTCTGTGACCACCAATGTCCCCGACGATTGCGTCGCTGTCGGCTCTCCTGCAAAGATTTACCCCAGCCTTCCGCTTTTCGCGCAGAAAAAATCGACGCCAAGGGACCAGAAATGAACGTCCTTGATCCGATTGACGAAGCTGATTCCAGCGTTTACCGCCTGCTTGACGACAACCTGCCAATGCGTTCAGGACAAATTGCGCTGATCGACAAAAGCGCAACTGTCACCTACGGCGCCTTGGCGATTGAAGTTGACCGTTTGGCCGCATGGCTTGTCAGCTGCGGCATTGTTGCCGGTGATCGGGTGATTATCTACCTGAGGAAGAGCATTGGCGAGGTCGCGGCCATGTTCGCGGCGTGGAAAATCGGCGCCGTTGTTGTCAACGTCAATACCCAGTGGACGGGCGCGCAACTCTCCTATGTTGCCCGTGATTGCCGCGCGCGTGCTGCGATCATGGATATCCCCAACAAGAACTGGCTGGAGGGCGCGGCCCTACCCGACACGCTCAAAGCGATCCTTGTGCGTGGCAAGCCGGTGGAGTCCGATCAAGTCATTCAATCATGGGCGACATTGCCCGAAAGTCAGGCCACCCAAGCAAGGCCGGACCCTTCAGACCTTGCCATGATCATCTACACGTCCGGCTCTACGGGCTTGCCCAAAGGCGTCATGCTCAGCCACCGCAATATCCGCGTGGGCGCAATTGCTGTCAGCACCTATCTGGAACTGAAGGACGACGACCGCCTTTTGTCGGTTCTTCCCTACAGTTTTGACGCGGGGTTGAACCAGTTGACCTCGATGTTCTGGAAGGGTGGATCGGTTGTCCATCAACCGCTCAGCATTCCATCGGAAATCGTCAAGATGGCGCAGGAATGGAATGTCACCGGCATTGCAGGCGTGCCGCCGCTTTGGAACATGATCGTGCGCTATCTGCATGACGCACCGACATCCTTGCCGGCACTCCGCCGCATAACGAATACTGGCGGCAAGATCGCGCCCAATATCCTAGATCTGATGCCGGACGTTTTTCCCGATGTGGACATCTACCTGATGTATGGTCTGACCGAAGCTTTCCGCTCGACATATCTTCCGCCAAAAATGTTCGCCTCCAAGAAAGGCGCAATCGGGCGTCAGATCCCGCATGCGCTTGTCTGTGCGATCCGCGCCGACGGTCAGATTGCAGGTGCTGGCGAAGAAGGGGAATTGGTTCATGGCGGCCCTCTGGTCAGTCTGGGTTACTGGGAACGTCCCGAACTCACAGCCCAGAAAATCCGCCCCTGTCCCGCTCTGAACGACGCCCTTTCCGGCGCCTCTGTTGTGTGGTCCGGCGATCTGGTCCGCGTTGATGACGATGGCGATATGTGGTTCGTCAGCCGCATGGATGAGATGATCAAAACAATGGGTTTTCGTGTCAGTCCAACTGAAGTCGAGGACCATTTGGCCAGAAGCGGCCTGATCCTCGAAGCCGTGGCTTACGGGGTCGATGATGATGAACGCGGCCAGAGGATCATGGCGGTTGTGACACTCTTGCCGCAGGCGGATGCCGAAACTCTGATCGCCTATTGCCGCAAACATATGCCTGGATACATGGTTCCCTACAAAGTTGATCTTTGGACAGGACCTATGCCCCGTACAGCCAGCGGCAAGATTGATCGCCCCTTGGTTGTTGGCAAGTTCTTTAATATCTAAACAAAAACCGAGGTAACTATCATGCGTTTGACAACCGACGAGCTTCACACATTCCTGACAACAGAACTGGGGCTGGAGGATGATGTCACTGCGGAAACCGAACTGTTCTCGACCGGAATGCTGGATTCCGTCGCCATGATGAACATCATCGGTTTCATCGAGGAAAAGTCCGGAATTGATGTGCGTCCGGCGGATGTGACCCTCGACAACTTTGATACAATGCAACGGATCGTTGATTATGTCGCCGCAGAATCCTGAGCGCGACAAACAGCTTTCTGTCGCGGTACAAAGGTTCGGCACCCCGTCCTATGTGTATTTCAGTGACTTGATCGACAACCGTATCGCATCGCTGAATACAAATTTCGGGCGCTGGTTTGCACTAAGCTATGCGATGAAGTGCAACCCCAACCCGAAGTTGCTGAACTGGCTGTCATCGCGGATCGACTATATCGACGTGTCCTCGGGCGGAGAGTTTCACGCAGCCGTCAAATCCGGTTGGGACGCCAGCCGGATCAGCTTTACTGGTCCTGCGAAGACCGCGCAGGAGCTTGAAGGCGCGATCACTGCAGAGCTCGGGGAATTGGTCATCGAAAGCCTGCGCGAGGCACGGCTTGCCAACAGCATCGCCCAATCGCATGGGAAGGTTCAGAATGTTCTGGTGCGAATTTCGCCAGACAGGGTGCCGCGCGGATTCGGCGATCACATGGCCGGACGGCCCAGCCCTTTCGGGATAGATATCGAGGAAGCTGATGCCGCGCTGCATGAGATCATCGCGCTACCGAACTTGGCTCTGAAAGGGCTGCATATCTATTCCGGAACGCAAAGCCTCAAACCCGCAGCGATTGCTGAAAACTGGCGCATCTTCATCGCGACGTTCCGCGACCTTTGCGAAACGCATGACCTGAAACCCGAAAAACTGATTTTCGGGGCGGGCTTGGGCATTCCCTATCATCCGGGGGATCTGCCTCTGGATATCTCGGAAATCGCCTCGGACATAGGCGGTGATCTGGACAATCTGCAATCCGATCCGCGTTTCAGCAACACAAAACTTGTTCTGGAACTGGGCCGCTATCTTGTCGGCGAGGCAGGTTTTTTTGTCACCCGTGTTGTCTCTATCAAGGAATCCCGCGGTGCCCGTATCGCGATTTGCGATGGCGGCATGAACGCGCATCTGGCGGCGTCCGGCCATTTCGGGATGGTTCTGCGCCGCGCCTATAACATGCACAGGCTGGGCGGCGGTACAGACGCGGAAAAAGTCGACATTGCCGGTCCGCTATGTACATCGATCGACAGGCTCGGCGGAAATGTGATGTTGCCGAAACTCGTCGAGGCAGATCTTATCGTGATCCATGCCAGCGGTGCCTACGGCCCGACGGCAAGCCCGACCCGCTTCATTTCCCATCCCGACCCGCGAGAGGTCTGGGTGGATACGACCGATATGGAAGACGTGACGCCGTAATTAGTGAGTGCGCGCGAAGGTAAGAACCTATCCAAGAAAATCGCCCCCGAAACGCTCTGTTTCGATCCGGTTTACTTTCCTTCCGGCCCTGAATGTGGCACTTGTGTGGCAAGGCGTGTGCGTAGCCTTTGTGCTCGGTTTTCCCAGATTTTGACAATGTGCCCGCAAGGCTGGCATCCGCCCGATAAAGGCGGATCACCGACCATACCGGCGCCTTATCCAAGGACCGCGCATGGCGCAGATCGACACGGTAGGACAAGGATTGCGCGTCCTGCACCGGCATGCGCGGCTGGCCTTCGCCTTGTTCATGCTGGGCTGCACGATCTCGCTGGGTGTCGCGCTGAAATCGCCCCGCGTCTACGAGGTCACAGCCTCAGTCCAGATCGAAACCCCTGCCATCACCATCGGCACCACCGGACGCAGCGGTCCCTCGATCGCCAGCCGCATCAGCCTGATTGAACAGAAGCTGAAATCGCGCGGCACGCTGGAACAGGTCATCACCGATTTCAACCTCTTTGACGAGGCAGAGGACCTGCCGATGGTGCAGCGCGTCACCATGCTGCGCGAGGCGGTGGGGATCACACGCATGATGGACCGCGATTCGGGTTGGGGTTCAGGCATCCAGCCCACGGGCCTGTTGATAACCGTGCGGATGGACGACGCGCAGATCGCAACCGATGTGGCCAACACCTTCCTTGATATGGTGCTGGCCGAGGGACGCAGCCGCGCCACCACCCGCGCCGACAGCACACTGTCTTTCTTCAGCGCCGAGGAACAGCGCGTCACCACCCAGATCGCCGAGGTCGAAAGCCGCATCGCCGCCCTGAAAGCCGCCAATCTCGGGGCATTGCCCGAAGCCGTCGACACGCGCAATGAACAGCTTGGTCTGCTGCGCGAAGCGCAACTGTCACTGGAACAGCAGATCATCACATTCGAACGCGGGCGCGACCGCTTGCGCGACGAAGAAGCCGCGCGGCAGGATGCGATCCTGCGCCAGCAAAGCCAGTTAATCGCCGACCGCATCAGCGAGGTGCAGGCCCTCAACGATGCGGCCCCCGAAATTGAACGCCAACTCACCCTGCTCGAACGGGACCGCAACCGCCTACAGGACGAATACACCGCCATCACCTTGCGCCGGGCCGAGGCAGCTATGACTCAGGAACTTGAAAGCCGCGATCAATCCGACAGGTTCGAAGTGCTGGAACGCGCGCTTGTGCCGGAATACCCCGTCAGCAAAAGCCGCCGCAAACTGTTGATGGCGGGCGTAATTGCCTCGCTTTTCGCCGCAATCGGCGCGGTTCTGGCTTTGGAATGGCTCAGCCCGAATCTGCGGACCGCCCTGCAGATCGAACGCGCCACGGGCCTGCGCCCCATCGTCGTGATCCCCGAACTTACCTCACCACGCCGCCGCCGCAGAACGGCCAGCCGCCCCGCCTAGGGCTCGCCGCGGTTCAGCACGACACCCAGCACAGGCGTATCATCGCCCAAACGCCGCATTGTTTCGGACAGATCGTCAGCACTGGTCAGCGCCCCGTTCGAAACCAGAAGCACCGCGTCATATTGCCTGCGGAATGTCAGCACATCATCATGGCTCAGTACCGATGGCAGGTCATGGATCACAAAGTCCGGCCCCAGATCTTCCATCATCCGGTCCAGCACCCGCGCCGAATCGGGATGCGCCAGAATCTCGGCGGCATAGGAATCCTCGCGGTCGTTCAGACCGATCGCCAGATTGGGCCCGATCCGTAGCAGATTCTGCCCCATCCGCATGAGGCTGCTCTCAAGCGCGCGCTGCCCGCGCAAAAAGCCGGCCATACTGCCGGCCTGCCGCGCGCCCAACATCCGCGCCACATCACCGGCACGCCGCAGGTTCATGTCCATCAGCACGGTGCGACAGCTTTCATAGCGCGACAACGCAATCGCCAGATTGACCGCCGTAAAGGTCTTGCCACAGCCGTCCGTCGGCGAGGTCACGGCAACCCGCTTCCAGTTATTGTCTGCCAAAGCCTTCACGATCCGCGCCCGCAACACCTCGAAATGGGCATGCGCCGGATCGGTCCGCGTCGCGGTGATGACCAGATTGCTGTCCAGCAACGCCTCGTCCACGGGGATATGCGCCATGTCGTTCCACAGATCGACCACCCGTGGCAGGTGCCTGTCAGCCTTGGGCGTCCCGCGCTTGAGCGCACGATCCCCCACGGCCACAACCTGCCCCGCCGACCTTTCGGCCTGCAATTCCGGCATCAACCCGTCCAAAGCCCCTTCCTCGAGCACACGCGCCAACACCCTGCGCCGCGCCTGCCCGTCAAGCCGAACCGTCTTGCGCCGTCTGGGTAGATATTCCGTCATTTCACCTGTCCGGCTCATTCATCAACCTTCCCGATTGTATCATCGGGTCTGACCCCCGTAAAATCCCTTACACTTGAACAAAGCGACCAAAATAAGCCAACTGACATTGTTTTGAAAGTTCGGGATGATCTGTTGCAAAAGCTTGGCCAAGTCCGCGATCCAAATGACTACCCTTGGATTGTGGTGAACCTGTCCCTGTCAACCGACCCTACTTATACTCGATCAACCGCATCTCCCGCCGCCGGAACCGCCGCCAGAAAAACCGCACGGCGCCGACCAGATTGGGAAACTTCGACAGGGTCAGGAACAAGGCCTGATGCGCCGCATGTCCTGCAGTCAGCCCTTCACGCATCAGGCCGCGCATCGTGCGCAGCCATGACAGTTCATAGACCGACAGAGCCAGAATAACCACGAACAGCCCCCATAAAACCGGTCCCGCAAGCAACATCACCACCCCCGCCGATGCAATCAACGGCAGCACTACGGCATAGAACAGGATGCGCCGCCTCGGTGCCACGAAATGTTCGGGGTGCAGCCCCCCGATCTGGGCATAGGCATGTCCGGCCCGCACAGCCCGTTGCCACCATTCGGAAAACCGCGTCATCGCGGCGTCATGGCGGGTCATCGCAAGTGGCAGGCGCTCCAGTCCCCAGCCTGCCTTGCCAAGCCGCAAACAGAATTCTTCATCCTCGCCTGCAATCAGGTCAGGCGTCAGCCCGTCCAGCGCCTCGAACGCAACGAGGCGCACCATCATATCCCCGCCGCAAGCCGTGATCGGCCCCGCAGGCCGGTGCCATTCCACATCGCACATCGCGTTATAGACGCTGCGCGCGGGGTCGATCTCGGAGCGCCAGCCTGTCACAAGGCCCAGATCGGGACGCGCCTCCAGATGCGCCAAGGCGGCTGTGATCCAGCCATCAACCACCGCGCAATCACCATCGACGAATTGCACAAATTCAGGCGCAGGTCCGCTTTGCATCAAGGCCGCAAAGCCTGCATTGCGCGCACGTGCCGCCGTAAAGGGGCGCTCCATGTCCAGCGTGACCACCTCGACGCCAAGGCTGTGCGCGAAGGCCACGCTGTCATCGGCCGAGCCGCTATCGACATAAACAACCCGCGCCACCTGCGCGGTCAGCGAGGTCAGGCAACGCTTGAGACGCTCCCCCTCGTTCCGGCCGATCGCGACCGCTGCAACTTTGCTGGCAGAGGGGATCATGCAGCTATCCAAGCCGCGTGTTCTACCCTTGGGTGCGTTTTGAAAACCATTGGCTGAACAACAATCTCTTTAAAGTGTATCACGCCCCAGGGAACGCAATGTCTTTTCATCAGCAGATATTGTCAGTAATTTGTCGCAGTTAAAACGTTTTCTTGACCCCAACTTCCGATGGCGGACCTAGCATTTAAATCAGGGCTATAATTTATATGAAATTCACAACCGGAAGCAGTGAGACAGTCGTAAACATTCCGACCCGCAGTATGCTCGAGGATGTCGTCACGGCACGTCTGGCCGCAGGTCAGGGCTTTGCACTGGCCACGCTGAACCTTGATCACCTTGTCAAACTGGCCAGTGATCCTGCCTTCCGCGCCGCCTATAAAGCGCAGGATTTTGTTGTCGCCGACGGCAATCCCATTGTCTGGCTGTCACGTCTGGCCCGCCAACCGGTCGATCTGATGCCCGGCTCGGATATGGTTGTGCCATTATGCGCGCTTGCCCAGAAAGCAGGTCAATCCGTGGCGCTGGTCGGCACGACCGATGACAGCCTGCGTCGCGCGGCAAACGCCCTGCAATCCGCCGTCCCCGGCCTTGTTATCGCGTGCCGCATCGCACCCCCTTTCGGTTTCGATCCCGAAGGCCCCGAAGCCGATACAATCCTGCGCACAATCGCAGCCTCCGGCGCGCGACTATGCTTTGTAGCGCTTGGATCTCCCAAACAGGAACGCTTTGCCGCACGCGGGCGCGTCATGGCACCGCAAGTCGGTTTTGCTTCGGTCGGCGCTGGCCTTGATTTTCTGTCAGGCAGCCAGACACGGGCCCCACGCTGGGTCAGGCAGCTTGCACTGGAATGGCTCTGGCGACTTCTGGGACAACCCCGCCGCCTTCTGGCCCGCTATCTACGCTGCGCGCTGATCCTGCCCGGTCACACATTCGATGCCATGCGGAAGCGATTTCAATGAATGGGCAAGGCAACCGAAAAGGCTTGGCGATGAAGATCGGCTATCTGGTGAACACCTATCCGTCGCCGTCGCACAGCTTTATCCGGCGCGAGGTGCAGGCGCTGGAGCGTCAGGGCATGACCATCCACCGTTTCGCCATGCGGGGCATGCGCCCGCAACTGGTCGATCCCGAGGATATCATCGAGCATGACAAAACCGAACATGTTCTCGACAAAGGCTTGGCCCGCATCGGCCTTACCGCGCTGGTGCAGATCGCCACCGCCCCACGCCACAGCCTAGCCGGTCTTCGTCGCGCCATTCGTCTTGGCCGGCGTCAATCCGGCGGGCTGATACGGCACCTGATCTATTTCATCGAAGCGTGCTATCTTGTCCGCCGCTGTGCCGCTGAGGGATTGGGTCATATCCACGCCCATTTTGGCACCAATCCAGCCGCGGTCGCAAATATCATGCGGGCTATGGGCGGGCCAAGCTACAGCTTCACAGTCCACGGCCCCGAAGAATTCGATGCACCCCACGCATTGGGGCTGGACCTCAAGATAGCTGATGCCGCCTTCACTGTCGCGGTCAGTTCCTTTGGCCGCAGCCAGCTATGCCGCTGGGTCGATCACCGCCATTGGGCGCGCATCAGAATTGTCCATTGCGGCATAGATCCCGCAAAATTCGCAACCGTCGCCCCGATGCCGGACGGTCCGCTCAGGCTCGTGGCCATCGGGCGGATGGTAGAACAGAAAGGCCAGATGGTGCTGATCGACGCATTGGCCGGATTGCAGCACAGTGATCTTCTTCTCACACTTGTCGGTGACGGCCCGATGCGCCCCCAGATCGAGGCCGCGATAAAAGCCGCAAACCTGTCCGGCAAAGTCACCATCACCGGCTGGGTCGATGAGGCACGCGTGCGAGCCGAGCTGGTCAATGCACATGCGCTTGTGATGCCAAGCTTTGCCGAAGGCTTGCCGGTCGTGATCATGGAGGCCATGGCCGCTGGCAGGCCGGTGATTGCCACCTACATCGCAGGCACACCCGAACTGGTGCAGCAGGGTGAAAACGGATGGCTGGTTCCCGCCGGAAGCGCCAATGCCTTGGCCGAGTCAATTTTGCAGGTTGGGGCCCTGCCCATCGCCACATTGCAGAAAATGGGGCTGTCGGCCCGCGCACGCGCCTTGGAGCGGCACGATATCGACACAGAGGCCGGAAAACTGCGGGCAGAATTTCAGAGATTATCGCGGCTGCCGTAGTCCTCCAGATATCTCAGGTACCGGCAAGCCAACGATACTTCCGGCAGCGTTGTCTTTCTCCCAGATGGGTTGAATTGTAACTGTCGAAAAATGGCAACACAGTGTTTCAATCCTGAACGTCCCGATTTCATAAAGCAGCGGTACACCCCTTTGCAGAAAAACCGGAATCCTTGCTGGCAGCCACAGATGTAAAAAAGCTAGAGCTTTCGCAATCCCGCAGGAAAGTATCGGCTAAGCCATTGCAAAGACGCGCTTTACCATTCTGCTTGCAGGCGACTTCATAGGCATTCGGATCGAAAAGACATCGCTTCCGGAAGGCCCACAACTGCACAAGCCGTCCGCGCGCCCTGAATCTGTCCCCGTGCCACAACCAATTGCCACATTTATGCCAACCTATCGAAAGGGGTTTTTGCACTCAAAGGGTGTTTACTCTTGATCTGATAGCCGTTTAGAGTTTGTTCCAAGCTTTGGCTTGCCTGGGGATTGCTGCCGCTTTCCATCAACAGAACTGCTTCTGGGATATTGGTTGACCTCGTCAATCTGTTTCCGGGTAACGCCTTACGCGTAAAAAATGGTCTGGCCTCGACGCCGGACCCAAAAACCTGGGATGTGGAGACAGAAAAATGCGCAGATTGATCGGTTCGCTGGTGACAACCTTGTTCCTTGCCGCTTGTACGCAAGGATTCACCGAATTTCCGATCAGCGAGGACCGTCAGGCCGATTTGCCGCCTAACGTTGTCGTGACGCGGCTGGATGCCAATAACGTAGGCAGTTTCTCGCAGCAGCGCCGCGTGCCCGGCTCGCAGACTGTGCCTGACAGCCAGGTCTGGAACTACCAGATCGGCGTGGGCGATATCCTCAGTATCGACGTCTTCGACCATCCTGAACTGACCCTGCCCGCCGGACCGATGCGCAGCGCAGCCGAATCCGGTTTCCGTGTGCAGGCCGATGGCAGCTTCTTCTACCCCTTCGTCGGTCAGGTGCAGGCCGCAGGCCGCGCGCCCGAACAGATCCGCGAGGAACTCCAGACCAGTCTGGCGGAATTCATCCCCGATCCGCAACTGGAAGTGCGCGTGGCGGCCTTCAACTCGCAAGCGATCGTTGTCACGGGCGAGGTTAATACACCCAACCGCCAGTCCCTGACCAATGTGCCGCTGACCCTTCTGGAAGCCGTGAACGCCGCAGGCGGTCTGGCACCCGAAGCAGATCCGGCCCGCGTGACCCTGCAACGGCGTGGACGGACCTATAACATCAACTTCAACACCTTTCTGCAGGGTGGCCGTCTGACCAACAACCCGATTCTGATCAATGGCGATACCATCTCGGTTCCGCGCCGCCGGATCATGGACGCCTTCGTTCTGGGCCAGATCGTGGCACCCGCCACAATTGACCTGTCCGAAGAAGATATCTCGCTGACGCAGGCTGTTACCCGTCAGGGCGGCCTGGCCGATATCCGTGCCGATGCGCGCGGCATCTTTGTTTTCCGCAACCACGGTCAGGTCATCAATGTCTACCAGTTGGATACCAGCACACCCACCGGTTTCGTTCTGGGAACGCGCTTCATGCTCTCGCCCAATGATGTTGTCTTTGTCACCCGCTCGCCGCTTGGCCGCTGGAACGACACGATCAGCGCCATCCTCCCCTCGATCTCTGTGGCAGACGGGGTAACAACACTGGCCGAATGATGCAGCATGTTTAACGCGGTACTTGTGGTTTGTGTCGGCAATATCTGCCGCTCGCCTCTGGGCGAAAGACTGCTGCGCCAGCAACTACCCGAACTTGAAGTAACGTCGGCAGGCATTAACGCCCTTGTGGGCAAGCCTGCCGACAAAACCACCAGCAAGGTGGCCGCTGCACACGGACTTTCCATGCACGGCCATGTTGCGCGGCAGTTCACTGCCGAAATTGGGGCCGCTCATGACCTTATTTTGGTCATGGAACAGGGGCATAAGCGCGAGATAGGCCGGATCGCGCAATATTTGACCGGCCGTGTGATGTTGTTTGACCAGTGGACCGGAAATACAGGCATCGCCGACCCTTATCTCCGATCAGAAGAATTTCACGAAAAGACATATGCCGCGGTCTCCGAGGCCGCGCGGGCATGGGCACAGCGCCTCGCCCCCAAGGAGTAGAGAATGACGTCGACAGAACCCGACATGCTGCCAGAGGCATCCGAAGCAGATATGGCCCAACTGCTGCGGCAGGCTTGGGCGGGCAAATACTGGGTCTTGTTGTTCACGATCCTGTTTGGTCTGGCCGGCACCATCTACACCAAAAGCACCCCCCCGACCTATCGCGCCGATGCGCTGATGCAGCTTGAGGATAACAGCCGTCAGATGACGCTGCCCAACTCGATCCGCGATCTGACCTCGGGCACACCGCGCAGCGTGACCGAGATCGAGATTCTCTATTCGCGCCTTGTTTTGGGGCAGGCCGTGGCCGACACCCACATGGACTGGATCGCGGAACCCCGCCGCGTGCCAGTCATCGGCGAGGCGCTGAACCAGCTTGGCCTGCCGCTGCCCGACCTGCCCTTTCTGCGCCCCTTCGCCAATGGTGGCGAATCAATCGAGATGGACCTTCTTGAAGTGCCGCCCCAATGGATCGGGCGTGGTATCTTGCTGACCATCGAGAACGAGGCCGCCACCAATTTTTCCCTCCTTTTGCCGGATCAGCGCGTGATCACAGGCAGCGTGGGCGAACAGATCACTGATGAACGGCTCGGCTTCGGCATACGCGTCCGCAACCTTCAGGGCGAACAGGGCCGCGAGTTTATCATCGCCCAGATCGACGAGGGCGGCGCCATCATCGGATTGCGCAACAACCTGTCGGTGTTCGAGCGTGGCGGTCAGTCCAGCATTCTGGAACTCTCGCTGACCGGCGGCGACCCGCGCGAAATCGAACGCGGACTTCACGCGATCACGCAGGCTTACCTGCGCCAGAATGTCAGCCGTTCCGCCGCCGAGGCGCAAAGCAGTCTGGAATTCGTCGAAAGCCAGTTGCCCGATGCCGAAGCCGCTGCGCGCGAGGCTGAAAACGCCCTGAACGCCTACCGTCAGGCACAACAGGCTATCGACCTTGGATTCGAGGCGCAAAGCCTGCTGACGCAGGTCAGCTCGATCGAGGTCGAGTTGCAGCAGCTTGACGCGCAGGAAGACGAGCTGTCGCAGCGCTACACCACTAACCACCCCAATTATCAGCAGCTTCTGTCCAACCGCGCGCGTCTGGAAGAACGGCTGGAGCGGCTGCGCAGCGATGTTGGTGAACTGCCGGAAACCCAGCGCGAAGTTTTCAACCTCACCCGCAATCTGGAACTCGCCCGCGAGGTTTACGGCCAGCTACTGAACCGCGTGCAGGAATTGCAGGTGCTACGCGCCAGCACCATCGGCAATGTGCGTATCGTCGATGTGGCGCGCGCCTCGCCCATCCCGATCGCCCCGCGCGAACGCCGCACCATCGCACTCAGCATCATTCTGGGCATGATGGCCGGTGTCGGTTTCGTCTTTCTGCGCCTCTGGCTGCGGCGCGGCGTGCAAAGCGCCGAACAGATCGACGCGCTGGGTCTGCTGGTTTTCGCCACTGTCAATGTGGCGCCGCAGGCCGAGAATGCCCATAAACGCAAAGGGGCCATCCCGATTCTTGCCCTGACCGATCCCGGCAATCTGTCGGTCGAAGGGTTCCGCTCGCTGCGTACCAGCCTGCATTTCGCCATGATGGACAGCCGCACCAATTCCGTGGCCCTGACCAGCCCCGCGCCCGGTGTCGGCAAATCCTTCACCGCCGTGAACCTTGCCGTTGTCGCCGCGCAAGCCGGCCAGCGCGTCTGCTTGGTCGATGCCGATATCCGGCGCGGCTACTTGCGGCGCTATTTCGACATCGCCAAGGACCAGCAGGGCCTGTCCGATTTTCTGGCAGGCGAGGCCAAACTAGACAAGATCCTGCTGTCGACCGAGGTGCCCAAGCTTTCAGTCATCACCACGGGCCATTACCCGCCCAACCCCTCGGAATTGCTGATGTCCTCCAGCCTGCAAGACCTGATGCGCCAGCTCGACAGCCGGTTCGATCTGATCATCGTCGACACGCCCCCTGCCCTTGCCGTGACCGATCCGGTCATCGTGGGCCGTCAGGTGGGTGCGACCATCGCCGTGGCCCGTTTCGACGTCACCCCGCTGCGCGAGATTGACGCGATGCACCGCCTGCTCCGCAGTTCCGGCGTCAACGTCGCAGGCGCTGTGCTGAACGGTTTCGATCCCGCCCGCGCCAAAGTCTCCAGCGGCTATGCCTATAGCGCCAGCTACCGCTACGAGTACAAAAGCGCCGGAGAATAAAGCGCGTGCCGATGCTCAACCGCTTGAAGCTCAGAAGCTCGTCCCTTGTCATGTTGCTTCTGGCCGGCTTGGGGCTGTCCCGATGCGACACGCCCAAGCCGTTGGACCCCGCCGCCTATGACGCGCTTTATGTGACACCGGCCGCGATTCCAGCCGGACCGCAGCGCGTTTTCCATCTGGGACACAGCCTTGTCGGGCGTGACATGCCTGCAATGCTGGCACAACTCGCAGGCGACGGGCACCGCTATGAAAGTCAGCTTGGCTGGGGTGCGACCCTGAAATCGCATTGGGACCCCGATGTGCCGGTGAACGGCTTTGCCGAAGAAAACGCCCACCCCCGCTACCGCGATGCGCGCGAGGCGACAGACTCGGGTGATTACAACGCGCTGGTCCTGACCGAGATGGTCGAGATCAAGGACGCGATCAAGTATTTCCAAAGCGCCGATTACCTGCACCGGTTCGCGCAGGCCGCATGGCAAGCCAATCCCGACACGCGCGTCTATCTCTACGAGACATGGCACAACCTGTCCGATATCGACGGCTGGCTGGAACGGATCGACCGCGATCTGCCCACATATTGGGAAGGCGAGATCCTGCGCCGCGCCCTTGCCTATGACGGTATGGACCGCCCGATCTATCTGATCCCCGCAGGTCAGGTCATGGCGCGGATCGTGCGCGAGATCGAATCCCAACCCGACGGCCTCGGGGGTCTGACCAACCGGCAGGATCTCTTCTCGGACGAGATCCACCTGAACGATCTGGGCGCCTATATCATCGCCCTCACCCATTACGCCGTGCTCTACCAACGCGCGCCCGTCGGCCTGCCGCATGAGTTACGCAAAGCAGACGGAACGCCTGCGCAGGCCCCCACGCCAGAGGCCGCCGCGATGATGCAACGCATCGTCCGGGATGTTGTGCAGTCCATGCCGAACACCGGCCTGCCGCAGGAATAAAGGCGCCGCACGTCAGCTTCCGCTAACGCCGGTCCCCTCATATTCCGTCACGACCTTCCATACCAGTTCTTGCATCCATTCCGCCTGCTCCCGCGTGGGCGAGGTCGGCATCCCCAACCGGTTCGGCAGCCCGCGCGGATCACGCTCGTAAATCACAGCAAAATGCGCCAATGCGATGAAATAGGCGCCCAGATCGTTCACATGGATCGCATCCAGGAACAGGTCCGAGATATCCGTCAACCCCGGCGCCTCTCCCGCCTTGATCGCATCATACATCGCCGCCATCAGCAACGGTCCCGGAATCATCCGCATCGGCGGCGACCCGTCCGGACGGTTCGCGTTCACATGATCCTGTATCTGCTCCCACATCCCCATCTCCCGCGGCAACCGCTCGCGGAAGGGTATGTTTCCGTCAGGGTCGTTATACGGATTCTCGGCGTCCGGCCCGCTATTGATATCGACCCAAGTCGCATAAAGAATGGTTTCGGCCCCATTCCTGCCGTTTCCGTCCGTCCAGGCATGGTTAAACCAACGCAAGGCTTCGTCAGGCGAGTTATGCCAAGGAAAGGTGCCAGACAGGGCAACACGTTCAGTGATGACCAGAAGTTCATACTTGCCAATATCCTTACGGGCATCGTCTGGCCCATTTCCGGATTCATTGTTCCAGCGCCAATCCATCGGACTGCCGGGGATCGTCGAGCGCGTCATGACAACACCTCTGTTCCCCGACGCGGCAACCATTGCTCGCAACGGCTCAAAAACCGGATCGGTCAGACTGTGGCCCGACTGGATCACCTTGGTCGTCAACGGTAGCGGTTCCGCATAGGCGCGTTGCGAACCCGCCCCCCCAAATGTGATGGCCAGTGATAGTGTTGATACAACTGACAACAAAATTCTCGTCATTAAAAAATCCTCACGTTGAATTCTTAATTCATCACTACAGATGCTCCGCCCGAAACGCACCCACCACAAAGAATCGGGACTTCACTCATTTTCGGATCAGCACAGGAAACATTTTCTCCATACACTCAACAATGGATGATTTCGTTGCACACTGTACTGTCGCAATGATTGTTTTACGGTCCACGGGTATTTCGAGATCTCAAAATTAGCTTTCTCGCAAACACTACTACAGCTACAATAATCTCGCTCAAGAAATAGTCTTGGGCTGGGTTTTTGCAACTGCCATCAGAATAAACCTTAAAGTCATTGATAGTTATGGTCACAGAAATGGAAGTGAACATGAAAAATCCCGTCCTGCCGTTCGACGTAGACACACTCTCTTTACGTTCAAGCGCGGCTAAAGAAGTTGGAACCCAACACGCCGCCGACTACAGCAGTCGCGCACCCTACCCGCATGGTTCTTTTGACAACTTCTTGCCGGAAGAGATCCTTGAGCGGGTCCTGAAAGAGCTTTCACAACTGCCCGAGGCTGAATCGAGCTTTAGTCGCGCGCAGGAAAAACTGAAATCGGCCTATTCACCGGAAAGACTGCCACCATACACGCGAAACCTGTTCTATGCGTTGAATTCACGGCCTTTTCTTAGCTTCCTTGAGGAACTCACCGGCATAGAAGGACTGATCCCCGACCCCTACTTTATCGGTGGTGGTGTGCACATTACGCAGAATGGCGGTCACCTCGATATCCATGCCGACTTCAACCATCATGGCAAACTCAATCTCGAACGCCGGTTGAATGTACTGATCTACCTGAACAAGGACTGGAAGCCAGAATGGGGCGGCGAGTTCGAGATCTGGAATCCCGACATGACCGAGAAGGTGAAATCATTCACGCCAGTCTTCAACCGCATGGTGTGCTTCAACACCCGCTCTGATACATGGCATGGCAATCCGGAACCCGTGAACCATCCCGATGGCGAACCGCGCATGTCCCTTGCGCTTTATTACTATACAGCCACTTGGTCCGAGCTTCGCAAGAGTCATACAACACTGTTCAAACCGCGCCCTGGTACAATTGACAAGGTCGATCGGCAGGTTGCAAGACACGCCTTTCTTCAAGATATTCTTCCTCCAGTTGTATATCGCAAAGTTATCTGGCGACTTGCGCGTTTAGGGTTTTGATCCTACCCAGAACAAGTTGATTGCCCTGCAAAGGCATTGGATGACATTAACCCCAATCGAAGCCAGAGTATTTCCCGATCTGGTATAGCAGTGTCGTGTTTTTGGTTTTCAAATCTGCCATTTGACGCAGATGTAACGAGTGGAAAGACGCCAAGAACAGAGACAAAGACATGCAGACGCAGGCGTCGAGAAGAAAGCGTAACCCAAGACCACTCAAGCTGCATCGCGGCCTCCTGATCTTTGCGCTATTCCTCCTCGAATTATTCGCGCTCGTCATCGTCCACCAGTTCTTTGTCACCTTCGAATGCGGCGACACGGATGCGATGGGAACCTGCCGTTTCCTGCGTAGTCTGGTGGCCCGCAGTCTGGTCGTCTTTGCCGCGTTCGGCGTTCTTTATTGGGCAAGACCGCGCGTCTTCTCCGACTTTGCCGGTGCATCCGCACGTTATTCCGGCGGTGGCTGGATTGGTGTGCACTTTGCCGGACTGGCCCTGATATGGACACCACTTCTGTTGACCGGGTCGGAAGGTCTCGGCGCGAATTTCGACACATGGGCGCTGCTATGGGCGCTCGGCTCGGCCCTGTGCGGGTTGGGAGGGATGTTCTGGATTGCCGCGCCCAAGGACTGGTTGCGCGTGCTGGCACAGGACAGGTTTCTGCCGGTTCTGTTGTTGTCCATCGCGATCATCCTGCCGGATGTCGCTGACCTCATCCTGCCCCTCTGGGATCTCGGCTACATAACAAACGCCACCTTCTTCGTCGTCTACCAACTCCTCAGCCTGTTCAACAGCACAACCTATGCCGACCCCGCCGCCTATATCATCGGGGTCGAGCAGTTCGCCGTTCATATCGCGCGCCAATGCTCCGGCGTCGAGGGCGTTGCCCTCACAACCGCTTTCGTCCTCTTCTACGCGCTGCTGTTCCGGCGCGATCTGCGGTTGACGCGTTACTGGTTGACGGTTCTACCGCTCGGCATCCTCTTCAGCCTCTTGCTCAATGTCGTCCGCATCGCGGTGCTGATCCTGATCGGGGCGCATATCTCGCCGGACCTCGCGGTGAACGGGTTTCACAGCTATGCAGGCTGGCTCTTTTTCACCATCCTTGCCCTCGTGCTGATCTTTGCGGTCCAGAAGGTCAGATGGCTGCACCGCGACACTGTCACCAGACCCCCCGTCGCACCGGTCAAGGACGATCCGCTTGCCGCGCAAATCCTGCCTTTCGTGGCCTTCATGCTGGCCGGCATCCTGACCCAGGCGCTGATCCCTGTGCCTTCGCTCGGCTATCCGCTGATCGTGCTGGTCCTTGGCCTTGCCACATGGACCTTCCGCCACCACTACCGCAGCTTGCCATGGTCGCTTGATCCGCTCTCCATCGGGGCGGGCGTTGTCGTCGGTCTGGGTTGGGTCGTTCTGGCCCAGACCGGCACAGCCGAGGCCTCCAGCCTCGCGCAGGATCTGGCTTTGCTCTCGCCTGCTCTTCTGGCCTTCTGGATCATTATGCGCCTGACCGGCACGATCCTTCTGGTGCCCTTGGTGGAAGAGATGTTCTTTCGCGGCTACATCCTTGCCCGCCTTGACCGTGGCGGAATGCTCTGGCGGATCATCGCGGTGGTTTTCTCAAGCCTGCTTTTTGCCGCTTTGCATGGCCGTTGGGTGGTCGCCGGTATTGCGGGCGTCATCTTTGCGCTGGTGATGTTGCGGCGCGGGCGTGTCTCGGATGCGGTGATCGCCCATATGACAGCCAATGCCATTGTCGCCGCAGCAGCTTTGCTGATGCGGGATTTCGCGTTAATCTGATCGGCAATGGCAAGCCTCTTTTCCGAACAGACCCTGACCTGCGTCCGCGAAAGCTGGTCACCCGGCATCGGTGATCCCGATATCATGGGATGGGTGACCGTCGGCGTCTATGTCATCAGTGCCTTTTGCAGCCTCGCCCTTGCCGCGCGCATCCCGGCAGACCAACCACATGCTGCCCGTGAGCGTGTGTTCTGGGCCGTCATCGGCATGATCCTGACATTCCTCGCCATCAACAAACAGCTTGATCTGCAATCCGCCATGACAGCGCTTGGCCGCTGTTTGGCGCAACTTCAGGGTTGGTATGACGAACGTCAGGCCGTGCAGCGCCGCTTCATCCAATGGCTGGCGATCGGGGCGATATCGGTCGCCCTGTTTGCGGCATGGTTCCTGCGTCACAGCCTGCGACGCAACGGGTTGGCCGTGCTGGGCTTTGCCTTCCTGCTGGGCTTTGTTGTGATCCGCGCCGTGGGCTTTCACGATGTGGACCAGTTAATCGGCACACGCCTCCGCTCGGTCAGGCTGAATTGGGTGCTGGAACTGTCAGGGTTGGTCCTGATCCTCGTAAACGTCCTGCCCCGTCTGTTGTCTGGCCGAAAGTAGCGCGCGCCCTCACGCGTCGGGATCGAAAATACCCGGCACCATGTCTTCCCAGAATGCACAGATCGCCTGCGCGTTGATGGCCGAGGCCCAGCCGAGGCGGGCGAATTCCTCGCGGCCCATCTCGTCTTCCAGCTGCGACAGGAACAGCCGCCGGTCACTGTCGCGCTGTGTCGGGTTGCGGGCTTCCGCCACCGCGCGGACACGGGCCAGTTTGCGCGCACGTTCGCGCCGGGCGGTGCTGATCTCGATTTCACGCGCCTCCGCTTCCTGCTCGGCCAACGATTGCGCCGCGCGCCGTTCAGCCAAAGCGACCACCGCTGCGGGCGAGGGTTGCGGCGCCTCCTTGGGGCGGTAATCATCGCGGATCGCCGCCGACAGATAGCGCGCGGTATCGGCAACTCCCGCTGTCTGGCTGACAAGGCGCAGCTTCTCGCTCACGTAATCCTCGCCATGTTCCGCGATCCATTGCCGCGCCAGACGGTCCGACACCCCCTGCCCCGTCAAGGCGCGGTAGATCGCACTGGCGCGCACACCTTCGCTATCGTCGATCTCGAACATCGCCAGTTGCGGGTTTTCCTTGATCAGAAACCTGATCTCGGTCACCGCCCGCCCTTCTTTACGCAATTGCGGCGTCAGGATGATATTCGAGGTCTTGTTCACCTCGGCCACGGCAGGTTTGATGATCTTGGCGTTCAGATGCTTGAAAGTCTCGTAATAGACACTGTCATCCACCCCCATCAGCCGCCGGAACAGATCCAGCGGCCACCAGCCAGTGCTGCCGGTCCGCACGAAGCGATAGCAATTCTCATAAAGCGCCAGCGCATGGCCACTGGTGAACCGCCGCTGGATATTCAGATTGATCAGCGCGAAAACTTTGGGGTCATGCAGCTTTTCCGCCAAAGCCGGGGAATAGGCATATTCGCACACGCCCCCTTTCAGCTTGGCATAGGACAGCAGCGCCGAAACACCCCATTCCTGCCGCCCCTTGTCATCCAGCATGTCCCATTCGGCGACAGTCTCTGCAAGGCCGCGCAGAGCCTGTTTCAGCGTATCCATATCGTTGGAGTTGTAGCCGATCATCAGACACAGCGTGCGCGCGTCGATCCGGTGTTTCGGTTGGCTGATCAGCGTGTCATAGGCATTCAGCAACAGGACATTCGACAGCTTGCGCTGCAACAGCGACAGCTTGCCCGACACATGGATCGCGGCCACATTCTTTTTGACCGATTCCCGCTTCAACGCGCCACTCAGGTTCCCGCGCAAGGGAAGTGTGGCGTCCTGTTTGTGTTCTACTGATGCCATGGCCTGTCCGCTCTTGTTCGCACTCTTTGCGGTGCCCCTTCAGTTTCGCAGAAAAAGCACCCGCGCTCAAGTCTCTCATGGGTGCCCGTATACAGGACGGGCTCGCCTCCCCTGCCCTCCTGTAAACGGGTTCCTTTGGTGACGCTTGACCCACAGCTTTGACATTCAGGTGCTTTTCAGAGGGTTTCAGCCGCATCCAGGGGCACAGCGGAGTCGAATCAAACACGCAAATCGGGCTGTATTAGTCTCTCCTGCGAATCGGCACCCTTATTCCCGTAGGCGGGGACCTGTCAGCCCGCAGACGGGTACCTGTGATCCTGTATACGGGCACCGGTCAGCCTGTTTTCAGGCACCTATGTGCATCTAAGCTTCTGTTTTAACTAAGGTATCAGGAGCCAAAGATTCTATAGTCTCCTAAAGACTCTACAGTTTAAGCGCCCTGTGTCTTCATTTTATGGTAAGGTTAAGAGATCAAGATGCCCACTTTCGTCAGATTAACCGCTTTGATCACGCAAAGCCCAGCAGAGTGATTCACTTTCTCTCCACGATGTGCGATGATTTACGATACAGCACAGAAATCATGTGACATCGAGGCAGACAGCGACAATGACGAAAAAGCAGGATCTCTACACGCCCCCCTATCAAAATCTCGATCCGGCGCGTGCCGCAGCGAAACTTGGCGAGCCTGTGGATACCGCCCGATTCGCCAAAGCCGCCGCATTCTGCGAACGCGGACGCTCGGATCTGGCCAAACGCGGCTACTCGCCGGACGGGACCAAACGGTTGCGGAAATTCTCGACCTGGGAAATCTGCCGCTACCTTCTGCCCATCGCCCCCGCCCATCTGCGCCGCGTTCTCAAGAACAATCCCGACTTGCCACAGGGCGAAGGGGCCAGCGGTTCCAAATGGTTCACGCTGGAGGAGGTGGTTTCGCTGCGAAACCATTTCGCCGCCGAAGGTATGGCCTCGAAACACTACCTCCCCTTCCGGCCCAAGGGTCTGCCCGCGAAGGTCGCAGCCGTGGCCAACTTCAAGGGCGGGGTCGGCAAAACCTCGACCGCCGCGCATCTGGCGATGTCGGCCGCGCTGGATGGCTACAAGGTGCTGGTGATCGACCTTGACAGCCAGGGCTCCATGACCTCGATCATGGGCGGCAAGGTGGCGGATGAATGGACCACCGTGTTCCCGCTTCTGGCCAAGGATTACGCCCGTCATGTGCAGCAGGAAAACGCGCTGCGGGAAGCGCGGGGCGAGGCCCCCCTGCCCCTTGATGAAACTCTCACCGAGGCGCTGACCGTTAACGCGTCCGACGTGATCCAGAAAACCCACTGGCCCAATATCGACCTGATCGGCGCGCAGCTGAACCTTTACTGGGCCGAATTTCAGGTGCCGGTCTGGCGCATGGCCCTGCGGAACTGGCCGCTCTGGGATGCGCTGACCAACTTCCTGCAAAACGAATCCGTGCTGGATGAATATGACATCATCTTGCTCGATACCCCTCCTGCACTTGGGTACCTGACGATCAATGCACTGGCCGCAGCCGATATCCTTCTGGTGCCTTTGGGCGCATCCTTTCTGGAATTCGACAGCACGGGTCGCTTCTTCGATATGCTCTATTCCACCTTCGCCAGTATCGAGGAAGGCGAGAATTCCGCCCGCCGCCGCGCCGGTCTGCCCGAGATGAAATTCGAATGGGACGTGGTGCGCGCCCTGATCACGCGCTTTGATGCGAACCAGCAGACCGATCTTGCCAATGTCATTCAGGCCTATTTCGGCGATTTCATGAACGCTTACCGGCAGGAATTCACGGCCCTTGTCGGTCAGGCCGGCGAACAGGTGAACGGCATCTACGAGGCGGATTACCGCGACTTCAACCGCGACACCTATGCCCGTGGCCGCGATGCTTTTGACCGGACCTATGCCGAGTTCAAGGAAATCCTGATCGGCGCATGGTGGCGCGATCAGGCGATGGCGGAAGCACAGGCCGCAGAGGATGCAGCAGCAATGACAACACCAGAGCAGAAGGAACAGGCAGATGGCTAAACGCAAACGTTTGGAAGCCCCCAGCGCCGATGCACTGAAAGAGATCGAGGAAGGTTTCGCGCGCGAAACCTCCGCCACCGGCCCGTTGGGGCCTATGCCCCCGATCGCCCAGATCGCCAGCGAAGCCGCTGCCGGATCATCCCCACTCAGCAGTGACGAGCGTTTGCGCGCCACCCGTGACAGCGCCGATGCCGCCCGCTTCCGCCGCGCGCTCGAGGCGGGATTGATCGTGCAGGAAATCCGTGTCATCGACATCCGCGCCGAGGCATTGTCGCGTGACCGCATGACCGTCAGCCGCGAGGAAATGGAAGAGCTGAAAACCTCGATCCGCGCCCATGGTCTGCGCCTGCCGATCGAAGTTTTCGAAGAGCCGCCAACCAGCGAGAATGGTCCGGTCGGCTATGCTGTCATCTCGGGCTGGCGGCGTTTGATGGCCTACCGCGAGCTGATGTCGGAAGGCGGTGACGAGTTCCTGACGATCAAGGCGCTGGTCCGCTCGCCCGCCAGCGCCGCCGATGCCTATGTCGCGATGGTGGAAGAGAACGAGATCCGCAGCGATCTCAGCCATTATGAACGTGGTCGCGTCGCGGTAATGGCGACAAGCCAGGGCGCGTTTGTCTCGGTCGAGGATGCGGTGAACGCGTTGTTCCACGCGGGCAGCAAGGCCAAACGCTCCAAGATTCGCGCCTTTGCCGAACTGCATGAGGAGTTGGGCGATCTGTTGAATTTCGCCCCGAACCTTAGTGAACGGCAGGGCCTGCGTTTGGTGGGCGCGATCCGGTCCGGCATGGCGCCCGATTTGCGCCGCACCTTGGGGGCAGGTGTCGCGCAGGATGCGGCCAGCGAATGGGCGATGGTGGAGCCTGTCGTGTTGCAGGCCGAGTCCCTCGACAAGCCCCAAAAGTCTCCGGGTCGCCCGCGTATCAAACCGCCGATGCGCTCGGAATTCGGTGATGGCTATTACAAGCTGGCCAACGGGATCACGATGATGCGCGATTCCGATACGCGCGGCCATTACATCCGGCTTGAAGGGCATGCCGTGAATATCGAACTGATCGACGTTGTGATGCTCGAAATCCAGCGCCTGCTGGAACGGGTCTGACAGAGATTACCGCACAGGTTTCGCGTGCGAAACCCTATGACAACCAAGCAAACCGCACCCCTGATCCGGCGCGGTTTGCTCATGGCTCAGGCAGCACCTTCCTTGGCGCGCGTTCTGCGCAAGGATTGCCCCGCATAAAGGCGCAGCCGTTCAGCTTCGGGCAGATCAGGGCGTAGTCCCGCCGCCAGCACAGTCTGCTTGATCAACCGCACCACATGCTTGTCATTCAACCGCCGCTCCAGCGCCTTTTGCCCGTCGCGCGACACGGCCACGAAAACCGGCCCGAACCCGATCCGCCCGAAATGCAGCCATTGCTCCAGCGCATGCACCGCGCAAAGCTGTTGCACCCGCCTGCGCCCGATCCTGACCTCACGCTGGCCGCGTCTGTCGCGCAGGGTGATCACCACCGCATCTTGACCGATCTCGATCCAGCCACCGCTGTCCGGCGTGTCATCCTTGCCGCGATCCAGCCCCACAATCTGTGACCGCCGCAAGCCGCCAGCATAGCCGGTCAGCAGCAAGGCACGATCCCGCAAACCGCGCAGATCGAAGGGCAGGCTAGCCACCATCGCACCAATATCTTCGGGCCCGATCTTGTCCTTGCGCACAGGTGGTCGCGCATCGACCAGCCGGACGGCCTCCATCGCCGCAGCAATCCCCTCGGCCTTGCGATCCAGAAACATCCCGCGCTGCCGGTAGCCATGACAAAGCCCGAACAAGCGCCGCTCGATTGACGTAACCGAAAGGGCAGGGGCCGTCCCCTGCGCCGATCCCAAGTCTGCGATATAGCGCCCGACCAGATCAGGCGAGGGCGGCAACGGATCCGCTCCCTCTATCCGGCACCAGCGCGAGAAATCAGCCCAATCCGTGGCATAGGCCAGAACGGTGTTGTCCGGCGCATCCGGTTCAGATGTGTCCTCCTGCGCGGGCAGGATAAGCTTGCTGGCAAGGTTGTTCATTGGGCATCCTAGGCTGATGAGGAAACCTTAAGCGGAAAACGGACTGAAAAGCAAACTTATTGGACATAAATTAACCTTTCGTACAGCGGCGCTTTGTAATCTATTTTGTGGAATGAAGCGCCGCCAGCCGATATGCTTCACGTATGCACGTGACTGACCCATATACGCCGGATGAAACACTGACATTACCCCGCATGCCGCGTCGGGTCATGTCGGTTTCGGGCGAAAGCCTTGAAGATGTGGCTTTTTTATCAGGTGCAGCCCTTGCGCAACTGCATGCTGTGGTCTCGAATCCCGCGATTCCCCACAGCTTGTTGCGCGACCGTCTTGCCCTTGCTGCGGCGACGGCCTGTGTAGACTTTGCAGGGCGGTTGGAAACAGCGGCGGATCTACGCGACGCGGTCCATTTGTTGCGCGCGGGCGATCAGCCCGGTCCGGCGGGCGCGCTCTATCTGCAATGGCGGCGTGCCGTGGCGCGCAAGGTCAGCGCCAAACATCTGGCCGCCGTCCTGCCGGATCAATTGGCCCCGCATGCCGCGTTCTGGCTCAAACCGGGGCAGGGCACGCCCGTCGCCCAAGCCGCCCTTGTGCTCGAGGCGATCCTGAAAGACGCCCCGCGCGCCGAGACCGAAGCCCTGATCATGGCCGATGCGGTTCTGGCGCAGGCGATGGGCTGGAACCATCTGGTGCCGCTGCTGGCCGCCGGTCTGCCGGCCCGCGCCTTGCGTCTGTCGGGCGATGATCTGCGTCTGGCCTGCCATAAGGCAATCACCGCGAAAGCGCAGGACGCGGTCACCATGGCGTTGGACCTCGCGCGCAGGGCAGGGCGGTTGCAGGCGATATCCCCGAAACTGCGCGCCAAGGGCGCGGATGCCGCGATTGCGCTGTTTTTGTCCCATGACGCGCTGTCCCCCTCGCTGGCGCTCACGGGTCTGATGTCGGATCGCGCCGCAAGGCGGCTTTGCGACAGGCTGGTGGCCTTGGGCGCGTTGCGTGAACTCACGGGCCGCGCCACATTCCGTCTTTACGGTGTCTAGGATGGTGAAAGCGCCCGCTCCCGATACCGCTCTCGACCGCGCGCTGGAGGATCTGCCCCCGGCAGACCGCTGGCGCGCATGGATGCGCCGGATCGAGGCAGTGCTCTTCGCCAGCGCAACCTCCGTCCCGCGCGAGGCTCTGGCCCGCGTCGTAGGGCAGGGGGCCGCCGTCGACCTGCTCATCGCGGATCTGGCCGCCGACCTGACCGACCGCCCCTACGAGATCGCCAAAACCGCCGAAGGCTGGCTGTTGCGCACGCGCCCCGCCTATGCCGCCGTGATCAGGGCTGCGGCAGATGTCGGCAGTCAGGCGCTTGATCTGAACGCATTCGACACCGCCGTTCTGGCCGCCATCGCCTACCACCAACCCGTCACCCGCGACGGGCTCAAGGATATTTTCGGCAAGGAGATCAGCCGCGACCTGATCGGGCGTCTGCACGATCAAGGCCTGATCGCCACCGGCCCCCGCAGCCCCCGCCGCGGCGCGCCCTATACGTTCGTGACAACCGAAGGCTTCCTGACCGCCTTCGGCTTGGAAAGCCTGCGCGACCTGCCGGACCCCGAGCAGTTGGGGGATGCGGGGGTTTTGTGACTAGGCCGCTATCCTGCACGGCGGCGTCTCGATCACACCGTCACGCGTCCGCCACATCAAAACGCCCCACCAACCACCAGAGACAGCACTGTCGCCAGTGTCGCCATAATCACCATGCCGATCAGAACGAACAGGCCGTCTTGTGTCAGCAGGGCGACGGCGAAGGAGAGGACAGCGGCACCTATGATCGAGGAGGAGAAGGGGACGATCTCGAGCAGGGGCATCATTGCGCCGGCGATCACGCAAAGCAGTTGTGGCAGTATTCGTCCGCCGTTGCCGACAAGCTGGTGGAGCCGTCCCTCATGTGTCCGCCGGTCCAGAAAATCGGCGATGTGGTGCATTTTCAGCAAACCTGCGCGCAGTTTCTCGCCCGGGACGGTTTGCCTTGTGAGAAGGTCGGGCAGGTGCAGATGCTGGCGCTTGAACAGCATCTGCGCGGCGATGAAGGCAATGGTGATGCCGCAGAATGTCGAAAAGAACGGGATACCGCTGAGCGGCGAGACAACCAGCAGGGCAGGCACGATCAGCGCGGGGATGAAGGATGCGGCCCCGCCTGCCTGCAAAAGGTCGCGCAGCGTGACGCTGTCATGATCCGCGCGTTCTTCCAGCCGCGTGACGATCTCACGGACAGGACGATCGGCATTGCGTTGGTCTGTGCTGTCATTTGGATCGGTCATCTTGCCTCCCGGTCGGGGTCGCGGTGCAGTCGTGCCAAGATTGGCCCCGCGGGTTGTGTTTGCAAGACCGGACTGGGGTTAACCGGCGCGTGTCTTGCCGTTAGGCGGCCAATGGAGCATCTGCAGGGCAAGGGGATGTCTCATCTGACAGTATCGTGAACGGAAACGCGGCGTCGTTTCCGGTTTCGATATAATCACCCTTTTGTCGCTGCAAATTGGCCACAATCCTGCAGTGAAGTTCTCTTTGATATGATCCATTGGCAGGGCCGTTTCCGGTCTTGCCCGAGCGTGATCAACCACATGGCAGGAAAAGGAAGTTACTATGATGCAGCATTGGGTTTTGGTCGGTACGGTTGTGGCCGGTGTTGCGGCCTTGAAGACTGTTTTGCTGGTGACGCTGGTTCTAACGCCCGCGCAGGTCGATATGGCGACTGTTTCGGGACTGTTCGCGCTGTTCTTCGCGCTGACCGCAGGCGTCGGGTATCTATGCTACGGCATGTTCAAGACCTATGCCGACAACCAGCGCAAGAAGCGGTTGTCGCCCGGTGAAAGCATGCCGGTGGCCAAGGAAACCGTCATTGCCCGCCATGCGCCCAAATGGGGCCTCTCGCAATCCGAGGCGGATGTGGCGATCTTTGTTGCCAAGGGTTTTTCCAATAACGAGATCGCCGAGATGCGGGGCAGCGCGCTTGCCACGGTGAAGTCGCAGCTTGGCAGCATCTACCAGAAATCGGGTCTGGAGAACCGCTATCAACTGATCGCTTTTGTCACCGACGAGATTGTCGATATGGCGCAGGACGAGACACCGGTGCAAAGGATCGTCGAAAAGGGCATTCCCACGCGCAATGTGTTGCCGCTTGCCGGACGCTCGCGCGCTTCGTGATCATGCGGATGACCTAGCGGACCAGTTGCACGCGTTCGCAGTGATGGCCGGTGAGGGTCAGTTCCCCTTCCCCCAAACGCAAGCCCGTCTGGTTCAGGATATCGTCCAGTGCCGTATCAAGCGGGGTAGTCAGCCCTGACACGATCCGGGCGGGAAGCAGGGCCAGCACGCTTTGCAACAGCGTGTTGGCCACACCTGACACAAGCCCTTCCTGTCCCGGTTTGACGCGCAGTTCGATCCGGTCGGGGGATAGCAGATCGGCGATGCCCGAGGTCAGAACATCGCCCGACCCGAAGTAGCGCGTGGTGCGTCCGGCGCTGATATCCTCGCCCGTGAAGCTGATCATCCGCGTTTGCGAGGTGCCAAGCGCGGCGCGCGCGCGGGCTTGCAGGGTGATACCGCCGATCTGGATCGCGGGCAGCAGGGGCAGTTCGATCCGCAGCGACAGATCAAGGATATCGGCGAAATCCAGCGCGGCAGGATTGACCGGACCGCTTGCAAAGACCTGTGCGGGCAGACTGCCCAGATAGAGCGCGGCCAGCGCCGTGCCGTTTTGCGGATGCAAGGGTGTCGCGCTGGTGGCGAAACGCGCGGCGGTGTCCTGTGGGGGGGCGCCGCATGTGATTTCCTCCAGCGTAGCGGTGGCGCCAGCCAGTTCGACATAGACCGGCAGGCGCAGGCCCGTGGCCGATACGCCAACGCCAAGCGCGCCCAGCAGATCGGGGGCCAGTTCGATATCCGTCCGCAGACGTGTGGCGGCGCGGTGCAGTTGCACGCCTTCCTCGCCGATGGCGATCCATCCCGAACGGGCTGGGGGCTCGCCCACGGCCAGACGTGTCTGTGCGCTCAGGATACCCGGAAGAGTGGCGGCGGTATTAAGGGTCAGGGATTGGTCGACCCTGTTGACCTGTGCGACAGCCTGGATCGCGTCCAGTGCCGAGATGCGGGTTTGCGCCAGAAATTCGGTCGCAGTCAGGCCAAGATCAGTGTCTATTCCGCCCACAATCGCGGCAACCGGCAGGTCCAGCGATGTGGTGATGCGCTCCACATCCCCAAGGATCGTGGCGGCGCGCCCGTCCAGCAGGCTTGCCAGCGCTGTTGCGACCTGTGCCCCCGTGGTGCGGGTGTCCAGAATGGCGGCTGGGTTGCGGCGGTTGGAACCGCTCTGGCTGTCCAGCGTGGCGATCAGATCGCCCAGATTGACGCTGCTTTGCGCCAGCAGGGCATAATCGCCCGTGCCAAAGGTGACCGAGGCATCGAAACTGTTCGACAGCAGGGCGTTCAGGTTGGCGGGGTCCAACCGTGCCAGATGGCTGCCAAGCGAGAAACTGGCAGCACCAGTGCGGATCGCCAGCGCGCGGCGGGTCAGGGTCACGTGGTCGGTATCCGAGAATATCCGCGCGAAATGCAAGGGGGCCGCGTCCTGCAATGTCAGCGCGACCGCGTTCACGCCTGCCGATCCGTTGGCCAGCGGAACAAAGCGTTCGGCGGCAGGAATGTCGGGGTTGCGCAGGAAGCGGCCTGTTTGCAGGTCGGACAGGCTGTTTGCGCCGCGCTTGTTGCGCTCCAGCGTCTGCACGGCACGGGGCTGGCTGTTTTCAAGGGCGGCAACGCTGCTCATCGCGGCCAGATCGGCATCGGCCTGAAGCTGCGCCCTGTCGCGGTAAAGCGAGGCGACATCGACACCCAGCGCCACAAAGCCCAGCAGGACTGTCAGAAGCAAGGCCACAATGACGGCAACGGCACCATCCTCCTGCCGCAGGATGCGGGGGGACATGAGGCGATCAATAGGCAAGATAGGCTCTTTTCGTGATGGTGCCGATATCCAGCCCCAGAAAGCCGTTGGCCAGATCAAGGATCGAATCCTCGACAGCATAGGCGACGCTGACGGTGATCGCGGCGGGGCTGGGGCCTTCCATCACAACATCCGATGACAGGGCGGATTGCACCAGCAGCGGATAGCGGCGGTTGGCATCGGCCAGATAGGATTGCACCAGCGCTTCACGCTCGACGCTGTCCAGTCCCGCGACCGAGGCGCGCGCCGCACCTGTGGCCAGTTGGGACACCGAATGGCTGACGCCGATGTAATAGCCCACGACCACGGTGCCGAAGAGCAGCGCAAAAAGCAGCGGGGCGATCAGCACGAATTCGACGGCGACGGCGCCGCTCTGGTCGCGGTTGAAACGGGCAAGGCGTTGTCTTGTGCGGGTCAGCAGGTCCATTTCAACCCCCCGACAGGATGTTGTCGATCACGCTGAGGACCGCAGGCCCCACCAGCACGACAAAGACGGCGGGCATGATGCAGAAGATCAGCGGGATCGTCATGATCACCGGCAGACGCGCGGCTTTTTCCTCGATCGCGGTCATGCGGTTGCTGCGCTGTTCATCCATCAAGGTCCGCATAGCGCGCGAGAAGGGCGTGCCGTAGCGGTCGGACTGGTCCAGTGTCTGGGTGAAGACGCTGATTTCCGGCAAGGGGATGCGGGCGTTGAAGCTGTCATAGGCGCTGCGGCGGTCATTGGTCATCGTCATTTCCGAGACAAGTTGCAGCACGTCGCGGCCCAATTCGGGATGGGTGGCGGACAGTTCGTGCGCGACACGGTGCAGGCCGGGCTGCGGGCCAAGCCCTGCCTCGGCGGTGATGACCAGCAGTTCCAGCATATCGGGAAAGGCCAGCCTGATCTTTTCCAGCCGCGCCTTGCGCTGCGCGTCGATGAACATATCGACGCCTTTCGACAGGCCAAGCGCTGCGGCGATGACGACAGCGACGGGGATCAGCAGGCCAAGGTCCAGCGGGCGCGTCAGTATCAGCCAGCCCAGCCCCAGAACCAGCGTGGCCAGCGGCAAGACGGTTTTCATGAAGGCAAAGATCAGCAGCGCATCGCGGCCACGATATCCGGCAGAAGCGAGTTCTTGGGCTGTCTCGCGTGCCTCGCTGCCCAGAACGATCGACAGTCTTTCGCCGATGCCAAGGATGATCCGGCGCAGACCTGCCCCGCAACGTGCCCAAAGTCCGGCGGCGCTGGTGCCCTGTGCCGTGTCCAGATGGCGCGCGGTGCCGTTGGCGCGGCGCAAGCGCGCCCTGTGTTGGCTGTTCTGGTTTTCGGCATAGAGCAGGGCCATCAGGCCCAGAAAGCCGAAGCTGAGGCCGGCAAAGGCCAGCCAGAAGACGGGTTGGACCGGTTCAAACATTCAGCTTTCCCATCCGTATCATCACATAGATGCCAAGCCCGATGCTGCACAACGCGACCAGCGACATGATCTGTCCGCGCGGATCAGCATAGAGCGGTTCCAGATAGCCTGCATTCAGCAGGGCCAGCGCCACGGCGACGGCAAAGGGCAATCCGGCAAGGATCACCGCACTGGCCCGCGCCTCGGATGACAGGGCATGCGCCTTCTTGCGCAGCTTGCGGCGTTCGCGCAGCTGGCTGGCAAGGCTTTCCAGAGTTTCGATCAGGTTGCCGCCGGTTTCGGCCTGCAAGGTTGTGGCAACCGAGAAAAACACGATCTCGGGCAGGGGCAGGCGCTGGCTGAGGCGTTCGAAACTGTCGGGCAGGCTGTGGCCCATGCGGATTTCGTTGTGGCAGCGGGCGAATTCGCGCTGCACGGGGCCGCTGATATTGTCCAGCACAACAGCAAGAGAATCGGTGATCGGACGACCGGCGCGCAACCCGCGGGCAAAGATATCCAGCGCCTCGGGCAGTTGGGCGACAAAGGCGGCGCGGTAGCGGGCGCGCGCGATCCGCAGCACCAGCGCAAAGACCGCCGCATAGACCACAAGCGTGGCGACCAGTGCGCCCAGCGGGGACAGCCCCAGCAGCAGAACTGACACCGCGTAAAGACCCAGCACCACGATCATGGAATGCAGGATAATTTCCTGCACTGTCAGCCTGAGGGTGGACTGGTCCAGAAACCGCTCGAGCAAGGCAACGGCGCGTTGCAGCGGGCCTGCATCCTCGGGGGTGGGGCGGTTGCGGGGTTTGACGACCACCAGCGCGGGGCGCGCCGTGCCTGTTGCCGCGCGTTGCAGGCGGGCCAGATGCCGCCTGCGGTGACGGTCCGCCAGAACCGCCGCCAGCAGAACAAGGCCGATATTCACGACAAGACCCGTTGCCGCAAGGATGATGAAGGCAGACATGGGCTATTTCCTCAGAATGGCGTTCAACTGGTCCAGCACGCCATAGTCGGCGGCGCGGCTGGCGAATTTCGGGCGGTATCCGGTATAGGTGAACTGCCCGTTGACCCGCGCCTGTGTGCTGTCGGACGCGATCTGGAAGGTGAACAGGTCTTGCAGGGTGATCGCATCCTCGGCGATCCCGACAATTTCCGAGATCGAGGTGATCCGCCGCTTGCCGTCGCGCATCCGCGAGACCTGCACGATCAGATGCACCGCATCGACCAGTTGCCGCCGCACCACGCCACCGCCGGGAACGAAGCCCGCCAGCGCCGCCATGCTTTCCACGCGGGTCAATGCCTCGCGCGGGGAATTGGCGTGCAGAGTCGTCATTGATCCGTCATGGCCGGTGTTCATCGCTTGCAGCAGGTCCAGCACCTCGTCGCCGCGCACCTCGCCGATGATGATACGGTCGGGGCGCATCCGCAGTGCGTTGCGCACAAGCGTCCGCATGGTGACCTCGCCCTTGCCCTCGACATTTGGCGGACGGGTTTCAAAGCGCACGACATGGGGCTGTTGGAAGCGCAGTTCGGCGGCGTCTTCGATGGTCACGACACGTTCGCCTTCGGGGATAAATTGCGACATGGCGTTGATCAGGGTTGTTTTGCCCGATCCGGTGCCGCCCGAGACAAGGATGTTCAGCCGCAGATAGGTGGCAAGGGCCAGAAGCCCGCTCATCTGTGCGGACATGCTGCCGCCTTCGACAAGGCTTTCCAGTTTTACCGTGCCGGTCGGGAATTTGCGGATCGTGATGGTAGGGCCGTTCAGCGCCAGTGGCGGGACGGTGATATTGACGCGGCTGCCATCCTTGAGGCGGGCATCGACCATCGGTTGCGCCTCGTCGATGCGCCGCCCGACAGCGGAAACGATCCGGTTCGCGATGGCATCGACATGGGCATTGTCGCGGAACCGCACCTCGGTCAGTTCCAGCTTGCCGCCGCGTTCAACATAGACCTGATCGCAACCGTTTACCATGATATCGGTCACTTCGGGATCGGCCAGCAGACCTTCGAGCGGGCCAAGGCCCAGCATGTCGGCCAGCACCGCGTTCACCAGTTCGGACACTTCGCGGCTGTTCAGATGCAGCTTGCGATCCGCCGAGACAGCCTCGATCCCCTGCTGGATCAGGGTCTTTTGTTCGGCATAGGGCTTGCCCGCAAGAGAGGAGAAATCCAGCACTTCAAGCAGGGCAAGGGTGACGTCATTGGCCAGCGACAAAAGAATCTTGGACGGGGCTGCGGCTGTTGCTTTGGGCGCGGGCGCGTCAGCAGGGGCTTTGGCGGCGGGGGCCGGTTTGAGGCTGTGGAGCTGTGTCACGGGTGCCAGAGCCGATACGGGTGCGGGAGCGGGTTGCGCCCGGTGGATACGCAGCGGGATGGGCTGGCGCGGGGTATCTGTCGCCTGTGTTTCGGTCGTCAGGGCGTCGATGGCATCGGCCAGCACCTTGCGTTGGAACGACAGCGGCCAATGCGTGCCTGCACGGTCCACGACATGCGACACGGCGGCATTGGCGCGTTCCTCGACCGATAGCCTGTCGGCATCCATCTGGCGGGCGATATTGACGACATTGGCCAGTGCCTCGCGCAGGGCGGGTTGGGGCATATGGAGGGTCATGCGACGGCCTTTCCGAGCAGGCACAATGTCCACGGTGCAGACCGTGCCGAGGGCGCAGGGTTTGTGGGGGCGATGGCGTTCTGCCAAAGGATTTGCAGCGCCTTGGCATAGGGGCCGCGCGGCTGCATCTGGATCAGCGGTTTGGCGGCCAGATGGGCACGGCGCAGGCCGGTATCGTTGCGCGGCAATGTCGTGATGACAGGCTGCGCGATGCTTTTCTCGATATCCTTGAGGGCCAGCCCTGCATCGGTTCGCAATGTCGACAGGACCGGCAGCAGGCGGGTTGACGGGGCATCGGCACGCAGGCTGGCCATCAGGCGGCTGGCGGCATTCACACCGGCATAGCCTGCCGGAACCACAAGGATGATCGCGTCGAAAGCCTCGGCCATCTCGGGCTGGTCAAACAGGACGTGACGCGGCAAATCGACGATCAGCGCCTCGAAACAGGCTGTGACCGAGCGGACTAGGCGCGGCAAGGCGGCTTCCAGCGTGCCAAGACCCTGTCCGTGTCTGACCTGATGGGCGTATAGCGACAGCGTGTCGGTCAGCTTTTCCATCGTGACGTTCAGGAATGTCTCGTCCACACGCTCGGGCGCGCTGAGGGCCTCGAAAAGGCCGGGCGTATCGGCACGGTCAAGATCCACCGCTTGCGTGCCGAAACGCAGATCGGCGTCGATCAGGGCGGTGCGGTAGGCAGCGCCCTTGGGCGCGCTGGCGAGATAGGCAAGATTCTGCGCCAGCAGGCTGGCCCCGACGCCGCCATTGCATCCGACAACCGCGATCCGCAGCGATCTGGCTGCTACCGGATGATCCGGTGCGGCGGGTGCCATTGCGGGGGCGGGTGTTGCGGCCTGCACAACCTCGTCGGTGTGGACGGGGAAGGCAAAATAGTCGGACGCACCCGCCTGAAGCAGCGCGCGATAGGTGACAAGGCTGTTGGTCTGACCCAGCACGATCACGGTGGCGCCGCTGCGCGCGATCTCGGCCACGCATTCGCAGGCCGCGTCTTGCGGCAACTGGCCAAGCTCGGCCAGCACGGTTTGCGCCAGTGGGCGATCCGTGCTGATGCGGGCGGCACCGCTGAGCCCGCCGCCATAGATGGCGGTCAGATCCGCACCCATGGCGGTCATCACGTCACGCGCTGTCTGGGCACCGGCGTCGGTGCAGACATAGGCGGCCATGCGGGTGATATGATCTGGCGGGGAATTCGGGGCTGTCATGAAACTAACCTTGAAAGGAGTGGCGGGTTTCGGGTGCGCCCAACGGGGAGAAGCGCACCCATCAACCACAGGTCGGAACGGGGTTACAGGGCCTCGTCGCTTTCGCCTGCGAGAGCGTCACTCATTGTTGTGAAGCCGGAATTGGTTTGCGTACCAAGCGTGGCGACGGTGCCGACGATGACCGCGCCGATCAGGGCGGCAAACAGACCGTATTCGATGGCGGTTGCGCCATCCTCGTCCTTGCAGAACATGCGGATGGCGGTTTTCAGGGTTTTGCGTGTCAGGCTCATTTTCGTATCTTTCTTCACTGGGTTGATCGGGGCCGGGATTGGCCTTCCATGTCGATGGTGATGCCCCGATCAGGCCAAGCTTCGATATCCGCCATCAGGTGGAAAAAGGCGCGTCCAACCGCATGGACAAGCAAATATATACCAAGGTCTGATGCGTTCTTGGTCGCATTGCGGCGGGGGGCGTCCATGCCTGTGGCAGCAATATGGCGCATGGCCCTGCCGGTTTTGGCGGGCCTGTGCGGATGCCGCTGGACAGGGCCGAAAGCGAGGGCAAAGCGGTGCGGAATCCGCCCGTCGGGGGGCGGATTCGCGGTGTTGTTCGGTCGATTCGGGATGTGTTTCGGGCGGTCAGTCTTCGGGCAGCCAGCGCCAGAAATCGCGGCCTTCTTCGGCCAGATGGCGGTTCAGCACCATCTGGTGCACCTCGTCCGCACCATCGACCAGACGGGCCTGACGGGCATAGCGGTAGATCCATTCCAGCACGGTATCCTGCGAATAGCCGCGCGCGCCGTTGATCTGGATCGCCACATCGGCCGCCTTGTGCAGCAGGTTGGCGCAATGGATCTTGGCCATCGACACCTCTTTCCTGGCAAAGCTGCCCTGATCCAGCGCCCATGCGGCCTTCATCACCAGCAACCGGCCGATTTCGATCCCCATGGCCAGATCGCCCATCTTGATCTGGATGCTTTCGCGGTCGGACAGGCGGATGCCGAATCCGTGACGGTTGGCAGCATAGTCGCCTGCGATCTCGGTGCAGCGTTTCGCCAGCCCCAGCCAGCGCATGCAATGGGTCAGGCGGGCTGGCCCCAGCCGCATCTGGGTGATCTTGAGGCCCATCCCCTCGCCCATGATGATACGGTCGGCGGGCAGTTCCATATCCTCGTAGACCAGTTCGCAATGGCCGCCATGTTCCTCGGGCCCCATGATCGGGATGCGGCGGTCGATGCGCCAGCCGGGTTCATCCTTGTGATGCAGAAAGGCGGTCAGGCCACGGCGCGGATCGTCCGAGGTGCGGGCGAGCAGGATGAAATGGCTGGCATCTGCCGCACCCGTGATGAACCATTTGCGCCCGCTGATGATGTAGCTGCCACCCTTCTTTGTGGCGGTAGTGATCATCATGCCGGGATCGGACCCACCGCCCGGATGCGGTTCTGTCATCACGAAGGAAGAGCGCACATCGCCGCGCACGATGGGATCAAGCCAGCGCTTTTTCTGCGCGGCTGTGCCGGCCTGTTCAAGCACCATCATATTGCCATCGTCAGGGGCGGCGGAGTTGAAGATCACAGGCCCGAAGATCGAGCGGTTCATCTCCTCGTAGCACACCGCCATGCCCATCCTGCCCAGACCCTGCCCGCCGGTTTCGGGTTTGAGTTGCAGGCACCACAGCCCCTGTTCGCGGGCCTTGGCGCGCAGGGGTTCCATCGCGGGGTAGCCGATATTGTCATGTGCGTCCCATGTGCTGCGGTCAGCCTCGACCGGCAGGATCTCGTCCTCGACAAAGCTGGCGATACGGGCGCGAAAATCCTCGATCCGTGGGGAGATGGTGAAATCCATGGTCTGTCCTTTGTAGCGATGACACGCGGCGTTGGCGGTGTTGGGCAAAGGTATTCGCCCTGTTCGCGCATCACGCTAGAAGGCGGGCATTGTGTGCACAAGGGGCGTTAGCGCCTGCTTGCCTTGCCGCCCCCACTGATCGATGCTGGCTTGCGGAACGCGGCACAGGCGATGGTGTGGGCGCGCCACCCCCGCGCATCGACACACCGCCGCTGGCGTGATCAGCCGGACACCGACCTTTAGTCAGCCAGCTTGTCTTGCGGGATGTCCTGTGTGACGACGCCTTTCCAGCCAAGACCCTTATAGGTCTCGAACCCTTCGGTTGCGTGATAGGCGACCAGTTTGCCGTGCTGCCGGAAGAAACCCGCTACGGGGTCGGCATCTGCGGGGAAAGTGATGCTTTCGACCATAAAACCGCGGCCATCCGATGCGGCGATCACGCGGTTTTTCCGGTCGACCAGCAGCAGGCGGGTCTTGTTCCTGACCATGCTGTCATCCATCCGCACCGACGAGACCACAGAGCGCGCCTGCGGTTCCCAGTCGAAACAGGTGATCATGACCCCGATGATGCGACCGTGTTTGTCGCCATTCTCGCGGATGGCGCAGGCGTAATAGGTCACCTGTCTGTCCTGCAACAAAGGCGCGCACATCGCGTCGCCCGCGACGAAGTCATCGCCCGATGACTGGGCCAGCGCTGCCTGGAACACTGTTAGATCCCTGACGGATGCCCCTGTGACATTGAATTTCTGCGGTCTGGCATTGGCCAGAATCCGTCCTTGTGTGTCGCAGACCCACAGATCGAGATAGATGTTATAGGCGTCCAGTATGACGCCAAGCCGCTGGCCGGCAAAGTGCAGGTTGGACTGTGACGGATCAGTCAGGGCGGTCACGAATGACGAATCCGTAGCCCACCAGCGCACGTCGCAGGTGCGTTCGTAAAGGTTGCGGTCAATCGTATCGACGCTGGTAAAGGCCAGATCGACCAGTCTTTCGCCGGTCGTGTCGTGATCCATCGCGGTGACCATGTCGGCCAGTTCGGACAGGCGGCGGGTCAGTTCGGTCTGAATGTCCTGCGCGATGCCGTTGATCTCGTCGCCGACGATGCCGACCTCTTGGGCGACGACCGAGAAACCGCGCCCGAAAGGTCCGGCTTTGGCGGCTTCGATCTTGGCGTTGAGGGCCAGCATTTTCATCTGGCTGGTGATCCGGCGGATGCGGTTCACGCTCTGGTTGGCATGCACCGTGGCTTGGGCGGATTGCGTCGAGATCGCATCCATTGTGACACGTTGGACGGGCGACGGGGTTACATCTGTGGTGTCTTTCAAGGCGCTCTCCTGTTGCCGCTGAATTGCTAACGACTGGCAGGGCGTTCAGTTTAGAGCGTCTTTGGGTTTTTCTGCGATCGCCCTCCCGCAGTGCTTGTACCGCATTGGTCTGTGGGTGCGCTCGGCTGCCGATCCGCAGCGCGTGCCAAAAAATGGCGGCGCCACGGATCGGCCTGTTGTGAAGCGAAAAAGGTCAGCCGCGCATCTTGTCCAATGCGGGTGTGGCTGCCTCCAGCGCCTTCGAATAGCGTGTCGCGGCCTCGGTGATCTCGGCCTCGGTCACGCAGAGCGGGGGCGAGAAGGATGTGACCGGCATGAAGGGCAGGCCACGGGTCAGCACGCCTGCTTCCATCGCGTGTTTGGCGACCAATTTATGCGCCGTGGTGCCAGCAGGGAAACCGGCAAATTCGACGCCTGCCATCAGGCCGATGCCGCGCACGTCGCCGACATGGGGGTTGTCGCCCACCGCGCCGCGCAAGGCGTCCAGCAGGACGGGTCCGAGCTTGGCGGAGTTCTCGACCATGTTTTCTTTCTCGATGATGTCGAGATTGGCCAGTGCTATGGCCGCGCCAACCGGATGGCCGGAATAGGTAAAGCCGTGCATCACCGCGCCTTTTTGTTCGGATGCACTGGCAAACACCTCCCACATGCGGTTCGAGATGATCGAGGCGGACATCGGGAAATAGGCGCTCGTCAGGCCCTTGGCGAGCGAGACGATATCGGGGCGCAGCCCGTAGGTGCCGCTGCCGAACCACTGGCCGGTGCGCCCGAAGCCGGTGATCACCTCATCCGCGATCAGCAGGATGTCGTGGCGGGCCAGCACCTCTTGCACGCGGGGGAAATACCCCTCGGGCGGAAGCAGCACGCCGCCGGTACCCATGACGGGTTCCGCGATGAAGGCGGCAATCGTGTCGGCACCTTCGCGGGCGATCATCTCTTCCAGTTCCGCGATCAGGCGGTCGGTAAAGGCCGCCTCGGTCTCGCCCTTGTGGGCGAAGGCGAAATGATGCGGGCAGGAGGTGTGCAGCACGCCTGAAATCGGCAGATCGAAAGCGGTGTGATAGCCCTCAATCCCTGTCAGGCTGCCCGAAGCCATGGTCAGACCGTGATAGGAGCCCTTGCGCGAGATGATCTTTTTCTTGGCGGGCTTGCCGCGCAGGTTGTTGTAATAGGTGACCAGCTTCATTGCCGTGTCATTGGCATCCGAGCCGGAATTGCCGAAGAACACGCGCGCCATGTCCGATCCCGGAACGGTATCGCGGAACAGGCCCAGCAGACGGTCGGCCAGCCGGATCGTAGGTTCTGCCGAGGCGCCGCCGAAGAAATGCTGGAAGCTGAGGGCCTGCATTGCCTCGGCCCCCGCTTGCACAAGTTCCGAGCGGCCATAGCCGATATTTACGCACCACAAGCCCGCGCCCATATCCAGCAGGGTCTGGCCACTGTCGCGCGTCACCTCGACGCCGGTGGCGGAGGTATAGATCTGCGGGCCGTTTTTCTGGATGTCGTCGATCGAGCTGACGGGGTGGAAGAGGCTGAGCTTGTCCAGTTCGGCAAGCGAGATATTGGGTAGGTCGTTCATGGCGTGGTCCTTTCAGGCGGTGTGGATCAACCGGCGCGGGGGTGCGGGGTCATGTGTGGGCAGGTGTCAGACATTGGGTGCATCATTGCGGGCGCACAGGGCGGCAATCAAGGCTTTGTCGCGCGCAGCTTCCAGTTCGGTGATACTGCGCCCGTTTGCGGCCGCGGTCGTGCCTGCAACCAGAGCGGCCTGCACGTCGGGAGTCAGCGAAGGTTGCCCCAAGGCAGACCAGCGGCGTTCCTGACTGGGGCCGAGATGCGCGAGATATCCCGCCATCCCGCCAGCCCCGCCGCCCAGATGATAGGCCATATGCGCGCCCAGCACCGACCAGCGCAGGCCCGGTCCGTTCACGAGGGCCGCGTCTATCGCTTCAACATCAGCGATCCCGTCCTGCACCATGAACACGGCCTCGCGCCACAGGGCCGAGGCAAGGCGGTTCGCGATATGGCCGGTTGCATCCTTTTTCAGACGCACCGGCACGCGGCCTGCCGCGCGATAGATCGCTTCGGCGCGGTGGATGCGGGCGGGATCGGTGCCGTAAACCTCGACCAGTGGCACAAGATGCGGCGGGTTGAACGGATGCGCGGTGATCAGGCGCGCGGGGTCTTGCAGGGCGGGGGCAAGATCGGACCATGTCAATGCCGAGGAGGAGGAGGCGAGAATGGTGTCCGTTGCCAGATGCGGTTCGACTTGGGCATAGAGCACGTGTTTGACAGGGATGCTTTCGGGCGCGTTTTCCTGAACCAGCGCCGCGCCGGTCACCGCGTCTTCCAGCGATTTGCACAGGGTCAGCGTGCCGGATCGCCCTGCATCGGAGGCGATTTCGGCCAGTTGCGCCAAAGGGATGGTCATACGCGCCTCGGCGCTATCCAGCGCTTCGGGGGCAGGGTCCCAGATGCGGACGTCAAAGCCGTGGTGACGGAATAGCGCAGCCCAGGCGGTACCGATCAGGCCGGCGCCAAGAATCGCGATCCGCGTTGTGCTGTCTGGCTGTTCCATTCCGGCTTCCATGTTTTGCGATCGCAAATTAGAAGGCGACTGTCTGACTTACAAGAGAGTAATCACCGCACTATATTTCGTAAAAAATGCGTATACGTTCGTGTTTTCCGTGGAACGCCGGATTGCGATAGATTATGCGATCACAAAAAATCAGAGACAGGTCACATGCTCCAGTCACCCCAGCCTTCCCAACGCGCCCCCTTGTCCGAGGCAGTGCGTTTTCTGGAAACCTATCCTGATGTGCAGGCTATTGATATTGTGCTGAGCGATCTGCACGGGGTCGGGCGGGGCAAGATCATCCGACGGCATGAATTGGAAAGCCTGTTTGCCTCGGGGCGTGGGATGCCAGCCTCGCTTTTTGCGCAGGATGTGGCGGGCGATGATGTGGCAGGGGCGATTGCGGTCATGCAGGATGGTGGCGGCGACAGCCGGTGCTGGCCGGTGCCGCAGACGCTGAGCTATCAAACGGCGACGGGGCGCGGGCTGGTGCTGTTGCAGATGGACAGCGCGGATGCTGCGCCCCATCCGCTGGACCCGCGCCATGCGCTATTGGCGCAGATCGACCGCGCGCAAGCGATGGGCCTCACCCCGATGGGGGCGCTGGAGCTGGAATTCTATCTGGTTGATCAGACCCGCGATGCCGATGGGCGGCCACGGCCGGCGCGCGCACCGATGACGGGGCGGCGTCTGACGGGCACCAACTGCATGTCGGTGGACGAGCTGGACGAGATGGCCCCGTTCTTCGATGCGGTTTACGAAGGTGCGGCGGCGCTGGAACTGCCGCTGGAAAGCCTGATTTCGGAATATGCGCCGGGACAGTTCGAATTGACGCTGCGCTACCGCGCGCTCGCGCGGGCGGCGGATGATATCGTGCGCGCCAAGCGGTTGTTGCGGACCACGGCAAGGCGCTTCGGGATGGAGGCCTGTTTCATGGCCAAACCGTTCTCGCACAGTTCGGGATCGGGGATGCATTTGCATCTGTCGCTGACGGATGAACAGGGCGCGAATGTCTTTGCCGATCCGTCCCAGGGGGAACTGTCGGCGGTGATGTTGCAGGCCATTGGCGGTATCCGGTCAAGCATGGCGGCGTCGATGCTGGTTCTGGCACCAGTTCTGAACAGTTGGCGGCGCTTTGCGGGCACTGTCTATTCGCCTGCCTCGAATACATGGGGGGTCGAGGATCGCAATGTCGCGCTGCGGATTCCCGCGGGCAGCGCCACGTCGCGGCATTTCGAGCATCGCGTGGCAGGTGTCGATGCCAATCCCTATCTGGTGGCCGCCATCGTGCTGGGGGCCGCGCTTGACGGGATCGCGGCGGGTCTTGAGGCCGGTCCCGCGGGTGCGGGCGGCGCTAAAGGCTATGCGCCCATGCCAAGCGGCTGGCTGGATGCGATCGGGCAGTTCGAGGCCTGCACGCAGATGCAGGCCTTGCTGGGCGCGCCGCTGCACCAAATGTTTGCGGCGGTGAAACGCGGCGAGCATGATGCGCTGGCGGTGACGGTGACCGATCTTGAATGGCAGCTTTACGGCACGACCCTATGAGCAGCCAAACCCCTTTTGGCCTTGGTCCCATCGCGGCGCAGCCCCTGCATGAACAGGTCTATGAGCGGCTGCGCCATGCGTTGATGTCGGGCCAGATCGCGCCGGGGCGCAAGCTGACATCGCGCAAACTGGCGGCGGAGCTGGGGACCAGTGACATGCCGGTGCGCTCGGCGCTGATGCGGTTGCAGGCCCTGCATGCGCTGGACCAGTTGGCCAACGGATCAATGATCCTGCCTGCGATGACGCGGACGCGGTTTTCGGACCTGATGACAACGCGGCTGATTTGCGAGCCTGCTGCGGCGCGCAGGGCTGTTGACGGGCTGGACCGCGCCGGTCTGGTGAAGCTGCGGCAGGTGGCCGTGGCCCTGACGGCCGCTGCCGAGGATCAGGATATCGACGCCTATTTGCTGCATAATCATGATTTCAAGTTCAGTATCTATGCCGCCTGCGGATCGCCCTCATTGCTGTTTCTGATTGAAACGCTATGGTTGCAGGTCGGTCCGTTTCTGCGCCAGTTCAGCGGGCAGTTCGACAATGACCTGCGCGGTATCCTTGCGCTGGACTACCATGACGAAATCGTCCGGCGTTTGGAAGAGGGCGACGGCGAGGCAGCCGCCGGTCTGCTGGCCCGCGATATCCGCGAAGGGTATGATTTCCTGATGCAGAACGGGCAATTCGAATAGGCTTGTACGGCGCGTGTTGACCCGTCGAACCAGCGCCGACCTTTTGGGCAGCCTCTTTGCTGAAAGACAAGGCCCGCGTCCTTCGGCGCAGGGCAAGCGGGCTGGACAGTGCAACCCGCATCGCGGCATAAGCACTGCGATTTTGCGGTGTGTTTGCGGTTATCCGGTCCGGATATGGGTTGTTTTATGAGTTTCGTGATATCAGACGAAAAACGTGCCTTGGAGGGCAGACAGGTGGATGGTGACAATACAGGCATCGGTCGCGCCGGTATTTCGTTCATCTTCATCACTTACGGTTTGTTGATCTGCTCGGGTTGGCTTGTGCTGACCGCGTTCAGTGGCGAATTGGGTCCGTTTGGTATTGCGGCGCTGGCTTTCGGCGGATTTGCCCTTGCCCGCCTGCTGAAAGGGCGGGTGTCCTTGCTTTGCGTCAATATGATCTGGTTGCTTACGACGAATATCGCAGTTTTTCTGGCGGCATGTGTTGTCCATCCTGCGGGGCTGATGGCGGTGATACTGGTGCCCTTGGCAGGGTTTCCCTTTGCGCTTTTCTCGCCGAGCCGCGAACGGGTTCTTCTGATCGGCATGGCGGCGCTGCCGGTGGTTTTGTGGCTGCTGTGGTTCGGGATGCGCGACCGGTTTCCGGTTCTGATTCCCGAGGATCTGGCGGGCAGCATCTATGCGCCTGCGGCTGTTCTGTCAGCTTTCAGCATCGTGATCCTGCAATTGCTTTATTATGCCAATGCCACCGAGGTCTATGCCGTCAGTCTGGAGAAAGCGCGGCGCGAATCCGAGCAATCGAGCCGCGCCAAGACGGCGTTTCTTGCGGGGATCAGCCACGAGATGCGAACACCCCTGCATACGGTGATCGGTATGGCCGGTCTGATCCGTGACGAGGCGCGCGATGGGGGGGATACCCAGCAATCGGAATATGCGGCCCATATCGCCGAGGCGGGGCAAGCGCTGTTGGGCACAGTGGAAAAGACGATGCATTTTGCGGATGTGGCGGCGCGGCGGGCACCTGTGAACCTGACGCCGGTTAGCGTGTCGCAATCTGTGGCGCGCGTGTTGGAGCGCTACCGCGCCGAGGCCGAGGATCGCAAGATCACGGTGACATCGGGTGCGACCGATGCACGGGTTCTGGCCGACCCTGCGCTGCTGGATGATGCTTTGGCGCAGATCGTCGAGAACGCGCTGCGCTATTGCGGCAAGGGCGGTGTCGTGTCGGTTGACGTGACGCGGCACGGTTTTGGTCGCGTCCGTATTATCATCAGCGATAACGGGCCGGGGTTCGGGGCCTTCGATTCCGATCTGGCCTTTGCGCCGTTTGAGCGGCTGGACCATGCTGCGGGCACCACCTTCGGTGCGGGGCTGGGCCTGCCTATCGCGCGCATCAAGGCCGAAGTGATGGCGGGCCGTGTCGGAATCGCGCTTGGCCTTGCAAAAGGCGCGCAGGTCTGGATCGAGTTGCCGGAGTTTGTGGAAGACATGCCCGGCTAGGTGGCCTGTATGCTGTCAGTCTCTGATCCAGCCCGAAATGCCGTTTTTATGCAGGGTTTCGCGGATCAGATTGCAGATCAGGGCGGGCTCTTCCTCATGCGCCAGGTGGCCCAGATCGGGCAGGGCGATATAGCGGGCATCGGGCAGGCGGGCGGCGGCGCGTTCCGATACATCGGGGGGCACGGCCTTGTCCTTGCGGCCTGCGATCAGGGTGACGGGCGTTGTGATCTTTGGCAGATCGTCCAGCAGGCGGTCGAGTTTCCATTGCGACATCATCAGCAATGTGGAATCGACATGGCCCTTGTCGCGGATCAGACGCTCGTAAAGCGCCATGCCCTGCGCGTCGAGATCAGAGCCTGTCGAGCGGATCAGAGCCTGCACCCGCCCCTGACCCGAGACCGAGCGCACGAACAGCCCAGCCGTCAGCGGGTTGAGCGCCAGCAGCTTGGCCAGCACGGGAAAAAGCCAGCCAGCCATGCCCTTGAAGGGGCCAAGTGCTGCATTGAGGCCGATCACCACGGGGGTTTTTCCTTGCGCCGAGTGCAGGCGCTGCGACAGGCGCAAGGCAATGGCGGCACCGGCGGAATGGCCGATGATCGCATCGGGCTGCCAGCCCTGTGCGGCGCAAAGGCTGGCGATATCCTCGGCCATCATCTCAAGCCCGCAACGCTGGCGCGACCCCAGCGCGGTGAATCCTTGCCCCGGCAGATCAAGCGCTACAACGTGGAAATTCCGCGCAAGATCGGGCAGGATATCGCGCCAGCTATGGGTGGCCCCGCCTGCGCCGTGGATCAGCAGGATCAAAGGGCCGGTGCCTGATTCCTGCACATGCCAGCGATGCGGGCGGTTGGGCACCAGCCGCGACAGGGCGGCATTGGGCCAGTTTGGTAGGTCGCGCGGCCAGTCCATGGCTCAACCCTCCAAGGCGGCGGAAATGGCACCGCTGAGGCGTTTGGCATCGGCGCGGGGCAGGGCGATATAGGGCGCGCCCATATGCGCGGCGAGACCGCGCAGCGCCTCTTGCGGGCGGACCGAGACATCCAGCACCAGACCCGCGATCCCCTGCGCGCGCAGCATCCGTGCCAGCGTTTCGGCATCGGTGGCGGCGCGGGGGCGGTTGGGTTGGCCGTCCAGCGCAATATTGGCGCGCCCGTCGGTCAGCAGCGCGAGCGTCGGGCTCAGGCCGCGACCGCGCGCCTGCACAGCCAGTTCGCCTGCGGCTTTCAGGCCGGCGGCCAAGGGTGTGCCGCCACCGCCGGGCAATCCGGCCAACCGGCGCTTGGTCTGCACAAGCGAGCGCGTGGGCGGCAAAAGCACTTCGGCCCCGTCGCCGCGAAAGGCGATCAGGGCGACGTGATCGCGGCGGGCATAGGCCTCGGCCAGCAGCAATTCGACCGCGCCTTTCGCCTCGCCCAGACGGGCCATCGCAGCAGAGCCAGAGGCGTCGACGACAAAGATCAGCAGGCGGTCGGATGTTTCCTCGTAGCGTTTCAGGCGGATATCGGCGGGGCGGATCATCAGGCCCTTGGCGTCGGGAGTGGCTGTGCGGCGCATCGGCTGCCACGGGGCGGCGGCGCGCAGGGTGGCGACCAGATCAATCCGCGCGATGCCATCCAGACGACCGGGGCGCGAGGGTAGGGGACGACCGCGCCGGTTGCCCTTGTGCCGCGCGCCAGCCCCGCCTGATCCGGTGGCACCGCGCGCGGTCGCGCCAGCGATGATCCTGTCCAGCAGATGCGGGGGCAGCAGGGCACGCACAGCTTCGATCAGCAGCTCGTCGGGGATGCCTGTCAGCGGTTCGGGATTCTCGCCCTCGGCCGGTTGATCTTCCGGCGGGGGAGGGTCTTGGGGGGCGTCTTCCTGCGGGTCTTCATCAGCGGGAATCATCGTGGCGCGCGAGGGATAGACAAGGCTTGCGGCGGCGGTCACATCCGTGGTCTCGATCCGGTCATGGCCCATCAGGGCGGCATGGGCGCGGGCGGCGCGCAGGGCCAGAAGGGGTGCGCGCAGGCTGTCGATGCCGAAACGGAGCGCGATGGTGACAAGGCTGGTCACGTCATCCGCGCTGGCGGTGATCACGGCAAGCCGTTGGCGGGCTGTCACCAGATCGGACAGGTTGACGGGCGGCGTCGTCAGTTCCTGCGCGCCGATCCCGTCAAGGTCCAGATGGAAGGCCAGCCGTTCCTTAAGGGCAGGGGGTGCGGTTTCCTCGTCCCCCGCACCTTCGTCCAGCATGACAAGGCAGTGACCCTGATCCGTGTCCAGCACCTGCGCCAGTTTCGCGGCCAGATCGGGTCCGGCGCGTTCGGCCATTGACAGCATCAGGGCGGCGGGTGTCGCGGTCAGCCCCTTGTTCAGCACGACCCTGTCACCGGCAAGGGTGGCGGCCAGATCAATGCCGCCGAAAAGCTGTTCGTCCGAGATGGTGGGATGCAGTTTGCGCGCGGGCAAGGGCAGGATATGCAGCAGATCGGCAAAAGCCTGACGCGGCGGACCCATGCGGGCGCGCAGGCACAGACCTTTCAGGCCGACAGGATCAACCGCCAGAAGCCGCAAGGCCAGACAGGCGTTCTGCCATCTGTCGGCCCCCTCGCTCACCCCAGTACGTCCGCGACGGTGCGGGCCACGCGTGTGGCCGATCCGGCCTCGTCCAGCGGATCGCGGCGCAGGCGGTGGCTGAGAGCGGAGGGCGCGATGTCGCGCAGATGATCGCGCGTCAGGGTCGTGTCCTCAAGATAGGCGGCCAGCGCGCGGGCGGTGCGGAGCAGGGTCAGCTCGCCGCGCAAACCGTCCGAGCCGAGGGCGACGCAAAGTTCGGCACAATCGCGCAGGATCGCGTCAGATGTCACGATCTGCGGCAGGGCTTTACGCGCGGCCAGAATGCGGTTGCGGATCTTGGTATCGGCGCTGCGCCAGCGCTTCATGAAGGCGGCATTGTCGGATTCAAAGCCGTCGCGGCGGCGGATCACCTCGATCCGTTCCTCGATATCCGTGGGCGAGCGGACTTCGACCGACAGGCCGAAACGGTCGAGCAGTTGCGGGCGCAACTCGCCCTCTTCGGGGTTGCCGGAACCGACCAGCACGAAACGGGCGGGGTGACGGATTGACAGACCTTCGCGTTCGACCACGTTCTCGCCCGATTGGGCCACATCGAGTAGCAGGTCGACGATGTGATCTTCGAGCAGGTTCACCTCGTCTATATAAAGGTAGCCGCGATTGGCGCGGGCCAGCAGGCCGGGTTCAAACGCCTTCTCGCCGCGGGTCAGGGCGCGTTCGATATCCAGCGCACCGACGACGCGGTCCTCGGTCGCGCCCAAGGGCAGGTCGATCACGGGGGTCGGGCGGGACACGACTTTTTTCGAGCCTATTTCGGTCCATTCGGGGCAATCCTCGATCCGAGCCGAGTTTACGGGGCAGCCTTCGACCGCCGTGATCGGGGGCAACAAGGCGGCCAGCGCGCGCACGGCGGTGGATTTGCCGGTGCCGCGATCGCCGAAGACCAGAACACCGCCAATGCCGGGGTCGATCGCGGTGAGGATCATCGCCTGTTTCATCGCGGTTTGCCCGACGATGGCTGAAAACGGGAAGGGAGAGGTCATGCAGGTCTGTCCAGTCTGGTAAGCGGGCTGCCGCCCTGCCAGCTTCCTGCGTCGCCAAGGACACGGAAGCGGGCGTAAAGTTCCTCGCGGAACCAGTTGCCTTCGCGCACGGCGCGGACGGCGCGCGCATGGGGACCGTCCTCGCGGGCGAAGGCGGCCATGCTGTCGGTATCGGGCCAGATCGAGAATGTCACCTGATGGAACAGCGGCACCTCGCCGATGCCGATCTTGAAGGCGACATTGGTGTCAGACCCGATCATCTGGCTGATATCGGGCACGCGGCGCCAGAATTTCAGCGCGACCGAGGGTTTGACCGTGGCGCGGGTCAATGCTGCCAGCGGGCCGGGGGTGGGGGTTTCGGTCACGGTGAACGGGGCGACTCCGGACCAGACGCCACGCGCCGAAGTGGGGGTGAGGAACACGGTCCAGTTTTCGACGGCGCGCCGGCGGTAGCGTTGGAAAATGCGTGCCTGTGCGGTCTGGCGGCGGGCTGTTGCCTCGTCCGGCCAAGTAGCGAGAATGGCATAGACAGCGGTATTGGGTAGCGGCATGAAGCCCTCGCCCGTGCCGGAGCCGCAGAGTTTCCAGAATCCGATCCCAGCCACGCGCGGCATCGACAGGCGCGCGGCGCCCATCATCGCCAGCGCCCAAAGCCGGTTTAGCAGGCTATCATAGCGGAAGAAGCTGAGGCTGACGGTCTGCATCGGTCACTTTCATCGCATGTGTCAATTTAGTCTGACATGTCGCAGCGGAATTGGAAAGAGATCAAGCTTGCAGATTGTAAACTAAACTAGACATGTTACAGTTGACAGATGATGACACGAGTCGATACACGTCTTGCAGACGAAGCCGCCCGCGCGCTTGCGCCACATGCCGTTGTAATCGGTGCCGGTCTGGGCGGTCTTGCCTCGGCCATGCGATTGGGGGCGCGCGGTTACCGCGTGACCGTGATCGACAGGTTGGACATGCCCGGCGGGCGTGGGTCATCCATCACGCAAGGGGGGCACAGGTTCGATCTGGGGCCGACCATCGTGACGGTGCCGCAAATCCTGAAAGAGCTGTGGGCGATCTGCGGGCGCGATTTCAAGGCCGAGGTCGATTTGCGCCCGATGGACCCTTTCTATGAAATCCGCTGGCCCGACGGGTCCAGCTTTACCGCCCGTCAGGATACCAATGCGATGCGCGCCGAGGTTGCGCGCCTGTCGCCGGGTGACTTGCCGGGCTACGAGAAGTTTCTGAAAGACAGCGAGGCGCGTTACTGGTTCGGGTTCGAGGATCTGGGCCGCCGGTCGATGCACAAATTCGCCGATCTGCTAAAAGTGCTGCCGAGTTTCGTGAAAATGCGCGCCGACCGTTCAGTCTATGCCCATGCTGCCAAGCGGTTCAAGGACGAGCGGTTACGCATGGCGTTTTCCTTCCATCCGCTGTTCATCGGTGGCGATCCGTTCAACGTGACTTCGATGTATATTCTTGTGAGCCATCTGGAGAAGGAATTCGGCGTCCATTATGCGATGGGTGGCGTGGTCGCGATTGCACAGGCGATGGCGCATGTGATCGAGGAACAGAACGGCCTGCTGCGGCTGAAAACCGATGTGGATGAGATCGTGGTCGAGAACGGGCGCGCCGTGGGTGTCAGGCTTGCGGGCGGCGAGAGGATTGATGCCGATATCGTGGTGTCCAATGCCGATGCGGGGCATACGCATACGCGGCTTTTGCGGAACCATGCGGTGAAACGCTGGACCGACAAGAAGCTGAAAAAATCGCGTTGGTCGATGGGGCTTTATGTCTGGTATTTCGGCACCAAGGGCACGCGCGGCAAATGGGCCGATGCGGGCCATCACACGATCCTGAATGCGCCGCGCTACAAGGGTCTGGTGAACGACATCTTCATCAAGGGCAAGCTGGCCGACGATATGAGCCTTTATGTCCACAGGCCCAGTGTCACCGATCCGTCGGTGGCACCTGAAGGGGACGATACATTCTATGTCCTCAGCCCCGTGCCGCATCTGGGGCATGACAATCCTGTTGATTGGAAGGCGGAATCGGCGGCCTATCGCGACAAGATGATCAAGGTGCTGGAAGAGCAGTTGCTGCCCGGCCTGACCGAGCATCTGACCGAGGAATTGATCTTCACGCCCGAGGATTTCCGCGACCGTTACCTGAGCCCCTACGGGTCCGGTTTCTCGATCGAGCCGCGTATTTTGCAAAGCGCGTGGTTCCGGCCCCATAATGTCAGCGAGACCGTGCCGGGCCTGTTTCTGGTGGGCGCGGGCACGCATCCCGGTGCAGGCTTGCCCGGTGTGATTTCCTCTGCCGAGGTGCTGGATACACTGGTGCCTGATCCCGAAACGATTGTGGCGGCACGCAAATGATCGACCCCCGCGACATGGCCCATTGCGAAGAGGCGATCCGCCACGGATCCCTTTCTTTCCATGCGGCGTCACGCTTGTTGCCTGCCAAGGTGCGTGATCCGGCGCTGGCGCTTTATGCGTTCTGTCGTCTGGCCGATGATGCGGTGGATTTGCAGCCCGAAAAGGCGCGGGCTGTGCTGTCCTTGCGCGACCGTCTGGATCTGGCCTATCAGGGGCGTCCGTTGGATGCGCCTGCGGATCGGGCCTTTGCCGCGATGGTAGAAGATTTCGACATGCCGCGCGCCTTGCCGGAAGCCCTGCTTGAGGGGCTGGCCTGGGATGCGATGGGTCGGCGCTATGCCACGGAATCAGAGCTTTACGACTATTGCGCGCGGGTGGCTGCGGCTGTCGGCGCGATGATGTGCGTGCTGATGCGGGTGCGCTGCCCTGATGCCCTGGCGCGGGCCTGCGATCTGGGCGTTGCGATGCAACTGACCAATATCGCCCGCGATGTGGGCGAGGATGCGATGGAAGGGCGGCTTTACCTGCCGACCGACTGGTTGGCCGAGGCCGGTCTGACGCCCGAGCAGTTTCTGGACAATCCGCGCCCCACCAAGGCGGTGCGGCAGATGGTGCGGCGTCTGCTGGTGCAGGCGAACCGGCTTTATGCGCGTTCGGAAGCGGGAGTTGCAGGCCTGCCGCGCGGCGCGCGTCCCGGTATTTTCGCGGCGCGATTTATCTATGCCGGGATCGGCGCGCAGGTGCAGAAGGCGGGATACGATTCCTTCACCACGCGGGCGCATACATCCAAGCCGCAGAAGATTGGCTGGCTGGGCCTGTCGGTGCTGCGGGCAGGTGCGACAATGGTGATGCCGAAGTCGGCGCTGCTTTTTGCCGAGCCTCTGGACGAGGTGCGGTTTCTGGTCGATGCCGCAGCGCGCCGCCCGATGCAGGAAAGCAGCCGTTCGGACGCGTTCATCGGTGCTTTGGCGCAATTGGAGTATCACAGCCGCAGACAACGGGCGGCCTTGATAACGGGGGCAGAAAGGGCTAGCTGATTTTTATGGATTGGCTGCTTTTTCTTGTATTTTTCGGGGCCTGCCTTGGGGCGGGCCTGACGGGTGGGTTGTTCCAACCCGGCGAATGGTATCGAAACCTGAGAAAACCGTCATGGACGCCACCTGATTGGGTGTTTCCTGTTACGTGGTTCGTACTTTACGGCTGCATGGCAGCGGCAGGCGCGCGGGCGGCGGTTCTGCCCGGTAGCCAGTATGCGATGGCCTTCTGGGCGTTACAAATTGCGCTGAACGGGCTGTGGACGCCGGTTTTCTTCGGTTTGAAGCGCATTCGGTTGGGATTTGTTGTCGTATCCTGCCTGTGGCTGGCGGTTTTTGGCGCGATGGTCGCGCTGTGGCAGGTTGACTGGATCGCGGGTGCGCTGTTTGCGCCCTATCTGCTCTGGGTCACGATTGCCGCATCGTTGAACGCGGCGGTCTGGCGGCTGAACCCGGCTGTAGCGCGGGGCGCCTGATCAGTCGGTAAAGGTCCAGTTTGCGCGGCGCGGCACACGGCAGGCCAACATCGGTTTCAGAAGCGGGCTGCGATAGCGCACCAGATCCAGCGCCTCGTGCACACCCACGGTTTCCACGCCGTCCAGCTGCGTTCTGACGGCGGAACGGCTGTAGAATGGCGCGTCCAGCATGTTCTTGACCTGTCGCGGCTGATAGCCCGCATCGGCCCGCGTCTCGCGTGCCACAGCCCAGAGGCTGCGCTTCATCCGCGCTTTGGGGGGCAGGGGGATCGCCTGCGCCTGCCCTGCCGCGTCGAAACGGATTCCGGCGGCCAGTTCGCTGCCATCCAGCCGTGTGGCATCATAAAAGCAGGTGCTGCCTTCCGTGGTGGGATAGCGGCCCCATGTCCAATAGGTGAAATCATCCTCCAAGGCGCGGGTGCCGAAATTAGCGTCGAAATAGCCGTGGCCCTGCCATTGCCAGCCGGGGCTGTTCAACTCGACGCTGATCGTCGAGGTGGGCGCGAAGGGTCGCCAGATATGCGCGCCATCGGGGGTGAGGGGTAGTTCCACGCCGGTGATGGCCGAGGGGGTGACGCGGATTTGTCCGCGCACGCGGCTGATCACGGGGGGGGCTGAAATCTCGTCGATGTCGATGATCAGTGCGTCCCCGTCCCACCGCATCATCGAGGGGCCGACTTCGAGCCGCGATGCGGTCTGGCGCAGGGCTTTGCTGCCCCTGTCTGTCATTGTGAAGCGCCCGCCGAGTCCATAGGTAGCCACGTTGATGCAGCAATGGTTGGCCGGATCGCGCCGCCCCGACCAGCGATACCACGGCGAGAAGACCGAGCCGATAAAGCCGATCACCGAAACGGCGCGGCTGCCGTCATCGCTTATTCCGTCGATATACCACCATGCATAGCCATTGGGCGGGATGTCGAGGTTGAAGAAAGGTCGTTCAAGATCGCCGCGACCGCGTGCTGTGCGGAGATTGTCGCCATCGGCACGCCCGCCCCCGGATGGGTGCCGCCCCCCGCCAGATAGAGGCCGCTGATCTGCGTGCGCGCTGTCGGACGCTGGAAGGCCGCCATCATGCCGTGCGGGCTCTGCCCGTAGAGGGAGCCGGTCGAGGCGGGAAAAAGCCGGGCGAACCCCTGCGGTGTGGTCAGCGCCTCCGGTCCCGGAAGCCTGTCGAAGCTCAGGCCGAAACGGGCGAGAGACTGGAAGGTCTGCGTCTGACATGCGGTGAAATCCTCAGGGGTCGAATTGGGGGACGATGTAGGTGTCGTGACGGGCGGGGCGTTCGCGATGATCTCGAACCGCTCAAGCGCAGGCACCGCGCTGTTCTGGCCGCGATCTTCGGCGCAGATGTAAAGCGTGGGGTCTTGCGGGGCCTTTCCCTTTTCCAGCGCTGCGAATTCGGCGCGCGGGTCGGCGCAAAAAAAGACGTTGTGATGGACAAGATCGGGGCCTGATGGCGTGGCGGTAAAGCTCCAGACGCGCGCGGACAGGCTGCGGGCGGTGCTGCGGGAGGCGGGGGCGACGGTTGCCATGTCGGGGCCAAGCGCGCCTGTGGACAGGGCGCGCGGATCGCCGTTGAAGAGCACGGTTTCGGCGGCAATCACCTGACCATCCGCCAGATGGACCGCGCGGACGCGGCCTTGGGCCGCCTCGATCCGCTCGACATGGGCACCGTAGTGGAATTGCACGCCGCGCGCTGCCGCAAGATCGGCGATGGCCTTGGCCAGTTGGTGCATGCCGCCCTTGACGCACCAGACGCCAGCGGCCTCGGCCTGCCAGATCAGCGCAAGGATCGCGGGCGAACGGTAAGGCGAGCCGCCTACATAAGTGGCATAGCGCCCGAATAGCTGCGCCAGACGCGGATCGCTGAACTGGCGCGCCAGCATATCGGCCAATGTGGATTGCGGCGCCATCGCGGGGATCAGCGTGGGGTTCCGCATCACATAGGCGCTAAGCGATGACAGGCTGGGTTCGGCGGCCTGCATCATCGGGGCGTCGAACGCCTTGAAGAGTTGCGCCGCGCGCTTGCTGAAGGCGCGGAATTCGCGTTCGGCCTTGGGGCCTGCAAAGGCGCGGATTGCGGCGGCGCTGGCATCGGGATTGGCGTGCAGATCAAGGTGGCTACCATCGGGCCACCAGTGGCGGGCCAGAATATCCTGTGGAATCAAGGTCACATGATCTTCGAGCCGCGCGCCCGCATCGGCAAAAAGCGCGTCAAAGACGGGGCGCATGGTCAGGACGGTCGGGCCTGCATCGACGGGGCCAGCATCCGAAGGCAGGGTGCGCATCTTGCCACCGGGGGCGGCTTGGCGTTCCAGAACCAGCACCTCGCGGCCGGTATCGCGCGCGACAGCGGACAGCCGAAGGGCTGCGGCGAGGCCCGCAATGCCCGCGCCGACAATGACGATTCTGCTGGATGATCCGGACTGATCCGTCGGAATTTTCGGGGGCATTTTCGCAAACCTCTTGTCTGGATTGTTGACTCAACAGCCCAAACTGTCCAGTATGATTTACACATTGGTGTCGGATTTACCTGACATCTGGGCGAGAGGGCCGATGAAATGGGTTTGCAAACGCGTATCGACGCCGCTGTTTCACGGGCCATAGCGACAGGACGGGGCGGTGTGGCGCCGTCGAAGCTGTCAGCGGCGCTGGAATATTCAACATCCCCGGGTGGTGCGCGGATCAGGCCGACGATCCTGATGTCGGTCGCGATGGCCTGCGGGGATGACAAGCCCGCGCTGTCCGATGCGGCGGCGGCGGCGCTGGAACTGATCCATTGCGCCAGTCTTGTGCATGACGATCTGCCCTGTTTCGATGATGCCGACACGCGGCGCGGCAAGCCGTCGGTGCATCGCGCCTTTTCCGAGCCTTTGGCGGTGCTTGCGGGTGACAGCCTGATTGTGCTGGCCTTCGAAGTGCTGGCGCGCGAGGCCAGGCATGATCCGATGCGTTGTGCCGAACTGGTGCTGACGCTGGCACGGCAGACGGGCATGCCCAACGGGATTTGCGCAGGCCAAGGATGGGAAAGCGAGGCGCAGATTGATCTGTCGGCCTATCACCGGTCCAAAACCGGCGCTTTGTTCATTGCCGCGACCCAGATGGGTGCGGTTGCGGCGGGGCAGGAGGCCGAGCCGTGGTTCGAACTGGGCGCACGGATTGGCGAGGCGTTTCAGGTCGCGGATGATCTGCGCGATACGCTTTATGACGCGGAAACGCTGGGCAAGCCAGTAGGTCAGGATGATCTGCACGGGCGTCCCAATGCGGTGGCCGCTTTGGGTGTGGATGGGGCGATAAGGCGGCTCAAGGATATTCTGGGCGGGGCGATCGCCTCGATCCCGGCCTGCCCCGGCGAGGCGCAACTGGCTGAAATGGTGCGTAAACAGGCCGAGCGTCTGACGCCCGTCGCCCCGGCCCGCAGCACAAGGTAATATCATGAGCGATGCGGCCACAGGCCAAGATATGGCGCGTCCCAAGGGACTGCGTCTGACGGGCTGGTTCCATCGCCTGATTGCCAAACCGTCTTTTCAGACTTGGGCCAGCCGGTTCCCCCTGACGCGTGGCGTCGCGCGGCGGGAAGGGGCGCAACTGTTTGATCTGGTGTCAGGATTTGTCCAGTCGCAGGTGTTGATGGCCGTGGTCGAATTGCGGCTGCTGCACCGACTGATGGACGGCCCGCGTGCTGCTGCCGGTCTGGCGCATGAGGCGGGGATGACCTCCGAGCGCATGGAGATATTGTTGCAGGCCGCGACAGCACTTGGCCTGATCCGGCGGCGGCGTGACGGGCGTTTTGCCATTGCGCGCAAGGGGGCCGCGATGCTGGGCGTGCCGGGGCTTGAGGCGATGATCCTGCATCACCGTGCCTTCTACCGTGATCTGGAAGATCCCGTGGCGCTGCTGCGCGGCGAGGTGGACACCGAACTGGCCAATTTCTGGCCCTATGTCTTTGGTGCGCGCGGCGCGGTCGATCCGGCGGTGACGCAGACCTATTCCGATCTGATGGCCGACAGTCAGGGGCTTGTCGCGCAGGATACGTTGCGGATGGTCGAACTGTCGGGCGTGTCGCGCCTGTTGGATGTGGGGGGCGGATCGGGGGCGTTCCTGCTGGCCGTGGCGCAGGCCTATCCCAAGCTGGGGCTGATGTTGTTCGATCTGCCCGATGTTGTGCCGACCGCCCGCAGCCGTTTCGAGGCCGCGGGGCAGGGCGGACGGCTGGCAATCCACGGCGGGTCGTTTCGTAGCGATTCGTTGCCGGATGGTGCTGATGCAATTTCACTCATTCGCGTGCTTTATGATCATTCGGATGACACGGTGCGCGGCTTGCTGTCCAAAATATATGACACATTACCGGCTGGCGGGCGGCTGATTGTCTCGGAGCCGATGTCCGGCGGCAAGGTGCCGGAGCCTGCGGGCGATGTCTATTTTGCCTTCTACACCATGGCGATGCGGACCGGAAAAGCCCGTTCTGCTGAAGAAATAGGCCGCTTGTGCAGGGATTCCGGCTTTGTCGGGATCAAGGCCCCTACAGCACATCGCCCCTATGTCACCTCGGTTGTCACCTGTGTGAAGCCCTCCTGACAAGCTGCGCTGTAAACTGTCAATTTTTGTTGACAGTCCAGCCTGTAACATTAAACTGACAGGTAACGAAGCCGAGCAATCCGAGTCTTTCCCGCGCGGATTTTGCAGCCACAGGAGGGAGCCATGCAGACACACGCAGTCCTTCTGAACGGTCCCCGCGACCTGTCTGTGGAGATGCTGGACCTAACCGACCCGTCCGCGGGTGATCTGGTTGTCGAGATCGCGCATTCGGGTATTTCCACCGGCACCGAAAAGCTGTTCTGGTCCGGCCAGATGCCGCCATTTCCCGGCATGGGCTATCCGCTGGTGCCCGGTTACGAGGCGGCTGGCGAGGTTGTCGAGGCGGGTGCCGATACCGGCTACAAGGTCGGCGATCATGTCTTTGTGCCCGGTGCAAGTTGCTACCGCGATGCGTTCGGTCTGTTCGGCGGGGCAGCGCGCCGTCTTGTGACGGCAGCGGACCGTGTCACGCGAATCGATGCGGGCCTCGGGGCCGAAGGCGCGTTGCTGGCGCTGGCCGCGACCGCGCGCCATGCGATGGCGGGGATGGACAAGACCGTGCCCGACCTGATCATTGGCCATGGTGTTCTGGGCCGCTTGCTGGCGCGTCTGACGATTGCCGCCGGTGCGCCCGCGCCCACGGTGTGGGAGGTCAATGCAGACCGCCGCAGCGGAGCCGACGGTTATGAGGTGATCGCCCCCGAGGATGACACCCGCCGCGATTACCGTGCGATCTACGACGCATCGGGCAACGGAGCGCTGCTGAACGAGTTGGTCACGCGCATCCGCAAGGGTGGCGAGATCGTTCTGGCGGGCTTTTACACCGACCCACTGAGTTTTGCCTTTCCGCCCGCTTTCATGAAGGAAGCGCGGTTTCGCATTGCGGCGGAATGGGCGCGTGACGATCTGACAGCGACCCGTGCGCTTGTCGAAAGCGGTGCTTTGTCACTGGCGGGGCTGATCACGCATCAGGCCGCCGCGACAGATGCACCCGCAGCTTACAGGACGGCCTTCGATGATCCGGCCTGCCTGAAAATGATACTGAACTGGAAGGACGCAGCGTGAAAGACGATGTACCGAATCTGAAGGACTTCGACCAACGCCTGCGCGATGAAGCGCATGAGGAACCCACGCTGGAGGTGCCGCAGGGCGAGCCCACCAGCAAGACGCAGATCATCGCGATCTATGGCAAGGGCGGGATCGGCAAAAGCTTCACGCTGGCCAACCTGTCCTGCATGATGGCTGAACAGGGCAAGCGTGTCCTGCTAATCGGTTGCGATCCGAAATCCGACACGACCTCGCTTCTGTTCAACGGCAAGGCTTGCCCGACGATCATCGAGACCTCGACCCGCAAGAAACTGGCGGGCGAGGAAGTGGCGATCGGCGATGTCTGCTTCAAGCGCAACGGTGTTTTCGCCATGGAGCTGGGCGGCCCCGAAGTGGGGCGCGGTTGCGGCGGGCGCGGCATTATCCACGGGTTCGAACTGCTGGAAAAGCTGGGCTTCCACGATTGGGACTTCGACTATGTCCTGCTGGATTTCCTGGGCGATGTGGTCTGCGGTGGCTTCGGTCTGCCGATTGCCCGTGACATGGCGCAAAAGGTGATCCTGGTCGCGTCGAACGATTTGCAGTCGCTTTATGTTGCCAACAACGTCTGCTCGGCGGTGGAATATTTCCGCAAGCTGGGGGGCAATGTCGGTGTCGCCGGTCTGGTGATCAACAAGGACGACCATTCGGGCGAGGCGCAGGCCTTTGCCGCAGCGGTGAATATCCCGGTGCTGGCCGCGATCCCGCAGGATGACGACCTGCGCAAGAAATCCGCCAATTACCAGATTGTCGGCACGATGGAGTCCCAATGGGGCGGCCTGTTCGCCGATCTGGCCGAAGCCGTCGGTGTGGCCCCGCCGGTGCGCCCGAAACCGCTGGATCAGGACGGCCTGCTGGCCCTGTTCGATACCAAGGACACGGGGGGCGATTACCAGTTGGTGCCCGCCACGGACATGGACATGCGCGGCAAACATGCAGCGCCGAAACCCTCGCTGGAAGTGGTCTACGACGATGTTTGATCTGGACCAGCTAGCCCAATGGGATGCCCTGCTCAAGCGCATGGCTGTTCCCGTCCAACCGCAGAAACAAGCCGAACAGAAGTCCGCATGAATGATGAAGTTACATATGACACCGCCGCTCAGGCTGATGTGATCCTCGGAAAATCTGACCCGGTCAGTGAAACCCCGATGGTGGCTGCACTGCAGGACGGGGCCGGTTGCCACGCCGGTGCCGAAACGATGGAAGCGGCTGCGCGGCAGGCGGGACAATCCGAGATTCTGGACCGCTATGCTGCCGACTATCCCAAAGGTCCGCATGACCAGCCGCAGAGCATGTGCCCTGCATTTGGCTCGCTACGCGTGGGGCTACGGATGCGCCGTGTGGCGACGATCCTGTCAGGGTCGGCCTGCTGCGTTTACGGGCTGACCTTCGTGTCGCATTTCTACGGCGCGCGGCGGTCCGTGGGTTATGTGCCTTTCAATTCTGAATCCCTCGTCACAGGTAAACTGTTCGAGGATATCCGCGATGCCGTGCATGAACTGGCCGATCCGGATCAGTTTGACGCGGTTGTCGTGACCAACCTTTGTGTTCCCACTGCCAGCGGCGTGCCGCTGCGTCTGCTGCCCGAGGAAATCAACGGCGTGCGGATCGTGGGTATTGATGTGCCGGGGTTTGGTATCCCCACCCATGCCGAGGCCAAGGATGTTCTGGCTGGCGCGATGCTGAATTATGCGCGCAAAGAAGTGCAGGCAGGCCCTGTTGCGGCCCCTGCTGGCGGTAAATCCGACCGCCCGACCGTGACCCTGCTGGGCGAGATGTTCCCCGCCGATCCCATGATGATCGGCGCGATGCTGGCCCCGATGGGTTTGGCGGTTGGTCCCGTGGTGCCCTGCCGCGAATGGCGCGAGCTTTACGCCGCCCTTGATTGCGGTGCGGTTGCGGCGATCCATCCTTTCTATACCGCCGCGATCCGCGAGTTTCAGGCGGCTGGCCGTCCGGTTGTCGGATCGGCCCCTGTCGGTCACGATGGCACTGCCCGCTGGCTGGCCGCGATTGGCGAGGCGTTCAACCTGCCCGCCGAAAAGGTGGCCGAGGCCCAAAATATGTTCCTGCCCGCGATCAAGGCAGCACTCGCTGGCGCGCCGATCAATGGCACGATCACCCTGAGCGGTTACGAGGGCAGCGAATTGCTGGTTGCGCGTCTGCTGATCGAGAGCGGCGCGAATGTGCCTTATGTCGGGACCGCCTGCCCGAAAACGCCGTGGTCCGCCGAGGATGCCGAATGGCTGCGCTCCAAGGGTGTGACGGTGAAATTCCGCGCCTCATTGGAAGACGATTGCGCCGCGATGGAGGCGATCCGCCCCGATCTGGCCATCGGCACAACTCCGGTTGTGCAGAAGGCCAAGGAACTGGCGATCCCCGGGCTTTACTTCACCAACCTGATTTCCGCGCGTCCCCTGATGGGTCCGGCAGGGGCAGGGTCCTTGGCCGAGGTGGTGAATGCCGCCATCGCAGGCAAGGACCGGATGGAGCATATGAAGGAATTCTTCGAGGGTGTGGGCACCGGCGATACCGCTGGTATCTGGGAGGGCAGCCCCAACCTGCGCCCCGATTTCCGCGCCCTGCATCAGAAGAAGCTCGACAAGGCGGCACGTGCTGCCAAGGCCGAGGAGATGATCTGATGGGGGGCGTATTTTGCACAAATGCGCCCCGAGCGTGGAAGCGGATCACCAAGGTGATCTGCGTGCGCTTCTCGGTTGAGGAGTGCAAAGGATGCTGATTCAGGACCATGACCGCGCGGGCGGATATTGGGGCGCGGTCTACGCGTTTTGCGCCGTGAAAGGCTTGCAGGTTGTGATCGACGGTCCCGTGGGTTGCGAGAACCTGCCGGTGACGTCGGTTCTGCATTACACGGATGCTTTGCCGCCGCATGAGTTGCCCATCGTGGTGACAGGCTTGGGCGAATCCGAGATGGGATCGGGCACCGAAGAGGCGATGAAGCGCGCTTGGGGCACGCTTGATCCGGCGCTTCCTGCCGTGGTGGTTACAGGCTCGATCGCCGAGATGATCGGCGGGGGTGTCACGCCGCAGGGCACGAATATCCAGCGCTTCCTGCCGCGCACGATTGACGAGGACCAGTGGCAAAGCGCCGACCGCGCGATGACATGGATCTTTACCGAATTCGGTATGACCAAAGGCCGTATGCCGCCCGAGAAAAAGCGCGAGGAAGGCGCTGCCCCCCGCGTGAATATCCTTGGGCCGATGTATGGCGTGTTCAACATGCCTTCCGATCTGGCGGAAATCCGGCGTCTGGTCGAAGGCATCGGGGCCGAGGTCAACATGGTGCTGCCGCTTGGTGCGCATGTTGCGGAGATGCGGAATCTGGTGAATGCGGATGTGAACATCTGCATGTATCGCGAGTTTGGTCGCGGCCTGTGCGAATGTCTGGGCAAGCCCTATCTGCAAGCGCCTATCGGCGTGGACAGCACGACGAAATTCCTGCGCAAACTGGGCGAGATACTGGGGCTGGACGTTGAGCCCTTTATCGCGCGCGAGAAACATTCGACGATCAAGCCGGTCTGGGATCTGTGGCGCAGCGTGACGCAGGATTTCTTTGCGACCGCCAGTTTTGCGGTTGTTTCGAACGAGACTTACGCGCGCGGTATCCGGCATTTCCTTGAGGGTGATCTGGGTTTCCCTTGCGCCTTTGCTGTGGCCCGTGTCGCGGGGACCAAAACGAACAATGTCGAGGTCAAGGCGATGCTACACCAGAAGCGGCCGCTGATCGTTCTGGGCAGTATCAACGAGAAAATGTATCTGGCCGAGATGAAGGGCGGGCATGGACCCAGCCCCGCCTTCATCCCCGCGTCATTCCCCGGTGCCGCGATCCGGCGGCACACCGGCACGCCGATGATGGGCTATGCCGGTGCGACCTATCTTTTGCAGGAAGTGTGCAACGGGCTGTTCGATGCGCTGTTCCACATCCTGCCTTTGGCCAGCACGATGGACGCGGCTGATGCGACCCCCACGACCCTGCGCCGCGACTTCCCGTGGGATGCCGACGCGCAAGCCGCCCTTGACCGTATCGTGTCACGCCATCCGGTGCTGACACGGATTTCGGCAGCCAAGACTTTGAGAGACGAGGCAGAGCGTGCCGCATTGGCCCAAGGGGCCGAGCGCGTCGTGCTGGAAACTGTCGAGGCGCTCAATCCCGACCTTGCGCGATCCGCGCGAGCACCTGAGGTGAAAGGAGATCTGTCATGACAGATGCAACATCAAATACCCCGATGACCCGCAGCCACAAACCGCCGCGGACCGAGTTCATGGTCTATTTTGGCGTGATCTTTCTGGCGACGCTGCCGCTGGCCACCCTGACATGGGCGCTGGCGCTGCTGAAAGGTGGCCGCATTCCTGACAAGGGCCCGATTGCCCGCGCCTGGAGCCAGGCCGGTATCATCACGCCCATGATTTTTTCGGCCTGATCCATGAGGATCGGTCTGCATAGGGCGCCCAAGCGCGACACGGCAGACCGCCGAACACGAGATCTGTCCATTCGGAAGGATGGCCAGAGCCCGGCGGGGCGCTTGCACCCCAAAGGACCCGGCCGCGGGGAGCGCGGTCTCACCATTACATTCCGGAGGAAAGTTGATGGCTGATAAATCCGACCTGTCGTTTACAGGTCTTACAGACGAGCAGGCGCAAGAGTTGCACTCGGTCTATATGAGCGGGCTTTGGCTCTTCACAGCCGTTGCGGTTGTGGCGCACCTGGCTGTCTACATTTGGCGTCCCTGGCTTTAAGGAGCAATAAACCATGGCTAAATTCTACAAGATCTGGCTGATCTTCGATCCACGCCGCGTGTTTGTTGCACAAGGCGTCTTCCTGTTCCTGCTGGCCGCGATGATCCATCTCGTCCTGCTGAGCACAGAGCACTTCAACTGGTTCGAACTGGCTGCTCAAAAAGCGGCCATGTGATCTGTTTCCCCCCAATGGGAACAGCTCACTACCAGTCGAGTGACGACACGATAGCTGCGGGCGCGTCAGGCGTGGCCTGCCCGCGGCAAACCAAAATCCATCGACGGCTTGAAGTCTGAACAGACAGGCCGCCAAACGCGGAGACAGAAGATGGCGTTGCTCAGCTTCGAGAGAAAGTATCGCGTCCGTGGTGGGACGCTGATCGGCGGCGATCTGTTCGATTTCTGGGTAGGCCCCTTCTATGTGGGCTTCTTTGGGGTCACGACAGCATTTTTCGCCTTATTAGGCACCATTCTGATTTTCTGGGGAGCGTCCCAACAGGGCACGTTCAATCCCTGGCTGATCAATATCGCACCCCCCGACCTTGCTTACGGTCTGGGCATGGCTCCCCTCATGGAGGGGGGGCTCTGGCAGATCATTACGTTCTGTGCAACCGGCGCCTTCATCAGCTGGGCCCTGCGCGAGGTCGAGATCTGCCGTAAACTGGGCATGGGGTATCATGTGCCCTTTGCCTTCGGATTTGCCATTCTGGCCTATGTCACGCTGGTGATCTTCCGCCCGCTTCTGATGGGCGCCTGGGGTCACGGGTTTCCCTACGGGATCTTCAGCCACCTCGATTGGGTCAGCAACACCGGCTATGCCTATCTGCACTTCCACTACAACCCGGCGCATATGCTGGCGGTCACGCTGTTCTTCACGACCACCTTCGCGCTGGCCCTGCATGGTGCACTGGTGCTGAGTGCGGCCAACCCCGAAAAGGGTGAGGAGGCGCAAGGCCCCGACAACGAGGACTCGTTCTTCCGCGACTTCATCGGCTATTCGGTCGGCACATTGGGTATCCACCGTGTGGGTTTCCTGCTGGCGATCAACGCGGTCTTCTTCTCGGCTGTCTGCATCATCATCTCCGGACCCGTCTGGACCAAGGGTTGGCCCGAATGGTGGAACTGGTGGCTTGAGCTGCCGATCTGGCCCTCTCAGGTAGGAATGTAATCATGGCTGAGTATCAGAACATATTCACGCAAGTGCAGGTCCAGGGCCCGGTCGAATGGGGCATGGAAAACGAAAACAACATGATGGAAGAGCGGATCGGCAAGCCTTTCTTCAGCCAGTTGGCTGGATGGATCGGCAACGCGCAGATCGGACCGGTCTTTCTGGGTTGGACAGGGATGATCAGTCTTGCGACAGGTCTTTTGTGGTTCAACATCGTGGGCCTGAACATGTTGGCGCAAGTCGGCTGGTCGATCCCCGAATTCCTGCGGCAGCTTTTCTGGCTAGCGCTGGAGCCTCCGGGACCGGAGCATGGCCTGTCCATGCCGCCCCTGAATGACGGTGGCTGGTATATCATCAGTTCGTTCTTCCTGCTGGTGTCGGTGATGACATGGTGGCTGCGCTCTTACCTTCTGGCGCAGCAGCACAAGATGGGCAAACATGTGGCCTGGGCCTTTGCCTCGGCGATCTGGCTGTTCCTTGTGCTGGGTCTCTTCCGTCCTGTCCTGATGGGCAGCTGGTCCGAGGCTGTGCCCTACGGCATCTTCCCGCACCTTGACTGGACGACAGCCTTCTCGATCCGCTACGGAAACCTCTATTACAACCCGTTCCACTGCCTTTCGATCGTCTTCCTCTATGGCTCGGTCCTGCTGTTTGCGATGCATGGTGCGACCATTCTGGCGGTCACCCGTTTCGGCGGCGACCGCGAGCTGGAGCAGATCTATGACCGTGGTACGGCCTCGGAGCGAGCGGCGTTGTTCTGGCGCTGGACCATGGGCTTCAATGCCACGATGGAAGGTATCCATCGCTGGGCATGGTGGTTCGCGGTTCTGACACCGATTACCGGTGGTATCGGTATCCTGCTGACCGGCACGGTCGTGGACAACTGGTTCATCTGGGCACAAGAGCACAATTTCGCGCCCATGTATGACGGCTCCTACGGTTATGCCGATTACGGGTCTTACGAAGCCTTCATCGGACAGGAGAATTGATATGTTTCCCAAATGGTTTGATGACTGGAACAAGAAGAATCCGAAAGACATCTACGGTCCCGCGATCCTTGTCGGGGCTGTAGGAGGCGCGATCTTTGTGGCGGCTTTCCTTGTGACATGGGGGCAACCCCTTGCCACGGACAGCATGCAGACCGGACCGCGCGGACAGGGCATGTCGGTGCCCGAATTCAAGGCTGATCTGGCGACACCCGATCCCGCGATCGCGCTGGTCTCGGAGAACGAGCCGCTGATCCCCGAAGCGGGCGAGCAACTGGCCGGTGACATCTACGAGAACGTTCAGGTTCTGGGCGGGCTAACGGATGCCAACTTCAACCGGCTGATGGCGGCGATGACGGAATGGGTGGCCCCCGAACAGGGCTGCGCCTATTGCCACGGTGATGGCGATCTTGAAACCTACGGCGAGGACAACCTTTATACCAAGGTAGTGGCGCGTCGCATGATCGAGATGACCCAGAACATCAACGAGAACTGGGACGGTCACGTCAATGCCAACAAGCAGGTCGGCGTCACATGCATGACCTGCCACCGTGGTCAAAACGTGCCCAGCAACATCTGGTTCAAGATCACACCTGTGAACGAGTCCGTCGCGGGCTGGTCTGCCAACCAGAACCGCGCCACCAGTATCAGCCAGTCGACATCGCTGCCGTCGGATGCGCTGGAGAAATACCTGCTGGAATACGAAACCATCGCGGTTCACGATCTAGAAAGCCGTGTAGACAACCAGCCGGGCGATCCGCTGATCCAGCAGACCGAACGGACCTTCTCGCTGATGAACTACTTCTCGAACTCTCTGGGGGTGAACTGCGTGTTCTGTCACAACAGCCGCGCCTTCTATGACCCCGGTCAGGTGACACCGCAATGGGGCACCGCCTCGCTGGGGATCGCCATGGTTCAGGAGTTGAACAACGACTACCTTGTGCCGCTGCAGGATATCTATCCCGAGCATCGCCTTGGCCCGATCTATGCGGACGCGCCGAAAGCCGCCTGCAAGACTTGCCACCAAGGTTATCAGCAGCCGTTGCAAGGCACCAACGTGATCGCGGACTGGCCGGAACTGGCCACGACCTCGGGCACGCCGGTCTACGAATAAGGCAGGGGCGGACTCCCCTCCGCCCTTACCTTAGCCATGTTCGGAACGCGTCGTTCGCGCCACGCATTCCGGGCACGGGGCTTCAACACCCCGGTTCCCTTCCTGTTGGCTACAGGACAAGGGCGCCACACCGGGGACACCTGGTGTGGCGTCTTTTCATTTTACATCCCGAGACGACCTGCGGGATGCCTGACGAGCGGGAGGCTCTGATGACACAATCCAATGACACGCCCGACACAACCGCCCATGAAAAGACCGAAACGCCCTTTCTGGATCGCGTGGCGGGGCCTGCCGATCTGAAGCGCTTTTCGGATGCGGAGTTGAAGGGGCTGTCGAAGGAATTGCGATCCGAGGTGATCCGGTCCGTGGCGCAGACAGGCGGGCATCTGGGGTCATCACTGGGAGTTGTGGAACTGACCGTGGCGATCCATGCCGTGTTCAACACACCGATGGACAAGCTGGTCTGGGATGTGGGGCATCAATGCTATCCGCACAAGATCCTGACAGGGCGGCGGCACCGCATGACAACCCTGCGCCAGCGCGACGGGCTGTCAGGTTTCACCAAGCGCAGCGAGTCCGAATATGATCCTTTCGGGGCGGCGCATAGCTCGACCTCGATTTCCGCTGCACTTGGTTTTGCCGTGGGCCGCGATATGGGCCAGCCGACGGGTGACGCGATTGCCGTGATCGGCGATGGTTCGATCAGCGCGGGCATGGCCTATGAGGCGATGAACAATGCCGGCCACGAGGGGCGGCGGCTGTTCGTGATCCTGAACGACAATGAAATGAGCATCGCGCCGCCGGTAGGGGCGATGTCGTCCTATCTGTCGCGGCTTTATGCGAACGAGCCTCTGGCCGCCTTGCGCCAGATGGCCGAAGGGTTCGAGGCGGCCTTGCCCGCACCGATGCGCGAAGGCGCGAAACGTGCGCGTCAGCTTGTGACCGGCCAGAGCGCCAGCGGCACGCTGTTCGAGGAGTTGGGCTTTACCTATATCGGGCCGATCAACGGCCATGACATGGACCAGTTGCTGCCCGTTCTGCGCGCGGCACGGGCAAGGGCCACGGGGCCGGTGCTGATCCATTGCTGCACGGTCAAGGGCAAGGGCTATGCCCCCGCCGAGGCGTCACGCGACAAGTATCACGGTGTGGCGAAATTCGACGTGCCGTCCGGCGCGCAGGTCAAATCCAAGCCGAATGCGCCCAGCTATACCTCGGTCTTCGGGCAGGCGCTGACCGATATCGCCGCGCGTGATCCGCGTGTGGTCGCGGTGACGGCGGCGATGCCGGATGGCACTGGCCTTGATATCATGGCCAAACGCTTTCCCGCGCGCGTGTTCGATGTGGGTATTGCCGAACAGCATGGCGTGACTTTTGCCGCAGGCATGGCGGCCAGCGGGTTGCGGCCCTTCTGCGCGATCTATTCGACCTTCCTGCAACGAGGCTATGATCAGGTGGTGCATGATGTGGCGCTGCAAGGTCTGCCCGTGCGTTTCGCGATCGACCGCGCCGGTCTGGTCGGTGCTGATGGCGCCACCCATGCAGGCGCTTTCGATGTGGCCTATCTGTCGAACCTGCCGGGTTTCACGGTGATGGCGGCGGCAGACGAGGCGGAACTGGTGCATATGGTGGCCACCGCTGCGGCGCATGACGCAGGGCCTATCGCCTTCCGCTACCCGCGCGGATCGGGCACGGGTGTGGTTCTGCCCGAGGTGGGGCAGGTGCTGGAGATCGGCAAGGGCCGCGTGATCCGCGAGGGCAGTGATATCGCGATCCTCAGCCTTGGCGCGCATCTGTCGGAATGCGAAGCGGCAGTGGAACTGCTGGAGGCCGAGGGCGTGTCTGTCACGCTGGCCGATGCCCGCTTTGCCAAGCCATTGGATCTGGAATTGCTGATGCAGCTTGCGCGTAACCACGGTGTGCTGATCACGGTGGAACAGGGCGCGCGCGGCGGGTTCGGGGCGATGGTGCTGCATGAACTGGCGGCGGCGGGTGTGTTCGACCGTGGCCTTGCGGTGCGGACGCTGACCCTGCCGGACAGGTTCATTGATCAGGCAAGCCCTGACGAGATGTATCTGGATGCGGGTCTCACACGGCATGATATCGCGGCCAGCGCGATGCAGGCCTTGGGGCGCGCGCGGAAAATTCTGGGCTTCAAGGATGCGCCAAAGCGCGCCTGAACGCGGATCAGACCACCAGCACGGGCATTTTCGACAGGCCCGTGACCTTGTGCGAGACCGAGCCGAGTAGAAAATTCTCGACCGAGCCCAGACCACGGGCGCCGATCACGATCAGATCGGCCTCGTGCTCTTTGGCGAAATCCACGATTGTGCGCGAGGGATGGCCGGTGCGGGTGAAGGCGCGCACCGAAGGCAAACCCGCGTCCAGCGCGATCTGTTTGGCATGGCCTGCGACCTCTTTCGCGTGCTCTTTCAGGGCGGCGTCAGGGTTGCTGGGTTGCGACTTGGGTCGCACCATCGACAATGATGCCTCGATCATCGCGTGATGGCGGTAGACGGTCAGGATCTGCACCTCGGACCCGCAAAGTTGCGCCAGTTCCACACCGTGCCGCAACGCGGCCTCGGCGCATTGCGAGCCGTCGAAAGGGATCAGGATACGTTTGTACATGGCTGGCTCCGCTTATTTCGAGAATGCCAGATCCCGCAGAAACAGAGCGATTTGCGGGAACATGATCAATGCTGCCGACACGCATAGCAGGATCGCGATAAAGGGCGGCGTGCCGCGGATCACCTCCATATAGGGGCGTTTGAACACGGCGATGGCGGTGAAGATATCGCAACCGAAAGGGGGCGTGGCCGACCCGATGGCGACTTGCAGCACGATGATCGTGCCGACCAGCACGGGGTCCAGCCCCACCGCATCGACGACGGGCGAGAAGATCGGCACCAGCACAAGGATCACCACGATCGGGTCCACGAACATACAGCCGACAAAGAAGGCGACGGAGATCACGACAAGCACACCGATCTGGCCCATCTCGTCGATACCGATGCCCGACAGGATCGCCTGCGGGATCTGCGCGAAGGAGATCACCCACGAGAAGGCCGCACCTGCCCCGACAAGGATAAAGACAACGGCTGTGATCAGACCTGTGGATTTCGCGGTTTCATACAGATCGGCCACCGACATTTCGCGAAAGACCACCATTTCGAGAAGGATGGCGTAAAGCACGCAGACCGCCGCCGCCTCGGTCGGCGAGAAGATCCCGCCATAGATGCCGCCGATGATGATGGCGGGAAACCCCAAGGGCCAGAGCGCATCTCGCAAGGCGATCAGGCGTTCGGACCAGTTCAGCTTGTCCTCGGTGGGCACGTTGTTGCGGATCGCGTAGATCCACGCATAGACCGAAAAGAGGAACAGGATCAAAAGCCCCGGTCCGATGCCGGCGATGAACAGTTCCGCGATGGATGTGTTGGACACCACACCATAGATGATCATGCCGATGGAAGGCGGGATCAGAAAGGCGATGTCCGATGCGTTCACGATCAGGGCCAGAACGAAACTGTCCTTGTATCCCGCCTTGAGCATACGGGGACGTAGGGGCGAGCCGATCGCCACGACGGTGGCCTGCGTCGATCCCGAAACCGCCCCGAACATGGTGCAGGCCGAGGCTGTTGCCACCGCAAGCCCGCCGCGCAGATGGCCGACAAAGGCCATCACAAGATTGATCAACCGCCCCGCGGATTGTCCGCGCGTCATGATATCAGCGGCAAAGATGAACATCGGCACCGCGATCAGCGAGGCAGGCCGGATGCCCGCCATCATCTGCTGCACCATGGTCTCCATCTGCCCGAAACCATTGAACATGGTGTAGAAGCCCACGGCGGCACCCACCAGAAGCGGGATCATCATGGGAAAGCCCATCAGCAGCAGCACAACCATGACCGAGAATATTGTCCAGCCCATCGCTCAGACCTCTTCTTCGTTGTTGTCATAGCCTTCCAGCACCCCTGTCGAGAGGTAGATGTCAGGCTCGAGCATGTTCTTGATGGCGGTCAGGATATATTGCGTGCCGGTCATGAACAGGCCGACAGGCACCCAAACCAATGTCCACCAGACGGGGATCTGCAAGGATGGCAAAAGGCGCCCGCGACCGGCCTGTGTCTGGATGAAAGCGAAGGCATACCAGGCCAGCGCCAGCATCACGAGGCCTGAGAAGATGCTGATCACGATCATCATCATCTTGCGCGGGCGCGGGGGCAGGGCGTCGAAGATCGCGGACATGCGGATATGCCGCCCATGCCGCGCGGCATAGGATATCCCTGCAAAAGTGATCAGGATGATCAGGATGCGGTTCAGCTCTTCCGAGAAGAACAGCGAGTTCTGGAACACGAACCGCCCCAGAACATTGGCTATCGTATTGGCGGCCATGAGCAAGACACCTGCCGCCAGCAGCACGGCTTCGATCCGTGCAATGCCGTTATCCACCCAACCCAGAGGGCCGGGGAGAGTGCTGATATAGGGGCCGATCCTTGTGTCGTCCGTTCCGGTCGTGTCAGTCTGGCTTTGTAGCTGGGACTTTTGCAGGTCGCTCACGCGCGCTTACTCCTGTCTTGCAATCCGGGGCGGAAAGGCTCTGCCCGCACGGGTCATGTCCCGGCCTGATGGCCGGGACGCATGGCGTGACAATGCCGGGTCAGTCGGCCGCGGCCGCAAGATCGGCTTTCATCTGGTCAAGGATTTCCTGACCGCTTTCGCCAGTCATCTCGATGAAAGCAGCCTCGACCGATTCCGCCGCGTCCTGGAAAGGCGCGCGCTGCTCTTCGGTCAGGCGCGTGACGGTCATCGAGGGCTTTGCCTCAAGGATCGTGTCCAGCGCGCTTTCGGTCAGACCTTCCTGATATTCCAGGATATGGTCAAAGGCGACGTCGATCGCATCCTGCACCATGGTCTGCTCTTCCTCGGACAGGCCGTCAAAGAAATCCTTGTTGGCCATAACAGCGGTGGTGAAGTTGTTGTGACCCGTGAAGGTGATGTGATCCGTAACCTCGTACATCTTGGTCGATTCCACGAAGAACATCGGATTCTCCTGACCCTGAATGATGTTGGTCTGAAGACCGCCATAGACCTCGCCCCAGGGCAGGGGGGTCGGGGTCGCACCGAAGGCGCGGTAGCTTTCCACCAGAAGCGGATTGGTCATCACGCGCACCTTGACCTCGTTCAGGTCTTCGGGGCTGGTGACGGGTTCCTTGGTGGTCATCACCACTTCACCCTCTGGGAACATGGTCAGCAGTTCCAGACCCTGTTCGGCATAAAGCGCGGGGAACATCTCGTTGATGGCGACAGAGTTGCGGAAGAAACTGTTCAACTGCTCCTGATCCTGCGGCAGCAGGTAGGGCACGAAAAACACCTGCGCCTCGGGGATCAAAGAGCCGGTAAAGCCGGGGCTTTGGTCCACAAACTGGAGGATGCCAGCCTGCGCCTGCTCCATGATATCGGCGGATTCACCCAGCGTACCATAGGGGAAAAGCTGCACCTCGTGATCCGAGTTCGCCTCGATTTCTTCCTTGAATTTCTGTGCAAAAACACCCTGCACCTCGTCCAGCGCTTCTTCGAAGGCATAGCGCCAGGTATCGGCCTGCGCGGTGGTCATGCTGGCGGTCAGCGCCACCATTGCGGCCGAGCCTGTCAGAAAGCTTTTGAGCGTGGTCATCGGTTCCTCTCTTTCATTTTATGCCGGAGAACGGGAAGGCCGCGCTCCGGTCGGAAATTGTGTGCCTGCCGGCGCACCGGGGTAGAACATGCCCCGCAGCCAGCTTGCTAAAACCAAATTTAGTTCGATTATCAAACCAAATTTGACACCAAATCTACGGCATGCAGGGGTGGCTTGTCAAACCATTCGACAAAAACAATAATAAATACCAATAAGTTTTCAATGGAGCAAAAATCAGAGTGGTGCGCTATCAGCTAAAAATATTAGATTGCCTTAGTAGTTTCCATGGTGACGCAAGAGCATAGTGAGCCCATGGAATGTCCGAGTAATTAACATAATCAAGATTATACGACTTTTGTGATGTGTCGAAGCGAAAGGAGAATGACATGCCTGCCCGATCAAAGGCCCAACAGAAAGCCGCCGGTGCTGCCCTGGCCGTCAAGCGCGGCGATGCGGAGAAATCCAGCCTGCGAGGGGCCTCGAAAGATATGTATGACAGCATGAGCGAGGAAGAGTTGGAGGATTTTGCAGCCACCCCGCATGATGACCTGCCGGACAAACTTGAGGATGAGGACTAGCCTTTTGCCCTGCATGTCCGGTGCCAGAGACAAACCCTCGCCAAACAGGGACAGCATGCCGTAGTCAGATGATATGGAGACCCTGAAACGCAAAATCCGGCAGCTTTATACCGGACATAGCCAAGGCGCGCAGTTGTTCCGTTACGCGCTGGTCGTCTTTGATGTGGCGACCATCATCTATTTCATCATCAGCGTGTCATGGCTTCAGACCGCCTTCACCCGCACCGTCGATATCGGTTTGGGCGTTGCGATCCTTGTCGATCTGCTGGTCAGATTGTGGATTTCCGAGGACAGGCGCAAGGAATGTCTGCGGATCTACACGCTTGCCGATATCCTGATTATTGGGTCGCTGTTGCTGGCCCCCATCTTTACCGACGATTTGGCATTCCTGCGTATCCTGCGTGGCTTGCGGTTGATCCATTCCTATCACCTTGTGCGCGACCTGCGCCGCGACAGCCGTTTTTTCAGGGTGCACGAAGATGCAATCGTGGCGTCGGTGAATCTGTTCGTGTTCATCTTCGTCATGTCATCGCTGGTCTTCGTGATCGCCTTCGGGGACCAGCCCGATACGGATGCCTATATCGACGCGCTCTATTTTACGGTTGCGACGCTGACGACAACCGGCTTTGGCGATATCACGCTGGATTCGCCGGGCGGCAAGCTTCTGTCTGTCTTTATCATGGTCATCGGCGTGGGCCTGTTCCTGCAACTGGCGCGGGCGATTTTCCAGCCGTCCAAAGTGCATCACAAATGCCCCGAATGTGGCCTTAACAGGCACGAGACCGACGCGGTGCATTGCAAGCATTGTGGCGAACCACTGAACATCGAAACCGGCGGGCGCAACGGTTGATCGCGGCAAGGTCTGTCGCCATTCCCGAAAATCCGGACGGAACCACGCTGACTGACGGGCGTTGAGTCAGGGAGATAAAAATTCACTTTCAGCAAGGAGAATGTCGGAATGGACAATCTGAAAGACGTCTACATTGATCAGCTCAAGGATCTGTACAGCGCCAACAACCAGGCCAAGAAAGCGACCAGCGATTTGGCCAAGGCCGCGCAGAACGACAAGCTGCGCCGCGCCTTGGAGCGTGGTGTCGCGGGGATCGAGGATGGCCGCGCCAAGCTGCGCGAGATCATCAGGACACATGGTAGCGACCCCGAAGGCGAGCATTGCAAAGGCATGGAAGGTCTGGCCCGTGAAGCCAAGGCGCATGCCATCGAAGAGGATTTCGGCACGCCCGCGGCGCGCGATGCCATGATCATCAGCCAGTACCAGCGGATGGCGCATTATGCGATTGCGGGCTACGGCTGCGTTGCAAGCTATGCCGCCCATCTCGACTTGGCGGACGAGGCGGACACACTACGTCAAATGCTGGACACCGCCTATGATGGAGATCGCACGATGACGGAAATCGCCGAGGAAAAAGTCAACCTGACCGCTGCGTGAGGCAGTGGTTACGGTCGCGCGATCAATGCATGAAAGGCCCGTCCCATGCGTTGGGGCGGGTTGTTGAGATGCAGGCTGTTGTTTGAGTGTCCGTGTCGGAAATGATACCCGTCACAATCCATTTGAAAAAATTTCAATGCCGCGAGATGCGCGGCACGGTTTCAGGAGGGAACAAATGAGCCATTCAGAAAACAACCTTGATCGCCAGAAAAAGCGTCACAAAGGTCCTTTGATCGGTATTGCGGTGGTGATCGTCTTTGCGGTCGTGGCGATATTTGTCTTGAGTGCGGCAGATGTCGATGACGTCAATCCGGCGGCCCTGACGCCAGCGCAAAGTGATTGATCCTCACTGGAGCGGATCACGCCGCAGTTGCGTGGTTGCAAGAAAAAAGCGCGCCTGAAGGAAACTTCAGGCGCGCTTTTTATTGCGGCGTCTCAGAGTTCTTCTTGGACTTCCTGCGATTCCGTAGTGATCGCCTGTCCAGCGCTGGAAACGTCGCGTCCCGCACCTTCAATGGTCTCGCAGGCGACAAGCACGCCCAAAGACAGAATGGCGATGGCAATTTTGGTGGTTGGCATATCAGATCTCCTTGTAATCAAAACACCGCTGTTGCGGGTGTTCGCATTCAAACGCCCAAGGCCGCGACCGGTTCCCTATTTTTCCAGAAATGAGATATGCCTAAATGCTGCGCCTGCAGAACGGCTGGCTTAGCCCCCTACCCCTTGATCGTTCGCAGGATCACGTTGGTCTGTGCGCTGGCGACGGCGGGGATGCGGAACAGCACGCGTTCCAGAAAATCGTTATACGCCTCGATATCGGCGCAGACGACATGCAGGTGATAGTCGGCCTGCCCTGTCGTGGCATAGCAGGCGCGGATTTCGGGGCGGCTTTGGACGGCGCGGATGAAAGCGTCAAGCTGGTCCGGATCGTGGCGTGTCAGGTGGACATGCACGATGGCCCCAAGGCCGAGGCCCTGTTTTTCATCGTCCAGCAGCACGGTATACTGGCGGATGATGCCGCTTTCCTCGAGCGCCTTGACCCTGCGCCAGCAGGACGAGGGCGACAGCCCTGCCCGATCGGCGAGATCGGCGTTCGAGATGCGGCTATCTTCCCGCAGGGCGTCGAGAATGCGTTGATCGCTTGGGTCAAGTTCCGGCACAATTAACCATTTATTTATTAATTACTGACAAAAAATACCATAAAATTAACCAAACATCAATCATTCTGACCGGATTTTTCACCATTTCCGTGCGATCCTGCCGATTGCGAACAGGAGAACCGAGATGACCACGCAGGATGCCAGCTTTGCCACCTACCAGCTTGCGGACCGATACACGCGGACCGCGGGGCGCGTCTATCTGACCGGCACGCAGGCGCTTGTGCGGATCATGTTCGATCAGGCGCGACGGGATCGTGCGGCGGGGCGCAAGACGGCGGGTTTCGTGTCGGGCTATCGCGGCTCGCCTCTGGGTGGTTTGGATATGGAGTTGTGGCGCCAACGCGCGCGGCTGGAGGAGGAGCGGATCGAGTTCCTGCCTGCTGTAAACGAGGATCTGGGCGCGACGGCGGTTCTGGGCGCGCAACAGGCGGTGCTTGATCCGGCGTGCGAGGTCGAGGGCGTGTTTTCCATGTGGTATGGCAAAGGCCCCGGTGTGGACCGTTCGGGCGATGCGCTGAAACATGGCAATGCTTATGGAACGTCGCCGATGGGCGGTGTTCTGGTCGTGGCGGGGGATGACCACGGATGTGTCTCTTCGTCGATGCCGCACCAGTCGGATGTGGCCTTCATGTCGTGGTTCATGCCGACGCTCAATCCCGCCAGCATCGCGGAATATCTGGAATTCGGTGCCTATGGTATCGCGCTGTCACGCTTCAGCGGCACATGGGTCGGGTTCAAGGCGATTTCCGAGACAGTCGAGGCGGGGCAATCCGTCGAGCTGCCTAAGGATCGAACCTTCACACAACCCGACTTCACCGCCCCTGCGGGTGGCTTGCATGTGCGCCGGTCCGACATGCCCAGCCCCGAGATTGAAACGCGGATCGGGGCCAAGCTCGACGCGGTCGAGGCCTTTGTCGAGGCGAACCCGATTGACCGGCGCATCTATGATATTGCCGATGCGCGGTTCGGGATCGTCACCACCGGCAAGGGCCATCTGGACCTGATGGAGGCGCTGCGCCTGCTGGGTCTGGACGAGGCGGGGTGTCGCCGTCTGGGGATCGACATCTACAAGGTTGGCATGGTCTGGCCGCTGGCACGGCGCGATGCGCTGGCCTTTGTGAAGGGTAAGGAAGAGGTGCTGGTCATCGAGGAAAAGCGCGGCATTATCGAGAGCCAGTTCAAGGAATATTTCTACGACTGGCCGGGCGACAAGCCGCGCAAGATGGTGGGAAAGCACCGCGCGGCGGGTGATCCGCTGCTGCCATGGACGGGCGAGTTGACGCCGCTGATGCTGGTGCCGGTTGTGGCGGAACGGTTGGCGCGGTTCTTTCCCGAAGAAGGGTTGGTGGAAAAGGCCCGCGCCCTGACCGCCACCCCTGCCCCAGTGCTGTCGGTCAAGGGGGCGACGCGGACGCCCTATTTCTGCTCGGGCTGCCCGCACAATACATCGACAAAACTGCCCGAAGGCAGCATGGCCGCCAGCGGTATCGGCTGTCATGTCATGGCGGGCTGGATGGATCGCAACACGGTCGGCTATGCGCAGATGGGCGGCGAAGGCGTGCCTTGGGCGGCGGCGTCGCGGTTCAACGGGCGCAAGCATATCTTCCAGAACCTTGGCGAAGGCACGTGGTATCACTCGGGTTCTCTGGCAATCCGGCAGGCTGTCGCGGCCAAAGCCAAAATCACCTACAAAATCCTTTATAACGATGCGGTGGCGATGACCGGCGGACAACCTGTGGACGGCCCTGTCAGTCCTGCCGCCATCGCGCAAAGCTGTCGCGCGGAAGGGGTGGAACGGATCGCGCTGGTCTCGGACAATCCGGACAAATTCCATGCGCGCGACTTCCCAGCAGGGACCACGATCCATGACCGCGCCGATCTGGACCCCGTGCAGCGCGAATTGCGCGAGGTCAAAGGCGTGTCTGTTCTGATTTACGAGCAGACCTGCGCCACCGAGAAACGCCGCCGCCGCAAACGCGGCAAGATGGAAGACCCTGCCCGCCACGTGATGATCAACCCGCTGGTCTGCGAGGGCTGTGGCGATTGCTCGCTTGAATCGAACTGTCTGAGCGTCGAGCCGCGCGAGACCGAGCTTGGCCGCAAGCGCAAGATCAACCTGTCGAGCTGCAACAAGGATTTCACCTGCCTGAACGGGTTCTGCCCCAGTTTCGTGACCATCGAGGGCGGACAGCGCCGCAAGCCCAAACCTGCCGGACTGGACATGCAGGCGCTGATGGCGGGCCTGCCCCGTCCGGCCGAGGCTGACCTGACGCGCCCCTATGACCTGCTGGTGGCGGGTGTGGGCGGCACCGGTGTCGTCACGCTGGGCGCGCTGATCACGATGGCCGCGCATCTGGAGGGCAAGGGCGCCAGTGTGCTGGACTTCACCGGTTTCGCGCAAAAATTCGGCACGGTTCTGGGCTATGTGCGGATCGGTGCCAGCCCCGATGCGATCCATCAGGTGCGGATCGAACAGGGGGCGGCGGATGCCGTGATCGGTTGCGATGCGGTGGTCTGTTCCGCGCCCAAAGCGTCGGTGCATTACCGCCACGGCACAGAGGTCGTGCTGAACCGCGCCGAGATGCCGACGGGCGATCTGGTGCTGCACCGTGATGCTGATTTGAAGATCGACGCGCGCGAGGCGCTGATCCGCGCCACGGTGGGTGACGCACATGTGCTGGCCTTTGACGCCAATCTGGTGGCGGAACGGCTGATGGGCGACACCGTCTTTGCCAATATGATGCTGCTGGGGGCTGCCTTCCAGCAAGGCATGGTGCCGGTCAGCGAGATGGCGATGAAACAGGCGATCCTGTTGAACGGGGTGGCGGTGGAAAAGAACGGCACCGCCTTCGATCTGGGGCGGATCATGGCGGCCAAGCCCGGTGCGCTGACTGATCTGCTGCGTGATACCCCCAAGGGGCCTGATAAGCTTGAGGCGCTGATCGCGCATCGGGCGGAATTTCTGGTGGGCTATCAGGACGCGGCCTATGCACAGCGCTTCACCAACCGGATCGTGCGGTTGCGTGCCGCCATGCCTGCGGCTGATGAAGTTTTGATAGCCACGGCCGCAAAATCCCTGTTCCGGCTGATGGCCTATAAGGATGAATACGAGGTCGCGCGCCTGCATACCGAGGGGCGTTTCGAGGCCGAGGTCGCGGCGACCTTTGAGGGCGATTACACCGTCAAATACCACCTCGCCCCGCCGCTTCTGCCGCTTGGAAAGGATGCGCGCGGCCGCCCCAACAAGCGCGCTTTCGGCGCGTGGATGCGTCCTGCGCTCAAGGTTCTGGCGCGGATGAAGGGCCTGCGCGGCACGGCGCTTGATCCCTTTACCTATAGTGCGGATCGCAAGCTGGACCGCGAATTGCTGGACTGGTTCGAGGGCGTGATGAGCCATGTCGAACGCAGCTTCGATCCTGACCGTGCAGATGAAGCGCTGGCCCTGCTGGCCGCACCGCAAGAGATCAGGGGCTACGGTCCCGTGCGCCACAAGGCGGCGGAAAAGGTCATGGCCGAAGTGGCGGCACGGATGGCCTGATCAGGCTTGAAATTGCGCCAGCCAGCCGAGGCCTTGGGTCGTGCCGTGGCGTGGTCTGTATTCCGCGCCGATGGGGGCGGTGTATCCCATGCGCTCAAGCGCCTGCATCAGCCAGCGGTAATCGACCTCGCCCTGATCGGGCTCTCCACGGTCGGGGATTGCTGCGATCTGGATATGGCCGATCAGGGGAAGCAGGTCGCGCAGATGCATGGCATGATCCCCCTGCATGATCTGCATATGATAACAGTCATACATCAGTTTGATGTTGTTTTTGCCCACCGCCCTAATCGTACTGACGGCATGATCGGTGCGCGACAGGTGGTAGCCTTCAACGTCGCGGGTATTGATCGGCTCGATCAGGATGGTGATGCCATGGAGCGCGGCCAGATCGCAGGCATAGGTCAGGTTCGCGCGAAACGTTGCCTCGGCCTGATCGCCGCCATCTGTACGGCCCGCCATGACATGCACGGCGCGCGTGCCTGTTGCCACGGCATAATCTACAGCCTGTTCGATCGCGGCGCGCGCCTCGGCCTCGCGGCCTGTCAGGGCGGCAAGGCCGAAATCGCCTGCGGATTTGTCACCCGGCCATGTGTTCAGGCCCAACATGGTCAGGCCGGTATCTTGCAACGCTTGCGCTACTTCCGCGGCTGGCACGTCATAGGGAAAGTGGCATTCGACAGCGTCAAAGCCTGCATCCTTGGCCGCATGGATCGCTTGCGGCAGGGGCAGTTCGGTAAACAGAAACCCCAGATTGGCGGAATAGCGCATCAGTCCCACTCCAGATCGAATTTCCGCACCAGCGCGTTGATCTGGTCATCATCCAGAGCGCGGGGGCTATGGCCGCGCAGCAGCAGCGCCAGTTTTGCGGTCTCTTCCAGCTCTTCCATCGCGAAAACGGCGGCTTCCAGATCCTTGGCCGCGACAACGGGGCCATGGTTGGCCAGCAAGACGGCGGAACGCTTGCCGCCCAGACCGCGCAACGCCTCACCCATCGCGGCATCGCCGGGCAGGAAGAAGGGCAGCAATGCGACCTTGCCCACGCGCATCACGGCATAGGGGGTCAGAGGTGGCAAGACATTGTCGGGGTCGGTATCCGGCAGCATCGACAAGGCAACAGAATGGGTTGAATGCAGATGCACCACGGCACCGGCGCTTTTGCGTGTCTCGTAGAAGGCGGCGTGCAGCGGCATTTCCTTGGTCGGCGCGTCGCCCCCGATATGCTGCCCCTTTGCGTCGAAACGCGACAGGTGCGCGGGATCAAGACGACCCATGCTGACGCCTGTGGGTGTGACCAGCAGCCCGCCATCTTCGGTCCTGACCGAGATATTGCCCGATGCACCGCCCGTCAGCCCGCGATTGAACATGGAGGCCGCCCAGAAGCAGATATCCTCGCGCAGTTTGGTATCGCTCATGGGGTATTGCCTTCCATCAGGGCGGCGGCGCGGGCAAAGAAATCGGGGTCGCCGAAATTGCCGGATTTGAGGGCCAGCACAAGGTTGTCCGAGGCGCGGATCATCGGCACGCCTGCGTCGATCTCGGGTCCGATCTGCAGGGCGGACAGGCCCAAGCCTTCGACCACCGCGCCCGAGGTTTCGCCCCCTGCGCTGATCAGGCGGGTGATGCCGCCTGCGACCAGCGCGCGGGCGAGGTCGGCAAACAGCCCTTCGATCTTCGCGGCGATGATATCCTTGCCAAAGCGGTTCTGAGCATCAGTGACCACGGCAGGATCGGCGGAAGTGTAGATCAGCGGCACGCCGTCTTGCGCCAGCGCCCAACCGGACAGCGTTCGGGCTGTCACGTCGCCCGCCATCACCTGATCGGCTGTCACCTCAAGGATCGGGTTGGTTTTCGCATGTTCCGCGACCTGCCCGCGCGTGGCGTTGGAGCAGGAGCCTGACAGGATCGCGGCAGGACCGCCCTGCCCTGTCCAGCCGGTTGTCTGTGCAGACAGTAACCCCTTGGCGCGGAAATTCGCAGGCAGCCCCATCGCGATACCGGAGCCGCCTGTGATCAGCGGCAGATCGGCGGCGGCTTGGCCCAGCGTGATCAGGTCATCATCTGTGATCGCATCGGCGACCAGCAGGCGATGGCCGGTAGCATCCTCGGCTTGCATACGTTTACGTATGGTATCAGCCCCCTGAATCACGACCTGCGCGGGGATATGGCCCACGCTGCCCGTGATCTGGTGGCCCAGCCAGCGGCGGATGTCCGGGTCGGTCATCGGGGTCAGGGGATGGTTCTGCATCCCGCTTTCGTTCAGTAGCTTATCGGTGACAAACAGGTGTCCCTGATAGATCGACCGTCCAGCGGCGGGAAAAGCAGGGCAGACCAGCACCTGACGCGCGTCAAGCGCGTCGGCCAAGGCCTCGGCCACGGGGCCGATATTGCCCTCAGGCGTGGAATCGAATGTCGAGCAATACTTGAACAGGAATTGCGTGCAGCCTTGCGCGCGCAACCAGTCCAGCGCTTGCAGCGAGAGTTTGACTGCCTGTTCCACCGGAATGGAGCGGGATTTGAGCGCGACAATTCCCGCCTCGACATCAGCAGCAGCGGGACCGTCCGGCACGCCGACATATTGCGTGACGCGCATGCCCGCCTTGGTCAGCGTGTTGCCAAGGTCTGACGATCCGGTGAAATCATCGCCGATGCAGCCCAGCAGCATCACGCATCCCCCGGCAGTTTCAGACCGGCGCGGGTCGCCACAAGTTTCGTGATCGCGGCATCATCCTCAAGCCCCAAGCCCGCCTGGGCCGCAAGGCGGTATTGCGCGAGCGCGGTTTCGGTCAGCGGCAGGGGAAGGCCCGCACCTGCGGCGATATCGGTGACGATACCCAGATCCTTGGGCCAGATATTGATGGTGGAACGCGGAGTATAATCCGCGTCGATCACATGGGGCGCGCGGTTTTCGAACATCCATGATGTGCCCGCCGAGACCTTGATCACATCCAACACGCGGGACAGGTCCAGCCCTTGCGAGGTGGCAAACCCCAGCGCCTCGCCCATCGCGGCGATATGGACGCCTGCCAGAAGCTGGTTGACCGCTTTCATCGCAGAACCGGGGCCTGCGTGATCGCCCAAGCGGTGCACGGTCTGCGCCATCGCATCCAGCACTTCGGCCGCACCGTCAAAGGCGGCTGGCGTGCCCGATGCCATGACTGACAGCGCGCCTTCGGCGGCGCGCACCGATCCGCCCGAAATCGGCGCGTCCAGATAGTGAAGGCCGCGCGCTTGTGCCTCAGCTTCCATCGCCCTTGCGACATCGGGCGAGACTGTCGCGCAGGACAGGATCGTGCCGCCCTCGTTGACATGGCCAGCCCAACCGTCAGTCCCGAACAATGCGGCCTCTGTCTGCACGGCATTCAGCACGACGCAAACCAGCGCATCGGCCTTTGGGGCCTCCCGCGTCAGGGCATGGCCGCCCGCCTCCGTCAGCTTGGCCACCTGCCCTGCGTTCAAGTCCAGCCCGTAGACATCATGCCGCGCGCGCAGCAGTGACAGCGCCATACCCAGACCCATTGATCCCAAACCGATTACATAAACAGTCGCCATGGTCAGTTCCCGAAGACAAAATCGACCGGCCACAGCGTAATGGCAGGCACATAGGTGATGATCATCAGCGCGCCGAAGACGGTCAGCACGAACCAGATCAGATGCGGAATGATCTTCTCGACCGGCAGTTTCGCCACGGCAGCAGCAGCAAAGAGGTTCACCCCCAGCGGAGGCGTGATCATGCCAAGTGCCAGATTCACGACGATGATCAAACCGAAATGCACAGGGTCCACGCCATAAGCCACGGCAATGGGCGCAAGGATCGGCGCAAGCACCAGAATGGCCGCCGATGTTTCGATGAACATGCCCACGACCAGCAGCAGGATATTCACGGCCAGCAGGAATGCGATGCGGCTGTCGAACATGTCCTTGAACCATGCGGCCACCTCGTTCGGCAGGCCCGAACGGGTGATCAGGAAGGAAAACAGCGATGCTGCCGCGATGATGATCATGATCGCCGAGGTCGAGATCACCGTCTGTTTCAGGATCTCGGGCAGCATGCTGAATTTCAGCTCGCGGTAGATGCCAAGGCCGACGATCAGCGCGGTGGCGACGGCGGCGGCGCTTGCTTCGGTCGGGGTGAAGATGCCGGAATAGATGCCGCCAAGGATCACGACGGGCACCAGCAAGGCAGGCGTTGCGGCATAGGCGGCGCGCGCCACGCTGGAACGGTCGTCACCGTCATTCATGCCGATCCCGCGCACGCGGCAGATCACCAGCACCAGCACCATCAGCGATGTGGCGACCAGCAGGCCGGGCCCAAGGCCCGCGACGAACAGCTTACCGATGGAAGTGTCGGTGGACACGCCGTAAAGGATCAGCGGGATGGAGGGCGGGATCAGCACGCCCAGTTCGGCTGAGCTTGCCTGAATGGACGCGGCCATGGGTGCGGGATAGCCGTGCTTGACCATCGCGGGGATCAGGATCGCGCCGATCGCGAATGTCGTGGCGACGCTGGAACCCGAAACAGACGCGAACATCATGCAGGTCAGGACGCAGGAACAGGCCAGGCCGCCCTGAATGCCGCCGACGATGGATTTGGCCAGTTCGACAAGCCGGTGCGAGATACCGCCCGCCGACATCAGGTTGCCTGCCAGAATGAACAGTGGAATCGCCATCAAGGGAAAGCTGTCAATGCCGGTGAACATTCGTTGCGCCACCAGCAAGAGCGGCAGACGCCCCTGCACCTCGATCCCGATGACAGAGGCCAGACCGATGGCGACAGCGATCGGGACGCCCAGCAGGAACAGGATGGCAAGGGAAAGACCAAGTGCAGCGTTCATGATGTCGCCTCGGGCTTGGGCGTGGCCTGTGCCGAGGTCCAGCCGCCTTGTGCTGCGCGGATCATGGCGGCGATGATCGCAATGATGATGAAGACCGAGCCGACAGGCAGCGCGGCATAGGCCCATGCGATCGAGATATCGAGTGCGGCCAACTTCTGGTTCGCAACGCGTTCGGCCATCGCCCAGCCCTGCCAGAACAGGATGCTGAAGAATATGACGGATAGTGCATTGGCCAGCATGAACAGCGACAGACCCAGACGGGGCGGCAACATCTGCTGGATCACCTCGACCGAGATCATGGCGCCGTGGCGGAATGCGACAGCGACGCCCAGAAACACCGACCAGACCATCGCCGAGCGGGTAATCACCTCGGACCATGTCGAGGGGCTGGCGAAAACGAAGCGGGTGATCACCTGAAACAGCGCAAGCGAGGCGGCTATCACCAGAAAGGCGATCGACAGGCGAAGGGCCAGTCCGGTGCTGTAATCTTCAAATCGCAGGAATGCGCGCATCCGGCCCTCCGGTCATGTCGATGAGAAAGACCGGCGCAGGGATCTGCGCCGGTCCGTTGCAATGTCAGACGATTACTCGACCGCTTTGATGCGATCGACCATCTCGGTGCCATACTGGTCCGTATAGACGGAATAGGAGGCTTCGGCTAAAGCCGCGAAAGGCGCCTTGTCGATATCGGTGATGACTTCCATGCCGTTTTCAATCAGCAGGGCAACACCGGCCTCTTCCAGACGGTTCACTTCGGCGCGGGTGGCGGCGGCGGATGCCTTGGCCGCCTCGTCGAACCAGCCCTTCTGCTCGTCTGTCAGACCGTCATAAAGCACGGGCGATGCCAGAACGGCGGCAGGCGAATAGACGTGACCTGTCAGCGAGACATGTTTCTGCACTTCCCAGAATTTGGACGCGGTGATCACGGTGACGGGGTTTTCCTGCCCGTCAACAACACCTTGCTGAAGAGCGGTGAACAGTTCGGGGAAGGCCATTGGCGTGGGTGCTGCACCCATACCGCTGAACGCGGTCATGTGGACCTTGTTTTCCATCGTCCGCAGCTTCAGACCTTCCAGATCGGCAGGCGTGCGCACGGGGCGCTGCGAGTTGGTCACGTGGCGGAAGCCGTTTTCGGACCATGCCAGACCCACCAGATTGTTCTCGCCGATCTTGGCCAGCAGTTCCTGACCGATATCGCCATCCAGAACGGCGCGGGCGTGGTCATAGTCGCGGAACAGGAAGGGCAGATCGAGGGCAAACACTTCGGGGACGAAGTTGCCCAGAGGACCGGTCGAGGTTACGACAACATCCAGCGATCCGATTTGCAGACCTTCGATCATGTCACGCTCGCCACCCAGCTGGCCTGCGGGGGCCTGTTCGCCGGTGAAAGCGCCGCCCGACAGTTCGGTCAGCGTGTCGATGAAGGCCTGCGCGCCGACACCGTAATGCGAGGTTGGCGACAGCGCGTGCCCCACAACGATGTTCTGCTGCGCCTGCGCGCCGGTGGCCAGAAGGGCGGCTGCAAAAAAGCCGGTGACGATATGTTTCATAATGCTCCTCCCATGAGCTTTGGTTGTCGTGTGGTGGGTCATTCCGCCGCGATCCGGCCCATATGGGCCGTGACCAGATTGGCAAAATCGGAATCGGGTGTGAACCCCAGTGCAAGGGCGCGCGGTGTCAGGATCTGACCGGGCCAGCTTGCGACAATTGCCTCGATCGCGGGGTCATGCGCGGGTTTGATCCGTGCGGCGACATCCGCGCCAGCAATACGGGTCAGCGTGTCGATCATCGCGCCGACGGTGACGGTCACGCCCGGCAGGGTCAGCGTTGTATCAGGACCGATGGAATCCTGCACCAGACCGGCGGCATGCAGCGTATAGGCCAGCGCACGGTCGGGCGAGGCGAGATGCAGGCGGAGATCGCGGCCCACGGGCAGAACGGCATCCTGCCCCGCCAGCGGCTCGCGGATGATCCCGCTGGCAAAGCTGCTGGCGGCCTTGTTGGGTGCACCGGGACGCACCGAAATGGTCGGGAAGCGTAGGCTGCGCCCCAGAATAAAACCTTTGCGGGTCGCATCGCGCACCAGCAATTCGCCCATCAGTTTTTGCGTGCCATAGGACGAGCGTGGCGCGGGCAGCGTGTCTTCGGAAATCGTGTCATTGGCGGCGCAGGAAAACACCGCGACCGAGGACGAGAACAGGAACACCGGCGGCTTCGGCATCTTGCGGCAGGCGTCCAGCAGATCAATCGTGGATTGCAGGTTGACCGCCATGCCCAGATCGTAATCCGCCTCGGCCTGTCCCGACACCACAGCCGCTAGATGGATTACCAGATCGGGCGCATCCTGCGTAATCCTGTCCAGCACTTCGGGCGATGACAGGGTGCCCGGGATCGCATGCACACGGCGGTTCCTTGCGGCCAGATCGGCCAACGGGGCGTCAGCAATATCGGTGGCAAGGATCGCGGCGATCCGGCGTTCGGTCCCGTTCAATAGCAATGTGTCGCGCGCCGCCAAAGCGGTCACAACCATCTGGCCGATAAAACCGGCCGCTCCAGTAACCAGAATTCGCAAGCTCAGATCTCCTCCGGCGCATAAGCTGACACTGAATGACAGCGCTGTCAATCAATGGCAAGATCGGCTTCGAATCGCGGGGCATGCTTTGCCCTGCCCGCTTTGTCCGGCGCTGTGGCGCATCCCGTTGAAAGGTCCCTGATACGTCGTGCAGATCGAGAAACGGCCCAGAAAACCCACATTGTCCGAGGTCGCAGCCCTTGCGGGTGTGAGCGAAATCACAGCCTCGCGCGCCCTGCGCGCCAGTGCGGCGGTGACCCCTGAAACCCTGCAAAAAGTACAGGACGCGGCGCGCAGCCTTGGCTATCTGCGCAACCGTCTGGCCGGTGCGCTGGCGGGCGGGCCGTCGAATCAGGTGGCGGTCATCCTGCCCTCGCTGTCCAATATCGTGTTTCCCGATGTCCTTAAGGGGCTGGAGGACCGTCTGGACGATGCAGGCTTCCATCCCGTTCTGGGTATCTCGAACTACGACCCCGCGCAGGAGGAACATCTGATCCGCAACCTGCTGTCATGGCGGCCTGCCGGCTTGGTCATCGCCCCCAGCGGCATGACCGAGGCCAGCCGCGCCGTGCTGCGCGACGCGGGACTGCCGGTGGTCGAGATCATGGATATCGACACCGATCCGGTCGATATGGCTGTGGGCATGTCGCATCGCGCGGCGGGTCTGGCGATGGCACGCCACCTCGTCGGGCGCGGCTACAAAACGCCCGCCTATGTCGGTCATGACATCACCCGCGACCCGCGCGCCGTTGCCCGCCTTGAAGGGTTTCGCGCAGGCTTGCACCAGGCGGGGCTGGCACTTGCGGATATCGTGACGCTTGCGTCCCCTTCCTCGGTCGCCTTGGGCCGGCAGGGGCTGGCGGCCCTGCTGGACAGAAACACGCAGCACCCCGATCTGGTCTATTTCTCGAATGACGACATGGCGGTGGGCGGCGTGTTCCACTGCATGGCGGCAGGAATCGCGGTGCCCGCCGATCTGGCGATTGCGGGCTTCAACGGTCTGGAACTGGGCCAAAGCCTGCCAGTAAGGTTGACGACAACCGCCTCACACCGCACAAGAATAGGTGAGACTGCGGCAGGTTGTATTCTGGACCGTTTGCAAGGCAGGGAAACAGCGCGGCTGACGGATGTGGGATTCAGTCTGGTCGAGGGCGGGACGAGTTGAGGGTTGGGGGATAGAAACGGTCCGTCCTTTTTTCCGCCAGATGTATGCTTTATCGAGTTTGCTTCTAATTGCCTAACAATAGAAAGAAAGTTTGATGGCTTTGGCTTTTCCACCTGTCAGTTTGAGCGTTAAGGAGCGCGTTCAGTTGACCCTGTCGTGTCGGGATGCCGATACCCTTCCGCGCGTCGACCGTGCCGGAGAGGTCCACGTCGATCCGGAAACCGGTATCCGCGTACAATACATGCACAATGGTTTGCGGGTCGAGGAAGGCTGCTATTACGGGGCCTGGATGACCGAGTTGATATCGGCACTGAAAGGTGTTCACGAGCCGCAGGAAGAGGTCGTTTTCGACAGTATTCTCAAACACATACCTGCGCAGGCCACTATGGTTGAATTGGGTGCGTTCTGGTCGTATTACACCATATGGTTCCTGATGCAGCAACGTGGGCTTGGGCGCGGTATCGGGTTGGAAATGGATCCAGCGCATTTGGAAAAAGGCCGGGCCAATGCGAAATTGAACGGAGTGGATATAGAATTAATACTTGGTCGCGTTGGTGCCAGAAATGAAGTCGCTGCGCCTTACATGACCGAAAGTTCCGGCATGCAAAAAATTCCCACCTTTGGAATTGAAGGCTTGATGCATACTGCCAAAGTCGATCGCGTAGACCTTTTGCTTTGCGATGCGCAAGGGGGAGAAATTGATCTCTTGGAAGGTATGCAAGCTTCAGTCTCGCAAGGGAAAATAGGAGTTTTGGTGATGTCAACGCACCACCACGCCATAACTGGTGATCCGCTGACCCATCAGCGAGCACTTGCTTTGATCGAAGGCTTGGGCGGGTACGTAAGGCTGGAGCATGATGTTGCAGAAAGCTACTCCGGCGATGGCTTGATTGTTGCAGACTTTGACGGTTCATTGGACAGCTGGTCCCCCCCAAGTATTTCATACTGCCGAACGTCCAAATCTCTGTTCCGAGATCCGCTTTATGATTTGGCGTGTAGTCAGAGTAGAGAGAAAGAACTGGTTACGAAATTAGGCGAATTAAGCTCTGATCATAGTCAAGATAATGAGCCCTTCTCAGGAGAAAATGTTCAGAGCAAGACGGTGTCTAGTTGGTGGAGGCGGCTCATTCGCTAAACTGCGTGAGTTGAAAGAAAGTTGGTGCATTGTTGAAATATGTTGAAAGAAATCTTCGAAACATCTACGCATGGCCGAAAACTATTCCGGAGTTTGTGATTTAAGTAAATTCAACACGATTTCACAAGGCTCATTTTCGATGCGACTAGGAAGAAAAATAAAACAGCCAGAATTCATTCTAATTGATTTTTCGGTTATCTACATAAAATTTTGATTTAGAAATTGCCAATGATGAACGTATACAATATGACAGGTTATGGTAGAAGTGTCGTGCTCGTGATTGACAACAAAAGCGCTATTCACGTCGTTCCAAGAGTACGTTCAAACAACAAGCACGGAACAATAAAACTATGAAGATCGCGATGATTGGCACGGGCTATGTGGGCCTTG
>NZ_JAINWI010000017.1 GCF_021021435.1 Seohaeicola saemankumensis
TTGCTTTTTGTCATAACCATCATCCTTACTTAAGTTGATGGACTCCGACAAACCCGGAGCGATCGGGGTGAAGATTCAAGATCCCGCTGGGCGTGCCCGAACGTTTACCTATGATAGCGGTTGGCTTTCGATTGCAGAGACCGTTTCCGATGCCTAGACGGGCCACCGGCTCAACTTGAGGCTTAACCCGGGCGTGCTGACGTTGCCCCTGAACTTGCTGAACTCAGCCACGAACCTTGCCTCACCCATCCGGGCTATGTTTGGCTTCGTCAGGCCGAGGATGACTTCGAACGTTGTCTCAAGAGCTGTGGACCCTCTCATTTCTCGGCCAGATTTGTTGGCATGGTGAACCAGCAAAGATGCGACCCCTAAGCGTTTAAGTTGCAGGAAGAAGCCCTGCACCTTTTTAAATGCAGCCGAAGCGTTCTCATCTTCTAGACCCTCAGACAGGGTCGTAAAGTTGTCCAAGATTACAAGGTCTACTCCTTCCTTCTTGACCCTTGCTATCAGTTCCCTGTGCGTCTCCTCGTCAGTTAAGTCATAGAACGGTGCCTCTAGTTCTTGGTCTTGTCGCGCCAAGATGATCAGGTTCTTTAGCGCCGTGGGTTTCTGGGAGCGATACAGTATGCCTTGGTTGGGTCCTGAAAGTGTCACCAAGCGATCCTTCACGTCCTGAAGGTGCATTTCCCCATCAACATACAGGACCTTGCAAGGGGTCTCTGCGTACCAGTCGCCCAGCTTGCCACCTCCTGCAATCGCAAGGGCCAAACTAAGTGACAGCATCGTTTTGCCCACCCCTGATGCTGCCCAGATGATACAGGACTCCTCGGTCCGAAGCCAAGGATCGAGAAGCATTTTGCGCGGCTGGAAGGGGCGGTTCAGTAGGTCTTGGGCCGTGGTTGAGCGTAGGCCCGCAAGAGTTATCTTGGGCATGTATTGTCTCACTAGTGTTTGGGTTTTCCTTTGACCGACGACGATGTCGTCAGCCGAAGAAGGTCGCTCCTTCTCCTAGTGAGGACCGTTATTGACACTCATCAATGCAAATCACTGGCCTATCGTAGTTTTTAATGTCTAGGCTAATGGTAATTAAAGAGGCGCAAGGAGGTCAGAATGAGTGAAGCTGTATTGATTGTGGTTACGCTTTGGGGACAGGCAATCTTACAGGCCGATGCAGTGGTGACTGACTGGGACACTTGCTCGCGAAACGCGCTGAGAATTAACACGGCACCTTCAACCGACGGGACAACCACTGAGGCTTTCTGCCGAGGTGCTGACAGCCTTGTTGGCAAGTTCGGTCTAGAGTGACGAAAAAAGCGAGAGCCCTTTGACACGGCCTTGTCTTGGCTAGATCAGCGCGGTTTTCTCAGCGTTAGATTGAATAAGGCGTCCAGCTTTCAACCGCTTTCTCGCTAGCAAAGAAGCGTTCGCAGCATATACCGCTGCATCACTGGGAGGCTGTGTCCTTGGCCGTAAGTCTCCCCTACGCCCTGGCCAGCCCATCCGCCAATTCGGTCACTCAACTCCTTTGGCGCTTCTACATCCCTCAATCTGTCTTTCATCGTGTGCCTGAAGCTATGCAGCGTCTGCCCAGCGTGTGCTAACTCGTTGTCCTTGAGCCATTTATTCAGCGCGGAAGAGATGCCGTTGGCATTGAAGTCTCCCGTCGATCTCTTTGGGATCAACGATTGGAAAAGGAAATCTCCCTCAGTTCTAATAGCTTGCTGCGCTGCCCAGAGAGCGGCCCCGACTAAAGGCACGACCCTAGCGGAGTTCTTATTCTTGAGCCTTCTCAGCTCATTCGGGCGGATGACGATATGAGGGACATCAGCATCAAGATATACATCCTGTTTCTTCAGCCCCACGATCTCTGCCAATCTGGCCATCGTATCCGACAGCATTGCAATAACCCAACGGCGTTCATCGTTCACGGCCCTACAGACTGCCTGAATGGCTTGCAACTGGTCATTAGAGAAAGGCTTTCTCGGCTTGCGCTGTGCTTCATCAGCGTTGGGAATGGTCAAGCGTTCAAACGGGTTGGTCCTGTTCAGTTCGAACTCTAGGATACCCGTGGTGATCACAGGACGCACTTGAGATAGGTAACGTTTGATCGTTTCGGCCCCGACACCACGCTTCATCAGCCTGTTCACGAATTCATTGCCGTGTTCCCGCTTGAGATGGTCCAAGGAAATGTCACCCGTGATTTCAAGCAGCAGACCCCATGCTCTCTCAAACTGATCTTTGGCAACCTTTCCCTTCGGTCCTTTGCCCAGCGCAAAATGCTTGTCCTTGGCATCGCTCAACAGCTTGGGAACCGGGGCACCGTAGAGGATATCCAGAGTCAGCTTGTCTTGGGCCGATACCACAGGCGGTGGCTCATGAGGCTCATGTGTCCCGATAATCATATCCTGAAAGACAGATAGGAACGGGTTGTCTGGATATCGCACACCGTCCCCAGGAGCGAGGTCAGCGGCCTATAGCACTGCCAAAGAGATTTGAGGGTCAGCGCCGTCCTTGCGGCCTTCTCTGTGGGCTTGCCACAAAGCATCAAGACGACGGGTCTGCACATCGGCTCGCCTAGCTGCCTCGGCCTTGTCAGCGGTCTTCAGGCTGAAGAAGAGCTGGTGCACTTTGCCTTTGCCCAGGTTCTTGTAGATCGTCCTCACGTCCTCAGGAACACGACGACGGTAGTAGTAGGTATTACCCTTCTTTTGCACATGCTTACACATGACGCGGTAGGCCCCGAATTCAAACAGCAGAATCATGCTTGTGTAACCTCGTGTGTTACCTCAGGCAACACTCGAAACACGACCAAGGCATTGATAGCAAAAGGTTTATCAGTGATTTGGTGGCGGAGACGATGGGATTCGAACCCACGAGACCCTTCCGGGCCTACTCCCTTAGCAGGGGAGCGCCTTCGACCACTCGGCCACATCTCCGTCGACCCGTTTAGCGATTGTGCCAAGGCGCTGCAAGCGTCTTTCGTCCTCTCTTTGGTCAGATAGGCCGCAGAATATTGGCTGACAAGAAAACCGACGGGGGCGGCTTTCTGCGGTGGCGGTGGACATTCCAGCCGCGCCTGCCGGCGATCACCTACGGATAAGCCGCGTGCCGAAATATGGTCGTCAGGTGTTGAACAGGAAATGCAGCACGTCGCCATCCTTGACGATGTAGCTTTTCCCCTCGGCGCGCATCTTGCCAGCCTCTTTGGCGGGCTGTTCACCGCCCAGAGTTACGAAATCGTTGTAGGCGATGGTTTCCGCACGGATAAAGCCGCGTTCGAAATCGCCATGGATGACGCCTGCGGCTTGCGGGGCTGCCGTGCCTTGACGGATTGTCCAGGCGCGCGCCTCTTTCGGGCCCACCGTGAAATAGGTTTCCAGATGCAACAGCGCATAGCCTGCACGAATCAGACGGTCGAGTCCGGGTTCTTCCAGTCCCATCTCGGACAGGAACATCTCGGCTTCGTCATCCTCCAACTGGCTGATCTCTTCCTCGATCCGCGCCGAGATCACCACATGCGAATTGCCCTGCGCTGCCGCCATTTCAGCCACTTTGGCGGATAAGGCGTTGCCGGAGCCCGCATCGGCTTCGGCCACGTTGCAGACATAAAGAACCGGTTTCGTCGTCAGCAATTGCAGCATCCGCCAGGCTTTGGCGTCCTCGGCATCCACCTTGACGGTGCGCGCGGGCTGACCTGCTTCGAGTGCCGTCAGGGCAGCGCGCAACAGCATATCCTGTTGCACAGCTTCCTTGTCGCCGCCCTTGATCTTGCGAACGAGACCTTGCAGGCGTTTCTCGATGCTTTCCATATCGGCCAGCATCAGTTCCATCTCGATGGTCTCGGCATCGCTGACAGGATCGACACGGCCCTCGACATGGGTGATGTCATCATCCTCGAAACAGCGCAGCACATGGGCGATCGCGTCGCATTCGCGGATATTGGCCAGAAACTGGTTTCCCAGCCCCTCACCTTTTGACGCGCCTTTGACCAGACCGGCGATATCCACAAAAGTCATGCGCGTGGGGATGATCTGTTTGGAGCCAGCAATCGCTGCCAGTTTGTCCAGACGCTTGTCCGGCACGGCCACCTCACCGACATTCGGCTCGATCGTGCAAAATGGAAAATTAGCGGCCTGTGCTGCGGCCGTTCTGGTCAGCGCGTTGAACAGTGTCGACTTGCCCACATTGGGCAGCCCCACGATCCCCATCTTGAAACCCATCACCGGCCTCCTTTGTGTCGTTGGCCGGTCTTAAAGCGGCAGGGGGCGGGGGGCAAGGGCGCAGACTGTATCAAGCATTGAGTTTACCGCGCGTTTGCGGCACATGATGGCGACCGCAGGGAAGGACAGCCACACATGACACGGATCGACGCCAAATTTGCCGCTCTCAAGGCCGAAGGGAAAAAGGCCTTTGTGGCCTATGTCATGGCGGGAGATCCCGATTACGCCACCTCGCTGGAACTGATCAAAGGTCTGCCGGATGCAGGCGTGGATATCATCGAGATGGGTCTGCCCTTCACTGATCCCATGGCCGATGGCGAGACTATCCAGCTTGCCGGACAACGCGCTCTCGAAGCGGGTCAGACGCTGCAAAAGACGCTGGATATGGCGGCAGAGTTTCGCAAAAGCGATGTTAAGACACCAATCGTGCTGATGGGCTATTACAATCCGATCTTCAATCGTGGGGTCGAGACCTTTTTGAAAGATGCCAAGACTGCCGGTATCGACGGACTGATCGTGGTGGACCTGCCCCCCGAGGAAGATGACGAATTGTGCATTCCCGCGCAGAAGGCGGGGCTGAACTTTATCCGGCTTGCAACACCGACCACCGATGACAAACGTCTGCCCATGGTGCTGCAGAATACCAGCGGATTTGTCTATTATGTGTCGATCACGGGCATCACCGGATCGGCCGAGGCCAGCGCCGTGGATGTCGCGCCGGAAGTCACACGGATCAAATCGCAGACCGAACTGCCATTGATCGTAGGTTTCGGGATCAAGACACCCGAGGCCGCGCAAAGCATCGCATCCGTGGCCGATGGTTGCGTTGTAGGCAGTGCCATCGTGGCCGAGCTTGCCAAGGGACGAGCCGTCGCGGATGTGTTGGCTTTTGTGCGTTCTCTGGCGGATGGCGCGCATCGCGCCTGAACTTGAAATGAGCCTTAAACTGGATCCGGGCCTAGTCTTCGGAATCGCGTCGCTTGTCCAGCCAGACCCGCAGCCGCGTCAGCACTGGCAGGATTGTCCCCACATCCTGCGGTGACAGAACCTGCGACATATCGGCCAGATCACCCGCCAGCGCCGCGATTGTCTGCTCGCGCACCATGCGGCCCTCATCCGTCAGCCAGACCTGTTTTGATCTTTTGTCGGCAGGATTGGGGCGCATTTCGACCAGTCTGTGCTTTTCCAGACCTGCAAGAGTATGGCTCATCGAGGTTTTGGGAACTTGAAAGGCACGGGCCATTTCCAGCGGCGTGCGTCCATCGCCGACCCTTGTCAGATGGTTCAACACCGTGAAATGCGGCGCGATCAACCCTTCGGGCAATCGCGCCTCAAGCAAGGTGCGGGACAGTTGTTCGATGATTCCGATCTCGTTCAAGAGCCCGAAGTAATGTCCCGGACCCGAAGGTGGTCCGCCCTGTTCATGCGCCATCTCTCACTATGCTCTCCACCGGCCAACGCGGGCTGGGTCCGGTAGCGATACCATAGCCCAACCGCGCGAACATTTGCACGGTTCCGCCATCAGGTGCCAGCCTGTCATGGATGTTTTCGTAATACGCGGCCATTTCGGGATATTCCTGCAATGCTTGCGACAGCGGTTGAAGGCCCAGTCCCAGTGCTGTCGTCGCCAGATTTAGCCGCATCCAGTCCCTGCCCGCGCCGATTTGCGCGCTGCGGGAATTGTCGGGCGTGACCTGCCAGATATGGGCCATTGCGGTGTCCGTATTTTCCAGGACCGCGGCCAAGCCCTGCTGATAGGCGGCGGATGACCTGTCCATCGCCGCTTCGCGGGTGAAAAGGCCCGTGAGATGCATTGCCTCGAACAATGGACCGCTGAAGTCGATCCCATCGGGGTTGGCGTCGACCTCGGCGCGGCCGATTCGAAAAAGATCGACGCTTTCGCGGTAGGTGTGGGGTGTCTCGATCTCGATCACCAGCGCCTCATGCGACAGTTTCCGCAGTTCTGCGACTGTGGCGGAATCTGCCGTTGCTCCCGCGATGCTGCCATGGCGCATTTGCGCTGCCAGCGCGGTCAGCAGTTCAGGCGCCACCGCACGGGATATATCGAAGGGTTCTTTCAACGTGCGCCGGTTGGGTACCTGAGCAAAGAGCGGATCGCGTGCGATATCGGGTCGGGCATTGAAATATGCCACCGCCACCGGGCGCGCATCCAGAAACACGGAGTTCGACCCATCAGGAAACAGATCGAAGGTCACGGCATAACCATCCTCGGCCGCGGCCATTTGCATCAGTTCCAAAAAACACCCCAGACCGATAACGATCTGGCGGCTGAACGGATCAGTATGCGGCAGCAGACGGTTCGGATCGACAAAAAGTGTCACCCTGTCAGGGGTCGAGATATCCGCTATCCACGGCTGCCGGTTATGCGGGTTGGGTGCAAGAATGGCATAGCTGAGCGCGCGCAGGCGCGGGTCGTCATAGCCACCGGCTTGCGCCCAAGGAGCTACAGCACGATCGGGGCGGCGCGTGACCGCAAAGGCGCTGCCACCTGCAGCAGCAAGCACAAAGCCACCCCCCAGCAGAGCCAGTGTTTTTCGACGGGACAGAGTCATGGCGAATCTCCAAAGTGATACGATGTCGCTCTAATTAGTTCGATGTCGCACTAAATTGCAAGCGTAAATGAGCGATTGCCTGCCCTCCCGCCGATTGGTAATAAAAGCTAACCAATCCGTGAAAGGCCTTCCTGATGCCCGTGATTACCAGCATTGCCGACCTCAAGCGCATCTACGTCCGCAAAACGCCGAAAATGTTCTACGATTACTGCGAGAGCGGCAGCTGGACGGAACAGACCTTCCGCGAAAACACATCCGACTTCGACCAGATCCGCCTGCGCCAGCGCGTGGCTGTGGATATGACGGGCCGCAGCACGGCCAGCCAGATGATCGGGCAGGATGTCACCATGCCGGTGGCCTTGGCCCCTGTCGGCCTGACAGGTATGCAATGCGCGGATGGAGAGATCAAAGCAGCCAGAGCGGCCGAGAAATTCGGTGTGCCATTCACCCTGTCGACCATGTCCATCAATTCGATCGAGGATGTGGCAGAGGCCACCTCCAAGCCTTTCTGGTTCCAGCTCTACACCATGAAGGACACCGACTATGTCAGCCGCCTGATTCAACGCGCCAAGGATGCGAAATGTTCGGCCTTGGTGATCACGCTGGATCTGCAAATTCTGGGGCAACGGCACAAGGACCTGAAGAACGGCCTGAGCGCGCCACCCAAGCTGACCATTCCGACGATGGTGAACCTTGCAACCAAATGGTCTTGGGGGATCGGGATGCTGTCAGCCAAGCGGCGGCATTTCGGCAATATCGTGGGCCATGTGCACGGGATTTCGGACAATTCCAGCCTTGGCGCATGGACAGCCGAGCAGTTCGATCCAAGCCTCGACTGGGGCAAGATCGCCAAGATCAAGGAAGAATGGGGTGGTAAGGTCATCCTCAAAGGCATCCTTGACGCCGAGGATGCAAAAATGGCGCTGAGCGTCGGGGCGGATGCGATTGTCGTGTCCAACCATGGCGGTCGGCAGCTTGACGGGGCGATCAGTTCAATCCGCGCTTTACCCTCCATCCTTGACGCCGTGGGCGACCAGATCGAGGTGCATCTGGACAGCGGCATCCGGTCAGGTCAGGACGTGCTGAAAGCGGTCGCGATGGGGGCCAAGGGCACGTTCATCGGGCGCGCTTTCGTCTACGGTTTGGGCGCGATGGGCGAGGCTGGCGTCACAAAGGCGCTTGAGGTGATCCACAAGGAGCTGGATGTCTCGATGGCCCTGTGCGGCAAACGGAACGTGGCGGAACTGAACCGCGACGTGCTGCTGGTCCCCGAGGACTTTGAGGGCCGCTGGCAAGCGTAACCGCATGTCGTGATCCCGCAAGATGGCAGGGTAATGCAGCGCAAAACGGCTGGTTGTGCCTGTAAAAAGGCGCCCCAAAGGATGTGATTCCCCTCTTTTCAAGCGGGGGGAATGCGTCTATACGCGCGACTTCACGCGGGGATACAGCCTTGGAGGATCCCTGCCCTAACTTTTGGAGAGATATTATGGCTGAAGAGCTTCCTGATCTTCACGCCCATGTCCGGACGGGGACTGGCAAGGGCGCCGCTCGTCAAGCACGTCGCGACGGCATGGTACCGGGGATTGTTTACGGTGGCGGGGTTGATCCCGTTGCAATCAACATTCCTTTCAACGCGCTTCTGAAGCGCCTCAAGCAGGGTCGTTTCCTGTCGACGCTGTTCAACCTCAAGGTTGACGGCCACGACGATGTCCGCGTGATCTGCCGCAATGTGCAGCGCGACGTGGTCAAGGATCTTCCGACCCATCTGGACCTGATGCGCCTGCGCCGCACCAGCCGGATCAGTCTGTTCATCCACGTTGATTTCATCAACCACGACAAATGCCCCGGCCTCAAAAAAGGCGGCGTTTTGACAGTGGTACGTCCCGAAGTCGAACTGAACGTGCTGGCTGGCGATATTCCGGATCACATCACTGTTGATCTGGCCGGCCTGAACATCGGCGATACCGTGACGATCTCGGCTGTCACCCTGCCGGAAGGCAGCAAAGCGACCATCGACCGTGACTTCGTGATCGCCAACATCTCGGCCCCATCCGGTCTGCGTTCCGCAGGCGTGGAAGAGGATGAAGCAGAAGAAGACGGCGACGACACCGAAGAGTGATTGCGCCCCTCCGCAAAGCGGGGACAGTGACAGGCGCGGCCCTTGCGGGTCGCGCCTTATTCGTTTCTGCGATCAGCCTTGCTGCAATACCGTTTCGAATCCCTCGAACTGGGGCGGCCCCATCAGCGCGTCGCGCGTGGTGCTGTTGCCCGCGTTCTTGTGGCTGTCACGGAAAGCCTGCGACTTGGTCCAGCCCTCGAAATCAGCGCGGCTGGCCCAGTGCACATGCGAGGTATAAAGACGGAAGCCGTCGCCATCCGGCCCTTTCAGCAGGCGGAACTCGACAAAGCCCGGCATGTCGTTCAGCTTGCTTTCACGTGTGCGCCACATGGTCTCGAAGGTATCCTCATGGCCGTGGCGGACCTTGAAACGGTTCATTGCGAAATAGGACATCTCTGCCTCCAGTAGTTGGGAAAATGAGGGCTGGCGATGGGCTGGCTGGCGGTTTCTGTCGGGGGCGCATAAGATTGAAAACGCTGACCAAGGTCAATATCTTGCGGCCAGCGCACAGGACGGAAAGGCGGCAGAAATGAAGCTCTTTGCAGGGCTGGGCAATCCCGGCACGAAATACGCGGGGAACCGGCACAATATCGGCTTCATGGCGCTTGACGCTATTGCCGAGGCCCATGGCTTCGCGCCGTGGCGGGCGAAATTCCAGGGCCTTGTCAGCGAGGGGCAGATGGGTGGCCACCGCGTCGTGCTGCTCAAGCCGCAGACTTTTATGAACCTTTCGGGCCAGTCCGTGACCGAGACAATGCGCTTTTTCAAGCTGGACCCGGCCGATCTGACCGTCTTCCATGACGAGTTGGACCTTGCCCCCGGCAAGATCCGTCTGAAACAGGGCGGCGGGCATGCTGGGCACAATGGCTTGCGGTCGATCCATGGCCATATTGGTGAGGCTTATGCCCGCGTGCGTCTGGGCATCGGTCATCCCGGCCACAAGGACCGAGTCGCGGGCTATGTGCTGTCGGATTTTACCAAAGCAGATCAGACCTGGCTGGAGGATATGATGCGCGGCATTGCGGAAGGCGCGCCGATGCTAGCCGCCGGTGAAGGGCCGAAGTTTCTGAACGCCGTGGCACAACGCATGGCACCGGCAAAGCCGCCCAAAGTGGCCCCTGCGGCAACCCAAGCGCCTGCTGCTGCCAAGCCAGCAACGGCACCGGACACCCGCAATCCGTTGGAGCGGTTGATCGACCGCTTTCGCTGACCCTGTTCCCCCAAGAACTGCCGCCAAAAGGATATTGCCGATGCGTTCCCTGTTGAAATGGACCCTGCGGGGGCTTGCGATGCTGGTGCTGGCCGCCGCTGTTCTGGGTTTCTGGAAGCGCGAAGAGATCACGCGCCTTCTGGCAGTGAACAGCCTTTTCGCGGAAGAGAAGATTGTCGGCAATTTCAGCGCTATGGACCGCTTGTTTCTGACCGAGCCGATGTCGCGCGGCGACGGGCCAGTCAGCCCCTTGCCACGCGGCGCTGATATCACACCACCCGCGGGCATGGATGACTGGATTGACGAACGGGCTATCACCGCTCTTGTCGTTCTGAAAGATGGCGTGATACGCCATGAAAGCTATCATCTTGATACCACCGCAACGGATCGTCGGATCAGCTGGTCGGTGGCAAAATCCTATCTGTCCGCGCTGATGGGGATCCTGTTGGAGGAAGGAACCGTCGACAGCCTTGACGATCCGGTCACGAAATACGTCCCCTCACTGGAAGGCACTGCCTATCATGGGGCCAGCATCCTGAACGTGCTGCAAATGGCCAGCGGAGTCACCTTCAACGAGGACTATCTGGACTTCAACTCGGATATCAACCGGATGGGGCGTGTGCTGGCACTGGGCCAGTCGATGGACGACTTTACCACGGGTCTGACCGAAACCTTCACAGAGCCAGGGCAGCAATGGCAATATGTGTCGATTGATACCCATGTGATCGGGATGATCATCAGAGGTGCCACCGGACGCAGCATTCCGGACCTTATGCAGGAAAAACTTATCGCACCGATGGGGCTTGAGGCCGATCCGCTCTATGTGACGGACGGTTTCGGCACAGCTTTCGTGTTGGGCGGGCTGAACCTGCTCACGCGGGATTACGCGCGGTTTGGGCAGATGTTCCTGCAAATGGGTGAATGGAACGGGCGACAGATCGTCCCGATCGACTGGGTCGCAGCCTCGACCGAGCCTTCGGCCCCTACTGCGCCAGGTGCAGAACAATACGGGCTGCAATGGTGGATGGCCCCCGATGCGCCCGAGGGCGAGTTTTACGCGCGCGGGATTTACGGACAGTATATCTACGTGAACCGTGCCCTGAATGTGGTGATCACTGCCAACGGGGCAGACAGGGGGTTCCGAACACCCGGAGCCAATATGCAGAACATTGCCATGTTCCGCCGCATCGCCGATGCTATGTAGGCATGCAAACCCGATGTAACGAAAGAGGTCGCCATGGTTCTGGACAAATACGCATCCGTCAATGTGCTTGGCGAAGCGCTGGCCCCCTGCTCACTGGACCCGCTGACAGGGTTTTTCCGCGACGGTCACTGCAATACATGCGCCGAGGATCAGGGAAGCCACACAGTCTGCGCCATCATGACCGCCGAGTTTCTGGCATGGTCCAAGTATGTGGGTAACGACCTGTCTACCCCGCGGCCCGAATTCGGTTTTGCCGGATTGCGACCGGATGATCACTGGTGCCTTTGCGCGGGACGCTTCTTGCAAGCGGTGGAGGAAGGCTGCGCGCCGCGCATCAATCTGGATGCGACCCATCAAAGCGCGCTGGAGATCGTCCCGCTGGAGGTTCTTGTCCGGCACGCTTTGCCCGAGTAGCCCGCGGCGGGATTCGAGTATTTTTCGGCAAGGTGAAACCGGGAAGAATGCTCTTCCCGGTTTCAAAGTGCTTCAAACAATCGAAAATCAGACCTTCATGTCAAAGCCAAGATGTTTGGCGACGGTGAAAATGTCCTTGTCGCCACGTCCGCACATATTCATCACGATGATATGGTCGGCGGGCAGGTCCGGCGCGATCTTCGCGACATGGGCCAGCGCATGGCTGGGTTCCAATGCGGGAATGATGCCTTCCAGCGCGCAGGATAGCTGGAACGCTTCAAGCGCTTCCTTATCCGTGATGCTGACGTATTTGGCGCGGCCGATATCGTGCAGCCAGCTATGTTCGGGCCCGATGCCAGGATAGTCGAGACCTGCCGAGATCGAAAAGCCTTCAAGAATCTGGCCGTCCTCGTCCTGCAACAGATAGGTGCGGTTGCCGTGCAACACCCCGGGGCGGCCGCCGGTGAGGGAGGCGCAGTGCTGCATGGTCTCGTCCACGCCTTTGCCACCCGCCTCGACCCCGATGATATTCACGGACGGATCGTCAAGGAACGGGTAGAAGAGGCCCATCGCGTTCGATCCGCCGCCGATGGCCGCGATCACGGTATCAGGCAGACGCCCCTCGCCTTCCTGTTCGGCCAGTTGCCAGCGGACTTCCTTGCCGATGATCGACTGGAAGTCGCGCACCATGGCAGGGTAAGGGTGCGGGCCAGCAACTGTGCCGATGCAGTAGAACGTATCGCGCACATTCGTCACCCAGTCACGCAGCGCGTCGTTCATGGCATCCTTGAGGGTGCCGCGCCCTGATGTGACAGGCACAACCTCGGCACCCAGCAGGCGCATGCGGAAGACGTTGGGGGCCTGACGTTCGACGTCATGCGCGCCCATGTAGACAATGCATTTCAGCCCGAACTTGGCGCAGACGGTGGCCGTGGCCACGCCGTGCTGACCGGCTCCTGTTTCCGCGATGATACGGGTCTTGCCCATGCGGCGGGCGAGGATGATCTGGCCCAGCACATTGTTGATCTTATGAGCCCCGGTGTGGTTCAACTCGTCGCGCTTGAGGTAGATCTTGGCTCCGCCGAAATGCTTGGTCATCCGGTCCGCGTAGTAAAGCGGCGAGGGGCGGCCCACATAATGGGTCCACAGGTCGTCCATCTCGGCCCAGAAGGTGGGATCGGTCTTGGCCTTCTCATACTCCTCCTCTAGCGAGAGGATCAGGGGCATCAGGGTTTCGGACACGAAGCGCCCGCCGAACTGGCCGAAACGGCCCTTCTCGTCGGGGCCGGTCATGAAGGAATTGATCAGGTCTTCGGGCATCTGTGGCACCTTCCTTTGAATTGCCATGTATCTAGCGCCTCTGCCCCGTCCGGTAAAGCCACGCGCAAGCCTTTTCACCGGCGGCGCTCATGCTCACGTTTATGTGACATCTGCTTTTGAAACTTCCTGCAGGGCAATCCCGTGACTTGTTTGTTCCTTCAACTCCGGGGGGATTTACGACGTAACCGAAGAGGATAAAGAAATGACCAAATTCATCATGGCATTGGCCGCAACCACCGCATTTGCAGCCCCCTTGTCCGCCCAGACCGCTATCGGTCTTGTCGGAGACAACACTATTGTTACGATCGACACCTCGACCGCAACGGTCACAAACTCGGTCACACTGGAAGGCACTGCCCTTCTGGGGATCGATTACCGTGCAGCCACAGCGCAGATCATCGGTGTCACCAGCGATCAGGCCGTCATCACCATTGATCCCGCTTCCGGCGACGTGACCCAACTGTCGCAGATGGCGACGATGCTGCCGGTGGGCGATATGCCCGTTGTCGTGGATGTGAACCCCGTTCCCGACCGCTTGCGCTTTATGACGGGCACAACGAACCACCGTGTGAATATGGATACCGGTGAGGTGACCGTGGACGGAGATCTGCATTTCGACGCTGCGGATGCCAATGCCGAGACCGCTCCGATGATCGTCGCGGTGGGCTATATCAACAGCTTCGGCAAGCCCGAGAGCACGGCAATGTATGACATCGACGCCGGCCTGAATGCGCTGATCCGCCAGACCGCGCCGAATGACGGCACATTGGCAACCATCGGAGATCTGGGTGTGATGCCGAATGGCCCACTGTCCTTTGACGTTGCAGGCTCGGCCGAGGGCACCAACACCGCTTGGCTGGGTACAGGCGATGCGATCCACACGGTCGATCTGGAGACAGGTGTGATCATCGAAAGCTGGACCGTGAACGGGCTGGACGGGATGATCCGCGACCTGACAATCATGCCCTAATCCGCTTACGGTAAAAACAGAAGAAGGCGCAGCTTGTGCTGCGCCTTTTGCGTTTTCAGTCATGTTGAGGCGACCAATCCACATTCAGACGAAATGCGGTCCGGACAGTATCAGTTGTCGGACAAGGCGCGTGTGATCTGCGCCATAGCCGAGACCGGATCGGTTAGAGAGCCGTCAGCGCCGACCGTCACAGCCACATCCGGATGCAGATGCGTGATCTCGCCTGCCACATAAATCAGGGCTCCGGGCGTCAGCAGTCGCACTGCGCGCACGAATCTGGCCATCGGCATGATCATGGCCGCCGATGACGCCGAAAGACCGATCACCGGATATGCCCCAAGATGTTGCGCCATCAGAAGTTCGTCATGGTCCTGCCCGATCTCGAGGTCGATTTCCCAGCCCTCGCGACGGAACAAATCGGCGGCCATCGACACGCCCATCACATGGCTTTCACCGGGGCAGGCCGCGAAGAGCGCACGGCGCAGCGGGCCGCCCTCGCGGTCATAGAATATCTTTTTCAGACCGCAGATAATCGCCGTCAGACGGCTGGTCGCCAGCGTCACCTGAAGAAAGCCGATCTCGTCCTGATCCCACATCTGTCCCAAGCGGCGGGCCGCGCCGCTGATATAGCCGATATAGACCTCCGACAGCGGCAGCCCGTCGGCCTGCAAGCCGATCAGCATATCCGATGCGGCCGCATGGCTATCGGACAGAAGCGCACCAACCAGCATGTCGATCTCAGCCGATGTGGCGTGATGGTCGGACAGATGCGCGCGTTTTGGATGTTCAGCAAGACGGCGCACCACTTCGCGGGCTAGTTCGGTGACAACTCCTGTCTCCAAACGCTCTGCCTGTCTTTCCGCCGCTGTCAGCGCCGAATGAAAGAGTCTTTGATCAATCACAGCATCCCCTCCGCGACATTTCCATGTCTACGGCCATGCCAGCGGATGGTGCCAGTCTTGCCGTCGTCTGCCATAGGCAAATCGAACGGATTTGGCAGGTTTCGCGCCTTAATCCGGTTTTCCGGCATGTCCCTCGAATGCCAAGGTATACCGAAATCTCGAATCGTCAAAAAGAATCTGGGGTGGAATTTCGCAGCAGCTTTTAGCGGTCAGCGCAGCGAGGGCGGCGCATTCACAATATTGCCATCACGGGCCGCCGCGACGAAAGCCGCGATCAGAGCGCGGTCCTTGACTCCCGGTGCGCTTTCCACACCCGAGGCGACGTCGACCTGCAAAGTTCCGGTCCGGCGCACGGCCTCGGCCACGTTGTCCGCGTTCAGGCCGCCCGCCAGCATCCACGGCTTGGTCCAATACTTGCGCGCCGCCAGCAGCCTCCAATCGAAGGTCAGACCATTGCCGCCCGGCAGGATAGCGCCCCGCGGAGGTTTGGCATCTATCAACAACTGGTCCGCCACTTCGGAATAGATGTCGATCTGCTCCAGATCGTCGGGGCCGGCGATGCCGATGGCCTTCATCACGGGCAAGCCATAGCGCTGGCGCAATTCAGCCACGCGCGCGGGCGTTTCATGCCCGTGAAGCTGCAGGATATCCAGCGGCACAGTGCCGAGAAGTGCATCAAGTGTCGCATCATCGGCATCAACAACCAACGCGACCTTGGCCAGACCGGAAGGTGCGGCAAGGGCCAGATCGCGCGCCAAATCGGGCGCGACATAGCGCGGTGAGGGCGGGAAAAAGTTGAAGCCCGCATAGGTCGCGCCGCCCTCGGCCACAGCATGCACGTCTTCTTCGGTCGTCAGACCGCAGATTTTGACCTTTATATCAGATGTCATGCCGCCCCCGTCACACCCCAACCATCGCATGTCTGGCGGATAACCGGTTCAGGAGGCTTCGTCCAGCAAGGCCAGAACGTCGTCCTGCCCTTCGTTCTTCATGCGCTTCTCGCGGCGCAGCTCGCGTTCCAGCGTTTCGACCTCGCGCCCGCGGCGGGCTGCTTCGGCGCGGTGCTTGTGCTCGCGCAACCATTCCCAGACAAAGCCGATCAGCACACCCGCAATGATACCGCCAAAAATTACCACAAAAAGCGGCAAGGTGATCTGGGCACCAAACCCGATCAGTTCGGCCACTGTTTCAGGCAACAGGTTTAACGTCACCTCGGCACGATTTGCGGTCGCAACCACAATCAGAACGATGGCAAGGCTAACCAAAAAGGCATAGCGGATGTAACGCATAGGCTTGGATCACTTTCCGTTAAGGCGGTCGCGCAGCAGTTTCCCCGTCTTGAAAAAGGGCACGAACTTCTCTTCCACTGGCACAGTTTCGCCGGTACGTGGGTTGCGCCCGATCCTGGCGTCGCGCTTCTTGACTGAAAAGGCGCCAAATCCGCGCAGTTCCACCCTGTCACCCCGCGCCATGGCATCGGTAATTTCTTCAAAGATAGTGTTTACGATCTTTTCCACATCGCGCTGGAACAGATGCGGGTTTTCATCGGCAATCTTCTGAATCAGTTCCGATCTGATCATCAGTCATATCTCCCAGGTGCAGTCGTCTGTCTCTCGCAGCTTGTCGCCGACTATAGAAACAAAGATCGCATCCCGAAACAGGAACGATGTGCGAAATCAGATATTTGACGGTTCGGGACACATAAGCATGCAGATTCTTGCCGCCAATTGGCCCGCCTCGGCGCGGTGTCGCGGATTTGCTGCGGCGCAGCGCTGGTCAAGGACATGATTTTAATTCAGACGCGCGCGCTTGATTCGCAAAAGTAAACGGCCCCGCCTTTGCAGCGGGGCCGTTCCGTTTATTGTCAGACCAACCCGAAGGTCGGGATCACTTGTCGCCTTTCAGCGCGGCGCCAAGAATGTCACCCAGCGATGCACCCGAGTCGGAGGAACCGTACTGTTCAACGGCTTCTTTCTCTTCCGCGATCTCGCGGGCTTTGACCGACACGCCCAGACGACGGGTCTTGCTGTCCACGTTGGTCACGCGCACATCGACCTTGTCGCCAACCGAGAAACGCTCGGGACGCTGTTCGGAGCGCTCGCGGCTGAGATCGGAGCGGCGGATGAAGGATTTCATGCCTTCATATTCCACTTCGACGCCACCCTCTTCGATCGCGGTCACGGTCACGGTGATCACCGATCCACGCTTCACGCCGCCCACGGCTTCGGCGAATTTATCGCCACCGAGTGCTTTGATCGACAGGCTGATACGCTCTTTCTCGACATCCACTTCCGAGACAACGGCCTGAACCATGTCGCCTTTGCGGTAGTTCTGGATCGCATCCTCGCCACGCTCGTCCCATGACAGGTCGGACAGGTGAACCATGCCGTCGATATCGCCGGGAAGACCGATGAACAGACCGAATTCGGTGATGTTCTTGACTTCGCCTTCGACCTCGGTGCCCTCGGGATGGGTTTCTGCAAACACTTCCCACGGGTTACGCATGGTCTGCTTGAGACCCAGCGACACGCGACGCTTGGCGGCGTCGATTTCCAGCACCATGACTTCCACTTCCTGCGAGGTAGAAACAATCTTGCCGGGGTGCACGTTTTTCTTGGTCCAGCTCATTTCTGAAACATGGACCAGACCTTCGACACCGGCTTCCAGTTCGACGAATGCGCCGTAATCGGTGATGTTGGTCACGCGGCCCGTATGAACGGATTCCAGCGGATACTTGGCGGCGACCAGATCCCACGGATCTTCCTGAAGCTGCTTCATGCCCAGGCTGATGCGGTGAGTGTCCTTGTTGATCTTGATGACCTGGACCTTGATGGTCTCGCCGATCGCCAGAATCTCGGAGGGGTGGTTGACGCGGCGCCATGCCATGTCGGTGACGTGCAGCAGGCCGTCAACGCCGCCCAGATCAACAAACGCACCGTATTCGGTGATGTTCTTGACCACACCATCGACAGTCTGACCCTCGGTCAGGTTGCCAATGACTTCGGCGCGCTGTTCGGCGCGGCTTTCTTCCAGAATGGCGCGGCGCGACACAACGATGTTGCCACGACGACGGTCCATTTTCAGGATCTGGAAGGGCTGCTTGAGACCCATCAGCGGGCCAGCGTCGCGCACGGGGCGCACATCCACCTGAGAGCCGGGAAGGAACGCGACAGCGCCGCCCAGATCCACAGTGAAGCCACCTTTGACGCGGCCAAAGATCGCGCCATCGACACGCTCTTCGTCAGCATAGGCTTTTTCAAGACGATCCCAAGCTTCCTCGCGGCGGGCCATTTCACGCGAAATGACAGCTTCGCCACGGGTATTCTCGACCTGACGGAGGAAAACCTCGACAGTATCGCCGACTTTGATGTCGGGCTGTTCACCGGGATTTGCGAATTCTTTAAGATCAACGCGGCCTTCCATCTTGTAGCCGACGTCGATGATGGCCTGTCCCGCTTCAATCGCGATGACCTTGCCTTTGACAACCGAACCCTCTTCGGGGGTGTCCATTTCGAAGCTTTCGTTCAGGAGGGCTTCGAAATCCTCCATCGTTGCGTTCTGAGCCATGTGGTCTCTGATTTCCTTTTCACACTTTGTTTTCTGGCCGTGCGGTTGTCTCCGCCGGTCTTGGAGTTGGTCTTGTGGCTACCCTAAAACACAAGAGGGCCGGAACGTCCGACCCTGCCCGCCTTTTGTTTTATGGCCTTTAATGCCTTGGTGACAGTGCGCCCTATACTGCCTTGGGGCTGCTCAGGCAAGGGTTATTGCGATTCTTTCCGCCTGCTGCGCGTTCATCCCCGTGCGTCGATTGCCGCAATCGCGGCTTCTATGGCAGCGCCGATATCCATCGCGGATGTATCAATCAACACGGCGTCATCGGCGCAGCGCAGGGGTGCCGTACTGCGGTCGCGGTCGCGGGCGTCACGCTCGTGTACGTCCTGCAAAACTTCGGCAAAGGACATATTACTACCAGAAGACGACAGTTCCGCATACCGCCTGCGGGCGCGGACCTCGGGGCTTGCGGTCACAAAAAGCTTGGCCTCGGCCTCGGGGCAGATGACGGTGCCTATATCGCGCCCGTCCAGCACCGCACCCCCTGCCCTGCGGGCAAAGGCGCGCTGGAAATCCAGCAGCGCCGCGCGCACTTCGGGAATTGTTGCCACCTTGCTGGCCGCTTGCGCCGCCTCCGCGCCGCGCAGATCCTTTCGGTCCAGATCGGTCTGGGTCAGGCTTTGCGCCGCCTCAACCGGATCGACGCCTTCCAGCATCCGGCACCCTACGGCACGGTACAAAAGTCCCGTATCCAGATGAGCAAAGCCGAAATGCGCGGCAACAGCGCGACTTATCGTACCTTTGCCCGCGGCCGCCGGACCGTCGATTGCGATTGTGAACGCCATTGAAAGGGCTCCTTTAGACAAGCGCTACCGCAAGCGGCACCCGACTTCAATAAACCGGACCGTTGTGCCGGTAATCGCGCCAGACCATCCACAGCAGCGCCAGTGCCAATGCCAGCAACGCGTATTTGCCCTGCGTCAGCGCCGAGGCGTGATCGGCCAGACCCGGATCACCGCTTTGGACAATCCCGCGCAAAACGGCGTTTTCCCACAGATCGGTTGCAGTGTAGAGAAATGGCACCACCGCCAGAAAACCCCGCCCCAGACGCCAGATGGCACTGGCCAGAAGCACGCCCAGAAGCGGCGGGAACAGGGTATCGAGCCACGAAACCGGCCCGAGATAGATTGCGCGCCCCTGCTCTCCCATGGCGTCAAGCCAGCCCCCAAGTCGCAGGGCATCATAGCCGGTGATCCATGCATCCGGCGGCAACAGCCCTCCGCTTGCAGGACGCAGCCAGATCATTCCCACACCCAGCAGCAGCACATAGACCAGCACGGTCAAGGCCGTCAGCACCCGGATGTAGCGCCCGTAGCTCATGCAATGTCGCGCGTGATTCGCGCGCCCAAGGCCTGCATCAGCGGCTCGAAAACGGGAAAGGATGTGGCGATCGGCCCGCCGTCATCCACGGCGACAGGCGCGCCCGTGACCATGCCCAACACCAGAAAGGACATGGCGATGCGGTGATCCAGATGGCTGGCGACAGTCGCGCCGCCCGGAATGTTGCCATGTCCCATGCCGGTCACGCTCCACCAGTCAGGCCCGTCCTCGACTGCGATACCGTTGGCGCGCAGGCCCGTCGCCATCGCCTCGATCCGGTCGCTTTCCTTGACGCGCAATTCCTTGACGCCGCGCATCATGGTTGTCCCCGTCGCACAGGCCGCGACAACCGACAGTACAGGATATTCGTCGATCATGCTGGCCGCCCGCGCAGGCGGTACCTCGATCCCTTTCAGGTCAGGCGAGAAACGCGCGCGTAGATCGGCCACGGGTTCGCCACCTTCCTCGCGCAGGTTCTCGTAGGTCAGGTCGGCACCCATCTCCTGTAAGGTGGTGAACAGCCCTGCCCGCGTCGGATTCAGGCCGATATTGGGCACCAGCACATCCGAGCCGGGAACGATCAGCGCCGCACAAACAGGAAAAGCAGCACTTGAGGGGTCGCGCGGGACCACGATATCCTGCGCCACCAGTTCGGGTTGGCCCGTCAGGGTGATCTCTCGTCCCTCCGCGGTGTCGCGGGTCTCGATCTGCGCGCCGAAACCTGCCAACATCCGTTCGGTATGATCCCGCGTCGCCTCGCGCTCGATCACCACGGTCTGGCCGGGGGCGTTCAGCCCTGCCAGCAGCAGGGCGGATTTCACCTGCGCCGATGGGACCGGCACGGCGTAGCGGATCGGCACGGGATCGACAGCCCCCACAATCGTCATGGGCAGGCGCCCACCCGACCGACCGACCGACTGCGCGCCAAACAAGGCCAGCGGATCGGTCACCCGCGCCATTGGACGTTTGTTCAGGCTGGCGTCGCCGGTAAAGGTCGCGCTGATCGGGGAGGTCGCCATCGCCCCCATGATCAGGCGCACGCCTGTGCCAGAATTGCCGCAGTCGATGACCTGTTCCGGTTCGGCAAAACCGCCCACGCCCACGCCAAAAACCGACCAGCGCCCGCCGCCATGTTCAACCACCTCGGCCCCGAAAGCGCGCATGGCGCGGGCTGTGTCCAGCACATCCTCGCCTTCCAGCAGGCCCTCGATACGGGTCTCGCCCACACTCAACGCGCCAAGGATCAGCGCGCGGTGGCTGATGGACTTGTCGCCCGGCACATGCGCCTCGCCGGTCAGCGGGCCGCAAGCGGTAGAAATCATCGGAACAGGGGCGCCATGACCGGACATCGGTTCACTCCTCACAACGGGTTGGACGCGTGATAGCCCAGCGGAAAGGTCCGGTCCATCATCCCTGCTTCTTCTTGCAAAAAATATCCATGCGCGCGGCCAGCCCGATAGACCAAGCGCTTCAGGATCAGCGCCGCCGAAAAGTCAGGTAGTGCGGCACGCGTCCCTCGCGCAGGGCTTTTTGCTCGTAGCGCGTGGAAATCCAGTCGGGCCAGGCTTTCCGCCAGTCTTCCGGCCCTTCGGCCAGCCATTCGAACCCCGCTTTGGGCACTTCTTCCAGCGTCTGGCGGACATAGTCGGGAATATCGGTCGCCACGCGGAATATCGCGCCGGGTTTCAAGACCTGCGCCAAAGGCTCCAGATGTTCTTGTGTGACAAAGCGGCGGCGGTGATGGCGTTTCTTGGGCCATGGATCGGGATAAAGCAGAAAGGCCCGCGCGACGCTGGCTGCGGGCAAGACGTCGAACAGGTTGCGCACATCGCCAGGATGGATGCGGATATTGCTGACGCCTGCTTTGCGGATCTTGCCCAAAGCCATTGCCACGCCATTGAGGAAAGGCTCACAGCCGACAATGCCCACATCCGGATTGGTCGCGGCCTGATGAACCATGTGTTCTCCAGCACCGAACCCGATTTCCAGCCACAGATCGCGCCCGGCAAAAAGCGCCTCCAGATCCAACGGAACACGGTCAGGGTTTTCTTCCCAGCCGACAGGACCGGGCGACAGCGCGTCAAGATCCTCATCCAGCATCTGGAACTGGCTGTCGCGCATGGTCTTGCCCTTGAAGCGACCATAGAAGTTGCGCCACGGCGCCCCTGAGAGGTGTTTATCTTCTGTCATGCCTGCCTCCTAGCGGGATCATGTCAAAGCATCAAGCAGGCGGATACCGGGCAGGTCCAGCGCCACGAAAAACGGCGCGTCTTTCGACACGCCGCCTTTGTTTGAATAGATTTCCGGATCAGACGGCTTTCTTCAGCGCCTCTGCCAGATCGGTACGCTCCCAACTAAAGCCGCCATCCGCATCAGGCGCGCGACCGAAATGGCCGTAGGCCGCCGTGCGGGCATAGATCGGGCGGTTCAGCGACAGATGCGTTCTGATCCCGCGCGGGGTCAGGTCCATCACCTTGGGGATTGCGGTCTCGATCGCCGCAGCCTCGATTTCGCCGGTGCCATGGGTGTCGACATAGATCGACAGCGGTTTGCTGACGCCGATGGCATAGCTAAGCTGGATCGTGGCGCGTTTGGCCATACCGGCGGCGACGATGTTCTTGGCCAGATAGCGCGCAGCATAGGCGGCCGAGCGGTCAACCTTCGTCGGGTCCTTGCCAGAGAAAGCGCCGCCGCCATGTGGTGCAGCCCCGCCATAGGTATCCACAATGATCTTGCGCCCTGTCAGCCCGGCATCACCGTCGGGACCGCCGATTACAAAGGTACCGGTCGGGTTGATCCACCATTCCGTTGCGTCGTCGATCCAGCCATCAGGCAGGACTTGGCGAATATAGGGTTCCACAATATCGCGGATCACGGCGCTGGTCTGGCTGGCATCAGCATGTTGCGTGGACAGCACGACCTGACTGACCCCCACCGGCACGCCGTTTTCATAGCGAACGGAAAGTTGCGATTTGGCGTCGGGGCGTAGCAGAGGCTCGGCCCCCGATTTACGCGCCTCAGCCAGTCGGCGCAGGATGGCATGCGCAAACTGGATCGGGGCGGGCATCAGCGCGTCGGTCTCATCCGTAGCATATCCGAACATGATGCCCTGATCGCCCGCGCCTTCATCCTTGTCCCCGCTGGAGTTCACGCCCTGCGCGATATGTGCGGATTGCTCGTGCAGCAGGTTTGTTATCTCGCAAGTGGCATGATGGAACTTGTCCTGCTCATAGCCGATATCCTTGATGCAGGCGCGCGCGATATCCGGGATGCGTTCCATATACTCGGCCAGCTTGGCTTGGTCCGACAGACCAACCTCGCCACCGATGACAACGCGATTGGTGGTGGCAAAAGTCTCGCAAGCAACACGCGCCTCGGGTTCTTCGCTCAGGAAGGCATCAAGAACCGCGTCGGAAATACGGTCGCAGACCTTATCAGGGTGTCCCTCCGAGACGGACTCGGAAGTAAAAATATAGTTCTGTCGTGACATGAATAGTGCTCCATTGGGTTCAGCCCGTCACGCCAGGAAGCCGTTGTGACGAGGGTGTCGCCGTGGTTACGCCCCGCCCGAACCAGCGTCAATTCCTATTTTACGGCGACGCAGGATCACCGACTGGACGACGGACAGCAGCACAAGAAATGCAATCCCCGAGATCACAGGCACCTCGCCTGTTCGTGCATAGAACGTCGGGGCATGGGGCGCTGGCAGTTCCGCGTCCAGCCAGCCTGCCTCGCCCAGCGGGATTTGCGCCGTGACGCGACCCAAGGGGTCGATCATCGCCGAGACACCCGTATTGGCCACGCGGATCATAGGCAGGCCCTGCTCGACCGCCCGCAAGCGCGCTTGGGCCAGATGTTGGTAGGGGCCAGAAAAAGCCCCGAACCACGCGTCATTGGTGATCTGCATCAGGAAGTCAGGGCGTTCAGGCGCGTCGATGACTGCATTGGGAAAAACCGCCTCGTAGCAGATCAGAGGCAATGCGCGACCCAATGGCCCCAGATCCATCAGACGCGGGCCCGGACCGGCAGAGAACCCGCCCCCGCGCGAGGCGGCCATTCCATGTATCCCGAAGCGGGCCATGATCTCGCCGAAGGGCATGTATTCTCCAAAAGGTACAAGATGATGCTTGTCATAAATCCCGCGGACCACGCCATCTTGATCAAGGTATAGGGCCGAATTATACGTGCGCTGCCCGATAAAGCGCTGGATACCCAGCACAACGGGCACGCCTGCCGCCGCTTGGCTGATCGCCAGCAATTCGGGTTCGGCGTTTTCCAGAAGAACGCTCAGCGCCGTTTCCGACCAGATGACAAGATCGGGACGTGACCTGTCAGTGTCCGGTCCCAGTGCCGCAGTAAAATCGACTTGTCGCTGGAAAAAGAGCGGGATCATCGTGCGATCCCATTTCAGGTGTTGCGGAATATTCGGCTGGATCATTCGGATCACCGGACGATCCGCCGCTTGAGCCAGTGTGTCACCTGCATCCGTAGAGGGGGAAACACCCCCCCCATGCGACATCATGCCACCCCAGATTGCAGCAGCGCCAAGCAAGGCCACACCACCTGCCCCCCACCACCGGCGCGAAGGTGTCAGCAACAAAAGTAAAGAGGCCCCAGCGCCCAGCGCCAGTAGCGTCAGCCCGTGATGACCGGCAAGACCCGCCAACTGCACAACAGGCGTGTCGATCCAGACATGACCGATCAAGGCCCAAGGAAATCCGGTCAGCACATAGGAGCGTGCCACTTCGACAGCCGCGAAAATGGCGATCAGGGACAGAACTGTGCCACCAAGCGCGCGACTTGCAGCGCCTGCCACAGCCCAGAACAACGCGAGCCCTGCCGACATGCCCACCAAGGCGAAGGGGGCCATCCACCCATGCCGTTCCGGTTGGATCAGAAACGGCTCGATGATCCAGAAAAGGGCCAGTGCGAAATACCCCGTACCGGCGGCCCAGCCTGTCCAGCCAGCCGTGCGAGGGTCCGGCGCATTGCGGATCAGTGCGAAAAGCAGGGTTAAGCCCAGAATGGACAGCGGCCACAAATCAAACGGCGCCTGCCCCAGAGCGGCCAGCGTACCGGCCAGAACAGCCAGTAGAATGCGCCCGCGCAGACGCATTCCGGCGGGATGCATTTCAGGCGGCAGACGCATTCGGCAGACGCACCCGCAACCTCTTGATCCTGCGGGGATCCGCATCGACGACTTCAAACTCGACACCGGCAGGATGCTGCACGACCTCGCCACGAACCGGCACACGGCCTGCGAGCATGAAGACCAAACCGCCCAGCGTGTCTATTTCCTCTTCGTCCACATCCTCGTGTTCGGTGAGCGACAGGCCAATCTCGGCCTCGAAATCGTCCAGCGGGGTTTTGGACTGCGCCAGATACTGACCCGGCTTTTCGACCGACCAGAACTGGTCCTCGTCGGTGTCGTGCTCGTCCTCGATCTCGCCGATGACCTGCTCGATCAGATCCTCGATCGTCAGAAGCCCGTCAACACCACCATATTCATCAATCACGAGCGCCATATGCTTGCGCTCCGACTGCATCTTCTGCAGCAAAATGCCGATCGACATCGACGCGGGCACATAGAGCAGTGGGCGCAGCATCTGCTTGAGCGAGAATTCGCTGGAATTTCCGTTGAAGCCATGTTTGAGCGCGAAATCCTTGAGGTGCAGCATTCCCAAGGGCGTATCCAGAGTGCCTGAATAGACCGGAAGACGCGTCAAACCTGTTTCGCGGAACAACTCAACCAGTTCATCCATCGTGATCGTGTCCGGAACAGCGGTAATATCCGCTTTCGGGATCGCCACATCCTCGACCCGCATGCGGCGCAGGTTCAGAATGTCATGCACTTCATGAAGCTTCGGCGCAGTATTTTGTGCCTTGGTTTCCTCGGTCGTTTCGGTACTGTCCGAAGGGCTTAGCGCCCCGATGATCCGGCGAAAAAACCCGCCCGATGCCGTGCCTTCGGTCTCTGGATTGGGCAGCGCGCTTCGCGCCGCCTCAGAAGACCCGTCTATACTGTCGCCCATTTTACCTTTCCAAAATATGGAAGCGTGGCTTCCTGAAAAATTCAGTTACGCGCAATGTGCCCGCACCGATACTGCTAATATGGGTCAGGGACCCCCATTCTGCCAAGTATCGCCACCTCGATTGTTTCCATCAAAGTGGCATCCTTGTCACGCAGATGATCATATCCCAGCAAATGCAACGTTCCGTGAACCACCAAATGGGTCACATGATCGGCGAAAGGCTTGCCCGCTTCCGAGGCTTCGCGCATGCATGTTTCCCACGCTATGGCGATATCACCAAGGGCGATCCCGTCTTCCTCGATCTCGACGGCGAAAGGGTCGTCTTGCGGTGTATCATCGGGAACGTAAGGTGCCTCGCCATCTTCCTCGGCCGCCAGATCTTGCGCCGGCCAACTCAGGACATTGGTCGGCACTGGCTTTCCTCGGAACTCGGCGTTCAGAACCGCGATCCGCGCGTCGTTACAACCCAGCAGGCTAACCACGTATAAATCGGGATCCAGTCCCAGATGATCCAGCGTGGCGCGCGCAGCACGCTCGGCCAAACCTGCCAGATCCGCTGGGTTCCAGCGGTCATCCTCGATCTGTATGTCTGTTAGCATGTCACTTCTTCACAGCGCGGGCGGATTGCCCCCGCGTCCTCAAGGATGATTGCAGCCGGTAATTGCAAGAACAATCAGACCGTTCCATCTGCCTCATAGGCTTCGATAATCGCCGCGACAAGCGGATGGCGCACCACATCCTTGGAGGTGAAATAGTTGAAGCTGATCTTGTCGATGGATTTCAGCAGCCTTTCCGCATCCGCGAGCCCCGACGACACGCCGCGCGGCAGGTCGATCTGGGTGCGGTCGCCCGTAATAACCATGCGCGATCCTTCACCCAGACGGGTCAGAAACATCTTCATCTGCATCGACGTGGCGTTCTGCGCCTCGTCCAGCACGACATAGGCATTGCTGAGCGTGCGTCCGCGCATGAAAGCCAGTGGCGCGATCTCGATCCGCTTCTCCTCGATCAGTTTGGCGGTCTGTTTGCCGGGCAGAAAATCGTTCAGCGCATCGTAAAGCGGCTGCATATAGGGATCGACCTTGTCCTTCATATCGCCGGGCAGGTAGCCCAGTTTCTCGCCCGCCTCGACAGCGGGGCGTGACAGAACGATCCGGTCGACCTGTCCGGTGATGAACATGGACACGCCCACAGCGACCGCCAGATAGGTCTTGCCCGTGCCGGCAGGACCGATGCCAAAGCAAAGTTCGTTCTGAAACAGGTTTTGTACATAGGTTTTCTGGGCTTCAGTTCTGGGTTCAACCAGCTTGCGGCGGGTTTTGATCTCGACCCTGCCCGAGCGGAACATTTCGAGCTGGTCACCCGACTGGTCAGCCGATGGCTGATCGGAATTACCCATACGGATCTGCCGGTCGATATCGCCCTGCTCAAGCGCGCGTCCTGATTCGAGCCGTTCGTAAAGCGCCTCCAGCACATCTATCGCATTGGCTGTGGCCGTCGCCTCGCCGAAGACAGCCAACTGGTTGCCACGCCGCAGGATCTGCACCTCCAATTTTTTCTCCAACTCAGCCAGATTGCGGTCATATTCGCCACATAGATCTATCAGCAGACGGTTGTCGGGAAATTCTGCCAGTCGTTCAATCTGAGATGACGAGTCGAAGGGCGGGGGCAGGACATTTATGGCCAAGCAGGTCTCCTAGCTGAGGGCGGGCCTGCAGAGGGCGGACCCTGTCACCTGAGATAAGGGTGCCAAGTTGTGCGCCCCTGCGCAAGCGCCATGGTCTTTTTGCCGGCCGATCGGCAATAAAAAATGCCGCAGGCAAAAACCTGCGGCATAATTTCGTGTTTTCGGGTCAGTTCAGAGGATGTCGCCGAAGCGGGAACCCGATTTGAACGGCCCGACTGCCGTACCCGGAGGGGCGACGTTGGAACATACAGGTGCACCATCGGGCTGAAGACGGGGTGACAGATACCCCTCGACACCATCGTCGATGATCCAGTGATCGCACCCGTTGGGGTCGACCCAGACGCCGGCCACAAGCTGGCTGAGATGCTTGGCGTCAAAGCCGCGGTCCCGTGTCTTGTCGGGGCCTACTGTGCAGGCAGACAGGCTAACCGCCGCCCCCAGCAATACTGCACTTTTGAAAAACGTCATATCCAGTCTCCTCAGCGCAGGCAGATGATTTCGACACGGCGGTTCTGCGCCATGCCCTCAGCGGTGGAATTCGTGGCACGCGGCATCCGCTCACCGAAACCGCGCATGTCGATCACATTGGCACCGATGGATTGCGCCACCTGTGCCACGGCCCTTGCACGGCGCAGGCTGAGATTCATGTTATACTCGTCGGAGGCGCGGCTGTCGGTGTGCCCGTGGACCAGATAAGCCCGTGCATTTGCCTGCCGGAAGAACGATGTCAGGCTTTCACGGGCATGCGCGGAGATTTGCGCGCGGTCAGTCGCAAAAAACTGGTCTGTGGGCATCACGCCGCAAACCTCGCCCCGATGGCACACAGGGTTGCCTTGACGGTTCAGGTGGGGCGACATGAAGCCTTCCGCGCCGTCGTCCATAACCCAGTGCTCGCATCCATCCGGGTCAATCCAGATCGTGGGAACATAACGTTCGCCGCGAACGGTTTGCTGGGCCGAGGCTTCGCTGACCAGTCCAGTCACGACCAAAGCGGACACCGCCGCACTGGCCAATGCCGCACGCATAGCTTTGATGATCATCTTGACAGAAGCCTCCATCACAACTCGTTAACAAACTCACCCGCCAGGAGACCTGCAGGGCGCACACACCAATCCAAATACTCTGACAAAAAATCACAGCGGTGGAAAGAGAAATCCACAACATATTGCGACCAACACGGCGACAATACATAGAAATCCCAGCGATTGCGCGCGGAGGGGCTACATACTCGTCACAAAAGGTCTTGTCGGTTGATTGCATACGGCTGCCCAAGCAACCAAAGCGGGTATTCCGACGGAAACTAGTTGCTACTTCAAAACGCCCGACAACGAGTTTGTGCCGCTGCCAGTGATTCTGACGCGTGCAAGCTGTCCGATTGCTGCGTCAACCGACGCATCGGCATCCGCGACGTGAACTGCATGGAGATACTCGGATTTGCCAACCATCTGCCCCGGCAGACGCCCGCTCCGCTCGATCAGGACTGATACATCACGCCCCACCATCCGGTCCTGAACGCGCCGCTGCTGCTCGGCCAGAAGCGCCTGCAAACGGTAAAGCCGCTCTGTCTTGACGTCCTCAACCAGTTGCTCGCGCTCTGCGGCCGGGGTGCCCGGACGTGTCGAATATTTGAACGAATAGGCCTGCCCGTATTCAACCGCACGGATCAACGCCAGTGTCTGCTCGAAATCTTCTTCGGTCTCTTCGGGAAAGCCGACAATGAAATCACCCGATATCAGGATATCGGGACGGGCCGCGCGGATACGCTCGATCAGGCGCAGGTAATCATCGGCCGTGTGGCTGCGGTTCATCCGCTTCAGGATGCGGTCACTCCCAGATTGCACTGGCAAATGCAGATAGGGCATCAGCTTGGCGCAGTGCCCATGTGCCTCGATCAGGTCATCGGACATGTCGTTGGGATGGCTGGTCGTAAAGCGGATACGCTCAAGCCCGTCGATTTCATCAAGCGCCCAGATCAGCCGTGCCAACGACCAGTCGCCATCTGTCCCCGCGCCGTGATAGGCATTCACATTCTGCCCCAGCAGCGTGATCTCGCGCACGCCGCGGTCGACCAGATTGCGCGCTTCCTCAAGGATACGCTCTACAGGGCGGCTGACCTCGGCACCGCGTGTATAGGGCACGACGCAGAAAGCACAGAACTTGTCGCAGCCCTCCTGCACTGTCAGGAATGCAGTCGGCCCGCGCGCTACCTTGGGGCGGTGGCGCAATGTCTCGAACTTGTCATCAGCGGGAAAATCTGTGTCCAGCGCCCGCACGCCCTTGCGTGTGCGGGCCTCAAGCTCGGGCAGACGGTGGTAGCTCTGCGGTCCTACCACCAGATCCACCATCGGCTGGCGGCGCATGATCTCGGCCCCCTCGGCCTGTGCCACGCAACCTGCAACGCCGATCTTCAGATCAGGCTTCGCCGCCTTGAACACTTTCAGACGTCCCAGATCGGAATAGACCTTTTCGACAGCCCTTTCCCGAATATGGCAGGTGTTGAACAGGATCATATCCGCGTCATCGGGTGTCTGCGTCTCGACATAGCCCGACCCGCCCAGCGCTTCGGCCATGCGTTCGCTGTCATAGACATTCATCTGGCAGCCATAGGTTTTGATATAGAGTTTCTTGGGCGTGCTCATGAACCTGTCCTGCCTGTCGGGGTCGGCCTCGTGCTATACCAGAACCGCTGTCTCTTGCAATGCGAACGGAATTCGCGGACCTTGCACGCCAAAAAGCGGTCAGTTCATGTTAAGGGCGATGTCAGGACGATGCGGTATACCAGTCTCAAGGATTTTCTGACGCGCAGCGGCAAGATTCTGGCCAATAGTCCCGTCGCCCTGATCTTCGTCGAGGACGAGATCGAGGTTGCATCGACCTTGCGTCATCATCTGGACGCGGGCTTTGCCACTGTGCTTGTCTTTATGCCCGCAACCTTTGATCTGCCTGACGATCTGTCCCCACTGCTGCACAGGATAGATACAGACACATTGGCGCCCGACATACTCACATCGACCGTCAACAGCCTGATCAAATCCGCGCCGGGGACATGGTTTTTCTACTGCTACAACGCAGAATACCTGTTCTACCCGTTCTGCGAAAGCCGCACAGTGGCCGAGATGCTGGCCTTTCATACAGAAGAGCGGCGCGACGCGATGCTGTGCTATGTCATCGACCTCTATGCCGGTGATCTTGACCTCCATCCGAATGCGGTCAGCATCGAGGATGCCCATCTGGACAAATCCGGCTATTACGCGCTGGCCCGGCCGGACCCTGCCAATTATAATCACCCGCGCGAGCGGCAGCTTGATTTCTTCGGTGGCCTGCGCTGGCGCTATGAGGAACATGTCCCTGCCCCACGCCGCAAGATCGACAGGATCGCCCTGTTCCGTGCCAAGGCGGGGCTGGAACTGCGCGAAGATCACACCTTCAACGACGAAGAATACAATACCTTCGCCTGCCCTTGGCACCACAATATCACAGCGGCAGTATGTTCGTTCCGGACGGCCAAGGCGCTCAAGTCAAATCCGGGATCGACATTCGATATCCATAACTTCCGTTGGCACAATGCCACCCCGTTCGAGTGGCATTCGCGCCAGTTGCTGGACCTCGGACTGATGGAGCCGGGTCAATGGTTCTGAGGAACCGTATCCAGTTAAGATAGCAGCCTTATTCTGCCGCGCGGTCCATCGGCCCCAGAATGGCAGGCTGTGCATTGAGAACGTCGATAGAGAAACCTGACAAGCGTTTGTATTTCTCGGCATGGGCGGCCAGATCGGCGCGCGGGATCACATCGTCGATCTTGTCGAAGACTCCAGCGCAGCGGTCCTCGACCATCTGCATCACCGCATCAGGCCCCGCACCGCGATTGGCGCGCAGGATGCCTTCGGCGCGCGGGCGCATTTCGGCCTCGTAGGTTTCGAGCGCTGCTGGCGTCACGCCATGATCGCGCAGTGCCGCGCCCAGTTTGCGCGCGTCGATGATCGCCTGGCTCGCGCCGTTCGAGCCGACGGGATAGGTCGCATGCGCCGCGTCCCCCGTGAGGGTCACGCGCCCGTCTGTCCAGCGCGCCATCGGCTCGCGGTCTACCATCGGGTATTCGTAAACGGGCCCCGCGACATTGCGGATCATCTCGGGGCAGTTGACCCAGCCGAAGTCCCAATCCTCGAAAGCGGGCAGGAATTCAGCGGGATCGGCAGGTTTGTTCCAGTCGCCCTTGGCCATTGTCCGGCCCGGATCGACCCGTAACTCGGCGATCCAGTTCATATCGGCCAGACCCGTTTCAGGGTCGGTGGCCGAGATCGGATAGGCCACGAAACGTTGCGTGTCATGCCCCGAAAGGATCATCGCGGCCCCGCCAAGGAATGGTGCCGCGCGGCTGACGCCGCGCCACATGATCGCGCCGTTCCAGATCGGCTCGCCTTCGTCCGGCAGCATCTGCGCGCGGATGGCCGAGCGGATACCATCGGCAGCGATCACCAGATCACCCTCCGCCGTGGTTCCATCGCTCAGGATCAGGCGAACCGATTGCGGCCTTGTCTCGTAGCGCAGGACGCCCGCTCCAGTCACAACGCAATCGGCACCGGCCCGAAGGCGCAATTCGTCCAGCAGCATCATCTGCAACTGGCCGCGATGGATCGAATATTGCGGCCATGTATACCCAGCAAACTGGCCCCGTGGCTCAGCCCAGATTTCCAGACCTGTTTTTGTATAGAAACCGTATTGCCGTGTCCGCACGCCAATCGCGTCCAGTCGCGGCTGCAGACCCAGATCGTAGAGTTCGCGCACCGCATTGGGCTGGATGTTGATGCCTACCCCAAGGGGACGCATCTCGCCGACACGCTCGTATATGCGAAAGGGAATGCCCAACTGGTGCAACGTCAGGCCCATGGCCAGACCCGCAATTCCCGCGCCCGCGATCAGAACCGTCATCCCCTTGCCCCCGATACCAGATTCTACTTGCCTCAAGTATCCCCCCGCGGAGCGTCCTTGCCCCGCAGCGCGCGGCACCTTCAGATATTGTCAGGCTGCGGCATGCCCAGCACATGATATCCGCCATCAACGCGGATGATCTCGCCTGTCGTGCACGCACCTGCATCCGAGGCCAGATAGACCGCCGTGCCGCCGACCGCTTCCAGCGTAGCGTTAGATCGCAGGGGCGCATTCATGTCGGTGTGTTTATAGGTCTTGCGCGCCCCGCCGATGGCGGCTCCTGCCAGCGTCTTCATCGGGCCGGGGCTGATCGCGTTGACGCGGATACTTTCGGGGCCAAGGTCATTGGCAAGGTAGCGCACAGCGGCCTCCAGTGCCGCCTTGGCTACGCCCATAACGTTGTAGAAGGGCGTCACGCGGTTCGATCCCTGATAGGTCAGCGTCAGGATCGTACCACCGTTCTCGACCATCAACGGATGGGCGCGGCGGGCGACCTCGATCAGCGAATAGCAGGAGATATCCAGCGAATTGCGGAAATTGGCGCGGCTGGTGTTCAAAAAGCGCCCTGTCAGTTCGTTTTTGTCGGAAAAGGCGATGGCATGGACCACGAAGTCGATTGTGGGCCAGCGCGCGGACAAAGCCTCGAACGCTGCATCAAGGCTGGCGTCATCGGTCACATCCACATCCACCATGAAGTCCGAGCCTACGCTTTCCGCCAGCGGTTTCAGCCGCGAGCCGAAGGCGTCGCCCTGATAGGTGAAGGCCAACTCGGCCCCCGCCTCGGCCATCGCTTTGGCGATTCCCCATGCGATCGAGCGTTCGTTGGCGACCCCCATGATAAGGCCGCGTTTGCCCTCCATCTGTCCTGTCATGTCAGATCACCCGTGATATTTCGACAAAAGCATCGAGCCGTTGGTGCCGCCAAAACCGAAGCTGTTGGTCATCACCGTATCAAGCCCCGCATTGTCGATGCGTGCTGTGGCGATCTCGCCTGCGTCGATCACAGGATCAAGCGTTTTTACGTTGATCGAGGGCGCGATGAAGTCATGCTCCAGCATCAGCAGGCAATAGATCGCCTCCTGCGCGCCGGTGGCCCCCTGGCTGTGGCCGGTCATGGATTTGGTCGAGGAAATCAGCGGCATGGTGCCGCGACCGAAGACGCGGCGGACAGCCTCGACCTCGCCTACGTCGCCAACGGGTGTCGATGTGCCATGCGCGTTGATATAGCCAACTTTGCGGTCTTTGTTCAGCCCGGCCAAGGTAAGACGCATCGCGCGCTCGCCGCCCTCGCCGGAGGGGGCAACCATGTCGTGTCCGTCCGATGTCGCGGCATAGCCGGTCACTTCGGCATAGATTTTCGCGCCGCGTGCCAGTGCGTGATCAAGGTCTTCCAGCACGACAATGCCGCCGCCACCTGCGATGACAAAGCCATCGCGATCCGCATCGAAGGCGCGCGAGGCTAGTTCCGGCGTGTCGTTATATTTGCTGCTCATCGCGCCCATCGCGTCGAACAGGCAGGACAGAGTCCAGTCCAGTTCCTCGCCGCCGCCGGCGAACATCACATCCTGCTTGCCCATCATGATCTGCTCTGCCGCGTTCCCGATACAATGCAGAGAGGTCGAGCAGGCCGAGGTGATGGAATAGTTGATGCCCTTGATCTTATAGGCTGTGCTGAGATTGGCCGAAATCGTCGACGACATGCATTTTGGCACGGCGAAAGGCCCGATCCGCTTGGGGCTGCCATTAGACAGCACGGTCTGATGCGCCACCAGCATCGAGGATGTCGATGGGCCGCCGGAGCCTGCAACAAGTCCTGTGCGCTCGTTCGAGATATCCGTCTCGGTCAGGCCCGCATCGGCGATAGCCTGTCCCATCGCGATATGGGCATAGGCAGCGCCAGGCCCCATGAAGCGCAGAGTGCGCTTGTCCACGTGTTCGGCCACATCAAGGCGCACATCGCCCGCGATCTGACTGCGGAACCCGTGCTCCTTCATCGCTTCGTTGGCGCGGATACCGGAGCGGCCCGCCTTGAGCGCCTCGAGAACTTCCGAGGCATTGTTGCCGATGCTGGACACGATCCCCAGACCTGTGACGACGACGCGGCGCATAGACGCCCTCCTTCTTATTGATAAGCAGTAAGATCAGCTTTCGCTCAGCGCGACTTTCATGTCCTTGACCTGATAAATCACCTCGCCATCCGCCTCGACGATCCCATCGGCGACACCCATAGTCAGGCGGCGGGTCTGGATCGCTTTGGTGAAATCCACTTTGTAGGTCAGCAGCTTGCGCTCGGGGCGCACCATGCCCGTCAGCTTGACCTCGCCCACGCCCAGCGCATAGCCGCGTCCCTGCCAGCCGCGCCAACCAAGGTTGAAGCCTGTCAACTGCCACAATCCGTCCAGACCCAGACAGCCGGGCATGATCGGGTTGCCTGGGAAATGGCAAGCAAAGAACCAAAGGTCGGGGGTGATGTCGAATTCTGCCACCACATGGCCCTTGCCATGCAGCCCGCCATCACCGGAAATATCGGTGATGCGATCCATCATCAGCATCGGCGGCTCGGGAAGCTGGGCATTGCCCGGACCGAAAAGCTCGCCGCGCGCGCATTTCAGCAGATCTTCCTTGTCGAAACGGTTCGGAAACTGGGCCATGCAGGTGTGGTCCTTTTCTGTCTTCGAAGGTGCTTTTTCAGTTTGACCCCTCTAGCACCCGCCCGCAAGCCCTTGCAAGCCTGCCCGTCAGGCAGATTGGCCTCGGTAAAAGCATATGGCACTGTCGATGCGGCAAGTCAGGCTTGCCCGCACATTAACGGCGCATCCTGGCTTTGCCCTGTTTGCAATTGAAATTTCCCCCATGCGGGCTTTATATTACATTCGAGACATCGATATGACGTGAAGATGACCAGGATGGACAGCGCAAAGATGGATAATATCCAGACAGAACGGGCCCAGAAACGTGGAAATGCATGGCTGGCAACTGCCGGTCTGCGACCCACGCGTCAAAGGGTTGCGCTGGCGGCATTGCTGGTTGGTGACGGCGAACATCGGCATGTCACCGCAGAAAGCCTGTTCGCGGCCGTGCAGGATCATGGCGAGCAGGTCTCGCTCGCCACTGTTTACAATACGCTGCGCGCCTTTTGCGATGCGGGATTGATGCACGAGATCACGGTGGACGGAACCAAAAGCTATTTCGACACAAACACACATGACCACCCCCATTTCTTCTGGGAAGACAGCGGCACCCTGACCGATGCTCCGAGCGAGGAGTTGGAGATCACGCGCATCCCGAATGCACCGGACGGGGCTGAAATCGCCTCGGTCGATGTGGTGATCCGGTTGCGCCGGAAATAGGCCTTTGCCTGTGTAGAAATCCCCTTCGCCCCGCCCCTGTGTGGGGCGTTTTTGTATCTCGCCCCGACGAAAGCCCGCATTATGAAAGCCATCGCCTATTCCGCCTTCGGTGCAGCAGTCGATGTTCTGCGTCTGACCGAGTTGCCCACACCGGACCCGGCGGCGGACGAAGTGCTGGTCAGGTTGACACATTCAGGGGTGAACCCGTCAGATGTGAAATCCCGCGCTGGCGGGCGGCCCGGCATGACCAAACCGCCTTTTGACGTGATCATTCCCCATTCGGACGGTGCAGGCGTTATCGAGGCTGTGGGCGAAGGCGTCGACAGGGCGCGGATCGGACAGAAGGTCTGGATCTGGAACGGCCAGTGGCGCAGACCCTTTGGGACTGCCGCCGAGATGATCGCCCTGCCCGCTGGTCAAGCCGTCGCCTTGCCCGAGGCAATGCGCCCAGAAGAAGGAGCAACACTGGGCATTCCGGGGCTTACGGCCGCGCATTCTGTGTTCGGCGGAGGCAACGTTGCGGGAAAGACGCTGCTGGTTTCTGGTGGCGCGGGCGCTGTCGGGAATAACGCGGTGCAACTGGCGCGCTGGGGTGGCGCAAGGGTGATCGCCACGGCTTCGCCCGCGGACTTCGACCGTGTGAGGGCGGCTGGTGCCGAGACCGTTCTGGATTATCGCAGCCCCGATCTGGCTGCGCAGGTGCTGGAACTGACCCAAGGCAAAGGTGTAGACCGCGCCGTGGAGGTAGAATTCGGGCTGAACGCGGTCATGCTGGAGCAGGTCGTGGCCGAGACCGGCACAGTTGCTGCCTATGGTTCAGCCTTGCAGATGTCACCCGTCCTACCCTTTCGTGACTATCTGTTCAAAGCGATTACCGTCGATATCGTGCTGGTCTATCTGCTTGATCCCGCACAACGCGCCACGGCGATCGACATTCTGCACCGCGCTCACGCCGAGGGCGGGCTGGTTCCTGCGATCCATGCCCGCTTTGCGCTGGCGGATTGCATTGCAGCCCATGAATGCGTCGAAGCCGGTCGACGTGCAGGCGCCGTGTTGCTGGAGGCTGGCTGATAAGCATTTGCGCAACAGATCATCCCGTTTCCCAAGCCGATGACGCGGTCATGGATATTTAGAGCAAGAAGAAGCTCAGGTCGGTGGCAGGGTGGTCACGCGCGCGCGGCTGGCCCTGAGACCGGGCTGAAAGTTTTCCGCATCGCCGTAATCGACAAATTGTGCGTAATAGGCATGACGCTCGCCCACGCGTGCTGCGTGTTTGATGGGACACCAATAGGCCTCGGTGCGTCCGGCAATTTCCAGAATGTAGGCCAGTAGCCCCGTGCAGTAGCCGCAATAGACACAGTTCAGTTTTTGCAGACCATTGAGATAGGCCAGATGATGACGGTCGATACGGATGTAATCCGCGCGCCGGACGGGTTGTATGCGATAGACCGGAAAGCAGATCCGCTGGTAGATCGTCACAAAGATATCCAGCAGCAGGAACGGCAGGATCAGCGCGTAGATGAAAGGCGATGTCAAAATCACCAACGGACGCGCCTCGCGCAGGAAGTCCGACAACTGCACCTTGAAGGCCTGATGCTGACGACGCACTTCCGCGTCAAAAGAGACGCGGCCATTCTCGAGGTGGTAAAGGAACGCGGCGCGGCGATGATCGAATTCGGTTTCGAGTTGTTCTTGCAACTCGCGGATACGCTGCAGGATCGTGTCGTCGGGTTTGCTCATGGCATGCCTCCGGCCTTGGCTGTGTCTGCACATCATAGAAAAGGCGCGGGACAATTGCATCCCGCGCCTTGATCCGATCCGCTTTTTTAGAAACGCGTCAGGCGATCTCGACCAGTTCGATAGCAAAGGTAAGGTCACGGCCCGCAAGCGGGTGGTTCGCATCCAGTGTCACCTCGGTTTCGGTGACCTCGACCACGGTGACGGGCATCACCTGCCCTTGCGGGGTCTGGACTTGCAACTGCGTGCCAAGGTCCAGTGGAATATCATCGGGAATTTCGGCCCGCGGCACCGCCTGAAGGGCATTCGGATCGGAATGGCCATAGGCCTGATCTGCCGGCACTTCGACGAGTTTCTTTTCACCAACCGCCATGCCGGGTATCGCGGCATCCAGACCCGCTATGATCTGGCCGGAGCCGACCACGAATTCCAGAGGGTCGCGGCCCTGCGAGCTGTCGAAGGTGGCCCCGTCCGACAGGGTTCCGGTGTAATGAATGCGGACGGTATCGCCCGGTTTTACCTGCGTCATGGCTGTTCCATTTCTATTTGGGACTGATGAATTTTCGAGGCCGCTTCACCCTTTTCGGGCACGGGTACTCGGGTTGCATCCTCCAAAGTTATAGAGGCTATCCCGAATTTGCAAACCGACTGTCCAATCTCTGCGATCTTGGGCTTATTAACTCTTTTCCCCTGCCCGCAGCCGTGCAAGTCTGTCACGAAAAGGACAGCGTCAGCCTATGATCACTACCTGTATATTCGATGCCTATGGAACGCTTTTCGATGTCGCGGCCGCAGCGCGTCAGGTTGCCAGCGAACCAGGGCGCGCAGATTTCGCCCAGCACTGGCCCGCCCTGTCCGAGAAATGGCGCCAAAAACAACTGCAATACAGCTGGTTGCGCGCGATCACTGGCGACCATACCGACTTCTGGAGCGTCACGAAGGACGGGCTGGATTGGGCGCTGGAATCCGAAGGGCTGGATGATGATAGCGGTTTGCGCGACCGCTTGTTGGCGCTCTACTGGCAATTGAGCGCCTTTCCCGAGGTTCCAGCGATGCTGGCAAAACTGCGCGAAGCTGGGATGAACACCGCGATCCTGTCCAACGGAAGCCCTGAAATGCTGTCAGGTGCCGTGCAGTCAGCAGGGCTGGGCGAGGTTCTGGACGATGTGCTGTCGGTCGAATCGGTCGGGATCTTCAAACCCGCGCCGCAGGTCTACGACATGGTCATCCAGCGGTTTGGCTGCGCCAAGTCGCATGTCTTGTTCGTATCATCGAACGGTTGGGACGCAAGCGCCGCGGCCGCCTACGGCTTTGCCACCGTCTGGGTCAACCGCGCAGGCGATCCGGTCGACCGTCTTCCCGGACAGCCCGACCATATCCTGCGCGATCTTGTCTCAATCCCCGATCTGGTGACCCGCTGATGCCCAATTTCCTGACGTCTGATCAGCTTTCCCTGCATTACGAGGATACGGGGAGCGGGCTTCCGGTTCTGTGCCTCTCGGGTCTGACACGCAATGCGCGGGATTTCGATTTTGTGGCACCGCATCTGACGGGTATCCGCATGATCCGTCTGGATTACCGCGGGCGTGGTCAATCGCAGTGGTCGCCCGACCCGTTGACCTACACAGTGCCGCGCGAGGCGCAGGATGTGCTGGAATTGATGGATCATCTGGGTCTTGCACAGGCCGCCGTTCTTGGCACATCGCGCGGCGGGCTGATCGCAATGGTTCTGGCGGCCACGGCAAAGCACCGTCTGCTGGGCGTGGCCCTCAATGATATCGGCCCTGTGCTCGCACCGCAGGGGCTGGAGGTGATCATGGAGTATCTTGGCCGCAATCCCGATGCCGCCACGCTTGATGATCTGGCAGTGATGCGGAAATCGGCGATGGAGGCAAATTTCCCCGATGTTCCGCTTGAACGCTGGCGCAAAGAGGTCGGCCATACCCATCAGGAAACTGCCCGGGGAGTGGCGATCAATTACGATCCCGACCTTCGGGCCGCCGTTCTGGCGGCGGGGGCAACAGGCGCGCCCGATATGTGGCCCCTGTTCGAAGCGATCAGCCCCTTGCCTGCCGCCGTGATCCACGGGACAAATTCGGATCTGCTGAGCCACGACACCGTGGCGCAAATGGCCCAGCGCATGCCCGGCCTGATCGTTGCCCATGTTCCCGACAGGGCGCATATCCCCTTTCTTGACGAGCCGGAAGCACTGGACGCGTTGCATCGCTGGCTGGGGCAGATGGCATGAATATCGAGATGATCCGCGCCGCTGCGGAACGGCTTGAGGGTCACGCGCGGCGCACGCCGCTTCTATCCTCACCCTTTATCGACCATCTGGCGGGGCGGCGCGTTTTCATCAAAGCCGAATGTCTGCAACATACAGGCAGTTTCAAGTATCGCGGTGGCTATGCCGCTGTCTCGGCGCTTGATCCTGACACGCGCGCCAGCGGGGTAATCGCCTTTTCATCGGGCAATCACGCGCAGGGTGTCGCTTTGGCGGCGGCGCAGCACGGGGTGCCTTCCGTGATCATCATGCCATCCGATGCCCCGCGCCTGAAGATCGAAAATACCAGCGCCTTCGGGGCCGAGGTGGTTCTGTATGACCGCGCGACCGAGGATCGTGATGCCATCGGCGAAGCCATGGCGAAAGACAGGGGGCTGACCCTGATCAAGCCGTTTGACGAGCCGCAGGTAATCGCTGGCCAAGGCACAACAGGGCTTGAGATCGCTGCACAGGCACGTCTTGAAGGTGTCGAGACTGCCGATGTTCTGGTGTGTTGCGGTGGCGGCGGGCTGACTTCGGGGATCGCATTGGCGCTGGAAGCCGATGCACCGGGCCTGCGCGCGCGACCCGTCGAACCATTCGGTTTTGATGACGCGACAAAATCGCTGGCAGCCGGATCAATTCAGCGCAATGCCCGCATGTCTGGAAGTCTTTGCGACGCCATCGTGACGCCGCAACCGGGGGATTTGACCTTTCCGATCATGCAACGGCTTTGTGGTTCCGGACTGGTCGTGACCGATCAGGAGGCTTTGCGCGCCGTGGCGCAGGCGTTCTTGCGGCTCAAGATCGTTCTCGAACCGGGTGGCGCGGTGGCGCTGGCGGCGGCATTGTTCCGGCGCGACCAGATCGAAGGGGATGCCGTCATTGTAATCGCATCGGGCGGCAACGTGGATCTGGATATCTATGAACAGGCCCTGAAAACTTTGAAATCGTGAAAGAGCGCCGGTTCCATTCCGCACCGGACATGAAGTTATCCACAACCAGAGGTAAGGTATTCCCGCCTTTGCGGATCTGTCTTTGGATGCAAAGCTGACGTTATTCACCACGTCTTTTATTCGGCCCTGTTTCGGGGCAATTGCATCAGAAGGTCCTGATTATCATGAAGAATTTTATTGTGTCCCATCGCGCTCTGTTGGTTTTGGCAAGCCTCGGCGGTTATGCCTTTGCCTCACTGTTTCTCAAGTCGTCCATGACCGATACATCGTCGGGCTGGCATCTCGGACTTCTCGCACTTTTTGCGCTCGGTCTTGTTCTTTTGGTCTCGATGGTGTCGACGCTGAACGAGCCGCCCGGGTTGCATCACGCCTTGGGCGGGTTGCTTGTGCTGACGGGGATCATTGTTTTCAACCTGTGATCACCCGCCTACCGGCAGACGCAAACTAATTGACATCGTAAACTATATTTGTTTCTCTTCCCCTCGAACGGGAGAGAGATCACATGCGTACTCAGGTCTGCATTATCGGCGGAGGGCCTTCTGGGCTCTTGCTGTCACAACTTCTACACAACGCCGGTATTGATACGGTCGTTCTGGAACGCCAGACCCGCGACTATGTGCTTGGCCGCATCCGCGCAGGCGTGCTGGAATGGGGCAGCGTCGAAATGCTGCGAAAGGCCGGTGTTGGCAGTCGAATGGACAGCGAAGGCTTTGTCCATGGCGGCACCTATCTGGCCGCTCGCAACAGGGGATTTCGTATCGACTTCCAGCATCTGGTCGGCAAGCAGGTCATGGTTTACGGCCAGACCGAAGTGACCCGCGATCTGTATGACGCACGCGCAAAAGCAGATGGCGTGATCATACATGAGGCGCGGGAAGTCGCACCGCATGATCTTGATACCGAAAAGCCATTCGTCACTTATCAGAAAGACGGCAAAGAGCACCGGATTGATTGTGACTTCGTGGCCGGGTGCGATGGGTTCCACGGGCCTTGCCGCAAGGCTATTCCGGCAACGGTGCTGCACGAATACGAGCGGGTCTATCCCTTCGGCTGGCTGGGCGTTCTGTCCGAAACGCCGCCTGTCAGCCACGAGTTGATCTATGCAAACCACGAACGCGGCTTTGCCTTGTGTTCCATGCGTAATGCGAATCTGAGCCGCTATTACGTACAATGCCCTGTTACCGACAGTCTGGACCAGTGGTCCGATCAGGCGTTCTGGGATGAATTGCGCCGCCGGATTCCCTCAGATGCTGCTGAAACCCTTGTCACAGGCGCCTCGATCGAGAAATCCATCGCGCCCTTGCGGTCTTTCGTGGCCGAACCCATGCGCTGGGGACGGTTGTTTCTTGTCGGCGATGCCGCCCATATCGTGCCGCCCACAGGCGCGAAGGGTCTGAACCTTGCCATCGGCGATGTGCATTACCTGCATGAAGGCCTGATCCAGTATTATCAGGGCGACGATGAAGGCGTGCAGAAATATTCCGAGCGCGCCTTGTCGCGTGTCTGGAAGTCCGAAAGGTTTTCGTGGTCTCTGACGACCATGCTACACCGTTTTCCGGACCAGTCCCCTTTCGAGCAGCGCATGCAAGAAGCCGAACTGGACTATCTGGAAACCTCGGCCGCGGCCCAGCGCGCTGTCGCTGAAAACTATGTGGGATTACCATACTGATGCGTATTGCAGATTTGGGAGATTTCAAGCTTCACTACCGGATTGACGGTGACCTGTCCGGTCGTCCCGTGGTGTTCGCAAACTCGCTTGGCACGGACCTGCGCCTCTGGGACCAGATCCTGCCATTGCTGCCGCAGAACCTGAAATACATCCGCTATGACAAGCGCGGGCACGGGCTGTCGGAACTGACGCCCGGCCCGTATAGCATGGGCACGCTGGTGCGCGATATCGAGCGCCTTATGGATCATCTCGAGATCAAGAATGCGCTTTTCGTGGGCCTGTCCATCGGCGGGATGATCGCACAGGGACTGGCGGTCAAGCGGATGGATCTGATCCGCGCGATGGTGCTGTCGAACACAGGGGCCAAGATCGGCCAGCCCGCGATGTGGGACGACCGGATCGCAGCCGTCAAGGCAGGCGGGATAGAAGCGCTGGCAGACGGGATCATGGAGCGGTGGTTCTCGGCCCCCTTCCGGCAGACCGAGGCCTTTCACGCATGGCGCAACATGCTGGTGCGCCAACCCGCCGAAGGCTACACCGGATGTTCAGCCGCCATTTCGGGCACGGATTTCTACACCCCCACCAGTGGCCTGCGCTTGCCGACATTGGGGATCGCAGGGTCGGATGACGGATCGACCCCGCCTGATCTGGTGCGCGAAACGGTCGACCTGATCCCCGGCTCGCAATTCCATCTGATCCGCAAGGCAGGTCATCTGCCTTGTGTCGAGCAACCGGAGGAATTTGCCGCTGTACTGACCAAGTTCATGCAGGATACCGGCCATGTCTGACCGCTATGACAAGGGTATGGAGGTACGCCGCAAGGTTCTTGGCAACACCCATGTGGACCGTGCCGAAGCCGCAAAGACCGATTTCGACTCGGCGTTCCAGACGCTGATCACCGAGGGCGCATGGGGCAATGTCTGGGCCAGCGATGGGATCTCCTTGCGCGAACGCTCGATGTTGACGCTGGCGCTGCTGGCCGCCACCGGCAATTTCGAGGAAATCCCCATGCATATCCGCGCAACCGCCCGCACAGGTGCCAGCAAACGCGATGTGCTGGAAGCCTTCCAGCACGTCGCGATCTATGCCGGTGTGCCGCGCGCCAATCATGCGCTGAAACTGGCTAAAGCCACCTATGCCGAGATGGAGCAATCCGATGACTGACACCACAGACCTTGGTCCGCTGATTCCCCGCCAGCGCCAAATCCATCCGGTCCCCTACGATCCCGATTATAAAACCTCGGTGCCCCGCTCGCCCAAATGGCCGCTTCTGTCGATGGAAAGCACCCCCAGCGAGGAAACAGGCCCGCGCTTCGGTCATTCCCTGATTGGTCCGTTGGACAACAACCTGATCCTGAACTTCTCGAAGGATGGCAGCCCCGCGATTGGCGAACGCATTCTGATGCATGGCCGCGTGCTGGACGAGAACGCGCGCCCCGTGCCGCATACCCTGGTCGAGATCTGGCAAGCCAATGCAGGCGGGCGCTACCGCCATGTCAAGGACAACTACCTTGCCCCGCTTGATCCCAATTTTGGCGGCTGCGGGCGCACCCTGACCGATGCAGATGGCTATTACCAGTTCCTGACGATCCGGCCTGGGGCCTATCCCTGGCCCAACCGCGCCAATGACTGGCGCCCGATGCATATCCACATCTCGGTCTTCGGGTACAGCTTCGGCCAGCGCCTGATCACCCAGATGTATTTCGAGGGCGATCCCCTGATCAACCGCTGTCCGATTGCAGCCACGATCAAGGATCGCGGCCAGCTTGACCGTCTTGTCGCACCGCTGGACATGTCCCGCTCGCGGCCTCTGGATTATCTGGCCTACAAATTCGACATCGTGCTGCGCGGACGCCGCCAGACCATGTTCGAGAATAAACTGGAAGGGATGTAAAGCATGGTGCAAGCTCTTGACAGCCTGACGGAAACCCCGTCGCAGACAGCAGGCCCCTATGTGCACATCGGCTGCATCCCCAGTTTTGCGGGCATCCCCGGCGTCTACCCCGAAGATCTTGGCCTGTCTTCCATCGCGCAAGGTGCGAAGGGTCAGATCATCACCATTACCGGCGCAGTGATCGACGGTACCGGATGGGCGCTGCGCGATGCAATGATCGAAAGCTGGCAACCCGATGCGGCGGGGCGTTTTGCGGGTGAGGCAGAGGCAGACCCCGCTGTCAGCGGCTTTTGCCGCTTTGCTGCTGACAAGGATAGCGGGCTTTTCACGCTGACGACCGTGAAACCGGGCGCCGTGCCGCATCGTTCCGGCGGCCTGCAGGCCCCGCATATCAGCCTGTGGATCGTGGCACGCGGCATCAATATCGGGCTGTCGACACGCATCTATTTCGAGGACGAAGATAACAGCGGTGACCCTCTGCTCTCGCGGATCGAACAGCGCCCACGGGTCGAGACTTTAATTGCAAAGCAGACCGGCGAGGGCCAGTATCGTTTCGACATTCGTCTGCAGGGCGAGAATGAAACGGTATTTCTGGATCTTTAAATGGCTGATTTCCTTTTGATTCACGGCTCGTGCCACGGCGCGTGGTGCTGGCGAGACCTGATACCGCAACTCGAGGCGCACGGTCATACCGCCCGCGCCATCGACCTGCCGGGGCATGGGGCAGACAGGACGCATTACAGCGAGGTCACACTGGAGCGCTACGCGCAGGCAATCATCGACGCGATTGATACACCTGTGGCGCTGGTCGGCCACTCGATGGCGGGTTTCCCGATCTCGCTTGCTGCCGAAATGGCCCCTCAGAAGATCGCAAGCCTGATCTATCTATGTGCCTATGCCGCGCAGAACGGCCGCAGTCTGGTCGAGATGCGGGCTGAAGCGCCGCGCCAACCGATGGCGGATGCGGCTCTCAGAACGCAGGACGGGCTGGCGTTTTATGTCGATCCTGCCAAGGCCCCCTCGCTGTTTTACAACGACTGCCCCGCCGAAGCTGTGGAATTTGCCCTGCCCCGTCTGTGCCTTCAGGCGCTTGCGCCGCAAACAACCCCGATCCGGCTGGGTGCGGCCTATGCCCGCGTCAAACGCAGCTATATCCGCTGCGATGATGACCGCACGATCCCGCCCGAATACCAGCTTACGATGACGCAAGGCTGGCCCGCTTCCGATGTGTATGCCATGCCAACCGGTCATTCGCCATTCTTCGCCGATCCCGCGGGTCTGGCTGATCTGCTGACACGTATCGCGAAAGGTTGAGCTATGGCCGCCTCCGTTTTCGACAGCCCGCTTTACAGCCGCCTGTTTCCGGCAGGCGAGGTGGATCGTCTCTTTACCGACAGTGCCGAAGTGCGGGCCATGCTGCTGGTCGAGGGGGCGCTGGCCAAGACGGAAGGCGCGCTGGGTGTCATTCCCGAAACTGCTGCGGCCTATATTCACCGCGCCGCGATGGAGGTGCAGATTGATCCGGCCGGACTGGCAACGCCAACAGGGCAAAACGGTGTAACGGTTCCCGGTCTGGTAGCCGCGTTTCGCACCGCAATGGAGGCACCGGAACACGCGCAATATGCCCATTGGGGGGCCACGTCGCAGGATATCATGGATACGGGCCTGATGTTGCGGTTGCGCCAGATGCTCTGCTTGCAAGAAAAGATGCTGGTCGCGACGCTCAAATCGCTGGGCACACTCGCCACAGACCATGCAGCGACACCAATGGCCGCGCGGACCTATGGACAGCACGCCACCCCCACCAGTTTCGGGGCCACAGTGGCCCATTGGGGCGCGCCGCTGCTTGATCTGCTGACTGCACTGCCCGCCTTGCGGCAATCCTGCCTCTGGGTCTCGCTTTCGGGGGCTGCAGGAACATCAGCGGCTCTTGGACCAAAAGCTTCCGAGATTCGCGCGGGCATTGCCGAGGCACTTGGCCTGCATGATCCACAGCGTAGCTGGCATAGTGATCGCACCCCGATCCTGCGCCTTGCAGCTTGGCAAACACAACTGGCACTAGCGCTTGGCAAAATGGCCGAAGACCTGCTGATCCTGACGCAGACCGGCATTGGCGAAGTCTCGCTCGGTGCTGCGGGCGCCTCCTCGACCATGCCGCAGAAGCAGAACCCTGTTCTGCCATCGGTCATGGCTGCCACGGCGCGCCATGTTGTCGGATTGAATGCCACGCTCCAAGGGGCCGGATTGCACCGTCTGGACCGCGATGGCGCGGCGTGGTTCACTGAATGGCTTACACTCCCACAGCTATGCCTTGCCACAACAGCTACGCTGATCCACGCGCAAAGCCTGTCCCAGACCCTGCGCCCGAATAGCGCTGCTATGCGGGCGGCGATGACCGGGGCACAGAACCTGATTCATGCCGAAGCGCTCAGCTTTGCGCTGGCCAATCACCTGCCCCGCCCCGAAGCACAGGCGGCGATCAAGACCATGTGCAAGGAAGCTGGCGAGACTGGTGCGGATCTCGCTGATCTGGCGGCTGAAGCCTTTCCCGATCTGGACCTTGCAGCGGTCTTCGACCCCGTGCAACAGACGGGCCATGCCCCGACCGAGGCGCTTGCCTTCGCAAAGGCGGCCGATCTGCTCTGACCTGCCGTTCATTCCACTTCAAATGTCCAAAGATAAAAGTCCGATCCGCGCAAAGCTGTGGCTATTTGCGCCCTGCGTAAAGCTGCCAGAGCCAGATCAGCACCAGCGAACCGAGTACCGCCCCCACAAGACCGGCACCAAAGCCCAGCACCGCCAGAAGCGCACGCAGGGCCAGTCCGCCGATCAGGGCACCCGCCATGCCGATCACCACCGTCGTGATGATATCAGCCTCGATCCGCATCAGCCGCGTGGCGATAAAACCCGCCGCTGCGCCGATGATAAGCAACCAGATTACAGGCACGTTCTACCCCCCCTACTTTCTACGCCAGTGGGTTGGCACAAGGATCAGTGACCCGACCGAGGACAGGATCGCATCGAACCCGGGACTGCCGAACTTCAGCCCGAACATGATCCGGACAAAATAGAACAGGAACGCCCCACCGACACAGATGATGATGGATTGCAGATATCCGTTCCGCGTGAAGCCTGTTTTTTCAGACAGATAGCCCACGATTCCCGCAATCACTACTGTTCCGATCATCGTGGGAAACATTGACTATCCTTTCACAAGCCGGGTGCCCTTGGGCAAGGGCATACCCCGCAAAAACTCTGCTGCATCCTGCGCGCCGCGCCCTGCGCGTTGCAAGCGCAAAAGCTGGACTGCACCCGTTCCGCAAGCCACGGTCAGAGCATCATCCAGAACCTCACCCGGCGCGCCCTGTCCGGTCGCCAGCCGCGAGGCCAGCAATTTGATCCTTTGGCCGTCGTGATCCACCCACGCGCCCGGAAAAGGCGATAAGGCGCGGATGTGGCGGTCCACCTCAGGGGCGGGGTGTGTCCAGTCGATAGCCGCCTCGGACTTGTCGATTTTCGTGGCATAGGTCACGCCAGCAGCGGGTTGCGCCTTGGGCACAAGATCATCCAGACGCGCCAAGGCATCGACAACCAAATGCGCGCCCATGTCGGACAGACGGTCATGCAACTGCCCTGTTGTCTCTTCGGGTCCGATCGGTGTTGCCTTTCGTAACAGAACCGGCCCTGTGTCCAGACCGGCCTCCATCTGCATGATACAGATTCCTGTTTCCGCATCGCCCGCCATGATCGCACGATGGATCGGAGCCGCTCCACGCCAGCGAGGTAGCAGACTGGCGTGAATATTCAGGCAACCGCGTTCCGGCGCATCCAGCACCGCTTGCGGCAGAATCAGGCCATAGGCCACAACGACAGCGATATCGGCCTTGAAGGCTGCAAACTCCGCCTGCGCCTCGGGGCTCTTCAGGCTGACCGGATGATACACGGCCAGCCCTAATTCCAAAGCGCGGGCATGCACCGGTGTCGGCATTTCCTTTTTGCCCCGTCCTGCCGGACGCGGGGGCTGGCAATAGACCGCCACAACCTCGTGACCCGCCTTTACCAGCGCATCAAGTACCGGAACAGAAAAAGCGGGCGTGCCCATGAAGACGATCCTCATGCGCGCTTCCTTGCCTTGCGGATCAGCATGTCGCGTTTGGTCTTCGACAGGTGGTCAAAATACATCCGGCCCGCCAAATGGTCGATCTGGTGCTGCACCGATGTGGCCCAAAGCCCGACGAAATCACGCTCCTCGACCTGGCCCTGCGCGTTCAGGAACCGCACCAGCACCGCGCGGGGGCGGCTGATCGTGGCGGATACGCCGGGCAAGTTGGGGCTTGCCTCATCATGATCGCGCAATTGGACCGAGGCATGGACCACTTCGGGATTGGCCATACGGACCACCTGCCCGCGTTTTTCCGAGGCATCAACAACGGCAAGACGCAGCATCACGCCGATCTGGGGCGCGGCAAGGCCCACGCCAGGCATGGCTTCCATCGTGTCGATCATGTCGACCCAGATCGCGCGGATATCATCCGTAATGGCCGACACATCAGCGGCAGCATTTCGCAGACGCGCATCAGGCCAGGGGATGCAACGACGGACCGTCACGCGGGGCGCGCAGGAAAGCTGACGGAATAGGAGGCCTCCACCACACGCCGAGCTTCGGGCGAGAGGCGGTCCAATGTGACAAGACCGTCCAAATGATCAAGTTCGTGCTGGGCGCAACGCGCCTCGAAACCGTCAAGTTCAACCTCTTGCGCGGTTCCATCCATTTCGAGATAGCGCAGCCTGATCCGCTCGGGACGCTGCACCTCGGCCAGTACACCCGGGATGGACAGACACCCCTCATTGCCGGACACCATGCCCTCGGCACGCGTAATTTCAGGGTTGATGCACACCATCGGGGTCATGTCGCCATCCTTCCAGCCGCAATCCATCACGAAAAGCCGCATCATCACGCCGACTTGCGGCGCGGCCAGACCGCGCCCGTAGGCGTCATACATGGTTTCAAACATATCGCGCACCAGATCGGACAGATCGTGGTGATCCGCCACCGGATCACAAAGGGTCGAGAGCCGCGGGTCGGGCCAGCGCAAGATCGGCAGCGCGCTCACACCCGGGCCCGTTCCCGTTTGAGCTTCTGCATCCGGCGCGTGATCAACTGGCGACGCAGCGGCTTGAGGTAGTCGATGAATAGTTTGCCATCCAGATGGTCCACCTCATGCTGCACACAGGTGGCCCAGAGACCGGCAAAATCTTCCTGCTGCTCGTTGCCGTTGCGGTCGATCCAGCGCAGGGACACTTCGGCGGGACGCTCGACTTCGCCATATTGCTCGGGGATCGACAGGCAACCTTCCTCATAGGTGCTGCGCTCGTCGGAACTGGCGATGATCTCGGGGTTGAACATGATCAGCGGGCGCGGTGCCTCGCCCTCGGTCTTGACGCAATCAAGAACGATCAGGCGGCTGTTCACACCGACTTGCGGCGCCGCCAGCCCGATGCCGGGAGCGTCATACATGGTTTCCAGCATGTCATCTGCCAGACGGCGCAGATCATCATTCAGGTCCGGCACAGCGGCCGAGACCTTTTTCAGGCGCGGGTCGGGATGGATCAGGATCGGGCGTTTTGTCATGACTGCCGAAATAGGATACAGGCCATTGCGGTGCAATGGTGCAAAATAGACTGCATACCGTACTGCTCCACCATTTCGGCAAGATGATTGTTCTACCATTGTTGTTATTGATAGTAAAAGTTTTTCATTTATTATCAAAAAATAAAATTTCTGCCTGATATATTGCATTTATTCAGAACATATAGATAACTCTCGGCAGCAAAGAGAATTGCCGCAGTTGACTGTTGCACAGGTCCGGTCGCGCGTTACTCTGCCTCGCAAACAGGAGACAATGATGAGCTTTGATACACCCGTTGACCGTTTTGGCACCCATTCTGTCAAATGGGACATGATGGAAAAACTCTATGGTGTTCCCGCCGCAGACGGGATTCCGATGTGGGTTGCCGATATGGATTTTGTCGCGCCGGATTGCATCCAGAACGCGGTGGCAAAGATGCGGGATCATGGCGTCTACGGCTATTTTGGCGATGACAGCGCCTATCGCGCCGCGATCTGCTGGTGGATGCAGAACCGCCACGGCTGGACGATGCAGCCGGAATGGATCTTCACCACGCATGGTCTGGTCAATGGCACCGCGATGTGTGTCGACACTTTCACGCAACCGGATGACGGGGTGGTCTTGTTCACGCCAGTCTATCATGCCTTTGCCAAGGTCATCAAAGCCAACGGACGCCGTGTGATCGAATGCCCGTTGGTGAACACTGACGGGCGCTACGAGATGGATTTCGACGCCTATGATGCCAAGATGGACGGATCAGCCAAGATGGTCATTCTGTGCTCGCCGCATAATCCGGGCGGACGGGTCTGGACGCAGGCCGAATTGCAAGGCGTGGCCGATTTCGCAAAGCGTCACGATCTGATCCTTGTCTCGGACGAGATCCACCATGATCTGGTCTATCCGGGCGCTAAACATACCGTCATGGCGAATGTCGATGACAGTATCGGCAACCGGCTGGTGATGATGACGGCGACGACCAAGACCTTTAACATCGCAGGCAGCCATTCCGGCAATGTCATTATCCCCGACCCCGCTTTGCGCGCACGGTTCGAGGGGCGGATGATGGCACTTGGCCTGTCACCCAACTCTTTCGGGCTGCATATGGCAACAGCCGCCTATTCGCCCGCCGGCGCTGCCTGGGTGGATGATCTGATGGTCTATCTGGATGGCAACCGCCAGATCTTCGATGCCGGTGTGAATGCCATCCCCGGTCTGGCTTCGATGCCGCTGGAGGCAACATATCTGGCATGGGTCGATTTTTCAGGGACCGGCATGGATCAGGCAGAATTCACACGCCGTGTGGAACAGGGCGCACATATCGCAGTGAACCACGGGCCGACTTTCGGTCGCGGGGGCGAGTGTTTCTTGCGTTTCAATCTGGCCACGCCCCGCGCATTAGTGGAACAGGCGGTCGCGCGTTTGCAAAAAGCCTTTGGCGATCTGCAATAAAGGTCAGAAAAGAAAAAAGGGCGGCGCAGCGTTCAGCTGCGTTCGATCAATGCGACTGGCGCGGCCTCGTCACGGGCAAAATCAAGTGCCGCCCTGTCCGCAACCGGCGTGCTGCGCTTGAAATCGAACCACATCTCGTCATCCTGCGTTTCGGACGCAACGATCAGACATTGCGACAGGTGTTTGCCACCGTCGTAAAGATCAACCAGACCGCGCAGATGCGGCGCATCGTCCAGATCCATAGCAAAGCCGCTGTCCCACACCCGTAGCACGGGATAGGTTTTGCCCCCGACTTCGATCCTAAGACGGCTGCTGCGTTTTTGTGCAAGCTTGCGGGCGGCGGCCAGACCCTCGCGCAATTCTCTGGACAAAAAAGTCGTCATGCCGTCCTCCCGATCCGCATTCATCCCCAGGATGAAGCATGGTTGAAAATCGTCAAGTAAAGCTTTGACGACACATCATTTCCAATCCGTTACCTATCACCGAAAAACGGCCATTTTCGGGGAAAAAGGTGGCTTGTGACTGGTTTCTGTTTCTGACTCTACAGACAGACTGACCCGTGCCAGCGTCAACATTCCACGAGACCCAGTATCATCGCCTCATGGTTTCGCACCGAATCGGGAAAGGACTCGCGCCGTTGCAGCATCCGCGCAAGGCGTCCCTCTGCATCCCATTGTGCCAGACGTGTCACCAGTCCCGACACCTGCGCGGCGTCGCGCACAGGATGCAGCGCCGGATCAAGCGGAACCAGCGAGGGGAAAACCTCGGCCAGAACCGGAAGGTGCTTATTTTCGGCAGACTCGAAAGGCCACACCGCCAGCGGAACCCTGTGGCGCAGCCCTTGCAATGCGGCAATCCCGGTCAGGCTTTGCCCGCCAACCGATCCCGCCCCGCTCAGCTTCCAGACTTCCTGCGCGCCCTTGGCAAGCTGGTCGGCAAGGCGCCGGTTCCTGGGCAGGCTGTCGCCCCATCCCTGCGGTTTGCGGCGAGGCAGCTCGGGAATATCGCGGGACAGGCCATTGCCCCAGAAAGGCCCCGGCCCGTCAAACCTCCGGTTCAATACAGCCGCCATATCGAAACGGTTGTTGGCATTGTCCGGGCCATCCCGGAGGTTTGCGTGCATGAAAGCCCAGACATCGCGCCAGTCGGCATCCGGTGCCAAGGCATGTGACAGGCCTTCGGGATAGCCGAAGGCAAAGTCAAACCCTGCCAGCACGCGGCGCGCCTGCCTTGTCTCATCCTCAAGATGTGACTGGATCAAAGTCATCGCGGCCGCACGGGTCGGCGGGTTATCCAATATGACCGCCCCACCCTGCACGTGGCGTGCAATCCACAGGCTGTCGCGCCCTGTCTTGGATGTGCCATTGGCGGACCAGTCCACCACCATATAGCTGTCGAATACCGGCAAGCCTGTCCCTTTCCTGTGCATCGCTCCAGCTAGCAGTTCTATCAGGGTGGGCAAGCACTGTGCGCTGACGCAGGGCGGATGCGCGAGGCTCAGGCTTTGCGACAGCACCTGCTGCCCCTAGGTTCTTGGCAACAGAAGGAGATTAAGACATGGGCCACCTCGTTGACGGTGAATGGCACGACACATGGTACGACACCTCGAAGACCGGCGGCAAGTTCGAACGCTCGACCGCCGCGTTTCGCAACTGGATCACTGCCGATGGCCGTGCAGGGCCATCCGGCGAAGGCGGGTTCGAGGCAGAAAGCGACCGATACCACCTTTATGTGTCACTTGCGTGCCCTTGGGCGCATCGTACGCTGATTTTCCGTGCCCTCAAAGGGTTGGACGACCATATCGGGGTATCGGTCGTGCATCCTGACATGCTGTCGGATGGCTGGACCCTGTCCAGCGATTTTCAGGGTGCGACGGGTGACCGCCTGTTCGGCCTGCCGTTCTTGCGTGACGTCTATACCCGCGTCGACCCCAAGGTATCAGGTCGTGTCACAGTGCCCATCCTCTACGACACGAAGCGCGATACGATCGTATCCAACGAAAGCGCCGAGATTATCCGTATGCTGAATACAGCCTTTGACGGGTTGACCGGCAACAATGATGACTACTGGCCCGAAGAACTGCACGACGACATCGAAGAAGTGAACGCGCGGATCTACGACACGTTCAACAACGGCGTCTACAAGGCGGGTTTTGCCACAACGCAATCCGCCTATGACGAGGCGGTTGTGCCCCTTTTCAATACTCTGGACTGGCTGGAAGAGCGTCTGTCATCACATCGCTATCTGATGGGCGACCGATTGACAGAAGCCGACTGGCGGTTGTTCCCGACACTGGTGCGCTTTGATTCCGTCTATCACCTGCATTTCAAATGCAACCGCAAGCGGATCATAGATTACCCTAACCTGTGGGCCTATACGCGTGAGTTGTATCAGGTTCCCGGTGTGGCAGGGACCGTCAATCTTGATCACATCGTGCGGCACTATCATTTCAGCCACCAGACCATCAATCCGAACCGGATCATCCCGATCAATCCGGTTCTGGACTTTCTGGCACCGCATGGGCGGGAAAAGTGACGCCGCACCGGAAGGATTGTCCGACTCGTCAGCAGGATGGATCCTTTCATCTCTGACGCTATCCAGCTTTGCAATAATGTGCCACCATCGCCGCGAGATCCTCGGGCGGGGTGGCGCTTTGCAGGAAGGCGCAGGCATTGGGGCTATGCAGAAAAATCGAACCGTCCGAGAAAAAGGTCGTGTTGGTCACGAAAATCACCTGCGCCAAAGGCCGACGATAACTGGCATAGTCCGAAATCGCCAATGCGCTGCCCTCTTTCAGGACCAGATCCAGAACGATCATGTCGACGGCATGGGCGCGTAGCAGATCAAAGGCACCTTCCTGTCCCTGGACAAGATGCACCTGCGCGCCTTGACGTTCCAAATGCCGTTTCCAGAGCCTCCCCAAATCAGGTTCCGGCTCAACAATCAAAACGATCATAATGTCCTCTTATGGTCCGCAGGATGCGGCTTGCATCCCGTTGGATGGGGCGTCTTATTGTGTTCCAGCACCTGCCCCCGTCATGACGCTCAAACGCTAACAAAGCGTTAATAAGTGCGAAGGTTCTGTTAACTGACCCTTGGTCAGCTTGCACTTTTGGCAAGAATCCGCTTGATGGAGCCCAAGCAGGAGCAAGGCAGATGACGCAAAACGATAACAGTTCTGTTCTGTCTGGCAGCGTATCGCCGCAGCGAGTTGCGCCACGCGATCACGGTGGCGGTCTGGACGGGGCCATGGCGTGCTTTGGCGGCACGCGGTGCGACTGGATCGACCTTTCCACAGGCATCAACCCCTGCCCTTGGCCTGTAGCAGCTTCGGTCTGGTCTGCCGACGCGTGGACCGCACTACCTGACCGTGCAGCAGCACAGGCCCTGAACGATGCGGCGCGCACCTTATGGCAGGTGCCGGACGGGATGGATGTCTTGCCCGCCCCCGGCGCCTCGGCCCTGATCGCGCGGATACCGGCGTTGATGCGGGCCGGACGGGTGCATATCGCGCAACCAACCTATAACGAACATGCCGCAGCCTTCACGGCACATGGCTGGAAAGTCACGCCGCTGGACGACGGCGCGCTGGATGCGCGGGTGATCGTGCATCCGAACAACCCGACAGGCGCATGGAGCCTGCCGTCAGCGCTGGAAAACCTGCCCCTCGTCATCGTCGATGAAAGCTTTTGCGACATCGCCCCAGAGCAGTCGCTGCTGCCGCATCTGCCGCATGAGGGCGGGATCATCCTCAAGAGTTTCGGCAAGTTCTGGGGCTTGGCAGGGCTGCGCTTGGGCTTTGCTATCGGCGATCCGGTGTTGCTGGCGCGTCTGGCGGAAGCGATGGGGCCATGGCCGGTGTCCGGGCCTGCACTGGCGATCGGTGCTGCGGCGCTGGCGGATCGGGAATGGGCTGATCAGACACGTAGAAGACTTGCCGCGGATTCGCTGCGTCTGGACGGGTTGATGCAGAAAGCAGGCGCCAAGGTTACAGGAGGAACCGACCTGTTCCGCCTTTACACAGTGAACGATGCAGCCGCATGGCAGGCGCGTCTGGCAGCGGCCCGCATCTGGACACGGATTTTTCCATGGTCGGACAGATTGATCAGGCTGGGCATGCCTGCGCCTGCGCTGTGGGACCGGATCGAGGCGGCTGTGTGACCCTGATCCTTGCGATGCTTCTAGATGCAGCACTGGGAGAGCCCCACTGGGTGTGGTCACGGCTGCCGCATCCGGCTGTCCTGATGGGACGGGTGATCGGTTGGGCCGATGCGCGATTCAACCAAGGGGGCATGCGCCGGATCAAGGGTATCGGCGTGATGCTGGTGCTGGGCTGTGCAGCACTTCTTCTGGGTGGAGCGTTACAGGCGCTTGGGCCGGTGGTCGAGGTGATCGTCGTAGCGATCCTGATCGCACAGCGCAGCCTTGTGGAGCATGTGCAGGCCGTGGCCCAAGGACTGCGCGGCGATCTGGCCAAGGGGCGCGCCGCTGTCGCGATGATCGTCAGCCGTGACACAGGCACGATGGACGAAAGCGCCGTCGCCCGCGCGGCAATCGAGTCAGCGGCCGAGAACATGTCTGACGGCGTTGTCGCCCCCCTGTTCTGGTACGCGATTGCGGGCCTGCCGGGGCTTCTGCTTTACAAGATCACCAATACCGCCGACAGCATGATCGGCTACCGGACCCCGCGACACGAGGCTTTCGGCTGGGCAGCCGCGCGGTTCGACGATTTTTTGAACCTGATCCCCGCACGTGGCACCGCCTTTCTGATGGCCCTGACCCATGGCGGTCTGCGCGACTGGCGCGGCATCGTCGCTGATGCGGGGCTGCACCGCTCGCCCAATGCAGGCTGGCCCGAAGCCGCGATGGCGCGCGCCTTGGGCATTGCGCTATCCGGTCCGCGTGCCTATGACGGGCGGATGCAAGATTTTCCCTTCGTCAACCCGTCAGCGCGCAAGCCCCTGCTGGCGCAGGATATCGACGCCGCCTTGCGGGTTCTCTGGGCAGTGTGGGCGGCAGTTCTTTGCCTTGGCGTCATCCTCGCCCTGTTGTGATCGTATCCTGCTAAAGCCCCTGCTAGGGTGCCGGAAAACCAATCACATCAAGGTGCCAGATGCCGTCATTTCCGTTTTCCCTGACCACAACTGCGATGGTCCTCGCCCTTTCCGGCACGCCGGTTCTGGCCCAATGCGGCGGCGGCTTCAGCGCCTTCGTCGACGGGTTAAAAGCCGAGGCCACCTCGCGCGGCCATGCCGCCAGCAGCGTCGCGCAGTTCTTTGCGCCCGTTCGGCAAGACCCCAAGGTGATCGAGGCCGACCGGCGGCAAGGTGTCTTCACACTGGATTTCACCACATTCGCGCGTCGTCTGATCAGCCAGTCGCGGCTTGATACGGGGCTGGCCAAGTCGCGAGAATGGAACAGTGTCTTTGATCGCGCTGCTGCAGAATATGGCGTACCGCGTGGCGTGCTCTTGGCTTTTTGGGCCTTCGAGACGGATTACGGCGCGTTTCAGGGGGATTTCAACACCGTCAATGCGTTGGTCACACTGGCGCATGACTGCCGCAGACCGGACCTCTTCCGCCCGCAAGTCTTCCACGCGCTGACCCTGTTCCAGAACAACGATCTGGACCCCGCCACCACGACAGGTGCATGGGCGGGCGAGATCGGAATGGTGCAGATGCTGCCGGGCGATATCCTCGAGAACGGCGTGGACGGGGATGGCGACGGGCATGTCAGGCTGAAGTCCTCTGCGCCCGACGCGCTGCTGTCAGGGGCCAAGATGCTGCAACATTTCGGTTGGCGCGCGGACGAGCCGTGGTTGCAAGAGGTCACTTTGCCCGCCGATATGGACTGGTCCCAGAGTGGGGTTGGCAAGGCAAGTTCCCTAACCGATTGGGCGGCGATGGGTGTTGCCCCGCGATCAGGCAGATGGATGGCTGCAGGATTGCCTGCAAGCCTGATCCTGCCGCAGGGGCACAAGGGACCGGCCTTCGTGGCTTATCCGAATTTCAACGTATTTTTTGAATGGAACCAGAGCTTTACCTATGTTCTCACCGCAGCCTATTTCGCAACACGGCTGTCGGGTGAACCTGTTTTTGATCCGCGCAATCCGGACACAGGGCTGGATCAGGTCCAGATGCGGCAATTGCAGGAAAGGCTTTTGGCACGCGGCTACGACGTGGGAGCAGTGGATGGCATCCTTGGTGCCGGAACCCGGGCTGCGGTGCAGGCGGAACAGGTCCGGCTTGGCCTGCCTGCGGATGCGTGGCCGACTGCGACGCTTCTGTCACGGATGTAACGCAGGCCGCAGACAGGGTGGCGCGCGCAGTCTTGGATATTTAAGGCAAGAAGAAGTGGGTGGCCGGTCAGGCCACCATCGCTTCGGCTTTTTTCAGATCAACCGAGACAAGCTGGCTGACCCCCTGTTCCTGCATCGTGACACCAAAAAGACGGTCCATCCGCGCCATTGTGACCGCATGGTGGGTGATGATCAGGAAGCGTGTATCGGTGCGGCGGCACATCTCGTCCAGAAGATCGCAGAAGCGGGTGACGTTGGCATCATCCAGCGGCGCGTCCACCTCGTCGAGCACGCAGATCGGCGCGGGGTTGGCAAGAAAAACCGCAAATATCAGGGCCAGTGCCGTCAGGGTCTGTTCGCCCCCTGACAGCAGGCTGAGGGTCGAAAGTTTCTTGCCCGGCGGCTGGCACATGATCTCCAGCCCTGCTTCAAGCGGGTCATCGGATTCAACCAGCACCAGATCGGCCTCGCCACCACCGAAAAGATGCTTGAAAAGAAGCGCGAAATTGCTGTTCACCTGCTCGAAAGCGGTCAACAGACGCTCGCGGCCCTCACGGTTCAGGCTGGCGATACCCAAGCGCAGGGCCTTGATCGCCTCTTCCAGATCGGATTTCTCACGCGCCAGCGTGTCATGCTCGGTCTGCACCTCTGCCGCGTCTTCCTCGGCGCGCAGGTTGACTGCCCCCAAAGCATCGCGCTGACGTTTAAGGCGGTTCACATCCGCCTCGATCGCGTCCGAGGCAGGCATCGCGTCAGGGTCGGCGCCAAGGGTTTCCAGCAATTGCGCGGGCGTTGTTTCCTGATCCTCGGCGATCCGTTCGGCGGCGTAGGCCACGGTCTCACGCGCAGCATCGGCGCGGGCCTCGGCGCGGGCACGCGCCTCGCGTGCTTCCGATGCCGCGCGTTCGGCATCGCGTTCGGCCTGTTCCGATGCGCGCAGGGCTGTTTCGCCCTCGGCCAGCACATCGGCAGCGCGGGCGCGGCGCGCCTCGGCAGTGTTGATCGCATCGGACAGCTCCGCCCGCTTGGCCGCGATTTCCTCGGGCGCGGCGCTCGCCTCTTTCAACTCGGCCTCGGATGTCTGCTTGCGCTCGACCAGTTCGGTGCTGCGGGTCTCGGCGGTTTGCAGGCGGTGCCGCCAGCCCGAGACTTCCTTGGTGACTTCCTGAGAGCGGCGCGTGCGCGCCTCGCCTTCGCGGCGGATCTCGTCATGAGACGAACGGCGCGTCATCATGGTGATGCGCGCCGCCTCGACCGTCACGCGCAGGCCTTCCATATCTGCGCGGGCGCTGTCCAGATCCTCCAGACCGGCCACGGCGCGCTCGGCCTCCAGCAGTTGTGCGCGGGCCGACATCGCCTCTTCCTCGTGGCGGCTGACGGCAAGTCCAAGCGATTCCAGCTTCGATTCCGCAAGGTTCCGATCAGCCTCGGCACGGCTCAGCGCGCGGTTCGCGTCATTGACCCTTGCATCGGCGGCACGACGGGCACCGCGCGCGGCCTGATCGGCTTCGGTCAGGGCCGCCAGACGCGCGGCAAGACTTTCATGCGCGGCGCGGGCCGCATCGGCGCGCGACGTCGCACGCTCCATCTGCTGTTTCAGTTCTTCCAGCCGGTTGAGCTGTTGCAGGCGCAAGGCCGCAGCAGAGGGTGCGTCCTCGGCCCATGCGCGATACCCGTCCCAGCGCCACAAATCGCCCTCAAGACTGACAAGGCGCTGACCGGGTTCCAGCAAAGACTGGAAACGCGGGCCGTCATCGGGATCAATCAGGCCGATCTGCCCCATGCGCCGCGCCAGCACATCGGGCACCGAGACATGATTGGTCAGGGCCGTGACCCCTTTGGGCAGGGGCTGCGGATCGGCATAGGCGGGCAGAGGCGTCCAGCCCGTCGGGCCATCGGCTTCGACTTCGGGCGCGCGCAAATCATCGGCCAGCGCCGCCCCCAAAGCCTTCTCGAACCCTTGTTCGACCTGAAGGCGGTCCATGATCTGTCCACCTTCGGCGGTGTCGCGCTGCACCAGACGGGCCAGCGCCGTCACCTCGGCGCGCAGGGCGTTCAACTCGCCCTCGGCGGCAGAGCGTTCCGCGCGCACATCGGCCTCGCGTTCCTGTGTCTCGGCGCGGGCAGCCTCAGCGGCGAGCAGGGTCTCATCCGCGCGTGCGGCCAGATCGACGGCGGCGGCTTCCTGCACGCGCGCGTCCTCGAAGGCAAGCGATGCCTTTTCGAGCGCGCCTTTTGATGTCTCGACAGCCTCGCGGGCGCGGACAACCTCGGCCTCGCAGCGCGCGCGCGTCTTGAGGCTGTCCTCAAGCAAACGATGCGCCGACTGGTGGCGCGCAGCAAGGCGGGCCACATCCTCGGTCAGTTGCGACAAATCCGCCTCGCGCTGTTGCAGCACCTCGGCGGCTTCGCGCGCGGCGGCGGCGGCGGCCTCCAGCTTTTCTGCATGCCCTTCGCCAGCCTTGCCCAGTTCGCGGGCTTCCCATTCCAGCCGCGCAATGGTCTCGCCCGCATCGCGGTTCAATCCGGACTCGCGCTCGATATCGCGGGTCAATTGCTCGATCCGGCTTTTCAGCGTGTCGATTGTCTGGCGCGCGCGCGTTTCCTGATCGGTCAGGGTGTCGCGTTGGACTTGCAACCGTTGCAGCACAGCGCTTGCAATCGCCTCTTCCTCGCGCAGGGGCGGCAGGGCATCGTCGCGCGCAATGCGCTGCTTTCCGGCAGCCCGAGCCGTGGCTTCCGCCTGTCCCGCAGCAGTCGTGCGGGCGCGCAGATCATCGTCCGCCGCAGCGCGGGCGCTGTCGGCCTCTTTCCAGCGACGATAGAGCAAAAGCCCCTCGGACCGGCGCAACTCCTCGCCGATGGCGCGATAGCGCGCCGCTTGCCGCGCCTGCCTTTCAAGCTGGGCCAACTGGCTGGCAAGCTGCTCCAGCACATCATCGACCCGTGCAAGGTTCACTTCTGCGGCGTTCAGCTTCAACTCGGCCTCATGGCGGCGCTGATAGAGACCCGAGATACCTGCTGCTTCCTCAAGGATACGGCGGCGGTTCTTGGGTTTGGCGTTGATCAGTTCACTGATCTGGCCCTGCCGGACAAGGGCGGGCGAATGCGCGCCTGTCGAGGCATCGGCAAACAGCATCTGGACATCGCGGGCGCGCACATCCTTAGCGTTGACCTTATAGGCGCTTCCTGCATCACGTGTAATGCGGCGCGTGATCTCGAGCGCGTCATTGTCGTTGAAACCGGCAGGGGCAAGACGTTCGGCATTGTCGAGAACCAGCGTCACTTCGGCAAAATTGCGGGCCGGGCGCGTGGATGCTCCGGCAAAGATCACATCCTCCATCCCGCCGCCGCGCATCGCCGAGGCGCGGTTTTCGCCCATGACCCAGCGCAGCGCCTCAAGCAGGTTGGACTTGCCGCAGCCGTTCGGACCGACCACGCCTGTCAGCCCGTCCCTGATCAGAAGATCGGTCGGATCGACAAAGCTTTTGAATCCGGTCAGTCTGAGCTTGGAGAAACGCACCCGTTCCCTTTCCGATTCCATGCAGTTGTACGAATCTGGATTGCTTGAGGCCCCTGAGTCAACGCGTTTACACCTGATATGGAGAAAACCGCCGAGTTATCCCCAATATATTGACGATTCTTGCGACCAAGAAGCCGCTCGACAGGCATCAACACAGCGTTGACACCTCCATCAAGAGGGCGCAGCCTATGCAACTGACAAATGCTTAAGGCATGCCCATGAAAACGCCCATCAACGTGCGGCATGGTAATCCGCAAGAGCCGGAGGCCATGGCATTGCTGGATGCCAGCCACGCCTTGATGCAAAGCCTGTTTCCCGCCGAGGAAAATCACTACCTCTCGATTGAGGAGTTGTGCGTGCCGGACGTCCTGTTTCTGGTGGCCCAAGCGGATCTGAATATTTGCGGCACCATCGCGCTGGCGTGCAAAACCGGCTATGGCGAGGTGAAATCAATGTTCGTGGCACCGGAGGTACGCGGTCAGGGTGTAGCGCGACTGCTGTTGAACGCGCTGGAGCACGAGGCCCGCGATATCGGCCTGCCCTTGCTACGGCTGGAGACAGGCAACAAACTTGATGCCGCTATCGCACTTTATACCGCGCACGGCTTTGTTTTATGCGGGCCATTCGGTGATTACAGGTCCAACGACACCAGCGTTTTCATGGAGAAACCTCTTGTCTGACAGCATGCCCCGCCGCATGGCTCCGACCGAGGATATGGGGCCGCTCCACGCGCTGCTGACCGTTGCCTTCGCCAGCATGGAAGGACGGATAAATCCGCCTTCGTCCTTGACCCGGATGGGACCGGAAGATCTTGCGATCGCGGCAGCGCGCGCGGAATTGTGGGTGATCGACGGGGCAGAAGGACCATTGGCCTGCATGATTCTGACGCCACTCCCAGATACGCTTTATCTTGGAAAGCTCGCGGTGACGCAGACCGCGCGCGGGCAGGGGCTGGCGCGGAAGATGGTCGAGTTGGCGATCGCAAGGGCGCGGGTGCTGGGTTTGCCCTCGGTCAGTTTGCAGACGCGCATGGAACTGGTCGAGAACCACGCAACCTTTACCGCGCTCGGATTCGAGATGACGGGGACAACCGCCCATCCGGGATTTAACCGGCCCACATCGCTGAGTTTCCAGATGCAGGTTTGATTTCAGCACTCGAGAATACCCAGTATCAACGCCTGATCGCCGCGAATCTCGCGCACCTCGCAACCGCTGGCCTGTCGCATCGCCTCAGCGGCCCGCGGGCCGATTGGCCCCATACGGGGTGCATATTGCACATTGGTTCGCACAGCCTCGGCCAGCTTGCCTTTCACGCGCACGGCAAACACGCTGCCATCAACCTCGACCCTGACAGGGTCGACCCCCATGAAATGCGGACTTGGACCATCGCAGGCTGACAGAGCCATCGCTGCAAGCCAAAAACTGAAGTTCAGTTTACTTTGGTGAAAAAAGAATCTCATCATTCGGCGATCTGGCCAGAAGAAGGTTAATTTTCGGGTAAAGGTGGGCTACCTGTCGCTCCGCTGATCTGGCTTACGTCGCGACGGTGCCTTTGCAACCTGCTTTCCTTTTGCAAGCCCGCCCGCCTTGTGCACATATGCCCGCATCCGCCATTTGAACCGGGGAGCGCCGCGATGATCTTGCCCATTGCAATCTTGCTTGTGTGCCAGTTGATCGGAGAAAGCCTGACGCGCGGCCTGGGGCTGCCGGTTCCGGGTCCTGTGTTGGGGATGGCGTTGCTGCTGGCTGCCTGCCTTGTCGCCCCACGGCTTGCTGCAAGGGTCATGCCCACGGCACAGGGTATTCTGGCACATCTTTCGCTGCTGTTCGTGCCTGCCGGTGTCGGGGTGATCAGTCATCTGGATGTTCTGGGCGGCGCGGGGCCCGCGCTTTTACTGGTGCTTGTCACCAGCACCGCACTGGCCCTGATCGCCAGCGTGCTGACCTTTGTCGTGATCGCCGAGTTATGCGGCGACACCGTCACGCCCGCACCGGAAGAGCCTTCGTCATGACGCCCCTTCCCTTTCCCGAGATCTGGTCCTACCTCAGCCGCGAGCCGCTATTGTGGCTTACGGCGACACTTTTCGCCTATCTGATCGGGGATGGTCTGTCGCGGCGCGCAGGCCGCAACCCGCTGGTCAATCCGGTTCTGGTGGCAATGTTTCTGCTGGGCACCTTGCTCTGGATGACGCGGACACCCTACAGCACCTATTTCGAGGGCGCGCAGTTTGTGCATTTCATGCTTGGCCCGGCCACCGTCGCGCTTGCGCTGCCGCTTTATGCCAATCGCGCGCAAATACGCCGCGTCCTGCTGCCAATGCTGGCGGCCTTGATGGCAGGCTCGGTCACCGCCATCATATCCGCGCTTGGCATTGCCACCGTCTTGGGGATTGACGGTCCGGTGTGGCTGTCGCTGGCCCCGAAATCCACCACCGCCCCTGTGGCGATCGGTATTGCCGAACAGATCGGTGGCTTGCCGACACTGACGGCGGCACTCGTGATCCTGACCGGCATCATCGGTGCTGTTATTGTCACGCCGCTGATGCGGCTGATGCGGATCAAGGACTGGCGGGCGCGCGGCTTTGCCGTTGGGGTTGCGGCCCACGGGATCGGCACAGCACGCGCTTTTCAGGTAAATGACACGGCAGGGGCTTTTGCAGGGATCGGCATGGGTCTTAACGCGATGCTGACAGCCATCCTCGCACCCTATCTTGTGTCGTTGATGCTCTGAAACCCGCAACGCTGAATAGCTGTTGTCGACCCCGCTGTCTGGTCATATGATTTTACCAATTGAATGGAGGTTCCATGCCGTTCCAGTCGGTCCAGCCCGAGAAGATCTCGACCACCGTGACCCATCAGATCGAATTACTGATCCTGCGGGGCATCCTTCGTCCGGGAGAGCGTTTGCCGTCCGAGCGGGAACTTTCTGAGCGACTGGGAATTTCCCGTCCCTCGCTGCGTGAAGCTGTGGCCGAGTTGCAAAGCAAAGGATTGCTGACCAGCAAGGCAGGTGCCGGCATATACGTTGCAGATGTGTTGGGCGGTGCCTTTTCCCCTGCGCTGATCCGGCTATTCTCGGCGCATGACGAAGCTGTCTTCGACTACATCGCTTTTCGCCGCGATATGGAGGGGCTGGCCGCAGAACGCGCCGCGCGGCTCGCCTCGGATACCGATTTGCGCGTGATCCAGACTATTCTGGACAAGATGATCGCGGCCCATGCCAAACGTGACCCTGCGGACGAGGCGCTTCTGGATGCGGATTTCCATCTGTCGATTATCGAAGCCAGCCATAACGTGATCATGCTGCACATGATGCGGTCAATGTATGATCTGCTGCGGGAAGGCGTGTTCTATAACCGGCAGATCATGTTCCGCCAGCGCAGCACGCGCGATACGCTGCTTGAGCAACACCGCGCCATCAACGAAGCAATACAGGCGCGTGATCCCAAGGCTGCACGGGGCGCCGTCGAGGATCATCTGAACTTTGTCGAACAAGCCCTGACAGAGCAGAAGAAAGCCGAGCGTCACGAGGCGATCGCGCGCCAGCGCTATGAGCATGAGCAGCGCAGGTAGGTAGGTAGGTATCGGTTTTCACGGAAACGCCAGAAAAACGCCCACTGGATATGGAAAACCCCGCATCGCAGGATGCGGGGTTTTTCTACATCGATTTTCTTCTGATCAATGCAGCTTGGCGTCTACGACGTCGATGCCGTCGTCGATCAGTTTGTTGCCGTCAGCAGCAGTCATCTGCTTGGCGATCACATCGCGTGCAGCACCGATCGCGATGACAACCGCACGGTCGCGGACTTCCTTGATTGCAGCAGCCTCGGCCGATGCAATCTGGTCTTCAGCAGCTGCAATTCTGCGACCGATAGATTTCTCCAGATCGGCTTTGGCCTGCGTTGCAACGGCAGCAGCCTCGTCGCGTGCTTGCGCCACGATGCGGTCCGCCTGCTCCTGAACCTCTTTCTGCTTGCGCTCATAAGAGGCCAGCAGCGACTGCGCTTCTTCACGCAACGCGCGCGCCTCGTCGAGTTCACTGCGGATCGCGATTGCGCGCTTGTCGAGCAGACCACCGATCAGCGTCGGCACCTTGAAATAGAACAGGATGCCGATGAAGACGATAAAGGACACGAGCACAACGAAATCGGTGTTACCCAGCGAGAAGAACGGCCCTTCGGCCGCCAGCGCAGGACCGGAGGTCAGCGCCAGAACCGCGGGGAAAAGGATAAGTTTACGCATCCGTGTTATCCTTTCATCCGTGCTGTCACAGCGGCATTGACGCTGCGTGCATCCGCATTGCCACCCATGGCGATAACGATCTCTTTCGCAGTATCCTTGGCCACGGCCGTGACGTTTTCAAGCGCGGATTCGCGGATCTCTGCGATCGCTTTCTCGCCTTCGGCTGTCTTGGCCGCGATCTGGGCATCCGCCTTGGCGATTGCCTTGTCCAGATCGGCCTGAATTTCGGCTTTGGTTTCAGCGATGATACGGTTCGCCTCGACGCGGGCATCGGCCAGCGCCTTGTTATAGGCCGCTTCAGCCTCAACAGCCTTGGCCCTGAGGTTTTCGGCGGCGGCAATGTCATTCGTAATTGTGCCCTGACGTTCCGCCAGAACAGCGCCAATGCGCGGCAGGGCGACACGGGACAGGATCATATAGATCACGACCAACGTGACCAGCAGCCAGAAAATCTGGTTGCCGAAAGTCGAAAAGTCCAGCTGCGGCATGCCGGGGGCAGATGCTGCGCCTTGCGTTGCGGTTGCCATGTCGTGCTCCCTCGGGAAACGGAGGTGGTAGAGCGGATGGACCCGTCAGGCCCATCCGCACGCGTGTCTACGTTCCGAAAGGCTTAGACAGCGAACATCAGCAGCAGAGCGACGAGGAACGAGAAAATCCCCAATGCTTCTGCGAATGCGATGCCGATGAACAGCGTGGCAGTCTGACCGGCGGCTGCCGACGGGTTGCGCAATGCGCCCGCGAGGAAGTTGCCGGCAACGTTGCCCACACCGAGGGCGGCAAGGCCCATGCCCAGAGCCGAGATGCCGGCGCCGATGAACTTGCCCATTTCTGCGATATCGCCTTCCATTTGAAGTCTCTCCTTGGTTGGAATGGCTGGATTGATCCGGACCTTAGTGGTGGGGATGAAGCGCGTCCTTGAGATAGACGCAGGTCAGGATGGTGAACACGTAGGCCTGAATAAAGCAGACCAAAATTTCGAGGCCGTACATGGCGACAACGCCCAGAATGGCCAGCGGCGACAGAGCGACCAGACCGGCAAAGGCTGCGAAAACCTTTACCACCGCGTGGCCGGCGGTCATGTTGCCTGCAAGACGGATAGAGTGGCTGACGGGGCGCACGAAGTAGCTGATCACTTCGATCAGAGCGAGGATCGGGCGCAGCGCCAGCGGCGCGCTTGTGACCCAGAACATGCCCAGAAAAGCAGGGCCGTTCTTGACAAAACCAAGGATCGTGACTGCCAGAAACACCGCCATCGCCAGAACGCCGGTTACGGCAATATGGCTTGTCGTGGTGAAGGCCATCGGCAGCAGACCAAGGAAGTTCGAGAAAAGCACGAACATAAACAGCGTCATAATGTAGGGGAAATATTTCAGACCGTCCTTGCCGGTCACATCCTCGACCATCTTGTAGACAAAGCCGTAGGCAAGCTCGCCTATCGACTGGCTACGCGTCGGGATAACCGCGCGACGGGATGTCCCCATCACCAGCATGGCGCTGATCCCGAGGACGGCAATGACCATCCAGAGCGTGACGTTTGTGGGCGTGTACCAGTTGACAACATCGCCGCCGAAGAGCGGTTTGACCATGAACTGGGCCATCGGATCGAAAACGAGACCGGTTCCTGTGCTTGCATCCGTCGCCATGACTTGCCCTCTTGCCGTCAGCCCCGGGGGGCGCCTGTCTTATCGGCCTCATCGGCCTGCTGTTTCTTCTGCGCCTCTTGTGCAGAGCGGAGCATCGTCTTGATCCCCGCCGCAAGGCCCAGCAATGTAAAGAGCACCAGAAATATCGGGATCGTCCCGAATAGGCTGTCCAGCCCGTATCCGATGCCGAAACCGATCCCCAGACCGGCCACGAGTTCGATCACCATGCGCCATGCCAGATTGGCTTGGGAATAGTGCTCATCCACACGGGGCTTCGGCGCTTGAGCCGCTTTCGCCGCCGCAATCCTTGCCTCAAGCTCGGCCAGTTGCCGTTGCTGGTCAGGACCCGTCACGCCGGAATACCCCCTCGGATGGTTGGCGCATTGCTAAGCGCAGCGACGCTGTGAGTCAAGCTCGCATGCCGCAGCGCCGCAATAGGCTTAACCTTCTGTTATATTGTGTTTTTTTGACTCGCTGAAACGGAAGGTCGGTTCTGCTTGAGCGCCAGTTGGCAGGCAGAGGGGCGTGAGAGTATATTCAACCATCCGGTTGACGATTGACGGGACGCAGGCTTAATGGCGGTATGACCGATCAGCTTGATACTGTCTTTGCCGCTTTAGCCGATCCGACCCGTCGCACGATCCTGTCGATGCTGCTGGAGGATGATATGGCCGTGACAGATGTGGCCGAGCCCTTCGAGATGAGCCTTGCCGGGATATCCAAGCATCTAGCCATTCTGGCCGGTGCTGGGTTGATCACGCAGGAGAAACGGGGCCGCGTGAAATGGTGCAAGCTGGAACCGGACGCCATGCGCGCGGCCAGTATCTGGATGCAAGGCTTCGGCCAGTTCGAACCGGTCAATCTGGACGCGTTCGAGCGCTTTCTGGAAGCGGAATTGCGGGGTGCGCCCACCGCGCCATCCGAAACCGCCCGTCAGGGCGACTGAGGGACGACAGCGGTCCTTGCATCATCGTCACGCAGCAACAGAAGCAGGGCAACGACCGTCAATGCCACCCCGCCAAGCACCCAAGGCGTGGGCAGCCCGTTACCAAGGGCAAATTCCAGCGCGATCACCCAACTGGGCGTCAGATAGGTGTAAGCCATCACCTTGGCCGAGGGCAGGTGCATGGTGGCATATTGCAACAGCACGAATGTCGCTGCACTGGCGAAGACAGACACATAGGCCAAGGTAATCCAGACAATCGGCGGCAAGTTCGCCCAATCGGTGGCGCGCAAGTCCTGCCACCCCCAGAGCGTGACCAGCAGGCCGCCTCCGATCAGCATGCCGAAAGTGAACACCACTGCAGGTTCGCCCCTGTTGAGCTTGCGGACCATCGGAGTATAGACGGCATGCGCGATACACCCGAAAAAGAAAATCGCCTCGCCCCGCCCGATCTGGAACCTTGCCAATGCAGCAAGGTCAGCCCGAAAGATCACCCAGACAGCCCCTGCGGCACCGATTGTCAAAGCCAGCACCATGCGCGGCGTTGTCACCTGACGCAGCAGCACCCATCCTGCCAGACCGGCAATCACCGGCGTCAGCGTGAACACAGCCGAGGCCGACACCGCCTGCGCGGTTTTCAGCCCCTCGAACATCAGGACAAAGTAGACCCCGAACATGCCACCCAGCACCAGATAACGCCAAGGTGCCTGCAACGCATGGCGGGGAAAGCCTGTTGTCAGCAGCGCGGCCGAACCGACTATGCCCGCCGCCAGCCAGAAGCGTAGCGCTGTCAGAGCGGCTGGCGCGATATAGTTGGCCGCCATGACGCCCAGTGAAAACGACCCCGCGACCAAAGCCGAGAACAGAAGCATGGCAATGTGACCACGCGCCTGCCCGCTCATTTCTTGTCGCTACCCTTGAGTGGGGATTCATTTTCCCGCTCGCAGCCCTGCTCTTTGGCATGTGCTTTCAGAAAGGACAGGAAGGTTTGCACCTTGGTGGTGCGGTGCAAATCGACATGGGTGACCAGCCAGAGCGAGGCCTCCCACTCCTTGCGTGGGGGGGCGATCTCCAGCAACTCGGGATGAGCGTCAGCCTCCCATTGGCTGAGAAAGCCAATGCCCATTCCGCGCTGCACGGCCATTTCCAATGCGCTCATATCCGTGCTGCGGAAGATGACATTCTCTTGCGGGATATTCGACCAGAGCCATTGATTGAACGGGGCACGGTTCGACTTGTCGTCATTAGAGACAAAGAAATGTCGCGGAAAGTCCTCGGGGCCGTCGGGAATGCCGTATCTGTCTGCATAGGATGGCGCCGCGTAAAGCGCAGGCGCCATGCTGGTAAATGCCTGCACCACATTATCGGGCTGGTCGGGGACAGCACCCGCGCGGATCGCCACATGGGCCTCGCCGTATTCCAGCCGGAACAGACGTTCGCCTGTCAGATAGCGCAGCACAATGCCGGGATGGGCAGCCCGAAACGCGGCCAGTACAGGCAGGATCAGCCCTTCCAGCCCTGCAAGCGAGGTGATCACCAACTCGCCTGACACATCCTGACCGCGCCCTTTGATGCGGCCAGCCAGTTGCGCAAACTGGTCATCGGTTGTGGCCGCGACCCGCAACAGATCCTCTCCCGCTTCGGTCGGGGTATAGCCGCGCGGATGGCGCTGGAACAGTTTGACGCCCAACCGCTGCTCCAGAGCGTCGATATGCCGGATAACCGTGGCATGGTGGACACCCAGAACTTCGGCCGCACCGCTGACAGTCCCCAGTCTGGCGACGTGATAGGCAGTTCTGATCTCGTCCCAATTATCCATCTGGCGGTTCTCCCCGGGCGGCGCATTCTGTGCATCCACGAACACAACCTGATAGAAACGCGGGTTTTCCATCAATGACAAGGCCCAAAGCCGCCGGATATGGCGCGGACGGCTTGACTCGCTGCGACAGGCGGCCTAAAGCCAGCGCAATTCCGGAGGTCTGTTGAACTTCCGGTCCCTAGGGCTTGGCCCGGGATCGCCCCCCGTCAGCGCGTTGCGCCCACGGGGGCTGTTCCGGTTTTATACGTCAACTTCGCGGGAACATTGGCAACACGAGCGGCACTTCTTATTTGAGGTGTCAAATGCAACGGGCGAAGGAGCCGTTTAGATGTTTGAAAATCTGTCCGAACGCCTCTCAGGTGTCTTTGATCGGCTGACCCGTCAGGGTGCGCTATCCGACGAAGACGTCAAGACTGCCCTGCGCGAGGTGCGCGTCGCCCTGCTTGAGGCTGACGTGTCGCTACCCGTGGCGCGCGATTTCGTGGCTGCGGTCCAGACCAAGGCGACCGGACAGGCGGTGACCAAATCGGTTACGCCGGGCCAGCAGGTCGTCAAGATCGTGCATGATGCGCTGGTGGATGTTCTGACCGGTTCGGAAGATCCCGGTGCGCTCAAGATTGACAACCCGCCTGCCCCGATCCTGATGGTCGGTCTGCAAGGCTCGGGCAAGACAACGACCACAGGCAAGCTGGCCAAACGGTTGAAGGACCGCGAGGGCAAACGGGTGCTGATGGCCTCGCTTGATATCTACCGCCCCGCCGCGATGCAGCAGTTGCAAATCCTGGGTCAGCAGATCGGTGTCGATACCCTGCCCATCGTCGCGGGCGAAACCGCCGTGCAGATCGCCAAGCGCGCCAAGACGCAAGCCAGCCTTGGCGGGTATGACGTCTATCTGCTGGATACCGCTGGCCGGTTGCAGATCGACCAGACCCTGATGCAGGAAGTCGAGGATGTGCGCGACGCGGTCAAGCCGCGCGAAACTCTGCTTGTCGTTGACGGTCTGACAGGTCAGGTCGCTGTCGAAGTGGCCGAGGAATTTGACGCCAAGGTCGGAATTTCCGGCGTGATCCTCACGCGGATGGACGGCGACGGGCGCGGCGGCGCGGCGCTGTCGATGCGGGCCGTCACCGGCAAACCCATCCGCTTCGTCGGTCTGGGCGAAAAGATGGACGCGCTTGAGACCTTCGAGCCGCAGCGGATCGCGGGCCGTATCCTTGGCATGGGCGACATCGTCGCGCTGGTCGAGAAGGCGCAGGAAACCATCGAGGCCGAACAGGCCGAGCGGATGATGAAGCGCTTCCAGAAGGGTCAGTTCAATATGAACGACCTGCGGATGCAGCTTGAACAGATGATGAAGATGGGTGGCATGGAATCCATCATGGGCATGATGCCCGGCATGGGCAAAATGGCCGCTCAAGTGAAGGAATCCGGCTTCGATGACCGTATCCTCAAACAGCAGATCGCGCTGATCCAGTCGATGACGAAAAAGGAACGCGCCAATCCGGCCTTGCTGCAAGCCAGCCGTAAGAAGCGGATTGCGGGCGGTGCCGGCCTGGATGTGTCGGATCTGAACAAATTGCTAAAGATGCACCGCCAGATGGCGGACATGATGAAAAAGATGGGCAAGATGGGTAAAGGCGGCATGCTCAAGCAGGCCATGAAAGGCATGATGGGCAAAGGCGGCGCGCCGGAAGGCATGGACCCCTCGCAGATGGACCCCAAGGCTCTTGAGGCTGCGGCCAAGGCAATGACGGGCGGTAAGCTGCCGGCAAGTCTGGGTGGCATGGGCGGCATGAAGCTGCCCGGCGGGTTAAGCGGCTTCGGAAAGAAGAAGTGATGCAAGCCCCCCGCCCTTCCCTGACACAGGCCCCAAGGCTCGAGTCGCGCAACCTGATCCTGCGCGGGCCGGAGCATGGCGATGCCGAACCGCTAATCGGGTTTCTGACAGATCGCGAGCGGGCGGCGGGATTCGGGGCTTATGACAACCGGCATGACGCATGGCGTTGGTTCGGGCTGAACGTGGGTCACTGGCATATCCACGGCTATGGCTATTTCACGATAGAGGATCGCGACACCGGCGAAGTGGCCGGGATCACAGGCATCTGGAACCCCGACGGTTGGCCCGAGCCTGAACTTGGCTGGGCCCTGTTCGACGGTTTCGAAGGACGCGGGATCGCCTATGAAGCGGCAGAGCGCGCGCGGGACTGGGCCTATAGCGAACTTGGTTTCATGACGCTGACCTCGAATATCGTGCCGGGCAATGACCGCTCGATCGCGCTGGCCGAACGGCTGGGCGCTTGGGCTGAACGGACCTATCAGAATGTCTATATGGGCGCAGAGATCCTATACCGGCATCCCGGCCCCGCGTCGCTGGTCAACGATGGCGACGGATCGGTGGAGGCATACGCATGACGCAGTTTGCCTTCGAAATACCGACGATCAAGGCCGGCGATGTGTCGCTCCGCGCCATTCAGGAAAACGATCTTGAACCGCTGGCCGCCTTTTACGCGACCGAGCGCAGCATGTTTGTCGGCGGGCCGCTGCCGCGCGTGGACGCGTGGCGGATGATTTCCGGCAATATCGGCCATTGGGCGCTGCGCGGTTATGGCATGTGGGTCATCGATATGGACCGGCAGCCCGTGGGCATGTGCGGGTTCATCTTTCGGGAAGGCTGGGACGAGCCGGAACTGGGCTGGCAGGTCTGGAACGGTTTTGAAGCGCGCGGGATTGCCTTTCAGTCGGCCAGCGCAGCCCGTGATCAGGGCGTGCGCGCTTACGGGCTGAATGGCGTCATTTCCTATATCGACCCGCGCAATTCCCGCTCGATCAAGCTTGCCGAACGTCTTGGCGCCTTGTTCGAGCGCGAGACCGTGTTCATGGGCAAACCCTGCCATGTCTATCGTCACCCCCAGCAAGAGGAGTGTGCATGACTCAGACTGCCGCAGAACGCGCCGCAGAGATCCTGCGCGAGCATCGTGCCAGCATCGACCGGCTGGATGCGATCCTTGTCTATACTCTGGGCGAGCGGTTCAAGCACACGCAGACCGTGGGGCGTTTGAAGGCGCAGCACGACTTGCCCCCTTCCGACCCTGATCGCGAGGCGCGCCAGATTGCGCGGCTGGAAGAGCTGGCAAGGGACGCCGATCTTGATCCGGAATTCGCAAAGGCTTTCCTGCAGTTCATCATTCAGGAAGTCATCCAACACCACAAGAAACAGCAACAATAACAAACCCATCTGGCGGGCCTGCCCGTCACACCAAGTCATCCAAAGGAGAATACTGACATGGCAATGAAAATCCGTCTGGCCCGTGGCGGCAGCAAAAAACGCCCCTTCTATCGCATTGTGGCTGCCGACAGCCGTATGCCCCGCGATGGCCGCTTCATCGAGAAACTGGGCACTTACAACCCGCTGCTGCCCAAAGACAGCGAAGAGCGCGTCAAAATGAATGTCGAGCGCGTTCAGTACTGGCTGGGTGAAGGCGCACAGACCACCGACCGTGTGGCGCGTATGCTGGAAGCCGCTGGCGTTGTCGCAAAGACCGAGCGTAACAACCCCAAGAAGGGCGAGCCAGGCAAGAAAGCCAAGGCACGCGCTGACGAAAAAACCGCCAAAGCCGCTGCTGCTGCCGAAGCCGCTGCCGCACCTGCCGAAGCACCTGCGGAAGACGCCGTCGAAGAGACTGCGGCCGAAGAGTAAGCCAAGGGGGGACGGGATGCACACGTTCGACAAGGCATTCCAGAACCAATTGACCGATCTGATGCGGTGGCGTCGTGATGTACGGCGCTTTCGCACCGATCCTGTGGACGAGGCAATGCTGCGGCATTGCCTCGACGCATTTCTGCTGGCCCCTTCTGTCGGCCTGTCGCAACCGTGGCGCTTGATCCAGGTGCAAAGCGCACAGGCCCGCGCGGCGACACTCGCGAATTTCGAGGCCAGCAACGCACAGGCACTGGGCAGATATCAGGGCGACCGCGCAGCACTCTATGCGGGGTTGAAGCTGTCCGGCATGCGCGAGGCCCCTGTGCAACTGGCGGTATATTGCGACGAGGCGACCCAGACCGGTCACAAGCTGGGCGCAGGCACCATGCCTGAAATGCGGCGGTATTCCGTGGTCGCATCGGTCATGCAGTTCTGGCTGATGGCAAGGGCGCAGGGTTTGGGCGTGGGCTGGGTGTCGATCCTTGATCCGGCGCAACTGTCGCGCGATCTGGCCGTGCCGGAGGATTGGCGTCTGGTGGCCTATCTGTGCGTGGGCTGGCCGGAACAGGATAGTCTGGAGCCGGAACTGGAAACAAAGGGCTGGGAGACCCGCCGCAGCGAATTGATCATTGAAACCCGTTGATAGGCTCGACCATCCGGCGCTATGTGATAGACCCGAAACGGTCACCCTCAGGGTCTTTACAGACCAGCAAGGACGAGAAACAAGATGAGCGATCTGATCTGCGTTGCGGTCATTGCGGGGGCTTTCGGCGTCCGCGGCGAAGTGCGCTTGAAAAGCTTTACCGCTGATCCTGTGGCGATCGGCGAATATGCCCCCTTGGTGACCGAGGATGGAAGCCGCAGTTTCGATCTGGCGCTGGCCAGCCAGCTTTCCAACGGACTTCTTGTCCGGCTGTCGGGAGTCACCACCAAGGAAGAGGCCGACGCGCTGAAGGGCGTCAAACTCTACGTCCCGCGCGACCGTTTGCCCGGTTTGCCGGATGACGAATATTACCATGCAGACCTGATCGGCCTTGAAGTGCTGGACACAGGTGGCAATGTTCTTGGCCGGATCAAGGCGGTTCTGAATCACGGTGCAGGTGACATTCTTGAAGTGCAGGTACCGGGCGCCTCCGATACCGTTTTGTTGCCCTTCACGCTGGATGCGGTGCCGACGATCGATCTGGATCAGGGCCGCGTGATTGCCGACCCGCCTCTGGGTCTTTTCTAGACAGGGGGGTGTCACGGCCAGCCTTCCGCATCTGGCATCTTTTGCAGGGTTCAAAAAGCAGCTAAGAGCCAGCCCATGACCCAGACATCTGATCCAGAGGGCCCCGTCCCGCAAAAATCCTATGGGCGCAAGTCGATCAGCCCGACGCTGCGTCCGCGCGAGTTGATGACCGAGAACCCGCAACTGGCGGGGGCATGGCGGGTGCAGGTGATCACCTTGCTGCCGCAAGCCTTTCCCGGCGTTCTGGGTGAAAGCCTGACCGGCAAAGCCCTGTCCGAGGGGCGCTGGTCGCTTGAAGCCATCGATCTTCGGACCTTTGGCGAGGGCAAGCATCGCAATGTCGATGATACGCCTGCAGGCGGCGGTGCCGGCATGGTGATGCGCCCCGATGTTCTGGGCCATGCGCTGGATGCGGCCGCACAGGGCGCGCGAGGACGCTGGCCGGTCATCTATCTCAGCCCGCGCGGCACACCGATGGATCAGGCGATGATGCAGCGGTTGGCAGCTTCGGATGGGATGACCCTGCTTTGCGGCCGGTTCGAGGGCGTGGACGAGCGCGTGCTTGAGGAATATGCGATCCAAGAAGTCAGCCTTGGCGATTTTGTCATGACAGGCGGCGAAATCGCGGCGATGGCCCTGATTGATGCCACAGTGCGCCTGTTGCCCGGTGTGCTTGGAAACGCCGCCTCGACCGAGGAAGAAAGTTTTTCAGACGGGTTGCTGGAGCATCCGCAATATACGCGGCCCGCCGAATGGCGCGGGCGCGTAATCCCCGAGATTCTGCTGTCCGGCAATCACGCGAAAATCGCGCAATGGCGGCGTCAGCAATCCGAGGCGATCACGCAAACGCGGCGCGCTGACCTTTGGCAGGCGCATAGCGCAAAAAAAGGCGAAAAACCCGCCTGACTGCTGCCTATTCGGTTCTTGCAAAGCAGTATGGCGGCGGGTAAGAGCGGCGGGTCTGGGACTTGATTGAGTCTATCGGACCTGCCGTCTGTTATTCCGGTTGCCTTCTTCGGCACCATCACGGGGTTTGACGCAGAACCAAGGAACGACGACCTGAACTCTGGCGGGCGCATATGCGGACCCGGTTGAAGACCGAGAGCTCTTGGGTTGTGGCAAACTTTGCGGAACAAACCGCAAGCAGATAGGAGCAAAGCGATGAACCTGATCGCACAGATCGAGGCGGAACAGATCGCCTCTCTCGGGAAGTCCATTCCCGATTTCAAGGCCGGCGATACCATTCGCGTCGGTTACAAAGTGACCGAAGGCACCCGTAGCCGCGTTCAGAACTACGAAGGCGTCTGCATCAGCCGCAAGAACGGCAAAGGTATTGCCGGGTCTTTCACGGTCCGCAAGATTTCCTTTGGCGAAGGCGTGGAACGTGTGTTCCCGCTCTATTCGACCAATATCGACAGCATTACCGTGGTCCGTCGTGGCCGTGTGCGTCGCGCGAAACTGTATTACCTGCGCGCCCGTCGCGGTAAATCGGCACGTATCGCAGAGGTTGCCAACTACAAGCCCGCCGCTGGCGCAGAAGCATAAGGATCGGCACGATGAAAAAAGACATCCACCCCGATTATCACCTGATCAACGTCAAAATGACCGACGGCACGATCTTCCAGATGAATTCGACATGGGGCAAGGAAGGCGACACGCTGTCGCTGGATATCGACCCCACCGTCCACCCTGCATGGACCGGCGGCTCGTCGCGTCTGCTGGATGCAGGCGGGCGCGTATCGAAGTTCAAGAACAAATACGCAGGTCTCGGCTTCTAAAGCTGATACACGTTTTCATTCGGGAAATGCCGTCCTTCGGGGCGGCATTTTTTATTCCCGCATCCCGTTGCAGGTTCACCGCCGGTATTGCGGGTTCAACAGAACCGATACACGCAAGGCCATGGGTTTCAGAACAGTCCGCATCGCCGGAAACCGCCCTATGATCCGCCCGTAGATGACGCGCAGCCCGCGATCAAGTCGCCCGTTCGCGCTATCCGCGCGGCGGCCCAGTTCAGCCATCTGGTCCAGCACATGATGCGAGGCTAGTCGCCCTGCGAAAAGCTGCATCTTGTATTCCAGCCGCGCATAATTGCGCGCGGCCAGTTCCGGCGACATGACCGACAGCACGCGAAACCCCCGTGCCTGCACGGCATAGCCGATCATTCGCTCCTGCACATGGGCAAGCCCACCATCGACATGATGCGGCTCCGCGTTGTAGTCGCTCCAATCCCAAGGCCATTCAAACATCGGACGTAGCGCCGCCATTCTGAACCAGAACATCGTGCCATAAGGTGCCACTGGCGTATCGGCATCAAGCGGGACGCCAAACCCCATGCGATGACACAATTGCTGGACAGTTGCCCGGTTCGAAAACCACGCATGGCCCAATGTGCCCAACCCGACATGGATCACCGGCGGGATGATCAGGCCGATATCAGGCTCTGCTTCCAACCGGTCCAGAAGCTGGCGAACCGCCTTTCTGGAGGGAAGCAGATTGTCGAAAAGATGGCTGCGGAACCCGTCCGCCACCTGTGGCGAGAGTTGCGGCGTGCGTTTTGAGTGTAATCGCAACCCGATTTCAAATTCGTCCGACAGAGCAATGTCGCGGAAGGTGATGAACAATGCCGACATGTCACGCCCGCGATTCTGTTCCACCACGCGCACGGTCCGGTCTGCTGGGGGCCAGCCCTTCCTGTCCAGAAATTCCTCGACGGCGGCTTTGTCCGCGATGGTTGCCGTTGACACAAACAGCTTGGCCGGAAGAGGCAGCTTTTGGATCTGCGTCCAGAACTCCGGCATCATCCGCGCGTAGAAGGCGTGAATGAACACAGCCACAGGGCCAAAGCGCCACGTCTTTCTGCGTGAAGGGTAATGCGGGTTCAGTATCTCGTATTGATCCGCAATGGTCGTGAATGACCGTAGCGGCAGGCGCGCTGTCGCAAGCGCGATCACCCCGCGATACAGTGCCGGATGGATCTGGCGCAAACCATCCAGGGCGGCGCGCAGGTTGATCGCGTTCAGGTCGTGGACCAGAGGGTCCAGCGTCAGGACCGACACCGGCAGGCAGGGCGCGCGCAAATGCACCAGCTTGTCCACCTCGAAATGACGGGGGTCTTCGGTCCCTAGGGCGGCATCCGGTACGGCATAGTCCGTGCGCCAGCCGCCATGTCGCAGGAAACGGGCCAGCGGCAGCAATCCATGCTCGACCTCTGCCCAATGGTCACGGAAAGCGGGTAAGTTGACCCAAAAGACTTTAGATTCCGTATCATTGACCAGCGCTGGCGACAGGACCGCAAAATCCAGATAGGGCAACCTGTCCGGCAGACCTGCGCGCCCTTGCAGGCGTCTGTCCATCGTCGTGCGGTGCCAATAGGCCGCGAACAGATCGGCGTCGTCAGGCAGATTTCGCCAGCCATCGGGATAGACCGGACCAAAGGCATGATAGCCTGTCAGGATCACATGACCGGTGACCGGACCCTGCGCCGTGAGCGCCGCCAGACCAGCGCGATAGGCCGACAGGACCGATCCGTCCCTGTCTGAGGTGACGATCTCCAGCGGATGTTGCGCTGACAGATCGACCAGAGCTTTCGCCACACACGCCCTGTCTTGTGAGGGGGCCACGATCACGACCCTGTCCGCGATGGTCAATAATTCATTTAGGGCAAGGCGGACATGCGCAGCCCCTTCGGTCCGGTGCTGGATCACATAGATGGCTGCACTGACCGCCATCAGCGTGAATAACCCAGCATAGTCATATGCTTGGCATGTGTCTGACAGAAGACGTCAATCTGCGCGGCATCAAGATAGTCTCGATGCGTACCGGTTTTTCGCTTCCAGAAGAACTTTCCATCACATCGCGTCAAATCGTCGGACAATCGCTGCACCCGCGCGGGATCCTCGGCTCTTTGCGGCAGATTCAGAAATTCGTAAATACTGCTTATCGAGCTTTCGAAATCCGCGATCAGATCTTCATAGCGCAGGATGTGCACAGCATTTCCCGCCTGCTGCAGATGCCTGAAATTGTCTATACTTTCGAAGAGACTGCCAAAGGGATTTGCAGGGCGCGGGTCAAAGGTCGCGTGGCGGGTGAACCGTTGAAAAAGATGATCCATCTGTTGCGGGGTCATGTCGTCGACCCGTTCAAAGGCAAAGCCGCAAACCTTTTCGGACAGGCCCGTCACGTTGCCCGACAGGTAATTCAGATAGGACAGAAAAACATCCAGCGGGTGGCGATAAATATAGATGATCTTATCGGGCCGGAAACTACGCGCACCTTCTTGGACAAGGGGCGTCTTGTTGTGTGACTTGTAGCAACACCATGTCTGGCCAGCGTGCTGCCAGGGCATTTCCCCGATTGGTTGGCCCAGATGGGTGTCAGGCACGTAGCTGGCAAGCACAGCGCGACGTTGCGGAATCTCAAGAATGCCGATGATGATGGCCCGTAGCCACGTATTGCCGCTTTTCGGGAAGGAATAAAGCCCGACGAGTTGATCACAGGCTGGGTGGCCTGAGATGGCGGGTGCTGCCTCTTGCAGGTTTTCCAAAGCCGTTTGCAACTGTCGATCTCCCATCACTGGTATATTTCGGGTCGCGGGCGGTGCGACGGCGTTTCATTCCGCGGCATGCACAGCGACCCGGCGTTCATGCGCACCAGACCAATGCACAAGCGCGCGCAAACCTGTGTCCAAGGATATCTCTGGAATCCACCCCAGAAGGCCGGCAGCGCGCCTGATATCGGCGACAGAGTGGCGAATATCGCCGGGACGGTAGGCGCCGGTGATCTGCAGCGCGTCATCGGACCGGCCAATCAACGCGGCGAGTTTGCGCGCCACGTCATAGATCGTAGTGCCCTGACCGGACCCGATATCAATTGCTTCATCGGGCAGACCAGCGATCAGACCGATACGGACAAAGGCGCGCACTGCGTCGTCGACAAAAAGGAAGTCACGCGTAATCTGCCCGTCCTCATAGATATTCAGCATGCGCCCGCTACACAGTTGCTGGCAGAAGATCGACAACACGCCGGTATATGGATTATGCAGCGACTGGCCCGGACCATAGATGTTTTGCAAGCGGAGTATCCCGACGCTGGTATCGGTGCCCCAGAACGCGTGGCGCAAAAGGTGTTCCTGCATCAGCTTGGTCGCAGCATAGACCGAGGATGGCGCAACCGGGCTGCCGGCCTGCGTGGGGACAGGGACCAGTGGCAGACCATTCGCGCCGCGCGGCAGAAAGCAGCCAACCGCCAGATCATCGGGCGATCGTTGCAACGGGGCGGCGGGCCGGCCGCCTGCGTCGATATAGGCACCTTCGCCATAAACAGCGCGCGAACCCGCCAGCACAATTCGCGCAGGTCTGACCCCTGACTGCCGCATCGCTAGCACCAGATTGGCAGTCCCCATCACATTGACATCGCAATAGCGTAACGGGTGATCAAATGACTGTCCTGTTCCCGTTTCGGCGGCAAGGTGATAGACTAGATCCGGCTTTGCCTGCGCAAAGACCGCCTGCAACGCTGCAAGATCGCGCAGATCGCCGACACGCACATTGATCCCTTGCTGCGCCATGTGCAGGCGCGTTGCCATCGGGTCTTGATGGGCTTGGGGATGGAAGCTGTCATAGACAATCACGCGGTGGTGACGCGACAATTCAGCGGCCAGTCGCGCACCGATGAAGCCGGCACCGCCCGTGATCAGGATAGTTTTGGTTGCTGACATATTTGTTGCGCCCCGCAAGATTTCACAGCTTGCAACCGGTCTTTTGTCAAATGCCAGAGCGTTCGGCACTGCCGTGATCGGCAATGCGGCACGTCCCTTGGCGCTGACACAACAGAACACAAGCTCTCACCTGCATCCTGACCCACTGACCTTAAAATCGGGTTATCCGAGCAACTTTTTCAGATATTTTCCGTATTCGTTTTTGGCGTAGCGGTCGGCCATCGCTTTGAGGGCTGCGTGATCGATCCAGCCGTTGTTGTAGGCGATTTCTTCGGGGCAGCCTGTTTGCATGCCCTGACGTTGTTCCAGGGTCCGCACAAAGTTGCCCGCATCCAGCAGGCTGGCATGAGTGCCCGTATCCAGCCAGGCATAGCCGCGCCCCATGCGTTGCACCGTCAGGTTGCCGTCGGCCAGATACATTTCCAGAAGGCTCGTGATTTCAAGCTCTCCGCGCGCCGAAGGGGTCACCTTGCGGGCCTTTTCAGGCGCATTGCCATCCAGAAAATAAAGCCCTGTAACTGCATAATTCGACGCCGGCTTTTCCGGCTTTTCGATGATCGACTGTACCTGCCCGTCTGCGTCGAAGCTGACAACACCGTAGCGTTCGGGATCGCTGACCTGATAGCCGAAAACCGTGCCTCCCGTTGTCTGCCCGTCGGCGCCGCTGAGAAGTTCAGGCAGGCCATGCCCGAAAAAGATATTGTCCCCCAGCACCATGGCCGAGGGCGAACCGTCCAGAAACTCTTCGGCAAGGATATAGGCCTGCGCCAGACCGTCCGGCGAAGGTTGGTGGATGAAGGTGAAGGACAGCCCCCATTGGCTGCCATCCCCCAAAAGACGCTTGAACTGATCCTGATCCTCGGGCGTGGTGATCAGCGCGATCTCGCGGATACCAGACAGCATAAGCACGCTGAGCGGGTAGTAGATCATGGGTTTGTCGTAGATCGGCAGCAGTTGCTTCGACAGGCCCATGGTGATGGGATAAAGCCGCGTGCCCGAGCCACCGGCCAAAATGATGCCTTTGCGCTGTGTCATCTCAATTCTCCTTCAGATCGGCCAGAATATCGCGCAGGCTTTCGCGCCAATCAGGCCGTTCAATCCCGTAATCGCGGGTCAGGGCCGTGCAGTCCATGCGGGAGTTCGCGGGGCGACGGGCGGGGGTGGGATAGGCCGAGGTAGGAATATCCTCGACCATGCAGGTCAGGCCGGACCCGGCGAAAATCGCGCGCGCGAAATCAGCCCAACTGACATCGGGGGCGCCGCTGAAATGATAAGTGCCGGTGGTGCCCTGGCCTGCGTGGAAGGCGCGCGTCATGGTCAGAAGGGCCGCCGCGATATCGGCAGCGGCGGTAGGGCCGCCGATCTGATCGGCGACGATGGTGAGCGTATCACGCTCTGCTCCCAGCCGCAGCATCGTTTTGACGAAATTCGCACCATGGGCCGAGACAACCCAAGATGTCCGCAAGATCGCGTGGGGGCCACCTGCGGCGCGCACAGCAACCTCGCCTGCCAGTTTCGAGCGGCCATAGCCACCCAGAGGCCCGGTCACATCATCGGGCTGCCATGGCTGCGTGCCGCTTCCGTCAAAGACGTAATCGGTCGAGATATGCAGGAAGGGGATGCCCCGCGCGGCACAGGCCTGCGCCATCGCGCCGGGAGCGGAGCCGTTGATGGTCGTGGCGAGGTCTTCCTCGGTTTCGGCACGGTCCACGGCGGTATAGGCGGCGGCATTGATCACCACATCAGCGTCCGAGGCGGCAATCGCGGCGGCGCAGGCCGCGGGGTCCGACAGGTCCGCGCGGTTGCGCCCCAGACAGGTCATCACGACATCATCGCCAGCCCGCCGCGCCAGTTCGGTGGCAACCTGTCCGGTCTGCCCGAAAACCAGAACCCGCATCATGCCTTGGTCCCCAGACGCTGGCCGACGCCTGCGCGCTCTTGCAGGGGGCGCCACCATGCCTCGTTCTCGAGATACCATCGCACGGTGCGGCGCAGACCCTCTTCGACCGTGACGGAAGGACGCCAGCCCAGTTCGGCACAGATGCGCGAAGGATCAATGGCATAGCGCGCGTCATGGCCGGGGCGGTCGGTGACGAAGGTGATCTGGTCGCTATACGCGCCTTCCGGCTTGGGGCGCAGAACGTCGAGGATCTCACAGAGTGTCCGGACCAGTTCAAGGTTCGTGCGCTCGTTCTCGCCGCCGATATTGTAGCTGCGACCCAGCGCGCCTTTCTCCAGAACCAGCAGGAGGGCATCGGCGTGATCCTCGACATAAAGCCAGTCACGGATGTTCGACCCGTCGCCGTAGATCGGTAGCGGCTTGCCTGCCAAAGCGTTCAGGATGATCACCGGCACCAGTTTTTCGGGGAAATGATAGGGGCCGTAATTGTTGGAGCAGTTGGTCAGGACAACCGGCAGGCCATAGGTTTCGTGCCAGGCACGCACCAGATGGTCACTCGCGGCTTTCGACGCCGAATAGGGCGAGCGCGGATCATAGGGCGTGTCTTCGGTGAATTTGACCGCAGGATCGGCCGGCAGAGAGCCGAATACCTCATCCGTGGAAATATGGTGGAAGCGGAAATGGGCGGGCTTGCCCTGTGCGATCCAGAAGCTGCGCGCGGCCTCCAGCATGTTGTAGGTGCCAGTGATATTCGTCTCGATAAAGTCTTCAGGTCCGTCGATCGAGCGGTCCACGTGACTTTCGGCGGCAAGGTGCATCACGGCATCGGGCTGATGCACGGCAAAAATACGGTCAAGGGTCGCGCGGTCACGGATATCGGCATGTTCAAAGGCGTAGCGCGGATCGTCCGCCACCGATGCCACGTTATCGAGGCAGGCCGCATAGGTCAGCGCATCAAGGTTCACGACCTGATGCCCGCGCGACACTGCAAGCCGCACAACAGCCGAGCCGATAAATCCGGCACCGCCGGTAATCAGAAGTTTCATATCTCAAACCTCGAACACAAAGGGCGAGTCAAAGTCCCGCAGCAGTGGCGCCTTGGCGTCCTTGTCGGATAAAAGCACGTCAACCCCCGCAGGCAGCCCCCAGTCGATCCCGATTGACGGATCGTCGAAGCGGATCGCGCCGTCACATTCCGGCGCATAATAATCCGTACATTTATAGATGATCTCGGTATCCGGTTCACGCGTTACAAAGCCGTGCAGAAAACCCTCCGGCACCAGCAATTGCCGTCCGTTCTCGAAAGACAACTCGACTCCGAACCATTGCCCGTAGGTCGGTGATCCACGCCGGATATCGACAGCGACGTCGAATAGGCGGCCTTTGCCACAACGGACCAGTTTGGCCTGTGCATGCGGCGGCGACTGGACATGCAGCCCCCGGACAGTGCCCGAACGTGCAGACAAGGAATGATTGTCCTGCACGAATTCCAGCGTGATTCCATGACCGGCCAGCGTGGAACGATTGTAACTTTCAGAGAAAAATCCGCGCGCATCACCAAAACGGGCAGGTGTCAGGACAAGAAGACCCGGCAGAGCGGTTGGTTCAATCTTCACACACAATTCCTTTACGAAATATACCCCTCGTTGCGTAGCAAGCCTGGCGACGCTTGTCACGCGCCTCTGTTGCAGGGATCACACCGGACGCGCCTTGCTGACCTCTTGACCTCCCGCACGCTTCCCATATGAGGGCGTGCAACATATGGTGGACGCGACTGGGGAAGGTGGCGTTTTTCGCGGGAAATTTGGGGATACGGTTTGGCGCATATTATCGTTGTCGGAAATGAAAAAGGCGGCGCGGGCAAATCCACCGTGTCGATGCATGTTGCGACCGCGCTGGCACGGCTTGGACATCGCGTCGGCGCACTGGACCTTGATCTGCGCCAGAAGACCTTTGGCCGCTATGCCGAGAATCGGGCAACATTTCTGGCTAAATCGGCACTAGCCCTGCCAAGTGCCGCATATATTGATCTGCCCGAACCCGATCCTGCGACCCTGAAAGAGGGTGAGAACCCTTATGATCAACGCCTGTCCGCCGCAATTGCCCTGCTTGATCCGGTCAGCGACTTCATCGTGATCGACTGTCCGGGCTCGCACACACGGTTAAGCCAGGTCGCGCATAGCCTTGCCGATACGCTGATTACACCGCTCAACGACAGCTTCATTGATTTCGACCTGCTGGCCCATGTGGATGGCGACGGCAAGAAAATCCTCGGTCCCTCGGTCTATTCCGAAATGGTCTGGAGTGCGCGACAGTTGCGCGCGCAGGCCGGTTTGAAACCGATCGACTGGATTGTTGTCAGGAACCGTCTGGGCGCGCAGCAGATGGTGAACAAAGAAAAGATGGGCCGCGCGCTGGACAATCTGGCCAAGCGGATCGGGTTCCGCGTGGCCCCCGGCTTCAACGAGCGGGTGATTTTCCGCGAGTTGTTCCCGCGCGGGCTGACCTTGCTGGACCTCAAGGATATCGGGGTCAAACAGTTGAATATCTCGAACGTGGCCGCGCGTCAGGAATTGCGCGATCTGGTCAAGGCGCTGAACCTGCCGGGGGTCGAGGCAAAGTTCTGAAGACACCTTGGGAAAGGTGATTCAGCCCATGCGCGCCAGTTTGCGTAAAGCGCCCCGCAAGACGCGTTCCTCTTCGGCGCTGAGTTTGACTGACAAGGTTTGATCATAGCTTTCGGCCACTCCGTGCAGGTCGCGATAGGCGGCGCGCCCTTGTCCTGTCAGTTCCAGATGTTCCTGCCGCCGGTCGGCATCATCCGGTGCACGCGTCAGGAACCGTCGCTCTTCCAACCGCTGTACGGCGCGGCTGATCTTGGTCTTGTGCATTTTGGATCTTGCACCAATGTCTTTTGCGGTCAGGCGCCCATAGAGCCCCAGATGGAACAGCACCCGCCATTCGGTGCGCAGCATCCCGTAGCGATCCTTGTAAACCTGCTGGAAGGCCAAACTGCTTTCCTCGGCCGCCTGATTCAGCAGATAGGGCAGAAAATTCTGCAAATCGAAATCATCTTTTTGTGGCATGATGCGGACTCCCTCTGTTGTTAGTTACAAAATCAACCGTTAACAGCGCAACCATAAAGGAGGACGCATCATGAATCGCCCAACGCTTCCGCATTCCTTCGTGCAGGCTGCCACGCCCCAAGGCACGACACCAGGCTATATGCCCGGCTTCGGCAATGACTTCGAGACCGAGGCTTTGCCCGGCGCGCTGCCGCAAGGCATGAACAGCCCGCAAAAGTGCAATTATGGTCTTTATGGTGAGCAACTATCCGGCACGGCCTTTACCGCGCCCAGCCATCAAAACGAGCGCACGTGGTGCTACCGCATCCGGCCTTCGGTCAAGCATTCCAAGCGCTATGTGAAAATGGACGTGCCCTACTGGAAATCAGCCCCGCATATCGACCCCGATGTGATCAGCTTGGGCCAGTATCGCTGGGATCCCGTGCCGCATACCGATACCCCGCTGACATGGATCACCGGCATGCGCACGATGACCACAGCGGGGGATGTGAACACGCAGGTCGGCATGGCAAGCCATGTCTATCTGGTGACAGCATCCATGCAGGATGAATACTTTTTCTCGGCTGACAGTGAAGTGCTGATTGTTCCGCAAGAAGGCCGCCTGCGCTTTTGCACCGAGTTGGGGATCATTGATCTGGAACCCAAGGAGATCGCGATCATCCCGCGCGGGTTGCTCTATAGGGTAGAGGTGATCGAAGGCCCCGCCCGCGGATTTGTCTGCGAAAACTACGGTCAAAAATTCGATTTGCCCGGTCGCGGCCCGATTGGTGCCAACTGCATGGCGAACCGGCGCGATTTCAAAACGCCTGTCGCGGCTTTCGAGGATCGCGAGGTGCCATCATCCGTCGTGATCAAATGGTGCGGCCAGTTCCACCGGACCGAGATCGGCCATTCCCCCTTGGATGTGGTGGCATGGCACGGCAATTACGCACCCGTCAAATACGACCTGCGGACCTATTGCCCGGTCGGTGCGATCCTGTTCGATCATCCCGATCCGTCGATCTTTACCGTGCTGACAGCGCCTTCGGGGGTCGAGGGGACCGCCAATATCGACTTTGTGCTATTCCGCGAACGCTGGATGGTGGCCGAGGATACATTCCGTCCGCCGTGGTATCACAAGAACATCATGTCCGAGATGATGGGTAATATCTACGGCCAGTATGACGCCAAGCCCAAAGGCTTCGTGCCGGGCGGGTTGAGCCTGCATAATATGATGCTGCCGCATGGCCCGGACAAGAACGCCTTTGAAGGCGCGGCGAATGCCGATCTCAAAGCGGAAAAGCTGGACAACACCATGTCCTTCATGTTCGAAACCCGTTTCCCGCAGCATCTGACGCGCTTCGCAGCCGAGGAGGCACCCTTGCAGGACGACTATATCGACTGCTGGGACAGCCTCGAGAAGAAGTTCGACGGCACGCCCGGCAAGAAATAGGCAGAACACTTAGCGCCGCTGGGCAGGGGTTTGCTCTCTTGCCCGCCTCTGACATTCCGGCCCCGCACCGGCAACGGGGCTGCCCCCCCGGAAGGACAAAGACATGCCCCTGATGACAAGCTGGGTGGCTTCGGCCAACACGCCCGGTCACCCGTTTCCACTCAACAACCTGCCTTGCGGCGTTTTCTCGACCGGCGAGGACGATCCGCGTTGCGGTGTCGCGATTGGCGACATGATCCTTGACTGCCGCGCCGCCGAGGATGAGGGGCTGCTGAACCTTGATGATGCGCCCGTCTTTGACGTGCCCTTCTGGAACGAGGTGATGGAATTGGGCCCCGAGGCGTGGACCGCGCTGCGCGCGCGGCTGATCCAGCTTCTGGCCGAGGGATCGCCGGATCGTGCGGCGGTCGAGGCTCATCTGGTGCCGATGGCCGATGCAGAGATGTATCTGCCCTTCCTTATTGCCGAATATACCGACTTTTACGCAGGCCGTCATCACGCCACCAATGTCGGCACGATGTTCCGCGGCGCCGAGAATGCCTTGCCGCCCAATTGGTTGCACATGCCCATCGGCTATAACGGCCGGGCCTCGTCGGTTGTTGTTTCCGGCACGCCGGTGCGCCGCCCGTGGGGGCAGTTGAAAGCCCCTGACGATGCCGCGCCTCGGTTTGCGCCCTCGGCCCGTTTCGATCTGGAACTGGAAATGGGGGCGGTTGTGGGCATGCCCAGCGAAGGCCCTGTGACCGTGGATGAAGCCGATGCGATGATTTTCGGCTATGTGCTGCTGAACGACTGGTCCGCGCGCGATATTCAGGCGTGGGAATACCAGCCGCTTGGGCCGTTTCAGGCCAAGGCGACCGCGACCAGTATCAGCCCGTGGATCGTGACGACAGCGGCGTTGGAGCCGTTTCGCGTTGACACGCCTGCCCGCGAGGTGCCGCTGCTGGATCACCTCAAGGATACTGACCCGATGCTGTACAACATCGACCTGAGCGTCACACTGGCACCCGAAGGAAAGGCCGCCACGGAAATTGCACGGACCAATGCACGTGAATTGTACTATTCCGCAGCGCAACAACTCGCACATCACAGCAGCGCGGGTTGCCCGATGACACCCGGTGACCTTTTGGGGTCCGGCACCATCTCGGGCGCGGAAAAGCACCAGCGCGGCAGTCTGCTGGAACTCAGTTGGGGCGGCAAGGAACCCCTGACACTGGACAGCGGCGAGATCCGCAGCTTTCTCGAGGACGGCGACACCCTCACACTGGAAGGCAAAGCGCAGGGAGATGGCTACATTATCGGATTTGGCCCCTGCACCGGCACCATCCTGCCGGCGCTGAAAGACCCTTACGCAAGATAGGCCTGCCGTTTCATCTTGCCCGAAATATTCCCGCCGGAGGTGTCCCTCCCCAGCCCCGGCACCGCCCCTGAAAGGAAGACACCATGGCCAAGGCTTTTGCATCGCAAGGCGACATGACCGAGAAAAAGATCACCTTCACCGAAGTGGGTGAAGGTGTATACGCCTTTACCGCCGAAGGCGATCCCAACTCGGGTGTCATCATTGGCGACGACTCCGTAATGATCGTCGAGGCGCAGGCGACCCCGCGTCTGGCCAATAAAGTGATCGACTGCGTCCGCTCTGTTACAGACAAGCCGATCAGCCATGTGGTGCTGACGCATTATCACGCAGTGCGCGTGCTGGGCGCATCCGCCTTTGGTGCCAACCAGATCATCATGGGCGACAAGGCCCGCGCCATGGTGGTCGAACGCGGTCAGGAAGACTGGGACAGCGAGTTCCAGCGTTTCCCGCGTCTTTTCGAGGGGCATGAAAGCATCCCCGGCCTGACATGGCCCACCACGACTTTCAGTGATGACATGACCGTCTATCTGGGCAACCGCCGGATTGACCTGATGCATCTAGGCCGCGCCCATACAGCTGGCGATATCGTGATCCACGTGCCCGACCAGAACGTGATGTTCACCGGCGATATCGTGGAATACCACTCGGCCTGCTACTGCGGTGACGGGCATTTCAGCGACTGGGGCGATACGCTGGATGCCATCGCCTCGTTCCAGGTGGACGCCATTGCACCGGGTCGCGGTGATGCGCTGATGGGGCAGGATATGGTCACGGCAGCGATCGAGAATACGCGCGATTTCGTCGACAGCACCTATAACGCCGCCGCCCGTGTGGCCGCCCGCGGTGGCAGTCTCAAAGAGGTGTGGGACGCCGTGCGTGCGGCTTGCGACCCCAAGTTCAAGGATTACGCCATTTACGAGCATTGCCTGCCCTTCAACGTCGCCCGCGCCTATGACGAGGCGCGCGGCATCGACACCCCCCGCATCTGGACCGCCCAGCGCGATATCGAGATGTGGGAAGCTTTGCAAAGCTGATCAGTCGAGGGCGGCAGACATGAAATACGGACCAACACGGGGCGAGTTGAAGTTGCGGCTTGCGATCTCGGTTTTCGGGCTGGGGATGATGGCTTTTGCCCTTGTCACACGCGGCTTTGGCGGCATCGCCGCGCTTGAGGTGGTGCTGATCGCAGGCGCGTTTTTCGGGGGCACTGCGGTATGGTCCGCTTGGGCGCTTTTGCGAAAGGACAACGGATGAACAAGATTTTCGAGGTGCCTCTTTATCCCTATCGCCGCCACGCGGATCAGGATGCGCTATCGCCTGCCCATCACAAGGTCGCGGTCATCGGCGCGGGTCCGGTCGGTCTGGCCGCCGCCGTTGATCTGGCGCAGCAGGGCGTCGAGGTGGTGGTGCTGGACGAGAATGACAAGGTCAGCTTCGGCAGTCGCGCCATCTGCTTTGCCAAGCGCACGCTGGAGATCGCGGACCGTCTGGGGCTGGGCGCGCCCTTGGTGGACAAGGGCGTCCGGTGGAGCATTGGCAAGGTGTTCTTCGACGAGCGCAAGGTCTATGACTTCAACCTGCTGCCCGAAGAAGGCCACAAGCGGCCCGCCTTCATCAACTTGCAACAGTATTACATCGAAGAATATCTGGTCAAACGCGCCCGTGAAATCGAAGCGGGAGGCGCGCAGATCGCACTTCGTGGCGGCAACAAGGTGGCGGGCATCACCGATCACGGCGACCACGTGGCGCTGTCCATCGACACCCCCGAAGGCCAGTATGAGATCACCGCCGATTACGTCATAGCCTGTGATGGTGCGGCCAGTCCGGTCCGCTCGATGTTGGGACTGGATTTCGTAGGCCGCGTGTTCGAGGACAATTTCCTGATCGCCGATGTGATCATGGAGGCGGATTTCCCGACCGAACGCTGGTTCTGGTTCGATCCCCCCTTCAACAAGGGGCAATCCGCGCTTTTGCACAAGCAGCCTGATGGGGTTTGGCGCATCGATCTGCAATTGGGCTGGGATATCGACAAGGAGCAGGAGAAAAAGCCCGAGAACGTGACCCCCCGCCTAAAGGCAATGCTGGGGGATGACGTGGAGTTCAGCCTGGAATGGGTCTCGATCTATACCTTCCAGTGCCGCCGGATGGAAAAGTTCCGCCATAACCGGGTGATCTTTGCTGGCGACAGCGCGCATCAGGTCAGCCCTTTCGGAGCACGCGGTGCCAATTCCGGCCTGCAGGATACTGACAATCTGGCGTGGAAGCTGAAACTGGTGCTGGACGGGCTTGCCCCGGACGCCCTGCTGGACAGCTATGACGCTGAACGCGTTTTTGGCGCAGACGAGAACATCCTGAACTCGTCCCGCTCGACCGATTTCATCACGCCCAAGTCCGAGATCAGCCGCGTCTTCCGCGATGCGGTGCTGGACCTGTCCGAGCATCACGCCTTTGCGCGGCCTTTGGTCAATTCGGGGCGGCTTTCCATGCCCTGCACCTATGACGGATCACCACTGAACACGCCCGATGCGCTGCCCCTGGGACCCGCCCGCACGCGGCCCGGTTCGCCCTGCCCTGACGCGGCGCTGGGCAACAGGTTTCTGCTGGACGGTCTGGGAGACAGGTTCACACTGCTCACGATCAACACCGACGCGCCCGACAGCCTGACCGAAAGCGGCATCACCGTGACACGGCTTGCCTTGAGCGATCAGGACGATGTCACCGGCGCGCTGACCGCGCGCTATCTGGGGGATGCGCCCGCCGCCGTCTACCTGATCCGCCCCGATCAGCATGTTGCCGCGCGTTTCCGTGCTTACGACGACACCGCCATTCGTGCCGCCATCCGGTGCGCCACAGGACAGGATATTCAAGCATGACCGCCGATCTGATCCTGACGCCGAACATGGACCGTCCCGACGACATTTACGCCGGTCTGCTGGCAACCCATGAGGGGCTGACCAAAGACGCAAGCGACGCGCTAAATGCGCGGTTGATCCTGATCCTGATGAACCATATCGGACAACACGATGTGCTGGCGCAGGCCTTGCAAGCCGCGAAATCGCCGGAAAAAGGCTAAGCCGACCTATTTCATGGTGCCATAAATGCTCGAAATCCCCCGCTTGCCAACATGTGCAACGCGGAGGATTTTCATTGCCAGATGCCGCTCTGGAATATATTTATCATGTTAACTAGACGGAGGGGGACGTGATGCGGTGGGACGAGTTTCCAAAATGGGGCCGTTGGGCCGCCGACTGGGCCGGACGCTATCATGCAGGTCTGCGTGACAGATCAGTGCGGGCGCAAACCCGTCCAGGTGACGTTCTGGCCGCCCTGCCTGCACATCCGCCGGAAGCAGCGCAATCGATGGACGATATCATTGCGGATTTCGAATCCATCGTGATGCCAGGGATCACCCATTGGCAGCACCCGCGTTTCTTTGCGTATTTCCCCTCGAATGCCTCGCCTGCTGCGGTGTTGGCAGATCATCTTGTGACGGTGATGGCACCGCAATGCATGCTGTGGCAGACCTCGCCCGCCGCGACCGAGATGGAGACGCGGATGATGGATTGGCTGCGCCAGTCCATCGGTCTGCCGGACGGGTTCGCCGGTGTCATTCAGGACAGCGCCAGTTCAGCCACACTGGCTGCCGTGCTGGTGATGCGCGAACGCGCGCTGGAATGGGATGGCAATGCCAACGGCCTCGCAGGTCAGACACCGTTGCGCATCTATTGTTCAGCCGAAGTGCATTCGTCGGTTGACCGGGCCATCTGGATCGCGGGTATCGGGCAGACCAACCTAGTCCGCATTCCTACCCAAGGCCCGCTGCGCGGCATGGATGTCGCGGCACTGGAGGCCGCGATTGTCGCCGACAAGGCGGCGGGTTATCTGCCTGCGGGCGTGATCGCCTGCACGGGCGGCACGGGCACCGGCGCGTGTGACGATATCGCGGGCGTATGCCGCGTGGCGCAGGCGCATGGCCTATACAGCCATGTCGATGCGGCATGGGCGGGGGCGGCGATGATCTGCCCAGAATTCCGCGATTTGTGGCAAGGCGTGGAGATGGCGGATTCGGTCGTGTTCAACCCGCATAAATGGCTGGGCACGCAGTTCGATCTGTCAGCGCATTTCATACGCTCGCCTGCGGACCTGACGCGGACGCTGGCGATCCAGCCGGAATACCTCAAGACTCACGGCGCGGACGGGATCATCAATTATTCCGAATGGTCGGTCCCGCTGGGGCGGCGGTTTCGAGCGCTCAAGCTGTGGTTCCTGATCCGTGCCTACGGACTTGAGGGATTGCGGGCAATGATCCGCAACCATGTAGCGTGGAGCCACGATCTGGCGGAAAGGTTGCGCGCCACGTCTGGGTTCCAGATCGTGACAGAACCTGTCCTGTCGCTCTTTACTTTCCGCTATGCACCCGATGGTGACGATGCCGAGGCGTTAACGCAGGCGCTGCTCAACGCGATCAATGATGACGGGCGGATCTACCTGACCCAGACACGGGTGGCAGGTGATTACGTGATCCGCTTTCAGGCCGGACAATTCGATGCAATAAAGGCGGATGTCGATACGGCCTATGATGTCATCACCGAAACCGCCGCAGCCCTCGCAAAAGGATAGACCATGCCCGCACCCGAGAACCGCTTCAAACAGGCCCTTGCCGCGGGGCAGATGCAATATGGCTGCTGGGCAGGCTTTGCCGACACCTACCCGACCGAGGTCCTGGCGACCGCTGGCTTTGACTGGCTGGTCATCGACGGCGAGCATGCGCCCAACGATATCCGCTCCATCATGGTGCAGTTGCAAGTGCTGGAGGGCAAGGAGCACAGCCATCCGGTTGTACGCCTGCCGATGGGCGAGGCGTGGTTGATCAAACAAGCGCTCGATATCGGTGCGCAGACTCTGCTGATCCCGATGGTGGAAAGCGCGGATCAGGCCCGCGATCTGGTGCGGGCGATGCGCTATCCGCCGGAAGGCATCCGTGGTTCGGGCGCGGCGCTGGCGCGGGCCTCGCGCTTTGCCGCGATCCCTGACTATATCCGCACGGCCAATGACCAGATGTGCCTGCTGGTGCAGGTGGAAACCATGAAGGGTATGGACGCACTTGACGCTATTCTGGCGGTCGAGGGTGTGGATGGTGTCTTCATCGGCCCGTCCGATCTGGCAGCCGATATGGGCCATCTTGGTGACAGCACCCAAAAGGATGTGCGCATGGCGATCAAGGATGCGCTGGGAAGGATCCAAGCATCCGACAAGGCAGCGGGGATATTGGCGCTGGATCACGACACGGCATCGGATTACCGAAACTGGGGCGCGCAATTTCTGGCCGTTGGAATCGACGTTGTTTTGCTCGCGCGCGCCGCGCGCGATCTGGCCTCGCGCTGGAAACAGAGTTGATGCGCGCAGCACATCAATCCTGATCCGCGTTTACAACACCGCAATCCCTTCATCCAATGCAGACAGGATCACCTGCATATTGGCGGAGGTCAGAACAAGCGGGGCCGACATGAAGATGTTCGGCCCTGACACGCGCACCATCGCATCGGCACCATAGGCAACTTCTTGCACCTCACCGATCGACTTCTTGTCGATCGGCGTCTTTTTTGCGCGGACACTGACCAGTTCCAGCGCACACGTCAGACCATGTCCGCAGCGAATATCACCGATAACCTCATGCTTGCGCTGACGCGCATGCAATCCTGCAAAAAGTTCCGCGCCACGGGCGGCTGCGTTGTCATGCACGCGCAAACGCTCGGCTTCCGCCAGACAGGCAAGGGCGGCAGCGGCTCCGACCGGATGGCCGGAATAGGTGGCCTCCACATTCCCCTCCAATTGCGACAGGATCGGTAGTTTGGTGCGAACATTCGCCCCGTAGACGAGATCCAGATCGTTCAACGGGATCGCCAGACGGATCCCCGCCGCCTGAGCCACGGCGATGCAATCGCGGAATTCGGGGCGGATCGCCACATCCGGATCGGTCTCGCAGGCCGCGCGCACGAAATCAGCCATGTCGGACCAGTGACGACCCGGCAGTCATGCAACCCCGGCGGTGCGATGCCGCCAGTAATTGCGCTCGCTGATGTAGTCGGCCTGCATATTTTGTCAAAAGGGTTACTACTGGATCAAAAGGTCCACGTCATGTCAAACGGCCGTGCAGCAGACCCAATGCCACCTCCGTCAGGTCATGGGTTTCGAACAGCATACCCAAAATCACGCCGCCAAAGTCCAGAATGAGGGCACGATCTGTCGGGTTTGTTCTACCGCCTCGTCGCCATCCGCAATCCCGTAGGGGAAAACATCCCTTCACGCGTGTCGGGCGCAACGCTTTCACACGCAGTGCCGACCGCAACAAGGCCTGCAACGCCGGCGCCATACGCGCCACGGGTGCTGCGACGGCCATCGTGCCAATCACGCAGGAATGTGCGTCGAACAACGGCATGGCGCGGGAATGGACATGCGAATGGGCCTTATGACGACATTTCTACGCTGCCGGAACGAGAAATAGGCGCGGGTGGATTATCCACCTGCCCATCATATCCTGCCCCGTGATCCGTTCTTCCCGCCCCCGAAGGCCATGTGAGGCCTGATGCCCCCCTTCCGAACGGCAAGACGCCAAGGCGAGGCCAGTTCCTTTTTGGGTTTGGTTTTACGGCTTTCGGCATCGTCGTCCTGACAAATCTGGGCTAGCAGACCGTGTAGGTGCAGCGCTCCAAGCTGGTTGCGCGACCGGGTTTCTGGCCGGGGCCTGCCGAAGCAGGCATAGTCCTGTTCGGCCTATTGCAACTGCGCGGATTGCGTCTTGGTCACGCGTTGCACCGTTCATGGATTACACGCAAGACCGTGCCGAGGCGCGGGTATGGTTGCGGCCATTAGAATATACCCTTTAGGTTTATGGTCTATGTGTTTGCGGTTCCCCGTATCGGATATTTGCCTGCCAAGATGATCCTTGTGCCTGCGATGGTCTGGCGGCTGGGTTATCGCAGGCCGCAAACGATCTGGATCGTGCTGGGTTTTGCTGTCGCGCCGGTTCTGTTGTGCCTGGGGATGGCGAACCTCAAGATACCTGGCGGTTGTGTGTATCTGTGTCTTCCCGATGGCCGCGCGCCTCCGCGCGCAGGGCGGTGGTGTCATGGCCGTGGATGTCGCGGTTCTGGGTGATCCCAAACGCCCACCAGCATGTCGACACATCAGGTAGCCGAGGCTGGTGGCAGCACGATCCATCACGCCATCGACAGCGGCGACGAGAATGTGGCGATGCAGATCATGGCGCAAGGGGCGGCGGTGTTGGCGCGATGGAAAAGGCGTTGCCCGAAAAAACGGCAATCCACACGCCGGTCTGTCACATCAACGAAGCCGATTTTACTGAAAAAGGTCTGGAGATTATTCACGACAGGGACACGCGCGGGATCATCAAGACCCGAGCACAGCGTCTTCCTGCTTCAAATATCCTTGCGGGACAGGCCCGATCTGTTTGAGGGCCAAGGAAAGCACAGCGGCTGTCAGGTCTTTGGATCACGCTCCAACGCGTCCAACTCGTTCAACAGGTCCAGTAGGGCATTCAGTTTGTCCTCGCCGAATCTCTCGCGCAACCATGCGTTCAGGCGCTGGCTTTCTTTCAGGTTGTCGGCGATCAATTGCCGCCCCGCGTCAGAAATCGACACAAGCTGGCGCCGCCGGTCGGTCGGGTGACTTTCGCGGCTGATCAGACCCTTGGCCTGCAAGGTCTGCAAGATCCGCGTCAGACTGGGCATAAGCAGGCAAGAGCGGTCTGCGATCTCGGTCGGGTCAAGCGTGCCACGTTCCGCAAGCACCCGCAGAACGCGCCATTGCTGTTCGGTCACACCGACATCTGCCAGCATGGCACGGATCGGGCCCATGACCTTCTCTCGCGCGCGCAACAGCGCGATGGGAAGAGACCTGTTCGTTTCGGGTGCAATGTCGCGCGAGATATCCATGCGTCCTATCTGCCTGTATTTTGTATCGCAGGCAATAAGAGGGCTTGACGCAGGATGTATTATATTTAACTTGTTAATTAAATGCCTTGGGAGGGGTCATGCCGCATATCAGTATCGACTATTCGTCCAATCTCGAGGCCGAGATAGATATTCCGCTACTCTGCGATAGGCTACGCCGTGCGGCGATTGAGACCGGCGCGTTTCCCGTAGCTGGCGTGCGGGTCAGGGCCTTTGCTGCCAGCCACACCAGCATCGCCGATGGCAACCCCGATCACGGCTATATCGACATTTCGGTCAGGCTGCGCGGCGGGCGTGACCTGCCGACGCGCGAACGCGCCACAGCTCATATTTTTGCTGCGGCCGAGGCGTTTGTCGCACCCGTGTTGGCCCGCCGTTCGCTCGCCCTGTCGCTCGAGATGCGTGATATCGACCCTGTCCTGTCGCCCAAGTCCGGCTCGATCCGCGACCATCTGGGCAAAACCGACCCCCAAAATACAAAAAGGCTGACCTGATGTCCGACACCATCGCCCTTACGACCAATCTCGCCAAACTCAAGCCTGTTCTGGAACGGATTGCCGTCACAGGCGTGATGCACCGGATCGGCGGGCGGGACTGTCCTGCCTCGGATGGGCGCACATTCGACAATCACTCGCCCGTCGATGAAAGCCTGATCTGTCCGGTGGCGCGCGGCACGGCGGTCGATATCGACGCCGCCGCCCGTGCGGCCAAAACCGCCTTTCCCGCGTGGCGGGACATGGAAGCCGCGGCGCGCAAGAACATCCTGCATCGAATCGCGGATGGCATCGTGGCACGGTCCGAAGAAATCGCACTGGCCGAGTGCTGGGACACCGGCCAAGCACTGCGGTTCATGTCCAAAGCCGCGCTGCGTGGGGCGGAAAACTTCCGCTTCTTTGCGGACAAAGCCACATCCGCGCGCGACGGGCAGCACCTGCCCTCGTCTACGCTGATGAATATTACAACACGTGTTCCGATTGGCCCTGTTGGGGTGATCACGCCGTGGAACACGCCCTTCATGCTTTCCACGTGGAAGATCGCGCCTGCGTTGGCCGCTGGCTGCACGGTCGTGCACAAACCGGCCGAGTTCAGCCCTGTCACCGCCCGCATCCTGATGGAAATCGCTGAGGAGGCGGGTTTGCCCGCTGGCGTCTGGAACCTTGTCAACGGCTTGGGCGAGGAGGCAGGACGTGCCCTGACCGAGCATCCCGACATCAAGGCGATAGCCTTTGTCGGCGAAAGCAAGACCGGTTCGATGATCATGAAACAGGGGGCGGATACGCTCAAGCGGGTGCATTTCGAACTTGGCGGCAAGAATCCCGTGATCGTGTTCGACGATGCCGATCTGGACCGCGCGCTGGATGCCGCGATCTTTATGATTTACTCGCTGAACGGCGAGCGTTGCACATCATCCTCGCGGCTTTTGGTGCAATCCTCGATTGCCGCTGATTTCACCGCCAAACTTGTGGCACGGGTCAACAATATCCGCGTGGGCCATCCTTTGGACCCTGCAACCGAGGTGGGACCATTGATCCACAAGGTGCATTTCAACAAGGTATGCAGCTATTTCGACATTGCCCGCAGCGAAGGGGCAACAATTGCCGCAGGCGGCAGCACGCTGGACCAGGCCGGCCACTACGTGCGCCCGACCCTCTTTACCGATGCACGTGCCGATATGCGGATCGCGCAAGAGGAAATCTTTGGACCTGTTCTGACCGCGATCTCCTTCGACACCGAAGAACAGGCGCTTGAGATTGCCAATGGTGTCGCCTACGGGCTGACCGCCTATGTCTGGACCAATGACATGACCCGCGCCTTGCGCGTAACCCACGCGCTTGAGGCGGGGATGATCTGGGTCAACTCGGAAAATGTGCGCCACCTGCCGACACCATTCGGCGGGGTCAAGGCCAGCGGGATCGGCCGCGATGGCGGCGACTGGTCCTTCGATTTCTACATGGAGCAGAAACATATCGGTCTGGCCCTTGGTCAGCATCCCGTCCCTCGGCTTGGCGCCTGAAAAGGAGGTATCGACATGCCCGTTCCCGCCCCTGTGCTTTACCCGCCGTTCAACATCGTCCGCCTGAGCCATGTCGAATATGCCGTGACAGATCTGGCGACATCCCGCGCCTTCTATGTCGACACGCTGGGCCTGCAGGTCACCCATGAGGACGCCGACGGCATCTATCTGCGCGCGATGGAGGAACGCGGGCATCACTGTATCGTCCTGCGCAAATCAGACACGGCCTGCGCGCGGGTGCTGGGTTTCAAGCTTTACGACGAACCCGATCTGGAACGGGCCGAGGCGTTCTTTCGGGCCAAGGGTCTGCCGGTGTCATGGGTCGAGCGGTCCTTCATGGGCCGCACCCTGCGCACCTGCGATCCTTTCGGCGTGCCGCTGGAATTCTACGTCCAAATGGACCGCCTGCCCCCGATTCACCAGCAATACAAGCTTTATAAGGGCGTCAAACCGCTGCGGATCGACCATTTCAACATGTTCGCAAGCGACGTGGATGCCAGCGTTGCCTTCTACACCGAACTGGGTTTCCGAACGACCGAATATACTGAAGATGACGAAACCGGCAGACTCTGGGCGGCATGGATGCATCGCAAGGGCGGGGTGCATGACGTGGCATTCACCAACGGCACCGGACCAAGGTTGCATCACACCGCGTTCTGGGCGCCGAACCCCTTGGCGATTATCGACCTACTGGATCTGATGGCAACGACCGGCTATGTCGGAAATATCGAGCGCGGACCAGGACGGCACGGGATTTCCAACGCCTTCTTCCTCTATATCCGCGATCCTGACGGACACCGGATCGAGATCTATTGCTCGGATTACCAGACTGTCGATCCCGATCTGGAACCTATCAAATGGAGCCTGACCGATCCGCAGCGCCAGACACTCTGGGGGGCGCCCGCGCCGCGCAGTTGGTTCGAGGAAGGCAGCCTGTTCGAAGGTGCAGCACTGGTGGATTCTGTTTTGAAAGCGCAGCCTATCATCGCGCCCTGAGCGATGGCCGAGGCGGATTTACCGGATATTTAAGGCAAGACGAGGCAGAGGATGTGACAGTGCGGTTTGCGACAGTGAAGGCCGAGGGGCAGCAGCTTTATGGCGCCGTGGTCGAGGGTGGATTTCTGGCGCTGTCAGGCGATTTTCCGCAATGGTCCAGCTTGCGCGAAGTGATCGCAGCAGATGGGCTGGCAGCACTGGAAGCCGCGGCCAAGGGGCGCGCGATGACCCATCCCGATGACAGTTACGCGTGGGAAATCCCGATCCCCGCACCAGAAAAGATCATCTGCGTCGGGGTGAATTTCCCCGACCGAAACGCCGAATACAATGACGGGCAAGACGCGCCGCCGCACATGTCCTTGTTCATCCGCTTTGCGCGGTCTTTCACCGGACACGGACAAGCGCTGATCCGCCCGCCGGAGACACCGCAACTGGACTACGAAGGCGAGATCGCTGTGATCATCGGCAAGGGCGGACGGCGGATCGCGGAAGCCGCAGCTTTGGACCACATCGCGGCCCTGACCCTGTGCAATGAGGGCACGTTGCGCGACTGGGTCAGGCATGCCAAATTCAATGTCACACAGGGCAAGAACTGGGATCATTCCGGTGCGATGGGTCCGTGGATCGTGCCGCTTGCCGACCATTCGCAGATCACCGATGTGCATTTGCAGACGCGGGTAAATGGCGAGGTCCGGCAGGATGACCGCACGGGGCGGATGCTGTTTCCGGTGGCGCGGCAGATCGCCTATATCTCGACATTTACGACACTGGTTGCGGGCGACATCATCGTGACCGGCACACCCACCGGTGCAGGCGCGCGCTATGATCCGCCGCGCTATCTGGTGCCGGGTGATGTGATCGAGGTCGAGGCCGGGGGCATCGGCATATTGCGCAATACCGTGGAGGATGAAGCTTGAAAGCCGCAGAAATCACCGCCGCCGCCGAGGCCCTGTTTCAGGCCGAGGAAACAGGCCGCCAGACCGGACTTCTGTCACTGGCCTATCCCGACATGACGATGGACGATGCCTATGCGGTGCAAAAAGCCCTGATCGCGCGGCGCGCGGCGGCGGGACGGCAGGCAATCGGCTGGAAGATCGGCCTGACCTCCAAGGCGATGCAGGCCGCGCTGAAGATCGACATTCCCGATAGCGGCGTTCTATCAGATGACATGCTTTTCACGAATGGTGCGACCGTCCCCGCGGGCCGGTTCATCCAGCCGCGGGTCGAGGCCGAAATCGCCTTTGTGATGAAGGCTCCTCTGGCTGGCGCCTCGGTCACTCGCGCCGATGTGGTTGCGGCGACCGATTATGTAACTCCTGCGCTGGAAATTCTGGATACGCGGGTGCTGCGCGTCGATCCGGCCACCGGCAAAGCGCGCGGGATTGTCGATACGATTTCCGACAATGCCGCGAATGCGGGCATCGTGACGGGCGACCAGCGCCATGCCCTGGATGCGTTCGACCTGCGCTGGGTCGGTGCGATCCTGACCTGCAACGGCGAGGTCGAGGAAACTGGGCTGGGCGCAGGCGTTCTGAATGATCCGGTAGAGGCTGTTGTGTGGCTGGCGCAGCGCATGGCGCTTTACGATCAGCGGATCGAGGCTGGTCAGGTGATCCTGTCGGGCAGTTTCATCCGCCCTGTAGAATGTCCCTCAGGCAGCCATATCACTGCTGATTTCGGCCCCTTCGGCAAGGTTTCCGTATCTTTCGCCTGAAAACCCGCCTTCGCGGATGGTCCTTTTTTTCAGCATCGCAACCGTAACGCAAGGCGGCGGCTCAAAGCCGCCTTGATCCGCATTGCAGAATTTCATCCCGAAAACGGACATTCCGCTGCGTCAGGCAGAGGCAAATCTGTTGACGGATTTACTCAAACATGGAGAGGTAGGGCCTGTTCGTGGCGTGTTGGACCTGCAACCTTCGGGTGACTTGTCCGGCACTACCGAAACCTGCGCTGTCCTGTATGGAGGAAGGGCGGCCGCGGGAAGGACAAAAACGGCTAAAAGCCGGGGCACTTCGCACCAAGCGGAGGCCGCAAAACAGGGAGGATCGCGTGGAGGTTTTGCAACTTCTGATCAGCGGGCTTGCGAATGGCTGTGTCTACGGCCTGATCGCACTTGGCTTTGTGCTGATCTACAAGGCAACAGAGGCTGTGAATTTCGCCCAAGGCGATTTCATGATGTTGGGTGCTTTCGTTACCCTTGGGCTGGTCAATCCCGAATATATGGGCATCCCCTTCTGGCTGGCGCTGCCGCTGGTTTTCGTGATCATGGGCGTGCTGGGCTATCTGCTTGATCTGGTCGTGTTGCGCGCGGTCTTCGGCCAAAGTCAGGTCGCGGTGATTATCGTCACAATCGCGCTGGGGTTTGTGATCCGCTTTGCCGTTGGTGAAATCTGGGGGCACGAGCCTCAATCGCTGCGCTCTCCGCTCGCCTTGGGGGACGTACGTGTCGGTGATCTGGTGCTGGGTCTGGCCGATGTGGCCGTGATTATCGTGACCGTCATCATGACCATCCTGTTGTGGCAGTTCTTCCAACGCACCAAGATGGGTCTGGCGATGCAGGCCGCGAGCCAGAACCAGATGGCCGCCTATTACATGGGTATTCCCGTGAAACGGATTCAAGGCATGGTCTGGGCGCTGGCCGGCATCGTAGCTGCTGTTGCGGGAATCCTTTACGCGTCAAAGGGCGCGCTTGACCCCAGCGCTGGGTTTATCGGGATCAAGGCCTTTGCCGCTGCCGTCATCGGCGGTTTCGGCAGCTTGCCGGGTGCGCTGCTGGGTGGTCTGATCGTGGGTGTGATCGAGCCTTTCGCCGCGCGCTACCTGCCGCCGGGCTGGAGCCAGATCGCCCCCTATGCGCTGCTGATCGCGGTCCTGCTGTTCCGCCCCCACGGCCTGTTCGCGCAGGTCCGAGCGAAGAAGGTCTGAACCAATGAAATTCCATTTCAAGACAGATTACGATCAGGACATCCGGATGTTTCCCGACTGGTGGAACTTCAGCCTTTATGCGGCCCTTCTGGTGCTGGCGCTCTGCTTGCCCTTGCTGATTGATCCGTTCTTTCTGGGTGAGGCGACGAACGTGCTGATCTGGGCCACTGCCGGACTGGGGTTGATGCTGCTGACCGGACAAACCGGACAGGTTAGCCTTGGCCATTCTGCTTTCATGGCGCTGGGCTGCTATTCCTGTGTGCTGATGATGGAAGCGAATGTACCCTTTCTGGCCGCCTTTCTGCTGGCAGGAGTCATCACCGGCATCGTCGGTGCGCTGATCGCCATTCCCGCGCTGAAACTGCACGGTGTTTACCTTGCGATTGCGACGCTGGCGCTGGCCATTCTGGCGGACGATATCATCGTGCTGCTCAAGGAATGGACCGACGGGGTGAACGGCAAGATGTCCCCACCGATCGACCTTTTCGGCTATGAGATCAGCCGCTGGAATAACCCGGTCGAATGGTACTACCTGACACTGGCCGTGGTCCTGATGGTCACGCTGTTCTATCGCAACTTGCTGCGTGCGCCCTTGGGGCGTGCCTTTGCCGCCGTGCGCGACAGCGAGATCTCGGCGCAGGCGATGGGTGTGAATGTCGCGCAGACCAAGACCATTGCCTTTGGCATCTCCTGCGCCATCACCGGATTGGGCGGCGCGCTGATGGGATTGTTCGCGGGAGCGTTCAATAACGAGACCTTCAACTTCCTGCTGTCGATCCAGCTTTTGATGATGATCGTTGTCGGCGGTCTGGGCTTTATTCACGGTGCGTTTCTGGGGGCTGTGGTGATTGCGTTTCTGCCGCAGGTGTTGTCGATGACCACAGATCTGTTCGGACGCGGTGTTGCGATCCCCGGGCTGGAATCGGGTGTTTTCGGCGTTATCCTGATCCTTTTCATCCTGTTTGAACCGATGGGCCTATACGGACGCTGGCTCAAGATCCGCACCTTCCTCGAGTTGTTTCCCTTTGCCCGCAAGGACATGTTCAAACGGCAGAAAAGCTATCTGAAGACGGAGCGGTTGAGATGAGTTTGCTGGAGATTGACAGCGTCACGCTAAAATTCGGTGGCCTTACCGCGGTCAACAACCTGTCGATGAAGGTTGAGGAAGGGCAGGTTTTTGCTCTGGTCGGGCCGAACGGTGCAGGCAAATCCACTGTGTTCAACCTGATTTCGCGCTTCTACACACCGGTAAGCGGGTCGATCACCTTTGACGGGAAGGATGTGCTGAAACTGGCCCCGCATGACGTACCGCAACTGGGCATCGCGCGGACCTTCCAGAATATCGAACTGTTCCATCAGGCGACCGTGTTGCAGAATCTTCTGGTCGGGCGTCACCGGCATCGCCAGACCAATATGATTTCGCAAATGCTGCATTTGCCGTCCGTCCGCGCAGAAGAGCGCGCACATCGCCATGCGGTAGAAGAAGTGATCGACCTGCTGGATCTGCAACCCTATCGCAACAGCCGTATTGCGGGCCTGCCTTATGGCGTGCGCAAGGTGGTGGAACTGGGCCGCGCCCTGGCCAGCAAGCCACGGCTTTTGCTGCTGGACGAGCCTGCATCTGGCCTGTCGGTCGAGGAAACGCAGAACATGCGCTGGTGGATCGACGATATCCGTCGCCATATGAAAATCACCGTGCTCATGGTCGAGCATGACATGGGACTGGTCAGCAAGGTTTGCGACCGCGTGCTTGCCTTGGCCGATGGTGCGAAACTGGCAGAAGGCACACCCGCCGAGGTGCAATCGCATCCCAGTGTGATCGAGGCCTATCTGGGTACCAATGCGGTCAGTAAAGGGGGGAAAGTCGCATGAGCGATGTGCTTCTGGAGGTCCGCAACCTCGAAACATTCTATGGCCCTATCATGGCGATTCGCGGTGTCAGCCTTGAAGTGCGCAAGGGCCGCGTGGTCACCGTGCTGGGGGCCAACGGCGCGGGCAAGACAACGCTGCTAAAGACAATTTCGGGTATCATGGACCCTGAAAAGGGCAAGATCCTTTTCGAGGGCAAAGATATCCAGGGATGGGAGCCGCACCGTGTGGTGCAGGCGGGAATCGTGCATGTGCCCGAAGGACGCGAGGTATTTCCCCTGCTCACGGTCGAGGAAAATCTGGCGCTGGGGGCCTATACACGCAGCGACCGCGCAGAGATCGCGCGCGACCGTGATCTGGTGTTCAACTACTTCCCCATTCTGGCAGAGCGCCGCTATCAGGAGGCCGGCACCCTGTCAGGTGGCCAGCAACAAATGCTCGCCATCGGGCGCGGGTTGATGCTGCGACCCGAGATCATGCTGCTCGACGAACCCAGCCTTGGCCTGTCACCGCTGCTGACGCAGGAAATCTTTGCCATCCTCAAGCGGCTGAACAAGGATGAAGGTGTGACCATGATGCTGGTCGAACAGAACGCTGCCGTGGCGCTGGAACTGGCCGATGATGGCTATGTGATGGAGCTGGGGCGCATTGTGATGTCCGGCACCGCCGACCGTCTGGCATCATCTGAGGATATCCAGAGCTTCTATCTGGGCCATGACACAGAGGGCGCACGCGGCGAACGTCGCTGGAAGCGCAAGAAGACATGGAGGTAAGGCAATGACAAAGCACGACCCCATCCTGCCGCAGGAAGTGGTGAACGGTGTGTCGCTGAATGCGACACCGGGACAACGCCCGCTGGCGATTGACGGCTGCACAACCCTGCCCGCCCTGTTCCAGTCAAGATGCGCCACTCAGGGCAGCAGGACCGCGCACCGCGAAAAGGATCTTGGTATCTGGAAGGCCTATAGCTGGAAAGACTACTGGGATCATGCCCGCTTGATCGGGTTGGGCCTCTTGCGGCTTGGCCTTGAACGCGGCCGTGTCGTGTCGATCCTGTCGGAAGACCGCAAGGAATGGCTTTATGCCGATATGGGTATCCAATGCGTCGGCGGTATTTCCTCTGGCGTCTATACCACCGACAGTGCCAGCCAGTTGGCGTATATCCTGACCGATAGCGACACGCAGTTCCTGATCGTCGAGAACGAAGAGCAACTTGACAAGTTTCTCGAAATCCCCGACGGCGCGCCGCGCGTGGAAAAGGTGATCATCCTCGAGGATGAGGGCCTGCATGATCTGGAAGGTGACCGATATATCTTTCTGCCCCAACTTTATGCGTTGGGTCGCCAACATCTGTCCGAGCATCCCAGTCTGTTCGAGGCCGAGATTGAGAAGACAAAGGCAGGTGATATCGCCCTTCTGATCTATACATCGGGTACAACCGGCGCACCCAAGGGTGCGATGCTGAGCCACGAGAATATCATGGCAGCGGTCGAAGGGGGTATCCGCGCCCTGCCCACGGATTATAGCGCTGAACAGCTGTGTTTCCTGCCGCTATGTCATATTCTGGAGCGTGACAGCTCGATCTATTTTCCGCTGGCGGTCCGCTCGACCGTGAACTTTGCGGAAAGCCCCGAAACGGTATTCGACAACCTGCGTGAAGTCAGTCCGCATGTCTTTACCGCCGTGCCGCGCGTCTGGGAAAAGGTCTATTCCCGCGTGACTGTTCTGTCGATGGAGGCCACAGGCTTTGGCAAGCTTGCGTTCAACGCCTCGCTCGGTGTCGGTATGAAACGCGCCGAATTGATGCAGGCCGGCAAACCAGTGCCGGTCATGACCAAGGCGGGCTATTGGCTGGCTGACAAGCTGGTGTTCCGCAACCTGCGCCAGATGCTGGGACTTGATCGCCTGCGGCAAGGAACATCGGGCGCGGCCCCGATCAGCCCCGCCCTGCTCAACTGGTACCGCGCCATCGGTGTGCCGCTGCTGGAAGGCTACGGGATGACCGAAAACGCGGGTCTGGCCACAGTCAATTCCGAAGACGCGAACCGCCCCGGTTCGGTCGGGCGCGCTGTGCCCGGCGTCAAGCTGCGGATCGCCGAGGATGGCGAGGTCCAGACCTACGGCCTGAACAACTTCATGGGCTACTGGCGCAATAACGAGAAAACCGCCGAGACCTATACAGATGACGGCTGGTTGCGGACAGGCGATATCGGCAGCATCGACAAGGACGGATTCCTGACGATCACAGGCCGACTGAAAGACATCATCATCACAGCGGGCGGAAAGAATATTACCCCCGCCGAGTTGGAAAGCCGGCTGAAATTCAGCCACTATATCTCGGATGCCGTGGTGATCGGCGACAAACGCAAATTCCTGACCTGCCTGATCATGATAGATCAGGAAAACGTCGAGAAATACGCGCAGGACAACAAGGTGCCGTTCTCGGATTTCGCCTCGCTCTGCCGCGCGGAACCGGTGGTAGACCTGATCCGCGCCGAGGTCGATCAGGTCAACAAGGAATTCGCCCGCGTTGAACAGATCAAGGATTTCCGCCTGATCGACGTTCTGCTGACGGCGGAAGACGAAGAGCTGACGGCAACGATGAAACTGCGCCGCAGCTTTGTCGAGAAACGCCACAAGGCGCTGATTGACGACATGTATAAATAAGCCTCAATATCGGGGTGTTTCTGGGAGGAGACCAAACATGAGTAAAGTGATCAAATCGCTGTTCGCCGGTGCCGTGGCACTGGGAATGGCCCAAGCCGCTGTCGCGCAGACGCAGGGCGTCAGCGATACAGAAGTTGTAATCGGATCGGTCAACGATCTGTCCGGAATTTTCGCCGCTGTGGGTGTGCCTGCAATCAACGGTGCAAACCTCAAGTTCGACGAGGTGAACGCGGCAGGCGGCGTACATGGCCGCCAGATCCGTTTCGTTGTCGAGGATCACCAGTACCAGCTGCCGCGCTCGACACAGGCCTATAACAAGCTGATCAACCGCGATCAGGTATTCGCCAATATCCTGAGCCTCGGCACACCGCACAACCTTGCGGGCTTCCAGTTGATGGACCCCAAGGGTGTTTTCAACATCAACCCGCTGACTGCCGCGCGCGAGATGCTGCAGGAACCAGTGGAAAACAAGTTCACCGGCTTTTCCAGCTACTATGACCAGACAGTCGCTGGCATGCGCTATCTGGCCAATGAATATGGCCTGACCAAGGTTTGCACCATGTATCTGCCGACCGATTTCGGTCTGGAAATCTCTGAAGCGACCAAGGAAGAGGCCGAAAGCTTGGGCATGACTTTCGTGTCGGAAACCACGCACAAGCCGGATGAGCAGGATTTCGTCGGCGCCGTGCAGAAACTGCGCTCCGATGGCTGCGAGGTTGTGACGATGGCGCTGGGTGTCCGTGCGGGCATCACCATCGTGGGCACCGCAAAGCAGCTTGGCTGGACCGATGTGAAGTTTCTGGCAACTTCTGCAGGCTTCCTTGAAGCCGTAGCCGCAGTACCGGGTGGCGTGACTGATGGACTTTATGCCGCTGCTGGCTGGGTCGATCTTCAGGCGCGTCGTGAGGATGAAGCCCCCGCCGCGTTCATCGCGGAATATGAAGAGGCTTTCGGTCAGCCTGCAACCGGCTTTGCGATGCTGGGCTATAACGCGGCTGAAACCGTGGTGATGGCACTGGAAGCTGCCGGTCCCGATCTGACGCGAGAAAGCTTCCTCGCGGCTATGGAAAGCATGGATTATTACAGCGACCTGCTGGACACCCAGATCAAGTACACGCCTGACAACCATCAGGGTGCCAACGACATCACGATCTCTGTGGTAGAAAACGGCTTCTGGAAACTGGTGGGCCGCGAGTAAGCAGATTTCTTTAAGAGATCAAAAAAGGGGCGCTTCGGCGCCCCTTTTGCATAGCTGGCCGGTTCATGCGAACAGATCGTCCAGTTCGGCGTAATCCGGCAGGGTCCGGTCAATCTGACGCCCTCCGCGCAGAACGATCCGGTCTGCTTGCGGGCGCGAGAAAAGCTCGGACCAGTCGCGCGCACGTGTGATCACCAGATCGGCAGGAGCGCCGGGGGCCAAGGACGGCGCAGCAAAGCCGCAGGCGCGCGCGGGATTGCCCAGAAAAGCCTGAACCCAATCTGGATCGGAATGATCCAGATGTCCGATCCGCGTCGCCTCGCGCATTACCTCCAGCATGTCGAGATCGCCGTATGCATAGAACGGGTCACGGGTATTGTCCGAGGCGAAGCTGACATTGATCCCGCGCGCCTTCATCTCGTGCACCACGGTCAACCCGCGCCAGCGCGGGGTGCGCCCTGCTTGGCGCGCTTGCAGATACAGATTGCACATCGGCAGCGAGACAATGTTAAGCCCCGCCTGCGCCACCAGATCCAGCGTTCGGTCACAGTCGGCATTGTCCTGCATCGCCAGCGAACAGCAATGCCCGACGGTCACAGGCGCGTCAAAGCCGGTCTCGATCACTGTTTCCGCGATCATCCGCAGGGTGGCTGCATCAGGATCGCCGGTTTCGTCGGCATGGAAGTCAACCTCCAACCCGCGCTCCATTGCAATGCGGAAAAAGGCCAGCAGACGCGCGCGGATGTCCGGCACAGGATAGGTAACCATGCCCAGCACACCGCCGGCCTGCGCGACAATATCGGCAGTTTTCAGGAAATCGCCTGCCATATCGACCTTGTCCACGCCCACAAGACAGGAGGCTTGCAGCGCGATACGGCCAGCCCATTCCGCGCGCATCTCGCGGAAAATCGGCCAACTTATGCTGTCTTGGGGTGCAATGCTGTCCAGATGGGTGCGGATCGCTGTGGTCCCATGGGCATAAGCGCAGCGCAGGGCGAAATCCATCCGGCGGCGTACATCCAGCGCAGTCCAGTTCGCCATGCGATCATCGCTGACTGTTGTCAGCGCGCCCATGAAACTACCATCGGGATTAGCGGCGCGCGGCCAGATATGGCCCTTGTCCAAATGGGTGTGCATGTCAGTGAAGCCGGGAAAGACCATCGCACACCCCATATCCACGCGCACATCGCCCGGACCCTCCACGATCCTGCCATCCGCGATAGTCACACCGGTGCGCACCAACCCACCGACCTGTCCGATCAGGCAGGCGGGCACGGTCAGGTTCTCAAGGCGCAGACGGGTGGCCTGCGGCAATGTCTTGAAGTCCATGAAATTCCCCGTTCAGGTTTCGCGTTTGATTGCACTCTCGTGCCATTTGCGCAGCAGCATATGGCTCAGGAACGACAGACCGGCAAAGATCACAACCCCTGTGACCGCAATCAGCAACAATGCCGCGAACATTCGCGGGATGTTCAGGCGGTACCCCGCCTCGAGGATACGGAAGGCAAGGCCCGATCCGATCCCGCCTGTGCCTGCCACATACTCGGCCACCACCGCCCCGATCAGCGCCAGTCCTCCGGCAATACGCAAGCCGCCCAGAAAATACGGCAAGGCTGAGGGCAGGCGCAGGTAGCGCAGGGTTTGCCAGCGTGTTGCGCCATAAATGCGGAACAGATCGCGCAGGTTATGATCCGCCGAATTCAGGCCCAGCGTCGTGTTGGACAGAACCGGAAAGAACGCGACCAGCCATGCACACATCAGCAAGCCTGCCGTACGGTTGTCGACATAGATGAAGATCAGCGGCGCGATCGCCACGATCGGCGTCACCTGAAGGATCACCGCATAGGGATAGAACGACATCTCGACCAGTCGTGACTGGGTGAACAGCACCGCCAGCCCTACCCCGCCGATCACCGCAACCGCCAGCGCCATCATGGTGATCTGCAGCGTCACCAGAAGCGCGTCCAGCAACATCGCCCAATCCTGCAGCAATGTTGTCCAGACAAGGCCGGGACCGGGCAGGATGTAGTGGGGAATGTTGTTCCACACGACCAGCCTGTCCCAGCCGATGATTGTCAGGATCAGGACCGCCAAGGGCAGCATCCAGCGCCCGATCCTGTCAAAACGTTGCAGCCGCAAGCGGCGCAGGTCTTCGGCGTCCAGAGCAACGGTGTCGGCCCGTTCCTTGACCACGGGTTTTGCGGCCTGTGTCTCGGTCATACTCATACCGGCTCTCCCATGGCTTCGTGCAGCGCTGAGGATGCCTCGCGGCACAGCGCTGCATATGCGGCGGATGTGCGGAAATTTTCGTCACGCGGATAAGGGGCCGGCACCGTGACCTCGCGGATCACCCGACCGGGACGGGCGGCCATGACAACGATGCGATCAGACAGAAACACGGATTCGAACACCGAATGGGTCACGAAAATCACCGTGCAGCCAATCGCCTCTTTCAGCTTGAGAAGGTCATTGTTCAACCGGAAGCGGGTTATTTCGTCCAGCGCTGCAAAGGGCTCGTCCATCAGGATCAGGCGCGGTTTAGTGACCATGGCCCGCGCGATGGACACGCGCATTTTCATACCGCCCGACAATTCGCGGGGATAGGCGTTCTGGAACTTCTCAAGCCCCACCAGCTTGAGCGCCTCGAGAACCTCGTCACGGACGGCAGTATAAGGTTGGCCGCGCAAACGGAAGGGAAGCCAGACATTCTGTGCCACCGTCGCCCAAGGCATCAGCGTCGGTTCCTGAAATACCACTCCCAGATCGTTCTCGCCCTGCCCGCCTGCCCAGGCAATCTTGCCTCGGCTGGGATGGGAAAGGCCTGCAATCAGACGCAATGCAGTAGATTTGCCACAGCCCGAAGGCCCCAGAAGCGAGATGAAATCGCCATGATTGACCGTCAGGTTCATCGCCTTGAGGGCGACAACATCCCCGTTGAAGGTTTTGTCGACGTCGATCATTTCCAGCACAGGGGGGCGCTGGTCAAGGGATGGGCGTTCAGGTCTGCTCATGGTGATCCTCTGGCGTGAAACGGCACGGGGCCAGCCTGTCGGCCAGCCCCTTTGAAGCGTTCAGTTCTTGGGACGAAGGTCCAGACCCAGCCCTTTACCCACGAATTCGGTGGTAAAGCTGGCTTTCCAGTCGATGCCATCCGCGATCACACCGGCATCCACCATCTTTGTGTAGAAATCTCCCACCTGTGCCTCGGTCATGACACCGATTCCCATTTCCAGCGAGTCACCGGAATCGACGATGCCCATTTCGATCATTTTGCCGATTGCAAATTCGATCTTGTCCATCGTCATGTCGGGGTTGGCAGCAAGGATCAGCTCTTTCGCACCGGCGTTGTCGCCATAGAGAAAGTTGTACCAACCCAGGATCGAACCTTCGACAAAGCACTTCACCGCATCCGGATTGGCCTCGAGAAAGGGCTGCATCACTTCGACCGTCGTCGCGTATGTCGAATAGCCCGCATCGGCGATCAGGAAAACATTAGGTGTAAAGCCTGCTTCCTTTTCAATCGCATAGGGTTCGGACGACAAGAAGCCCTGCATGCCCTTGCGCTTGTCGGCAAGGAAGGGTGCGGGGTTAAAGGTATAAGGTTCGCGCTGGTCTGACGTGAAGCCATGCGCTGCAATCATCCACTGGTAGTAGGAGGTGAAACCATTATCGCCGATCAGTAGCGTCAGGTCTTTCAACTCTTCCCATGTGTCCGCCTCGCCAGGATGGGCGATGATGACTTGCGGGTGTTTCTGGAAGGTCGCCATAACCGATACGACGGGCACGTTTTCGGCCACAGCATTGAACGCCTGCAGCATGTCACCGCCCATGTGGAACTGCATCCGGTCCGCCATCAGAAGCGCACGGTTGTTCACCTGCGGGCCGCCTGGCACGATCTCCACCTCAAGCCCGCAGGCTGCATAGGTTCCATCGGCAACCGACTGGTAGAAGCCGCCATGCTCGGCCTGTGCCAACCAATTCGTGCCAAAAGTGACCTTTTGCTGCGCCGAGGCCGGAACAGCCACAGCCGCCATTGCAAGACCGGCGAGCGTTCCCGCGATTGTTTTTCCTGTCAGTTTCATACTGCGACTCCCTGTTGGGTCTGGTTTCTGTCCTTTGTCTAGGACCGCGCAGTCTTGCCCTGAAAGTGCGGCTGGAATTCTGGCGGTGGCTCTCTGGTCAGTTGCCGATTCATTGTGCAGCAGCAGCATTGACTGCCATTATTTTAAGCGGACTGGCAGGTTCGGCCGTAAATTCGGCGCGCTTCCAACGACCGCAAGATGCCATCCCCACAGGCATGATGGCAGAACCACGACAAAGGGCGTGCTGCCCGCTGTCGGAAAGGCAAGAGATATGACACCCAATGTGCAGGCCGCGCGCGATGCGCTGGCGCATCTGGAAATTGATGAGAACCCAGCCGCGCTGAAATCCAAAAGCCGCGATTTCTTTTGGTATTCGCCGGTTCTGAAAACACGGTTGGACCATCTGGTGGGCGATTTCGTGGTCGCCCCAAAAACAGAGGCCGAAGTGATCGAGGTCCTCAAGACCTGCTATGCCCATGACGTGCCGGTCACAACGCGCGGCGCGGGCACAGGCAATTACGGGCAGGCGATGCCGCTGGCGGGGGGCTGCATCTTGCATATGAAGAACATGACAGCAGTCAAAGAGGTGCAGCCCGGACGCGTCATCGTGGAACCGGGTTGCCTGCTCAAGGATGTGGATGCCGCGACCAAGGCACATTCGGGGCAGGAATTGCGTATGTTCTCAAGCACATGGGCTACCGCGACCATCGGCGGCTTTGTTGCTGGCGGGTCGGGCGGTGTGGGGTCGGTCACATGGGGCAGTCTGCGTGATCTGGGCAATATCATCCGCCTGCGCGTCGTTACGATGGAAGCGGAACCCCGTATTCTGGAATTCCGCGGCGAGGAACTGGCCCGCGTCAGCCATGCCTATGGCACCAATGGAATCATCACCGAGTTGGAGATGCCGCTGGCACCCGCCTATGACTGGACAGGGCTGTTCGTTGCCTTCGACACATTCGAGACGGCCGCCACTTATGCCGAGGAGATCGCCAATCAGGACGGTATCCTTGTCAAACTGGTAACCGTTTTCGAGAACCCAATCCCGCAGGCCTATTTCCAGCGTGTGAAGCCCTATATCGGCGAAGGCCAGCATATGGTCGGCCTGATGGTCGCACCGCATAGCATGGACGGTTTCAACACCTTCACCGCGCGTCGCACAGGGGCGCAGATCATCTATCGCTCGGACAATGACACGTGGGAAAAAGGTCCGGGGGCTGTCTTTGAATACGGATGGAACCATACGACACTGCGTGCGCTCAAGGTCGATCCGTCGATCACCTATCTGCAGGTGCGCTACGGCTATCCTGACCATCAGGCGAAGGTCGCCGCGATCCGCAAGGCGTTGGGCGCGGAGGGCGAGGTGCTGCAGCATCTGGAAGTGCTGCGCGAGAACGGCAAGGTGATGTTCGCCGGCCTGAGCCTTGTGAAATTCACAACCGAGGAGCGGCTGAACGAGATCGTGAAAATCCATGAAGATCTTGGCTGCATGATCTTCAACCCGCACCGCTATACACTGGAGGAAGGCGGGCGGCAGACCGTCGATGACCGCCAGTTGAATTTCAAGCGTGAGGCCGATCCCAAGGGACTCTTGAACCCCGGCAAGATGATCGCTTGGGACGATCCCGGTTTCAAATTCGAAAGCGTCTATCAATACCCAAGGATGCGGGCCGCCGAATGAGCCGCGCACTGGTGCTATTTGCGCATCCCTGTGCCGAGAGTTTCTCGGCCAGTCTGCACAAAACCGTGGTGGACACGCTGTCTGCACAGGGATGGGATGTAGATGATTGCGATCTGAATGCCGAAGGTTTCAACCCTGTGCTGACGGAATCAGAACGGCGCGGCTATCACGAGGTAGGCCCGAACCTTGCCTCCGTGGCGGATTACGTGGAGCGACTGCGCGCGGCGCAGGCACTGGTGCTGGTCTTCCCGGTGTGGAATTTCGGCTATCCCGCGATTCTCAAGGGTTTCTTTGACCGCGTCTTTCTGCCGGGAGTGTCGTTCCGGCTGGAAGATGGCAAAGTGCGCCCCAATCTGACGCATATCCGCAAGCTTGCGGCAGTAACCACCTATGGCGGCACGCGGATGCGGGCTTTGCTGGCAGGCGATCCGCCGCGTCATGTGGTCAAACGCGCGGTCTGGCATGTGACGCGGCCCGACAAACTGCGCTATCTGGCGCTCTATGACATGAACCGCGCTACCGATACGCAGCTTTCCGCGTTTCAGGCGCGCGTCGAACAGGAAATGAAGGTCTTTTGAATGCGCGCACTGGTCGTCTACTGTCATCCCGATCCTGAAAGCTTCAACGCGGCGATCTGCGATCTGGTCTGCACAAGACTGACCGAAGCCGGAGCAGAATTACGTGTTCTGGACCTTTACGCCCGCGGTTTCGATGGCGCGCTCAGCCGGACGGAATGGCGTGGCTATCTGGACAGCCCCGCCAACCGCGTGCCGGTGAAACAGGATGCCCACGCACTTGAATGGTGCGATACATTGATCTTCATTTACCCTACGTGGTGGTATGGTTTGCCTGCAGTCCTCAAGGGCTGGCTGGACCGTGTGATGCTGCCCGATGTGGCCTTTCTGATGCCGGACGGCGCGAACAAGACGATCCGTCCGGGCCTGACCCATATCACGCGGTTGGGCGTCTTCACGACATGTGGCGCCAGCCGCTGGCTGACCTTTCTGGTCGGTGCGCCCGGGAAGCGGACCTTGCTGCGCGGTGTACGCCTGCTTTGCGCTCGGCGATGCCGCACCGCTTTTGCCGCGCATTACCTGATGGACAGTTCCACACCAGAAAGCCGCGCAACCCATCTGGAACGGGTTGACCGCGCACTGGCCAAACTGATCGGCGCGAAGGCTCGGCAGACCAAGGGGGCCGCGGCATGAGCACGATCCCGATCCTTGACTGGCGGCGCTTCCTCGATCCTGCGGCGCGGCATGGCTTTGTCGCCGATCTTGGCAAATCATGTCGAAATACTGGATTTTTTCTGCTGACCGGTCACGATATCCCGCAAAACCTATGCGATGAGGCCTTTGCCGCCGCCGCGGTTTTTTTCGCCTTGCCCGCCACCGCCAAAAAGCCGCTGTCCATCCTGACGAATCCCCATAACCGCGGCTGGGCGATGCAAGGGTCAGAGCAGCTTGATGAGACGTCCTTGCTGCCTGACCGCAAGGAGGCTTTCAATATCGGTCTTGAGATGAACGGCGATGATCCGCGCCTCTTGCGAGGCGAGGCGTTTCGCGGGCTTAACCTCTGGCCCGATCTGCAAGGGTTCCGCGAAACGATGCTGGCCTATTTCGACGCCGCGCACCGGCTGGGTATCGCGCTGATGGGGGCGGTCGCCCGTGATCTGGGGCTGCATCCGCAATATTTCGATCTGGATTTCGATGCGCCAATGGCAACGCTGCGTCTGTTGCATTATCCCGCCGCGCAAGATGCAGGCGATGGTATCGGCGCTGGTGCACATACCGATTACGGCGCACTGACCTTGCTTGCCACGGACGGAACAGCCGGTCTGCAAGTGCGCGGCAAAGACGGTCTCTGGCTTGATTTGCCACATGTGCAAGGCGCGCTGGTCGTCAATATCGGGGATTGCCTCATGCGCTGGACAAACGACCTATACGCATCGACCCCGCATCGCGTTCTGCCACCACCACGCGCACGGCAGTCGATCGCGTTCTTTCTAGATCCCAATCCCGACAGCATGATCGCCGCCCTGCCCGGAACAGGTGCGCCACGTTATGCACCGATCCTTGCTGCCGATTACTTGCGGTCACGACTGGACGCCACTTACAGACCGGAGAAAACAGCATGAGACGACTGGACTGGGCCCAATACCGCGCCCCCGAATTTGCCCTGATCGACCCGATGACGACCATCGCGATCCTTCCCACGGCGGCGGTTGAACAGCACGGTCCGCATCTGCCGGTGGGTGTCGATATGATGATCGCGAACGGCATGCTGGACGAGTTGCGCCGCCAATGCCCCGATGATCTGGATATCCGCATTCTTCCCGTGCAATGCGTGGGCAAGTCGAACGAGCACCTGCATGCGGCAGGCACGCTGACGCTTGGCGCACAAACAGCCCTTGCCGCGTGGGTCGAGATCGGCCTTTCCGTGGCCCGCGCCGGCGTTCGCAAGATCGTTATCGTCAACAGTCATGGTGGCAATCTTGATCTGGTGTCTATCCTGTCACGCGAATTGCGCGTGCGGGCCGGCATGATGGCAGTCAAAAGTCAGTGGAGCTCTTTCGGGCAGCCTGCGGGCATGTATCCGCCAGAGGAGATCGCCTTCGGCATCCACGGTGGTGACGTCGAAACCTCGATCATGCTGGCGCTACATCCCGAACTGGTGGATATGACTGCGGCGCAGAATTTCCGCTCCAGCGCGCAAGAGGCCCCCATCTCGCCCATCGGGCCTGTGTCGCTGGGCTGGATTTCATCAGACCTCAACCCCGCCGGAACCGTCGGCAATGCCGCAATCGCAACTGCAGCAAAAGGTGAGGCAACAATCAGGCATCAGGTGGCTGGGCTTGTTGCCGTACTGCAAGACCTGAAAACCATGTCTCTTGAAGGCTATGCTCCGGTTGCACAATCGGCGCAGTTTCTCTGAATACGAGAATATAACCACCGGAAGTTGCGCGCAGCTTCTTGCAGTCCCCTCAGACTACAGTCACTATGGCAAAACTGTGGCACGAGGAGTGGACGATGCGTTTAAGCCTGCAATTCCCGCAGCTTGCGAAGGCTGACCTGTTCGAGGATTTGCCATCTGCCGATATTGCCACTTTCCTTGACAGTTGTGAGCTGCGAAGCGTTACAAGCGGAACAGTGCTTTTGGAACAGGATCAGCACGCCGAAGGCATGCTGATGATCGCCTATGGGTGTGTTGAGGTCACGATGACGACGCCGGATGGCCATGTCGCCGTTCTGCACCACGCCCGAGAGGCCGAAACCCTTGGCTGTATGGAGACAGCGACCCGCCAACCATGTGTCGCATGGTGCACAGCCGTGGGGGATGTAACCTACCTCTTTTGTCCGCTTGACAGGTTTGCCGACCATCTGGCGCACCCTCTGATCCAGAGGAACGTGATGCGGATCATGCGGGCACGGATGCTGCGTGATAGTTTGCGCAAGCATGTCGACCAACATTACACGCTGGACCGGCGTGTCTGCGCCTATCTGTTGCGCCTGACCGACCGTTCCAACCGTGTTCCGCACAGCCAGGGCTATATTGCGAAACTTGCAAGCTGTTCGCGCCAGTCGATCAACCGCACATTGGCTGTCCTGCGCGAGGATGGGCTGATTACAATCGAAAAAGGCAAGATACGGTTGCTGGATCGTGAAGGGCTGGAACGCAAACTAGCGGGGCGATAGCCGCGCCGCTCAGCCGGTCACGGGTATTACGTCAACGGCCTGACGGCTTGTCTGGCGACCTGCGACGCGCAGGATACCCTTGACCGGCGAGACATCGGTATAATCGCGGCCTCGCGCAACCTCGATATGGTCAAGCCCTGCAAAACAGTTGTTTGTCGGATCGAAATCCATCCAGCCAGCGTCCGGGCCACACCATGCACAAATCCACGCATGCATGGCATCCGCCCCTTCCAGCCGGGGTTTTCCGGCGGGCGGGATTGTCCGCAGGAATCCGCTGACATATCCGGCAGGAATGCCAAGACTGCGCAGGGCCGCGATCATGATATGTGACATGTCCTGACATACGCCGTGACGCTTCTCGAAAGCCTCGGCCATAGGCGTGTCGACGGTCGTTGCCTTGGCGTCGAAGCGAATATCGCGGTGCAGGGCATCGCCTATCGCGGCAACGACCTGTTCACATGACACACGATCAGGCAGGCCCTGCCTGACCTGTGCAGCGTAATCCGCGATTTCCGGAAGTGCAGGTACGCGCGCGGAAGGCGCTGTGAAGTGCAACGGTGAAAACGGACCAAGATCACGGGACTGCTCGATCAGGCTTTTCATGTCGCCAAGGTTCGAGAACAGCCCTTGCTGCGTTTCGCCCTCAAGCCGTTCGATCCGCGCTTTCAGGGCAACCCCGACATGGTCATGCGCATCGCGAAAGGCAAACTCGACAGTCGGGTTGCCGAAGAAATCAATCCAGTTTCGCCTTTCCGACGGCTGCGGATGAATGTCGATCAGCGCGGCAATCAGGCGCTGCCGTTTCGGCACATCCAGCGGTGTGATCCGCAGCAGATGACGCCCACCGGCGGCAGCGCCGGTATAGTCGTAGCGGATGTTGAGGGCGACATCGTAGATCATGAGCGCACCAGACTAATGCAGATGTGCATCGTGCAAGGCCGTCGACAGAGCAAGGATATCGCCGCGCAGTGCAGTCAGTGCACCAGTGTCAAGCGTTTCCACAGAATGCACAGCAACCCGCGTATCCAGTTCCAGCACCTGACGTTCAAAATCGCTGAGTTGTGCATGGGGGCGCGCGATTGCCAAGTCTTCCACACGGTGGCGTATGCTCATCAGGTGGAACCGGATCGAGCGGGGGTTTTGCGGATCCAGCGCCAGCATGTCGACCACAGTACTGCGGGTCGTTGTGACAGCATAGCGCTGGCGATGGATCATGATGCTGTCGCCGATCTCGATCGCAAGATCCAAGGCACCTTCGGGCGCGTCCGACCCTGTGGCTGCCGCCAGCAACTCTGCCATCATCGCGGCGCGTTCCAGCGAGCGGCCGATGGTCAGAAACTGCCAGCCAGCCGCGCGATACATGTTCTCATGCACCAGCCCCGAAAAGCCGGCTATCTTGCGGAGCAAGACGCTCATCACCAGCGCCGCATCCGTGCCAGGCCTTGCCGTCAGAGCGATGCGGTTCATGGATTTCTCGACATCCTTGAGCGCGGCCCAGCCATCAACGGAAAAACGGTCGCGGATCTGGCTTGCACTGTTGACCGCAGAGGTCAGGGTAGCTTGCAAGCCGTTGGGCAAGGCTTGCGCCGCATCGGTTCCCATCGTTGCCAGAAGATCACGGATCAGGGCCAGCAACGGTTCTGTCGCCGCCTCGTCCAGACGACTGTGATAGGCGCGCACCAGTCTCAGGATACCCTCGCTTCTTTCTACATAGCGGCCTAGCCAGAAGAAGTTGTCGGCCGCCCGCGATGGAAGCGGTCCGGACTGGGCGCGCTGGAAAGGAGCATCCGATGAAGACAGCATCGAGACCGGATCGACCGGCTTGTCACTGACGACCCAGACATCCGCGACCGACCCGCCACTTCGCATGGCAATGGCCGTTGCATCCTGTCCGGCACCGATGCGACCAAAACCGCCTGGCATAACCTGCCAACCTGAAGGCGTCCGTGCCAGAAAGACTCTGATCGTCATAGGGCGCGGCACCAGTTCGCCATTATCAAAGACTGGCGTCGTGGACAGGGTGACCAGTTCCTGCCCGACAAGTTGCGCTGCATTGGCCGTCAGCCAATTGTCCAGCGATTGCCCGTCCGCTCCGCGCATCTGTCCCGCAACGGCATGCGCGGCGCTTGTCTCGAACGGCATGCGGTTGGACAGCGCTGGCCCGATCATCATGCGGTTTGCATTGGCTCGCACATGGGCCAGTTCCGCATCCTGCCCGCACCACCAAGTGGCGACATTCGGCAGGGCCAAGCGCTCGCCTGTCAGGAATTTGCTGATCTTGGGCAAGAAGGCCATCAGCGCCTGTGTCTCCAAAACCCCTGCCCCCAGCGCATTGACCATTGTCACTTGCCCCTGCCTGATCGCCGACACCAGGCCGGGTGTGCCGATCTGGGATTGCGACGCCAGTTCCAGCGGATCGGTCCAACCGGAATCCATCCGTCGCCAGAGCACTTCAACAGGCACAAGGCCCTGCACCGTGCGGATCTGCAGCCGCCCGTCCTGCACGGTCATATCCTCGCCCGCCAGCAGGTTCAGGCCAAGATACCGCGCGATGTAGGCCTGTTCGTAATAGGTATCGGTCAACGGTCCGGGCGTCAAAATACCAATGCGCGCCGCAGGATCACGCCGCAGGTGGTCCAACCCCTCGCGAAAGGCGCGAAAAAAACCTGCCAGCCGGTGCACGTTGGTCTTGCGAAAAAGCTCGGGGAACACACGTGCCGCAGCGACCCGGTTCTCAAGCGCGAAGCCGGCCCCCGAAGGTGCGTCGGTTCGGTCCGACAGAACCCACCAGCGCCCGTCCGGACCGCGCCCGATCTCGAAAGCCACGAAATGCAGGAAATGCCCCGAATGCGGTTTGACCCCAACCATCGGTCGCAACCATTCAGGGTTCTGCGCGATCAGTGCTGCAGGAAGATGCCCCCCCGAAACCAGCGTGTTGGGTCCATAAAGATCCGCCACCACCTGTTCCAGAAGTTCGGCGCGCTGGATCAGACCTGCCGCGATACTGGACCATTCCCCATCCGGCAAAATGATCGGCACAGGGCTGAAGGGCCAGTCACGCCCCGACAGCGTCGTGTCGCCGTAACTGCGAAAGAACACGCCCGCATCGGTCAGATACTGGTCGCCGCGCGCAAAATCGTGGGTGATCTCGTCAGGCCCGAGGCGCGAGAGATGGTTGATCAGACCAGCCCATCCCGGACGCATGCGCCCGCTTGCATCGCATAGCTCATCCGGCACACCCTGCAGCGGGCGGTAGTTGTCAAACAACCGCATATCCTGCCGTGAAGGATGTGCCTTCCCTCCCATCAGATACCCGCCGCCCGACGCAGATCAAGTGTCATCGGGGCCTCGGGGTGGGGCGTCTCGGCCTGCGGCTGGTAGAAACCTGCTGTATGCCCGTAAGGTTCGAACCGCGCCAGACGCCGCGCCTCGGCCTCGTTGTCATTGACGGGGAAGGTATCGTAATTGCGCCCGCCCGGATGCGCCACGTGATAGGTGCATCCGCCCAGCGCGCGGCCTGTCCAGTTGTCGTAGATATCAAAAGTCAGCGGTGCATTGACCGGCAGTTTCGGATGCAGCGCCAGCGGTGGCTGCCATGCCTTGAACCGAACACCCGCAACCGCAACCCCGTTGGTCCCGGACTTTTGCAACGGCACGCGGCGGCGGTTGCAGGTCACGGTATAGCGGTCAGGGTCCGAGGTTGTCAGCTTGGCCTGCAAACGCTCGACCGAACTGTCGGTATAGCGCACGGTGCCGCCGATGGCTCCTGTTTCGCCCATGACGTGCCAAGGCTCCAGCGCTTGGCGCAATTCCAGCGTCACGCCTTCGACCTGCAATTCGCCACAGAAAGGAAAGCGGAACTCGGCCTGAGCCTTGAACCAGTCGGGGTTCAAGTCAAAGCCATGCTGGCGCAAATCGGACAGCACCTCCAGAAAATCCTCCCAGACGAAATGCGGCAGCATGAAGCGGTCCGACAATGTCGTGCCCCAACGGGTCAAATTGCCCTTGATCGGGCTCGCCCACATCCGCGCAATCAAGGCGCGGATCAGCAGTTGCTGGGCCAGTGACATGCGCGGATTGGGGGGCATCTCGAAGCCACGGAACTCGACCAGACCCAAACGGCCGGTGGGACCATCAGGGGAGTAAAGCTTGTCGATACAGATCTCGGCGCGGTGGGTGTTGCCTGTCACATCAACCAGAAGGTTGCGGAACAGACGGTCCACCAGCCAGGGGGCCGGCGGCACGCCCTGTCCGGGCCGCGGCACTTGCGCCAACGCGATTTCCAGCTCGTAAAGCGCGTCCATCCTCGCCTCGTCGATACGCGGGGCCTGACTCGTGGGGCCGATGAAGAGGCCGGAGAACAGATAGGACAGCGACGGATGACGCTGCCAGTGCAGGATCAGGCTGGCCAGCAGATCGGGACGCCGCAGAAATGGGCTGTCGACAGGGGTTGATCCACCGACGACCACATGGTTGCCACCGCCCGTGCCAGTATGGCGCCCGTCGATCATGAACTTGTCGGCGCCCAGTTTCAGTTGCCGCGCCTCCTCATATACAGCCTCGGTCGTGTCGACGCAGTCCTGCCAGCTATGGGCGGGGTGGATGTTCACCTCGATCACACCGGGATCGGGGGCAACGCGGATCACATTCAGGCGCGGGTCACTTGGCGGGCCATAGCCTTCGATATGCACAGGCAGGCCAAGCTTTTTTGCAGCGGCTTCGGCAGCAGCGACCAGATCAAGATAGTCCTCGACCTGCTCGACTGGTGGCATGAAGACGCAAAGCCGTCCGTCGCGTGGCTCGACCGAGATCGCGGTGCGGACAGCGCCACCCAATTCGCCGATGACTTGCTCGATCTGCGTCTGGCTTGGTTCGGACGCGGTAAAACGCGTCGCCTGCGCGGGATGCTGTGCCAGACTGTCCACACCCTCCGGCGCGGTGTCGCGCGCGACGGCGGGCAGCGGGCCGCGATCCTCGAAAGGATCGGACGGGATCACATGCGGATAGCTGGCTTCCGGTACATGCGGCAGGGCGGACAGGGGAAGGCGATAGCCGACAGGACTGTCTCCGGGTACAAGGAAAAGATGCCCGCGCCGGAGCGTCCATTTCTCGGACCGCCAGACGCGCCCCGTTGCGCGCGCCTGCCAACGCTGCACAGGCAATACGAAACCGGATGGCTCGGTCAGCCCGCGCGAGAATACCCGCGCGATGCGGTCACGTTCCTCGGGGTCTTTCAGACGAGAGTTTTCGGGCGTCACGTTTTCAGGCAGATTGCCTTCCTTGATGATCCATTCGGCAGGGTCTTCATAGGCAGGTGTCACGTTGTCGGAGGGGACACCCAAGGCCTCGGCCATATTGGACAGCAGCGTCGCCGCATGGTCCGGAGTGACGGTCGCACCAGTTTTCTCGGTCGCGATCAAGTCCGGGTCCGACCAGATCGGGGTGCCGTCATTGCGCCAATAGAGCGAGAAAGTCCAGCGCGGCAGGCTTTCGCCGGGATACCACTTGCCCTGCCCGTAATGCAGGAACCCACCCGGCGCGAAGCGGTCGCGCAAGCGACGGATAAGCGCATCGGCAAAGACACGTTTAGTAGGGCCGACCGCCGCAGTATTCCATTCCTCGGCCTCGAAATCCAGCGTCGACACGAATGTCGGTTCGCCTCCCATCGTCAGGCGCACGTCGCCCTCTTTCAGCGCGGCGTCAACTTTTTCGCCAAGCGCGTTCAACTCGGCCCAAGCTTCATCCGAAAAAGGCTTGGTGATGCGCGGATGTTCGGCCACGCGCGCCACCGTCATGTCGAAATCGAAACTGACATTGGCCGCGCTTGCCAGTCCCGAAATAGGCGCGGCGTTACGGTAATGCGGGGTCGCGGCCAAGGGAATATGCGACTCGCCCGTCAACAGGCCTGATGTCGGATCAAGCCCGATCCAGCCGGCGCCGGGCAGATAGACCTCGGCCCAGGCGTGCAGGTCGGTAAAGTCATGCGTGGCCCCGATCGGCCCGTCAACGGCAGTCAGGTCGGGTTTCAACTGGATCAGGTAGCCCGACACGAACCGCGCCGCAAAACCCAGATGGCGCATCGCTTGCACCAACAGCCAGCTTGTATCGCGGCAAGATCCCTTGGCGGATGAAAGCGTCTGCTCAGGTGTCTGCACCCCCGGCTCTAGCCGGATCACATAGCCGATATCCTGCGCCAATTGCGCGTTCAGCCCGACGATGAAATCAACGGTCCTGACGCGGTCGCGTGGCACTTTCGCCAGCCATGACTGCAACAATGGCCCCGCCGGTTCGGTTACGCGGTAGATCACCAGATCCTCTGCCACATCCTCGGGGTAGGTGAAGGGCCATGTGTCGGCGGTCTCCTCGACAAAGAAATCAAACGGGTTGTAGACTGTCATGTCGGCGGTCAGATCAACTTCGATCTTCAATTCGCGCACAGGTTCGGGAAACACGAAACGCGCCAGCCAGTTGCCATAAGGGTCTTGCTGATAGTTCACGAAGTGATCGGCCGGACTGACCTTGAGAGAATGCGATACAACGCGCGTCCGACTATGCGGCGCGGGACGCAGACGGATGATCTGCGGCCCCAGACTGACGGGTCGGTCATACTGGTAATGGGTCAGGTGATGAATGCTGGCAAGAATGGACATGGGCACCTTTGCGGTCAGGGCTACCCCCCTGTTTTTTCACGTCCCCCCCCTTCATACCATCACAAACTGCATCGTTGCAGGGAATTGCCTGTCAGCGCCCGAAAATCCGGCAAGTCGGATCAGTCGAACCGCAGCGGGCTGCGTTGACGCCCTGTGTCGTCGAAGTTCGCGGGATCAAGCCATGTGATAAAACCTTCACGCAGACGCGGCCATTCGGTGTCGAGGATCGAGAACCACGCGGTATCGCGATTGCGGCCCTTATAGGTAACGGCCTGCCGGAACGTGCCCTCATAGGTAAAACCCAACCGCGCGGCGGCTTGCCGCGAGGGCGCGTTCAATGCATCGCATTTCCATTCATAGCGCCGGTATCCCAACTCTTCGAACGCGCGGCGCATCAGCAGATACATCGCTTCCGTGGCTTCACGGCTGCGCGACAATGCTGGCGCATAGTTGATATTCCCGACCTCGATCACCCCGTTTGCCGGATCAATCCGCATCAGGCTGGCCACGCCCAAAGGCCGGCCATCGACCACAATAGTGTGAAACAGCGGATCGTCGGTCAGGCATGTCGCGTCCATCCATGCGCGAAACGCTGCACTATCAACAAAGGGGCCTTGCGGCAGATAGGTCCAGATGCGTCCTTCGACATCAGCGCTGTAGGCTTCGAACAGACCCGCTGCATGCGCTTCCGGATCAAGGGGCACAACATCGCACCACTTCCCCTTCATCGGCGTTCTGGGGGGGCGTGGCCTTGGTAGGGTGATGTTCAGCGGTGCGCCAACTGGCTGCCCCAACGCATTGACGTGGTCGGCCATGAAATCCCCTTCACATGTACTTTAAGATGCAGGCTAGACCTGTCCCTTTTGCAGGACCATAGCCAGATAGGTGTTTCAGTTACGTCCAACGAACTCGAACGAGAACTGGCGTTGCGCGCCTGCTGGCGGTCTGGGGAAAGGTGCGGCGCGGCGGATATGGTCAAGTGCGACCTGATCCAGATCCGGCGAGCCTGAGCTTCGGATCACCCTGACCGCTGCAAGCCCCCCGCCTTCCGAGATTGAAAAGCCCACTACGGTGCGCCCGGGCGACGGTGCGCGCTTTTTGCGCGTGCGGTTGATCTGGGTCAGCACGGCACGGCCATAGCTGGCATTCGCGGCAGCACCGCCGTCACCCTGCGCGGTAGGACGCTGCGTTTGTGCGGCAGGGGCTTTCGCCCCCTCTTGTCCTGCATTGGTGCCTCTGGTCGCGTTATGATCGGCATTTCCGGCAGCCTGTGCAGGGGCTTGCGGTTTGGGCTTGGCTCGCTCGTCCGGGTGGGCCGCACGCGGTGCAGGACGCGCCCGAGGCCGCCTTGCCGATGGTGACTGAGTTACCCGCGGCACCGGCGTCAAGGTTTCTTGCCTGGGCAAAGCCTGGGCTTGATCCGGCGCGGCAGAGGCAATCGCCGCGATCTCGGGCGCCAGCACGGGTGGCAATGCCTCGACCTGTGGCACCGGCTTGACTTCGAGTTGCGCCAATCGGGCGGCCTGTGTGACAGGCTTGCTGCGCGGCGTTTCCTGCGCTGGGGTTAAAGGCTCTGCCTCGGCGCGTTCCAAGGATTCCGTGGGCGGGCTGACCGGCATGGCAGCCCCCTGCGCCATATCGGCGAAACTGTCGCCAAGTTCCGGCGTGTATTGTGCCTGCCCACCTTGCAATGCCACGTCTTCAGGTGGTGCAAAACGCACAAGTCCCGCTGCATGCAACCCGCCCGAGACTGTCAGGGCCAAAGCGGCGACAGCTATCTTTCGCATCCCTGTCATTGACTGCTCCGTTCTGTCACGATCCGGACCTCGGCGGCACCAGCGGCACGTAAAGCGCGGGCAAGCTGAATTAGACCGACGGCATCGGTGTCACGATCCGGCATGATCCGCGCCACCCCCTGCGAATCGGGCGGCAAGGCCGCAACATAGCTTGCCGGATCGGCGGGGGATCCTTGCCAGATCACCTCACCCTTTGCAGTGAGGGCCAGCACGTCCGGCGGGATCAACGGATCTGCCTCGGACAGGCGCACCAGTTGCAGATCGGCAGGCGGTTGCGGCGCGATGCTTCCGGCGACCAGAAAGAACATCAGCATCAGAAAGACCACATTGATCAAGGTGATGGTCGAATCTGCCCTGCGGCGGAACGGGACAAGCCTGCGTGCCATCAGCCCAACACCTGTACACGCATCCCCGATGTGCTACGTAACCGGACCAGCAGGTCGGCAAGACGCTGCGCGCTGACATGCGGGGCAAGGCTGACCAGAACCTGCGGCTGGTCCTGACCCAGAGCCAGAATCTGTGCGGCAACCTGATCCAGTAGAGCAGACTGACCGTTGACTGTCAGAGTTTCCGGCGCAAGGCGCAGAAACACCGGCACGGTCTGGGCTGTGCCGGCGCCGCGTGCTCCGGCCACCAGCGGCAATTCGGCAGTGCGGGTGAAGGTCGTCGAGAGCATGAAGAACAAAAGCAGCAGAAAGATCACGTCTATCAGCGAAGTCATCGAAAGGGCGCGCCGACGCACCGGAAGGCAACGCTTCAACATGGTGGGGCTAGCCATGGGCTGCCCGCAATCCGCTATGGTGCAGCGGGTCCGGCAGTTCGGGATGCGGCAGCGCAGGGCCGCACAACGTTTCCACCATCGTTTCGGCAAGCCGCCGATGCGCGGCGATGCGCGCCTCGAACGCCGTGAGAATCAAGGATACAGGCATGGCAATCGCCAGACCGACCGCTGTGGTCAGCAAGGCCACCCAGATGCCACCGGCCAGCAAAGACGGATCGACCGACGCACCCGCACCTTGCAAGGCCTGAAAAGCCTCGATCATCCCCAAAACTGTGCCGAACAATCCCAGTAGCGGCGCGACCTGCGCCACGGCATCAAGAAATCGCAATCCGCTTTCGGCTCGGGCTAGTTCCACTTCGGTTTCGGCGTGCAGGCGCTCACGCAGGGCGGCTGTCGGAACCGATGCTGCCATCGCCCTGAGCGCCAGACGTGCCAGCGGATCACCCGCGCGGGTCAATGCCTCGCGGGCCGCGACAGTCTGTCCCGATGCCAGCGGGACCAAGGCTGCGTGAAGTCTGGCACCACGCCACAACCCAAGAAAACGCAAGTGCACGGCCTTCCACAAAATGACCGCTCCGGCGACAACAGAGAGCGCCAGAAGCAGGGCAAAGACCCAACCGCCCAGTTCGACAAGGGCGCTCAGACGGACAGCTAAATCATGCAGCATTTCGATCATCCCAGTATCTTGATTGCATCAATGCGTGTGCTTGGTTGCAGTGCGTTCGCGCAGGCCTGTTCCGGCAAATCCTGCCCCGTGCAGGCGCCAACCTCGTTGATAAGGACCTGCCCGACCTTGGCGCATTCCAGATCGGGCAGATCGAACTGTCGCACGCGAGGGCGCGCTTGAGGCAGATTCTGAAAGTCGAGCAAGACAAGGCGCGCGACCAGTCCTTCGGGGTTGAAGATCACAGCCTCAAGCACCAGCGCCGAAAGGTCCGCGCCCAAACCATTCGTCGCCACAAATGACATCCGGCACCCGCCCGCGCGGTTCTCCACCGCGTTCAACTCGATGCCAAGCACCGGTGTCTCGGCCACGAGGGGGGAAGGAAGAAATCCGACGATGACAAAAAGGCTCAGAATGGTTTGGCGCATCGGATTCTCCTTAGAAGGTTTTAGCGACCGAAATGCTGATCGTTCGGCCCGGAGCCTTATCTAGCGCAAGATTGTTGCGATATGTCCCATCAAAGACATTGTTGATTGCAAGATTAACCTCCAGCCCTTCCAGCACGCCGCGATCAGGTGTCCATGTCGCAAAGATGTCATGGGTATTATATGCCTCGCCCGAAGTTGTCGCGGATGAGGTTGTGATGTCGTCAAAGAAAGACGCGCGCCAGCCGACAGTCAGGTTCTGATCGGGCAGCTTGGCACCAAGGGTCAGCACGGCGTTTTCCGCAGGCGTATCAGGCAGCGTCAGCCCTGTGCTGCGATCCTCGCTGCGCACCTGCGAATAGGCCAACTGTGCGAACCACAGGTCGGCGTCATAGCTTGCCTCAAGCTCTGCACCCCAGATCCGCGCCTCGTTGATATTGGCAAAATACGGCACCGACGTGGTATTCCCGTCCGGCAGGATCGGGCGTGGTGACGTTGCAATGAGGTTGGATATGTCGTTGCGGAAGGCTGTCGCCTTGAGCTGGAACACATCGCCATCGCTCAGCACATTCATGCGCTGGAACGCAAAGCCCAGTTCGAATGTGTCTGCTGTCTCGGGTTCGAGGTTCAGGCTGGGTGTGCGTGCGACAGCCGCCAATCCGGGGCCACGCCGCGCGGGTCCTTCGGACGAATAAAGCTCGTCCAGCGTGGGCATGCGTTCCGTCCGCGCCATCGAGCCAAAAACTGACCAGCTCTCGTTCAACTTGTACATCGCCGCCAATTTGGGCGAGATCGAGGTTTTGGACTGTCTGGACCCGCCGGCTTCCTCGGCCTCGGCGCTGGGGGTCAGTTCGCCAAAATCAACACGCACACCGGGGATCAGCGTCAGACGGTCATTCCAGACCAGTTCGCCCTGTGCATAGATACCAAGCTTCTGGTCGGTTCCTTCAGGATGGAAACCCAGCGCGCCAACCGAGGATGTCGCACTGCGCTTCTGCTCGGACACCTGGACCCCGAAGGTCAGGTAATTCTCCCACGCGCCTGCGGACAGATCAGCGGTGTTCTCGACCTTCAGACTGACAGTGCGATACCCGTACTCGCTGTCACACAGAACCGCCAACTGACCCGCAGCGCACATGGCCGCCATCGAAAAGTTGTCCTTCTCGACATTGGTATCCGTCACCGACAGACCCACAGTCAGGTCCAGCAGCGGATTAGCCGATGCACGGTGACGCCATGTAAGTGTCGCAGTGTCATCAATTGCGCGAATGTCGCTTGTGCCGAATCCGGCCAGTGCGGCACCTCCTGTCTGGGCCACGACGGTTTCATCCAACTGCGTATCTGTGCGCGACAGCGACAGCGTCATCGACTGGTCAGCATCGTCACCGAAACGGTAGGTCCCTTTGACCAGACCGGACCAGCGTTCATAGGCGGTTCCAGGCAGTGTCGCGCCTGATCCGTCCTGCATGTCATCGCCTTTTGAACGGTTGATCGCGCCAAGCAGTTCTAAATTCTCGGAGGGGCGGCTGGCAAAGATCACGCCCAACCGCAGACCATCGCCGTTACTGTCATAACCGCTCTTGAAGCGCAGCGCCCGATCCTGTCCGGGTTCCAGAAAATCGCTGGCATCCTTGGTGGTGAAGTTGATCACCCCACCAATGGCGCCGGTGCCGTAAAGCGTCGATGATGCTGGGCCGCGTAGCACTTCAACGCGCTTGTAAAGCTCAAGATCGCCAAAGAAAGATCCCATACGGTATTGCTCGAAAAACTTGGGCGCACCATCGACATTAACGATGATCCGCGACTCGGATGCTGTCTGTTCGCTATTGCCGATCCCGCGGATGTTGAAGGCCTGACCGACCGGACGGGCCGATGCGCCCGCGCCCTGCACGCCCGGCACGGATTTGAAAAGCTCGGCCACATTGGCTGGCTGGTCGCGGTCGATATCCTCTTGTTCGACCGAGGAAACAGCTTGCGGCGTGTCAATCGCGACCTTTTCGGCACCGGCACCGAGGATCAGACGTCCCAGCGGGGTAAATCCCCCCGACACGTCTTCCTGCGCGAGGGCGGGTGTCGTGGTCAGCACCGCAAGTGTGACGGAAAGCAGAAGGTGCCCTTTGGGGGCAAGTGTGAATGATGCAGGCATGAGCGTCCCTTGATATTTATGGTCTGCGGGGAGGCTGGCCTGCGATAGAGCTTGTGGCTGGCGGCAGAATTATCTGACTTGAACTGTCAGGAAAAGGCTTCTAGGTATCCTTACTGTAACTGTCAAGTATATCTGGAAGATATGTTTGACGTCCTGCCTGCGCTCCAGCTACGCCCTTTGGCCCGCCAGAATCGCGCCTTTTGCACTTTGAAAGGATCGCCATGATGGCCGACCGCAATGCCCTCACACCGGACCAGATTCGCGCCCTGCGCGCTGAGAACCCCAAACCCCGCGCCCGCGACTTTGCCCAGATGCAGGGTATCACCGAGGCCGATCTGGTCGCGGCTCATGTCGGACATTGGGCCACGGCGATTGACGCCGTCCCGGACCGGCTGATGCCGCAGATCCAGATGCTTGGCGAAGTCATGGCACTGACGCGCAACAATTCTTGCGTGCATGAACGTATCGGCACATACGAGGACTACCACGCCGGACCGCATGCCCAGATGGTTCTGGGTGCCGAGATCGATCTGCGGATTTTCCCCTCACACTGGGTGCATGCCTTTGCGGTTCAGGAAACGGGCGAGGATGGTGTGAAGCGTAGCCTTCAGGTTTTCGACGTTGCAGGCGATGCGGTGCATAAGGTGCACCTGAAACCAACTTCGGATATCGCGGCCTTTGACAGGCTGGTGGAGGCGCTGCGCTTGCCGCAGCAATCCGACAGGCTGGAGCTTGGCACACGGACCACCCCCGAGGCCGCCCGCAGCGATTCAAATCGTGCAGGTGTTTTGCAATCCGAGTGGGACAAGATGACCGACACGCACCAGTTTTTGAAACTGGTGCGCAAGCTCAATATGAACCGGCTAGGCGCTTACCGCCTGGCAGGGGAGCCCTATGTGCGGGCCCTGTCGCCAGATTCTGTGACACTGGCGTTGCGCGGAGCAGCGGAACAAGCCATTCCCGTGATGATTTTTGTGGGCAATGCCGGATGTATCCAGATCCACGGTGGCTCCATAGACAAGATAGTGCCAATGGGACCGTGGATCAACGTGATGGACCCGCGTTTCAACCTGCATCTGCGTGCCGATCACATTGCCGAAGTCTGGTGCGTGACCAAGCCCACGCAGCGCGGACCTGCAATCAGCGTCGAGGCGTTTGACGAATCCGGCGGGCTGATCCTGCAAGTCTTCGGATATCGCAAGGATCTGAACCCTGCCGCATGGGAGGCGCTGTGCGCCAGCCTGCCCACCCGCGAGGAGGTGACAGCATGAAACTGACGGTGACATCGCTGCATCTGGGGCTGGGTGCCGGTCTTCTAGCTGTGGGGCTTCTGGCCCTGCCGCTGACCCCGCGCGCGCAATCCGGCGATCAGGTGCGCCTTCTGACACTGGGCGGATCGGTAACCGAGATCGTCGTCGCCCTTGGCGCGGAAAATCAACTGGTCGCGCGCGATTCCACCTCGACCTATCCACCCTCGGTCATGGACCTGCCCGACGTCGGCTATGTGCGGGCATTGTCACCCGAGGGCGTGCTGTCTGTCGCGCCCGAACTGATCCTGTCAGAACGCGGTGCCGGACCGGCCGAAACCATTGCGGTTCTGGAAGCCGCAGGGGTGGAGTTTGTCACCATGCCCGACGATCCGACACCGCAAGGCGTGCTGAATAAGATCGACGCTGTTGCCATGGCTCTGCGTCTACCCGATGCCGGAGCCGCCTTGCGGCAGGACGTCGCCGCAGGACTGGCCGCGGCGACAGCACGCGCTACCGCGGTGACTGATCGCCAACGGGTTCTGTTCGTGCTGTCGCTGCAAAGCGGGCGCGTCATGGCGGGGGGCGAAGGGTCTTCGGCGGAAGGCATTATCGAACTGGCAGGCGGCGTGAATGCGGCCACGGGTTTCGACGGCTATAAACAGATGACAGATGAGGCTGTGATCGCTGCGGCCCCCGATCTGATCCTGATGATGGACCGCGAGGGCGATCTTGCTATCTCGACCGAGGATGTTCAGGCCCATCCGGCCCTTGGCCTTACCCCTGCGGGGCAAAACGGAAACGTCCTGCGGATGAACGGGGTGCTATTGCTGGGCTTTGGTCCCCGCACCCCCGCCGCCGCCACAGCACTGCATGCGGCGCTGTACGGCACAGGGGGCTAAGCATGGTGGCGCTGCCCTGGCACAAAACATCGCCGCAGGAAGACGACCGCAGCGTAGGGGCCGCACAGACCACGCGGACCCTGTTGGGGTTGCTGGTTGTTGTGTCGATCCTGTCTTTGGGAACCGGCGCAGCGGGTCTGTCCGTGTTCGACGCTGCCCGCGATCTGGTCAGCGGCGAAGGGTTGTCGGTGCGGGACCGCGTGATCCTGATGGATATCCGCCTGCCGCGTCTGGCCATGGGACTGATGATCGGCGCGGCGCTCGCTTTGTCGGGGGCCTTGATGCAGGGGCTGTTCCGCAATCCATTGGCCGATCCGGGCATTGTCGGGGTTGGCGCCGGTGCGGGCTTGGGCGCAGTTCTGGCCATTGTGCTGGCCGGGCTGCTTCCTACCGGACTGGCGGTGCTGATCGGCGCGCATCTGGTGCCGGTTGCCGCCTTTCTGGGCGGCTGGGCCTCGACCCTGCTGCTTTACCGAGTGGCCACCCGTGGCGGGCAAACCTCGGTCGCGACCATGCTTCTGGCCGGTATCGCACTTGGTGCGCTGGCCGGTGCATTGACGGGGATGCTGGTCTATATGGCCGATGACAGGCAATTGCGGGATCTGACCTTCTGGAACATGGGGTCATTGGCCGGCGCAAGCTGGTCCAAGCTGGCGGCCAGCCTGCCCCTGATCTTGCCGGTCCTGCTGCTGTCGCCGCTTCTGGCGCGGGGGCTGAATGCGCTGGCACTGGGCGAGGCGCAGGCCGCACATCTAGGTATCCATGTTGAAACCGTCAAACGGCTGGCGATCCTTGGCGTGGCCGCCGCCGCAGGGGCCGCCGTCGCCGTGGCCGGTGGTATCGGCTTTGTCGGGATCGTCGTGCCGCATCTTCTGCGTTTGGCCACGGGGCCGGATCATCGCTACCTCCTTCCGAATGCAGCACTATTGGGGGCCAGCCTGCTTGTGGGGGCCGATATGGTCGCCCGCGTGATCGTCAGCCCCGCAGAACTGCCGATCGGGATCGTCACCGCCACCATGGGCGCGCCGGTCTTTTTGTGGATATTGCTGAAACGCCGTGGCTTGGGGGGATTGTGATGCTGACGGTGCAGAACCTGACAGCCCGTCTTTCAGGCAGGACGATCCTGCAGGGGATCACGATGTCGGCCCATGCCGGCACATTGACTGCGATTGTCGGGCCGAACGGATCGGGCAAGACCACGCTGTTGCGCGCGCTGACCGGTGATCTGCCCTATGGTGGCGCAGCCAGCCTGAACGGGCATGAGCTGAATGCCACACATCCCCGCAAGATGGCCGCGATCCGCGCGGTTCTGGCGCAATCGACGCACCTGGCCTTTCCCTTTACGGTGGCCGAAGTCGTGCGCCTTGGCCTGACCGCCAGCGTACAGATGCACGCAACAGATCTGACAGCGCGCGCCTTGGCTGAGGTCGGGCTGGCAGGATACGGGCCGCGCGACATCCAGACCCTATCAGGAGGCGAACAGGCGCGCGTCCATATGGCCCGCGTTCTGGTGCAGGTTTGGGAGCCTGTGACCGATAACGGACCGCGCTGGCTGTTTCTGGACGAACCAGTGGCGGCGTTGGATATCGGACACCAGTTGACGGTCATGCGGATCACGCGCAGCTATGCCGATTCAGGCGGCGGGGTGGTTGCTGTCATGCATGACCTGAACCTGTCGGCGATGTTCGCGGATCGGATCGCCTTGATGCTGGACGGGAGTATCCTGTCGCAAGGCCGTCCTGCCGAGGTGCTGACCGATACCAATCTGGCACAGACCTATGGCTGTCCCGTGCGGGTCAATGCTGTGCCCGAACAGGGGCCGTGGCTGGTGCCGCAGGCCACGGCGATCTGATCAGGCTTTCGGCTGGGGCCGCAGGATCATCTGCGTCTGCGTCACAATCGCCGCAAGTTTGCCTTCACCATTGCTGATCGTTGTTTGCCAGACCATGGTCGAGCGGCCTTTATGCAGTGGCAGAGTCACAGCACGGGCCGTATCTCCAACCGCAACTGGCCTGAAAAAGTTCGTCTTGCTTTCGATGGTGCTGGTCCCCTCGCCCTCGCGCAGGTTGAGAAAGGTTGCTGTGCCGCCAAGGTTGTCGGCCAGCGCCATGAAGGCCCCGCCATGCAGGGTGCCGTTACGATTGGACAGCGCCGCGGTCACAGGCAACTCGGCCTCGACGTGGTCGGGGTCAGCCGACAGGATGCGCAAGCCAAGGCTTTGGGCGAATGGCGGCTGAGCCTGCGCGATGGCGTCGATTCGGGCTTTGTCTGTGGTCACGAATGTTCTCCTGATTGCGGCGGTGCATCATCCGCGCTTCGTGTTCAGTGTCAATCCGCCCCCAAGCTGACAGCCCGCAGATTGCCACCGCATCACCGCACCAGGTTGGCACGTCATTTGCACAGGCCGGTGGCCCCATCATCCAAAGCCCCGCACAAGCCGGGGAAGATGGACGATCAGCCTACCGGAGTTTGCGATGCGTCTAACAAAATTTACGGATTATTCTTTTCGCGTGCTGCTACATGCCGCCAGTCTTGACCAAAATTGCCTGACCACGATCGAGGAAAGCGCCCTCGTATTCGGTGTCTCGCGCGCCCATCTCAAGAAGGTTGTGCTTTGCCTGACGCAAAGCGGATTTCTGATCGGACAACGCGGAAGATCGGGCGGTTTCCGGCTGGCCCTTCCACCGGCGCAGATCAATCTCGGTGACGTGATCCGCGCCACGGAACCCGATTTCGACATGGTCGAGTGTTTTCAGACCGGCAATGCCTGCCGCTTGACCGCAGGCTGTCGCCTTCCTGCAATCGTGATCCGTGCGACGCAAAACTATCTGTCGGTCTTCGATGCCTGCACTCTGGCTGATCTGGTCGTAAAGCCCCGTTTCTTCATGGGTCCACGCGCAGCTTCCTATCCCGCGCTCGCCAATTTTCCGAACAGTATGAAGCCCTGATCCCAAGGGGGTGCCGGAGCAGTCGGTAAACCCCGATCAGCGCGTGCGCTGCGCACGGGGCGCTGTCGCATAAGCGGCAATGCGGGCTCTGTCGGACCTTCCATCAGATACCACCAAAGGCCGCCTGCGTGTAAATGCCGAAGCAACCAGAAGCACGGGTGTCGCCAGTATTGCACCCGCAGCGCCCCAGAGCCATGCTCCGAAAGTGATCGCCAGAAAAATCGTGAGCGCGGATTGGCGCATCTGACGGCCAACCAGCATGGGCGTCACAAACTGCCCCTCGACCGTATTTAGAACCAGAAGACATAGGACAGGAAGAAACGCGCTTTGCGGCTCGGGAAAGGTCACAAGGCCGACACCAAGCAGGATCATCGCCATGATCGCGGGGCCGATGTAAGGCATGAAATTCAGAACGCCCGTCAACAATCCCCAGAGGAAAGGATTGGGAATCCCGAAGGCCCAATACAATGCCGTAGCGACCAGTCCCAAAGCGGTGTTGATCAGCAGGATTGCGAAAAGATAGGAGGATACGTTGCTTTGGATATCGCGGATCGCGCGGCCGAGAGCGCGCTGACGGCGCGGATTTGTTCCCAAGGCCATCACCCAGCGCGCCAGCAACGCCCGTTCGCGCAGAAGAAAGAAGGTCAGAACCGCCCCATAGACCGTGCCACTCAGGAAAACAGGGACTGACACGGCCAGACCAGCCAGCACGGATTGACCAGAGCCGGTCAATTGCTCCATCGGGTCGATCTCTTCTCCGTCACTGTTAAACTGCGGCCCCTGAATCGCGTCGGTCAAGTCACTGATCAGATTACGCAAGAGCTCATCCAGCTTTCGCAGGATATCAGGTGCGCGCCGGTTCCATTCGTCAGCACTTGGCAAAACATAATAGACCAGCGCGGCGATCCCGCCGATGGCAGCCAGAACGATCACGGCTGCCGACAGGCTGCGCGGTATCCGGATTTTGTCGGCGCGTCGGGCCACGGGTTCCAGCGCGACCGCCGCCAGTAGCGCTAGAACAGTTGGGATGGCAAAACTGCGAAGTTCCTGAAGTGCTGCCAGAACCATCAGGCTGGCAATCGCCACAAGCGACAGCGTTGCGGCACGCGGGAAACTCGTCTCTTGGGGAAGACGACGAGGAGCCGGCACAGGGGCTGTGGGGGGAATCACCAGTTCAGGCTCCGGATGTCATTTCTTCACAGGTAATCCCGCCCCGGTTCAAGGGCGGGATGGGGCAATTCAGGCGCGGGACGCCTGTCAGCGATCACGCGAGCGACGCAACCGCAGGGCCGTATCCAGACCGAAGACGAAGGCTTCGGCCAATGGCGGAAAGGGCGCTTTTTGGCCTGCAGGATGGGCGTGGGCCTGCGCCTGCGCTCTGGCCAGTCGGGCCTCGCGTTCAGAGCGGCTGGGGGACAGTGCTGCGTAAAGGGCCAGACCGCCCGCACCAAGATAAAGACCGCCAAGGATGACGGCGGCGATTTGCGCGGAATAGGTTGTCTCCAGCAAGATCCACATTGCAACGGTCAGAAACCCTGCTGCAGTTGCCAGAAACGCCGCACTGACCAATAGCAAGCCTATACGGCGCACCCCCTCTCGGGCGCGCGCCGCAACAGCAGCTTCGAGATGTGCCGCAGCATGCTGCATTATGATCTCCGCGACAGCATCAAGCCGACCAGCAGGCCAACACCGGCTGCAATGCCCATGGCCATTGCAGGTTTCTCACGGATCAGGGCATCCGCATGATCAACCGCATCGCCAGCTTGCTTTTGCAGCCTCTCATATTCATGCTCAACCCCCTCGCGGGCCTTGCCAGCCATACGCTTCGCGCCCTTCGCCGCGTCTTGCGCTTCGGCGCGCGTCAGATCTCTGAGGGTGGTTGTCAGGGCAGCCACATCCTCACGCAGGGTTGCAAGCTGTTCGCTGATGTCATCGGTGGTCGGTTTGTTTGCTGCTTGTGCCATTCAGGCCTCCATACATATCAGGCACGTTTGAAACGGATGCCTGGAAAAAGGGGATTCAAGGTCAGATCATTACATCGGGGGACGGCCACGCACCGCACGTGCGATCATGGCGATCACGAAAAGCGCGATGAAAATGAAGAAGAGTATCTGGGCGATCCCGGCGGACGCAGAAGCGATGCCACCAAAACCGAAAACTGCCGCGATCAATGCGACCACAAGAAATGTCAGGGCCCATCCGAGCATGTTGGTCTCCTTTCCAAATTTTTATGCACAATCCGTTTGTGCCTTCGCAATTAAAAACGCCGCTTGGGACGGAACGGTTCCCTGCTAGTTCGGATAATTCTCGAACCAGACCGAAATATACGCTGAAAAGGATCTTATAACAAAATGTTAGCCTGAAACCTCCAAACCTTGAATCCCCCGGCCTTAAGCCGGGGGATACGTGTCTCAGGCTGAAAGGGTTTCAGTCGAGGCGAAGAACATCGCCTGACTCACCGCGGAACGCACTTGATCCTCGTCATAGGGCTTGGTGATCAGAAACGCCGGTTCATGCTTTGCGCCGGTCAGCAAGCGTTCGGGGAACGCAGTAATAAAGATCACTGGTCGCTCGCCCAGCGCCTCGAGGATATCGTGGACCGCATCAATGCCCGAAGATTTATCGGCCAACTGGATATCAGCCAGAACCAGATCGGGCGGGTTGTTCTTTGCCAATGCAAGCGCTTCGGTCCGTGTGCGAGCAATTCCGGTGACTGTGTGCCCCATATCGGCGACGATCTCGCGCAGATCAACGGCGATGATCGGCTCATCCTCGATGATCATGACGCGGCCCAGTATCGACGCCTGCATTTCATTGCGCGCAATCTCGATCAGTTCTGCCGCCTCATTTTGTTCGACCTGCATGATCTTCGCCACTTCGTTGGTGGTAAAGCTTTCGATCGACTGTAGCAAAAGCGCTTCGCGGGTATTCGCAGTCAAATGGGCCATGTGATGCTGTGCGCGGGCGGTCAGATTGTCCTCTGCTTCTACAAGCGGGGCTCCGGCACTGGACCAGACCACATGGAAGGCGTGAAACAGGGCCAGTTTGGGCGGGGAAATCTCGCCCATGATCGAGGGGTCAGCAAGGATCGCCTCGATCGTGGCGGCCGCGAAACGATCGCCAGCATCCTGACTGCCTGTCAGAGCACGGGCGTAACGACGCAGATATGGCAGGCTGTCGCCAACAAGATCAGCAAGGTCGGACTGAGTACCGGATGACATTTTTTTCCCTTCGATGAAGTTTTATCGGGAACCAAACGTCTGGTCATGCGTTTGGTTCCGTCTACGTAGCAAAAAATGTGGTGTACAGGCATGAGGTCAGGAATGACGCAAGACGATCAGAGACCGGAACGCAAAGGCCTAGGACTAAAGCGTCAGATCGACGAGAATCTCAAACGGGTCTATCAGGACGCGCTGGAAGAAGATGTGCCTGACCGGTTCAAAGAGTTGCTTGAGCGTCTGCGCGCCAAGGAGACTGGAAAATGACAACCGCTCCTGACAACCTGCCTCCACCTGATGATCCGCGCGAGGCGCTGACACATCATCTGCCTGCACTGCGTGCCTTTGCCATAAGTCTGACAGGCAATGTCGCACTTGCCGATGACATGGTGCAGGACACTATCGTCAAGGCATGGACGCATATCGACAGCTTCCAGACCGGCACCAACATGCGGGCATGGCTGTTCACGATCCTGCGGAACACGTTCTATTCACATAGGCGCAAACGCAAAAGGGAATTGCCCGACCCAGAAGGCATCCATGCCGCGTCTCTCTATGAAAAGCCCGAACATGACAGCAAACTGGCGATGACGGATTTCCGTGCAGCCTTCGCAAAACTGTCGGACGAGCATCGCGAGGTGCTTCTTCTTGTCGGGGCCTCCGGCTTTTCGGTGCAAGAAGCCGCCGAAATGATCGGCGTGCCGCCCGGCACAGTGAAAAGTCGCGCCAGCAGGGCGCGGTCACGGCTGTGCGCCTTGTTGGGCATGAAGGACGGCGAGCACATGCTGGACGGCGTTGACGGTTCGACCGCAGCCGTAATGTCACGATCGGGAACGCAAGCCGCATGAGCCGACATCCCTCCCGGAGGAGTTGGTCACCCGAACGGTTGGGTCTGCGCTTGGCCTTGCTGTTGTCTGTGGCATTGCTGCCGGTTGGCCTGATCGCGGTCCTGCAGGCCGTAAGCCTGCTGAAAGAAGCCAAGGCGCGCTCGGAAGCGGCGCTGATGGGCGAGACCTTGATGAGCGTGCAATCCGAGTTGCGCCTGATCCAGCGCGGTCAGGGCATGGCCGCCGCGCTTGCCAACAGGCTATCAAGCGAGACCGGCATATTGGGAGCTGACAATCAGGAGGACGGGCAAAGCGGTGAAGATGCCGCCAATAGCTGCCGGATCGAACTGCCCTTGCTGTCTTCGCAACTGGCAGAGCAGGCCCAGATCGCCGTCGTCGGGTCAGGTGGTGAGATCATCTGTGCGTCCGCAACCATGCGGGACAATATGGCAGGCACGATTCTTTTGCAGGATCTGATGGAATCCGATGGCCCAGAGGTGATGCTGGACAATAACGGTATTCTCGCTTCGGGATCAGCCATTCTGATCAACCATCCTATTACCGGTGCCAAACCGCGTGATGACGCACCCGCCGAAATCATTGGTGCCGTGTCGGTCATTCTGCCACATATGGCCTTGCGGGAAATCAGCGGCCTGCCAGAAGACCGGATGCTTCTGTCCCTTCCCCAAGAACAGGGTGCGGCGATCCTGACTTTCAACGAGAAAGGCGAAGTGCTGACCTCATCGGCGGGGCTGGAAAGCGCGCAGGGTATCCTGCCGCGCCACAGAGCATTGAAAGCCCTTGTCGGAAGTCGTCCGCTTGCCTTTACCGCTGTGTCGGAGCTTGGAATAGAACGGGTCTATTCCGTGATCCCTCTGATTGAAGAAAACCTCTATGCCTTGGGCACATGGCCCGGTGAAGGGCACCGGATACAGGCGCTTGATACTGTGCCTGCCGCGCTGTTCCCCGCGCTGATGTGGGGCGCCAGCCTTATCGTGGCGTGGCTTGCCGCAGGGCGTATGGTGACACGGCACATTTACAAGCTGCGCGGCGCTATCGGGGCCTTTGCAGGTGGCGACAGGGTTGTGCGCGAGATCGACGTCTCGGGCGCGCCGATCGAATTGCGCCAGTTATCCGATTCATTCGTCAGGATGACCGATACCATCCTGCATGACGAGGCCGAGCTGGAAAATGCCGTCCATCAAAAAGAGGTGCTACTGCGCGAGGTCCATCACCGCGTCAAGAACAACCTCCAATTGATAGCCTCGATCCTCAACATGCAAATCCGGCAAGCGCGCAGTCCCGAAGCAAAGGGATTGATGACAGGGGTACGCGACCGCGTCATGAGTCTGGCCACGATCCACCGCGGCCTCTACCAGACCAGCGGCCTGACCGATATCAGCGCGGACGAGTTGCTTTCAGATATCCTGCGACAACTGACCCATATGGCGACCGGTCCCGGACGCCCGATCGAGATCGAGCAGGACTTCGATCCCGTGCGTCTGACCCCCGATCAGGCCGTTCCGCTTTCGCTGTTTCTGACGGAAGCCCTGACAAATGCAATCAAATATGCCGGCAATGACGGGGACGGGCCGCCGCATCTGTCGGTCAGTCTGAAGCGGATGGAGGAAGACGCTGCCCTGCTCTGTGTGGTTAACAGCACCGGCACACGCCCCGACAATGATACCGAGATCGAAAGCGGCACCGGCCTTGGTGTCCAGCTTTTGGACGCTTTCGCACAGCAGATTGGCGGGCAGGTATCCCGTGAAGAGAAAGACGGCAGGTTTGCACTTGCAATGGGTTTCAAGCTGACACCATTGACCGAGGCGGAGGCGCGCAATGCGCCGGAAGAAACCGACGACTCCCTGATCGACAACTGCCTTTAATCACCGAAAACCTGCATCTTGACGGCCGCGCGGCGGTTGCCGGTCCCTGATCGGTTTGACAATAGATGTGGCATCCTTATGCCATTGTTAGTTATACAAAATAAATTGTCTGTAAGTTGTCGCTTTTCGCGCCATTCGCTTTTAACATGTGAAAGGGTGGGGGTGTGAGTAAGTGATCCGAATTTTACGCGTCCTTTGCGGCTCTGGGAAAAAACATGATCCAAAGGCTCGGCACTGCCCGACAGCAAACCCTCGATATCTGGCGCGGCTTGATGCGTCCCACCAAGCTGGCAGTCATCCTGTCGGTCGTGGTCGTCACCGGGCTCTGGCTGGCGGCCGAACATCGCAACAAGATGTTTTATACCCAGCAGTTAAGGGTGGATTTGCTGCAGGACCTGACAATTGTCCGCACCCAGCTTGAAGGGCAGGTCAACGCAAATATCCAGCTGATCCGCGGCTTGATTGCAACAATGATCACAGAGCCAGACATGCAGCAGGACCGGTTCGCAAGCATTGCCGAAGGTCTGATGAGCGAGACAAAGGCGATCCGCAATCTGGCCGCTGCGCCCGATATGGTGATCAGGATGGTATATCCGGTCGAGGGCAATGAGGCTGCGATCGGTCTGGATTATCGCACCAACGAGGCGCAACGCGAAGCTGCCGAACGCGCACGCACAAGCGGATCGCTTGTGCTAGCGGGGCCTGTCGATCTGGTGCAGGGCGGAAAGGGCTTTATCGGCCGTTTTCCGGTTTACGTCCCAAAACCGAACGGAGCCATAGAATTCTGGGGCCTTGTCTCGGCAGTCATCGACGAACAGGCGCTTTACCGAGAGGCGGGTTTGCTGAACCAGAACGGATCAATGCAGTTTGCACTGTCTGGCCGTGACGGTGTGAGTGGCAACCGCGATGTGTTTTTCGGAAATCCCGACATCCTGTCGCAAGATCCCGTAACCCTCAGCGTGCTTTTGCCTTCCGGCAGTTGGCAGTTGTCGGCGATTCCGGCTGGCGGTTGGAACACGACACCCCCGACCGCCCAGATACTGCGTGCTGTCATGTTGATCTCGGGGCTTTTGTTGATGATGCCCAGCTTCCTGATGGGTCGCCTGATCGAAGAGCGGCAACGCCATATCGGCGAACTTGAGGGTTCGAATTCCGCACTGAGCAACCGGATGGCCGAACTTGAACGCGCCCGCGCCCAGCAATTGAAATCGGAAGCAAGACTGCGTGCGTCACTTGACGCGCAGGAAGAGATCAACGCCCGCTTCACCGAAGTAGCAGGGATAAGCCGTTCATGGGTTTGGGAGCAGGACGCAGATTTGCGTTTCACCTATCTTTCGCCCGGATTCAGCGCCGTAACAGGGTTCCCTCCGGACTCGCTGATCGGCAAAACACGATCGGAGTTTCCTGCTGAATGGGCCACCATGTCGAACCAGGCAGATTGGGACTGGCTTTCAGAAAAAACGAACGCACGCGAACCGTTCAGCGAGTTCAGTTACGGTTTTCGCGCGAGTGACGGTCGCGATTTGTGGGTTATGACCAGCGGCACGCCGATTTTTGACAACAAAGGCAAGTTTGCGGGCTATCGCGGTGCGGGCACGGAAGTCACGAGCATCCATGCCGCCGTGATCGCCGCGCAAGAGGCGAACCGCGTCAAGTCCATGTTTCTTGCGACGATGAGCCACGAAATCCGCACGCCCATGAACGGTATTTTGGGCATGGCCGAGATGCTGGAAACGACGCTGACAACACCCAGCCAGAAACAGATGATTTCTGTGATCCGCGACAGTGGCGAAGCGCTTTTGGCGATCCTCAACGACATACTCGACCTATCCAAGATCGAAGCCGACAAGCTTGATCTGGAAGTCGTTTCTTTCCGTCTGGATGTCGTGGCACAGCGGATCGAGGCACTGCACAAGTTGAAGGCTCAGGAAAAAGGACTGCGTCTGGATATCTTTACCGATAGCCGCGCACGCCACCCACGGATGGGCGACCCGCATCGGATGACCCAGATACTGCACAACGTCGTGGGCAATGCGATCAAGTTCACGGACAGGGGAAAAATCACGGTTCTGATCAGCAGCCTGCCCGGCGATGATCTTAGGATCGAAGTGACTGACACAGGGATCGGCATGACCGCGCAGGAGCAGGCGCGGATATTTGACGAGTTTACGCAAGCCGACGGATCCGTCACTCGTCGCTTTGGCGGGACCGGACTTGGTATGTCGATCGTGCGTCGCCTGATCGACAAAATGGGGGGCAAACTTGATCTGGAATCGGAACCCGGCAAGGGCACAAAGATCGGGATCACGCTTCCGCTGCCCCTCGCACCCGAGCAGTCGGACACGCAATTACCCGTGCAAAAAGCAAAGGCTGGGCCAAGCGACCTGATCGATCTGTCAGGCCGGCAGATTCTGGTGGCGGATGACAACGAAGTCAATCTGGACGTATTGAACGCCATGCTTGAGGACACAGGCGCGGAGCTTGTCGTGGCCCGCAACGGCAAGCAGGCTATCGAGGCATTCATGAAAAGCACCTTTGACATGCTTTTGTTGGATATCTCGATGCCGGTTGTAGACGGCCCGGACGCGCTGCGCCAGATGAGCGAGGCTGCGGCCGATCACGGCTACCGCATGCCCCCTGCAATCGCTTTTACCGCCAATTTGATGCCGCATCAGATTAGCGAATATCTGGGCGCGGGTTTTGTTGACGTGATAGCAAAGCCCCTCAAGCGGCAAGTTCTGCTCGCGCAGATCGAAAAACATCTTGAGGCGCAGACGCCTTCCGACCCCCGCTAAGGGATGCGTAGGGTCTGACAAGGTTGCCATTTCTTCTGGTGCTGCCGGTTTCCGCGCTGGGTATTCACCAGCGCAGAAACCGTGACCCTGCCAACGCGCCTATTGCAGTCATGATCAGAATGGCCATCCCGTACCAAATGACAAAAAAGACAGGATTGTCCTGCACACAATAGAGCGAATACCCTGTAGTCACCCCTGCCGAGACAGCACAACCAAGCACCGCGCCGGAACGCATGGGGGCAGTGGTGGCCCCCTGCGCCAGAAGTCTGAAAGACAGCGCCAGCGCCGGAACAGAAATCAGCAGGATAAAACCCAGACATTGCGTCACCGAGACGGGGTTGAGTTCGGCAAACCACAACTCGCGGGGCTGGGCTACAAACCCGCCCGCGACAAGAACCACGCCCGCCGCCAGCCCTACCAGTGCAGGCACAAAAATACGGAATTGTCCGTTACGCTCGGGCCGCATCAACCGCAGGGCAGAGGCGACAGCAGCCACGCAAAGCACGAAGGGCAGAAAGGTCTTGCTGCCAATAACCGGATCAGACAAAGCGGCGCCCAACCCGTCGCGAATGCCTGCGACTGCCAGAAACGCGGCCGCGCAGAGGATGATCACGCCGGACAGCGCGGCACCGATCCGAAGGGGGCGCAACGGTGTTGCCGCAGCATCCCTGGAAAGATCGGCGATCAGGTCTTCGGTCTTCATATATCATCCTTTCGGGCGATTGCGGCGAGGCGCTTGATCGCGCGGTGCAGGGCAACACGGATCGCCCCCTCGCTCATGGACAGGCGGTGCCCTACCTCGGCCATACTATCCCCTTCCAGACTGACAGCCCGCACGATACGGGCCGAACGCGGATCAAGCCTTGCCAACAGGGACTCGCTGTCGCGCGCGGCAAGAACAGCCGGCACATCGCCAGCCCCGGGCTCGGCCTTCAGGTCGGCATCCAGAGGAACATATGCAAGCAACCTGCGTCGTCGCTGGATATCTATCAGTTTGTAACGCGCGATTGCCCGTATCCACGCAAGAACGGGAGTATTCATATCCCATGTATTCCGTTTGGCATGAAGCGCCATCAACATCTCTTGCAGGATGTCTTCCTGACTATCTTGGGGAAGGCTGCCGATACGTAGCGCAACCATGCTTCGCAGGATGCAGGTCGTTTCCTTGAGAAACAGCGCATAGGCCCGCTGGTCCCCTTTCAGGGCCGCACAAAGCAACGGTGCCAGTTCGCCTTCCAGATCGCGCACGTCTTCATCCATCATCCGGACTTCAAGCCTGTATTCTGGAACAGATCACGCATCCTTGTCGCATGAATTCTTGGTGAGGCGTCCAAGCTTCTCGGTTTTGTCAGCGTAAGGGGCGTTGCAGCATGGCGATCGCAGCCCCCAGTAGCAACAAACCGGACGCCACCAGAAGGCTGATGCCGATATTGCCGGTCAGATCGCCGACCAGACCCGCGCCATAGGGGCCTGCCGTCTGGGCCACCGCAAACACCACGGTAAAAAGGCTGATCGCCCTGCCCCAGCTGTCAGGTGGCAGGTTCTGACGGGTAAAGCTGGTGACAGCGCCGGGAGCCATGAAAACGGACAATCCGAACACGACGGCAGACACTAGCAGGACGGGACCGCTTGGCAGGATCACCGGCAAGGCCGATCCGATGGCGATGCCGGTCAGGATCAGCGCCAGCGGCACGCCCGAGGCATAGCGCGACAGAACCGGGCGCCAGACCAGCGGGGACAGGCAAATACTGATCCCCAGAACAACCCAGACAAAGGCGATAAACCCTGCTGATGCCGCCTGTTCGGTCATCCATGCCGACAGAAATGTCAGATAGACAATATATCCCAGCCCGAAGCCGGCATAGCCCGCAAGTTCAGGCAGAATACGGCGGACCGGAAGGGGAACCGGACTGATATCGGACTGGACGGGCGCGCGCAGCTGGAATGCGGCCCAAAGGCCCAGAGGCACGAAAGACAGGCTGATGGCACCGATCACGATCCAGCCCATCGGCCAAGAGGCGTTTCCCCATGCGTCCAGCATCAGCGGCAATGCCGCCCCTGCGAGCACGATCCCCAACCCGCCGCCCGAGCCGAACAGGATCGCAATCGCCAGCGCATTCCGGCGTGGATCCCCCTGAAACAGCCCTGCCGTCAATGCGCCTGCGGTCGAGAACGACATCGCCCCGACCACGCCCGCAATGATGCGCCAAAGGGTCTGCCACCACAGTGCCGCATGAAGACCCGTCGCCAACAAAGCTAAAGCCGTGGCTACCAGACCGATCGCGAACAGGCGCGAGGGGGATAGGTGCCGGATCAGCAACATGGTCAGAATTGCCCCTGCAATATACCCCATGGCATTGGCAGTATTGAGCCAGCCCGCTTGCGCGTAGCTCCACCCCATTTCAGATTTCATCGCGGGCAGGATCAAGCCATAGGCAAAGCGGGCAAAACCATTGGTGACTGTCACCCCCAAGGCCAGCCCAGTCAGCACAAGCCAAGGGCGGGATGGCCCCGCTGTCATTCCTTAAAGTCCGCTTTTGTGGCGCGTTCCGGCATGAAGACCTGATCGGTTCGGTCCCGTCCCAAGCGAAGAAACCGTCGGCAACAGGCAGACAATGAAAAACCGGCAGGTTCAAGCCCTGCCTTTCCATTTTACTGCAAGAGCTAACGCATCAGAACCACAGGCACCTTGCAGGAGCGGACCATTTCGGTCGTGGTGGAGCCGATCACAAGCGTGCGGATACGGGAATGACCGTAAGCGCCCATGACCAACATATCGAAAGACGCCTCCTCGACCAGTTTGCCAAGCGCAGTTTCAGGCTGGCCCGGCAGGATGGATGTATCGGCCTCGATCCCTGCGGCCTTCAAAAGTGCTTTTGCATCCTCAAGACCATTTTTGACCTCTGTCGTCGCGGCACCGACCGTCACGACATGGACGGACAGCCCCTGAAACAGCGGGGTGCGTGCGATATGATCGACTGCTTTCATGGCCGAGCGACCACCATCATAGGCGACCAGCAGTTTGGTGATCGGCTTGAAGGCACGCGACGCCACCAGAACCGGCTTGGTCGCAGCCCTGACAATCCGCTCCAGATTCGATCCAAGATGTCCCTTGGCGAAATCGGCCGCCTCGCCGCGCTTACCCACGATGATGACACGTGCGTCTTTCTCGACCTCGGACACAGCCTCGACGATATCGCCCTGACGCAAGCGGGTGGTGATCTCGGATACACCTGCTTCGTCCACGATCTTGCGCGCATCCTCAAGAATGGCGCGGCCTCGATGGCTGATCAGTTTCGAGCGTTGCGCGTCAAGCTCGGACAGTTCCTCCAGCAGTTTGCTGCGGGCGCCCAACTGGATAGAACCGGACCGGTCGTATTTCTCGGGAGCCTCGCGGCGGCCCAGCACATGGATCAATTCAACAGGCGATCCGGTTCGACCCGAGACCCAAGCGGCATGTTCACAAACCGAAGCCGAATAGACGGACCCGTCGACGAAAGCGATGATTTTGTCAGACATTTGTTCCCCTCCCTCAATGCGACATCAGTTTGTCCATCGCGCCCGGCTTGTCGTGGATAGCAAGCTTGTCGACGATGGTTTCTGTCGCCTCGTTCATTCCGATGATCTCGACCTCCGCGCCATCACGGCGGAACTTGAGGATCACCATGTCCAACGCTTGTACCGAGGAAATATCCCAGATATGGGCGCGGCTGACGTCGATGGTGACCTTTTCCAAGGCTTCCTTGAAGTCGAAAGCGTTCATGAAATCCTCGACCGAGCCATAGAACATCTGTCCTTCGACCACATAGGTCCGGTGGCTGCCATCGGGGCTGATGCCGGTTGTCACCTTGAAAAGCTGCGCGATCTTGCCCGCAAAGAAGATGCCGGACAGCAGCACGCCGACCAGAACACCGATGGCAAGGTTATGGGTATAAACCACCGTCACCACCGTCGCGATCATCACGATGGACGAGGAGCGTGGATGCGTTCTGAGCGCTTTGACCGACGACCACGAGAAGGTGCCGATGGATACCATGATCATAATGGCCACCAATGCGGGCATTGGGATCTGGCTGACCAGATCGCCCATCACCACCACCATGAACAGCAGAAAAACACCCGCCGAAAAACATGAAAGCCGCCCACGCCCGCCGGATTTCACGTTGATGATCGACTGGCCGATCATGGCGCAACCCGCCATGCCACCGATAAAGCCTGTGGCCGTGTTCGAGATCCCCTGACCGATACATTCCTGATTACGGTTGGATTTCGTATCGGTCAGATCATCAACGATATTCTGCGTCATCAGGCTTTCCAGCAGGCCCACAATGGCCACCGCCACCGAATAGGGCAGGATGATCATCAGTGTCTCGAAGGTCAGCGGGATATCGGGGATCAAAAAGACCGGCAGCGTGTCGGGCAACTCTCCCATGTCGCCGACCGTGCGGACATCCAACCCGAAGAAAAGCGCAACAGCGGTCAGCACAATGATGGTCACCAAGGGCGAAGGGATCGCCTTGGTAATCAACGGAAACAGGTAGATGATCGCCAGTCCCGCCGCCACAAGCACATAGGTCAGCCATGTGACGCTGCGCGGGTCCAACTCCGGCAGTTGTGCCATGAAAATCAGGATCGCTAACGCATTCACAAAACCCGTCATCACTGATTTCGACACATAGCGCATGACGAAACCCAGCTTCAGAAGCCCTGCGGCGATCTGGATTAGTCCGGCCAGCACCGTAGCCGCCAGCAGATATTCCAGTCCGTAATCCCGCACCAGCGTGACCATCAGAACAGCCGTAGCTGCGGTCGCGGCCGAGATCATGCCGGGGCGTCCGCCAGTAAAGGCAATCAGCACAGCGATAGAGAAACTGGCATAGAGGCCGATCTTGGGGTCAACCCCCGCAATGATGGAAAAGGCAATCGCCTCGGGGATCAGCGCCAGCGCGACAACAAGCCCTGCGATCAGATCGCCGCGGACATTGCCGAACCATTGGTTTTTATAAGCATCAAGAGAAATCATCTACAATCCGTTCATCGTCGTCGCACCGTTTGGTCAGGTGCAATCAACAACCATATCGCATGGTTATGTTCGGTTGACCCGGCGGATAGGCGGCCGGAAGAGCCACTCGGGAATTGCACCCAAGTCCATGTTCGCTGCGGTGCCGCATACAGGCTGCGACCCCGTTTGCCAAGACCGGAACACCCTGTCAGCTTTGGCTATGGCGTCGCTGATGCCGTGGTGCCCCAATTACAGGCGGTAATTTCCGTGATCAGGTATTCAGCGAGCAGTCTGGAAAGGCGCGGCCGCGGCGCGGATCACGGCCATATCCGCAGGCACCAGATCCGATGCTTCTGCACGGATCACCGCATCACGCGCCATGCCTTTTGCCGCCTTGGCCAGATCGTCGGGGCAGACCCGTGAAATGGACAACAGCGCCTTTTGCAACCTGATCTGCACCTCGACCAACCCCGCTCCGTCGCGCGCAATGGGGCGGAAGGCATCCTCGATCATGTCTTCTGCCGTGATGGGCGGCACATGGATTTTCGAAAACTTCCTGGTAGGTTCGGGGTCTTCGCGCCAGAGCGCCAGAAGACGGACCAGACGGCCCAGAATATCAATCGCCGTCCCTGGATCGTTGACCGCAGGCGACAAGGCACGCGAGGCGATTTCAGCCAGCACAATCAACCCGAAACGCGGATCACCGTCAAAGGTCCGGCGCTTGCCCAACGTCACAGCGGCGCAAAGCGAATCCTCATGCGCCTTGCCGATGTTGCTCGCAGTGGTCCGCAGCAAGGGTTCGCCCACCGTGACAAACTTGCCTGGCAGACAGGCCAGATAGACCGGGGCATCAATCGTCTGGGCGCAGTCCTGCAACGCCTGCATGTCGATATGCTGGACATAGCCGGTGGCGCGGGCTGCAATGACGCGGGTTGCACTGTCAGGTATCACGGTCAAGCAGACACCGCCCAAATAGGGATCACGCAACCGCGTCTTCATGGCTTCGGATGTCGCCGCCTCGACACGGTCCAGCGTGTTCCCGATGCGGCCAAAGGTCATCAGGTGGTCGATCCACCGGATCAACGCCAGAACAACCAGACCGATCACAGCAACGGTCACGGCAAAGATCACGAACCGGCTGGATTCATCGTAGAGTTTGGCATTCAGGGTGATCAGCCCGACCAGTCCAAAGACAAACGCCCCCAGAAATGTCGCCAGCACGTTCTGCGTTGTATGATCCTGTTGCAGCAGGACAGCCGCACGCGGCGTCGCGTTGCTTGAGGCCGCCGCGAAAGCCGCAACCGCGATCGACAAGGAGAACGTCGTTACAGCCAACATCGAGGATGTCAGCACATTCAGCAATTGCCCGACAGCATCCGACCCTGTCCGCAAAGCCATATCCTCGGGAAGATAGGCAGATGCAATACGCGCCACCCAGACCGACACCAAGGCAAGCAAAGCAAAGCTGGCAACCCGCAGCCAGACCTGTCTGAACAGAATTCGCAGATACCAGGCATAGCGAGAGATCATAATGTCATTCCCTTGATCAACGGCCTAGCCTTGGGTGCCACGCGGCGTGTCACCCTCGCCCAGATCCCAGAACAATCCCGCCATCAGACGCAGGGCATCGCGGCACAGCGGTTTGAGAACATGCTCGTTCGGTGCATGCTGCGAACAGCCGCGATAGGAATGCGGCACCCAAACCGTAGGCAGACCCAGAATATCCGTAAAGCAGTCATTGGGCAGTGATCCCGCCAGATTGGGCAGGACATGTGGAGCGCATCCTGCGCTGCGCGTCAGGCTTTCGGCGACGAACGTTACCCAAGGATGATCAGGATCCAGCCGCGTTGCTTTGAAAACGCCGCTCTCATGCGGGGTAATCTCGACTTGCGCGAACCCGTGCGCGTCTAGATGCCGCCGCAGTGCGGGCAAAATGTCGTCGGGATCGGTGCCCACCACATAGCGCAACTGGCAGGTCGCGCGCGCATTGGCCGATATCGCATTGACCGGCGCATCCGGCACACCGCTGGTCATCGCCAGCACGGCAAAGCTGTTCCAACCATAGGCCCGCTCGACCGGAGTCAGGCTCTCCTCGCCCCAGTCGCTATTGATCGCAGGCCCGTCCTCGCTGTCGATCGGTAAACCGTCAAGCGCCGCGCGCACCGCAGGTGTCAGGCTGTCAGGGCGCCATTCGGGGATCTGGATCTGGCCCCGCTTGTCGGTCATCACGGCAAGTGCTTGCGCGAGTATCATTGCCGGATCAGCCAGAAGACCGCCCCAATTGCCCGAATGATGCGCGCCCTCACGCAAGGACACCGTGAGATCGAAGGTTACGCCACCGCGAGACCCCATGAACATCGTAGGCACATCCGGCTGCAACCGCGGTCCGTCCGAGGCGATCAGCACATCCGCCGCCAGTTTCTCGCGATTTGCCTCGAAAAATGCTGCAAGTCCGGTCGAACCGGTCTCCTCGCTCATCTCGATCACGATTCTGCAGTTGAACCCCAGCGACCCACGGGCCGCAAGAACCGCCTCGAGGGCTGCAATATTGATCAAATGCTGCGATTTGTTATCAGCTGTGCCGCGTCCATATAAGCGGTCGTCCTCCTCGACCAGCTCGAAAGGATGCAACCCCTCGCGCCATTGATCCGCCTGCGCGCGGATTACATCGCCATGTCCGTAACTCAGAATCGTGGGCAGACCATCAGCCTCATGCCGCTCGGCTATCAACAAAGGCCCCCCGCGCGGATCGGGATTGGCAAAGATCGTCGACACAAATCCCGATGCCGTCAAACGCGGCTCCATCGCCTCGGTCAGATAGCGCATCAAGGCAACGCCTTGGTTCGGGTTCTGGCTTTCTGTCTGATAGGCCACCAGATCCGAAAGCTCGGACCGGAAGTCTCCTGCATCAAAATAGCCGGAAATCCTGTCTATCGCTGTGTCACGAGTCATGGCTGTCATCCTTCGGTGTCCGATCTTTCGCAAATCACATGAGAGCGTTTGCGGCCTCTGCTATCCGGTAAACTCGCCGGACAGCTGGCACCTTATGTGACTGTGACTGACTGTCCATATCCCACTGGTCGGTAAAGTCGGGAAAATGGCGCTACACTTCTTGCCAGTCCCGACGACGACGTCGGTGCTAGACTTGAAGTTTCAAGACACTTTTATGTTTCGTTTTAAATATTTAGGCCGCCTTTGCCTTTATTGGCGCGGCCTTTGTTTTGGACCTGTCGCGGTTTGATGCCGCTCCTTTGATTGCATTTACTGCAACAAAGGAGACTGACTATGGGACTGAAACGGACAGACGAATTCCGCGCTGATGCGGTGCGTATCGCGCTGACCAGTGGACTGACGCGCAAACAGGTGGCTGACGATCTGGGCGTCGGCATGTCGACGCTGAACAAATGGGTCACTGCACATCGAGACACGGATGTGGTGTCAAAAGAGGATCTGAGCCTTGCCCAAGAGAATGACCGGTTGCGTCGTGAGAACCGCATTCTCAAGGAGGAGCGGGAAGTGTTAAAAAAGGCCACGGTGTTCCTTGCGAGCCAAAAGCTGTGAGGTTTAAGTTCATTGAAGAACACCGAACAACATTTTCCATCAATCTGATGTGCCGGGTTATGGCAGTCAGCCCGCGTGGTTTGCGGGCGCATCGCAGCCGTCCAGCCAGCCGCAGGCAGCGGTCTGATCTGGTCACGCTGGCCCATATCAAAGAACAATCCCGTCTCAGTTTGGTCAGCTATGGCAGGCCACGCATGACCGAAGAACTGAAGGAGATTGGTCTGAATGTAGGGCACCGCCGCGTAGGCAGGGCTGATGCGTCAGAACGGCATATCAGTCGTAAGAACTCGCAAATACAAGGCGACAACGGACAGCAATCATAAGTTCAATGTCGCGCCAAACCTGCTGGATCGTGACGTTAACGCTGATGCGCCCAACCAAAAGTGGGCAGGCGATATCAGTTATATCTGGACGCGCGAGGGGTGGCTGTACTTGGCTGTGATCTTGGACGTGCATTCACGGCCTGTAATTGGCTGGGCGGTCTCGAACCGGATGAAACGCGACCTTGCGATCAGGGCTTTGAAGATGGCCATCGCGTTCCGGCAGCCGCCCAAGAACTGCATCCATCACACGGATCGTGGGTCGCAGTATTGTTCGCACGACTACCAGAAGATCCTGCGCCAGCACGGGTTCAAGGTGTCGGTGTCTGGGAAGGGCAATTGCTATGATGATGCCGCCGTCGAGACCTTGTTCAAAACGATCACAGCCGAACTGATATGGCGGCAGTCATCGGAAACGCGCAGGCAAGCTGAAATGGCGATATTTGAATACATCAACGGCTTCTACAATCCGCGCCGACGCCACTCAGCTCTGGGTTGGAAAAGCCCGGTCGCCTTCGAACGGACAGTGGCCTAAACGAGCACTTGGGGCGGCACGAAAGCGTGACAGGTCCAGGACGTTGCCCCCAACTTTTATCCAGCGTGAGCGAGACTCTG
>NZ_JAINWI010000018.1 GCF_021021435.1 Seohaeicola saemankumensis
TCGCGGACCTCTTCACGGCCGTGCCGGAACTGATCGAGAAGCTGTAAGGGCTCACGGCCCAACCAGCTTAACCATATCAAAGGCCCGCCGGAGCTCCGGCGGGTTTTTTTGCGAGCCGAATGGGAGGCGAGCGGATCGGACAATCCCGAATGCGCGCGGTCGGAAGCCTTGTGACGCCTCGTCACATCGGCCTCGGTTCGTTGTCAAGAAAAATAACACATGTTAGATTCTGCTCAATGCAAGTTTGAATCGATAGGAATATAATATGTCTCTGATCAAGAACTCGCCTAGTTGGGCAGCGGATGAACACAAGATGTTCGCCGATAGTACACGTAAGCTTTTCGACGCCGAAATGGCTCCGAACATTGAAAAATGGGCGGAACAGGGCATCGTCGATCGCGACTTCTGGAGAACGGTCGGTCAGCAGGGTGTCATGGGTGGCTCGATTGCTGAAGAATATGGCGGGTTCGGGGGCGGAATCGGGTTCGATGCGATCACTGTTTACGAGCAGGGGCGCACTGGTGATACGGGTTGGGGCTATGGCATCCAGTCCATCGTAATCCATTATCTCAACGCCTATGGCAGCGAGGAACAGAAGAAAAAGTGGTTGCCGAAACTGGTCAGCGGAGACAGTGTTGCAGCGATCGCGATGACCGAACCGGGAACAGGTTCTGACCTTCAGAACGTCCAGACTTATGCCGAAAAGGATGGCAACCACTACAAGATCAACGGATCGAAGATCTTCATTACCAACGGGCACACGGCGGATCTGGTTGTGATCGTGGCAAAGACCGACCGCAATGCCGGCGCCAAGGGCGTTTCGTTGATCGTTCTGGAAACCGAAGGCGCCGAGGGCTTTCGCCGGGGACGGAACCTCAAGAAACTGGGCATGAAAGGTTCGGATACGGCCGAGTTGTTTTTCGAGGATGTGCGTGTGCCTACGGCGAACTTGCTTGGTCCGGAAGAGGGGCAGGGGTTCTACCAGTTGATGAAACAGTTGCCTTGGGAGCGGCTGATGATCGGCATTACCGCGCTAGGTTTTATTGACTTTGCGATCACTGAAACTGTGAAATATGTTCAGGATCGCAAGGCATTTGGAAGCCGGATCATAGACTTCCAGAACACACGCTTCAAACTGGCAGAATGCAAAACCAAGGCGGAATTGCTACGTTCCTTCGTCAATGACGGGCTCGTCCGGCTTGAAGCAGGAGAACTGGATGCGGCTACGGCTTCGATGGCGAAATGGTGGGGCAGCCAGACGCAGAACGAGGTCATGCACGAGTGCCTGCAACTGCACGGCGGGTATGGTTTCATGATGGAATACCCGATCGCGCGCCTCTATGCCGACAGCCGTGTCCAGATGATCTATGGCGGCACCAACGAAATCATGAAGGAACTGATCGCACGTTCGATGGACGTTTGATCCGTCCGGTGCCGGGTGGGGCTATTCCTCACCCGGCCCCAGGATTTCGTGGGTGTGTTCCCCAAGTCGCGGGGCTGGCCGATGGTCATGTCGGGCCGGGGTCGCCGAGAAGCGAACCGGCGGGCGTGTCGTCCAGATCGCACCTTCGGTTGGGTGATCAATCTGTTGAAAAAAACCTGTCGCGGCAAGATGCGGATCGTTGGGCAAATCTGACAGCTTTTGTACCGGCATGGCCGGGATGTCGGCCTGTTGCATAAGGTCAAGCCATTCCTTTGTGGTCTTGGTCAGCGCAATCTGCGCCACCAGATCGTATACCGCGTCTATGTCGCGGCTGCGGGTGTCCATGTCGGTGACCCAGACATGGCCAGCCATGTCATCGCGTCCGACCGTCTGGAAGAATCGTGCCCACTGCACGTTGGTGTAGGGCAGAATCGTGATATAGCCATCTGCAGTCTGAACTGGGCGTCTGTGCGGAACCAACATGCGGGCATAGCCGAAATCCTTCGGGGTCTCTTCAAAAGTGGCGCCGTCGAGATGCTCGACCATCAGAAAAGATGCCATCGTTTCAAACATCGGCACCTCGACATGCTGAGCTTCCCCCGTGCGCTCGCGGTGGAAAAGCGCAGCTGTGATGGCAAATGCTGCGGTTACACCGCCAAGTTTATCGGCGAGAATCGTCGGGACATAAGCGGGCGGAGACTTGGGGTCACGCAATGTTGCCAGGCTGGCCAACCCCGAAACCGACTGGATAGAGTCGTCAAATGCGGGCTTGGCGGCGTAAGGTCCGTCCTGCCCGAATCCGGTAGCAGATACCGTGATCAGGTTCGGGTTTTTTTGCCGTAGAGTTTCAGGATCGAGAGACAATCTGGCGAGCGCCGCAGGCCGGATGCTTGAAATCATCACATCTGCATCGGCCAGTAGCTTGCGCAACTGACCGCGACCGGTTTGCGTTTTCAGGTCGAGTACGACGCTGCGCTTGTTTCGGTTGGCACCCAGAAAAGCGGCACCCATCAGTTTGTTGCGCGATGGCTGGACCTGGCGAAGCAGATCACCCTCTGGGCTTTCCACCTTGATCACATCGGCCCCCAGATCGCCCAACATCTGCGTCGCCAAAGGACCAAAAACCACAGAAGTCAGATCAATGATCTTCACGCCATGAAGGATCGCCGGTTTTTTATCAGCGGTCATTTAGTTGCCCTTCCTTTTTTAAGAACGAGGGCCGAACTCGGCGCGAAGGGCTTTGCCTTGCGCATCGAAGGCCGGGCAGGGGCGCAGTGTCGTTTCGCCGACGCTGCGCCGGATCGGGGGCGTGGGGACGTTGATTTCACCGGAGGGCGTGCCAATCACGGACCGGTCAAGCTGGGGGTGATCGGACAGGGTTGCCACGTCGTTCACCGCTCCCGAGGCAATACCCGCAGCGTCAAGCCGTTTCAGCATCTCGGCGCGGTCAAGTGAGGTGAACACTGCCTTGATGAGCACTTCGAGCGCGGGCTTGTTTTCAATTCGCGCCGTGTTGTCATGAAATCGTGGGTCGGTTGCCAAAGCCGCATCGCCCAGTATGTGTTCACAGAACAGTTGCCATTCACCGCTGTGCTGCACGGTAAAGACGACAAGCTGACCGTCCTTGCACTCATAGGCCCCGTAGGGGCAGATGACCGTGTGGTTTAGTCCGACACGGGGTGTCGGCTTACCGAGGTAATCGTGATAGAGCAGCGGCACCGCCATCCAGTCGGCCATAACATCAAACATTGCCACTGAAACGCCGCTGCCCTGGCCGGTGCGATCACGCCCCACCAGAGCTTCGCAAATTCCGGCATGGGCTGTCATACCTGTGGCGATATCGCAAACCGACACGCCAACCCGCCCCGGCCCGTCCTCCGTGCCGGTCACCGACGCAAGGCCGCTCTCGCATTGCACCAGAAGGTCATAGGCCTTGGCGTTGCGCATCGGGCCGTCTTCACCGTAGCCGGTGATGTCGCAGGTCACCAGACGCGGGAACCGTTCCCGAAGACTGGCGGAATCGAGTCCGAGCTTGGTTAGCGCGCCAGGCAGCAGGTTCTGAATAAACACATCTGCATTTTCCAGCATCTTGAGCAGGATATCCCGGTCCTCGTCGGCTTTAATGTCCAGCGCGATCGATTCTTTCCCTCTGTTCAGCCATGTGAAATAGGCGCTTTCACCGTTGGCGGCGGTATCGTAGGCGCGGGCGAAATCGCCCGAACCCTTGCGTTCGATTTTAATGACACGCGCGCCGGCATCGGCCAACCGTGAGGAGCAAAAAGGCGCGGCGACGGCTTGTTCGAGCGCAATGACCAGTTTGCCGGAAAGGGGAGCTAAGTCTGAACCTGACATGAGTTTCTCATAATTGATCCTAAGAGGTTGACTAAATCTAACAATTGTTAGAAATATTAGCAATACGCATAAACAAAGACTGGATCACTTGAAGGAGAACGCCGGTGCAAGACGCCAAAGGACCAGACCAGTTTTTCCAACACGCGCTGGCAAATGGAGAGATCTCGCTGCCCATGTGTGAAGACTGCGGGGCCTATCACTTTTTCCCGCGAGTCCTGTGTCCACATTGTTATGGTGCTGCGATTTCGTGGAGGCAGAGCAGCGGCAAGGGACGGGTTTACACCACAACCGTCGTGCGCCGTAAGCCCGAACACGGTGGCGACTACAACGTGTGCATGGTCGAGTTGGATGAGGGCGTTCGGATGATGAGCCGGGTCGAAGGGATTGCACCAGGTGAAGTTGCCATCGACATGGCCGTAACCGCTTTCGTGGGTGAGGCCGAGGGTGTTCCGGTCGTGCTCTTCAAGCCGTCGGAGGGATAATCCATGACCGCTCAACTTCGGGGAAAATCAGCCATTGTGGGAACCGGGCACGCTGGTTTCGGCGAGGCCTACGGCCTGACATCGTATGATGTCATGGCGCAGTCCGCTCTTGCGGCGCTTGGTGATGCCGGGCTGAAAATGACGGATGTGGACGGGCTGTTCTGCACCATGATGGAAGACAGTATGCCAGCGCTGATGGCGGCTGAATACCTAGGCATTCAGCCCCGCTTCATCGACGGCACCATGTCGGGCGGGTCGTCCTTTGTGAATTATCTGACATCCGCGACCATGGCGCTGGATGCCGGTCTGTGTGACGTCGCGCTGATCGTCTACGGCTCAAACCAGCGCACCGCGTCTGGAAAGCTGGTGACGGCCTCGCGCCCACCAGCCTATGAAGCACCATATAATCCGCGCTATCCGATCTCCGCTTACGCGATGGCGGCGGCGCGGCACATGCACGAATACGGCACTACCCGCGAACAACTGGCGGATGTTGCGGTCGCTGCGCGAGCCTGGGCGCGGCACAATCCCGAAGCTTTCGAGCGCGGCCCGCTGACCCGCGAGGACGTGTTGGGCGCGCGCATGGTGGGCGATCCACTGACTGTGCGCGACTGTTGTCTTGTCACCGACGGCGGCGGTGCGATCGTGATGGTCCGCGCGGACCGCGCGCGGGATTTTCCAAAGGCGCCGGTTTATGTACTGGGCAGTGCTGCGGCAAGTTCGCACCGGCAGATTTCGCAGATGAAAGATTTTACCGTCACCGCCGCGCGCGACTCGGGCGCGCGCTCGTTCGCTGCGGCCGGAGTGAGCCCGTCGGATATCCAGGCGGTCGAGCTTTATGATGCCTTCACCATCAATACCATCCTGTTTCTTGAAGATCTGGGGTTCTGTGCCAAAGGCGAGGGCGGGGCCTTCGTCGAAGGCGGGCGCATCGCGCCTGGCGGCGTCCTGCCGGTGAACACGAATGGCGGAGGCCTGTCCTGCGTGCACCCCGGGATGTATGGTATCTTCACGGTGATCGAGGCTGCGCGTCAGATCCGTGGCGACGCGCCAGGTATTCAATTGAAGGATATCGATCTGGCGCTGGCGCATGGCAACGGCGGTGTGCTGTCCAGTCAGGTCACGGCAATACTTGGATCGCAAAATACACTCTGACGGCAATCAAGGGAGGAAAGTCAATGCCATTGGATATCGATGCACTGTCAAACTGGGACTTTGAGGAAATCGAACAGACGCTGACCGAGCGGGATACCATTCTGTATGCACTCGGTCTTGGATTCGGAGAGGATCCGACCGACCAAAAGGAACTGGCCTATGTTTATGAAGACGGGCTCAAGGCAGTTCCCTCAATGGCGGTCACTTTGGGGTATCCTGGCTTCTGGCTGCGCAATCCCAAGACCGGCGTAAACTGGCAGAAAGTGTTGCACGGGGAACAGTGGCTGGACATCTACAAGCCGCTGCCGACGCATGGCCGGATTGTTGGCCGCAGCAAGATCGACTTCATCGCCGACAAGGGCGAGGGCAAGGGAGCCATCATTTACCAAAGCCGCGATATTATCGACGCGGACAGTGGTGAAAAGCTGGCGCGCGTAGCGATGTCGGCCTTCTGTCGTGGCGATGGGGGCTTTGGAGGTGAAAATCAGGCTGGCCCCGCACCTGCAACGCTGCCTGATCGTGCCCCCGATCACGTCTGTGAAATCACAACCTTGCCGCGCCAGGCTCTCATTTATCGTCTCAGCGGTGACTTCAATCCGCTTCATGCTGACCCGGATGTGGCCCGTTCTGTCGGGTTTGATCGCCCGATCTTGCATGGTCTGGCGACCTACGGGTTGGCGGCCCGGGCGATCCTCAAGACGTTGCTCGACTATGATGCGGCCCGGCTTGTCGGTCTGGATGTTCGGTTCTCGGCACCGGTCTACCCCGGCGAAACCGTGCGGTTTGAAATCTGGGAAGAGGGCGGAGAGGCCCGATTCCGCGCGTCGATTCCGGCACGCGACGTGGTGGTGCTGAACAACGGCGCGGCGCGTTTCGTATGAAGAATTGACAATGGCGCAACCGCTTAAGGATATCCTGGTGTTGGATTTCAGCACCCTTCTTCCCGGCCCGATGGCGACGCTCATGCTTGCCGAGGCCGGGGCCGAGGTTATCAAGTTCGAACGACCCGGATTCGGGGAGGATGCGCGCCAAACTGAGCCCAAGATCGACGGAGAGAGCATCGGGTTTGCTTTGTTGAACCACGGTAAGCGGTCGGTTGCCATTGATCTCAAGTCAAGGGGAGCAGTAGAACGTCTGCGCCCCTTGATCGAGAAGGCTGATGTTCTGGTAGAGCAGTTCCGTCCCGGAGTGATGGGCCGGCTTGGGCTTGGTTATGATGCTGTGCGCGAGATCAATCCCGGTCTCATCTACTGTTCGATCACAGGCTACGGCCAGACCGGACCAAAGGCCAGCGCAGCTGGCCACGACCTCAACTACGTCGGTGATGCCGGTGTCCTGTCGCTGAGTCGCGGGCCAGATGACCAGCCAACAACTCCGTTCGGACTGGTTGCCGACATCGGCGGCGGAACCTATCCGGCGGTGATGAATATCCTGCTGGCCCTGATTGCGCGGCAGACAAGCGGGCAGGGGACGCATCTGGATATCGCAATGTCTGAGGGCGCGTTCGCCTTTGCCTATTGGGCCCATGCCGAAGGTGTGATCGCCGGGCAGAACATTAAAAGCGGCGGCAGTCGCCTGACTGGCGGTCTGGCACGGTATCGACTTTATACGGCTGCGGACGGGCGTCAGATCGCCGTGGGCGCGTTGGAAGAAAAGTTCTGGCAGTCGTTTTGTGATGTCATTGGTTTGCCCGCGGCGCTTCGGGATGACTGGTCTGATCCAAATCCCTGTGCTGCGGAAGTTGCGAGTCTTTTGGGACAGCAACCCTCGACCCATTGGGAGCCTTTGCTGGCGGAGGCCGATTGCTGTTGTTCGGTCGTGAAAACGCCCGTGGAGGCATCGCTTGACCCGCATTTCAAAGCGCGTGACGTGTTTGGGCGGACCGTAAAAATCTCCGGTCGGGACGCTCCTGCTTTGCCGCTGCCAATTGCGCCGGAGTTCCGGTCTTCGGGAAGTTCGGTCGGATATGCAGCCGCTTTGGGCGAGGACAATGCGCGTTATGGCGTGGACGTGCCGAAGACAGAGTAAATCTCGTTGACGGGCAGGTTCTAAATCGGTAATCTAACAATTGTTAGAAAAAGGGAGGAGCCAATGGACAAGTCCGACGATGACCTGCCGGCTGAAGCCGAGCGTTATGTTATGCCATCGCACTTTGTGGAAAGTGATAGCTTGGAAGTGCAGGGCTTCGTGACATCGGCTTTGCGTGATCTTCCCGTGGACGCAACCAATCGAGACAAGGCAATCCGCCTGTTCGAAGCGGTTCGCGACGATATTCGCTATGATCCTTATTGTTTCGCGCTGGATGCGGACTCTTACCGTGCCAGCCGGATAGCCGGAGCAGAAGCGGCATTTTGCGTTCCCAAGGCAATTCTGCTGGCGGCCTGCCTGCGTGCAGTGGGCATCCCTGCGGCTTTGGGGTTCGCGGATGTGCGCAACCACCTGAATACCCCCAAGCTGCAGGAGTTGATGGGGACCGATCTCTTTATCTTTCACGGCTATGTTCAGCTGTGGTTGGGGAATGAGGCCTATAAGGTCACCCCTGCATTCAATATGGAACTGTGTGAACGATTCGGGGTCAAACCCCTGGTGTTCGACGGCTATCACGACGCGCTCTTTCACGAGTTCGACGAACAGAACCACCGGCACATGGAATATGTGAATGATCGAGGTCTTTATTTCGACGCGCCGATTGACGAGTTTCTAAAAGCCTTTAGGGAAACCTATCCGAAGCTGGAAGAGTTCAACCTGATCCGGATTTCAAAGGATGCAAACGGATACGATTCCGGTTTTGCAAAGGAGGATGCCACTTGAGGTATCTGGATGATTTCGCGCCGGGCCAAGTTTTTCACTTTCGCAGCGCGCCGATGAGCACTGAAACGATAAAGGCGTTTGCCGCGGAATGGGATCCGCAGCGGCTTCACACCGACGAAGCCTATGCGAAAACCATTCACGGTAGCCTGATCGCCTCGGGCTTTCAGACAATGCTTGAGGTGTTTAGGCCAATCATGACGGAGCTGATGGTCGATGTCGCCAATATTGGTGGCATGGGCTTCGACAATTTGCGCTGGTTGCGGCCTGTGCGCCCGAATGAGGCGCTTGATATTGAAATGACCATCAACTCGGTCACGCCTTCTAAAAGCAAGCCCGACAGAGGTGTTTTGCACTACACGCTTCATGCCAAAAACCCAAAGGGCGAGGTCGTTTTTTCAACCGACACCCCCGTGATGATCCAGCGGAAACAAAATGACATCGACTGATATGACGTCCAGCGAACAAGAAGATCTTCGCCTGCTGCGCGAGAGTGTGCGCACACTTTTTGCACGTGCAGGAGGAAGTAAAAGAGCCAGAACACTGCGTGATGCAGGAGGCGACTTTGACCCCGAAATGGTACGAGAATTGGCCGAGGCTGGCGTTTTTGGCGTAGCAGTACCCGAAGACAGCGGTGGTCTCGGCATGGGTCTGGCCGCCGGGGGGATCATCGCCGAAGAGGTCGGTCGCGTGATAGCCCCAGAGCCGGTCGTGTTGACGACTGGCCTGAGTCTCGGCCTTCTGAGCCGTCTTTGCCCGGAACATCCGAAGGTGCTGCAACTCATCAGCGGTGAAATCGTATTGGCGGTTGCTTGGCAGGAGCGCGGCCCGGGCGGAGCGCCCGCCGATGCGACATGCCGGTACGCAGATGGAAAGCTGACCGGCCGCAAGGCTTGGGTGGTCGGCGCGGCCGGTTCGCGCGGGTTCCTTGTTGTGGCTCAGGAAGACGAAGGACAGGTTCTGGTGTTGGTCGAGCCAAACGCTGACGGGTTGGTCATCAACAAGCGAGCGCAAGCCGATGGCAGCGCCTTGGGCGAGCTTTCCTTTTCTGGAACCCCTGCCGCGAAACTGGCCAGCGGCAACGTGGTTACGGATGCGCTGGCACAAGCTGTCGCTGACGCTACGGCGCTTGCGGCGGCGGAGCTTGTCGGGCTGAGCCAGCGCGCATTCGAGATCACGCTTGACTACATTAAAACCCGAGAGCAGTTCGATAAGCCGATCGGATCATTCCAAGTCATTCAACACCGTGCGGTTGATCTCAACGTGGTGTGCGAGGTAGCGCAGGCAGGTGTTCGTGAAGTTCTGGCGCAGATGGACGGTGAAACGGATTCGAAGATTCGCGCCCGATTGGCCAGCCGAGCTAAGGCACGGGCGGTCACAGCGGCGAAGAAAATCACCCGCGATGCCATCCAGCTGCATGGCGCGGTCGGGTACACGGATGAGTTTGATATCGCGCTTTACCTGAATCGAGCTCTGGTCCTGTCGGCCTGGTTGGGCGACGACGCTTATCACCGGCGGCTTTGGTTCGAGGCACGCGAAGAAGAGGGATCTGCCCAATGACCGACTGGAAGACAATGACAGATGCAGAATTCCGCAACGAGGTTAGTCAGTTCTTCAAGACTGAATACCCCGACGAGCTGCGCCATTTGCCCCACCGCCCGAAATTCGCCGAGATAGAGCAATGGCATCGTAGGCTGCATGCTAGGGGCTGGGTCGCGCCGGCCTGGCCTGCGGAATATGGTGGCATGGGGCTGAACGCGGCCAAGCTATTGATTTTTTATGAAGAGCAGCAACGTTGGGGCGTCAATCGTGGCCGTGACATGGGCGTGCAGATGGTCGGCCCACTGATCATCAAGTTCGGCACCCAGGCACAAAAAGACTATTGGTTGCCGCGTATTCTGAGTTGTGAAGACATTTGGTGTCAGGGCTACTCGGAACCAGGCGCCGGTTCCGATCTGGCCAATCTGCGCACGCGCGCTGAGATTGACGGCGACGAGTTTGTCATCAACGGACAGAAGATCTGGACCACGATGGCGCATGATGCCACGCATATCTTCATGCTGGTGCGCACTGATCCGAATGCTCCCAAAAAACAACAGGGGATCAGTTTTCTTCTTGTTCCAATGGATCAGCCCGGTGTCGAGGTTCGCACGATCACAACCCTGTCGGGCGAGAAGGAGTTTTGCGAAGTATTCTTCGACAACGCTCGCACGCCGAAGGAAAACCTTGTCGGCGAGTTAAACAAGGGCTGGACGATGGCCAAGGCGCTGTTGAGCTTCGAACGCATTTTCATTGGCTCTCCAAGTCTGGCCCAGAACGCTCTGGGACAGCTTGAAATCTTTGCCCGTGGGCGTGGCGCGTTTGACGATCCGGTGTTCCGCGACCGCTTCACCCAAGCCGCGCTCGACGTCGAGGATCATGCCGCGCTCTACTCGCGTTTCGCTGATCAGCTCAAGCGTGGCGAAACGCTGGGCGCCGATGTCTCGATGCTCAAGATCTGGGTGACCGAGTGCTTTCAGCGCATCACGGAACTGATGATCGAGGCGGCAGGCCCCGACGGCGGATCGATCGGTCCGCTACAAGTCGGCAATATCAGTGTGGACGTCCTCTCGAGTTTCTACAAGGCCCGTCCCACCACGATATACGGCGGATCGAACGAGATTCAGCGCAATATTCTCTCCAAGGCCGTCCTCGGATTGCCTGGCTAGATCAACAACAACATAAGTAAAGGAACAGAAACATGTCTGATCGTTATGCAAAATACAACAAGTTGAAATTCGACTATCCGGCGGATCGCGTTCTGCGCATTACGTTCGACCGACCGGAATCCTTCAATTCCGTAGATGCCGAAACGCATACCCAGATGACGGATATGTGGATCGACATCGACCGCGACCAAGATATCAACGCTGTCATAGTGACTGGCGCAGGAAAAGCGTTTTCGGCCGGCGGCGACTTCAGCCTGATCGAGAACATGATCGGCAATTCACATGAGATTATGAAGACGTGGAAAGAAGCCAAGGATCTCGTCTACAACATCATCAACTGCAACAAGCCGATCATTTCCGCAATTAACGGGCCTGCGGCCGGTGCCGGGCTTGTTGTTGCCATTCTCGCCGACATCTCGATTGCCGGAAAGAAGGCCAAGATTGTCGATGGTCATCCGCGCTTGGGTGTTGCTGCTGGCGATGTCGCGGCGATCATCTGGCCGCTGCTGACCTCGATGGCCAAGGCGAAATACTATCTGATGACCTGCAAACCGGTTTCGGGCGAAGAGGCCGAGCGCATTGGCCTTGTGTCCATGTGCGTCGAGGATGACGAGTTGCAGCAGATTGCATTGGACACGGCCGTCGAACTGGCCAACGGCTCACAAAGTGCGATCCGCTGGACCAAGTATTCGCTGAACAACTGGCTTCGTCAGGCCGGACCGATTTTCGATGCCTCAACCGCACTGGAAATGCTTGGCTTCATGAGCGAGGACGTCAAGGAAGGGGTGCTGTCGCACCGCGAAAAGCGCGCGCCGAACTTCCGCAAGGACTGCCCGCTTTAAACCCTAAACGGACAAGGAGCCATGAACATGTCCGATGACATCTACCGTGACATCGCTCAAGCCTACGCCGCCGCGGCCGAAATGGCACCCGGTCTGAAGTCACGATTTGCAGCTGCCGGATTCGATCCGGCGGCTGTGTCATCGTTGGCGGACTTGTCTCGTCTGCCGGTAATGAAAAAAGAAGAACTCCTGAGGATCCAGCGCAACAATCCGCCCTTTGGTGGGTTTCTTGCCTCCGATCTGAAGGATGTCGGGCGTATTTATGTCTCTCCCGGCCCCATATTCGAACCTTCGCTTCCAGGCGGTGGCGGGCATGGTCTGGATTTGTTGTTCAAGGCCGCAGGGGTGGGCAGTGGAGACATCATCCTGAATACCTGGATGTATCACCTGGTTCCTGCGGGTCTGTTGTTTGACGAAGCGGCGCAGGCTGCGGGCGCGACAGTGATCCCCGGTGGCGTCGGCAATACCGAGCTTCAGGCACAGATCATCGTCGAAACCGGCGTGACTTCGATCTGCGCCTCGACCGCCTTTTTCCTGACACTCGCAGACAAGGTCATCGAAACCTATGGCCGAGATGCGTGGAAGGTAAAGACCGCCTTCCTCGGGGGCGAGATGGGCGATTGGATGGCCAAGCGCCGCCGAATCGAGGCTGATTATGGCGTATCAACCTGGGCCGCCTATGCCACCGCCGATTTGGGCCTTGTCGCCTACGAAGATGGTGGCGAAGGCTACGTGGTTCACCCTGACCGCGTGGTGCAGATCTGCGATCCGGTCAGCGGCGCGCAAGTGTCGCAGGGTGAGCCGGGCGAAGTTGTCGTGACCGCCCGCGACGCCACCTGGCCGATGATCCGGTTCGGTACCGGCGACAGTGCATTCGCGCTAGAAAGCAACGGGGATGGCAGCGTCAGCCGCATTTCCGCGTTGCAGGGCCGGGTCGGGGCGGCGGTCAAGGTCCGCGAGATTTTCGTCTATCCGCGCGTGATCGAGGAGGTCGTCATCGCCACGCCGGGGGCAAAGGCCGCGCAGGCTGTGGTGACGCGGGAAAACGATCGCGACATGATCCGCGTTTCTCTTGTTCTGGAGGAAGGCGCCGACACGGCCAAGGCCGAGGCAACCTGCGCCGAGGCTTTTAAATTGCATTCGAGAATTCGTGCTGACGCGGTGACAGTCGTCTCTGATTTGCCAGAGAATGCGGACTTGATCGTCAATCAGAAAGACAACTGAGACTCTCTGAAGCACCCGAAATTGGCAGTTGCAACAGCGAAGGGCAGTGGGGCAACCTGCTGCCCTATCCTGAGGCTCTAGTCATCGGTGCGCTCGCGGAACGCTTGGCCCAGAATCAGAAACTCTACGTGACAGTGGTTAAATAGAGCGCCGAAGAACTTTCGCTGGCGCTAGGCTAACGTCGAGGCTGGAGCAGTCCTGAGTTATGCTGGGTCGATCCGGCTGGCCGAATTCCCCGTCACCTCAGCCCTAGTCCGCGTGCGATGATGCCGCGTAGAATCTCGCGGGTGCCTCCCCGAAGCGAGAAAGACGGTACTGCGAGTTCAGTATAGGCTAACACCGCAGCATAGCTGTCGCGTCCTCCGGGCACGGCCGGTCGGGACACGAGGCTGCGGGCCAGACGAGGGACGTCCTGTTCAAACAACGCGCCCAAATCCTTGACTATGGCGGCTTGAAGTGCGGGGTTCTTGCCCTCGTTCAGCATCCTAGCGACCGAGCGTGACATTTGCCGCAGCACCATCAGATGCGCGGAAAGGCGACCGATCTCGGCCTGTTGCGCTTCGGTTGCGTCTTTGCCCAGCAATCGGATCAGTTCCTCGATAAGGGTGAAGGACGACAGGAATCGTTCCGGTCCGCTGCGTTCGAAGGCCAGTTCACTCATGACCTGCGACCAGCCCTCGCCCTTTTCGCCTAGAAGCGCGTCGGCTGGCAGAAAAGTATCGTCGAAGATGACCTGGTTGAAATGATGTTCGCCGGCCATGTCGATGATCGGGCTGATCTGGATGTTTTCGGTGGCTTTGAGATCAATGAGGAACTGGCTCATACCGCCGTGGCGGTCGTCGCTTTTGTCGGTTCGGCAGAACAGGATCATGTAGTCGGCCACATGCGCATAGGTCGTCCAGACCTTGGTGCCGTTGACGCGGAAACCGCCCTCGACCTCGGTGGCGACTGTGCGCGTTGCAGCAAGGTCCGAGCCGGAATCGGGCTCGCTCATCCCTATGCAGAAACACAATTCGCCCGCAGCGATGCGCGGTACGATAGCGCGTTTCTGTTCTTCGGTTCCTTTTGCCAGAATAAGCGGGCCACTCTGACGATCGGCGATCCAATGCGAGATCACCGGCGCGCCGGCGGCCAAAAGTTCTTCTGACACGACATAACGTTCCAGTGCGCTGCGCGCATGCCCGCCGTATTCCCTGGGAAAAGTCATGCCGACCCAGCCGCGCTGCGCCAGCTTGCGCGAAAAGTCACGGCTGAATCCGTTCCATGATTTCGCGCGCATGTCGGGTGGGAAATCGGCCAACTCTACGGCCAGAAAGGCCCGGACTTCTTGTCTGAGGATGTCGTAATCGGTGTCAGGCGCGGGTGGGGGAAATGCGGTAAGGGTCATGCTGGGGTGCCTTGTGCACTGCTGTCAGTGATGAAATGCCAGAAGGTTTCGTGGGGGCTCGACAAGGCGGCCCGCCCCAACTCCCTTGTCCAATCCAACTCGGTGCCGAACTCGTCGCGCCAACTCCAGATCCGTTTGGTGAAATGGTGCAGTGCATGTTCCTGAGTGTAGCCAATGGCTCCGTGAACCTGATGAGCCAGCGCACCTACCGTTTCCGCAGCTTCACCGGAACGGCTCTTGGCGGCGGCAACGGTCAGGGCGAAGGCTGGAGTATCATAACTGTCGGCCGCCATTTCAGCGGCGGCACGCGATGCGGCGGTTTCTCCGGCCATAGAAGCAAGGTAGTGTTGTATCGTCTGAAACTTGGCAATCGGTCGTCCGAACTGGACCCTGTCGTTGGCATATTCGACAGTCATCGAAAGAATGGTCTCCATAGCCCCGGCGGTGGCCAGACTGCGGATGAGCGCGCCTAGCCCGCGCATGCCGCCCAGCGACATTGGCAGAGGAGCGGCGTCAGCTGCGGTCAGCACAAGGTCGACCTCGGCATCGTCGCGTGGCATCCCGGCGAGATCCTGCGCCGGGATCACTGTCAGATCCTTGACTGGCAAAGATAGAACATGATCGGTGCCGTTTAGCGCGGCTATGGTCACGATCCGGTCGACCCAACGGGCAAAAGGCACCACTTTCAGCTGTCCAATCGCATGAATCGCAGCACCGCGCCGCTCCAACTGCAGCGAGGCGCCTTCGGCGATGGTCAGTCTGCCGCCTGGCAGTTCCAGACCCGCACGCGCCAGCACCGCGTTCGCGATCAGAGTCTCAGCCAGTGGCAGCGGCAGGCCATGCGCCCCAGCGATGCGCACCAGCCCCAGCGCTTCGGCGGCGGGCACACCGAAACCGCCAGCCTCTTCAGGCACCAGCGCCATATGCAACCCGGCCTCCTCGATTCGCGTCCAGAGCGCCCGGGGGCAGTTTCCGGCAGCGGCGCTCTCGCGCAGGCCATGACCGATATTGTCGCGAAACAACCGCTCGGCCATGTCATGGATCATTGATTCCATCAGGTGGTCCTTTCAGACGGCGCGTTCTGGGCGCGGTTGTGCCGTGTTCCCGTCTGCCGTCGGGCAGCGGCGGTAGATGCATCCGCGTGTGCCTTCCTTCGCTGAACGCGTTAAAACGCGTTCAGCCCGGTCAGGTTGCGCCCGATAACCAGCTTCTGGATTTCGGTGGTGCCGTCGGGGATTGGCATGACCTTGGCGTTGCGGAAGTGGCGTTCGACGGGAAACTCCTTGGTGATACCGTTGCCACCGTGGATCTGCACGGCCTTACCGGCGATTTCGACAGCCATTTCCGTCGCATACCACTTCGCCATTGATGTCTGGGTGTCGCAGCGCACGCCCAGATCCAAAAGTTGCAGTCCGCGTTGGCACAACAATCGCGCGGCATCGAGATGCGTGACCATGTCGGCCAGATAGCCCTGGATCAACTGATGCCCTCCGATCGGCTTGCCGTGTTGTGTGCGATCCTTTGCATATTTTACAGCACATTCCAACGCTGCTTGGGCAATGCCAATGCTCGTCAGGCCGACAAACACTCGCGCGCTTTCAAACAGCTTCAAAGTCTGGAACAGGCCCCCGCCTGCATTACCGAGAACATGCTCGGCTGTGGTTTCGGCCCGGTCAAAAAACAATTCACAGGTCGATGCTCCGACAAGCCCCATCTTGCGCAATTCGCGGCTTTCATATCTGCCGGTGTCCCGGTCGACGATGACCATGGAAATCCCGTCGTCCAGATTGCAGACAACGATGGCAAAATCCGATTGGGCACCATTGGAAATCCAAAGCTTCTGGCCAGTGACGAAAATCTTGTTTCCCTCACGTTCTGCACGGGTTTTGACCTCCCGCACATTCGAGCCGACCTCCGGTTCAGAAATGCAGGTAGCGCAAATCCGTTGGCTCCGCAGGAGCGGCTTGAGGTAAGCCTCTTTCTGAGCCGCATTTCCAAGAAGGTTGAGCGCGAACACTGCATGACTCTGGATCAGTACTGCAATCGCCAGATCGGCCCAGATCCGGGCCAGTTCCTCGTAAAGGATGCCATAGGTCATGCGGTCGATCCCGGCACCGCCATCCTCTTCGGGGATCAGGCCGCTGATAAGCCCGAATTCCTCAACCTTGGCGAACAGGGATTTCAGCGTTTCTGCATCGGGCGGGTGGCCAAGGTTTTCGTATTTCTCGGCCAAAGGCGTGAACTCCGCTTCGGCCATCTTGCGGAAGTTTTCCAGCAACATGCGTTGCTCGTCTGTATAGATTGCCTGAGCGGCAGCCATCACATTTTCCATTGTTCTTTTCCTTGTTTCAGCGACCCAGAATGGTGACGCAGGCTGCGGCTTCTTCGACGCCGTGCAGGCCTCCGCCGTTTTCGGCAATCGCGTTTTGCGCGCCTTCAACCTGGCGCGCGCCTGCCTCGCCGCGTAATTGTGTGACCAACTCGAAAATCTGGCCAATACCGGTGGCCCCGACGGGGTGCCCCTTGGATTCCAGCCCGCCGGAAGGGTTCACGGGAATCCGTCCGCCGATTTTGGTGTCGCCGCGCAAGCTGGCCGGGCCGCCCTCGCCGAATTCGACAAATCCAAGGTTTTCGATTTGGATAACCTCACCGACAGCGGTGGCGTCATGCACTTCGGCGACTGACATATCTTCTGGGCCAAGCCCGGCCTGTTCATAGGCTTGAAGCGCGGCAAGGCGGGTCAGGTGATTTTCGTAATCTTCCGGCGGACGGTCGGTGCCGGAGCGCAGGATCGCGGCCTTGACTTTGATCGCGCGTGCGGGGTCTAGCCCAAGCCGTTTAAGCCCTTCGCGGGTGCATAGAACGGCCGCCGCTGCGCCATCGGAAATCGGCGCACACATCGGCAGGGTCAGCGGATAGGTGATAGGCGGCGCATGAAGAACCTGTTCGATCGTCATTGCGTCGCGATATTGTGCGAGCGGATTATGCGCTGAATGCGCGTGGTTCTTGGCGGAGACGGCGGCGAACTGTTCCTGCGTGGTGCCGAAGGTCTTCATGTGGAGCCGCGCGAAGCCTGCATAGACATCCATGAAAACGCTATATGGTTTGGTCGATTTCGATCCTTCCGGTTCCGCGACCCCTGCGCCCAGATCAGCCAGACGCTGCGCGACTTCCTCGCCGTTGCTCACATCCCAGCCGCTGTCGAAGGCCGAAAACATCAGCGTGCGATCGTCGGAATACATCTTCTCGGCGCCCACGGCCAAGCAACAATCGCCATTGCCTGCCCTGAGGAAATCCACTGCCAGCTTGAACCCTGTCGAGGCGCTGGCGCAGGCGTTTTCGACATTGACCACTGGAATGCCCTGAATGCCCATCTCGCGCAACGCGATCTCGCCCCGGATCATGTGCTGGCCTTCCATATGGCCCTGCACGGCGTTCGAGAAGAACGCACCGTCGATACGATCAGCCGCGAGAGCAGCGTCCGAAAGTGCGGCTGCGACAGCGTCGCCCGTCATGTCCTTGATGGATTTGTCCCTGAATTTCCCGAATGGCGTCATCCCGACGCCCACAACATATATGTCCTGCATCGTTTGTCCTCCTGATTTTAGTAACCGCGAAACTGCGGTTTGCGTTTCTCACCGAATGCCGTCAGCCCTTCGCGCATGTCCCATGAGCGCATGTGCGCGCGCAGGTTCAGCATCTCTTCGGCAAGCGCGGCGGTTTCGTCGACATTCAGCGACCTGTTCGCGACCGCTTTCATTCGGCGCAGCACGGCGGGGCTCTTGTCAGCCAGCCGGTCGGTGAAGACCTGCACGGCCTCTCGTAACTGCGCATCTGGGACGACAGTGTTGACCAATCCCCAGTCCATCATGTCCCTGGCCGAAACATTATCGCCCGAGAACAACAGGTATTTCGCGCGGTTCAATCCGATCCGTTTTGGCAGGATTGCCGCACCCCCCGCGCCCGGAAAGACGCCGAAATTCGAGTGGGCATCACCCAACTTTGCGCTTTCGGCGGCAAAGACGAGATCACAGGCCATTACCATTTCCAGACCGCCCGCCATTGCCAGTCCGTTCACGGCAGCGATGACGGGTTTCGGGCCGTTGCGCATCAGCCCGAAGGCGTGTTCGACCAGATCGAGAAGATCCGGCTCACCGGGTTCATGTCTGGCACCCGCGACTTCCTTCAGATCTGCACCGGCGCAGAAGGCCCGGCCCGTGCCGGTCAAGACGATGGCGCGAACCGCATCGTCGGCAATTGCCGTTTCCAGAGCGGCAGTCATTTCGCGCAGCATCTGCGTTGACATGGCATTCATCTGGTCGGTCCGCTGGAAGGTGATCCATTCGGTTCTGGCCACACGTTCGACGGATAGGGTTTGGGGCGCTTCAGTCATGTTAACCTCCTGAAGAACATAGATAATTATTTATTTTGACTTGCCTTTCGCGGCGGATTGCGCTGCTATGTTGCGGACCCGCACGCGGACGAAATGATAGTTGGAGAGTGATATGAGCACTGCACCCCTGGCCGGCCTGAAAATCCTTAGCCTCGCCGAGCAATTCCCCGGTCCTTATGCGACAATGCTGTTGTCCGACATGGGGGCCGAGGTGATCATGATCGAACGACCGGGTATCGGCGATCCGGCCCGGCAGTTTCCGCCGCTGTTCAGGGCGCTGAACCGTGGCAAGCGCAGCGTGGCGCTCGACCTGAAATCTGCCGATGGTCTTGCACAGTTTCGTACGCTTGCGCAAACTGCCGATGTCATTGTTGAAGGGTTTCGCCCCGGAAAGCTTGCGGCGCTCGGTGCCGGGTTCGAAGACATCCGAAAGATAAATTCGAGCCTCGTTTATGTGTCGATTTCGGGCTATGGGCAGGACGGGCCATATCGGGACAGGGCAGGGCACGATCTGAGCTACGAAGGTGTTGGTGGTCTGCTGGCAGATCAGGCGGAGACGGGTCTCCCCGGACCGCTGCCCACCGTCCCTCTGGCGGATATTGGCGCGGCTTTGTTTGCGGCCATCGCGATCCTGTCGGCAGTTATCTCCAGCCAGCGCACAGGGCAGGGTCGTTACGTGGATGTCTCGATGTCGGACGCAGTCGTTTCCATGCTCACCGCCTTCCTCGTTCCGGCGGCCAATGGCACGCCGCTTGGCGAATTCATCGCCGAACCGGCCTATGGCGTGTTTACCTGCAAAGACGGCAAGTTGATGACGCTGTCCATTGCGCATGAGGACTGGTTCTGGAAACCGTTCTGCGAAGTGATCGGCAAGCCGGAGCGTGCCGGATTGAAAGGCCGCGACCGTGTGGCGCAAAAGGACACTCTGCGCGAAGAGATCGCGGCGGTGCTGGTCAGCAAGACACGCGCCGATTGGGGCGCTCTTTTCGACGAGGCCGGCGTGCCCTGGGGACCGCTCAATTCGTTGGTTGAAACGCTTGATGACCCGCATGTGCGCGCGCGTCAGTTGCTGCGAACCATGACCCAAGAAGGCGGAAAGACAGAAACTTTCTTGGTCCAGCCGCTGAAGTTTGACGATTTTGATTCCGAGATTTCGGGTCTGCCGCCGGAAATTGGCGCCGACAATGAAAGCATCTTTGCGGGGGGCTCCGATTGACGGTTGCCCTCTGCATTTGGCTTTAGCAGGCAAAGGAATACCCGCCATTCACAGGATAGGTCTGGCCGGTGATCCAACTGGCCGCATCCGAGCACAGAAACAGGATCATCCCGGCAGGGTCCTCCGGCTCGCCCAGACGACGGATCACATATTGCGAAAGCGCCCGTTTTTCGGCTTCAGCGTCGGGGATTAGATCGGCGACTGCCGGGGTTCTTGTGCCGCCCAAGGCGACGCAATTCGCGGTGATTCCAAAGCGGCCACCGGCCTTTGCAATGGCGCGCATGAATCCCGCCGCCCCGGCCTTGGCACCGGAGTAAACGGCCAGATGCGGCTCTCCCACGCGGCCCGCGTCAGAGATGACCGTGACGATGCGTCCATATCTGCCCTTGACCATTAGCGGCATCGCATGGCGGGTACAGTTTAGAACGCCATCGAAATTGGTGGCCATCCAACGGCGCCATTCCGAAGGGTCCGATTCCCAGAAGGGTACCAAATCGTCAAGCCGCGAAGTCGGCCCCGCGTTCCCGGCGTTGTTGACTAGAATATCGACGCTGCCGAAGGTTTCATGTGCCTTGGCAAAGGCCGTGTCGACCGCTTCGAAATCGGACACGTCAAAAGCGAGCGGCAGCGCCTTTGCACCTGCCGCTTCTACTTCAGCGGCAACACTTTCGGCGCGCTCTGCGTGAAAATCGTTGACCACAACAGCGCCCGCACCGTGTTGGGCCAGATACAGTGCGACTTGACGGCCCACGCCTTGTCCGGCCCCGGATACAAATGCGGTCCGGCCCTTGATGTCGAGCAGTTCACTCATGATCTTTCCTTTTTATCCCAGCCACCTCTTGCGGCGTCGATAGTGTTTGATCTCGCGATAGCTCTTGCGTTCACCAGAGGCGGTGACGCCGAGATAGAATTCCTTGATGTCTTCGTTGTCGGCGAGCTTGTCCGCCGGACCGTCCATCACGATCCGCCCGTTCTCCATCACATAGGCATAGTCCGCGATCGACAGTGCCGCGGCGCTGTTTTGTTCGACCAGGAAGAAGGTCGTTCCTTCCGATTTTAGTTGCTTGAGCACCTCGTAGACATCCCGGATCATCATCGGAGCGAGCCCCAGAGACGGTTCGTCGATAGCAATGATTTTTGGTTTCGCCATCATGGCCCGGCCGATCAGCAGCAGTTGCTGTTCACCACCGGACATAAAGCCGGCGGTGCGGCTACGCAGAGCGGTCAAGCGTGGCATCAGGGTATAGACGTGATCCAGACGGCGTTTTAACTCGGCTGAGTTGGGCACCATGTGCCCACCAACGATCAGGTTCTGCTCGCAGGTGAGGTGTCGCAACACGCGTCGGCCTTCCATCACGTGTATCAGGCCGTTCTTGACGACGTTCGACGTTTCCATGTTCTGGATCGCGGTGCCGTTCAGAATGATTGAACCTGCCGAAACCGTCCCGTCTTCAGATTTCAGGGTTCCGGAAATGGCTTTGAGTGTGGTGCTTTTTCCCGCGCCGTTGCCGCCAAGCAGTGCAACACATTGACCTTCTTGGACCGACATCGACACGCCCTTGAGCGCCAGGATGACGTCGGAATAGGTCACTTCTACGTTGTTGAGTTCCAGCATATTTTTGCGCTCGAAGCTAAGGATTAGGACGGGTGCCGCTAGCGCGGCACCCGGTTGCGTTCACCACTTCTGAAGGTCGGGAACATCGACACCGGTGGCATCGATTGCGATCTTGCCGTCCTTCACGGTGCCGACATTCACTTTGAGACCCTGCAGAGGGAAGGGCGCGTCGGGGGTGAAGGTCAAGGTCGGCAGAAACCCATGTGTTTCCTCGGTTGTGATCGGCTGCGCAAAGAGCGCCTCGCGCACCTTCTCACCGGTCACACCATCGGCGCCATTTTCCTCGATCGCGTGCTGGATCACGGCCACTGTGTACAGACCCTGGGAAATGCCCATCGCGGTGACGACGTTCCACGGCGCCTCAAGGCCATAATCCGCAACCAGTGTTTCATAGAATTGCCGCGCAGGAGTGTCCTCGTCGGCGGCAACTGCCATGCCGTAGGCTTCGTAGTCACCTTCGAGTTGCTCGAGTCCCCCAAGCGCAGCGCCGGAGGCGGGCAACCCGTTATGCGAGCTCATCATGATTGGGATATTGGCTCCGTTTGCTTGCAACCCCCGTTTTGCGGCAACCACAATAGAGGTGTTTGTCTGGATGACGAGAGCTTCGGCCCCGGCCCGAACCACGCGGCGCATCTGTGCTGTCAGGTCGGTCGGTTGGACTTCAGTATAGATGACTTCAACCAAGTCGATTTCCTGCGGATGCTCTTCGGCATAGAGTTCGAGGCCCTTAGCCATATCGACATAGGCTGGCGATGCTTCGGAGGCCAGAATCGCAACTTTGAGCGGTTCGTCTCCGCCCCGCTTTTCGCGCATCCAATTTAGAAAACCTGCGCTCTCGTGCGAATAAGTCGGACGCGGGTTGAAGATCCAGGCATCGGACTGCCAAGCATATCCGTATGCGGCTGTCGCCATGAACATCGGAATCTTATCTTCTGGCAGGCGTTCAGACAGGGCGGCAACATCCGGCCCACCGAGGCCGACAACCGCAATCGGATCCAGCTCAGATTTGATCCCCGGCCACAGGCTTGCGACCTGTGCAGCGTCATAGCGGGTTTCGTAGTTTTTGTAATTCAGAGTGACGCCGAGTTCCTGGCCGCTGGTTTCGTTCCACCAGTCGAACACGGTTTCCCGGCTTGCCGCCAGAATCGGCATGATATCGGCATACGGTCCCGAAAAGTCCGATAGCAGAGCCAAATTGTATGTCGTTTCCGCATATGCCTTGATTGGCATGGCTGCCGTGACTGTTATGGCACCTGCCGCAAGTAGGCCGCGGAGCCCAAGTCTTGTCTTGTCCGTCATTGTTATTCCTCCCAGGTTTAAAGCCGCGCTATTGGTCAATAGGGAAACGGCCAGATACGGTAAGATGATTTCAGGATATTCCAGCGGTGCATCAGTCCCTTGGGTTCAAGAATCATGAACAAAGCGATTACGCCGCCGAGAATGACATTCATGCCTGCGAACACTATGTCGCCGCCCAGAAAGGATACCGATTCGGCGATGTTGGGGCCGACGGTCGCTATGATTTCCTGGATGATACGGATGACGAAGACACCGATCAAAGCTCCTACGATCGACCCCATTCCGCCCACGATGATCATTGCGACGAAGAAGATCGAGTGAAAGAGGGTGAATTGATCCACGCCGACAAAGCGGATCATATAGGCCCAAAGTGCGCCCCCCACACCGGCATAGAACGCGCCGATCAGAAAGGCATTCGCCTTGGTGGCTGCAACGTTGATGCCCATAATGCCGGCTGCTACGTCATCGTCCCTGACGGCCACGAACGCCCGGCCAAAGCGTGATCGCACAATTCCGAAGGCACCGGCGACCATGATCGAGGCAACCACGAAATTCATGTAGAATTGCGCTGTTTCACCGACAAAACGCACTCCGAAAAGTTCCGCAGGTGGAACCGTGATGCCGTTTGACCCACCCATCCAGGTCGATGGGAGGTTCAGGATCGCAAAGTGAAAGATGAACTGGGCCGCGATTGTTGTCAGAGCCAGATAGAACCCTTTGATCCGCGCCGCCGTCAGTCCGAAGAGAAAGCCGAACGCCGCAGCCGAGAACCCTGCCAAGGGAATCGTAAGAAGGAACGTCAGGCCGGTCTTCGAGGCTAGTATCGAGGCGGTATATGCACCGACGCCCATGAATGCCGCCTGGCCGAGATTGATCTGGCCAGCATAACCGGTGCAAATCTGAAGCCCGACGGCAATGACGGCGCTGATCAACATCATGTTCAGCACGGCGATAATGCGCCCGCTGAACAGATAGGGTGCCAACAGCATGAGAACGGCGAACAAGGCAAGGGCCAGAAGTTGCCAGCGGGTGCGGACAACGCGTCTGTCGGCGCGATAGCTTGTCGGGAAAATGCCGGACGGATCCATGGTTTACACCCGCTCGATTGTGCGCCAGCCGAACAAGCCAGTGGGCCGGATCAGCAGAATGGCGAGCATGATGATGTAAGGCACGACACTGCCCATAGAGCCGCCGATCAGCGGATCAAGGTAGTTGGTAGTCAGGCTTTGGGCGATGCCGATGATCACCCCAGCAAGGATCAGCCCGCCGATAGACTCCAAACCGGCAAACAATGCCACCGGCAGCGCGGCAAACCCGATATCCGAGGCAAGGAAGGTCAGCGACTTGCCGCTGAGAAAGATCATCGCGCCGATCGTGGACAGGATCGCCCCCACAATCCAGGCAAAGGCGATCGACTCTTTCACTGAAATCCCCATCGAGGATGCGACAAGATGATCCTCCGCCACCGCAGTCATTCGCAAGCCGGACCGGGTTCGATTGAAGAACCACGACAGGCCCACGGCAGCGATAATGGTAATGATGCCGCCAATCAGAAGATTCATCGGGATCAACATGTCGCCCAGGAACAGGGGTTTCAGCGGAAAGATGATCGGAAAAGGGCGAACGGCAGGGCCGAACAGCAACAGCACAAGCCCTCGCAACAGGATCAGCAGGCCGACCGTGACCATGACCATTGAAAACACAGATTCACCGATTAGCTTTGTCAGGAAAATCCGCTCGATTGCATACCCTACAAGACCTGCCAGAACCAAAGACAGCGGTATCGACAGCCACAGGCTGAGCCCCATTTGCATGGTCGTGAACCAGACGATGAACCCGCCGATGATGACAAGCTCGCCTTGCGCGAAATTGAATACCTTGCTGGCTCGGTAGATCACGACGAACCCCATGGCCACCAATGCGTAGAGCAGGCCGATCAAAGCCCCGGTTATGATATCATTGATGAGATAAATCATTGTCACCGAACTCCCTTAAGTTTGCGACTGCCGATTGGCAGCCTTAGATGCGTCTTCAACATCCGATACGTGAACACTGGCTTTGAGCACGCCCTGGCGGCCATCCTGATAGGTCACGGCGATTTCAAGGCTGGTCTTGTCATCACCGGCATAAATCGCCTCGACAAGCTTCGCATATCGCTCTTCCAGAAAGGCGCGGCGGAGTTTCCGGCTCCGGGTCAACTCGCCTTCATCCGGGTCTAGTTCCTTTGGAAAGTTCGCAAACCGCACCACGCGCGAACCCTCAGGCAGAAGCGCATTGATACGCGCTACTTCGTTCCTGATGAGTTCAAGAATCTCGGGTTTTTGCGACAGATCAGTATAGGTTGAAAAACTGATCTTGTTCTCTTCCGCCCAACGGCCGAGAACTTCCATGTCTATATTGATCAGCGCGCTGACAAAGTCTCGGGTTTCATCGCCCAGGGTCATCAGATCCTTGATGAAGGGGCTATAACGCAGCCGCGTCTCGATGAACTGCGGCGGATAGCTGTGCCCGTTTGCCAGTCGGCGCATGTCTTTGACCCGATCGAAGAACACGAGTTCTCCGTCGTCGGTCATCGAGACAGCGTCGCCGGTGGCATACCAGCCTTCTTCGGTCAGCGCCTCGGCAGTTTTATCGGGTTTGCCGTGATACCCGCCGAAACCCGATCCGCCGCGGACCTGAAGTTCCCCTTGCGGCGAAACCCGGTATTCGAGCGGGTTGCCATAGGAAGTGTTGCTTTGCATCCAGCTACCGCTTGTTTCAAGCTGATAGCTTTCGCCCACATGTGCGGTCAGAAGCCCGATCTCGGTCGCCCCGTAGACATTGCGCAGTTTGACACCCATCGCGTGGAACATGCGAAAGACATCCGGCGCCATCAGCGCACCGCCGCTTAGTGCGTTCTTGGCTTTCCCAAGTCCGAGATTGTCGCGCAGGTGATGCAGGACGAGCGCCTCGGCGATGGGGAGTTGCAGGCGAGCGGAAAGGGTTGGCTTGCGCCCTTCCAGATGTTCGACATAAACGTCGCGGCCGACTTTCATACCCCAGTTGTACATTGCCTTGCGGACGTTGCCGGCCCCCAGCATCCGAGCCTGAACGATAGAGGCGAGATTTTCCCACTGGCGCGGGCTGAACACCAAAGCGTCAACCGCGAGTTCGCGGATGTTATCCAGCACTTCCTCGGGGCCTTCGGGAAAGTTCACGACCATCGGCGCGATCAGCCCGATCGACAGGCCGAAAATCTGTTCCGTCACCCAGGCCGGTGAGATATAGGTGAGGTATTCCGTGCCCGGTGCAATTTCGATCGCGCCCATCACCCGCGAGCAGTTGTCGAACAGATAGCGATGGCTGATGATAACGCCTTTGGGCTTTCCGGTGGTCCCTGACGTGTAGGACAGCAGAGCCGTGTCCTCGGCACGACCACGTTTGACATGATCTTCAAACCGGGAAGGGTCTTTGGCGTGTATTTGTCGTCCGGCGTCGCTCACGCTCTCGAACGAACACAACAGCGGGTGGTCGTAGTTCCAAAGCCCCGAACCATCCCAGTAAATGATCGCCAAGCCTCCCTGGTACTTGTTCGCGATCTCAATGCATTTATCAACTTGTTCCTGGTCCTGCGCCAGAAATATTCGTGTCTGGGAATCTTCTGCGAGGTAAAGAATTTCCTCAGCGGTCTGATCAGGATAGACAGACAGAACCTTCCCGCCAAGTGACTGTACCGCGTATTCGGCCCAGAAATGCTCTGGCTCGTTCTCTCCGATCATCATCACGGAGTCGCCTGCTTTCAGGCCTTTGTCCTCCAGCCCGAGTGCCAGCGCTCGGACCTTGTCAAGCACATTGGCCCAAGTGAATTCGCGCCAGATTCCTAGGTGCTTATGGCGCTCGGCCAGCGCGTTGGGGGTTGAGGATGCACGCGCAAGCAAAACCTGTGGCAGGGTTTCGCTCTGCGTCACGGCCGGGTCGGTATAGACCATTGCTTTTCGTTGTTTGACCATTCCGCTACCCCAGATATGCCTTGATCACTGCTGGGTTTTTCTGGATCTCTTCGGGCGTTCCTTCGGCGATCACTTTCCCAAAATCTAGCACCACGATCCGGTCGGCAATATCCATCACCACACCCATGTCATGCTCAACCAGAACCACCGGAATTTTGCGCGCTTCGCGCACATCGAGAATGAAGCGCGCCAGGTCTTCCTTCTCTTCCGAGTTCATGCCAGCCATCGGCTCGTCCATCAGCAGTATCGACGGCTCCTGCGCCAGCGCTCGCCCCAGGTCGACCCGCTTGCGCAACCCATAGCCCAATGTGCCGACAGGCCTGCTTCGGATTGCTGTAATTTCCAGGAAATCAATGATTTCCTCTGCCGCTTCGCGATGCTCGGACTCTTCGCGTATCACTGGGCCGAACTGGAAAAAGGCCTGAATCACATTCGATTTCATCAGCATGTGACGACCGATCATGATGTTTTCCACCACACTCTGCCCGGCAAAAAGATGGGTGCCCTGAAAGGTGCGCGCCAGACCCAGTCGAGCGATCTGGTCGACACGCAATCCTGTGACGTCTTTACCGGACAGTTCGACACGTCCTTTCTGAGGACGATAAAACCCTGCTGTAACATTCAGAAGAGATGTTTTTCCGGCACCGTTCGGGCCTATGATTGCCAGCAATTCGTTGTCATTGACGGTGATGCTTACATCGTCGAGCGCAGTCACACCGCCGAATTTCAATGTCGCGCCATGAACTCCAAGCGGTGCGAATCCCGCAGCGGTGGTCATATCGTAATCCATGCTTGGTTTTGGCGTGCTGTGCGGTAAATCACCGCGGCACGAACTGTCGCCCAATTGACGTCTAGGCCTCCGCGCATCAACGCTCCTCCCCGCGATCTTCACAGAATTTTATTGGCTTTTTCCAGCCCCCTTCACAAAACTAACGTATGTTAGAAAACAAATCAACAACTGACTCTCGTGACCTCGCAGAGTAATTGGCGGAAAAAAAGCACTGGCTGGTTTCGTCCTGACGACGGACTGTCCCTGAGGCAGCATCGAGCTTGCAGGTCAACTGAATCTCGCAGGGGGGGGGTGTCATCGATGTCAGTGCTGGCCCCGGAAGGAAAACCCATGAGGAAACTTACTTATCGCCTTTGCCACAAGGTTCAAAAAGTAGTGTCAGCTTGAAGAAAGTGCCGTGCACGACAGGCCCAGCATATGCGTCCGGCCAGATCGAGATGCGCCAGTTCGACGGGTGGGAAACCTTGTCTCAACTCCTTGAGCCGATGCCCCTTGACCTTGCCGCCCGAGAAACCCAAGCGTCACATATGTTAGTGGACGAGCAAGTTCTCTAATCGTCGTGGACAAGATCTGATCGTGCAATGTTTCACACTGCGCGCCGGACTCCAATGTTCTCTCCGCGGTCGCCGTTCGGCGCCGCATGCTTGCGTTCAGGTTCGGGTGGATCGAAGTGGTATGCGCCGTCGCAACAGCCTGTGCTTGCTGTGCCTAAAGAGCAGTTGCTGATGCAATACCCCGCCGCGCATATCTAACACATGCGAAGGCGTTCATGGTAAAGGACCTGCAACTGCAGCATGTCGTATCCGACATCAAAGTTGCAAATCCTCCATCGCTAAAATCAAAAGCCGCGTTGGTCGATAACAACCGTGTCGAACATGTCTTTGCCCTCACACAGATCGGTGAGCTGGCCTCATTGCCCAGACCAAGGATGTTTCTTTGGATTGCGGCTTTGGTCCCGCATGTCAGGAATCTCGCCCAGACAAATTTCAGAACGACCGCGGCATACCCAGAATATGCTCGCCGACGTAGGACAGGATCAGGTTGGTCGAGATCGGGGCCACCTGATACAGTCGGGCCTCTCGGAACTTGCGCTCGACATCGTATTCCCGTGCGAAACCGAAACCGCCATGGGTCTGGATGCAGGCATTGGCCGCCTCCCAACTGGCCTCTGAAGCCAGCAGCTTGGCCATATTCGCCTGCGCCCCACTATCCATCCCGGCATCGAATCGTCTGCAGGCTTCAAAGCGCATCAGATTGGCGGCCTCGATATTCACATAGGATCTGGCGATAGGGAATTGCACGCCCTGGTTCTGGCCGATGGGACGGTCAAAGACGACGCGGTCGCCTGCATAAGCGCGAGCCTTGTCAACGAACCAGTATCCATCACCGATACATTCCGCCGCAATCAGGGTCCGTTCGGCGTTCAGCCCGTCAAGAATGTGGTAAAACCCGCGCCCTTCGGTCCCTATGAGATTTTCAGCGGGGATTTCCAGGCTGTCAAAAAATACTTCATTTGTTTCGTGTCCGGGCATATTGGCGATGGGGCGGACCTCCATGCCGTTGCCGATTGCCTCTTTCAGATCGACCATAAAGATCGACAGGCCCTGCGACTTTTTCTTGACCTCGTTCAGAGGCGTGGTGCGTGCCAGAAGGATCATCAGGTCAGAATGCTGGATGCGGCTGATCCAGACCTTCTGGCCATTGATCTCATACCGGTCACCCTTCTTGACCGCGGTGGTCTTCAGTTTGGTGGTGTCAGTTCCGGTTGTCGGTTCGGTCACGGCCATGGATTGTAGGCGCAACGCGCCGCTGGCAATGCTGGGCAGGTATTTCTGCTTTTGCTCATCCGAACCGTGCCGCAGCAGCGTGCCCATATTATACATCTGCCCGTGGCAATGACCCGCGTTGCCGCCGCAGCGGTTCACCTCTTCCACGATGATCGAGGCTTCCGTCAACCCCAGACCCGAGCCACCGTATTCCTCGGGGATCATCGCCGCGAGCCAGCCCTCGCGGGTCAGCGCATCGACGAATTCCTCGGGGTAGGTTTCGTTCTCGCCGAACTTGCGATGATATTCCGGCGGAAACTGCGCGCAAAGTGCGCGCAAGGCGTCGCGCAAATCGGTGTGAGTGTCTGGGGCTGACGTCTGCATTGGCTACTTCGCTCCCGGACCCGACGTTTCAAGAATTTCCTGCTCGGCACGCTGCCAAAGCTCATAAGAAATCGGGTTTTCGCTCTCTTCAAGGATATGACCGACCAGACCGATGGCGCGTGCCATGACACCAAAGCCGCGCACGATCTTCCAGGGAAAGCCGAATTCACAGCAGATGGCTCCAATCGCACCAGTGGCATTGATCGGCAGCATCTTGCCCGATTTTTCTTCGGCAACGGCCTGAATTTTCTGGATCAACTTGATGTATTCACCGGACTTGCCGTTCTCGGCAGCGATCTGGAACAGGCGTGGCGTGCGCGGATCGACTGGCTTGTGCACCGGATGTCCGAGCCCCGGCACGATCATCTTGCGGGTGCGGAACTTTTCCACCGTCTCGACGGCCAGCGCATCCAGATCGACACCGGTGCCCAACTTGTCCTGTGGCAGCGCCTCGTAAAGCATTTTCGAGGCACCTTCCATCGAACCGACAAAGACGGTGCCCAGCCCACACAAGCCAGCCGCCACAGCCGCCTGAAGCGATTCCGGCGCCCCCATATAGGTCATCCGCGCCGCCAGTGCCGAAGGCGTGATGCCATGTTCGACCAGTGTAATGACGATGGCGTTGAACACCCGGCTTTCCTCGGGTGTGGCCTTGCGGCCTGTCAACTGCAGGAATGCCAGATCGCCGAGGTTCATGTGCCCCAGAATCTCGTTGGGCAGGTCGAGGCCACGCACGCTGATCTTGTCAGAGGTGCTCCAGGCAATATCGGAGCTGATTTTTTCTTTGCGTTTTCCCATTAGACTGGATCCCAAGAAAAGACATCCGCCGAAACCTCGAGCGGCGTGAACTGCGATTTGAGCGCGGGAATGGCGCGCTCGGCGATTTCATCGGCGGTCCAGCCATCACCGGAATGGATCGACCGTACCGGGCGGGGCTGGTTGAACAGGAAGATCTCGTTCTTGCGCACCGCAAAGATTTGTCCTGACACGTCAGCCGCGCGGTCGCTCATCAGAAAACAGGCCATCGGCGCGACCTTGGCTGGTGTCATCTCCTTGATCTTGGCAACCCGCGCCTTCTGTTCTTCGGTGTCGGTCTTGATCGACGAGATCATCCGGCTCCAGGCGAAGGGCGCGATGCAATTGGACCGGACGTTCCAGCGCTTGAGATCAAGCGCAACAGATTTTGAGAAGGCCGCGATGCCCAGCTTCGCGGCAGAGTAGTTCGCCTGGGCAAAATTGCCGATCAGCCCCGAGGTCGAGGTCATGTGCACGAGCGCGCCGCTTTCCTGTTCGCGGAAATAGTCGGCGGCCGCGCGGCTGGTATTGAAGGCACCATAAAGATGGACCTTCACCACCGCGTCGAAATCCTCATAGGTCATCTTGTGGAAGTAACCGTCGCGCAGAATGCCGGCGTTGTTTACCACCCCGTCGATGCGGCCGAATTCTTTGACACCAGCTTCGATCATCGCGCGTGCGGCGTCGGGATCGGTGACGTTGCCGCCATCGGCAATGGCGTCGCCGCCTGCTGCCTTGATCTCTTCAACGACTTTCTGCGCCGCGGTTTCTGTCTGACCGGTGCCTTTCAGGGACGCGCCCAGATCATTGACGACCACGGCGGCGCCTTCCGAGGCTGCCATCAAGGCGATGTCACGCCCGATCCCCCCGCCGGCCCCGGTGACCAGAACAACCTTTCCATCAAGTGCCTTTGACATTCTCATTCTCCCTCAGCTTGCCTTGCGGTATTTGTCCAGGCCGCCGGTATGCATGACCCGGCCCATGAGCGGTACGCCGATGATCTCTTCTGCCTTGACCGCCGCTGCGATCAGCTTGTCCAGATCAATGCCGGTCTCGATGCCCAACTCGTGACACAGGAACACTGCATCTTCGGTACAGACATTTCCTGCGGCGCGGGCGTGGCCGTGGCCCGCGAAAGGACAGCCGCCAAGACCGGCAACCGAGCTTTCAAACATGTCCACGCCCATCGACAGAGCGGCATAAACGTTGGCGATTCCCAGCCCGCGTGTGTCATGGATATGCATACCGATGCGCGCCTCGGGCGCCATTTCGCGAAGGGCGCCGATCATGCGTTTGACCGCCTCGGGGTTTCCCCAGCCCATGGTGTCGGCGATCACAAGGATCGGCACGGGGATGTCCTCTTCTTCGCACAGTTGAAGTATGAAACGGAAATCGTCCAGGATGCGCTTTTGCGGGATCGGACCTTCGAGATTGCAGCCGAAGGCCGTCATCACATAGGCCGCGTCGACCGTATATCCCTCTTCTTTGTAAAGGCGGACCCAGTCGCGTTGCCTTTCGCGCATCTCTACAGAGGAACAATTATTGTTTGATTGAGCGAATGCCTCGGACGGATAGAACAGCAGGCGCGGATCGATATCGACCTCATGCGCGGTCAAGGCCTTGCGAAACCCTTTGTCGTTCAGCCAGAGCGACGTGTAGTTCACACCCGGCTTGCGCTTGATGCGCTGGAACAGCTCTCCGGTATCGGCCATCTGCGGCACGTATTTCGGGCTGACAAAGCTGCCGACCTGAATGCGCTTGAGACCGGTTTCGCTGAGCATGTCGATCAGCTCGATTCTTTCTTCGATCGGATAAATCTTTTTTTCGATCTGGAAACCCTCACGCGGGCCTTCCTCACGAAATTCGACGAATTTGGGAAAGTCGTTCATTTCATCACTCCTCGGATGGCAGAATCTCGGCGATGACCTGGCCGCGATCGACCATGTCTCCATTCGAGACGGATATATTGCTGGCGATTCCGGCCGCAGTCGCCCGGATCGAGATTTCGAGTTTCATCGATTCCATGACCGCAACCACGTCGCCTTCGGCGACAGTCTGGCCGTCGGAAACCTTGATTTCGACAATCATACCCGTCAGTGGAGAGGTCACGGCGCGATCCGCCACAGCTTCGCCGCCGGCAAAGGCAAGGGGCGCGGCAGGGCGGAAGATAAGACGGCCTTCGGGTGTGTCCAGTTCGATCACGCCGGCGTGCAGACGTGTCTCGATCAAGTGGACAGTGTCGCCCTCAGCAATACGCCAACGGCCCGGCGAGATTTCACGTGCGGACAGTATCAGCGCTTCGCTGTTCTCCGAATAGACTGTGTATATTGCACCCGGTTTGACAGGCCCGACACGCAATTCCTCGGATGCCTGGTCTGAATCGGTGAGCGTCACACGCTGCCCCGCTTCGATAGCATCTCCGCCCAGGCCAAGCCGCCAGCCGGTAAAGGAGTCACGGTTGGCCCAGGGATTGGCGTTCGCGTCGCCGCGCGATGTAGTCACAAAGAGAATGGCGGCTGCCGCTTTCCACAGATCGGGGCGAACGAGGGCGGTTGCTTGTGTCAACTCGTCCAGCCTGCCGTCGATCCAGCGGGTATGCACCTGCATCCGTTCGAATTCAGGGTTTCGCGCCAGCGCCGTCAGAAAGGCGCGATTGGTCTCGACGCCTTCGACCGAGACATGATCCAGCGCGGTAGCCAGACGCGCCAGTGCAGTTTCCCGGTCGGGCGCGTGCACGATCAGCTTGGCGATCATCGGATCGTAATAAGGTGTGACCGCGTCGCCTTCCTCGACGCCACTGTCGATGCGCAGGCCCGATGGCAGGCGGAGCGTGGAGAGCGTGCCCGTCGACGGGGCAAATTGCATACTTGGGTCTTCGGCGTACAGTCGCGCCTCGACCGCATGTCCGTTGATCTTGAGGTCCTCCTGAACCAGACCAAGGCCCGCACCTTCGGCAATGCGCAAGTGAAGCGCGACAAGGTCCAACCCAGTAATCGCCTCGGTAACGGGGTGTTCCACTTGAATACGCGGGTTCACCTCAAGGAAGAAATACTCGTCCCCCGCGACCAGAAATTCGACCGTGCCCAGCCCGCGATAGTCCAGCGTTTCGCCCAAGCGCACCGCGTCGCGTGCGATGTCGTCCAGAAGCGTTCGGGGCAGACCCCAAGCCGGTGCTTCCTCGATGACTTTCTGGTGGCGGCGCTGAAGCGTGCAATCGCGTTCAAACAGATGTACTACATGGCCCTTGCCGTCGCCCGCGATCTGCACTTCGACATGGCGCGCCTCGGGCAGGAAACGCTCCAACAACAGCCCTTCGGAGCCGAAGGTGGATTTAGCCTCGCGCAGCGCGCCTTCGATGTCCTCGACCAGCGTGGTTTCGTCGGTGACGAGCCGTTGACCGCGCCCGCCTCCGCCACCGACCGCCTTGAGCAGGACTGGCAGGCCCATTTGGCGCACCTCGTCGGCAATCTGCTGGGGATCCGACCGCGCGCCTTCCGCGCCTGAAATGACCGGGACGCTGGCTGCCACGGCGGCCTGTTTGGCGCTGGCTTTGTCGCCGAATCGTTCAAGCGTTTCCGGCGTCGGCCCCATAAAGATCATGCCGGCGGCTTCGACCGCACGGGCAAAGTCGGGGTTCTCTGCCAGAAAGCCGTAACCGGGATGGATTGCATCCGCACCCACTGATTGCGCGGCGGCAATCACCGCATCGATTTTCAGATAGCTTTCGGATGCAGGTCCGGCGCCAATACAGACCGATTTGCCAATCTCGCGGACATGCAGGGCATTGGCGTCGGCCTGCGAATGTATACCGACAGGGGCGATACCGCTGGCCCGCGCGGTGCGCGCGATCCGGCAGGCAATTTCGCCGCGGTTGGCGATCAGAAGCGTTTTGATTTTCATGGTTCGCTCCTCACATCCTGAAGACGCCGAAATTGGTATCGACCTTGGGTCTGCGTGATGTCACATCCAGCATCAGCGCCATGACGTCACGGGTCTCACTGGGCTCGATCACGCTGTCGATCCAAAGGTTGGAAGCAAAATTATAGGCACCCTGAAAATTTTCGTATTCCTTTCGGATCGGCGCCTTGAAGGCTTCTTCTTCCTCCGGCGACCAGCTTTTCCCTTCGCGTTCATGGATCTGCGCGCGGACCTGAGCCAGCACGCTTGCAGCCTGTTCGGGACCCATTATCGCGGAACGGCCCGTCGGCCAGGCGAACATCGCGTCCGGCTGGAACGGGCGGCCCAGCATGGCCAGATAGCCCGCTCCGTATGAGCCGCCGGTGATGATGGTGAACTTTGGCACTCGCGCAGAGGACATGGCCGTGATCATCTTGGCCCCGGCTTTGGCGATGCCCATCTGTTCGACTTCGCGGCCCACCATGAAGCCATTCACATCAGCGAGAAACAGCAACGGGATATCTCGCTGGACGCAGAGATTGATGAAATGCGTTGCCTTCAGCGCGGCTTCGACGAACAGCACGCCCGTATTTGCGAGTATACCGACCTCATGGCCATGGATGCGCCCCCAACCGGTCATGATCGTGTCGCCATAGAGCGGCTTAAATTCGTGAAAATCGCTGTCATCCACAAGCCGCGCGATGATCTCGCGGTTTTCGGTAGGTACCTTCGGGTCGCGGCTGATGATGCCGTAGATTTCCTCGACCGGATAGGCGGGGGGGCGCGGCGTTTGCGGCGTCTTGCGGGGCAGAGGCTTTTCGCCCAGATGGCTGACGATCTCGCGCGTGATGGCAAGCGCGTGGGCGTCATCCTCCGCAAGATGGTCGGTCACACCCGACACTGACGAGTGCATTTTGCCGCCGCCCAGTTCTTCTGCATCCACCTTTTCGCCCGTCGCGGCAAAGGTCAGTTCCGGGCCACCCAGATACATGAAGCCCTGGCCACGCACGATCACCACTTCATCGCAGAGCGCCGGGATATAGGCACCGCCAGCGGTGCAAGGCCCCATGACGACGGCGATCTGCGGAACGCCGTCACCGGACATGCCGATCTGTTGGTGAAAGATGGACCCGAACTGGCCTTCGTCAGGAAACAGGTTGGCCTGATCGGGCAGGAAAGCCCCGCCCGAGTCAACAAGCGTGATGACAGGCAGGCGGTTATTCCATGCGATTTTTTGTGCCCGGACATGTTTGCGGCAGGTGATCCCGAAATATGTGCCGCCCTTCACGGTCGCATCATTGGCGATGATCATGCACTGACGACCTTCGATCACACCGATTCCGGTGATGATACCGGCACCGGGCGGAACACCTTTGTGCATGTTCAGTCCTGCCAGTTCGCCGAGTTCCAGAAAAGGTGTGCCCGGATCGATCAAACGCTCAATCCGTTCGCGGGGCAGGATCTTGCCTTTTTCCACATGACGTTCGCGCGCTTTTTCGGGGCCGCCGACGCGCTGTGTGAGCCGGAGGGCATGCAGTTCGTCAACTTTATCGCGGTAAGACGCGTCGTTGGCGCGGAAGTCGTCCGACGCGGTGTCGAGAAGGGATTTCATTTTTGTCATGGCAGGTCTGGATATTTTCTGAGAACGAAGGCGACCTTGGCGGCGCCGGGTTTTTCGAAAGAGTCGGCCGCAACCAGGTGAACGTCGGCCTTAAAAACCAAGGAGTCGCGCAGTCGTTGCTCGATTTTCTTTTTAAGGGTGGCATCATCGGCCGGATCCCGATCGGGGCCGCGTTCGACGATCACCGTCAGCGCACCTTGCGTAGTATGGCCTTCGAAATCGGCCACGATGCGCATAACGCCGTTGGTCTCCGGCACCATTTCGGTGATGACGCTGTTGATGGCCGACGGAAAGACATTTGCCCCGCGCACGATCAGCATATCGTCGGTACGTCCGGTGCAACGGATTTTGGGGCCGGTCCGACCGCAGGTGCATTCGGTGTCGATGACCTCGATATAATCACCTGACCGGAACCGCACCAGAGGGCTCGCCTGCCGGCCGATGGCGGTATAGATCATCTCGCCTTCGGCACCTTTTTCCCAAGGTATGATTGCGCCGCTTTCGGGGTCGAGCAATTCGGTGATGATATAGTCCATGTTGACCATATGCATCCCCGTCTGGGCGTCACATTCGGCCCAATAGGTCACGCCCAAGTCGGTGCCGCCCAGCATTTCAGAGCATTTTGCACCCCATGCCTCTTCGATCTTGGCGCGAATTGCAGGGATGCCACCGCCGGGCTCTCCGCCGACGACCACTTGTTCCACGCCCAATTCACTGGCCTTGCATCCCAGCACTTCTGGTGCCTTTTCAGCCAGGTGCAGAACGAAATTCGGAGCGCCGACGATACAACGCGGGCGCGTATCGGCGCAGGCGCGCAGCAGCCGCTCGACACCGCCGTCCGCTCCCACTGGCACATCGATCGTGCCCATGTACTGCAGGCCCTGCATCACCGGAATGCCGCCGACAAAGCCCTTGGCCAGCGAAAATGCATGCAGCACCATGTCGCCGGGGCGCACGCCATTGGCAAAGAAACAACGCGCTGTCATCTCGTGCCACATCTCGGCGTCGGCTTCGGTGAGGGCAACATATGAGGGGCTGCCGGTCGTGCCCGACGAGGCCTGCATCTGGACGATGTCGGCCATCGGCGCGGCGCGGTGCTTGCCGAACGGCGGCGCGGCGGACAGGCTTTCGCGGATCTCGGTCTTGTAAGTGTAGGGCAGCTTCTGCAGGTCTTCGATGGTGCGTATATCGTCGAATTCCATACCGGCCTCGGCGAACTTTTCCTGATAAAAGGTCGAGTTCGCCTTGAGGTAGGCCATCTGATCACGCAACCGCTCTTCCTGAATGCGGCGCACCTCGTCGAGTGGCGTGCCCTCGATCTCGTGCCAGAAGCGATCATTTACCTTGTCAGCGGCATCCTCGCGCCGGAAGCGCATTCCAAATTGCATATTGTCCTCCATTCTAGGCCGGGCGATCAATAGGACCGAGGCAGACCCATGACCTTTTCGCCTATGAAGCTGAGGCACAGTTCGCGGTTCACGGGGGCCGTACGCAACAGGCGCACCAGCGGATACATCTCGTATAGTCCCGTATCCTCAGTGAAACCCGATCCGCCATGCGCCTGCAACGCGGCATCCACCGCTTCGATCCCAGCTTCGGCGGCGGCGTATTTTGCCATGTTTGACGAAGCCCCTGCCGGCAGTTTGTTGTCAAACTCCCATGCCGCGCGACGGGTCATCAGGCTGGCCATCTCAACCGCTGTGTGCGCCTTGGCCATTGGGTGCTGCACGCCCTGGTGCGCACCGATGGGTTGGCCGAACACATTGCGCTCGGAGGCATAGTTCACGCCCTTGTTCAGGGCGAACCGGCCGATGCCGCAGCACAATGCGGCCAGGATGATGCGCTCGGGGTTGAGACTGTCGAACAGGATCGAGAACCCTTCGTCCACCTCGCCGACCACATCTTCGGGGCCCAGATCCACCTCGTCGAAGAACAAGGTCCACTGTTCTTCAGGCAGGGGGATCGAGATCTTAACCCGTTGCTTGTCGACGCCTTTTTTCTTCAGGTCTACAGCGAACAAGGTAAAGCCGTCGGTCTTACGGCTGACCTCGGTGTGCGGTTTGGTCCGCGCCACAACCAGGCAATAGTCCGATACTTCGGCACCGGTGATAAAGGTCTTTTCTCCGGACAGGCTGAACCGGTTGCCCCTACGCTTGGCCAGCGTGGTGGCCTTCATTGTGTTCGACCCGGCCCCCGGTTCGGTGATCGCGAAACAGAACTGGATATCACCGCGGCAGGCGGCCGGCAGCAGTTCTTTCTTGTGGAATTCGCTCCCATGGCTGGCGATGTGGGCCAGCGACATGGTTGGCCCGACCACCATCATCAGAAGCGGAATGCCGTGATTGGCAGTACCTTCCATGAACAGGGCCATTTCGGTCATGCCAAGGCCCGCACCGCCGTATTCCTCTGGGACCATGATGCCCAAAAAACCGTCATCGGCAATCTGCTTGAACATCTCTTGCGGAAACTCATGCCTGCGCGCGTGGTCCAGCCAATAAGCATTGTCGTATTTTTGTGCCAACAGACCGCCGTATTCGTAAATCTGACGCTGTTCGTCGTTTAGAGTGAAATCCATGTTTCGTCCTCAGGCCTTGAATTCAGGGGCGCGCCGGTTCTCGAACGCGTCGAGACCTTCGGCGACATCATCACTGGGCAACGCGCGCACGGCGGCATCACGTTCCAGCCGCATTTGCTGGTCGATTCCGAGATCCGCGCCTTCCCGTGCCAGCCGCTTCATCTCGGCGATACCGGGACGCGAGCGGGTGGCGATTTTCTCGCAGTATTCCAGTGCGGACTTGTGCAGATCCGCGTCCGGCACGATGTAATTGACAAGCCCAGCCTCTTTGGCCTCTCCCGCCGCAAGCCAGCGGGCTGAGAACATCAGATCGAGTGCCCGGCGCTGCCCCATCAGCCGTGTCAGCCGCTGTGAGCCGCCCCAACCGGGAATCAGCCCGAATTGCGCATGCTGATCGCCAAACTGGGCGGTTTCGGCCGCGAAACATACATCGCATGCCAGCATCAGTTCGATCCCGCCGGCCAGACACAACCCCTGCACAGCCACTACGACAGGAAGGGAGGAGGTTTCGAGCGCACGCAGGTTTTCCATGCCAAAGGCGATGAAATGATCCAGCGCGGCGGGATCGTTCAATTTACCTTTCACTTCCACCAGATCGGCGCCGGTACAAAAGTGCTTGCCCTGCGCCCGGATGAGGATCGTCCGGATTTCAGGGTTTGCCTCGAATTCCGATCGTGCGGCTGATATGCGCTCATGCACATCAAGTGACAGGCAATTGAATTTCTCGGGGCGGGCCAGCTCGATGATGCCGGTGTTGCCCTCGGTTGTGACGATGATGGGATCGTTCATTTCTGAGCACCCGTCGCCTTCTTGTCATACTGCAGCGCCATCCGTCCGACCTTCTCGCGAGCAATCACAAGCTTCTGGATTTGCGCTGTACCGTCACCGATCTGCAGGCCGAGCACATCGTTGTAGCGCTGGTGGTGAGGCAGGTCGGTCGTATAGCCGTAATGCCCGTGCAGGATCAGGCACTGGTGCAGGATCTCGCAGGCGGTTTTGGGCAGATACCATTTGCACATGGCCGCTTCGGAGGTATGCGGCAGGCCACGGTCGCGCAGGTCCAGCGTGTAATAGCAAAGCTGGCGCATCATGGTCAGCTGGGTTTCGGCCTCGGCCAGCGGAAAGCTGACGCCCTGGTATTGCACGATGGGGGCCCCGAAGGCCTCGCGTTCCCGAACGTAGGCCCAGGTTTCATCCACCGACGCTTGCGCGGCCCCCAGGCATTCCAGCCCGATCAGCGCGCGGGAATAGTCGAAACCCGCCATGATCGTGCCAAAGGCACGGTCCTGTTCCGCCATCATGTTTTCGGCTGGCACGAATACATCGTCAAAGAACACCGACCCGCGCCCGACAGGTTTTGTGCCGATGTCTTCAAAATGAGTTCGCTTGATGCCTTCCTGGTTAAGATCGACAAAAAAGGCGCTAACCCCGCGCGAGCCGCCGCTAGGGTCGCCCGTGCGCGCGAAAACCACGGCAGCATCGGCCTGGGACGCAAAGCTCATCGAGGTTTTCTCGCCGTTCAGCCGCCATCCGTTCCCAGATTTCTCCGCCTTGAGAATCAGATTGGCCGCATCTGACCCGCCGCGCGGCTCGGTCAGACCCAGACCAATGACAGCTTCACCCGAAACAACTTTGGGAACCCATTCCGATGCGATCTCTTTGGACGCGTGCTTGGCCACCATGCCGCCCATGAGAGAGCCCAGAAGCTGCACGTAACTTGCGTTGAAATCGGCATAGGCGATCTCTTCGACGATCAGCCCCGACGTGACAGAGCTTTCGCCCAGCCCACCGAATTCTTCAGGCAGATCGGCCCCGATCAGGCCCAGTGCGCCCATCTCTTTGATCAGGGCGCGATCAAAGGTGTGGCCGCTTGCGCGCTCTTGATAAGTGGGCGCAAGTTTCTCAGTTGCAAAGCGCTTCGCGGTTTCGCGAAACGCCTTTTGATCTTCTGTAGGCTGGAATTGCATCGGTGCTCCTCCCTATGACCGAAATTTATCTTTCCAAAAATCTAACAAATGTTAGAATATAGATCAAGAGTAGTTTTGAGGAGGAGGATCAAAATGGAAAATGGACCATCGGGGAGCTTTGAAACCATGCTTTCCCCTATTCGTGCGGGTCGGCACGTGATGCGAAATCGTGTCATCATGGGGTCGATGCACACGCGGTTGGAAACCGAGCCTGACGGCATAGCCAAACAGATCGCGTTTTACGCCGAGCGAGCGCGGGGTGAGGCGGCGATTCTGATCACCGGGGGATTTTCGCCCAATGCCGAGGGCATTTTCGATCCAGAAGGTCCGCGAATTGATGACCCGGAAGAAGCGCGCAGCCTGCGCCCGATCTGCGAGGCGGTGCAAGCCGAAGGTAGCCTGATTTGCGCGCAACTTCTTCACGCCGGGCGCTATGCAAAAATCGAAGGGTGTGTGGCTCCGTCGCCGATCCGGGCACCGATCAACCGTTTCATCCCGCGTGAAATGACAGAAGCAGATATTCTCCGTACCATCGAGGATTTTGCCGTGGCCTCTGCGAATGCGCAGGCCGCAGGCTTCGATGGCGTCGAGATCATGGGGTCCGAGGGATACCTCATCAATGAATTCACCGTTACTCACACCAACAAGCGCGACGACGACTGGGGCGGAAGCGCTGAGAACCGTCATCGATTCCCGGTCGAGATCGTGCGTGCAGTACGTGAACGCTGTGGTCCCGACTTCCTGGTCATCTATCGGATTTCGGCGGCCGATCTGGTCGAGGGCGGCGCGCCCGCCGATGAAATTGCCGCACTGGCGCGCAAGATCGAGGCAGCAGGCGCGGATATTCTGAACACCGGCATCGGCTGGCACGAGGCCCGTGTCCCTACGATTGCCTATCCGGTGCCGCGCGGTGCATGGCGCAAGGCGGCGGCTAACGTAAAAACGGCCGTGTCGATCCCGGTGGTCGCCTCAAACCGAATCAACACACCCGAACTCGCCGAAGACATACTCGCCTCTGGCGATGCGGACATGATCTCGATGGCGCGCCCGTTTCTGGCCGATCCGAATTTCGTAAAAAAGGCGCGCGAGGGTCGCTCGGACGAAATCAACACCTGCATTGCCTGCAACCAGGCCTGCCTGGATTTCATCTTTTCGGACAGGCCGGTCGGGTGTCTCGTCAATCCCAGGGCCGGGCGTGAAACGGAATTTCGGGACACGCCAACCGACGTGCCAAAGAACGTGGCTGTCGTCGGCGGTGGCGCCGCAGGTCTGGCCACCGCGGCAGAGGCGGCGCGGCTGGGCCATTATGTCACGCTGTTCGAATCACAGGACAAGCTGGGCGGTCAACTGAACCTGGCGCGCGCTGCACCGGGCAAGGACGAGTTCGACGAAACCCTGCGCTATTATGCCGGTCAGTTGAAAAAGCATGGTGTCAAACAGCGTCTGGGGCAGCGGGCCGATGTGAACGATCTTGAAGGCTTCGAGCATGTGGTCATCGCCACGGGCGTCACGCCACGCGTTCCCGAGTTGCCGGGTATCGACCATCCCAGCGTGGCGACCTATGCCGAAATCCTGTCCGGTGAGCGCGTGGCGGGCGACCGTGTCGTCGTGATGGGGGCAGGGGGCATCGGCCATGATGTGGCCGAGTTCCTAGTGACTGATCCCGACGAGTTTGCCAATACTGAAGCCTTTTGCGATACTTGGGGTGTTGACCCCGAATTTGCTTCGTCGGGCGCTCTGATCGGCGATCCCCTGGCACCGAAACCATCGCGCCGCAAAGTCGTCATGCTTCAGCGCAAGACAGAGAAACCCGGTGCAGGGCTTGGTGTCTCGACAGGGTGGATCCTGCGCAATGCGCTGCGCAAACATGGGGTCGAGGCCATGGGCGGAGTGACCTATGACCGCATCGACGACGAGGGGCTGCATATCCTCGTGGACGGCATGCCAAAGATCATCGTGGCCGATACAATCGTGCTGTGCACCGGTCAGGAGCCGGAACGGGCCCTAGCAGAAGAGCTTGCCGCGCGCGGCGTCACGGTTACGATGATTGGCGGCGCAAAGGAGGCCGCCGAACTTGATGCGCTGCGCGCCATTGATGAAGGAGTGCGCCTGGCGCAAAGTCTTTGAACCTAAACCCTGGCAAGAGAGGATTCCATGCTGACCGAAGTCTCGCGTGCAGGGCGCGCCGACCTGTATTCGATCTTTCGAACCCGCGCACAGGATTGCGCGGGGGATCTGGCCATCGAGGACGGCAGCAAGAGACTGACCTATGCCGAATTGCTGGGGCGGGTCGATCGTCTGGCGGCTGTCTTTCTGGCACGAGGCGTGGTGCCCGGCGACAGGATCGCGATCCTGTCGCACAACCGCTCAGAATACCTGGAGGTCGAACTGGCAGCGGCAGGTATCGGCGCGATTGTCGCTTGCCTGAACTGGCGGCTTGCCCGCGATGAACTGCAGCACTGCATCGATCTGGTCGAGCCGGTGCTCGCGGTTGTCGAACCCGATCTTTCAGCAGCTTATAGCGCTGTCGCGGCGACACCCTGTCTAACCGTCGGGCCAGACCTGGAGACGGCCATTGCCGGGGTCGAGCCGGACCCGCGCACCGGAACCATGGTCGACGATCCAGAGGCCGGTCTGACGATTTTGTATACCTCCGGGACTACGGGCCTGCCCAAGGGGGCCCTCATCAGCCACCGCGCGCATATCGCCCGATCCATGGCTTTTGCGGCACAACTGGCACTGGATCCCGGTGACGGGTTTATCGCCTGGGCACCGATGTTCCACATGGCCTCCACCGATCATGCGCTGGCGACGGTCCTGCGGGGCGGGACCGTGGTGATGGTGGACGGATTGCAGCCTGCAGTCATCAACGAAGCGTTGTCGCGCTACCGGATCGGCTGGTTCGTGATGATGCCCGGTGCGCTGGACGCCTTTATCGCAGAACGACGCGCCAACCCTTTGCCCGTGAAGGGGATCAAGGTTTGCGGCGCCATGGCCGATCTGGTGCCGCCGCATCAGATCGCGGAGCTGACAGCCCTTCTGGACACGCCCTATCTGAATTCCTTCGGCGCAACTGAAACCGGCCTGCCGCCGGGGACCGCCGATCTGATTGCGCCGGGTGTGACCCCGGACCGGCTTTCAAAGCGCATCAGCGCATTTTGCGAGGTTCGGCTGGTCGATCCCGACGACCACGAAGTGCCGGATGGAACGCCGGGCGAAATGGCTGTGCGGGGTCCGACATTGTTTTCGGGGTACTGGAACGCCGACGACGCCAACGCCCGCGACTTTCGCAACGGCTTTTTCCACATGGGCGACTTGTTCCGGCGCAATGCGGACCGCACCATCGACTTTGTGGACCGGGCCAAATACTTGATTAAGACTGGCGGCGAGAACGTCTACCCTGCGGAGATCGAGCGTGTTCTTCTATCTCATCCCGGTGTGGTTGATGCCGCTGTAGTAAGGGCATTCGACGTGAAATGGGGAGAAAGTCCGGTGGCCTTTGTCGCCTGCAGCAAGGACGGGCCGGATGCCGAAGCGCTGATGAATTTGTGCCGTGACAACCTCGCAGGCTACAAACGGCCGCGCGAGTTTCTTTTTATCGCGTTCGAGGATTTTCCCAGATCGACCAGCGGAAAGGTCCAGCGGCATGTCCTCGAAGCCCGGCTCGCGGATTGATTTGCGCCCCGGCCCGGTCGTCAGCCCACCACGCCCGTTCGCCCCACAAGCGCCATAAGCGTTCCGGTCATCGTCGCGACCAGCTTCTCATCCTCGCCTTTCACGGCATAGGCACGCGCTTCGCAGATGGTCAGAGTCCTTCCCGGCTTCACCACGTCAGCGACGAAGCGAAACCGTTCGCCGTCCGCCGGGTTGAGCAGGTTGATCTTGAATTCGGCTGTCAAAACGGCTGCTTCCGCGGGCATCAGCGAAAAGGCCGCGTATCCGCAGGCGCTGTCGAGCGCGGTCGATACGATTCCGGCATGTAAAAAACCATGCTGCTGGGTCAGCGTATCCTGATGTGCCATTTCCAGAACAATGCGGCCGGGCGACAACTCGGCAATGCTGATCCCCAACGTATGCATCACCTGCTGGCGGTTGAAACTGTCATGCACGCTTGCGTCATAGTCGGGGTTCTTTGGTTCGAATCGCGTCATGGCGGGTCTTCCTCTTCGATTTCATTCATTGATGACCACTCTTAGGCGGTCTTTGAGGCGCGCATCTTGTAGCGAAAGGCCAAATCGACACGTTGCGGACTGAGCGCGCAACGCGCCGGGCGGTTTGCCGGCAAAGGTACGGCAAGCGGCAGACAAATGAGATTGATCATAATATCCGGCGTCCAGCGCCAGATCGCTCAGCGGCAGGGTCTGTGACGCGAGCTGCCCGAGAGCCTGACGAAAGCGTCGCGAAGCCGCAAGCCTCCGCCGCGACACGCCGGTTTCCGCCCGCACCTTTCGACGTTCGGTCCGGTCGCTGTACGCTCCGGGTGGCGCGGCAAAGCACAGGCCTTTCGCGAGGCCGTCAAGCACCGCGACAAGCGCAGGCAGGTCATCGTCCCCGGTCTGTACGCGGCCCAGTTCCAAGGCCAGCATGTCCAGCACTTTGAAGTCGGGCATTCGCTGCGGTCGTGACGACAGTCGCAGCCCGGCCACGACACCCTGGAAGGGCCTTGGGCGGGGCGTGAAACAAGGGCGCGGTTCTGCCAGCGATACGCGCGCCCCGTCGCTGTCGTCGCAGGTTATCGAAAGGGTAAAGAGGTCAGTTGCGAACCGGCCGCTTCCACGACGGCTTAGCACACCGGTATCGCGGAACACGAAAAGGTGGTCGATCTGTGTGGCCGCTTCCTGAGGCGGCGCCAACTCGAGATAGAGCGGCGGCGCCGCAAGGTCACAGGACAAAAGCATCCCGGTTCTCGGCGACGAAATCGGCAAATCGACGCGCCGGGCGGCGGAGCACGTCGCTGACCGTGGTCTCGATACCGGCAAGGTAGCCCTTGGGCGCTATGGAGGCCAGTTCGACCATGGCTCCGGCGACCTCGTCCTGCATTCCGCCTGCGACCATACCCGCCTTGGCATCTTCGGCCGACAGGGGCGCGCAGGTGACAGTCCGGCCTGTCACCTCGGACAGGAGGGCGGCAATATCCTCTCCGGCAAGAGCTTCGGGTCCGGTCAGACCAAGAGCCTTGCCTTCGTACCCCGGAGCGGTCAGCGCCTCGGCGGCGACATCCGCGATGTCGCGGGCGTCGATCCAGGCTACGGGGCCGCCCAGATCGTCGTAATAGACCCCATCTTTTGCAATATTTCCGGCCTGCCAGAGCAGATTCTGCATGAAATACGTCGGCTGAACGAAGGTCCAGTCAAGGCCACTTTGCTTCAACAGTTCCTGGGTTTCGGAATGCCATTTCCCAAAGGTCAGCCCCGCCTTGGGCGACGCGCCAAGCCCCGTGGCTACAACGATATGGCGCACGCCAGCAGCTTTGGCCGCCGCGACCACATTCGCCTTCCACTGACGCATGTCCCGATGGGCAGGCGTAACCAGGTATATCTTTTCTGCTCCGTCGCAGGCCCGCGCCAGCGCTGTGGGATCAGCGAAATCCGCAGCGACTGCCACGCATCCTTTGGCCTTAAGCGCGTCTAGCTTGGAGGTATCGCTGGTGACAGCACGCACGGTCGCGTCTTTTGCCAGAAGCGTATCGACAAGAGGCGCGCCAGTGGTGCCCGTGGCTCCGAATACAGTGATCATGATTTCTCCTTTTGCAGGTTTGCTATAGGCTGAATGGTTTCAGGGTTGCTGATCGATGACAGATCGCCCGGATCCTGACCGAGGAAGGCGGCGCGTACGACCCGGCGCATGATTTTCATGCTCCGGGTTTTTGGCAGCGCCTCGACAAAGTGGATCTCGCGCGGGCGGAAGGGTTTCGAGACGATTTCTCCGACCTGATCCTTGAGCTGTTCGACAAGGGCAGCGTCGGGCGACACGCCCGGTGCCGGCACACAGATACAGACCACGGCCACCCCCTTGATCTCGTCGGGCGCGGCAATGGCTGCGGCTTCCACCACCTGTCCCGTCTCGGTGAGGGCCGCCTCGATCTCGGGTGGTCCTATGCGTTTGCCGGCGATGTTCAGCGTGTCATCCGACCTTCCTAATATGTACCATGTCCCGTCTGGATCGCAGCGCACCCAGTCACCATGCCGCCAGATGCCGGGATAAGTGGACCAGTAGGTTTCAAGGTAGCGCTCGCGGTCTCTCAAAATGGCGGGGGTCAGGCCCAGCGGTGGCTGTGTCACAACGAGTTCGCCCACTTCGCCCGGGCGGGCTTCGCTGCCGTCCTCGCTCAGCACTTTCGCCCCGACACCCAACGCCTCGGCGGAGAATCCGCCAGGTTTGATTTCGTGCAGCACGGTCGAAGTCAGGATCGCGCCGAAAAGCTCGGTCCCGCCCGAGATATTCAGCGGCACCGCGCGGCGGCGGCAGATATGGTCGAGTTGCCACAGCCAGGCGTCGAGGGTCCAGGGTTCACCGGTCGAGGCAACAATGCGCAGGGACGACAGGTCGTAGCCCGTCAAGAGTCCAGAATCCTGCGTCATGAACTGCCGCACCAGGGTTGGGGCGACGCCCATGTGGGTCACGTTCATATCGGAAGCAAGACGTAACAGCCGAAAGGGATCGCCTGGCGTTGATGGTGCACCCTCGGCCAGTATCAGCGTCGAACCGGACAAGAGCACCGACAAAAGCGTGAGCGGGCCCATGACCCACCCCATGTCGGTCATCCATAGGTGCCGGTCATCCTGTTTCATGTCGAGACACAGCATGAAATCGGCCGTGGCCTTTGCCTGCGCCCCCAAATGGGTATGCACGACGCCTTTGGGCCGACCGGTCGTGCCCGAGGTGTAGGCGATCAGAAAGATGTCTTCGGCCGCGACTGGAACAGCCGCGAAATCCGGGCTGGCCGCCCCCACGGTTTCGGCCCAGTCGAGATCGCGGGCTGGATTGGCCACCGCGCCGCCGAACCGTCGCAGGCTGATTACGGTATGGGCCGTTGGCACCTCGGTCAGGGCCTTGGCAAGGGTCGCCTCCATCCATACTGGCTTGCCTCGTCGGGGTGTGGCGTCCGCTGTCAACACCGCCACCGCAGCGGCATCGTTCAGCCGCGATACGATGGCTGCGGGCGCAAAGCCGGAGAACAGCGGCACCGCCACCGCGCCCAGCCGGGCAATACCCATAAGCGCGGCCTCGATTTCGGGGATCATCGGCATATAGATGCCGACCGCTTGGCCGGGCTTTACACCGCGGGCGGCAAGGGCTGAGGCGACACGGGAGGCTTCGGCGGCAAGTTCGGAATAGGTCCAGCGGCGGCGGCTTCCGTCCTCGCCGACCCAGTCGATTGCGACCTTGTCGCCCAGGCCGTCGGCAATTCGAACGTCAAGACAGGTTTCCGTCAGATTCAATGTGCCTCCGACGGCCCACTTGACTGATTCGGAACCTTGGGAGATATCCCGCAGCCGCGTATAGGGCCGCATGAACCGTATACCGGCATGTTCAATGATCCGGCCCCAGAACCAGTCCGGCTCTTCATTCGAGCGGCGGACAAGACCCTCGTAACTGTCAATGCCGCAGTCTTTCAAAAAACCGGTCAGCGTGCTTGTCCGCTGAATGTCAGAGTCTGGTTGAAACATTCGCAACCTTTCCGCACCGAAAAAAAATGGCCGTACTTAATGCACGGCCAGTCAGGGAGGTAACTCTTGGCACGATTTGGCAGCAGCGCCGTGTGACCGGCTCCGCTGCCAGCGTTTTAACCGTGCATGGACAAGCCGCCTGAAACCGAAATCACCTGGCCGGTGATGAACCCAGCGTCATCCGACGAAAGAAAGCAAATGATGCCAGGGTAATCTGACGGTTGTGCCAGGCGCTTCATCGGAATTGCCCGCTTGAGACCTTCGGCGATCTTTTCACCGGCCTCGCCCTCAGCAACCTGAGCGAAAAGCGGAGTGTCGGTGGGGCCGGGCGCAACCGCGTTCAATTGAATACCTTTGCGTGCTAGTTCGCGCGCCACGGTCTTGGTGAACGAGATGATGCCGCCCTTGCAGGCCGAGTAGACGGCCTCGCCCGATGACCCGACCCGACCGGCGTCAGACGCGATATTGACAACGCGGCCGCCCCCGTTTTTAACCATGCTTGGAAGCACCGCGTGATGCATATTGAGCGGTCCATAAAGATTGATGTCGATGACCTTTTTCCAAAGATCGGCATCGGTATCCAGGAACGGTTTGATCACGTCCCAGCCGGCGTTGTTCACCAGCACATCAATCGGCCCTCCGGCCTCGAACCCGGCCACTGCCGTGTCGACCTGAGCGCGGTCGGTGATATCTACCTTGAAGGCCTGCGCCTTTCCACCGGCCTCGGTGATCAGTCGAACAGTTTCTTCCGCCCCTTCCATGTTCAGATCGAAAACGGCCACCTCGGCACCATATTCGCCGAACCGTTCGCAAACTGCACGACCGATGCCGCTGCCACCGCCGGTCACGATGACCCGTTTTTCAGTCAACCCTCGCATGTGGAAGTTCTCCTCTCCCGTTACACTTTCTAAGGAGCTTGATTCGACGCTCACTTTGATGTATTCTAACAGTTGTTAGATTTATTGCAATAGACAGCCTCACCTCTGACAAGTATCGACATTGGATGGCACGACAGATTGAAGATACCAGGATAGTGAATGACGATCTGAGCAAATCAGAGAGGACCCGCAAAGCCATACTCGCTGCGGCCGCACGACTTTTTCGGTATGAAGGTTATCACGCAACGACGATGCGCGACATCGCGCAGGAAGCTGGCATTGAGGCCGGCAGCATTTATTACCACTTTCAATCCAAGGACCAGATTCTGAGCGAAGTTCTCGAACTTGGCGTGCGTCAACTTTATGAGAAAGTCAGTGACATCGTTGGATCGGCAACGAGAAGTTCAGAGGATTTTCGCAAGACCTTCGAATTGCTGATTGAAACACACCTGACCTATCTGTTGACCGACAGCGACTTCACGTCGGCCAATATTCGGAACTATCCGATGTTGTCAGACGAAACACGCGCCCCGCATCGCGAGTTGCGTGCTTCATATGCAGGGGCTTGGGGCAGATTCCTCAATGACGCCAAACGCGCCGGTCACCTTCGAAGTGACATATCCACGACAGTGATCCGGCAGTTTATCCTGAGCGCCATGAACTGGACCGTGGAATGGTATAATGTCGACAAGTATCCGGTGCGCATCCTCGCGGAACGGATGAGCAAGCTTATACTTGACGGAATGTGTTTCCGTGACAGGGCGGACACCAAAGGTTTGAAACTGTATCCCGCCGTTCCCGCCAAGACCGAGGATTCCAACGGCAAGGCCGCGAAGACCCGAGGAGAAATTCTTCAGGCCGCAGCGCGCGTTCTAAGGGACAATGGCTATAAGGCAACGACGCTGAGGAAGATCGCAGAAGAAGCGGACATGCAGGCGGGCAGCGTCTACTACCACTTCAACTCCAAGGAAACGATCGTTGACGAAGTTCTGAACGCCGGACTGGGCGACTTGCTAACTGGCGTCGAAGCGGCGGTTCAGAAATTCGATGCGCCGTACGATCATCACGCCAGGATAGCGACTGCAATCTGGACGCACCTGGATTTCCTCTTCAAGGCAAGCGAATTCACTTCGGCGAACATCCGAAGCTATGGAATGCTTCCCAATAATTTCAGGGAGAGGCACAGAGCTATTCGTCACGAATATGGAAAACTCTGGGACCGTATACTCCGCGAAGCTCAGGAAGACGGCGCGATAAGGTCGGATATCAAGATCGTTCCCTTGCGCCAAGTCATGTTGGGCGCCTTGAACTGGACGGTAGAGTGGTTCAATCCGAACAAGGCTGGAGAGGAAGGGTATATATCTCTGCCTGAGTTCTCCGCGATGCTCATCGATCTTCTACTGGAAGGAATTTGCAAACGAGAGGCCATTCCATCGACGGGGCAAGACACGCCCGAAACCAATTGATGTGATTACACCAAAAGGAAGTGATACAGCCCTTCCGCGACCGCCTTTTCCCGTTCCGCCTGCCAAGTAATCACGCTGACACTCGCCATCCGCTTGCCCTTGCGCGTCACTTTGGCGTGGGCAAAAAGCGGTCCCTTCACACCTGGTCTCAGATAATCGACGGTCAGGTTAATCGGCTTGGCCGGAACGTCCGCGAAATCGGGCTGTACCGCGATGGCGGCAGTGGCTTCCATGAAACTCGCAATTATGCCGCCATGGTAATACTCCATGACCGGGTTTCCGATATGGCGGTCTTCAAAGGTAATTTCCGCTTCGGCATGGAGACCGTCCAGGCTTTGAACTTCAAAATTGAGAAAACGGAAGAATGGCACTCTTGATGCGTGTGCATTGACAATTTGCAAATCTATCACGAGGCTTCTCTTTCAGTTAGCGCGTCAAACAGGCTGGTGTCACCACGCGTCAAAGCAAACGAGGCGGTTCCACGGGCTATTTCGGCATCCTCATGGCCGTCGAACCAGATGCTGCCGGAATTGAAGGCAATGTGGCGGGTCTCGCGAAAACAATGCGCGCGAACGATCACATCCGCGCGCGAACGGGCAGGGCGCAGATAATCAACTCTGAGGTCAAGAGTCGCCATCGTGCTGACGCCTTCGATAGCAACAAAGTTTGCCAGTCCGAAGACACTATCCAGAAGGGCCGTCAGGATGCCACCATGAAGCCTGGTTTGATCCACGTCGACGCAAAAGTCAGGGTTGAACGGCATCCGAACCCGAACGCCCTCGGTCGAGACCTCTTCGATCTCAAGCGCCATATGCGTTATCAGCCCCTTACCGCGCGCATTCCACATCAGGGCGATCTGCTCCATCTTCTTTTTGGAGATATCAGACATAGGAATTTCCCATTAGCGCCCCGTGAAGTTGGGTTTGCGTTTCTCGATGAACGCAGCAACCGCCTCGTGGTGGTCTTCGGTCTGATGCATGAGCGCCTGATAGGCCGCGGCAGAGTTCAGGAAATCCGGTAGATCCATTCGTTCGGCATTGCGCATCAGACGCTTGGCGATCCGCACCGCCCGCGGAGGTTTCGCTGCGATGACGGCAGCCCGTTCGCGGGCCCGTTCCATCAATTTTTCATGGGGCACAAGTTCAAGCACCATGCCAAGCTCCAGCGCCTCTTCGGCCCCGACCATGCGCCCAGAGAAGGTCAGATCGGCGGCCTTTTGATGGCCCAGACGACGCAACATAAACCAGCTACCTGCATCGCCCGGAATGATCCCGAGATTCAGAAACACCTCGCCGAATTTTGCTTTCTCTGAGGCGATGCGCATGTCGCACATCATGGTCAGGTCGCAGCCAGCGCCGACCGCAGGTCCGTTGACCGCGGCGATCGTCGGAACATCCATATTATAGAGGGCCTGTGGCAGGCGCTGCACCCCATCGACATAACTCTGCGCCGCCGCAAGCGGCTCCTTGCGGAACACGCTTTCGGGGTCGTTCATTTCCTTGATGTCGCCACCGGCGCAAAAGGCCGGATCGGCGCCGGTGAGAATCATCACGCTGACCTCCGGGTTCGCCTGCACCTTGGTGAAGGTCTCCAGAAGAGCGGCGATCATGTTGTTGCCGGTCACCGGGTTGCGCCGCTCGGGATCATTCAGCGTGACCGTGGCGATCCTGTCTGAGATCTCCAGAAGGACGGGTTGTTCACTCATTTTTTCCGTCTCCTCGTTCGCGTTTCTCAAACATCTGCGGATTTATCATGTCGCGGGCATCGTGGCCCATATGCAGAGTTTCCCCACCGTCAACATAGATATCTTCGCCGGTGATGAAATTCCCCAGATCGGACGCAAGGAAAATGATCGTCCCAGCTATATCCTCGGCCATACCCATCCGGTTCAGGACCGATCGGTTCAATTCTTTCCACCGTTCCGGTGGAATGGGATAGCGGCCAAGTGCGTCAGTCTTGATTGTTCCCGGCGCAACGCAGTTCAGACGGATCCCGTATTCGCCCCATTCGGCGGCAAGTGTCTTCATCATGCCTGTGACGCCGGCGCGGGCAGCGACTGTGTGGGTAAAGCCGGTCAGCGCGGTGCGCGCTGAGATGGCGGTGACAAACACGACCGAACCACCATTGTCATACATGAAATGATCGGCAGCGGCGCGGGTCATCTGCCATGACCCTATCAAGTTGTTGCGAATGACCGCCTCGAAGCCCTTGTTAGTGATGTCACGGGCTGCAGCGATGTACTGGCCACCGGCATTGTTCACCAGAACATCCAGCCGCCCGTAATGGTCCTTGATGCGTCCCATAGCGGTTTCGATACTATCCTCGTCGCGGGTATCGCCGGACACGACAAACGCTTCGCCTCCCGCCGCGCGGATCATTTCGGCGGTCTCTTCCAGCGGCTCTTCACGGCGCGCAAACAGCGCCAGTCTGGCCCCGCATGAGGCCATCTCAAGCGCCGTCGCCCGACCCATTCCAGAGCCAGACCCCGTCACGAGGGCAACCTTGCCCGCCATCAGATCCGGCGCGTAGCGCCGTAATTTCTTGTCGCTCATGATGTCCCCCTCCTCAGTTCTTCAGCAACTCGCCGGAAATGATGAGTTTACGCACTTCTTGGGTGCCCGCGCCAACTTCAAGCACGCGACCGGTGCGATAAAGCCGGTTCACCTCGGTATCGCGCATGTAGCCCGAGCCGCCGTGGATTTGCACCGCCCTATCCAACACGAAGGAGGTCGCCTCGGCAGCCTTGAAGATCGCGGCAGCTGTGAGCTTGTGGATTTCGCCGCGTCCGCCCTCGCCCTCTTCAAGGCCCTCACACATGGCTGCGGTGCGCAAGGAAAGGCTCCGCGCCGCCTCAATCTGGGTATACATGTCGGCGAGCATCGCCTGTACCATCTGGAACTTGGCGATCGGTTTGCCGAATTGCTGGCGTGTCTTAGCGTAGTCGATGGAAATATCCAATGCCCGCTGTGCAATGCCCAAGGCGTTGAAACAGACAATAGCCCGTTCAAGATCCAGCCCGGACATGGTCACCGCCACGCCGCCATCCAGCTTGCCGACCATGTTCTTAGCGGGCACCCGGCAGTCTTCGAACACCAATTCGCCGGTGGGCGAGCCGCGGAACCCCATCTTGTTGAGCTTCTGCGCCACCTTGAAACCCGGCGTGTCGGTTTCCACGATAAAGGCGGAGATACCCTTGGCGCCCTTTTCCGGCGAGGTCTTGGCATAGACCAACACCAGATCGGCAATCGGCCCGTTGGTGATGTAGATCTTTGCCCCGTTCAGGATATAATCGTCGCCATCCTTTTTTGCCGTTGTCCGCATCGAGCCAAGCGCATCGGATCCCGCGCCAGGTTCGGTCAGGCCCAGAGCACCCACCAGCGTGCCGTTGCACAGGCCCGGAAGGTACTTGCGGCGCAACTCCTCATTGGCGTTGCGATAGATATTGTTGACGCACAGGTTGTCGTGGGCCACATGAGTAAGCCCGATCGCGGCAGAGGCCCGCGACAGCTGTTCGGTGATGATACAGGCGGAAGTAAAATCGAGCCCGGCACCACCAAATTCCGGCGGCACGTTCAGGCCGAGATAGCCCATCTCGCCCAGCTTGGGAAAGACCGAAGTCGGCAGGTCGTCGGTGTCATCCATCTCTGCGTTGAGGTGATGGAACTCTGACATGAAGAACTTGCCTGCCTGATCGGCCAGGGCCTGCTGTTCGTCCGTCATGAAATGTGTTGGCAAAGTGGTGTCGTTGCGCAGTTGCTTGTTCATGGTCACGTCCCCCTCAGGCGCGCAAAAGTTCTTCGGCAATGATGATCTTGCGGACTTCGCTTGTGCCCGCGCCGATCTCCAACAGCTTGTTGGCGCGGAACAGCCGGTTGATCTCGGTGTCCTGCATGTAGCCAGAGCCACCATGGATATGGCAGGCTTCGGTCACCGCCTTGTTGAATGCTTCACCAGCGTACAGACAGGCTGCCGCAGTCAGTTTGTGGATTTCACCTCGGCCCCCGGCACCTTTAGGCAGGCCGACACATGCAGCCAGCGCGCGATAGCTGAAGGCGCGGGCGGTTTCGACCTCGATGTAGATCTCGGCCAGTTTCGACTGCACCATCTGGAAACTTGCGATCGGCTTGCCGAATTGCTCGCGGATCTTCGCATATTCCAGGCCGAGCTCCAGCGCGCGCTCGGCCATGCCGACACAGACCGAGGCTACCATGGCGCGTTCCAGGTCGAGCCCACTCATGACAACCGACACGCCGCTGTTCTCTGCACCCATCATGGCAGAGGCCGGCACACGACAGTCTTCGAACACCAACTCTCCGGTGGGCGAACCGCGGAAGCCCATTTTGTCAAGCTTTTGCGCCACTTTGAAACCGGGATTGTCTGTCTCGATGATGAAGGCGGAAATGCCCTTGGCACCTTTCGATTTGTCGGTCTTGGCGTAAAGCAGGATCACATCGGCAATCGGGCCATTGGTGATGTAGATCTTCGAGCCGTTGATGACATAGTCATCGCCGTCGCGGCGAGCGGTGGTCGCCATGGACCCGAGTGCATCGGATCCCGCGCCCGGTTCGGTCAGTCCCAGAGCACCGACCAGGTCGCCCGAGCAAAGACCAGGCACATATTTCTTCACCTGCTCTTGCGATCCATTGCGCAGCAGGTTGTTCAGGCACAGGTTGTCATGCGCCCCGTGCGATAGACCTACAGCCGGGTTCCATTTCGAGATTACCTCGGACACTAGCGCCTGAGTGAATTCGTTCTGACCCGATCCGCCAAGCTCTTCAGGCGCGGTAATCCCCAGCAAGCCCAGTTCGCCCATCTGCTTGAACAGATCGTCCGGCCACCATTCCTCGTCATCCATGCGCGCTTGCAGCGGGTGCAGCACCTCGCGCGACACCCGATCCACGTGATCGACAATCTGGCGTTGCTCACTGGTCAAAGAATAGTTCGCCCTGATGGCTTCCAAATCAGCCGCTATAGCCTCACTTTGAGTGGTCATATCATCCTCCCGAAAAATGCCGTCCACAGTGTTGACCAAAATCAAACATATGTTAGAAAATAGATCAAGCCAAGCTTTTAACGACCTGACGTAAGAAAGCATGGTGTTCTGAATACAGGGGGGACTTCGGAAATGACTGAGAGCATTGTTCAATCGCAGGCGCTCGGCAAAGAAGTGCGTATCACGATTCGACGTCCTGAGAATCGAAATGCCCTAAACCGTGAAGTCGCAGACGGGATCATGGCCGCCATATATGCTGCCGAGAAGAACAGCGATTGCCGTGTGATCGTTCTGACCGGCGAGGGCGATCGCGCCTTCTGCGCCGGAGGCGACATCAAGGCGGGTGCGGATGGCGGCCCGTTTGTTCAGGATCCCTCGGACCCGGATCATTTTGCCGGAAAGTTATTCGAAACGATACAGGCGTGTCGAAAGCCAACGATCGCGCGCATCAACGGCGTCGCGATGGGTGCGGGGGCGGGCATCATCTGTGCATGCGACCTTGCGGTGATGGCCGATCATGCGCGCATCGGAACGCCGGAAGTAAAAGTGGGCCTGTTTCCCATGACGATCGTGCCACCGATGATGCGTGTTTTGCCTCGGCGGAGGCTGATGGAGATGTTCATCACTGGCGTTCCTCTGACGGCCGAAGAAGCCCTGCAATTCAATCTGGTCAACTATGTGACCGATGCCGCGGGGTTGGACGACAAGGTTGGAGAACTGGTTGCCCAGATTGCCGCGCAGTCGCCGAGCGCGATCCGGCTGGGAAAATACGCCTGTCACGCGATGGAGGACATGACCTATCCGCAGCAAATGCGGTTTGCAGAAACGCTTTTACCGCGAGTAGCACAGACCGAAGACGCGCGAGAAGGCTTTGATGCCTTCATTACGAAGCGCAAACCTGAATGGACGGGCCGCTAAGCAAGCGGGGAGGAGAGGCACATGTCGGAACGAAAACTGCGCATCGGATGCGCATCGGGCTTCTGGGGCGATACGCCGGAAGCGATCGGTCAACTGGTCTCAAAGGGTGAGATCGACTATCTTGTTTTTGACTATCTGGCAGAGGTGACAATGTCGCTGATGGCGCGTGCCCGCGCCAAAACGCCCGAGTCGGGCTATGCGCCGGATTTCGTAAAGGCGCTTGTTCCGTGGCTGCCTGCAATCAAACGTCAGGGCATCAAGGTCGTTGCCAATGCCGGGGGCGTGAACCCACGTGGATGCCGCGACGCGCTTGCCAAAGCCGCTGCCGAGGCCGGGCTTGATCTCTCGGTCGGTGTCGTGCTGGGCGATGACCTGTTGCCTAGGGCTGATGAAATTCGCAAAAGCGGTCAGACGGAAATGTTCTCGGGTGTCGAATTTCCAGACGATATCTGGAGCATGAATGCCTATCTGGGTGCCCGGCCCATCGCGACCGCGCTGGATGCCGGGGCCGACATCGTGATCACGGGGCGCTGCGCCGACAGCGCGGTGGCGCTTGGCCCCTTGATGCACGAATTCGGCTGGGGCGATGACGACTGGGACAAGCTCAGTCAGGGATCGCTGGCCGGCCATCTGATCGAGTGCGGTCCCCAGGGAACGGGTGGTAATTTCACCGATTGGCGGGACGTGCCGGGCTGGGATGATATGGGAATGCCTATTGTCGAAGTGTCGGAAGACGGCAGTTTCGTCATGACCAAGACACCGGACACAGGCGGGCTGGTCGTACCCGGATCGGTTGGAGAGCAGATGCTCTATGAAATCGGCGATCCGCGCGCCTATCTGTTGCCTGACGTGATCTGCGACTGGTCCGGGGTCACGCTGGAACAGGTCGGGCGCGATCGAGTGCTGGTCAAGGGCGGCAGGGGTCTGGGGCGCACTAACAGCTACAAGGTGTCGGCCACCCATGCTGATGGCTGGCGCGCGGTCTCTACCCTGACACTGGCCGCGATTGATGCGCCTGCCAAGGCGGAACGCGTGGCCGAGGCGATTCTGACCCGCTGCCGCCGAATTTTCCGCGACCGCAACATGGGCGATTTCCGGCAGGTCAGCGTCGAGGTTTTGGGCGCCGAGTCCACTTATGGCGCAAATGCACGCGCCCAGACCCGCGAGGTGGTGCTCAAGATCGGCGCGGTCCACGATGATCGCGCTGCGCTGAACATCTTTGCCGGAGAAATCGCACCGATGGCGATTTCGACCGCGCAGGGCCTGACCGGGTTCTTCGCCGGACGGCCAAAGGTGCAACCGGTGGTCCGTCTGTTTTCCTTCTTGCATAGCAAGGCCGAGACCCCCGTCGCTGTCGAGGTCGACGGCAAGGATGTGCCCGTCACCGTGGCCACCACGACAGTCCAACTTGATCCGCCTGCCGCGCCGCCGGCAGATAGCCGCGCGCCCGGTTCGGACGCGGTCAAGGTGCGCCTCGTCGATCTGGCCTGGGGACGCTCAGGCGACAAGGGAGATATCGCCAATATCGGCATCCTCGCGCGCAAGCCGGACTACCTGCCATATATCCGCTCGGCTCTGAGCAAAGAGGTGGTGAAAGACTATTTTGCTCATGTTTGCGACGGCAAGGTCGAGCGGTTCGAACTGCCCGGAAGCCATTCGCTGAACTTCCTGTTGCATGAATCGCTTGGCGGGGGCGGCATTGCCTCTGTCCGCATCGACCCGCAAGGCAAAGGGTTTGCGCAGATGCTGCTTGATATCGAAATTCCCGTACCGGCCGATCTGGCCGCCCGCGATGGGCTGACGGCCTCGGACCGGAACTGAGAGGATACGACAATGACCATTTCAAAACTCCTGGTTGCAAACCGCGGCGAAATCGCAGCGCGCGTGTTGCGAACCGCCAAGGCACGCGGCCTTGCAACGGCGGTCTTGCGCCATGAATCGGAGCAAGAGGGCCCCGCCCATCTGATTGCCGACGAGATTGTGACCATCGAAGGGCCAACGCCTGTGGCCGCCTATCTCGATATTCCGCAGATTGTCGAGGCTGCAAAGAAAATCGGCGCCGACGCGGTGCATCCCGGCTACGGCTTTCTGTCAGAGAATGCGGCCTTCGTCGCGGCGCTGGAAAAGGCCGGTGTGACATTTGTCGGCCCGACCTCTGAGGTCATCGCCCTGATGGGCGACAAGGTCCGCGCCCGCGGCTTTGTCGAAGAACGCGGGTTTCCCGTCGCGCCCTCGGCGATCGAAGATGACGATCCGGCGAGTTTTGTCGAACGCGCCCGCACGGTGGGCTACCCTCTGCTGATCAAGCCCTCGGCTGGCGGCGGCGGCAAAGGTATGCGCATTGTGCGCGAAGACAGCACGTTGGAAACCGAAATCGAAACGGCACGTCGCGAAGGCATCCGTTATTTTGGCGATGGCCGGCTGTTTGTCGAACGCTACATCGAACGCCCGCGTCATATCGAGGTGCAGGTGATGGGCGACGGGCAGGGTAACGTGGTCCATTTCTGGGAACGCGAATGTTCGATCCAGCGCCGGTTCCAGAAGATTATCGAAGAAACGCCGTCACCGGCGCTGACCCCAGAACAGCGGGACGAGATCTGTGAAACCGCTGCAGGGATTGCCCGCGCCGTCAAATACCGCGGAGCAGGGACCGTCGAATTCATTTATGCGCAGGACGGGGCCTTTTACTTCCTCGAAATGAACACCCGCCTTCAGGTCGAACATCCGGTGACCGAACTGGTGACTGGCTTCGATCTGGTCGCAGAGCAACTACGCATCGCGGCAGGTGAGGGGCTGAGCGCGACGCAGGCGAATATTCCCCAGACTGGCCATTCGATCGAACTACGCATCTGTGCCGAAGACGCGACGGCCGATTTTCGCCCCTCGATCGGGGATATCCTGCTGCTGGATGAACCCTCCGGCCCCGGCGTGCGCGTGGACAGCGGCATTCTGGACGGCGGCAAGGTGACCACCGATTTTGACCCGATGCTGTCTAAGCTGATCGTGCATGGCCGCGACCGCGTAGAGGCCATCGCCCGTGCGCGGCAAGCGGTGCAAAACTATGTGGTTCTCGGGGTGACGACCAACACCGGATACCTAGATGCAATCCTTGCACATCCAGATTTTGCCGCAGGTAACGTTTCAACCGGGTTCCTTGCTGAACAATCCGAAACGCTGACCGCTCCGGCTGAGGACATCTCTGAGCTACTGATGGCGGCAGCGGCCTTATCAGATGAACGATTGGTGGGCGACGTAATGCAGATACCGGAAATGTACCGCAAGATGGGCGGGTGGAGAAACTGATGCAACGGATTTTTCAGATCGACGGAGAAGAGACCGAATGCTGGCTGGGCCATGATGGCAGCCGCTTCGTATTGAATACACCCGATGGTTCTGTTGCCTGCGAATTGAACCCGACGGCTCTGCCGGGCGGTTATACGTTGCGTGCCAAGGGTGTTGTGCGCGAACTGCGATTGGCGGTGGGACCGGATGCAACTTTTGTGCACATGAACGGCCGGACCCACGAAATCCGACGCATTGACCCCGACGAACGTCTGGCCGGACGCGACAAGGGCGCAAGCGATGATCGGTTGGTCGCGCCTATGCCCGGCGTCGTGGTGTCGGTCGCGGTCAAACCCGGCGATACAGTTGCAGAAGGCCAGCCGCTTTTGGTTATCGAAAGCATGAAGCTTGAAACCACACTGACGGCGCCACGTGACGGGGTCGTTGCTGAAATGCCATTCGCCGAAGGCGACAGTTTCAGGCTGAAAGACATCCTGGCCCAATTGGCCCCGGAGGAGGAGTGAGAATGCGCCGGATTGAAAGTCTGATCGACACCAACGCCGCCGACTACAAGGCAAACTATGCCGCCATGTCCGAGCGACTGAAAGAGTTTCACGCCCGCCAGCAAGCGGCGCGTTTCGAACGCCCGCAACGCGATATTGATCGCCTTGCCCGCCAAAACAAACTGGGCGTGCGCGAGCGGTTGAAACTACTACTGGACCCCGGCACGCCCTTTTTGGAGTTTTCCACACTTGCCGCTTGTCGCGAATACGACGGCACCGTGCCTGGCGCCGCTGTGGTGACGGGCATCGGTATTGTGCAGGGCCGCGAGGTCGCCATCCACGCCAATGACGCGAGCGTCAAGGGCGGGGCTTGGTATCCACATACCGTCAAAAAGGTCGTGCGGCTTTTGGATGTGGCGCTGGAAAATCGCTTGCCGGTTGTCCATATCTGCGACAGCGCTGGCGGCTTTCTGCCATTGCAGCATGGCGTCTTTCCCGACCGCTATCTGGGCGGACGAGTGTTCCGCAACCAGGTCAAGCTGAGCCAAGCCAACATTCCGCAAATCGCGGTGGTCGGCGGGCATTGCACCGCAGGCGGTGCCTATGTACCTACGCTGAGCGATTACAACATCATCATCGAAGGCACTGGGGCGATTTTCCTTGGCGGTCCCCCGCTGGTCAAGGCGGCCACCGGCGAAGAGGTCGGTGTTCAGGAACTTGGTGGGGCGGTTATGCATACCTCGGTTTCGGGAACCGGCGACTACCGAGCCGCCACTGAACAGCACGCCTTTTCACTGGCGCGCGAGATTGTCAGCCAATGGAAGCGCACCCCGAAAACGATCATCGAAACCGCCGCTTTTGAAGAGCCATACTACGACCCCAAGGAGCTTTATGGGATCATCCCCAAGGACCGGAAAACCCAGTTTGATATGCGCGAGGTTCTGGCGCGGATCGTCGATGGCTCGCGCTTTCACGAATACCAGCCCGACTATGGCACCACGATGGTTTGCGGCTTTGCTCATATCTGGGGTTACAAGGTTGGCATCCTTGCCAACAACGGGGTGTTGTTCAACGACAGCTCGCTGAAGGCGGCGCATTTCATGCAGCTTTGCAATCAGAACCGCACACCTCTGGTCTTCTTTCAGAACATCACTGGCTATATGGTGGGCCGCGAATACGAAGAACGCGGCATCGCCAAGGACGGTGCCAAGATGCTGATGGCGCAGGGCGGTTCGGTCGTACCGAAGTTTACCGTGATCGCCAATGCCTCGTACGGGGCAGGCAATTACGGCATGTGCGGGCGGGCCTGGGATGCGCGCACGCTGTTTATGTGGCCGCAAGCCGAGATCGGCGTGATGGGGGCGGATCAGGCCGCTAATACCATGGCGGACGTCAAGATCCGGCAGCTTCAGCGTGAAGGCAAAGAGCTGACAGAAGAAGAAATCGCCGCAATCCGTGAACCGGTGCTGGAAAAATACAAGCGCGATGTCGAAGCCTATACCTCCACCTCGGAACTGTGGGATGATGGCATCCTCGATCCGGCGGACACACGCAACGCGCTTGGCATGTCGATTTCCGCCTCGCTCAATGCACCGATCGAGGAACCACACTACGGGATCTTCCGGCTGTAACTGCTTGCGGGACGGCGCACCGATTTAGGGGGTGCCGTCCCGCGTCAAGGTCTTTCCATCTGGCGCTTTCGCAATGCGAAGTTCGCCGCCGCAGTCCGGTGCCCGGACAGGTCAGGACGACGTCTGCCGCGCCTCCTGAATCGAAACGACGTCAGAGGCTGCCACCTCGGGCCGGTCGGCTTCGACCATCTTCAGCGGCTCGACGGGCATCAATCCGGCCAGACAGTCACGCGCGAGTTTCTGGTATTCCGCCGTCCCGCGTGTCTTCCAAGCGACTTCCTTCTCGCTGACGCCGCGGATCACCTTGGCTGGCGATCCGACCACCATCGAACGCGGCGGAATCACGGTTTCGCCTCGTACAAAAGCTTGTGCGCCGACGATTGATTCCGCCCCTAGTTCTACACCATCCATGATAACAGCATTCATCCCGACCAAAGCGTTCCGGCCCACAATACAACCGTGCAGGATCGCACCGTGGCCGATATGACCGTCGGATTCGACCACTGCGTCGCGCCCGGGAAAAGAATGGATGATGCAGTTGTCCTGCACATTGGCGCCATCACCGATCACGATCTTGCCAAAGTCGCCTCGCAGGCTTGCCCCGGGTCCGATGTAGCACCCATGCCCCAGGATGACATTTCCGATAAGGACGGCCTGAGGATGGACATATGTGTCCTCGGGCACAACGGGTATAAACCCTTTGAATTCATAACAGTACGCCATTCTCGCTTCCTTTCGCAGTCTGCATGTCGCTGGTTTAAGAAAACAGTCACCAAACGTTCATGGACAGTCATGCTGGCAACCGAAGGTCCGAAATGCGCTGCCTTCCATTACCCACATTCAAATAAAAGAACATATGTTAGAAAAAGGGGCAAGCACCCTACGTCACGGCCTTACAGTGTTGACAGTTGATGGGCTCAGGAGTTTAATTCTAACAAATGGTAGAAAATGGTATGGCGCAGCTTTGCAACAGCCAGATTAAAATTGGGAGAGAGAGATGAAAGACAAAGCTTATGTCGCCGGCGTCGGGATGGTGCCGTTCCAGAAGCCTGGAAAATCCGAAAGCTATGACGTAATGGCGGCGGCTGCGACCCGCTCCGCTCTGGCGGACGCAGGGTTGGATTATAGAAAAATTCAACAGGCCTATGTGGGTTATGTCTATGGCGACAGCACCTGCGGTCAGCGCGCCTTGTACCATGTTGGAATGACCGGCATCCCGATTTTGAATGTGAACAACAACTGCTCGACCGGTTCGTCTGCCTTGTTCCTGGCCCGGCAGGCAGTTGAAAGCGGCGCGGTTGATTGTGCTCTGGCACTTGGGTTCGAGCAGATGCAGCCCGGCGCAATCGGTGCGATGTTCCATGATCGGGTAAGCCCGTTTGCGGCCTTCGACGAAGAAACCGACATACTGGTAGGCAGCTCGGACATCCCGCTGGCGTTGCGATACTTCGGTGGTGCGGGCAAAGCGCATATGGACGAGTTCGGCACCCCCCTTGAGACTTTCGCCAAGATTCGCGCCAAGGCCAGCCGACATGCAGCGAAGAATCCGGTGGCCCTGTTCCGGCAGGAAGTGACAGCTGAAGACGTCATGGCAGCACAGGTCGTCTGGCCGGGCGTGATGACCAAGCTCATGGCCTGTCCGCCAACCTGCGGCGCAGCGGCGGCAATCATCTGTTCCAAGGAATTCGCCGACAAGCACGGACTGGACAGTTCCGTTCGGATTGCGGCGCAGGCAATGACAACGGATGGCATGGAAACTTTCGAAGCACATGATATGCGCGAAGTGGTGGGCTTTTCGATGGCCAAGCGCGCCGCCGATCAGGTCTACGAGGCCGCGGGCGTCGGGCCAGAAGACGTGGATGTGGTCGAATTGCACGACTGTTTCGCCCATAACGAGCTTATCACTTACGAGGCACTTGGCCTTTGCGGTCGCGGCGAAGCAGCAAAATTCGTTGATGATGGTGACAACACTTACGGCGGAAAATACGTGACCAACCCGTCGGGCGGTCTGTTGTCCAAAGGACATCCACTTGGCGCCACCGGCCTGGCGCAATGTACCGAGCTTGTGCAGCAGCTTCGCGGCCAGGCCGATGCGCGCCAGGTTGATGGCGCACGCTTGGCGCTTCAGCACAATCTGGGCCTCGGCGGGGCCTGCGTCACCACGCTTTATGAAAAAGCGTGAACAGAACCTTTCAGGAGAAAACTTTATGACAGGAAAACTCGACGGGAAGGTCGCCTTGGTCTCGGGTTCGGGCCGGGGTATTGGCCGCGAAATCGCACTCAAACTGGCCTCGGAAGGGGCGCGTGTCGTGATCAACGATCTGGACGCTGACCCGGCCAATGAAACCGCCGAGGCGTTGCGCGCAATGGGAGCCGAGGCCGTGGTGTGTGCCGGTAGTGTGACCGAGGACGGATTCGCCGAACGATTCATCAAGACCGGCATGGATAGCTTCGGCGGGCTCGATATCATCGTGAACAACGCAGGCTACACTTGGGACAGCGTCGTTCAGAAGATGTCCGACGAACAGTGGCAGGCGATCATTGACGTCCACCTAACGGCACCTTTCAAGATCCTGCGCGCCGCCCAGCCTGTGATAAGTGCCAAGTCCAAGGAAGAAGCCGCCGCCGGAAAGGAAGTGTTCCGCAAAGTGGTGAACATTTCGTCAATCGCTGGCACTGGCGGTAACGCGGGGCAGATCAACTATTCGGCCGCCAAGGCCGGCATACTGGGTGTCACCCGGACGATGGCCAAGGAATGGGGCCGCTACAAGGTCAACGTCAATGCCGTGGCCTTTGGCCCGATCCGCACCCGCCTGACCGAAGGCAGCGCGGACGGCGAGAGCACGATCAAGGTCGAGGAAAAAGAGATCAAGGTCGGCGTCAACCCTGATCTTCTGTCCCAGATGGAGCGCATGATCCCACTGGGCCGGGTCGGTACTCCAGAAGAGGCTGCTGGTGCTGTCTATCTGTTCTGCTCACCCGAATCGAACTTCATCTCGGGCCAGCACATCATCTGCGGCGGCGGCTTCACGATCTGAATACAATCGGTTCAGCCCCTTGCCAGAGGGCCGGACAACAAGATCAGCAAAGGCGGGTGAGCGAGTTTCGGTCACCCGCCTGTATTTTCGCGGATGCCGGATCAACCGTACTTTTTCAGATTGACACTCTGGAATCGGCAACCTAACAAGTGTTAGTTATGTATGAGATTGACTGGATACGATGACAGATGCAGCGGTCACTAGTAAAGAGATCGAAACGCCCCGAAGCCCTGTTGGCCGCAAAGGGGTGCTTGACGTTGCCGCCCGACTTTTCCGGGACCATGGCTATGGGTCTGTCTCTCTTAGAAAGATAGCTGATGCTGCAGGGATCAAAGCAGGAAGCATCTATTACCATTTCGGGTCTAAGGACGAAATAGTGGTGGCCATTCTGGATGAAGGCATCTGGGCCGTTCACAAGAACATGCGTCGGGCGGTCGCGGAACAAGCCGATACCGCCGGAGCCTCGGTTGTCTTGCGCGCGGCCATCAGTGCGCATCTTCGCGCACTTCTGGATGTGAGTGACTATTCCTCGGCCAACGTGCGGATCTTCGGGCAGGTTCCACAATCGGTACGCGACGCGAATTTGCCCGCGCGCCGTGCCTATGAGAACGAGTGGGACGATCTGCTAGCACGGTTGCAAAAGCACGGTGAGTTGAGGGCCGATGTCGATGTTCGCCGATTGCGCCTGATGCTTATCGGTGCACTGAACGCCACGCTTGAATGGTTCGACCCCTCTCGTGGCGGCGTCGATGCACTGGCCTCTGCCTATGCCGATGTTTTTCTCAACGGAATGCTCGAAAAACGGAAGGTCTGAACCATGGCACGTCTCGAAACAACAGTGCTGACCGCATCGGAAACCTACGTCCGCAACCATGCAGCACAAAGCGAGAGGGTTGACACGCTGCGCACGCGGATCGCAGGGGCTACGTCGGGCGGACGCCCCGACATGGTTGAACGTCACCGCAAACGTGGCAAGCTTCTGGTGCGTGAACGGATCGACTTGCTGGTGGACCCAGGAACTGCGTTCATGGAACTGTCGTCGCTCGCGGCCTACGGGCAATATGGGGATGAGGTGCCTGGCGCGGGGATCGTGACCGGCATCGGCGTTATCCATGGGTTGCCCTGCATTGTGATCGCCAACGATGCTACGGTGAAAGGCGGCTCGTTTTACCACGAGACCGTCCAAAAACACATTCGCGCCCAGGAAATCGCAGCCGAGAACCGGTTGCCCTGCCTCTATCTGGTGGATTGCGGCGGTGCCTATCTGCCAGAGCAGGACCGGGTTTTTCCCGATGCTCGCCATTTCGGTAATTCCTTCTATCGCCAGACCAACATGTCAGCGAGCGGCCTGCCGCAGATCTCAGCGGTCTTTGGTGGTTGCACGGCCGGTGGTGCTTATATCCCCGCCCTGTCGGACGAAGTCATCATGGTGCGGGGCAACGCGCGCATCCATCTGGGCGGTCCCTCAATCGTCAAGGTGGCAATCAATGAAGAGGTCGATGGCGAAACGTTGGGCGGGGCTGAGATGCATTCGCGCGTATCGGGTGTGTCTGATCATTTGGCCGAGGACGAGTACCATGCGCTCGCGCTGATGCGCGACATCGTGGCCGAGCTTGGCCAGTCGCGCCCGATGCGACCGGACCAGACCCCCGAAGCGCCCGCCCACGATCCCTCCGAACTGCTTGGCGTGATCAGCGCTGATCGCAAACAGCCCTATGACATGCGAGAAGTTCTGCTGCGCATGATCGACGCTGGCGAGTTCCGAGAATTCAAGCCCGGATGGGGCGACACGCTGGTCTGTGGCACCGCGCGCATCCACGGCTATCGAGTAGGCATTCTGGCCAATAATGGAGCGCTTCTGTCCGACAGTTCGCTCAAGGGTGCGCAATTCGTTTCGATGTGCGATCAACGTAACATCCCGCTTTTGTTCCTGCACAACATCTCGGGCTTCATGGTCGGCACCGAAGCCGAGCGCGGCGGCATCGCCAAAAACAGTGCCAAGCTGGTGTATGCCATGTCGGTGGCCAAGGTGCCGCGCCTGTCGGTTTTGCTGGGGGGCTCATACGGGGCGGGAAATTACGGCATGTGTGGACGGGGTTTCGCTCCGAATTTTCTCTTTGCCTGGCCAACGGCAGAATTGGCCACCATGTCCGCCGACATCGCCACCAATGTGATGCTGGAACTGCGCCGCCAGAAGGGGGGTAACCCAGACAAGATGGAGGCCGACATGAAGCTGATCGAAGAGCAGGTGCGCGCCCAGTATGGTGAACAATCCGATCCCTATTATGCCACCTCGCGGCTTTGGGATGACGGGCTGATCGAACCCGCGCAAACCCGCGATATCCTTGGCCTGTGTCTGGCCATTGTGACATCGGTGCCCGAAGCCGGTCGTCATACCCCTGTTTTCAGAATGTGAGGCCGACGCCATGACGACCACTTATCAAACCATCGTTGTCGAAACCGATGCGCGAGGAGTTGCCACTGTCGCGCTCAACCGCCCGGACAAGCACAACGCCCTGAACGGCACCCTGATCGCCGAGCTTTACGACGCGGCCCAGAAGTTGGCCGCGGATGAAAGTGTGCGGATCGTGGTCCTGACCGGCATAGGAAAAAGCTTCTGCGCAGGCGGCGATTTCAACTGGTTCGCTTCGAATGTCGAGAAAAGCCGCGCCGAGCGGGTCGAACAAAGCGCTACCTTGGCACGGCTTTTGCGCCGTCTTGACACGCTGCCCAAGCCCTTGATCGGGCGGATCAACGGCCCAGCCTATGGTGGCGGTGTCGGTATGATCTCGGTCTGCGACTACACCATCGGTGCCGAAGGCGCGCGCTTCGGTCTAACCGAGGTCAAACTGGGCCTGCTGCCCGCGAATATATCGCCTTACGTGGTGGCCCGCATCGGCAAGGTGCATTCGCGTGAAACCATGCTGTCGGGCGCGTTGTTCGACACGGCCCGCGCCGAGAGGATTGGACTATTGACGGAAGTTGTCGCGCCCGACGGTCTGGACGCCGCGGTGGACCGTGTGGTGCACGATCACCTTCAGGCTGCGCCGGGTGCAGTGGCCGATACCAAGGCGCTGATCGCCTATGTCGCATCGCACGATCTGGAGACCAATATGATCTACACCGCCGACCGGCTAGCCGATGCGTGGGAGACTGAGGAAGGTATCGAGGGCATCAACAGCTTCATTAACAAGGACATTCCGTCATGGCGGGTGAAATGAGCTTCACCCGCGTTCTGATTGCCAACCGGGGCGAGATTGCCCGGCGCATCCAGCGCGGGTGCCACAAGTTGGGATTGGAAAGCGTGGCAGTGTTTTCGGATGCAGACCGCGAAGCGCCCTTCGTGGCGGAGGCCGATCACGCCGTCTGTATCGGCGGGGCCGCGCCTGCGGACAGCTATCTGAACGTCGAGGCCATTCTGGACGCCGCGCGCGCGACCGGCGCAGGGGCAGTGCATCCGGGCTATGGCTTCTTGTCGGAAAATGCCGGTTTCGCCGCAGCGGTCGAGGCGGCGGGCCTTGTGTTCATCGGGCCTTCTGCCGCTGCAATCGCACGGATGGGAAGCAAGATCGAAGCCAAGGCCGCCGCCGAGGATGCGGGAGTTCCTGTGCTGCCCGGCTATCGCGGCGAAGATCAGTCCGACGCACGATTGCTGGAAGAGGCGCGCATGCTTGGCACCCCGTTTCTGGTTAAGGCCAGCGCCGGTGGGGGCGGGCGCGGCATGCGTCTTGTTTCTGATCTGAGCGGCGCGTCTGAAGCAATCGCATCTGCCCGGGCCGAAGCGCAAGGCGCCTTCGGCGATCCCGCAGTATTCCTTGAGCGCTACGCGCCTCGTGCGCGGCATGTCGAAGTGCAAGTGTTCGGCGACTGCCATGGCAATGTCCTGCACCTCGGTGACCGCGACTGTTCGCTTCAACGCAATCATCAGAAGCTGATCGAAGAAGCCCCTGCGGCCGATCTTCCCGAGGCCCTTCGCGACGAAATGCGCGCAGCATCTGTGCGACTGGCGCAGGCGATAGGTTATCGGTCCGCTGGGACAGTTGAGTATCTTTATGACTCCGAGCGCTGCGAGTATTACTTCCTTGAGATGAACACCCGCCTTCAGGTGGAACATCCGGTGACCGAGGCCATTACTGGCATTGATCTGGTCGAATGGCAGTTGCGTATCGCGCGGGGCGAGACCCTGACATTGGCGCAATCGGATGTGCAGTTTAACGGCCACGCCATCGAAGTGCGCATCGCCGCCGAGAACCCCGCCGAGAATTTCCGCCCCGAAACCGGCAAGATCACCCTTTGGGCGCCGCCTGCTGGCATACGGCTCGATAGCGGCGTCGCGGCTGGGTCAATCGTCAGCCACCATTACGATTCGATGTTGGCCAAATTGATCAGCCATGCGCCGGACAGGGCAGGGGCAATCCGTCAGGCCATTGCTGCGATTGATGCCTTTGCGGTGGGCGGCGTCGGGTTGAACCTGTCTTATCAGCGGGCGCTGTTGAACCATCCTGATTTTCATGCCTTCCGGCATCATACCTCGGGCCTTGCCGAGTTGTTCCCGGATGGCTGGGCAGAACCGACGCCCAAAGCCGAGGACGCGTGCCTCGCCGCCATAGCGCTGCATCTGCACCGCACTCCGGCAGGCGCATCGCCTTGGGACAGCCTTGGATCTTGGCGGCTCACGGCCCGTGCGGGACTGCCCGGCGCTGCGTTCTATTGGAACGCATCCGAGGAAGATCCGATCCGCGTGACCCAAACCGGAGCGGGGCTAACCGCCAAATTGCCTTACGGCCAGAGCATCACAACCGAAACAGTCACTTTGACCGGAGACCGTCTGAGTGGGCGCATCGACGGCGTTCCCTTTTCGCGCGTTGCCCATGTTGAGCGCAGTGGCAATCACTGGCGGGTGCATTTGCAGACGCCTGCGGGAATGTCCGTAACAGACCTGCGCAGTCTGGAAGATCAGCACCTTGCCCGCGCCAGCGGCGGATCGGGCGGCGCTGACCTGCTGACGGCACCCATGCCCGGCGCCGTCGCCGAGGTGCGTGTCGCGCCCGGAGACCGGGTCAAAGCCGGTGATACGCTGGTGGTGCTAGAAGCCATGAAGCTGCTGCAAAGTCTGCGCGCCCCGGTCGGGGGCGTAGTAGCCGAAATATATTGCGCTCAGGGCGACACTGTCGCCGGGAACGCCCCCCTTGTAAAACTCGATCCGGAGGAAGAGACATGACAAAACTGGAAAATTTCACCGCTGCGACAAGCCCATTCAACGACGATCTCGAGATGATCCGCAGCCAGCTGCGCCGGTTCATCGAGACCGAAGTGACAGCCAAGGCAGCGCCTTGGGAAGAGGAAGGCATGGTGCCCCGCGACGTTCTGCGCCGGATGGGTGATCTCGGCGTGCTGGGGATGCGCTATGACGCGCAATATGGCGGCGCGGGGCTGGACGTGATGTCCAGCGTGGTTTTGGCCGAAGAGGTGGGGCGCTCCACTTTCGGCGGGTTTTCAGCCACGGTTCTGGTCCATACTGATATGGCCTCGCCGCATCTGGAAAACGCAGGCACCCCGGAACAAAAGGCGCGCTGGATGCCGTCGATCATATCGGGTGAAAAGATCACCGCTGTGGCCGTGACCGAACCGGGTGCCGGGTCGGACGTGGCGGGCATGCGCACTCGCGCGGTGCAGGACGGGTCAGACTGGGTGCTGAACGGAACCAAGATGTTCATCACCAATGGGGTACATGGCGATCTCTACTTTGTCGGTGCCAAGACCGACCCCGATGCCAAGGGATCGCGCGGGATCACCATGTTCGCGGTCGAAAAGGGCACGCCGGGTTTTTCAGTCGGCCGGGCGCTGAACAAAACCGGCTGGCTGTGCTCGGACACGGCCGAACTGATCTTCGAAGATGTCCGTATCCCCGCCGAAAACGTTTTGGGTGAGGTCAACCGCGGTTTCTATTCGGTAATGAAAAACTTCCAGAACGAGCGGATCGTGCTGGGCGCCATGGCCTGCGCCGAGGCCCAATCCGCGCTCGACATGACCGTGGATTACGTCAAACAGCGCAAGGCCTTTGGCGGCGTTTTGTGGGACAAGCAGACGGTGCGCCAGCGGCTTGCTGATTGCCAGACGCGGATCGCGGCGGGACGGCAGCTCGTTTATCATGCCGCAGGCCTCGATGCAGCGGGCCGCGATTGTGTGAAAGAGGTCTCGATGGTCAAAGCCTATTGCGGCGAACTGGTGAACAGCGTGCTCTACGACTGTGTCCAGTTTCACGGCGGTATGGGCTATATGCGCGAAACCCCGGTTGAACGCATGTCACGCGACGCGCGTGTTCAGGCGATTGGCGGCGGGGCGAGCGAGGTCATGCTGGAAGAAGTCGCCAAGCGCATGTGAGCTTACTACCCAGCAAATCAACGATCTACAGAAGCAAGGACGAAACAGATGACTTTGGAAACTACTCAACGCCAACCCGCTGCAAGACTGACCCGAGAGATCTCAATAATACTCGTCGGCACAATTCTTCTGACACTATCCGCCAAAATCGTGGTGCCGTTCTACCCGGTTCCGATGTCTACACAAACTCTGGTTGTCCTGGCTCTGGGCCTTTTCCTGGGGCCGGTGCGCAGTAGTCTTGTTGTTGTGGCATACCTTCTCGAAGGTCTGTTTGGCCTTCCGGTGTTCGCAGGCACGCCTCCGGCGCCGGCCGGACTCGCGTATATTGCCGGTCCCACAGGCGGATACTTGTTAGGCTTCGCACTTGCAGCGGCGGCTGCTGGATGGATTGTTCAAGCACTGGAAGGACTTCGGCCTGCCTTCAGGGCATCTGTCGCGGTCCTTTTTGGGTCGATACTGATGTATTGCGCCGGGCTAGTCTGGTTGGGTAGCTTTATCGGCTATGGCGAAAATTTGCTGAGCGCAGGGCTTTACCCGTTCCTTCTTGGGGATCTGACAAAAGCGGCGATCGCAGTGGCTCTGTATACAGGCTTCCAAAATTGGGGCCGTGATTGACTGCCGGGCTTCTCTGCATTGTTCCAGCGCCGGTGAAACACGGCGCTGGACGCCAGCCCCAGCCTTCTATCGCTATACAAAAGCAAAAGACGGCGTCGCGTCTTCCGGGTTTTGCACTGTCAAAAGGTGTTTGAATTCAATGACACAAAGCAGCATGTTTTTCACAGAGCCGGAACCGCCTCGCGCACAATGTATACAGGTGGCAGAGGGCATCCAGAGGATTGTCGCGAACAATCCCGGAAAGATGACCTATCATGGTACGAATACCTATATCGTCGATACATCCGAGGGCCGGTTCATTATCGACCCCGGTCCGGTGGAAGACAGCCTTCATCTCGAAGCGATTATCGACAGTTTGGGACCCAATCCGGCCGGTATTCTCGTCACTCATCACCATTCTGATCACTTCGGCGCAGCCCCGATATTGCGCGAGCGAACCGGTCTGCCCGTTTATGTGTCGCAGGCATTTCCGGACGACGCCTTTCAACCTGACGCGTTCCTAGAGGACGGCGAGGTAATCGCTGGTCTTACCGTCCTGCACACACCGGGCCATGCCAGCGATCACCTTTGCTTTGCGCGACCGGACAGGGTTTTGTTTACAGGCGATCATATTATGAGTTGGAACAGCTCAATCGTAAGCCCGCCCGACGGCAACATGCATGATTACTGTGCTCAGCTTAAGCGGCTGATAGAACGTGATGACAAGATTTGCCTGCCGGGACACGGTCCGATTCTCCCGCATCCGCAACCCTATGCCAAAAAGCTGCTCGCCAACCGGATGCGTCGGGAAGCGGAGATCCTTGCACACCTGGCGGACACCCCTGATACAGTCAAAAACACTGCCGCTTTAGTTTACAAGAAATCCGATCCGCATATTGCGATGGCCGCCGAACGAAATGTTGCGGCACATCTTGAAAAGCTTCTCTCAGAATCGCGAGTGACGCAGGATGGAAATATCTGGAAAGTTACTTAACATAACTATGCTTATGCGAATTATATGGCGTGTTTGAAACCCTCCCCCAACCGGCCCGCAAAACTGTCCTAAAAAGCAGGACTACTTCATTCACAACAATTTGGCGTTCCTGAAGGACGATCTCGCTTTTGAAATCCTAAAATAAGAACGCTAGTTGACGCTCGCCATAGGGCAGCGCGCGCCAACAAAATCTATATTGGTTAGGCGAGTCCGTGGTTCGAAAATGGCAAATCTCGAACCGTCTTGCCGGTTGCCCGACGGACAGCATTTGCAACAGCGGGACCAATGGGCGGTGTGCCGGGTTCGCCAATTCCGGTCGGCGCCTCGGTTGATTGGACGATGTGAACGTCCACCTGAGGCATGTCGGTGATCCGGAGAGGCGTGTAGTCGTAAAAATTCGACTGGTTCACCTCTCCCTCTGTCATCGTGATCTCTTCACGCAGGATCGCCGAAAGACCGTAGCCCAGCCCCCCTTCGATCTGCGCCTCGATGTTCGAAGGGTTGATCGGCACGCCGCAATCGACAGCACAGGTCACATGTTCGACCTTGACTGTTCCGTCCTGGCGAATACGAACATCCGCAATTTCAGCGACATAGGAGCCGAAGCTTTTGTGGACGGCGATGCCTCTTGTCAGGCCGTCAGGTATCTTACCGGCCTTTTCCGCTGCCAGTTCGAGCACGCCTCGCGCGCGCGGATCGGTGAGGTAGCGCAGACGGAATTCCACAGGGTCGGCCTCCGCCGCCTCCGCCAACTCATCCATGATCGTCTCGACCACGTAGGCGGTGTGGGTATGCCCGACCGAGCGCCACCAGAGTACGGGAACACCAACGCGCGGATGATGAACATCAACCGACCAACCCGGTATGGTGTATGCCGAGTGTTGACCAAGGCCTTCAACAGAAGATGCATCAACGCCGCCGCTTACCATAAACTGTTCGAACGCAGTTCCGATAGCGATACCCTGCCCCACCACGCGCTGTTCCCACGACGTGATATTACCGTCTACATCAAGGCTGGCACGCACACGGTGCATGTGCATCGGGCGGTAATATCCGCCGCGCACATCGTCCTCGCGGGTCCAGACCAGCTTGATCGGGCGCGCTTGCCCGTGCGTTTGAAGCCACGCTTGCGCAATCATCGCCGCCTCAGCCACGTAGTGGCTGTCGTAGATCGCACGGCGCCCAAAAGAACCGCCGCCCCAAAGGGTCTCGATTTTTACCGAACCCGGATCAATGCCAAGCACCTGAGCCCCGATGTTCTGGTCCAGGGTCTGTATCTGCGATCCGGTCCAGAATGTCGCCTCAGCGCCGTCGAACAGAACGGTCACGTCGATCGGCTCCATCGGCGTATGCGCGAGATAGGGGAAGAAGTAATCGGCTTCGATCACTTTCACCTCTTCGACCTGTGAGACTGCGGCGTTTTCGAAGACAATGCCATCCTCATCAAGCAATGCTGTGTATTCTGCACGCAGTTCTTCCGTGCCACGGTTTTCGGCCTGTGAGAAATCCCATTCAGCTGAAAGAGCGTCGCGCGCCTGAATTGCCTGCCAGGTTGACTCGGCGATCACCGCCGCCCGATCCGGCAGGCGGATCACGTCGATCACGCCGGGCATTGCCCGCGCCTCAGCGTCATCCAGTCCGGCCAACGCACCACCAAAACGCGGACTGCGCAGGCTGACAGCGTACATCAGCCCCTCCATCGCCACGTCCATCCCGAACATGCCCGTGGCACCTTGGGTCTTGCGCGCCACATCCACCCGCGGAAAGGATTTGCCGATATAGACCCATTGATCGGGCGATTTCAGTGTCACGCTGTCCGGCACGCTCTGCTTCGCCGCAGCGACCGCCATATCGCCCAGCGTGGCTTTGTTCGCGCCGTCAGTGATCTCACCGTTTGATATGGTAATGCTGGCAGGATCAACGCCCCAGGTCTTGGCTGCCGCCGCGACAAGCATCGCTCGTGCCGTTGCACCGGCTTCACGGTATTGCTGCCAGGAGTTGGGCATCGCGGTTGAACCACCTGTGCCCTGCACACCCAAGAGAGTATTGGCATAAAGACCGGTATTGGCGGGCGCAAATTGTGTTGTGACCTGCGCTGCATCCGCATCAAGTTCGTCTGCAATCAACGTAGCCAAACCTGTAGCGGTCCCCTGCCCCTTGTCGAGGTGCTTAACAATTACGACAACAGTGTTGTCAGGACGAATATGGACAAAAGGTGTGGCCAGACTGTCCGGGCCACCCTGTGCTGTTGCTGCGGTCGGCAAAAGCGCACCACCCAGAATGAGACCACCCGCCGCGCCTGCGCTCATTTTGAGAAAGCCCCGGCGCGTCGTACCCCGAGCGGACACGGCCTGTGAGATAATTCTGTTCAGCATGTTAACCCTCCACAATTTCGGATGCGCGATGGATCGCTTTGCGTATCCGTGCGTAGGTGGCACACCGGCAAAGGTTTCCATCCATCGCCGTGTCTATGTCGTCGTCGGTTGGTTTGGGCGTGTCCCGCAACAACGCCGCTGCCGACAAGATTTGACCTGATTGGCAATAGCCGCATTGGGGCACTTCAAGCTCGACCCACGCCGCACGGACAGCCTCGGTGGTCGCATCTTGCGCGCCCTCGATCGTCGTCACGGTGGCACCGTCAATGTCGCCCACGAAGGTCTGGCAAGAGCGCACAAGCGCCCCATTCACGTTCACTGTACATGCGCCGCATGACGCAACACCGCAGCCGAACTTGGTGCCAGTCAAGCCCAGTTCATCGCGCAAAGCCCACAACAAAGGTGTATCAGCACTTGCTGCTATCTCGCGCGGCTCACCGTTCAAATTAAGTTTGATCATCGCTCGCTTCTCCTTTTCCTCAGCTAAGGTTTGGAGCAGTGGAGGCAAAGACGTCATCCGCGCTCAACCTGTCCCACCAGTCTTGCATCCCATCAACGGCCAGAAGCGCGGCGCCATCTTCTGTCAGTGTCGCATAAAATACGATGGGCCCCAGAAGATAGTCGGCATAGCCAGGTGCGTCGCCTGCAAGGAATGGCGCGTCGCCTTTGTTTTCCATCGCCAGTTTGGCAAACTTCTTGCCGTTTTCGAGGCCGGATTGGCGCAGTTCCTCATTCTTCCCACCGACCATATGAGGGAACAAGTGATAGGCCACAAACCCCGTAATCGCACTGCCACCGTAATTGTGATAAAGTGCCACGTTTTCATCAGATTTTGCACGTGCTCTTGCATCAGTGGGAAGCATCGGTGGCTCAGGGTCGCGCGCTTCAAGATAGCGCACAATGGCATCTGTTTCGCGCAAACGCATTCCGTCAATGTCCAATACCGGCACTTTGCCAAAGGGGTGGCGCTCAAGGTGTTCGGCTTGACGCGGCTCGCCTTGCAAGACATTCACGGACACCTGATCGTAGGGCACGCCCTTGTTTGCCAAGACACAGCGGACGGTGCGCACATATGTTGAACCGTCAAAACCGTAGAGAGTTGTTTCTGTCATGGTATCCTCGATAGTATTATTTGAGAGGGGTTGGTGTTGGTAAAGCAACGCCAATAGGCGTGTTGAGATCCTCGGACAGCAGAGCCACAAGTTTGCGGACACTGGTACGGAGGCCCTCGACCACATCATGACCAAGACGGTCGCCAATCTGGTCTGACAAGGCTTGTGGAATTTCTTTCGCTTGGTCTTTCAGAGACTGGCCCCGAGATGTCAGCCGCACGATGACGTGGCGTTGGTCGGAACGGTCGCGGTTTCGCGTCAGCAATCCTTGATCTTGCATGCGCTTCACGATCGGCGTCATCGTAGCGCTATCAATATGCAGGCGTTGAGCAAGGGCTCCTACATGAATGGGCCCCTCCTCCCACAGGATCAACATGACCAAATACTGCGAATAGGTCAGGCCCAAAGGCTCAAGAAGCGGTCGGTACACACGCCCCAAAAGGTTTGATGCGGCGTAAAGGGGAAAGCACAACTGTCTGTCCAAGCCGAGCATGTCGTACGGGTCATGGCTTTGGGCTTTCTTCATCACGGTACCCGGTGCTGGGTGGCACGCGTACCGGTGACACTCTCCAACCCGAGCGAAAACAACCATTCGCACCACAAGTCATCGTTCGGAATTTGTCGAACGCGTACAAAAATCGTGCTCATGTATCCCCCGAAAATTGATCATCGCTTCCTTGAACTGCAAGATAGACTGCTAACTTTATCTGGCAACCTAATAATTCGTGCACGAAGTAAATAACCTAAATAGTCTGTGCTTTGCAAATCATATCGCTTAGCCCCAGACCCAGAAAAGAGAGCGCCTTTCGACGCTCTCTTGAATTGTGCACTGTTACATCCAGGTCGCTGGGACATAGCGATACGCGTCGCCGTCCCGCAGAATACGGCCAAAACCGGGGAAGTGGATGTGACTCCCTGCGACGAGCATCTTGTCGGCCGACACCATGTCAAAGATACGGCGGCGCGAGACCGCTGCTTGCGCGGGATCAGAGTCGAAACCAAACCCGATATCTGGCAGCGCTGTATGCACGTCTGCCGAGTGCAGCGAATCGGCAATCATCAGCAACTGGCGATCGCCACCGTCAATCCGCACAATGGAATGACCGGGCGTATGGCCCGGAGACAGTATCATCGACAAACCTGGAGCCGCTTCATTACCGTCAGCAATGCGGGTCACGTTTGTGCCATAGGCATTCAACACAGTCTGTGCCAGTTGGAAAAGGCCCTTCGCCTCTGCGGGGGCTTGCGCCATCATCGCCTCGTCGGTCCAGAAACCGGCCTCGACTTCGCCAACCGCCAGTTCGGCGTTCTTGAACACAGCTTCACCTCCACGGATCAAACCGCCAAGGTGGTCGGGGTGCGCGTGCGTCAGGATAACGAGATCAATGTCTTCGGGCGCGACGCCAGCTGCGGCAAGGCCAAGGGTCACCCCGCCAAAACCGGGCCCGAGCAATTCTTGCTCGCCCATACCCGCATCAATCAGGATCGTGCGGTCGTCTGACTGCAGAAGGAAAGCCGAAACAGGCGCGGGCAAGGCGTCTGGTCCGATGCCAACCTGCTCCATGACAGTGTCTATTTCGTCGCCTCCGAAGAAGAAGCCGCGCCCCAAAGGTGCGACCCCGTCGAGCAGGGCGGTGATGCGGTATTGCCCGAGCGGTGCAGAATAGAGCGCCGCCCCTTCTGTCGCGCTATGCCCAGCGGCCAGTGCCGGGCTTGCTACCCCTGCGAGAGCGGCGGTTGCAGGCAATATGGCAGCACCTTTGAGCAGGTTGCGTCGGTTGATCTGGGTCACAGTAGGTCCTTTCGTGTTGGATTATTTCGTATGCGAAGTTTTTGGTCGCAAATGAAGCGTTGAGTCTTTGCAATTTTGACCAGTGAGGCTAACTAGCGTGTATGGGAAAAAAATCCAAGCTCAATGATCTGGCCTGCTTTCAAGTGTACACGCTGCACCATGCGTTTGGCCGCTATTATCAGGCGGCCTTTGCAGAAAGTGGTCTGACATATGCAAAGTACATTATTTTGAAAGCTCTGGCCACGCAGTCACAAATGTCTCTTTCCGAGCTATCGCAGGGTGTCGGCGTTGAGCCGAACACGATCTCTCCTCTTGCCAAAAAAATGGCGACCTATGGCGTGATCGAACGGGTGCGCGACGCTGAAGACGAACGCCGCATTGTTTTGCGCCTCACGGAATATGGCATTCAGGTCCTGAAAGCAGCCGATGAGGTTGTGGCGGAGAATTTTGCAGATCTCGGCATCTCGGACAATGATGCCAAGCAAGCGATTGCTCTGATTTCACGCATCCGATCGGCGGTAGAAAAAGCCAAGCCGAGTCGACTTAATTTGCCTCAAGCGCCTCCCAACGTACAAGACGGCCTGCCAGACTGAGAGCATGGGCGTAGAGCTTTCCCCGTTGATCGAAATTCTCACCCGATCGTGCCCAAGACAAAACCTGAACGACATACCGCCCCTTGAGGGGTGTGGAAAGGACTGAAACAGATGGAACTGAACGCAGATTTTTCGCAGAAGGTCGTTGTGGACACCGATGGCCTTGAATGGCAAGCCTCGCCCATGAAAGGTGTGGACAGAAGGATGCTCGACCGGATCGGGGACGAGGTTGCTAGGGCCACAACAATCGTGCGCTATGCGCCCGGCAGCCAGTTTTCCGCGCACACCCACGGTGGTGGTGAGGAATTCATCGTGCTTGATGGCGTCTTTCAGGATGAACATGGTGACTATCCGGCAGGCACCTATGTGCGAAATCCTCCAACGACATCTCATACGCCGGGATCGGAAGCGGGCTGCACGATTTTCGTCAAACTCTGGCAATTCGATATGAATGACCGCACCCAGTTTCACAAAGATATGGAGGCCGAGCTTGGCGCTTCCGAAAATGGTGTGGCAACTGCCATCCTGCACCGCGATAAGCGCGAGACAGTGACGTTCTGCAATCTGGAGAAGAGCGCGACCATGACATCGGATGAAATTGGCGGCATCGAGATATTGGTGATCAGCGGGACCGCAACGGTAAATGGGGAAACCCTGAAACAGAACACTTGGTTGCGTCTGCCTGATGGCACCGCTTTGACAGCCACAGCTGGGGCTGAGGGTGCAAAGCTTTGGATGAAAACAGGGCATCTACCATACGCCAAGGCACCGCAAGTTTGACGAAAACGGGTCGAACCACGTCGCACAGGAAAGTTTGAACGTTGCAAACGCAAACACTTATCATCGGTGGTGGGCTTTCAGGTCTGTCGCTCGCAGCGCGGCTATCTGCCGAGGGGCAGGATTTTCTGCTTGTCGAAGCCCGCGAAAGGTGGGGCGGACGTATTCTGAGCGAGCAGTACCAAGTGGGCACCTTTGATCTTGGCCCCTCGTGGTTCTGGCCCGGCCAACCACGTATTGCGGCGCTGGTCGCGCGCCTTGGGCTCACACGGTTTGAGCAGTTTTATCAAGGTGAACTTTTGTATGAAGACGAACGTGGGCATGTGCAGCGGGGACGCGGTTTTGCGTCGATGCAAGGCTCTTGGCGGTTGCAAGGCGGTCTTGCGGCCTTGATAAACAAACTTCTGCCCGAAATTCCGTCAGACAAACGCTTCTCCGCCATGCCAATCAATGCGCTGCGTCGAACGAGCGATGGCATTGCCGCCCAGACAGAGGCGGGTGCGGAGATCGCGGCACGAAAGGTTGTTTTGGCCCTGCCACCGCGGGTTGCAGCGCAGTTTTCCTATGCGCCCGCGCTACCCTCGGGCGCTTTGACTGCAATGGAGGGTATTCCGACTTGGATGGCAGGACAGGCCAAAGCCATTGCTGTGTATGACCGCCCCTTTTGGCGCGATAATGGCCTGTCCGGTGATGCAACAAGCAGACTTGGCCCGATGGTTGAATGTCACGATGCAAGCCCGCTTGAGGGTGGTCCCTATGCCATCTTCGGCTTCATAGGGATTCCGCCCGACATGAGGCGCGACACCGAAGCCCTGCGCGAGCAGGTGCGAATGCAATTGGTCCGTCTCTTTGGCCCCGAAGCACAAAACCCAAAGCGTCTTTACGTCAAGGACTGGGCTTTCGACCCATACACAGCGACCGCCCTTGACCAAAAGCCCGTTCATGCCCACCCAGATTATGGTTTGCCGCGCGCTTTGTCCGATCTTTGGGACAATGCGCTTGTCTTTGGCGGTACCGAGGCGGCCCCGACATTCGGCGGTTTTCTAGAAGGCGCGCTTGAGGCGGCGGAACAAGCTCACGCCGCCATTGCGGCAGGTTGAGGGCGCACAGCGACGCGCGTGCAACAACCTGTGCGCTCAGGCTGTCGCTGCGGCACCGGAAGGCGCCCCTTCTTTCTTCGGCGGCGTGATCCGGAAGAACAGCGCATACAACACCGGCACCGCGATCAGTGTCAGTATCGAGGCGAACGCGAGACCACCCATGATTGTAACCGCCATGGAAGCAAAAAACGCATCTGGCAAAAGCGGTATCATCCCGAAAATCGTGGTACCCGCGGCAAGCACAACGGGCCGCAAACGGCTGATCGAGCCATCGACGATTGCCTTGTAGTCTTCCACACCGTCGGCGCGCTGAAGATCAATTTCTTCGACTAGAACAATCGCGTTCTTCATCAACATCCCCGAGAGTGACAGGAACCCAAGAAGTGCCGTGAAGGTGAAGGGCAGGCCCGTGAACAACAGGCCCAGAACCATACCTGTCACAGACATCGGCACGACCAGCCACAGAATCAGGGGTTGGCGAATCTTGTTGAACATCAGGATCGAAATTGTCAGCATGACCAGAAAGCCCAAAGGAAGCTGTTTGCCGAGGCTTTCTTGCGCCTCTCCCGCGCTTTCGAATTCGCCGCCCCATTCCATCGTGTAGCCTTCCGGAAGCGGAATGGCTTCGATATCAGAGCGGACGCTGCGAAATGCCTCATCTGCTGTCAGATTGCTGCCGGCACCACCGAGAACCGTTATTGTGCGCTCACGGTCGCGGCGGTGGATAAGCGCTTCCACCAGTCGCGTCTCAAACCGCTCAACGATATTACTCATTGGGACATAGGCCCCTGCCCCGTCCGACCACAGTGAAAGATCAGACAGGCGGCCCAGGCCGTTGCGCTCGTTTTCGGGCAATCGCAACTGGATGGGGATCACTTCGTCATCCTCACGCAACTCACCTACACGCAGACCGGACGTTCCATAGCGGACGGTATCCGCGATGGTGCCGCGCGTTGCACCTGCGATACGCATCCGCGATTCATCAACAATGGGCTCTATAAGAATCTCGCGCTGACGCCAATTGGTGCGCGGATTGGTGATTGTGCCCGCGTCTTCGAATATCCGAAGGGCATCATCTGCAAGTTGGCGCAGGATCACGGGATCAGGCCCAGAGAAACGAACGGCCACATCGGCACCCGATGGGGGGCCAAACACGATCTCTTCCACACGGATGAGGGCATGCGGGAATTGGGCAGGCAAATCCCGGTTCAGACGCGTTGCGATGTCCGGAATAGCTTCGGCATTGTCGACCCGTACAATAAGCTGGCCATAGCTGGGGTCTGCCTGTTCGGGGTTGTAGGTCAACATGAATCGGCTTGCGCCGCGACCCACCAGGGTCGTTACGTCAGTCACACTCTCCTCGGACAACAACATTTTCTCTAAACGTTGCATCTGGCCATCTGTGACATTGATGTCTGTACCCTGAGGCATCTGGACTTCGACATAAAAGATCGGCGTGTTCGAGGCAGGAAAAAACGCCTGTTTTACCTGACCGAAGGCCATAATCGATATCACTGTAATGCCCACAATCGTCAGAACGACGATGGCCCGCGCGCGCAAAGCCAACCAAAGAAATCCGCGGTACACGCTGTAAAATGCACCTTTGTACGGGTCGTCCGAGACTTCTTTCGGGGCACGCAGCAAGAGTTTTCCAAGGTAGGGCGTGACCGAAACGGCAAGCGCCCAACTCATCAAAAGGGAGATCGCAATCACTGCGAAGAGCGAGAACAAGAATTCACCCGTGGCATCAGGCGACAGACCGATACCAGAGAACGCCATGATCCCGATCACGGTCGCGCCCAGCAAGGGAATGGACGTCGAGGTTTCCGTCTCCGCGGCTGCGTCTTCAGCACTTTTGCCGCGCGCCATACCAATAACCATGCCTTCTGTAATGACGATGGCATTGTCCACAAGCATCCCCATGGCGATGATAAGTGCGCCAAGACTGATCCGTTCCATCTGTATGCCAAAGATTGACATGAAGAACAGAGTCGAGAACACGGTCAGGCTCAAGGTCAGGCCGACAACCAGCCCAGCACGCCACCCCATGGTCAGCATCAGGGCGGCAACGACGATGGCAACGGATTGCCCCAGACTGACAAGAAAGCTTGATACCGCTTCGTCCACGACGACATGCTGTTCGTAAATCGGGGTGACCTCAACACCATCCGGCAAGTCGGCTTTCAGTCGCTCCAGCCGCTCGGTTACGCCCGCGCCAACCTCAACAACATTTCGATCCGTCAAAGCCGACACACCAAGCGTAAAGGCCGCCGAACCGTTCTGCCGGATGATCTGGCTGGGCTGCTCGGCCTTGTCGCGGGTCACGCGGGCGATGTCATAGACCGCAACCTGCCCAACCTGTCCCGGAACGCCAAGTCGAAGTTCCTCGATCCCTTCGGGACTGACATATCCCGGCGGAACGGACAGCCCGATCCGCGCAGGGCCTTCGGTTATTTCGCCGTTCGAAAACACCTGATTTTCGTCGGCCAAAACGCCTAAAATCTGGTTCGGAGGAAGACCCAATTCGGTCAAACGGGAAGATGAAATCGAGATATTGATCACTTCTTCGGTGAGGCCCTGAACTTCAACCTTGGCGACGCCATCCACGGTCACCAGCCCAAGCCGGAGTTTGGTTGCCAGATCCCGCTGTTCCGTTGGACTGAGTCCTTCAGTCGTCACCGCATAAAACATGCCATAGACGTCACCGAAATCGTCATTGATGATCGGCGGACGCGCCCCTACAGGCAGGTCCCCCGCCACGTCGCTGATGCGGCGACGCATCTCATCCCAGACCTGTGGGATCTCGTCGGCTCCGTAGGTTTGCTCGATCTCGACGGTGATCTGCGCCATGCCCGGCATGGATTTCGATTCCACACGGTCAAGCTGCTTCATCTGCTGCAGCGCATTTTCGACAACGTCGGCAACCTCTTCTTCGACCTCTAAGGCCGTGGCGCCGGGATAAGGTACGAAAACAAGCGCGGTCTTGAGCGTAAAGCTTGGGTCTTCAAGGCGACCCACTGTATTCAGGCCCCAATAGCCGCCGATAAGGCAGAAAATAATGGCGAGCCATGCTGCTACCGGACGTTTGATAGTCGCTCGTGAGATACTGAGTGCCATAGACCGTCACCGTTCTTTTGATTTAGGATCAGAGACCTGAAACCGTCACTGACTGATTGTCGCGAAGCCGCCACCAGCCCCCGGAAACGACCATCTCGTTGCCTTGCAGACCGTCCAGAACAACAACCTCGTCATTCACCGGAAGCCCCAATCGGACTGTTCGCCGCGCGACTTGGCCGGATGCTTCCTCGTAAATCCAAACGGATGGGTCTGTTCGGCTTGTCGTGTCTACTGCTGATACCGGAACGGTGACGGATCGGGCAGGACTTTCCTTGGAGGCGGTAGAAATGCGCACGTCGGCCGTCATGCCGGGCAACAGCCGCTGGTCGATATCACCTGTGATTGCAAATTCCACGTCATAGGTCTGTGCAGTTGGATCGGCATCGGTCGCAAAGGAACGAGGGACCAGTGGCGCGTTGAAACCGGGCACTGCCGGAAAGCTTGCAATGATGTCGAACGCGTCGGGCGAAGACCGGGCGACAGCCGCCAGTTCTTCGGGCAAAGAGATAATTATGCGCATTTCGCTCACGTCTTGCAGGCGGGAAACCGGTGCCGCCGAGGTGACGTTGACGTATTCCTCGACAAAGGTTCGCGCTACGATCGCGTCAAAGGGCGCGGTGATTTGGGTCTGGGACAGGCGTCGCGTGGACTCGCGCAGAGCAACGTCTGCCTGTGCGAACTGGGCGCGCGCCGTATCGAGACGCGCATCGGCTGCGACCCCCCGCTGGGCAAGGCTCGAGGCACGATCAAACTCGGTTTTAGCAAGGTCAAAGGAAGCCTGAGCCCGATCAACCGCGAGTTCAAAATCAGCTTGGTCGAGTTTCGCAATCACATCGCCCTTTAGGATCCTGTCCCCCGCTTCGACATCGAGAGAAAAGACCTGTCCGGGGATCTGAAACGCGATGTCCACTGTGCGGGCAGGTTCGACACGGCCTGCAACGGCGCGGGATTGATTGACCACACGGCTAAGCGCCCGCGTCACTTCAACGGTGACCGGTCGATCAGGTTCGGGTGCCGCCCTAGTTTCGGCCTCACTTTCCCCGGAAGCCATCTCCGTTTGGGCTAATACATCGGTCACGGCCACCGGAAGGAAGGGCATCGCCAAGGCCGCCGCCGCCGCTGCCAGCACAATGACTGAAGCGATCCGTTTCAAGCTTCGGTTCTTTTCGTTAGAGCTCATCAATAATTATCCTCAATCGTTCGATGACGCGCTCTCTGATTTCCGCGCCGCCGTCCGGAAGGTTCAGCAGTCGTTGGAACCGCAGCCCTTGAATCGCTAGCACCGCAATCATGGCAGCAGGAGCGTCTTGCGTGTCGGTTAGAATGCGCTCAAGGTCGGAGTCCAGTTCCGTCCGCAGCGGATCAAGCAAACGTGGATCAGTTGCAGCCGTCGCGAGTATTGCCATGGACAGGTCATCATCCACGTCTTTTGATTGTATAACCGTTTCCAGATATCCGGTTAAGGTGCGCGCAGGATGACTTTCCGGGACTTCCGACAATAACCCCCGGTGCGCCACTAACATTTGGTCCAACAGACCGGAAAGCAAAGCCTTTTTCGTCGGAAAATTGTAAAGCACGCCGCCCTTACTGAGACCGGCTTCTTTTGCGACCGCCTCGATCGTTATCTTTCCCGCTCCATCACGCGCAGCTATTGCGCGCGCCGCTTCGAGAATTCTCGAAGACGCGTTACTTGACACCGTTGACTGCCCCAAGCCACTCACTACTGTACCATTCGGTCGGTTAAGATCAGAGGGAGAGCTAGTTCAGGGCAGTGTCAACGTCAAGGGTTTGGGAAAATAAGCTCTGAGTTTGGCTCCCTCTGCATTTGCAAAACCACTTGGAAACGGGTGGTTGACTCGCTTCCGCTAGACATGTCTCGGTGAGTAAATCTCAAGAAACGCGTTTACCGCCCTTTTGGATTGCTCTGACGCATCGATGGGCGGATCGACCGAAAGCAGTCTCGGCATGATGATACCCGAAACGGAAAGGTGAATAAACTGGCCTGCGGCGCTCTGCACGTCATGCACTTTCAGTGATCCCGCATTATGCAGGCCTTGAAGAACTTGCCCGACAATTCTGGTGGCTCGTCTGGGTCCCGCTTCCATATATATTTCGCCTGCCTCGGGCAGGACCGCAACCGCACCAATGCAGGTACGCAACAGACGAATGTAGTCATCATCCAAGACCAGTCTGATCATGCGCCCAGATAGTTCTTCCAGAACGGCTCGCGGTTCGTCGTCATTTGAAAGCGGCAGGGAAATCTCAGCCGAGAGCCTGTCACATTCTGCCTGCACAACACTCAGGAAGAGCGTGTTCTTGCTGGGGGAGTGGACGTAAAGCGTCGCCTTGGACACTTTGGCTTCCTCGGCAATCGCATCGACGCTGGCTCCTTCGAAGCCCAACTTCAGAAAGACCGTCTTGGCTCCGCTCAGAACATCCGTAACTTTGCTTTGCCTCATGTCAGTTGCCTCATTCCAAATGTGCATCGAAGCATGGTGTCACATTCCTCGCTCTCCCAAAAGCTTGCTTCGTCGCGCATTTGCGGACGCTGCGCTTTGAAACAGTACCCAAATTCATCACCTCTAAAACGGCCGCATCTTCCCATCGTTCCGAGATTTATCCCAGTTCTAGCAGCGTGCCCTGCAGGGTGCTGCCAAGCAGCCTCAAGACCGATGTGACTGCGTGCGGAATCGTCTTTTTCCGTTGACAGCAGATGACCCCGGCGCTTTTAGCCATCCGCGGTCGTCCGGATAGCATGAGGATCGTTATTATGCCCGACACTTGGCGCCACATGACTGCCCACGCCTCACGCTGCTGCCATGATACCTGATCAAACCCAAGAATACTGCTGCATTTTTCCCCTTAAACATGGCTTGGGTCATGAGCGATTACCTCGAGCGTAGGTGAAAAGCGTTCGATTTGAATGGAATTGAGAGTTTAGCAGTTTGTTCATGACCCACCCCTACAAACATCCGGAGATGATTCCAGAACGGCGCTATTTTGTGCAGGGGATCAGCCACTGTATTGGTTGCAAAAGAGACGTGCTATGGCCGTAATTTACGATCTTTTTGAAGTGACCGACATAAGCGAAAACACGACCTACTCTACGGCGGCCGGAAACCTTCTGGGTATCGTGGACAACGTAAGCTCGTCTGATCTAAATGATGGTCAGTTCGATGTTGGCGACGATGTTCTGATTGGTGGTGTATGGTACAACATCGACCAAATCCAAGAACCGCAATCTGCAGGTAGTTTTACCCTCGGTGATGGAAGCACCGTAGGCTTTGATTCTAGGATTCTCGAAAACAATCTTGATGTCGTCTTTTTGACGGTCTCCAACGGCGGTGATGTCAGGCATTTCATCATTCCAAACGATAGCTATGGCAGCGGCAATGTGCAGTCGATCCAAACCGGCCAGATCGAGAATGTCGGGTTCAATGATGCGGGTGTTATTTCGACAACGGATAACGACATCAATATCGTCTGTTTCGCAGCAGGCACCAAGATCAAAACCCCCGGCGGTGATACAGCAGTAGAAGAGATTCAGATTGGTGACCTCGCACTGACCCGTGATAACGGCCCGCAACACGTCCGGGCGATATTGGTGCGAGCGGTGGATTTCAGCACCGCGCCAGATCGATTGAAGCCTATCTTGTTCGAAGAAAATTCCTTGGGTCCGGGCCGTCCAAACAACAAGCTTTTCGTATCTCCGCAGCACCGTATGCTTGTAACGGACCTATCTGGAAGCAAGGTCTTGGTGCCTGCCAAAGCCCTGTTACCTCGGCGAGGGGTCCGCGTGGCACACGGCAAACGTCAAGTGACCTATATTCACCTCGTGTTCTCGAGACATGAGGTTATCTACGCGAACGGGACCCCAACGGAGAGCTTTTTCCCGGGCTCCACGGCGATGAAGACGATCCCAAAAAGCAGCCGTGCGGAACTACGCGATATTTTTGGCGACGATATTGCTATTGGAACGCAAGACAGCAAGATGCCCGCTACTGCGGTACTGCGTGTTCAACAGGCGCGGCTGCAAGCTTTGAACTTCTCCTAAAACTTGCCGCATGGTTTTGGCGTGCAGACTTGGAGAAACGATAGGCTTGGTGGTGCCGTCATCGGGCAATACCCTCTGCGCTTTCGCGCTGCGCATTGTCTGACAAAGTGCTCACTTGAGTTGCGCCCTTCAGAGATTGCCAATTGAGCTGAGTGCCGTGAAGCAATTTGGGCTTCCTAAAATCGGCTGGAAGGTTCTTTGGCTGTTCGGCCAGCGAGCCAAAAATATGGGCTATTGTCGTTGACAATCGACGCGCCACATGGGGATCGAACCGCGTGCGGGGCACGGGCTCTAGAACAAAAGTTCATTCAAGCATTCATAAAGCATGGATAATCGCCTCTCATTGCCAACTTTTCAGAATCCCTTCAGAGAACAAAGCATAATGATAGGCTGGAATGACACATCCTGCTTGCTCAGGTGGCACCCGATTATTCGTAAATGCAGAATGCGGTATCTGCGATGCAAACAGGATTAGTTCAACTTTCGAAGCCGAGAGGCAAGGCGAATCCATCCATTCAAACAGGGCTGATCGACGCGTTTACAAGATCGCATGCATAGAGTTTAATATTAACGTCTTCGACCGACGGATGATCTTACAAAATCCGTCCTTTAGCAGCAATCGAGCATAACATGACAAATGCCAGATTTCTTCTCTTTGCAGCGATGATCGCAGGCGGGGCTGTATTGGGTTTCTTGGCCTGGCAGGGCAATGGGAATGGCAACGGCGCGGTACCCGAAGGGTTCGCGCGCGGCAACGGGCGCGTCGAAGCGGTTGAGATAGATGTGGCTTCGAAGCTTCCCGGACGGATTGAATCGATCCTGGTGCGGGAGGGCGAGTTCGTCGAAAAGGGGCAACCTCTGGCCGTGCTTGAAACGCGTCAGTTGAAAGCCAACCGTCATCAGGCCGAGGCGGAACTGCGCCGCGCCGAGATCGCAGTCGAGAACGCTCAACTGGGGATCCAGCAACGTCAGGCCGAAGTACGCGCGGCCGAGGCGGTTCTGGCGCAGCAGAATTCGGCCCTCGACGCCGCGCAGCGCCAGTTCGCGCGGGCGCAGGCGTTGGCGGAAAGCAGTGTCTCGTCCGAGCGGCAACTTGATATCGACAGGTCGAACGCGCTTGGTGCAGAGGCTGCCGTCGCCTCGGCCGAGGCGCGGCTAGCGGCGGCGCGGATCGGAGTGTCCGCAGCCGAAGCGGCAGTGATCGGGGCCGAAGCGGCGGTGGCAGCGGCAACGGCAACGATCGAAGCGATCGACGTCGAGATTGAGGACAGCACGCTGAAAGCACCACGGCCAGGACGGGTGCAGTACATCGTTGGGCAAGCGGGCGAAGTGTTGGGCGCAGGTGGGCGCGTGATCAATATGATCGATCTCAACGACGTGTACATGACGTTTTTCCTTCAGACCGCTGCGGCAGGACGTGTCGGACTGGGGACGGACGCCCGATTGATTCTGGACGCGGCACCTGGCATCGTCATCCCCGCAGAGGTTTCGTTCGTGTCGGACGTTGCACAATTCACCCCGAAGACTGTCGAGACTGAAATCGAACGCGAGAAGCTGATGTTCCGGGTCCGCGCTCGGATCGCGCCGGAGCTGCTGGCGAAATACCTTGATTACATCAAGACCGGTCTGCCCGGCGTCGCCTGGGTTCGGCTGGATTCCACGCTGCCCTGGCCGGAGGCCGCGGACGGCAGGGTGCTGGAATGACGGCCGCCGGGCCTGTGGTGCGGGCAGAGGGGCTCTCGCTTCAATATGGCAAGGTCCGGGCACTTGATGCAGTTTCTATCGACCTGCCGGCGGGCTGCATTGTCGGTCTGATCGGACCTGATGGCGTCGGCAAATCGAGTTTCCTTGCGCTGATCGCCGGGGCAAGGAAGATACAGGCGGGGCGGCTTGACGTGCTGGGCGGCGATATGCGCCGTGCTGGGCACCGGGCCCGAATTTGTCCGCAGATCGCCTATATGCCGCAGGGGCTGGGGCGCAATCTCTATCCCACGCTCTCGGTGCGGGAGAATGTGGACTTCTTCGGCCGGCTTTTCGGCGAGAGCCGGAACGAGCGCGACAAGCGGATCGCCGAGTTGCTGGAGGCGACCGGTCTCGCGCCCTTTGCCGACCGCCCGGCGGCCAAGCTCTCGGGCGGCATGAAACAGAAGCTGGGCTTGTGCTGCGCGCTGATCCACGACCCCGATCTGCTGATACTGGACGAGCCAACAACGGGCGTCGATCCGCTGTCGCGGCGTGAGTTCTGGGCCCTGATCGCGCGTCTCCGCGCGACGCGACCGGACATGAGCCTGATCGTCGCCAGTGCCTATCTGGAGGAGGCTGCCGCGTTTGACCATCTGGTCGCGATGGATGCCGGCAGCGTGCTTGCTGCTGGAAGCCCCGAAGATATCCTGAACAGCACCGGTGCAGCCAACCTTGACGAGGCTTTCATAGCACTTCTTCCCGCAGAAATACGCGCCCGGCACCACGATCTGACCGTCCAGCCGCGTGACTCCGCAACTCGCGACGGCTACATCGTCGAGGCTGAAAACCTGACAGTTCGGTTCGGAGACTTCGCCGCGGTCAAGAACGTGAGCTTTCGCATCGAAAAAGGAGAGATATTCGGCTTTCTCGGATCAAACGGATGCGGCAAGACGACGACGATGAAGGCGTTGACCGGGCTGGTGGAACCTGCCGAAGGAACCACGCGGATCGACGGGCGAACGGTCGATGCACGCGACATGGCCACCCGCAAGCGCATCGGTTACATGACGCAATCCTTCTCGCTATATTCCGAACTTACGGTTCGTCAGAACCTCGATCTTCACGCGCGGCTTTTCGATATAGCACCCCTCGAGATCGGGCCCCGGATAGCGGAGCTTGCGCAACGGTTCGATCTTGAGGAAGTTCTCGACAGCTTGCCACTGCGACTTCCGCTGGGACTCCGTCAGCGGCTATCGTTGGCCGTGGCACTGATCCACCGCCCGGAGGTTCTGATCCTGGATGAGCCGACCTCGGGCGTCGATCCGGTGGCGCGCGACATCTTCTGGCAAGCGCTCGTGGACCTGTCCCGAAAAGACGGCGTAACGATCTTTGTCTCGACCCACTACATGTCCGAGGCCACGCGCTGCGACCGGATTTCGCTGATGCATGAAGGCCGCGTGCTTGTCAGCGACACGCCCGAAGCCATCCGCGAAGGCGCAGGCGCAGCGACGCTGGACGATGCCTTCATCCATCACCTGGAACTTGCGCAAAACGAGAGCGGCAAGCCTGCGGCCACGCATCGGGTGGATCTCGGCGCCGAGGTGTCATCCGCACCAAAACGGCGGCGCGGACGATTCAGCCTTGCCCGGCTGCTGAGTTTTTCCTGGCGCGAGTCGCTGGAACTGCGCCGCGATCCGATCCGCCTAACGCTCGCAAGCCTCGGCAGCGTGATCCTGATGATCGTGCTAGGATATGGCATTTCCATGGATGTCGAGAATCTCAAATTCGCGGTGCTTGATTTTGACCAGACCATCGCCAGCCAGTCCTATGTCAACGATCTGGCCGGGTCGCGCTACTTTGACGAACAGTCACCGCTCATCGACCATGCCGACATCGACCGGCGGATGCGCGCGGGCGACATCAGCCTCGCACTGGAAATCCCGCCGGGTTTTGCAGCGGATGTCGAACGCGGACGCCCCGTGGAAATCGGGGCCTGGTTCGACGGTGCCATGCCGATGCGTGCGGACACAGTGCGTGGCTATGTTCAGGGTATGCACGTTCACTGGCTGACCGATCAGCTGCGCCAAATCTATGGCGATGACGCGGTCGCCGGCAGCTACAGCCTGGAAATGCGTTATCGCTACAACCCGGATGTCGAAAGCCTGGCGGCCATGGTGCCCGCTGTGATCCCGCTCTTGCTGATGCTGATCCCGGCGATGCTCGCCGTCCTGTCCGTCGCGCGCGAGAAAGAGACAGGCTCGATTGTGAACCTCTATGTGACACCGGCCATGCGACTGGAATTCCTGCTGGGCAAGCAAGTGCCCTACGTATTGCTGGGCTTTGTCAACTTCCTGCTGCTGCTGGCGCTGGCGGTGTATGTCTTCGAGGTGCCGGTCAAGGGCAGCCTTCTGGCGCTTTCGGCAGGGGCGCTGGTCTATGTTGTCCTGGCTACAGGGCTGGGGCTGCTGATCTCGGCTTTCACCCGCAGCCAGGTCGCGGCGCTGTTCTTTACCGCGCTGGCCACCCTGATCCCGGCCACTCAGTATGGCGGTATCATCGACCCGGTCTCGTCACTAGAAGGCATGGGTCGCGTGATCGGCGAGGTTTTTCCCACGAGCCATTTCGTCACCATCTCTCGCGGGGTCTTTGCCAAAGCGCTGGACTTCGGCGATCTGGCAGGCTCTTTCCTACCGATGCTTCTGCTCATCCCGGTGCTTGTTGCGCTTGGGGCGTTCTTTGTACGCAAACAGGAGGCCTGAGCGATGCGCCCCAGGCATGTGCTGTACCTTGCGGTCAAGGAGCTTCGCGGGCTGGCGCGTGATCCGCTGCTCCTGGCGCTGGTGTTCTATGCCTTCACCTTGGACATCTACTCCCACGCCACTGCCATGCCCGAATCGCTGAACCGCGCCACAATCAGCATCGTGGATGAAGATGCTTCGCCCCTGTCCCGGCGGATTGCGGATGCGTTTCTGCCGCCCTATTTCGTGACACCCGACCAGATCGACATGGCCGAAATGGATGCGCGCATGGATGCGGGCATTGATACGTTCTCGCTCGTCATCCCGCCGAACTTTCAGGGCGACCTGATAGCGAACGCACGACCCGAGGTGCAGCTCAACGTCGATGCAACACGGGTCAGCCAGGCCTTCACTGGCGCGGGCTATATCCAGGCGATCGTCAATCAGGAAATCACGGGCTGGGCCGGGCAGGAAGCCGTGGTGCCGGTCGATCTTGCGCTGCGCGCCAGGTTCAATCCGTCGCTGGACCCTGGCTGGTTTGGCGCGCTGACGGCAGTGATCAGCGCCGTGACCATGCTGTCGATCATCCTGTCGGGGGCTGCGTTGATACGGGAACGTGAGCATGGCACCGTCGAACACCTGTTGGTCATGCCAGTCAGCCCGGTCGAGATCATGACCAGCAAGGTGCTTAGCATGGGCGGTGTGGTGCTGGTGGCGACGGGGCTGTCGCTGACCTTTATGGTGCAAGGGGTTCTGGAAGTGCCCGTGGCGGGATCGGTGACGCTGTTCCTGGTGGGTGCGGCTCTGCACTTGTTCGCCACCACGTCGCTGGGAGTCCTTTTGGCAACGATCTCGGGTTCGATGCCGCAATTTGCCATGCTGCTGCTTCTGGTGCTGCTGCCGCTGGAAATCCTGTCGGGCGGGATGACGCCGCGGGAATCAATGCCCGAGGTGGTGCAATATGTGATGTTGGCGGCGCCCAACACCCATTTCATCGCGCTTGCGCAGGCCGTGTTGTTTCGTGGCGCAGGATTTGCGGTAGTCTGGCCGCAACTACTGGCGCTGGCGGTGATCGGAACGGCCATGTTCGCCTTCGCCTTACGACGGTTCCGCGACTTCCTGCGGTAACATTGCCTATCCGCCACTTGCGACAACCCTTCATCCGTTGCGGAAAAGTTCTGAACCCGCGATAACTTTTTGTGCCAGAAGAAGTCTGCACCCATCACGCCGCCTAATATCGGCAGCGAAAGACCGCCTCATCCGGCACTTTGACGCTTCGCAGTCGGTTGCCCATCGCACCGCGTTGATGAAACAAGACGGCCACGCGTGTAACCACGACGCTTCTCAATTAACAACAGCAGAGAAATGTTAGCGTATGACATTGATTTAATATGCAGAAACCATCTTGCCCTAACGTCACCTGACCCATAGAACCGGCGCTGCCTGCACCCGCTCTCACCGTCTCCGGCGGTTCGAAACAAATTGAGGAATCCCCCGTTTTGCTCGACCAGATCGCTCTGCGCGCCGAACTCGCCGAAACCTATGATCTTGCGCCATCCATAGAGATCGCTGATGCAAACGCGCATCTCTATTCTGGTATGAAAAGGGTTGTTTCTCCACCAGACTGGGCTGTCTACGCACCCTATGTCGCCGCTATCAACCGGCTCAAAAAAGAGCGCAACGCGGTCATCCTGGCGCATAATTACATGACGCCGGAAATATACCACGGCGTCGCCGATGTTGTGGGCGACAGTCTTCAATTGGCAATCGAGGCCACAAAGGTCGAAGGTGATGTCATCGTTCAATGCGGTGTGCATTTCATGGCAGAGACATCGAAGATCCTGAACCCGAGCAAGACAGTTCTGCTCCCGGACATGGATGCTGGCTGTTCGCTTGCCGAAAGTATCACTGCCGAAGGAGTTGCCGAGATGCGCGCCCGCTATCCGGGCGCCCCAGTTGTCACCTATGTCAATACATCCGCAGAAGTGAAGGCGGCATCCGACATCTGTTGTACCTCTTCCAACGCGGCGCAAATCGTCGCCGCGCAGGAGAGCGACACCGTCATCATGACCCCTGACAAGTATCTGGCGCAGAATGTCGCGCGGCAGGTACCCGGAAAGACAATCGTTTGGTGGGATGGTTCGTGCATCGTGCATGAACGCTTTACCGCGCAGGATCTGCGGGATTTCCGTAGCCACAACCCAGACACACGGATCATCGCCCACCCCGAATGCCCTCCTGACGTAGTAGCGGAAGCTGATTTCTCAGGCTCCACCAGCGGTATCATCGATTATGTCGCACGCGAGCGCCCCACAAAAGCGATGCTTGTTACAGAATGCTCCATGGCATCGAACATCGCTGACAAGCTCCCCGAGGTCGAGTTTGTAGGACCCTGCAACATGTGCCCCTACATGAAAAAGATCACGCTGGAGAAGATCCTATGGACGCTGCACAGCATGCAGGGTGCGGTAGAAGTCGACCCTACCGTAGCGGCGAAAGCCCGTCTCGCGGTGCAACGAATGATTGATCTCTCCGGTCGTCTGGCCTGCTGAGCCAATGATGCGGATCGACACGTCGCGCGTCATCGTCGTGGGCGCTGGGTTGGCAGCCCAGTATGCCGCTCTGAAACTTGCGCCTCATCCTGTGCTGATGATCTCCCCAGAGCGTTTAGGCGAAGGTGCGTCCTCTGGATGGGCGCAGGGCGGTGTCGCTGCCGCAATGGATCCGCGAGATAGTGCCGGTTCGCACGCCCAGGATACGATCCGGGCTGGGGCAGGAACTGTCGATCCGCAAGTCGCCCTAATGGTCACCGAGGAGGCCCGCAGCCACATCCTGGAACTGACCGGGTTGGGTGCACCCTTCGACCGTGCAAGCGACGGTGGATATGTTCTGTCGCGGGAAGCCGCGCATAGTTGCGCCCGCGTTGTGCGGGTATGTGGAGATCAGGCTGGTGCCGGGATCATGCGCACACTGTCTGCCCGTGTCCGCGAGGCAGATCATATTCAGGTGCTGGAAGATGTCATGGCAACAGCACTCCGCGTCCAGAACGGGGTCGTGGTCGGCGTCGAGATCGCCCGATGCGCCGCAGGTCCCACGCAGAGCGTTTTCCTCCGAGGGGCAGCCGTACTCTTGGCCGGTGGCGGTTCGGGCGGACTATACGCTTTGACAACTAACCCGTCCCGCATCCGAGGCGAGGTTATCGGCATGGCCGCGCGTGCAGGCGCGGTGATTGCGGATGCGGAATTTGTGCAGTTCCATCCGACGGCGATTGCCACTGGCGCCGATCCTGCTCCCCTGGCCACCGAAGCCTTGCGCGGCTTAGGTGCGACCCTTGTAAACAGCCATGGTGAACGCTTCATGCTCAATGTCCATCCGGATGCTGAGCTTGCTCCGCGCGATATCGTTGCACGCGCTGTCTATGCGCAAACACAGAAGCGACTTGCCCCTGCATTGGACACGCGTCAGGTCCTTGGCTCGAAGATCTCTACCGCGTTTCCCGCCGTTGCGGCAGCCTGTCGGCACGCCGGCTTCGATCCGCTGGCACACCCAATTCCGATCGCCGCAGCCGCTCATTACCACATGGGCGGCATCGCAACAGATCCAACCGGGCTAACATCTCTCGCAGGGCTCTGGGCCTGCGGTGAAGTTGCCTCAACAGGATTGCACGGGGCCAACCGCCTCGCGTCGAACGGGCTTTTGGAAGCACTTGTCTACGGAAATGCCTGTGCAAACAGTATTGCCAATGCTCTTGACCCATGTCGAAAGGCGGCGTCCGACGTCACCTTGCCCGATCTCGCACCTGCAGAGCGTCCTTCTCCCATCCTGGTAGAATGCCTGCGCAAGAGCATGACGGACGGTGCCGGTGTCGTTCGAAACAGGGAGGGTCTCCAGAAAACTCTGGATGACATCAGACAGATCGAAGCAGCGCAGTCCGGTTGCGCCCCTCTTCTCAACATGACAGCCACCGCGACAGTGATCGTCACATCTGCCCTCGATCGCCGCGAGAGCCGTGGGGCGCATTTCCGTTCAGATTTCCCAAAGACGGATGATGCCATGGGTAGACGTTCGTTTCTGACTTTGAACGAGGCGCGAACCCGTCGCCCTTCATCCCCATTGGAGACAACATGACTCAAGCCCCTCTGCCCGACCTGATCCTTGAGCCGATGGTCCGTTCCGCACTGATGGAGGATCTCGGTAGTTATGGTGATATCACCACCCGCACGGTGATACCCGCAGATACAAACATCACAGCTACTCTGAATGCGCGCGAGGCCGGAGTTGTGTCCGGGTTACAGGTTGCTGCCCTTGCCTTTCGTCTGGTCGATCCGGACCTAAAAATTACAGTCCATATTGGCGATGGTGAGCAAATCACTGCCGGTGATCTTTTGATGGAAATCAATGGCAGCGCGGCATCCATCCTCAGTGCAGAGCGGGTCGCCCTGAATTTTGCAGGACGGTTGTCCGGGATCGCAACGCTAACGGCCCGTTTTGTGCGTGAAACCGTCGGGACTGCGACGCGCATTACCTGCACGCGCAAGACCACCCCCGGCCTTCGCTTGGTTGAAAAGCAAGCCGTGATCCATGGTGGCGGGTTCAACCACCGCTTCTCTCTATCCGATGCGATCTTGATCAAAGATAACCACATCGCAGCGGCTGGCGGTATTCGGCCTGTACTCGCGGCCGTGAAAGCGCGTGCTTCACACATGATCCGAACCGAGATCGAGGTGGATAGGTTGGAGCAACTGGCTGAAGTGCTCAATGAGGGCGGGGCGGACGCAGTCCTGCTGGACAATATGGATACGCCCATGTTGCAACAAGCCGTAACGATGAACGCCGGCCGCCTTGTGTTGGAAGCTTCCGGCAACATGGGGTTAGACCGCGTGGCAGAGGTCGCCGCCACGGGCGTTGACTACATCTCGTCAGGAGCATTGACACATTCAGCAAGAACCCTCGACCTCGGCTTGGACATCTGATCCTCGGTTCTCGGTCATCTCCACGAAATAAAAATACGCTGCACTTGCGAAGTCGAGATTCAGACGCTAGCAACTTGCCGTGACGTCAACTTAGGGGGCCACAATGAGTCACTCCGCCTCGGTCAAATCCCTGACCGCCACCGCCATTCGTGCAAGGAAAGGCACCGAGCCTTTGGTCTGTTTGACCGCCTACACAACGCCTGTTGCCAAACTTGCGGATGAGCACTGTGACCTCGTCTTGGTCGGTGACAGTGTCGGGATGGTGCTTCACGGCCTGCCATCAACTCTCAACGTCAGCATGGAAATGATGATCATGCACGGACAAGCCGTGGCCCGCGGGCTGGACCGAGCGCTAATGGTCGTCGATATGCCATTCGGGAGCTATGAGGAATCCGCAGCGAAAGCGTTTCGCAATGCCGCACGGCTCATGGCCGAAACCGGCGCTGGTGCAGTCAAACTGGAAGGAGGTCAACATATGGCCGAAACGATCCGCTTCCTCGTGGACCGGGGTGTCCCCGTGATGGCGCATATCGGACTGACCCCGCAGGCAGTCAACGCGATCGGCGGTTACAAGGTCCAAGGTCGTGGTGAAGATGGTGAGCGTATCCGCGCGGATGCACGCGCTGTTGCCGATGCAGGGGCATTCTCGGTCGTTTTGGAAAAGGTGCCAGCGGCGCTTGCCGACCAGATTACGGCAGAGATAGCCATTCCCACGGTTGGCATAGGGGCTTCGGCAAGTTGCGACGGCCAGATCCTGGTGATTGACGACATGCTGGGCCTCTTCGACACTTTCAAGCCGAAGTTTGTAAAACGCTACGCGCATCTCGCCGCCGACGCCGCCCATGCCATCCAAGCCTATGCTGAGGAGGTGCGTAGCCGCCGCTTCCCCGCACCCGAACATGTCTTTTCTCAAGAGGAACCAGGCAAATGAAGATCATTCGCACCAAAGCCGAGTTGCGCGCACTAACTGAAACCTGGCGCCGCGCAGGCGAGACAATCGGTGTGGTTCCTACAATGGGCGCATTGCATGCTGGGCACCTCAGTCTGGTCGAGGCCGCTTGCTCCGCAACCGACAGAGTGATCGTCACGCTCTTTGTGAACCCGAAGCAATTCAACAGCCCCGAAGATCTTGCAAACTATCCACGGACTGAAGAGAGTGACGGGAAGAAGCTGAAACCTTACAGCGCCGACGTTCTTTATGTTCCCGATGGGGCGCAGATGTATCCCGATGGCTTTGCCACCACTATCTCTGTGACAGGTGTTAGCCAAGGTCTATGTGGAGCGGCCCGACCCGGCCATTTTGACGGTGTTGCAACGGTTGTAACCAAGCTGCTTCTGCAAACCGACGCGGATCAGGCCTTCTTTGGAGAAAAGGATTACCAGCAACTTCAGGTCGTGCGCCGTCTCGCAACCGACCTCGACCTCAAAACCAGGATTGTTGGTTGTCCAACGATACGGGAAGACGACGGGCTCGCCATGTCCTCGCGCAACCTCCGCTTGGGTAAACACGCACGTGCCACTGCTCCGGTCATCCGCGAGGCATTGTTGCGAACGGCTGAGGCAATTTGTGGCGGGACTCCTGTCAGCAACGCGCTGGCAAGCGCGCGGTCCCATTTGCATGAAAACGGTATCCTGGAGATCGACTATCTCGAACTCAGGGGCGATCCTGATCTCGAAATTCTTGACACAGCTGATAGACCAGCCCGCCTGTTTGTTGCAGTTTGGCTCGACGGTGTCCGACTCATTGATAATCTTCGGGTGCAAGCAACAACTGCTCAAGACGGGCTTCTTGAGTTGGTGGGTTGAGTGTAACATCAATCAGAAGAACCAAAGCTCTCCAGGCAAAAATCACTCCACCGTTACCATATCATTCGACGACGGGCACTTGATCAGGGCGAAGGTGCGCGTGGCCACCCCGTCGGTCAGCCCAAGTATCTACTCGAGCGACTTGACCTTCAGATTGGATGTTTTCTCGAGTGGCATTGCCGCGATGAGCGTATGAGTCATGTCCGAGAACTCGGTATCGTCGCGCCAGTTTGGCAGATGATGTGCGTCCAGCCGCGTGGCAAGCTGGATATCACCATGGATGAGCTAGATGCGCGAATGGCACCGAGTTGAGGTCGAACGCCATGCTCAAAGGATAGGAATACCTACAAGTCGAATGGCGCTACGTCGCGCCTGATAAACCGATGCAGACCAGCTTTGGTGAATCTTCAACGCTTTCGGGACGTGCACCTGTTCCCGGACCTGCGCCATGCTCGCCATCTGATTGCCGCATGGCGCAGCGACTACATGCAACACTGCCCGCAGGTGCGCTAATTTTAGGCAAAAAATCCCCAATACTATGGTTTTCAAGCGTTTTCAGCCAGCGCATTCGGTCAGCACTTGCCACTATACATAGGTCGGTGCATTTACATTTCATGAGATCGAAGCTGACCATAGTCGTTGTTGAAGAAGATCGCGATCGTGCACTGGGGATCGTTGACGCGCTCCAAAACACTGGTGATTACGAGGTTTTTGTGATCGCCAATTACAGCGGTCTTGCACGCAAGATTGCGATGCACGAGCCGGACATCGTGCTTATAGATATTGATAACCCGACCCGCGACATGCTGGAAGAACTCACTATTGCCTCCGGCCCTCTGGAACGCCCGGTCGCCATGTTTGTGTCCAGCTCGGCTGGTGGTCTGGCACGGGCGGCGATTGAGGCCGGTGTGTCGGCATACGTCGTCGACGGTTTGGCTCCAGAAAGGCTCAAACCAGTTATCGACACAGCGATTGCACGTTTTGGTTTGGTCCGGCAGATGCGACAGGAGCTTGTTGAAACACGCCGCGCGCTGGAAGAACGTAAAGTGATCGACAGGGCCAAGGGACTGTTGATGAAAGCAAAGGGCATAGACGAAGATGAGGCCTATGCCCTGTTGCGCAAGACCGCCATGGACCAGGGTCGCAAGGTTGCTGATGTGGCAGAGGCTCTGGTGACGGCAGCGGGGTTGTTGCGATGAGCCGCGTCACGATTCCTGTCGCCTACATGCCCTTGGTCGATGCAGCCCCCTTGATAATCGCACAAGAGATGGGCTTTGCAGATGCCGAGGCGATCGCTTTGGATCTAATCGCGGCGCCGTCCTGGTCCTCGCTGCGCGATATGCTGGCCTTCGGCCGCGTCGACGCAGCGCATATGCTATCCGCCATTCCAGTGGCCATGCGACTTGGCCTCGGCGGCATGACCACGCCCCTTGCTGCGGTTTCAACCTTGTCGGTGAACGGCAACGTGTTCGGGGTTGGACGTCCTCTCGAAGATCGGCTGCGCGCATTAGGGTCTGAATTCGACTTCGCTGATGCCCGGCACGCGGCTTCCATGCTCGCCAAGGCCCATAATGGTGTGCTGACCGTTGGCGTGCCTTTTCCTTTCTCCATGCATGTGGAATTGCTGCACTACTGGGCGGAGCGCACTGATTTGGGATCGGATCGGATCGAGTTTCGCACAGTTCCGCCACCGCTCATGGCTGAAGCGCTGGAAGCGGGCGATATTGATGCATTTTGTGTGGGCGAGCCATGGGGCTCTGTCGCCGTGGATCGCGGGGTTGGAGCATTGCTGCTGCCTGGTCAGGCGATCTGGCAGGGCGCCCCTGAAAAGGTGCTGGCGACGCGCACCGATTGGGCAGAGAGCGAGCCTGACTTGCTGGGCCGCCTTATCCGCAGCGTTTGGCACGCAAGCCGCTGGCTGGCCAAACCGGAAAGCAAAATCGCTGCGTCTGAAATCCTCGGGCGCTCCATGTATCTCGATCTTCCGCCAGAAATCATTGATCGTGCTCTTTCCGGACGGTTGATCCTTTCAAGTCATGGCGAGCAGCGCCGCAACGAAAACTTCTTGCGGTTCCACGGTGCTGCGTCAACCTTTCCATGGCGCAGTCAAGCCAAGTGGATCGCGCATAGATTGATCGAACGGTATGGTCTTTCGACGGATCTCGATGCCGCCGCCAGCGTGTTTCGCGCCGATCTCTATCGTCAGCATATGCAAGATACCGGCGCCGACCTGCCGGGAGCGTCGGAGAAACTGGAGGGTGCGATTCTGCATCCTACTGCGGTAGCTTCATCGCGCGGGCAACTGAGTCTGCTGCCTGATCGTTTCTTCGATGGCGCGGTTTTCGACCCAGACGCTCCGATTTGATGAAATTTTAATCGGTTCTCCGCATCTTTGATTGAGCTTGCGGTCTGTCACACAAATTTCGTTAGCTTCCATGCTGCACTGCCGCATAAACTGAAGCCATCGGCTTGCAACGGGGTAGGTCGAACCGAATTCTCCCGATGACAGGGATACTCTGAGCAAGGTCGCTCGCTTTCTGCCGAAATATTCCGGTGGTAAGTGAACGGCCTTTTTTGTTTTTCCCGGCCTCCTCTCCTCCGGGTGTATTGAAAGGACCCGCTATGAAAAAGCTCCTCCTCGGTCTTGCTGCAACAACAGCCTTGGCCAATCCCGCTTTTGCCGAATTGCTCGATCTGGAAAAGGAAGAACTGACCTTTGGCTTCATCAAGCTGACGGATATGGCGCCACTCGCCGTGGCCTATGAGAATGGCTACTTCCTCGACGAGGGCCTGTTTGTCACGCTTGAGGCGCAAGCCAACTGGAAAGTTCTGCTGGACGGCGTGATCGACGGCAAGTTGGACGGCGCACATATGCTGGCCGGTCAACCGCTAGCCGCCACCATCGGCTACGGCACCGAAGCGCACATCGTGACGCCCTTTTCCATGGATCTGAACGGTAACGGCATCACGGTCAGCAACGCGGTCTGGGAAAAGATGTTGCCGCATATTCCCAAGATGGACGACGGCCGCCCGCAGCATCCCATCAGTGCCCAGGCTCTGGTGCCGGTAATCGAAGAATTCAAGGCCAATGGCCAGCCTTTCAATATGGGTATGGTCTTCCCGGTTTCTACGCACAATTACGAACTGCGTTACTGGCTGGCCGCTGGCGGGATCAACCCCGGCTACTACAGTCCGGAAAACATCTCGGGCCAGATCGCTGCGGATGTTTTCCTGTCTGTCACGCCACCACCGCAAATGCCCGCGACGCTAGAGGCCGGCACCATCCACGGCTACTGTGTTGGCGAACCGTGGAACCAGCAGGCGGTTTTCAAAGGGATCGGTGTTCCGGTCATCACGGATTACCAGCTTTGGAAGAACAATCCTGAGAAGGTATTCGGGTTGACCAAGACATTCACCGAAGAGAACCCCAACACAACCTTGGCCATCACCAAGGCACTGATCCGTGCTGCTATCTGGCTGGACGAGAATGACAACACCAACCGGCCTGCGGCTGTCGAAATCCTGAGCCGCCCGGAATATGTGGGCGCGGATTACGAGGTCATCGCGAACTCCATGACCGGCTTCTTCGAGTTTGAGAAAGGCGACAAGCGCGACATTCCGGATTTCAACGTGTTCTTCCGTTACAACGCGACCTATCCGTTCTACTCCGATGCGGTGTGGTACCTGACGCAGATGCGCCGTTGGGGTCAGATCGACGAGGCAAAGCCTGACAGCTGGTATGATGAAGTGGCCAGGTCCGTCTACAAGCCCGAGATTTACCTCGAAGCCGCACGGCTGCTGGTCGAGGAGGGTCTGGCGAATGAGGCGGATTTCCCTTGGGACAGCGATGGCTACAAAGCGCCGACCCCGGCGGCCGATATTATCGACGGCATTCCCTATGACGGCCGCACCCCCAATGCCTATCTCGAGAACCTGCCGATCGGCCTGAAAGGTCAGCAGGTCGTCGTGGGCAACGAAGTCGAAGGCTGAGCCACAGCAGCGGGGTGAACCCGGTCCTACTCGACGCTGTAGGCGGCGTTTATCCCGCATTCCCTCCCAAACGCGAAGGTTTCCCATGACAACCGTCGATCCGAATTTTTCCGAGAATGCCGACCGTGAAGCACGGCGTGCACGGCTCTTCACCCGCATCAACGCCGCAGACAAATGGTTTCAGGTTCTGGGGCTTAGCTGGGTCACTCCCATCATCAAGGCCGTCGCTGGCGACAACCTGCGCGCGCAGATGAAGGACATCTGGCGGCTGCTGGCGGTCCCGATCCTTGCCATCTGCGCCTTTCTAATGCTTTGGGCGACGCTAGCGCCCAAGGTGCAAACCTCTCTGGGAGCCGTGCCCGGCCCTGCGCAAGTCTGGACAGAGGCGGTGAATCTGCACGAAGACGCGCGAACCAAGAGCGCCAGCAAGGCCGAGTTCGAAGCCAAGGTCGCGCAGTTGAACGAGCGTCGTCTAGAACAAGGCAAGGAGTCCGTGCAGCGCGCCTATACCGGCGCGCCGACATACTACCAGCAGATCTGGACCTCGATTCAGACGGTGTTCTTTGGCTTTCTGATCGCAACGGTCGTGGCGGTGCCGCTGGGGATCATGGCTGGGTTGTCGCCCATCGCCAATGCCGCGTTAAACCCGCTGATCCAGATCTTCAAACCGGTTTCGCCGTTGGCATGGTTGCCGATTGTGACGATGATCGTGTCTGCGCTTGCAGCTTCCAACGATGGGTTGTTGCCAAAAAGCTTTGTCATCTCTGCCGTGACCGTCACGCTTTGTTCCCTCTGGCCGACTCTGATCAACACTGCTCTGGGTGTGGCCTCCATCGACAAGGACCTCGTAAACGTCTCCAAGGTGTTGAAGATGAACACCTACACCAAGATTACCAAGCTAGTTTTGCCCTCGGCCTTGCCGCTGATCTTTACCGGGTTGCGTCTATCCCTCGGTGTGGGCTGGATGGTGCTGATCGCAGCCGAAATGCTTGCGCAAAACCCCGGTCTGGGCAAGTTCGTCTGGGACGAGTTCCAGAACGGCTCGTCGTCCTCTTTGGCCAAGATCATGGTGGCGGTGTTGACCATCGGCATCATTGGCTTCCTGCTGGATCGCGTGATGTACGCGCTGCAATCGCTGTTCACCTTCACGAACAACCGCTGAGGGGGAAGAGATGAGCATTCTCAAACTCGAAAACGTCAGCCAGAGTTTCGGCAGCGGTCTGCACGCCGCCCACGTGCTGAAAGATATCAACCTCAACGTTCAGGAAGGTGAGTTCCTCGTGCTCCTGGGCTTTTCCGGCACAGGCAAGACCACGCTGATCAATCTCATGGCCGGGCTGGAACAGCCAACCAAGGGAAACGTAACCTTCAAGGGCGAAACGGTCAAAGAACCCAGCCCCGAACGCGGCGTGATCTTTCAAAGCTACAGCCTGATGCCATGGCTGACGGTGAGCGGCAATGTCCGGCTGGCCGTGGACACTGTCTTTCCGAGCCTCAGCAAGGCCGAGCGCGCCAAAAAGGTTGACTATTTCGTGCAGATGGTGGGACTGAGCCACGCCGCGACGCGCCGCCCGGCAGAGCTGTCAGGCGGGATGCGCCAGCGCGTAAATGTGGCGCGGGCGCTCGCGATGAACCCCGAGATGCTGCTGCTTGATGAGCCGCTATCGGCGCTCGACGCGCTGACCCGTGCCAACCTCGCCGACGAGATCGAGCACATCTGGGAGGCGGACAAGAAGACCTGCGTTCTGATCACCAACGATGTGGACGAGGCAATCATGCTGGCGGACAGGATCATCGCGCTGAATCCCGACGGTACGCTGGGACGGGAATTCAACGTCAGCATCCCGCGCCCCCGCGACAGGATAGAAATGAACGGCAACGACACGTTCAAACGATTGCGGGCGGATGTTACGAAATATCTGATGGATGTAGGGATCGAGGCCAAGGTCGAGGGCACCCGCAGCCTGCCCGATATCACCCCGATCCATGGTGTGCCGACAGCGGTCAAGGATGCGCAGCACGGGCTGATCGACGAACGGTTCCTTAATTTCAGCCAGTTGCACAAGGTTTATCCCACGCCCAAGGGCCCGTTGACCGTGGTCGAGGATTTCGATCTGAAGATCAACAGGGGCGAATTCATCTCCCTGATCGGCCATTCCGGCTGCGGCAAGTCCACGGTGCTGACCATGGCGGCCGGTCTGAATTCGATTTCCAAGGGCGCGATCAAGCTTGATGGCCGCCACGTCGAAGGCGCAGATCCGGAACGCGCCGTGGTGTTCCAATCGCCCAACCTGTTCCCTTGGCTTTCGGCGCGGGAAAACTGCGCCATCGGTGTAGACAAGGTTTATCCAAGAGCGTCTCAGGCCGAGCGACAGGACGTCGTCGAATATTACCTTGAACGCGTCGGATTGGCTGATGCCATGGACAAACCCGCCAGCGATATGTCGAACGGCATGCAACAGCGGGTCGGCATCGCGCGGGCGTTCGCGCTTTCGCCCAAGCTACTGCTTCTGGACGAACCTTTTGGAATGCTCGACAGCCTAACGCGGTGGGAATTGCAGGAAGTGCTGATGGAGGTGTGGTCGCGCACCAAAGTCACGGCTATCTGCGTTACCCATGACGTGGACGAGGCGATCCTACTGGCCGACCGTGTAGTGATGATGACCAACGGTCCGCAGGCCACCATTGGCAAGATCACCTCGGTCAACCTGCCACGCCCGCGCACCCGCAAAGCCCTGCTCGAACATCCGAATTACTACACCTACCGGCAGGAAGTGCTCGATTTCCTTGAGGAATACGAACACGGCGCAAAACCGAAACCCAAGGCGTCGGCCCCTAAGCCAATTGCAGCGGAGTGAAAGACATGACCCTAAAACTCGTTATCGTCGGGGCCGGGATGGCCTCAGGCAGAGTGATCGAACACTTGGTCGAAGAAAACCCGGATGCCTTCGACGTCACCCTTTTTAACGCCGAGCCGCGCGGGAACTATAACCGCATAATGCTGTCGCCCGTTCTGTCCGGCGAAAAGACCTATGACGAGATCGTCACTCATGACGAAGACTGGTATGCGCGGCATGGGGTGACCTGCCGTTTTGGCGAACATGTGATTGGCATCGACCGGGACCGAAGGGTTGTTATCGGGCAGAAAGGTGAAGTCTCTTACGACAAGCTGATCATCGCCACCGGATCGGCCCCTTTCATCATCCCGGTTCAAGGCAAAGATCTTCCCGGAGTCATCACCTACCGCGATCTGGACGATACAAACGCCATGATCAAAGCGGCGCAAGAGGGTGGCAAGGCGGTGGTGATCGGCGGCGGGCTCTTGGGGCTAGAAGCCGCGGCGGGCCTGGCTGAGCGCGGGATGCAGGTCACGGTGGTTCATCTGATGGGCCACCTGATGGAACGCCAATTGGACGAGGCCGCCGGATACCTTCTGCGGCGCGATCTGGAAAAGCGGGGCATCACCATCCGCACACAAGCCTCGACCAAGGCGATCATCGGCAACGGCCAAACCGAGGCGGTCCTGTTGGAAGGCGGTGAAACCCTTCCAGCCGATTTGGTGGTCATGGCGGTCGGCATCCGGCCCGAAACCCGGCTGGCTAGCGATACCGGACTCGAGGTCGCGCGCGGGATCGAGGTGAATGCGCAGATGCAGACATCTGATCAGGATATCTATGCCGTCGGAGAATGCGTGGAGTTCGGTGGGCATCTCTTCGGCCTTGTCGCGCCGCTTTACGATCAGGCCAAGGTGCTGGCGCAAACCCTGCTGGGCCAGCCGGAAGCCTTTGTCGTCAAGGACATCGCAACCAAGCTGAAGGTCACAGGTTGCGATCTTTTTTCCGCTGGGGATTTTGCCGAGGGGCCGGGACGCGAGGATATCGTATTTCGAGACCCGTCGCGCGGCGTCTACAAACGGCTGGTGATCGAAGGCGATCGGCTGGTCGGCGCGGTCATGTATGGCGACACCGCCGACGGCACCTGGTTTTTCAGTCTGATCAAGGACGGCACCAAGATCGAAGAGATGCGCGAGACGCTGATCTTCGGCCCTGCCTTCCAGGAAGGTGCCTCTGCGGACCCTCTGTCAGCCGTTGCAGCATTGCCGCCTGAGGCGGAGATTTGCGGCTGCAACGGCATTTGCAAGGGGACTATCACCAACGCCATCGCAAGCGGCGCGACCGACCTAGGTGCGGTGCGCGCGCAAACCAAGGCCAGCGCCTCCTGCGGCACCTGCACCGGCTTGGTCGAGCAGCTCTTGCAGGTCACGCTTGGCGACGATTTCCAGATGCCGACAGCACAGCCGGTCTGCGGTTGCTGTGATCTGACGCACGAGGACGTGCGCCGCCTTATCAAGGCTCAGGAACTGAAATCGCAGGAGGCCGTCTGGCAGGAACTGGGCTGGAAGTCGCGCAACGGCTGCCATGTCTGCCGACCGGCGGTGAATTTCTATCTGCTGGCCGACTGGCCGCTAGAGTATCGAGACGATCCGCAAAGTCGTTTCGTCAATGAACGTAAGCACGCCAATATCCAGAAGGATGGGACGTTCTCGGTCGTGCCTCGCATGTGGGGCGGCATCACAAACGCGGCTGAGTTGCGTGCGATTGCCGATGCAGCGGATAAGTACAACGTGCCGACCGTCAAGGTCACGGGTGGGCAGCGGATCGACCTGCTGGGCATCAAAGGCGAAGACTTACCCCATATCTGGGCTGATCTGAACAAGGCCGGTCTTGTGTCCGGTCACGCCTATTCCAAGGGACTGCGCACGGTAAAGACATGTGTCGGCACGGATCACTGCCGCTTTGGCACGCAGGATTCCACCGGGCTTGGTATCAAGCTTGAGCAGATTCTGTGGGGTTCATGGACGCCCCACAAGGTTAAGCTGGCCGTCTCTGGCTGTCCGCGCAACTGCGCCGAAGCAACTTGCAAGGATGTGGGCATCATCTGTGTCGACAGCGGCTATCAGGTAGGCGTCGCGGGTGCCGCCGGCATGGATTTGAAGGAAACCGAACGTCTCGTGGATGTCCCAACCGAGGCAGAAGCCATTGAATGGACCGTCGCCTTCATCCAGCTCTATCGCGAGAACGCCAAATACCTTGACCGGCCCTATAAATGGGTCGCCAAAGTAGGGCTGGCCTGGGTCAAGGAACGGCTAATCGACCCGGTGGAACGCGCGCGACTGGTCGACGCGTTCGAGCTGTCACAATCATTCTTTCGCAAAGACCCATGGGCCGAACAGGCAAAACAGGCCGAGCGGTTCCAACCGCTGGCAGATCTCACACTGGAGGCCGCGGAATGAGTTGGATCGACATCTGCGCCATAGACGACATCCCCTTGCGCGGCGCGCGCAAACTGAAAACAGCCTTGGGGTGCGTTGCGGTTTTTCGGACTGGCGAGGAAGAGGTCTTTGCGGCCTCCGACACCTGCCCACACAAAGGTGGGCCGCTGTCCGAAGGCATCGTGCATGGACAATCCGTAACCTGCCCGCTGCACAATTGGGTGTTTGATCTTAATTCCGGGCACGCACAGGGTGAAGATGGGCGGATCGCCACCTATCCCGCGCGCACCGAGGCGGGGCGTGTGCTGATCGACGTGGCGCGTCTGGCGACACGGAGTGCGGCATGATGGACGGTTTGGGACTGCCTGAAATCCGGTCCACCTGCCCCTATTGCGGCGTAGGATGCGGTGTGTTGTTGCGCCCGGACGGTCAAGGCGGTCTCGACGTGCGCGGAGACCCCGATCACCCAGCCAATTTCGGGCGGCTGTGTTCCAAGGGCTCGGCCCTAGGCGAAACCGTGGGGCTAGAGCAGCGTCTGCTCGCCCCTCGTGTGAAAGGGCAGAACAGCGACTGGGACAGTGCTTTGCAGCTAGTGGCAGACCGGTTTTCCCAAACCATCGCGGAGCACGGCCCCGACAGCGTGGCATTCTACGTCTCGGGTCAATTGCTGACCGAGGATTACTACGTCGCCAACAAACTCATGAAGGGCTTTATCGGGTCGGCCAATATAGACACTAATTCGCGACTTTGCATGGCGTCGAGCGTCGCGGGACACAAACGCGCCTTTGGCACCGACACTGTGCCCGGCACCTACGAAGACCTCGACGAGGCGGACCTTGTTGTATTGGTCGGCTCGAACCTTGCCTGGTGCCATCCTGTACTCTATCAGCGCGTGCTAGCGGCTCGAAAGTCGCGGGGCACAAGAATCGTGGTGATCGACCCGAGGCGCACTGCCAGTTGCGATGGAGCAGACCTGCATCTGGCGCTGCTGCCCGGTTCTGACGTGGCGCTGTTCAACAGGCTCTTTACCGAGATTCATGCACAAGGCGCCACCGATGCCGAATTTCTGTATCACACCAACGGCTTCAAAAATGCCTTGGATGCCGCCGAAACCGACGATTGTTCTGTGACGGGCTTGAGCGAGGCGCAGATCAAGACGTTCTGCAACCTTTGGATTGGGACCGAAAACGTCGTCACGATCTATAGCCAAGGCGTGAACCAATCCACATCTGGTTCCGACAAGGTCAACGCTATCTTGAATTGTCATTTGGCCACGGGCCGCATCGGCAAGCCCGGCTGTGGCCCTTTGTCAGTAACTGGCCAGCCCAATGCAATGGGCGGTCGTGAGGTGGGTGGATTGGCCAATATGTTGGCCTGTCACCTTGATCTGGAGAACGCAGACCACCGAGCGGCTGTCCGCGATTTCTGGCAGGCGCCGCGCATCCCCGACGGGCCGGGCCTAAAGGCCGTGGATATGTTCCAAGCGGTGGGCGACGGACGGATCAAGGCACTGTGGATCATTCACACCAACCCTGCCGTTTCCATGCCGGAGGCCGATGCGGTACGGGATGCCATCGCGGGTTGCGACTTCACTGTAGTCAGTGACATCACGGCGCAAACCGACACTGCGCGTCTGGCCGATGTAATCCTGCCGGCAACCGCCTGGGCCGAAAAAGAGGGCACCGTCACCAATTCCGATCGCACCATCAGCCGCCAGCGCAGCGTTCTGCTTGCTCCGGGGCAAGCGCGCCCCGATTGGGACATCCTGTCTGAAGTAGGACGACGTATGGGCTTTGCAGCACCTTTCGATTATGCATCTCCCGCCGAGATATTCCGTGAATACGCCGCTCTGTCCGCGCTTGGCGGTCATTTTGGGCGCGACTTCGACATTTCGCTTCTCGCAACGCTGAGCGATGCAGGTTACGCTGGGATGGTGCCGCAGCGCTGGCCGATTACCGCAACCCGCGAAGGCGGGCGGTTCTTTGCAGATGGCGCGTTTTATCATGCCGACGGCAAGGCACGCTTTTTACCCGTAAGATGGCATCCCCCCGCAGCACGGACAGAGCCCCGCTTTCCATTCCGCCTGAACACCGGACGGTTGCGCGACCAGTGGCACACTATGACGCGCACGGCTCTGAGCCCGCGCCTTGCCGCACACTTACCCGAGCCCTTTGTGGATATTCACCCCGAAGATGCCGCGCGGTTCTCGATTTCGCCTGCCGATCTTGTCCGCCTGACCAGTCCGGTCGGCACAGCGATCCTGCGCGCGCACATTACTGACACGGTGCAACCCGGGCAGCTGTTCGCCTCCATGCACTGGACCGGAGAAACCGCACCCTCAGCTCGGATAGATGCACTGGTCCCGGCGGCCACTGACCCGGTGTCGGGTCAGCCGGAGAGTAAAGCCGGTGTTGTGGCGCTCCAGCGGTTCGAGGCGGCGTGGTATGGCTTTGCCGTCTCCGGTTCGGCCATGGTCCCTAATTGCGCTTATTGGGCACAAGCACGTACACACAATGGGTATCGAGCGGAGCTCGCCGGGCTCGAGGAAATCGTGGATTGGGAAGCCGAAGCGCGTCGGCTGTTCGCAGCGCCAGAGGCCCTTGCCACCATCATGACCGATATCAGCCGCGGCGTTGCCAGGGTTGTGCTGCACCAGCAGGGGGTGGTCAAGGCGGCCCTTTTCGTAGAACGTCAGCCCGTCGCGGTGATGCGCGATTACCTTACAACAGTTCCGGGCACTGCGGGAGATGGCGTGCTGACGGGTACGCCCCCCACTGATGTGCCCGACCCCGGACCTGTGCTCTGTTCGTGTTTCGGGATCGGGGTAAGAACGATCCTCGACGCGATCGAGGGAGGAAAGGTTGTGAACGTCGACGCGGTCGGCGCGGCGCTTGGCGCGGGCACAAATTGTGGTTCTTGCCGACCCGAGATTTCCGCTCTGTTGGACAGGGTGTTGCACCGGGAGGCAGCGGAATGACCCTTTCTGACCATGTCCGCATCCTCGGGCGCGGCCCCGGACGCTCGCGCAGCCTGACGCGCCAAGAGGCGCGGGACGCCATGCAACTAATGCTGTCAGGCAAAGCCGCGCCAGAAGCTGTCGGCGCCCTATTGATGCTGTTGCGCATGAAAGGTGAGACTGCCGAGGAAATCGCCGGGTTTGCCGAGGCCGCGGTGCAAGCCGCTCCGGCGCTGCCGCCAGTCGATCTGGATTGGCCCAGCTATGCGGCTGGGCGCACGCGCGGGCAGCCCTGGTTCCTGTTGTCGGCGAAACTGGTCGCGCGGCACGGGCACCGTGTTTTAATTCACGGCTGGAACGGCAGCGATCAGAAAGTGCGCGAAGGCCTGGCGCAGGCCGGAATCGGCCTCGCACAGACACCAGATGAGGCGACGCGTCTGCTGGAGCGGGACAAGATTGCTTATCTGCCGCTTGAGAACATGCATCCCGCGCTGTTTCGGTTGCTCACACTGCGCGACGTGCTGGGGCTGCGGTCTTGCATCAATACAGTGTGTCGGATGCTCAACCCGGGCCAAGCGCGCACCAGTGTGCAGGGTGTGTTTCATCCCTCCTACCGCTTGCTGCAAACGGATGCCGCGGCTCTGCTGGGCTGGTCTGCTCTCTGCGTCATCAAGGGCGGCGGCGGCGAATTCGAGCGCCATCCCTCAAAGGACATCGTGGCCTTTGGTCTGCGTGACGGGGCTGCATGGCAGGAGACTTGGACCGCCCTGTGCACGGAAACACGCAGGTTGGCCGCGCACCAGAACCTGCGCGTGAGCAATCTGTGGCAAGGCCCAACAAGCCCAGAATTCGAAGCCCAAACCGTTCTTGGAACTGCCTCGCTTGCCTTGCGCACCTTGGGCATCACCGAGTCCGACGCCAGAGCGCAAGCGCTCTGGACAGACCGCCACCGAGCGGATGCTGCCTGAACTATCCGCAAAGGAGACGCGTCATGAAAGCCTTCCCGATGTTTGTCCGCACCACTGGCCGCCGCGTCGTGATCGTGGGCGGAGGAGAGCAAGCCGCCCAGAAAGCTAGGCTCATGCTCAAAACCGATGCACAACTGGTTCTGGTCGCTGAAACGCTGGAGGATGAATTGAAGGGCTTGGTCGATGAGGGCCGGGCGGTTCATACGCACTGCCTTGGTGTTGCGGTATTCGATGATGCGGCCATGGCCTTTGTCGGCACCGGGTGTCCGGGGCTGGACGCGGCGGCGCATGCGCTGGCCAAGGCGGCGCGTTGTCCAGTGAACGTGGTGGACCAGCCCGATCTTTGCGACCTAACAACCCCCGCTATCGTCGACCGTGATCCGCTGGTGGTTGCGATCGGATCGGAAGGCACGTCGCCGGTTCTGACGCGTGACATCAAGACTCGGTTGGAACAGATGCTGCCGCAGAATATCGGCGGCCTGGCGGCGCTCGCTGGACGTCTGCGACCGTCGGTCAACGCGCGCGTACCGCGCGAACAGCGCCGCGCACTTTGGGCCTGGGTCTTCAAACGCGGACCGCGAGATGCGTGGATCCGAGGGCAGGAACGCGATACCGCCCGCGCCATCAAGGCAGCCATTGAGGCAGGTGCGCCACCAAAAGATGCAGCGGCAGGTCATATCTGCCTTGTGGGTGCAGGCCCCGGCGCACGAGATCTGCTGACCCTGCGCGCCGTAGAGCGTTTGCAGGAAGCAGATGTAATCTTTTATGACCGCCTCGTTGATGAAGAGGTTCTTGAACTCGCGCGGCGTGACGCAGAGCGGGTGTTCGTCGGCAAGCATGTTGGAGCGCATAGCTGGCCGCAAGACCGCATTAGCCAGATCATCGTCGCAGAAGCGACCAAAGGCAGGCGCGTGGTACGTCTCAAATCCGGTGATCCAGGTATCTTCGGGCGCGCCACTGAAGAAATGGATGCGGCGCACGAGGCGGGTATTCCAGTAGAACTCGTCCCCGGTGTCACAGCGGCTACAGCAGCTGGGGCAGCCTTGGGCACAAGCCTTACGCAAAGGGATGTTTCAGACGTCTTAATTCTGGCGACCGCTAGCGGCTGTGCGTCCGATCCCGACCTTGATGCAACACGGCATTCCGGTCCCGGAACAACAACAGCGATCTATATGGGCGTCCACCATTCAGCGCGCTTGGCATCTGAATTGATGGCCAAGGGTTTGGCCGCCGATACGCCGGTCCAGGTTGCGGTACAGGTCTCAAAGCCGGGCCAGATGCTTGTGAATGCCACCTTGGGGACCCTCGCCGAAACGCTGGAGGCGGGCCAAGTCAAAGGATGTGCGTTGATCGTCGTCAAGTGGCCCAAATCACGCGCGATGGAGGGTTCTGTCGCAAACTTTGCTTCTTGACCCGAGTATCCTGAAGAATCGATGGTTTCAGCCTGCCGAAGCGACATTCGGAGGTCGGAAGATGATCACGTCAAAAGGTGCGCACTTTCCAAAGGAGGTCATCCTGTTCACGGTCTTCTTCTATGTCCGCTATACAGTGTCGTATCGAGACCTTGAGGACATCATGGCCGAGTGTGGTATTGCCATAGATTATGCCACGCTGAACCGCCGGGTCGCCAATTAGTTGCCTTTGTTCGGCATCAATGCCCGACGCCGAACACCCCCACTGAGCGATCTTGGCGCATGGACCAGACTTACATCATAGTGAAAGGCAAATGGGTCTACCTCTACCGCGCCGTCGAAAAGCTCGGCCTCCCCGCAGTCGAAGACTTCGTGGACCGTCGCATCGCAATGCTTACGAAGCGAGATGACCGCATGACAGGCTGCGAGATCATCCTGGACGCAACGCAGAAGAAGAAACGACATGGCCGCGTCCTCTGGGTCAGGCTCAACCTGCATCTGCCGGGTCCCGATCTATCGATTTCGCAAGGTCGTTCAAGGCAGTGCGCAGGACGACCTGAACCTCGCCGTGAACCGCGCCTTTACCGCCGCAGAGAAGGCTTAGAAGAAGCGCAGGAAGTTTATGGCCGGAATGAAGGTCAAGCATCACCCCCCTGCCCTGCACGGCGAGATCATCGAACTGGAGCCGGAGCTTGGCCATGGCTGGCTCGAAGCCGATGACGGACGGAAGGTCTATTTCCAGCCCGACAGTCTCATCTGGCTGGACTGGGATCGTTTGCAAACGGGCACGAGCCTGAGGTTTCGCGAAATATCGGGAGAGAAGCGACCCTATGTAGCAGCCGTGACAGTTGCCGAGCGCGCGTGATCAGGTTTTCAGCCTTTCTTCCCGCAGAAGGTCTTTCACGCTAGGCAGCCCGCTGATGTCGTCTTCGCCAGCTCTCTTCGCCAACAGGTTGAAATCCCGGACGAGCATTCGGTCGGGTTCGAGGATACTGATTTCATCAGCGTCCTGCAGCGCATGAAACGCGCGGGAGACGGATTCCGGTCTCGTGCCGAGAAGATGGGCGAGATCCTTGCGGCTGATCGGAAGCCGGACTTCCGTTCCACGCTGTGTCTCCTCGATGATGTGATCGATGGCGGAGAATCGGGACCTCATGAGCAGGAGGAAGCCCGCAATCCGGCTGACGATCTTCTGGTTCGACAGGACTATCATCCAGTCGCGGGCGCGGTCGAGTTCGTTGAGAATGTTCAGCATGACAGCCCGATCGAGGTCGGGCGACCGCATCAAGAGCGCCTCGAACTCCGCTCGGGGAAATGCGCAGATCTCGACATCGGTCGCCGCCTCGATCGAGAATTCCACTGCGCCATCGAAAGCACGCCCGAACATGTCGCCTTCGAACAGTAGCCCGACGATATGCTGGCGACCGTCGACGAGACTCTTTTGCATGCGCAGGATGCCTGAGAGCACGTATCCCAGAAAATCTGTCTTCTCGCCATCCTGGACAACGGTCTGGTTGGTCCGGTAGGACCGCACACGGCACATGGCGTCCAGCGCCGCCCGGGTTTCCCCATCAATTTCATGAAAAGGTAATAAGCGCCCATCGGGTCCGCAAGTTGTCTTCACAGCGTCACTTTTTTCCTCAGCAGTGCCCGTCAACCTTTGGCGGGGTCCGTCGAGTTCCCTTGTGTGTTTCGTCTATGTCGATGATCGCAACGCTACTGGGACCTCTCGGATTTGTCTATCGATGGATTCCCGCACGGTACGACCTAGCGTTGACACCTATCAATGACTTTCGACCGCGAGTCCGCTTCCCTGCTGTTCGAACAATGCGCCTTGGGAGGGGGATATGGCACAACAGAAGACTTGGGCGCTTGTAACCAATGGGGTTCGCGCGCGGATTCTTCGCGCATTGGAGGACGACGCCGGCGATGAGCCGATCGAACTCATCAGCAAGGCCTCTTCCACCCACCTCAGGGACATTATGTCCGACAAGGCCGGCCGCAGTTTCGCATCGGATGCCAACGGGCGCCGCTCGGCGATGGAACCGGGGTCGGATCCGATCCTGCGCGACATGGAGGACTTCGCGCGAGAGACCCTAGCGACTCTCGACCGCCACCTGCGTGCCAGACACCTGACGCGGCTGGCAATCTTCGCCACCCCGAAGATGCTGGGGATCCTGCGGCAGCAAATGCCCGCGCCCCTCCACGATGTGGTGATCCTCGAACAGGATCTCAACCTGATCAACCTGCCCGGGGCCGACCTCCGAGACGCCGTCATCGACGCATTGCGCGAGGAGCGCGAGGTATGATCCAGCGCGAAAGAAATCTGCCGTCGGGGAGCATCGGGCCGCGCCATCTGCCGGTTCACACCGCAACACCATGCAGGAACTGCCCACTCCACCGCGCTTATCTGTGTCGTGCGATATTCGATAAAGGTGCACACAATACCTCTCCGCCGCAGCTTCGCCACTATGACAAGGGGAAGCTGATCGTCGAACAAGGGACGCTTCTCGGTTTCCTCGGAGTGATCCGACGCGGCTACGCGCGCTGGTCGGATTTCAGGATTGACGGAAGGCGCATCCTATTTGGTCTTGCCGTGCCAGGCGACATCGCCGGGGCACTTCCCGATCAGCCATTGGCCCTCGGCTTCGAGGCGGCAACTGATCTCGAAATCTGCATCTACGATATCCGCAGTCTGAAGTGGCACTTTGCGGAGAATCGGCAATTCCGACAGCAGTTGCTGCGCGAAGTCGACACTCAGTACCATCGGTTTCTGGGGGGCATCTGGCGTTACGGCACGTTGAACAGCCGCGAGCGAATCATCGCGTTCCTCGTCAAGGCGACCGAGTACATGCCGACCGAGCCGCTTCCCGATGGTAGCCTTGTCCTGACAATGGAAATCGAGCGCCGCGATTGGGCCGACTTGACCAACGCGGCCGTGGAGACGATCAGCCGAACACTGCGCTATCTGGAAGAGAAGGCGTTGCTCACAAGCATCTCGCCATACCGGTTTCGAATCCACGACCTGGAACGGCTGGCGTTGATCGCAGGCGTGGAACTGCCCCGCCGACAGAGACTTGAGAGATTGCCGCCTGCAACCTCGACGAAGCTTTGCGACACCGAAAAACTCCGCACGCCGATGACAGCCGTCAATGCCTCGCGGACATCCATTGAGAGCCGCAGCGCGCTTGCGCCGACAGACGGATCGTAAACATGATATCTCAAGGCATAGGCGGGATGTGCCAAGTCCCGCGAAGTTCTGCCACAAGGTCACGCGGAAGACCGTGGTATTCCGCGATATCCTCATCGGTCAGCCCGTAGTCGACGAGAGCTGAAAGTACTGCGCGCGGCAACGAGCCCAGCGTCTCTGCGATCCTTCGGCGCCGGTTCTCGTCAATAGACGGATCGTTCAGATCGTCATCCGGCCTGCTTTGCGTCAAGCAACCTCCACAATGGACAGACCCGCGAGCAAACAGTGAAAGCCACCCACCGTACTACAGCATTTCGGGCCTGCAGCGAACTCACGCCGGCGACGTACAAGCCGCCGGCGTAAATGCCACCTGTCACTGTACAGAGAGGCGATCAACGACATTGGTCACGCCGGGCGCCGCCCAAGCGGCGCGCTCGGCACTTCTCCGCTCGCCAAGGTATCGGACCTTTCCCTCCAACGTGACCGTACCGTCCCGGACCGCAACCCGGATTCCCGAGGCGTCTAGTTCAGCATCTCGAAGCAGCGCCTTTTTGATCCGGTCGGTCACATCCTCGGCCCGCACCGACGGTGTGACCTTGAGATGATTGTTGATCCCGGTCACACCAGTCAGTCGGGAAATGGCGCGCACCGCAGCGTCAGCTTGATATCGCCACTCGACCTTGCCTTCGAGAGTCACGCGGCCTTTGGCAACAGTGACAAGCACCTTGTCCTCCGGCACGGATGTGTTCCATTTCAGCATATTAACGATCCGCTTCGCGATCTCGTCATCAGCCGTGATATGCACACCGATCGGACGCACTTCGATCTCGTCCGCGATTGCCCGCACGCCGATGACGTTTTCGACGATGTCCATCGCCGTGATCTTGTCGCTGTAACTCCGAACGTGGCCGGTTAGGGTCACAACCCCTTGATCCACAGCCACACCGATTTCGGCAGCATCGATGCTCGGCTCGAAATCGAGCTCTTCGATAATGTCCAATCTAAGTTGCTTGTCGGTCATCTCTCTCACTCCTTCCAAGAACCAACACGTTGCATGATGAGCGCGGCAAACCATCTCGGCATTGACCGCTCTCAATTGCCGTTGAAACGTCCTTCCCGGGTTGACGGAAGGAGCCGGCTTGCATCGGCTTTCTTCAAAGGGACACCAGTCGGCGGCTGCACCCGGGCCATGTTCGGCTCGAACCAGATCGTCAGGGAGCCACGCCGCTTGAGAGCTTTGAACCGCTCCGGGTTTACGGGAGAGTTTCTGGTTCAATGATTACGCTGCTTTTTCATCAACGTTCAAGTTTGCGTAGAATGCCTCCTCTGCTTCGCTCGGTGTGATGTATCCGATGGCGCTGTGCAGGCGCGTCTTG
>NZ_JAINWI010000019.1 GCF_021021435.1 Seohaeicola saemankumensis
TGATGCCGTCGGGGGGCGGTCACATCATCAGAGCCGGGCTAGGGCCAAAGACAAAGAATGGTGCTTTGGGGCGAGTCACCGATGCCAGCCCATGCCGTCGGGTACGAACAACCATGCGTTCGGGTTCTACTTGGCCCAACGTCCAATTTTTTGGGCTACGAAACCCTGAACCAGATGGAATAACGATGACCGACGAGAGAATGGCGCTGTTCGTCTGACCAAAAAGCAGGCCGAAAGGGATCTGGTGCGCGAGATGCTGGCCTATGCGGCCGCCCGGATCATGGAGGTGGAAGTGGAACTGCGCACCGGCGCCGCGAACGGCACGCGGTCACCGCTGCGCGAGGTTCAGCGTATTGGATACCGGGAATGGGACAGGGATGTGCTTGTCGGCACCGCGGCGTCAGGCAAATAGTTCAGGGCACTCACGGGCGCATTTATTAGTCAGGATAATGTAGACCAGATGCAGCGTTGCGAGACCCGCCAGCAGGCAGAAAAACGAAATATATGCGAATTGCAGGAAGGCGATATCGACCACGATCACCGCCCCCAGCGTCAGGGCGAAATGGCGCATGTGTTTGTAATGCGACAGCGCTGGCGGGAGGGTGATAAGGGTCACATAGATTGTATTAGTCAGCCAGCGTGGCATCATGAAATCCAGCCACATGGATTTTTCATAGGCCAGAGACTGATTGTTGACCTCGACCACCACCATGTCACTGTTTAGCCCGTGCGGTATGTAAAGCAGCAGTCCGAAAGCCAGCCCGATCAACGCCATGAGGCGGAACAACCGCTTTCGGGGGCTGTCGTCCGGTTCAAGCACGTAGACCGAGAAGGGGACCCAGATCGGCCACATGAACCAGGTGAAAAAGATGAACCCCATTGCCCCCCACAAAACCGTCAGGGGATCGTTTCCGTTCATGCCGACCCAGACAAAACCCTCGGTAAACTGCTGCAGTCCGGCGAAAAGCGGCATCAGGGCAAGCGGGAGATAGCGTTTGTTGCGCCGCCAAGCCACAATTGAAATGGCCGTGCCGCCGCCAACAAGAAAAACACTGGCGGCAAAGCTGACTTGAGCGGACAGGCACATTTGACTTCCCTCTGTCCTGTTTGTTCGGATCGTCAATCATGCAACGCTAAATCACCGGCCACCCAATTGGAAGAAACCAATTGGAGACCTGTGTTCTTGAAGTCCCAAGCCCGGAATTTTCGGAGAGCTGTAATGATCCGCAGCTCAAAGCGTCTGTGCATAACGGCAGCATGGCCGCTGGCGTTAGTTTGATTGTGCCGTTCTGCTTAAACCCTTAACACTTTAGAGAGTCGAGCACCCGAAGGAGGTAACACGGATGAGCGAGCTTTCCCAATACGCGATCCTTTTCGGGCTGAGTGTCGGTGTGTTCGGTTTCGTGCTAAGCCTTTACGGGCTCGCCCGGGCCATCGGGCGCACGCGCTCGGAACCGGGCAAGGACGTGCCCGCCACGGCCGGTACCTTGTCGCGCGATCCGGTCTGGGTCCGCTATCATGCGCGCTATGCCGGTTATGCGCTGCTGTTTCTGGCCTTCGACATGGAGATGGCGTTCATGTATCCGTGGGCGGTCGTCTACCGCGAAGAAGGGCTGATCGCATTGCTCGACATGGGCGTTTTCCTCTCAATCCTGTTCCTGGGCCTGCTCTATGGCTGGAGCCAGGGCGCGTTGAGGCGGCAATGACCATAGCCGGGGCGCGAGAGGGCGCGATGTACGGGATCAGGCGGGCGGTCGCGGCGGCCATGGCGCGCGATCTGACGGCCTTTGTGCTGCCCGGCCCGTCTGTCGCGCGGTCGATGGGGATCGACCTTGCCAATGCGCACCTGCGTGTTGTAGGCACCCCGCGCCATGCCGACGTTCTCATCGTCGTCGGCCCGATTCCGGACGGTCTGCGCGATGCCGCCGCCGTCACCTACGCGCAGATGCCGCGCCCCCGCGCGATCCTGGCACTGGGCGCAGGCGACATCGCCCCGTTGCCCGATGCGGACGTGTCGGCCCCGCTGACACGGGCCGGGCTGGCCGATCTGCGCCGCGTGATCGCCGCGGGCGCGTTTCGCGCTGACAGCGGGGAGTTTAACGCCCCCGCTCTTGAGGTGCGCGTGGAATACACTTGCCCGATGCACCCCGAAATCGTCCGCGACGCCCCCGGAGACTGCCCCAAATGTGGCATGACGTTGGTGCCGCGCGAAACAGCGTCCGATGGACATGGTGGGCACGGTGGCCACGACATGCCCCGGGAGGACAGGCCAAACCCCGCCGATCACGCACATGCGGGCCACGCTCACGACGCGGGCGGGTCGGGGGCATACACTTGCCCGATGCACCCCGAGGTGATCAGCTACGCACCGGGCAAGTGCCCCAAATGCGGCATGAACCTGGCGAAGGCGGAGGAGGTGGAAAGCCACGGTCACGGGCATGGGCATGGGCACGCAAGCCACGCGCCCTCCGCGCATGGCGATCATGCCGGTCACGACGACAAGGCGGGCGGGTCGGGGGCATATAGTTGCCCGATGCACCCCGAGGTGATCAGCGATGCACCGGGCAAGTGCCCTAAATGCGGCATGAACCTGGTGAAGGCGGAGGAGGTGGAAAGCCACGGTCCCGGTCACGGTCACGGGCATGGCGGTCACGGCGGTCATGGCAAACAGCAGGACCATTCCGGCCACGATGGGCATGCCGGACATGGCGGCCACTCCAAGGCCACTATCGACGGGATCGAGCCGCATTTCATGTCGATGGTCGAGATGACCAAGGACCAGCCGCGCAGCAGCGACGGGTTACAGATGGACTGGATCAAGGTGCCGTTCGGGCCGTTCTTTCCCGGCCTGCCGGCTGGGCTGCGGCTGACGTTGACGCTGGATGGCGATACCGTTGCGGCCAGCGACGCCACGAGCCTTGTCGGCGCGACGGATTTGATGGATGGGCCGCAGATGAGGGTGGCCGATTTCGTCGAGCGTCTGGCCACCATGATGCCGCTCAGCAGCGTGTCCTATCGCGCGCTGGCTTGCGCTGCGATTGAGGTGGCCGCCGGCGTCGAGCCCGACCATGACGCGCGCCGTGGCCGCGCCGCCGCCGTGGAACGCGAGCGGATCGCCAGCCACCTGAACTGGCTGGCCGAGTTCGGCCTTCAGTCGGGTTTTTTGTGGCTCGCCGCGCGCGCTGGGGCGTTGCAACTGGCCGTTCAAGGTGCCGACGTTGCCGGGATTGCCACGCAGGCTGGGGCGATCCGGCGGCTGTCGCGCCGGGTGCAGGCGGCCCCGCTGATGCGGATGCGGCTTAGACGCATCGCGCGCATCGGCAATGACGCCCCGGCCAGCGGCCCGGTGGACCGGGCGCGAGGTGGCGGATCGGATGCCCGAACGGGTGATCCAACGCTGAAGGATCTCGGGTTCGAAATGCGCGTCCGCAACGGCGGCGATGCGCTGGCGCGGCTGCGGCTGCGCTGCGACGAGATCGCCCAAAGCCTCGACCTGATCGCGGCCGCCGGGATGATTGCTGTGCCGCAGGTGCCGGATGTGGACAGGGTGTCGGGCGAGGGCGAGGCTCGCATCGAAACACCGCGCGGCACGGCGTCGCTGCGCGTGAAGCTGGCCAATGGCAAGGTGGTCGAGGCCGATCTCGACACGCCGACAGACGTGAACATCGCCCTTGTCGAAACGGTGACGGCGCAGCAGGAACTGGGCGATGCCCTGAGCGCCGTCGCCTCGCTCGACCTGTCGCCCTGGGAGGTGCGTGGATGAGCATTCTTGTCGTTCTCCTGTCGCTCGCCGCCGGGGCCTATGCGCTGGCCGTCATCGAACGATGGGCCGTGCATGGGCACCTGAGCCTGACCGGTCCGGCCTGGGCCGCCTTGGCGCTTATGGGGCGGGAATCGCTGCTGGCGCGCAAATCTGACCGGTTGTTCTTTGAGCTTGGGCCGGTGCTGCTTTTGGTGGCGGGGCTGATGGCGGTGGCAGTGATCCCGCTGGCGCCGGGGCTTATCATCACCGACCTGGCGACCGGAGCGCTGTTTTTGAACGCTGCGCTGGCCTATGTGCTGGTGGCGCTGATCATGGCGGGCTGGGGGCCGAACGGGGCCTACGCCATGATCGCGGGCTGGCGGTTCCTGGGCCAGTTCATTGCCTATGCCATGCTGATCGTGATGCCGATCACCGCCGTCGCCATGCGGGCGGAGTCGCTCTCGACGGTTGAGATCGTCGCCTCGCAGGCGCAGCTCTGGAACGTGCTGTACCAGCCGATGGGGTTTGTCCTGTTCGTCGTGGCGGCGATGGGGCTGGCCTGGCTGCCGCCGCTGGACCTGCCCGATGCGACCGGCGAATTGGCCGGCGGGGTCGAGGCGGAATATACCGGCGTGCGGCTGGCAGTGCTGCGGCTGGCGCGGATGGTCATTATCCTGGCGCTGGCGGGGGCGACCGTGACCTTCTATCTGGGCGGCTGGCTGGGCCCGTGGCTGCCCGCGTGGGCCTGGAGCGCGATCAAGATCCTGGCCGTGGCCGCGGCCATGCTGAGCGTCGGGCGCTATATGCCGCGCATCCGCGAAGCGCGTTACCTGGCGCTGAGCTGGAAGCTGGGGATCTCGCTGGCGCTGGCCAATATCTTTGTCGTGGGCGTGATCGCGCTGGTGGTGCCGATATGACGGTTCAGATGATCTTCTTGGCGTTCTTCGGCGGCGCGGCGGTGTGGTTCGGCGTCGTGGTTTTCCGCACCCATTCGATGGTGCGCTCGGCGCTGGCGCTGCTGTTTTCGCAAACCGCGATAGGGGCGATGTTTCTGGTCATGCAGGCCGAGTTTCTGGGCGTGTTGCAGATCATGATGATGGCCACGGAAATGAGCGTGATGGCGATTTTCATGGTGATGTTCATGATGGATCCCGGCGGCATGGGCAAAATGGACATGACCCACCAGAAACGCCTGTCGCTCTGGGCCGGGGGCATTGGGCTGCTGGCGGCGCTGCTGCTGGTCTGGCTGCCCGATTGGGGTCCGGTCGCCCTGTCTGTGCCGGGTGCGCATGAACAGGCCGCCGATCTGGGCCGCGAATTGCTGGGCCGGTCAATGTTCATCTTCCAGTCGGCAGGGCTGACCATCCTGACGGCCATGGTTGCGGCCACGATGGTGGCCATCGTCCCCAACGCGGAGCAGAGCAAATGATTGTGGAGATGATGATCGCGCTCAGCGTCGGCGCGGGGCTGTTTGGTATCGGTCTTTACGGCGCGCTGAGCCAGACGAACCTGGTGATGATCATCATGGGGGTCGAGCTGATTTTGGCCGCAGCACTGGTCAATCTGGTGGCCTTCTGGCGCTATCTGCATCCCGATGAACCGGCCGGTCAGATGTTCGTGCTGATCGTGATGGCGGTGATGGCGGTCGAAATGGCGGTCGGCTTTGCCATCGCCATCGCGCGGTTCCGGGTGCGCGGGTCGGTTGAGATGGAAGAAGCGCGCGAGTTGAAGGGATGACGATGCTGGCGCTCATTATCCTTGCGCCGCTGCTGGCGGGTCTCGCGGCGCTTGTGCTGCGCCGCGCACCCGAAGCGATTGCACTGGCGGGCGTCGGCCTTGGGTTTGTCGCGGCGATGGCGTTGCTGGCGGGGATCGTTTCCGGTGGCACCATGCAACTAGTCCTGCCGGGGCTGCCGCAGATGCCGCTGCGGTTGGTCGCGACGCCGCTGACGGCGGTGTTTTCGGCCATGGTGGCGACGGTGGCGGCCAGTGTGCTGATCTACGCTGTCGGTTACATGCGCAGCGACCCCGAGAAGCCGCGCTTTTTCGGGATCCTGCTGCTGTTTGTCGCCGCGATGCAGGCGCTGGTTCTGGCGGGCGACTGGATCACCGTGCTGGCGGCGTGGGAACTGATCGGTTTTTCCAGCTATCTGCTGATCGGGTTCTGGCATGGGCGTGACGGCGTGCCCGGTGCCGCGATGCGGGCGTTTCTGTATACCCGCAGCGCCGATCTGGGGCTTTATCTGGGGATTTTCGTGCTGATCGGCTGGGCCGGCACCGCGGAAATCTCGGCCACGTTGGATATCACCGGCACGCCCGCACTGGTCGCCGGGTTGCTGTTGCTGATCGGCGCGATGGGCAAGTCGGCGCAGGTGCCGTTGCAGGACTGGTTGCAGCGCGCCATGGCCGGCCCGACGCCGGTCTCCGCTTTGCTGCATTCCGCGACTCTGGTGGCGGCGGGGGCGATCCTGCTGATCCGCGTGACCCCGATGCTGCCCGCAGGCGCGCTGATTGCGGTCGGGCTGGTGGGCGGCGTCACCGCCGTCGTTGCCGGCCTGATCGCGCTGGCCGAGCGGGACCTGAAGCGGCTGCTGGCCGCCTCGACCTCCAGCCAGTACGGGCTGATGCTGCTGGCCATTGGCGCGGGGGTGCCGGTGGCGGCGCTGCTGCACCTTATCGCCCACGCGGCGATAAAGAGCACGCTTTTTCTGGGGGCGGGTGTGTTCCAGCATGATCGCGACAGCACCGACATGGATGCGGTCGCGGGCGCGGGCCGGGCACGACCGCTGGTGCTGGCCGCTTTCGGCATTGCTGCTTTGGCGCTGGCGGGGATCCCGCCGCTGGCGGGGTTCTTTTCCAAGGACGCGATCCTTGCCGCCGCGCTGGCGGCCCCCGGGGTCGTATGGCTCGCGCCGCTGGCGCTGGCAGGCACGGTGCTGACCGGGGCCTATATGGCGCGGGCGCTGCGGGTGCTGTGGCAGGGCGAGGCCCAGCCCGTTCTGGGCAAGGGGATGGGCTGGATGGGTGCGGGCATGGCGGTGCTGACGGCGCTGGCGGCGGGGCTTGGGTTCGCCTTCACGCCGCTGGAACATCTGCTTGAGGCCGAACTGCCGCCGGAAGGAACCGCGATGATCCTCGGGCTTATGGCGGCGCTGAGCGGCCTGGTGCTGGGCTGGTTCATCCAACCTGCCCGCCTGATGGGGCCGGTTCTGCCGATGGCGCAGCGCGGCTTTGCCGTCGCGGGCGGTATGGACGGGCTGGTGCTGCGCCCGTCGCTGGCTTTTGCCGCCGCCTGTGAAGGTTTCGAACGGCGTCTGCTGGCGTCGCAACTTGGCCTTGTGCGGATCTTGAGCCTTGGCACCGCATCCAGTGCCGAGCGTTCAGACAACCGGCTTTATGCCGCGACCCTTCAGGTGGGCCGGATGAACCTGCGCCTGGGTGACAGCGCCGAGACCACCGACACAAAAGGCATCGACGGGCTGATCTTCGGCCTTGTCGACCGGACAATTGCCGCCGGCCGCCGCCTGCGCCTGCTGCAAAGCGGGCTCATCCACCGCGAACTCGCCCTGACCGTCATGGGCATTGCCGTCATCGCGGCGGTGCTGCTGATCTTACCGATGTCCTCCTGAAGAAAGACGACCCCGCCATGCCCCTTCTCTCGATCTCCGTCTTTTTGCCGCTTCTTGGTGGCGTGCTGCTGATGGCCCTGCCAAACAAGTCGGCGCGCATCGCCCATGGCGTTTCCATCGCCACCACCGGGCTGACCTTCGTGGTGACGCTGGCGATCTGGGCGCGGGGCACGCTGCCAGGCGGTTTCGCGCAGGTCGAGGAGATCGCATGGATCCCGGCCATCGGCGCGGCCTACCGGCTGGGCATCGACGGGCTAAGCCTGCCGCTGATCCTGCTGACCTCGCTGCTGTTTTTCCTGTCGGCAATCTATGCGGCGCGGATCACCGACCGCCCGGCGGTCTTTGTCGCGCTGATGTTGATGCTGGAGACCGCGTCGATCGGCACTTTCGCGGCGCTGGACGCGCTCCTGTTCTACGTCTTCTTTGAAGTGTCGCTGGTCGGCATGTACTTCATGATCGTCGGCTGGGGCTATGAAGAACGCCAGCGCGCCGGGCTGATGTTCTTCATCTACACGCTGCTAGGCTCGCTGCCGCTGTTGCTGGCGATCATCGGGCTGTATCTGGCCACGGGAAGTTTTGACATGCGGCTGTGGATCGAGGCGCCGCCACTGACTGGGCTGGCGGCGATGCTGGCGCTGATCGCGATGCTGTTCACCTTCGCGGTCAAGATCCCGTCCTTTCCAGTGCATACTTGGCTGCCCGCGGCCCACGTGCAGGCCCCGACCGTGGGCAGCGTGATCCTCGCCGGGGTGATGCTGAAATTCGGCACATACGGCCTTGTGCGTTTCGCCTTACAGATGACGCCCGACGCCTTTGCGCAGGCCGGTCAGGTGGTGCTGGCCTTTGGCGTATTCAGCGCCCTTTACGGTGCCTTCGTGGCGCTGGCGCAGTCAGATCTGAAGAAGATGATCGCCTATACGTCGGTGAACCACATGGGCTATGTGGTGATCGGCGTCGCGGTGGCGGCGCTGACGCTGGACCCTGACTTGCGGGCGGTCGCGCTCAATGGTGCGACCTTGCAGATGGTCAGCCACGGCGTCGTCACCGGGGCGTTGTTCTTTCTCGTCGGCATGTTGCAGTCGCGCGCCCACGAACGCGAGATGACCGCGTTCGGCGGGCTGCTGGGGCAGGTGCCATGGCTGGGCTGGGCCTTCGTGCTGTCGGCCTTTGCCTCGCTCGGGCTGCCGGGGTTGGCGCATTTCCCGGCTGAATTTCAGATCTTCCTGGCCACGCTGAATGCTCAGCCCTGGGCCATCGTGGCGATTATCGCCATTGTGGTGACGGCGGGGCTTTACCTGCGCGCGATCGCGGCGGTATTTCTGGGCGAGCCGAACGAGAAATGGGCGGCGATGCCCGATCTGGACCGCGGCGAGATGCAGGCCGTCGTGCCGCTGCTCATCCTCATCATCCTTATCGGGGTCGCGCCGTCCTGGTTGCTGGGCATGATCGACGCGACGATGCGGGCACTGCAATTCTAATGGCGCGCGACCTGTCCTTTCTGTTTCCCGAGCTGATGCTGGCCTCCACTGTCGTGCTGATGCTGGTGGCCGAGATGCTGCGCGCGCCCCGTCTGGCGTTGGCGTTCGGGCTGATCGGGCTGGGTCTGTCCACCGCGCTGACCCTTCCGCTGCTGGAGGCCGACACCAGCGTCTTTGGCGGCACCTACCGCGTCGATCTGCTGTCCGGCTGGGCCAAGTTGATCTTGCTGCCGGGCACCGCGCTGGCGCTTTTGATGACGCGGGCCGAGATCGCCGGGAAGGACCGCGAGGGCAGCGTTTATGTGCTGCTGTGCCTGGTGACGCTGGGGGCGCTGATGCTGGCGGGCGGTGGCGACATGATGCTGCTGGTCCTGGGCGTGGTCCTGACGGGCCTCGGCTCCTTCGCGATGGTGGCCTGGCCGCGCAACGATGCCGCGACCGAGGCGGCGATGAAATATCTGGTGTTCGGCGCCGTCACCGGATCGGTGATGATCTACGGGCTGACCTTCTGGTTCGGTGGGGCCGGGTCGACGCTCTTTTCCGAGCTCGGGGCGCTCGATGGCAAGCCGCTGATCGCGCTGGCGGGGCTGGTCGCGGTGCTGATCGGGCTGGGCTACAAGGCGGCGCTGGTGCCGTTCCAGTTCTGGGCACCGGACGCCTATGACGGCGCGCCGGTCTCGGTCGCGGCGTTCCTGTCGGTCATCACCAAGGTTGCCGCGATCTTCGCCTTTGCGCAGGTGCTGCGCGATCTGCCGGTAGCCACCGGCTGGCCGTTCGTCGTCGCGCTGATCGCGGCAGTGACGATGACACTCGGCTATCTGGCGGCTCTGGTGCAGACCAATGCCGTGCGGCTGCTGGCCTATTCTTCGGTTGCGCAGGCGGGCTATTTCATGATGGGGATCGTGGCGCTCGGTACCAGCGCGCTGGCCCTGCCTTCGGTAATCGTGTTTGGTGCGGCCTATGTGGCGATGAACCTGGGAGCCTTTGCAGTCATAATGATCGCGGGCCGCAATCTGGACGATTTCAAGGGGTTCGGCCGCGCGCGACCGGTGGTCGGCGTGGCGATGGTCGTGTTCCTGCTGTCGCTCACCGGCATTCCGCCGCTCTTCGGCTTTGTCGGCAAGGTGCTGCTGTTCGGCGCCGCGATCGAGACCGGCTATCTGTGGCTGGCGGTGATCGGCATCCTCAACAGTGTGCTGGCGCTGGCGGTCTATCTGCGCATAGTGGTGTCGATGTATCAGGCGCGCGAGGGCGATGCGGGCCGGACTGAGATGGCGCCGCCGCTGTTGGTCGTTCTCTGGGCGACCGCGCTGGTCACGGCGCTGATGGGGCTATTTGCGGGAGTGTTTCCCGGCTGACTTAAGGCGCGGTTTTGTGCCAGTCGGTCAAAGTGGTGATCTTGCTATCCTAGCCTGCCAGCGGCTCGGCCATTCGCTCCGCATTCCCGGGATTAAGCAGCGTCTCGATATCACCATAAGCGCGGCGGGTGGCCACGGCCCCAGCCGCGATACAGTGGCGCTTTAGACCGAATTCAAGTGTGCCGATCGACCGTCCGAATTCAGGCCGGATCACCAGATCCGCCTGCGCGAACCGCAACCGTGCATGTTCATACTGGCAGACTTCTATGGATCGCAGCATCGCCTGCATCCCGTTTTTCGGGCCAATGGTGTTTTCGCGCTGGCTTGGGTCGACGGCGATCACGATCTCGGCACTTGTAGCCCTCGCAACGTCGACCGGCGCTATGTCTGCGTAAGCCCCGTCCATCAGCACATGCGGTCCATCGACCAGGGGTGGCAATATTCCGGCGAGCGCCGCGCTTGCATAGATGTAATCTGTGGCATTCCCCTTGCCGAAAACCACACGTTTCCCGGTCAGCATATCCGTCGCGCAGACAAAGATCGGGATGCGACCATTCTCAAGATTTTTACCTTGCGTCAGACTGGACAGGACGCTGCGGCCCCATGTCTCGGCAGGCGCTCCAACTCCCCAGCCGAAGTACATGTCCCGCGCGGCAAGCAAAGCGGTTCGAAGGCCTTTCATCCGAGCGGTTAGACCTGGCAAGCGAAAGTCCGGGGTTGCCGGAAACCCGCTGGTGTCCATGGCGACCAATGCGTCGAACCAATCGTCGTTCATGGCGTATGTGGTGCCGACGACCGCACCCATGGACACCCCTACGATCGCGCTCGGGGTATAGCCCCTTGCGACGAGGGCGCGTAGGACACCGGCGTGTGACAGGCCTCTCGCCCCGCCACCACTTAACACGAGGGCAAAGGATTTGTGCGTCTTGCCGACTGGTTTCGTGAAATCCGTCAATGTTCAGCCTTCATGTTCGAAAAACGCATACAGCAGCCGCATGTTCGCTTAAACCCTGCATCGAAATAGACGCTGAACGAGGGATATCGTTACGAAATGAATTGTAACTGACGTATCTCGGTCACTTACTCGAGAAGGTGGAACACGCCAAAAAATCAAACCGTAACGATTTTTGCCAACCAACGTTGTAACGTCAGAGAGTGGGCAACGTCTATTTACCTAAACGGTCGTTCTCGATCGCAAGGAAAGTGGACAGGAGCCAACATGAAATCATTGACCCTTGAGGTCCGCGGGCTGTTCGAGGAACTCGATCATCTCGCGGTCGAACGCCATTTGTCAGCTCTCGACGGAGTGCACAGAGCCGAAGCGAACCCGGCATCGGAAAGCGTGACAGTCCAATACGACGAGACGGCAGTGGGCGAGGAAGAGCTGCGCAACACGGTTGAGGCCTGCGGATTCCACTGCGCCGGGGAGCGGGTTCCGAACCATGTCTGCCATGCCGACCATCAAATGTCTGGCGCAGAGGCCCCGGCTGGCCACGACGCGATGGCGCACGAGATGGGCCACGGCGGTGGCATGGACATGGCCAGCATGGTCCGCGACATGCGCAACCGCTTCTGGGTGGCGCTGCTGTTCACCATCCCGATCTTCACTTATTCGCCAATGGGTGGCCTGTTCACGCCACCCGCGCCGCCCTTCGGGCTGGAACTGGATCTGTGGCTGTTCTTCCTGGGTAGTGCCGCGATTATCTGGCCAAGCTGGCCGTTCTTCGTCGCCGCCTGGCGCGCCTTGCGCAACGGCATCCTCAACATGGCGGTCCTGGTCGTGCTGTCGGTTGGCACCGGTTATGTGTTCAGCGTCGGGTCTACCTTCTTCTTTCCGGGCGTGCAATTCTACGAGGCGGTGGCGGTGCTGCTGGTGTTCATCCTGTTGGGTCACTGGCTGGAGATGCGCGCGCGGGCAGGGGCCTCGGCGGCGATCCGGGCGCTTCTCGATCTTGCGCCGCCGATGGCGACCGTTATCCGCGACGGGCAAGACGTCGAGGTGCCTACCTCCGAAGTACTTGAGGGCGAGATCGTGCTGATCCGGCCCGGCAACAAGATCCCTGTGGATGGCGAGGTTGTCGAAGGCGCATCACTGGTCGACGAATCCATGCTGACAGGCGAGTCCATGCCGGTCAACAAGACCGTTGGCGACACCGTGATTGGCGCCACCATCAACAAGAGCGGCAGTTTCCGTTACCGCGCCACCAAGGTCGGGGCCGACACCGCGCTGGCGCAGATCGTCAAGCTGGTGCAGGAGGCGCAGAACTCCAAGGCACCCGCCCAGCTTCTGGCCGACAAAGCCTCACAATGGCTGGTGCTGATCGCCGTCGTGATCGGACTTGCAACCTTCGCGGTCTGGTTCTGGTGGATCGGCTCTCCGCTTTTGTTCGCACTGACGCTGACGATCACCGTCTTCGTTATCGCCTGCCCGGACGCGCTTGGGCTTGCTACGCCGATGGCGGTGATGGTGGGCACAGGCTTAGGGGCGCAGCACGGTATCCTGTTCAAGAATGCGGGTGCGCTGGAAGACGCGACAAAGCTTGACGTGATCATCTTCGACAAGACCGGCACGTTGACGATGGGCGAACCGCGCGTGGTCGAAGTCGTGGCTGCTGAGGACAGCACCGAAGATGACGCGCTGCGTGCTGCGGCGGCCGTCGATCGCGGCTCGGACCACCCGCTGGCGCTCGCCATTGTCGAACGCGCTGCGGACCTCGACGTCCCGCAGATGGCCGAGTTTCTCAACCTCGAAGGCCGCGGCGCACGCGCCGAAGTCGCAGGTAAGACCGTGCTGGTCGGCAATCGGCGCCTTATGGACGAGGAGGGTATCGACGTCGGCACCCTGACGGCGGAGGCCGAGCGCCTGAAGGGCGAGGGCCGCACGGTTGTGCATGTGGCGCAGGGCGGACGGATGCTGGGCCTGATTGCTATTGCCGATGCACCGCGTCCGAGCGCCAAGGCCACCGTGGCCAAGCTGCGCGCACGCGGCGTCGAGGTGGCGATGCTGACCGGCGACAACGAAGGTACCGCAAGGCGGATCGCGGGCGAGCTGGGCATCGACATTGTGCTGGCAGATGTTCTTCCGGGCCAAAAGGCCGAGAAGGTCAAAGAGCTTCAGGCCCAGGGTAAGAAGGTCGGCATGGTCGGTGACGGTGTCAACGACGCACCCGCGTTGACCCAGGCCGATGTCGGATTTGCCATCGGTGCGGGCACCGACGTGGCGATGGAAAGCGCCGATGTCGTGCTGATGAAAAGCGATCCCTACGATGTCGTGGGAGCCATCGAGCTGTCGCGCGCCACCTTGCGCAAGATGCACCAGAACCTGTTCTGGGCCGTGGCTTACAACGTGGTCGCCTTTCCGATGGCGGCAGGGGTGTTTTATCCGTTGATCATCAGCCCCGCCGTGGCAGCACTTGCCATGTCGGGCAGTTCCGCGCTGGTGGCGGTCAACGCGCTGCTGCTGAAACGAACGCGGCTGGAAGGTATTGGTGCGGGCAAGAGTGGGTCCGCCAGCGGCGGCGGTCAGGGCGATGCGCAGGCAGGCCAGGTGCCGCTTCACGCTGGACACTCGCAGAAATCACATTGAAGAAGGGGGACTTGAGATGTCTGACACATCATCAACCAAGACACCGGACGGGCAGGGCATGGCGGCGCGGTTTCCCACCGCCTATTCCATCTTGTTCGGGCTCATCATTGTTGTCGCGGCGCTGACCTGGATTATCCCTGCGGGCCAATATGACCGCGCCATGAACGAAGAGGTCGGGCGCGAGATCGCCGTGCCGGGTACGTATCGAACGGTCGAGCCCAATCCACAAGGGATCATCGACGTCATGCTGGCACCGGTGGCGGGGTTTTATGATCCCGACAGCTATGCCGCAAATGCCATCGACGTGGCGCTGTTCGTCCTGCTTTTGGGCGGCTTTCTGGGCGTGGTGAATGCCACGAATGCCATCGACACCGGCATCCAGACGGCGATGGTGCGGCTGAAGGGGCGCGAGATCTGGATGATCCCGATCCTGATGTCGCTCTTTGCCCTGGGCGGCACGACCTATGGCATGGCCGAGGAAACGCTGGCCTTTTACGCGCTTCTGATCCCGGTGGTGATCGCGGCGGGGTACGATTCCGTGACCGGCGTGGCGATCATCCTGATCGGTGCCGGGATCGGCACGCTGGGATCGACGATCAACCCCTTCGCCACGGTGATCGCGTCGAACGCGGCGGGCATCCCATTCACGGATGGTATCGCGCTGCGGCTGGTCCTTCTGCTGGGCGGCCTCGTGATTTGCGTGGCTTATGTGATGCACTATGCCTCAAAGGTCAAAGCCGACCCGGCTCGGTCCGTCGTCGCTGCGCAACGCGACAGCGACCGGCAGTTTTCTCTGAACGAGACTGATGCAACGTTCGAGGAGCCGAAGCTGAGCGGAACTCAGAAGCTGGTCCTGATCCTGTTTTTTGCGACCTTTGCGGTGATGATCTGGGGTGTCTCCAGCCAGGGCTGGTGGATGGCCCGGATGGGCGCGCTGTTCTTCGGCATGGCCATCGTCGTCGGGCTGGTCGCCCGCATGGGGGAGAAGAAGCTGACGTCGTCCTTTGTGGACGGAGCGAAGGATCTTCTGGGGGTGGCGCTGGTGATCGGTCTGGCGCGCGGCATCGTGGTGATCATGGAGCAGGGCCTGATTGCCGACACGATCCTGAACAGTGCCGCCGATACCCTCGGTGGCCTGCCGGAAGTCGCGTTCATCAACCTGATGCTCTGGATTGAGATCGGGATGAGCTTTCTCGTGCCGTCGTCGTCCGGCCTGGCCGTCCTGTCGATGCCGATCCTTGCCCCGTTGGGGGATTTCGCGGGGGTCGGCCGTGACCTCGTGGTGACGGCCTATCAATCGGCGAGCGGGCTCGTGAATCTGATCACGCCCACCTCTGCGGTTGTGATCGGCGGTCTGGCCATCGGGCGCGTGTCGTTCGACCGCTGGGTCGTCTTCGTCTGGCCCCTGCTGCTGATCCTCGTCGTCTTCATCTCGGCCGGGATCAGCCTGGCCGCCATTCTCTGATTAGAAAGAAGGAGGCATTCCAGATGTCTGAACCAAAATTGGGCGTTCATTCCGAAGCCGGTACATTGCGGCAGGTGATCGTATCGCCACCCGGCCTGGCGCATCGCCGTCTGACACCGGACAACCGCGAAGACCTGCTGTTCGACGATGTGTTCTGGGTCAAACAGGCGATCAAGGATCACGCCGTCTTTGCCGATGTCATGCGCGGCGAAGGGGTCGAGGTGTTGGATGCGATGGCGCTGCTGGGCGAGACGCTGGACATTTCCGACGCGCGCGCCTGGGTTCTCGACCACCGCATCACCCGCAATGACGTCGGCGTGGGGATGCGGGACGACTTGCGTGCCTGGATGGAGGGTCTGCCCGGCACGGAACTGGCCCGTTTGCTGGTCGGCGGCATCCGGGTGGACGATCTGCCTTTCACGCCCTCCGGCATGTTCGGCAGCTACCTTGGCCCCCACGGTTTCGTGCTGCCGCCGCTACCGAATTTCATCTTCACTCGCGACAATTCGGCCTGGGTCTATGGCGGCGTCAGCCTGAACCCGATGCATTTCGCGGCGCGGCGACCCGAAACGCTGCTGATAGCAGCAGTCTACCGGTTCCATCCGACATTCGCGGGTCGGGTAAGGGTCCTCTTCGGCGATCCGACGCGGGAATACGGCGCCGCCACGCTGGAAGGTGGGGACATCATGCCGATCGGGCACGGCGTGGTCATGGTCGGCATGGGCGAACGCTCGACACCCCAGGCTGTGGGCCAACTGGCCGAGGCGCTGTTCGAGGGCGGCGATGTGACGCGCGTCATCGCCAGCCAGATGCCCCGCTCGCGTGCGGCGATGCACCTGGACACCGTTTTCACCCATTGCGGCGGCGATGTTGTGACCACGTTCAAGGAGGTGGCGGATGCCATCACCTGCTACGACCTACGCCCCGGTCAGGGCAAGGCTGCGCTCGATATCCGCCGGGATGCCCGCCACCTCTTCGAGATCACCGCGGAAATTCTGGGCCACAAGAAACTGCATCTGGTGCCCACTGGCGGTTCTGATGCGGCCGAGCAATCACGCGAACAGTGGAATGACGGCAACAACGTGCTGGCGCTGCGCCCCGGCGTCGTCATCGGCTATGACCGCAACGACGACACCAACGCCGCACTGAAGGAGGCCGGGATCGAGGTGCTGGCCATCCCCGGTGCCGAACTCGGCCGGGGCAGGGGCGGCAGCCACTGCATGAGTTGCCCGACGATCCGCGACGCAATCTGAACCACCGACGATAAGGAAATCCCATGTCCTACAATCTGAGAAACCGCCATTTCCTGGCCCTGCGCGACTTCGCGCCGCAGGAAATCAGCTTCTTGCTGAAACTCTCCGCCGACCTGAAGGCGGCCAAATATGCGGGCACCGAAGTCCCGCGTCTGACCGGCAAGGAGATCGCCCTGATCTTCGAAAAGGACAGCACCCGCACCCGCGTCGGGTTCGAGGTGGCCGCCCACGATCAGGGCGCGCATGTCACTTACCTCGGCCCCTCCGGTTCGCATCTGGGCAACAAGGAAACGGTCAAGGATACCGCCCGCGTGCTGGGCCGGGTCTATGACGCGATCGAATATCGTGGATTTGGTCACCCAATCGTCGAAACGCTGGCGCAATACGCCGGGGTGCCGGTCTACAACGGGTTGACAGACGAGTTTCACCCGACCCAGATCCTCGCCGATTTTCTGACCATGCAGGAACATTCCGACAAGCCGCTGCGCGAGATCGCCTATTGCTTCCTAGGCGACGCGGGCAACAACATGGGTGACAGCCTGCTGATCGGCGGGGCCAAGATGGGCATGGATGTGCGGCTCTGCGCGCCCGAGAGCCTCTGGCCCGAGCCGGAGATCCGTGACGAGGCCGATGCCATCGCCGCCGAAACCGGCGCGCGGATCACGCTGACCGAGGATGTTGACGCCGCCGTGGCAGGTGCCGACTTCATCTATACCGATGTCTGGGTGTCGATGGGCGAGCCCAAGGAAAAATGGGCGGAACGGATCGAGCTGCTTACGCCCTATCAGGTGAATTCCGACGTGATGGTCAAGACCGGCAATCCGAGGGCCAAGTTCATGCATTGCCTGCCCGCCTTCCACAATGCCGAGACCGAAGTTGGCACCAATATCGAAGAGGAATTCGGCATCACCGCGATGGAGGTGACGGAAGAGGTGTTCGAAAGTTCGGCCTCGATCGTGTTCGATCAGGCCGAGAATCGGCTGCACACGATCAAGGCGGTGCTCGTCGCCACGCTTGGAACGTAAGGCTATGCGGGTTGTCGCAGCTCTGGGGGGCAATGCCCTGTTGCGCCGGGGCGAGCCGCTCACCGCCGAGGCGCAGCGGACCAACGTCGCCGGTGCGGCAGCTGCGCTGGCGCAGATCATCCGCGCCGGACACAGGCTGGTCATCACCCACGGCAACGGCCCGCAGATCGGCCTGCTTGCGCTGCAGGGCGCGGCCTACAAGCCTGACGAGGCGTTTCCCCTCGACGTGCTTGGTGCCGAGACCGATGGAATGATCGGCTACATGATCGAACAGGCGCTCGAAAACGCACTCGGTCACGACCGCGCGGTGGCCACGCTGCTGACCCAGATCGAGGTCGACCCCAAGGATCCGGCATTCGACAGGCCAACCAAGTTCATCGGCCCGGTATATGACAAGGCCGAAGCTGAGCGGCTGGCCGAAGCGCGCGGCTGGAGCATTGCGGCCGACGGTGCGCATTGGCGGCGTGTTGTGCCCTCGCCGATGCCGATGGACATTCCGGACTTGCGGGTGCTTCAGCTCCTGCTCGCGCAGGACGTGACGCTGATCTGTGCGGGTGGTGGCGGCATTCCGGTCGTCCGGCGTGCCGACGGTTCGCTGATCGGGGTCGAGGCGGTGATCGACAAGGATCACGCGACGGCGCTTCTGGCACACAAGCTGAACGCCGACGCGCTGTTGCTGCTGACTGACGTTGAGGCCGTGTTCCGCGATTTCGGCACCGACGCGCAATCGGCTATAAGGCATTTGTCACCGGAGGACGCGGTCCGCCTGGACTTGCCCGACGGCTCGATGGCGCCGAAGGTGGCCGCTGCCGCGACTTTCGTATCCGATCGGGACCGTTTCGCCTGCGTGGGTCGGCTGGAAGATGCGCTGGCCATGCTGGAAGGCCGCGCAGGAACAATGATCGCAAACACCTGAAACAAAGGAGGACAATCCATGAAACGTCTGAAAGATAAAGTCGCCCTGATCACCGGGGGCGCGGCGGGTATCGGGCTGGAAACCGCGCGGCTCTTCCTGAGCGAAGGGGCCAGGGTCGCGCTTGTGGACCTCGACGAAGACGACCTGTCGGATGCTGCGCGGGATCTGGGTAATCCGGACGACCTGCTGACCATCGCAGCCGACGTCTCCTCGGTCGAGGATTCCAATAGATACGTCGCGCAGACTGTCGAGACGTTCGGGCGCATCGACGTGTTCTTCAACAATGCCGGCATCGAAGGCAAGGTCGCGCCGCTGGTCGATCAGAAGATCCAGGATTTCGACCGCGTGATGGCGGTCAATGTGCGCGGCGCGTTCCTTGGGTTGCAGCATGTCTTGCCCGTGATGACTGCACAGCAATCGGGTAGCGTGATCAACATGTCGTCGATCGCAGGCCTCAAGGGCAGCCCGAACGTCGCGCCCTATATCACGTCGAAGCATGCCGTTGTCGGTTTGACGCGCGCCGCCGCAATAGAGGCCGCAGGCCACAACGTGCGTGTCAACTCGGTGCATCCCTCGCCGGTCAACACGCGGATGATGCGGTCGCTGGAGGAAGGGTTCAATCCCGGCCACGGCGACGAAGTGAAGCAACAGCTTACCGGCACGATTCCGCTGGGTCGTTATGGTGAAAGCTACGATATCGCCAATCTGGTCCTGTTCCTCGCCTCCGACGAGTCCGCCTTCATCACTGGGGCGCAGTATCCCGTCGACGGGGGCATGGCGGCAGGCTGATCGGTTCTCTGCCCGCATGGGTTTGGAACCTGTTGCTAGGGGGCTGTCAGGTCGCCGCAAATGTCCCGACCCCAAGCGCCGCGTTCGTACGCGCAATCGACGCCGATCCGTCGCGCTCGGCTTCCGTCAGGGCGCGGATCGCGTCGATGGTTTCGGGGATTACGATGGCCTGGTTGTCAACCATGTAGGCATAGAACAATTCGTCGCCCTCGACCTTAAGCATGTCTTCCCACAGGGCCACCTCGTAGAGACTGTCGTTGGGGCGTCCGAGATCGGCCATCATCTCCTTGACCGCGTTGAGTGCGCCCAGCCCGTCCGCCATCCGGATCAACGCGATGCGCGAGGAGGCGCGGAACGCTTCCAGTACCTCGTCCTTGAACGCCTTGCGCGGCATCCTGACCGACCAATAGTGCAGATGGGCAAGGGTCTGCGGCACCTTGACCGCCATCGTGATCACGTCGAGATCGGGATCGACGCTTTGTGCATCCGGGCCCTGATGGCTGGGAATCTCGGGTTCGGGGACAAGCGTGTTCATGATACCGCCCAGATGGCTTTCCCACGGGTCGGTGGCGCGCCGCAGGAGCGTTCCGCGCGCTGAGCCAAGAAGCCCTGCAACTTTCAGCGCTGTGAGGGTGCGGACGATCGACGTCGTGTTGCAGGACACCACGCGGGTGCTGTCGCGCCCAATCGCGCTTGCATAGTTTGCTTCGGCAACAAAGGAATGGCCGGTCACCTCGTGTTTTTCGCCGCCATGAACGATGAACCGGATGCCTCTTTCGCGATAGGTTTCCACATTGCGCACAGCCACTTTCTTGGGCGTGCTGTCCACCACGATGTCTGCGGTAGCAAGCAGGTCGTCGAGCCCTCCGGCCACATCAAGGCCGGCCTCTCGCATGGCCGGGGTGCGATCCGGGTCGGCGGCATAAAGCGCGAAACCCTTCGCGCGCGCCATGCGGGCGCGCCAGTCGGCGGTGACATCCGCCACGCCAACGAGGTCCATGTCCTCTTGTGCGACCACTGCGTCTGCCACACGTTTGCCGATCACGCCGTATCCGTTTACGGCAACTCTGATAGGTTTCATGTCAGTCATCTCCCTCTGTTGAATTCTGTGCCGGTCGAAATATCCCAGGCGGATTCGCCTGCCTCGACCTTGGCGATATAGTCGCGGGTCAGCGGAACCGCATCACGGCGCTTGGCAAGCTGGATCTGGAAGACCATCAACCGCCCGTTCCGGAACGCCATTTCGCAGACAGCCAGATAGAATTCCCACATACGGCAAAACCGCTCGTCGTAAAGCATGCGCGCAGTTTCGCGCTCGGCGGCGAAGCGTTCGGACCAGTGTCGCAGCGTCTCGGCGTAATGCAACCGCAGGACCTCGACATCCGTGACCCACATCCCCGACCGCTCCGCTGCCGCGATGGTTTCGGACAGGGTCGGCAGATAGCCACCGGGAAAGATGTATTTGCGGATCCACGGATCGCTGCCTCCTCTGGGCGCTTTTGTGCCGATCGCATGGACAAGAGCGACCCCATCGGGCCGCAGAACCCTTTGCAGGGTGGCAAAGAACGCGTCGAACCCGCTGCGGCCAACATGTTCGAACATGCCCACCGACACGACGCGGTTATATTGTCCGCGCTCTTCGCGGTAATCGCGCTGCTCGAACGTGACCCGACCAGACAAACCTGATTGCGCTGCTCTGTCGCGGGCGGCGGCGATCTGTTCGGTCGACAGGCTGAGGCCGGTGACGCGGGCGCCGTGTAGCTGTGCAAATTCCATCGCCAGTCCTCCCCAACCCGAGCCGATATCGAGAACCTCCATCCCTGGCCGCAACAGCAGCTTTGCCGCGATGTGCTTTTTCTTGAGCGCTTGGGCCTCGTCCAGTGTTTCGTTGCCAGTCGGGAAGTAGGCGCAAGAGTATTGCCGGTCCGCATCGAGAAAAAGATCGTAGAGCTCAGTCGAGATGTCATAGTGATGCGCGACGTTCGCATGGGATCGGCTGATCGGATTGTGATGTAGCCTGCGTGCCATGAACGCGTCCAACCAGCGGATCAACCGCACGCCGGGCGATGCTTCGATGGCGTCCATGTCGGACGTACAAATCGAGAGCAGATCGCGCAGGCTGCCCGACTCGATGCGCAGCGTCCCGTCCATATAGGCCTCGCCAAGCGCGAGGCTGGGGTTCGCAAGCAGTTGCGCGGGCAGCGGCCTGTCGGTCAAACGGACAGAGACGGCGGGTTCGCCGCCGGGGCCGAAATGCCATGCCTCGCCGGAGGGATCGTAAATGGTGAGGCGTCCGTTCTGAACGAGGCGGAGCAGCAATTTGGCGAGCAACCACATGGCCGCTCGCCCCGGTGCGAAACGTCCGGTTTCAATTTGTCCGGCTTCTCGTTCGAAGCCTTCGTCGGGAGAGGTTTCGCTGTTGGACATGCTCGCTTGCTCCGTCTTGTTTTTCGTCGTCAGGCGGCGTCAACCGCCGCTTTCTGATAAAACAGACGAAAGACGACAAGGTTCATTACAGCGCAGCGGCCTGCCGACACGGTGCCGGCGGTGCACACGCGTACGTAGGCGGAACCCTTGAGAAACGGATCGGCGTGTCCTCGCTTGCGGACCATAGAACGCGATCCGTGAATTGCAGACACGCCGGTGAGAGAGGGTCAGCGCATCGGGGCTCAGTCCGTTGTTTTCGCTCCGGCGTCGTCCTTCATCGCTTGAAAACGCGCGCGGGCCTTTTCTGCTGCGTCGCAATCGCAATCAAGAAAGCCATGAACCGGGCAGGTCAGGCACATCTGTTCCAACCTTGTCTTCAACGCCTGCCGACCCCGGTGAAGACGGACCGTAAGGTTGTTCAAGGTGATGCCGAGGTCCTTGGCGACAGCCTCGCGCGGCTGCTCCTGAAGATCGACGCGCCAGATGACCTCGGCATAGTCCGGTCTGAGCGTCGGCAATAGCTTGTATAGACAATTACATATCGCCTCATCGAGTTCATCGTCGAACCCGTCTTGGAAACTGTCCAAATTGGCCGGGGCCATCACCATCTCCCTCTGACGCTGCCGCGCAACCTTGCGACCGAAGTCCGCGATTGACGACGCCAGGATTTGACTGAGCCAGCCGCGAACGGCGCGTACATCGCGTAGTTGCTCGGAGCGGTCTATGGCCCGCAGCATGAACGTTTGCAGGACATCCTCAGCGGCTTCTGCATCACCCAGGCGCCGACGCAGGAAATTCAAGATATGTTGACGACCTTCCACCAGCGCGCGACGGACAGCGATGTCCGCATCTTTGGCGGCTGTGTCGGGCTGATCTGCCGCGGACAACCGATCATTCGGGTCGTGATTCATGATACACCTCTGAAGAGTAAGACGCCGAAGCATCGAGAACGTTACACTTTTTCGGGTGCTTCGGGTGACCTGATTGTTGGTGGTTTTGCTGTTGGGTATGCACAGGCGCGGTCTTTTGGAACCCGGGCCAACGGGCGTATGCCCAGGAATGCGTAAGGTTTCGGCTGCCGCAGCGTCTTCTTACTTCGCCCCTGAGTTGGCACATCGGAAAATTTCTGCAATTCCTGCCACTTCTGACTTGGAAAGGAAATCTCGATGTCGCCGACTGTCATAACCAAAATCGTTTTGGCCATGTTCCTGTGGGCGGCGTGCTTTCCGTTGATCACGGCAGGGCTGCAATACTCGCCGCATCTGACTTTTGCGACAATGCGCGCAGTTCTGGCCGGAGCAACTTTGGTGGGTCTGGCCATGATTTTGCGCAGACCATTCCCGCGCGGTTGGCGCACGTGGTTGACCTTGGGGATCGTCGGGATTGGTGCGACAAGTTTGGGATTTCTGGGCATTTTTCATGCAGCAGAATTCGTGTCTCCGGGCCTCGCCACGGTCATCGCAAACGCGCAGCCGCTGCTGGCCGCAATACTGGGTGTTGTATGGCTTGGCGAAAGGCTGCCGAAGGTCGGTTGGGTCGGCCTTTCGATCGGATTCATGGGAATCCTCGTGATCGCGCTGCCGCAATTGCTTGATGGAGGGCAAGAGGGGTCGGCCATCGGTTTCGCCTATATCGTTTTGGCCGCGGTTGGGGTGACCATCAGCAACGTGGCCATCAAGTCCATCGCCGGCAAAGTGGACGGGCTTTTTGCAATGGGGTTACAGTTGCTCATCGGCAGCGCGCCGCTCGCGTTCGCAGCCCTCGCGCTGGAAGATCAAAACGCCATTCAATGGAACGCGGTCTTCACGGCATCGCTTTTGGGGCTGGCCCTGTTCGGCTCAGCGCTGGTGTATTGGCTCTGGTTTTCCGTGCTGGAGGCAGTTGAGCTGAACCGGGCGATTGTGTTCAGCTTTCTTGTTCCAATCTTCGGTCTTTCAATTGGTGCCTTGTTTTTCGGGGAACGCCTGTCCGGGATTCAATTTTCCGGTATTGCGCTGGTCATTTTGGGGATCGTGTTCGTCAATCTTAAGGGAGCACGGCGGTCTCAAGGTCGATAATACAGAACAACCTGTTAACCTGTTTTCAAACGGTCGTTTTGGCTATTGTCTTCGTCGAAAGCCTGTTTGCTTCGATACGAATGTGTGTTGCTTATTCAGAGTGACGCGCGGAGGGGCAAATTGTTCTTAGAATGACTGCGCGCATTGTACGTTAGAGAGACAATGCTCGAATCAGCGCTGATCGCACCTTCGCAAACCTCTTGGAAAGGGCAGAGACATCATGGCATCGCAAGACAGTGGCAAGCCCGATGTGCCCGACGCTTCGCCGGAACGCGCCCTGTTGGACGGGCGCGGAGCGTTTATGGGATTTCTGGTCAAACGGCTTGGCAACCGCGCAGATGCAGAGGATGTCCTGCAAGACTTCTGCATCCGCGTGCTGTCACGCAAGGATCAGCTCCGAGAGGTCGAACGAATGGATGCGTGGCTCTACACAATCCTGCGGTCCACTTTGAACGATCACTACCGCAAAGGGACCCGGCGTAGCCGGCTGGCGGCGGCGGCGGCGCGCGAACCAGAGGAATGGATTGCCGATGCGCCCTCACAGATGGCGCGGCTGTGCACCTGCCATGGCGGGTTGATTTCCGAACTGCGCCCGGCGGATGCCGAACTGATCCGGCGCATCGATTTCGGCGAAGAAGATCGCGAAAGCGTGGCAGCCGATCTGCGGCTTAACCGCAACGCACTTGGTGTCCGGCTACACCGGGCACGCACTGCTTTGCGCGAGGCGCTTACAACGCATTGCGGCAAGTGCTGCCAAGAGGACCGGGACGATTGTTACTGTCCGCCCGAGGGCTGCGAGAACGACAAACACGAGACTGATTGCGAAGAAGAGGGACAACTATCCTGATCGCAGCGAAGTCGGGTCTGTAACGATTTCCATGATCCAGCGTCTTCTTCTGTGAGTGTGCCCGAAGGCACAACCGCAGGAGAAATTGAACATGCCACGTATCACGTCGGATTGGAACTCGGGAGTACCCCGTCAACCATCATCCGATGACGATCTTCGCGTCTTTTTATCCCGGATGACCTGCGCATGTGCCGAGACTTCCGCGTACGCAGATGCCCCGATGGCACGCGCGTTGTTCAACCGTGTGGAAGTGATGAAACAACCCCCGACGCTTGCGGCACGCGCGCTGGGTATTGCGTCTCGCGATGCGACCTATCTCCTTTCCGGTCTGCGCGAGGATGTGGCGATTGATTTCGTGCGTGTGATGCTCGCTGGACGACCCTCCATAGACACTACCAATCAAGAGGAAGCTGATGATGAATAAGAGCCTGCGCCTTGCGACAGTGACCCCGGAACAATTTCTTGCACCCGTTTCCGGTAACGCAACGACCGCTAGTAACGTGCCTTACGTCCAAGACGCCTTTGAACGCTGGGTGCTGCTTCTCGACACGCTGCGTGAACGCGCCGACAATATGATCGCGCATGAGCGGCAGGGCATGCCGCCGCTTCTGGATTTCGATTACGAACTGCTGCTGGACGCACGCACCTTTGAGCGGTCGGCCAACTACGCGCTGCTCAGGATCACGCGGGTCGGCGACGATTGCTGGGACGATTGCGTGGACGAGGCCAAGCCGCCCGTGATCGTCATTGATCCGCGCGCCGGGCACGGGCCCGGTATCGGCGGCTTCAAGCGCGACAGCGAGGTCGGCATGGCGATGCACGAGGGCCATCCGGTCTATTTCGTGATCTTCTACCCCGAGCCCATGCCAGGTCAGACGCTGTCGGATGTGCATTATGCCTTGCGCGACTTCGTCTCCGAGGTCGCTCGCCGTCACCCGGACACAGCTCCCGTACTTTACGGCAATTGCCAGGCCGGTTGGGCGGCCACGCTGCTGGCGGCGGATTGCGACGGTCTGACCGGTCCGATTGTACTGAACGGCTCGCCGCTCAGCTACTGGTCGGGCGAGGCGGCAAGCAGCCCGATGCGGATGATGGGCGCACTGTCGGGCGGGGCATGGGCCGCCCATATGATCTCCGATCTGGGGGACGGGCGGTTCGACGGTGCCTGGCTGGCACAGAATTTTGAGACCTTGCAACCCGAAAAGGCGATCTGGGACAAATACGCGAACCTCTTTGCCCATGCCGACACCGAACGCGAGCGGTTCCTTGAGTTCGAACGCTGGTGGAATGGCTACTACACGCTCAGCCGCGAGGAAATCCTCGGCATCACGCAGAACCTGTTCATCGGCAACCGGCTGGAACAGGGCGAGATGCAGCTGGATGCGCATTGCACCGTCGATCTTAAGCGCATCAGCAATCCGCTGATCATCTTCGCCTCGGACGGTGACAACATCACGCCGCCCGAACAGGCAATGGGGTGGATTGGCAAGCTTTATCCCGATACCGATGCGCTCAAGGCAGCCGGGCAGCGCATCGTCTATATGACGCATCCGCGTGTCGGGCATCTGGGCATCTTCGTCTCCGGCTCCGTCGCGCGGCTCCAGCATCGTGCGATTCTGGAAAGCCTGGACGATGTCGAGGCCCTTTCCCCGGGTCTCTACGAGATGGTGATCGACAACCCGTCGGGTGACCCGGACTGCGAGACCGGCGATTTTGAGGTGCGATTCGAACCGCGCGAGGTCGATGATCTGGGCATTGCATCGGACGATGCGGCCTTGAAACAAGTGGCGCAGATATCGCGGATCAACGAGGCGGCCTACTCGACCTTCGTCAGCCCGTGGCTGCGGGCCGCGACCAGCGCGGCCAGCGCCGAGGCCCTGCGCACCCTGCATCCCATGCGCTGGACGCGGACGATGTTTTCCGAGCGCGTGAACCCGTGGATGGCGCTCGTCAAATCTACCGCCGAAACGATCCGTGAGACGCGCGACCCCTTGCCGGAAGACCACCCGGCGATTGTCACCGAACGCGCGCTGTCGGCGCGCACCGGCGAGGTTCTGGGCGCATGGCGCAAGGGGCGCGATGCCTGGATCACCCATGTCTTCGGCGCGATATTCGGCCCTTTGCCCGGCATCCCCTCACCTGCGCAGGCGGACCATCCGGACGCCGCATCACACAAGGAGTGAACAATGATGGAATGGCTTTTCGAGAACTGGGTTCTGGTGCTCCTCTTCGGCGGAATGGCCGCGATGCACCTTTTCGGGCACGGACATGGCGGGCACAAACATGGCAAGTCGGCCAAGCGTCATGGTGCGCACGACAAGAAGACCGAAGCGTCCGCCGATACCGAGGCGGCGTCGAAGGATGCCTGACTTCGACGAATGTTGCGATCCGGCCGAACTGCTTGATCTGTCCGGCCGGAAAGGTCTGGTTGTCGGTATAGCGAATGATCGCAGCCTGGCCTGGCCCGCCGCCCTGCATTTCCGGCAGGCGGGGGCGGATCTGGCGATCACATATGTCGACGAGCGCACCAAACCCTTTGTCGCGCCATTGGCCGAACGGCTGGAGGCCCCGATCCTGCTACCCTGCAACGTGAGTGTGCTACACGAACTCGACGCTGTTTTCGACGCCATCACCGAGCGCTGGGGAAAGCTGGACTTCATCTTGCATGCCGTGGGCAGCGTGCCGCCCGCCGATCTGCATGGCCGCCTGACCGATTGCTCTGCCGACGGATTTTCCGACGCGATGCAGGTGTCCGTCCATTCGCTGATCCGCATGGCGCATCTGGCAGAACCCCTGATGAAGGGCGGCGGCAGCCTGATCACGCTGAGCTATCTCGGCGGCGAGCGCGTCGTGGAGAGCTACAACGTGATGGGGCCGGTCAAGGCGGCGCTTGAGGCCCCGGTGCGCTATCTGGCTCACGAACTCGGGCCATCGAACATCCGCGTCAACGCCATTTCGGTGGGACCCGTGATGACCCGCGCGGCGTCCGGGTTAACCGGCTTTGCGGGTCTTCTGGACGCGACCGCGCGAGTTGCCCCCTTGCGGCGCAACGTCACGGCCGATGAGGTGGGCCGCGCCGCCTTGTTGTTCGCCAGCGACTATACCGGCGGCATTACGGGCGAGGTGCTGCATGTCGATGCGGGTGTTCACGTCGAAAGCCCTGTCGCGGCAGCCGAGATGAACTCTAAATCGGAGAATTCACGATGATCAAAACCAGTGACAACCCCGGACAATCGCCCGCAACTGAGCGCCGCGATTTCCTGTATTATGCAACGGCCTCAACCGGCGCGGTTGCCGCAGGCGCGGCGGTCTGGCCGTTGATCAATTCGATGAACCCCTCGGCCGACGTGACCGCGTCCGGCACGGTCAGGGTCGATCTTTCCGGCGTCGAACCGGGCCAACGTATTACTGTGAAGTGGCAGGGGCGCCCGGTCTTCGTCTGGCGCAGGTCACCAGCCGCAATCGAGGCTGCACGGGCCGTCGATCTTAACCAGCTTCCCGATCCAGTTGACGAAGCGGGTGAGAATCCGAACGCAAGTGGCGAAGAGCCAGCACTGGATGAAAACCGCGCGGCGGGCGAGGATGGCGAGTGGCTGGTCGTTATCGGTGTCTGCACCCATCTCGGGTGCATTCCACTAGGGCAGGATGGGTCGGCGGTGGGCGAGTTCGGCGGTTGGTTCTGACCGTGCCACGGATCGCATTACGATACCTCGGGCCGGATCCGGAAGGGGCCGGCCCCACGCAACCTCGACATCCCGCCCTATAATCTGGGCGACGACCTGCAACTCGTTATCGGCACCTGACGTGCTGAACAAGCCAAAACTCAAGAAGGAGACTATGACATGCTCGCCAAGGATATCATGACAACATCGGTGATCTCGGTCCCGCTGGAGGGACAAATCGAGGACGCGGTACGCTTGATGCTCGACCACAATATCAGCGCGCTGCCCGTCGTTGACGCCGAGGGCGACCTCAAGGGACTTGTCAGCGAAGGCGACCTCATGCGGCGTGTCCGCGAAACAGACGGACCACGCCGGTCATGGTGGCTCGAGGTGCTTGGCGGGGCAAGCGAATCCGCACAGGATTTCGTGAAGCTCAAAAGCCACCGGGTCGAAGACGTGATGACAAGGGATGTGGTTTCGGTAGAAGAGGATACGAATGTCGCGGAAATCGCGCGTCTTCTGGAAAAGCACCGGATCAAGCGCGTGCCGGTGGTGAGATCCGACAAAGTGGTCGGCATCGTCAGCCGTGCGAACCTGCTCCACGCCTTGTCGGCGCTTCAGGATGGGGCGCTGCCGGAGCCGTCGGAGGACGACCGCGTGCTGCGTGCGAAGATTGAAGAGGCTCTGAAAGAAGTGCCCGGTGCAGCGGTCAACCTCATCAACTACACGGTGGACAAGGGGAATGTCGCCGTCTGGGGTGTCGCCGACAGCGATTTCGAGGAGAATGCGATCCGGGTTGCCGTCGAAAACGTGCCCGGTGTCAGGATGGTTGAGGTCCATATGGGACGACTGTCGGCCTGGGCTTACGGGATCTGACTCACATTGCGCAGATAAACCCGGCCTGGCAGGACGCCCGCCCGCTTCCGTCAAACGCCATTCCCGAAGAGGCCGACGCAATCGAAGGACTGCTGGTACCGAGCTATTCGCGCAAGTTTCAAAAGAGGCTTGCCTGTCTGCACGCGGGACTGATCGGGATGGCACAGACCTGCGTTTATCTGACGTCGCCCTATTTCGGTCCGGACACCGTGGTCGACCGGGCGCTTCAGGATGCCGCGCGTCGCGGCGTGGACGTCCGTGTGCTGGTGCCTCGCACGAGCGATCCTATGTTCGCTGGCTGGGCGACGCGGGCGGCATATGCGCAGCTTCTCTCGGCGGGCGTGAGGGTCTCACGAGTATCTGCCCCGTCCATTGCATGCCAAGACGTCGGTCGTCGATACAGGCTGGTCGATCATCGGGTCAGCTAACCTCGACTACCGAAGCCTGTTCGTCAATCAGGAGCTGGTTCTGGTCGCACATGACCGCGTCCTGGCAGGGCAGTTGCAGGCGCAATATCTGCAAGATCTTTCGGATGCCCGCGAAGTCACTCTTCGGGCTTGGCATTCCCGCAGCTGGCGCGCGCGAGGTTTCGAGGTGATCGGATGGGCCGCGCGGCGGCTGCTGTAACCTATAGCACCGGTCAGCCGACAGCCTGCCGGGATGCAGTAACTCTGTCTGCAATATCGACGCCTTCCTACGGCAGAGCGATACACTTGTTCCTGTACTAACGAAGACCGACAGGTTGCCAATCTCTGTAATGCTTCCGGTCGGGGCGCGTCTATAGAAAGAAACCAAACAAAAGGAGGTCCAGATGGACGACCGATCAACTTCTCAGACGCAAGACACAGCACAGCAAAAACAGGGCGGATGTTGCGGTGGCAAGACCGATGCGCAGCCGAAAGCAAATGTCGAACCGCAGGTCGCGGAACCCGCAAAGGCAAAACCGGCCAAATCCGGCTGCTGCTGCGGCTAGGGCCGAGGCAAAGCCACCGCAGGATGGGCGTCTGGCGCTTGGTTCGCCCATCCTGAACCGGCGCCGTCCAGCGGATGTGTTCGCGCTCCGTCCGAATTCACGACAAGAAGGGAGAAAGCCATGATGCCCATTTTCTATTTCACCGCAGTCGCGGTGATCCTTTTCCTGGCCCTGCGCATGACGTGCGGGGCCTGCGTCATGGGCGGGCCTGCCGGGGCAGGGCGTGTGCGTTTGCCGGTTGTGCCGCTTGGTTGGGCGCTGAGCCTGTTCCTGGCGCTGACCTACCTTGTGTGCATCGCATTCGATCTGATCTTTCCCGCCTATGCAATGTATGAAACCTGGTCCGGTCTGCTGCCCGGTTTCGTCTGGCTGACCCCGGTGGGCTTCATCATCGGGCTGGTCGAGAGCTTTCTCTACGGTTGGTACGCCGCGCTGATCTTCGGCGGCCTTTACAACGCCATCGCGGCAAGGGGAACAGCGACATGATCCCGACCGCACGTCCGAAACTGCGCTTTCTTGGCGCCGCCGGGACGGTGACGGGATCGCGCTATCTGGTCGAGGCCCTGGGGCGGCGCATTCTGGTCGATTGCGGGCTGTTCCAGGGCTTCAAGCAGTTGCGGGCGCGCAATCGCAAACCTTTCCCTGTGCGTGTCAACACCATCGACACTGTGCTGCTCACCCATGCTCATCTGGACCATTCGGGATATCTGCCGACACTGATCCGGGCGGGGTTTCGCGGGCGGGTTCTTTGCACAGAAGCAACGGCAGATCTGTGCGGGCTTATTCTGCCCGACAGCGGCCATATCCAGGAAGAAGAGGCGCGCTTTGCCGCGCGGAGGGGATATTCCAAACACAAGAAGCCAAAACCGCTCTATACGCTCAAGGATGCAAAGGCCGCGCTGGACCGCTTTGATCTTCAACCGTTCGACCGGCGAATAGATTTAGGCGACGGCATCGCGGCCCGTTTCATTCCGGCGGGGCATCTGCTCGGGGCGGCGCAGATCCGGCTTGAGGTCGGCGGCAGGGTTGTCCATTTCAGCGGCGATCTGGGCCATGATCCCGATCCGCTGATGCGACCGCCCCAGCCATTCGGCGGAGCAGATGTTCTGGTCTGCGAGTCCACCTATGGCAACCGGTCCCATCCCGACGTGGACCCAGAAGCCGAACTGGCCCCGATCCTCAAACGCACCTTTGCCCGCGGCGGCACGGTGCTGATCCCGTCCTTTGCCGTCGGACGGGCGCAGGGGCTGATGCTGCACATTGCGCGATTGATGGAGCGCGGCGATATTCCCTATGTCCCGGTGTTCCTCAACAGCCCGATGGCGGTGAATGCGACCGAGATCTATCACCGTCATCACGCCGAGCACCACGTCAGCCGCGAAGACTGCATTGCGATGTTCGAGATCGCCAAGAGGGTAAACACGGTCGAGCAATCCAAGGAGCTGAACACGCGCCAGGGCCCGATGATCATCGTCTCCGCCAGCGGAATGCTGACCGGCGGGCGTATCCTGCACCATCTGGCCAGCTTCGGCGGCGATCGGCGGAACGCGATCTTGCTCTCCGGTTTCCAGGCCGGCGGCACGCGTGGCGCGGCGCTGGCCGGGGGCGCGCGGACATTGCGCATGTTCGGACGGGAGTTCCCGATCGAGGCCGAAGTGGTTCAGCTCCAGTCCTTTTCCGGACATGCCGATGCCGATGAGATCCTGCGCTGGATGTCCGCCGGTCCCGCCCCCGAGATGACCTATCTCACCCATGGGGAACCTGTCACCGCCGACACCCTGCGATTCCGCGTCGAACACGAGCTAGGGCGATCCGTGCGCGTGCCCGAACATCTCGAATCCGTCTACCTGGACAGGCCGCGATGACCGAAACGCTTGCCCTGGTCTCTTCCCGCATCGACACCTACCGGCAGCCGGTCGTCTACATGCATGAAGACTGTCACGTCTGCCGTTCCGAGGGGTTTGCTGCCCAGACACGCATACGAATCGACCTGAAGGACCGCTGGATCATCGCGACCCTGAATGTCGTCCGCCGCGGAGCATGGCTTGCCGTGGACCAGGCGGCATTGTCCGTTTCCGCCTGGGCCGCGCTTGGCGCTGAGATTGGAGACGAAGCCGCTTTCTCGCACCCTGAACCGCCCGTTTCGGCGTCTATGATCCGGGCGAAAGCCTATGGCGAGAGGCTGGACCGGGCCGGGTTCGCGACGATCGTGCGCGACACGCTCGACAGCCGGTTATCGGATCTCGACCTTGCCGCCTTCGTGACCGCCTGCGCCGGCGACAGGCTGAACGAGGCCGAAACCGTGGCGCTGACCCGCGCCATGAAGGAAGCAGGGCAGACGCTCGACTGGGGGCAGCACACTGTCCTCGATAAGCATTGCGTCGGCGGATTGCCGGGCAACCGGACGACACCCATCGTCGTCGCGATCGTCGCGGCGGCGGGGCATCTGATCCCCAAGACGTCGAGCCGTGCGATCACATCGCCTGCCGGAACCGCCGACACCATGGAGGTGATGGCGCCCGTCGCGCTTGACGCCGCCGCGCTGCGCCGGGTGGTCGAAGCCGAGGGCGGTTGCCTCGTCTGGGGTGGCGGGCTCGCCCTCAGTCCTGCCGACGATCATTTTATCCGTGTCGAACGCCCCCTCGATTTCGACTCCACCGGTCAACTCGTAGCGAGCGTACTGTCGAAAAAGGCGGCCGCCGGTGTCACCCATGTTCTGATCGACATGCCGGTCGGACCAACGGCCAAGGTGCGGTCTGCCGGAGCGGCGGAGGCACTCGGGATACGGCTGTCTTCGGTGGGCAAGGCGTTGGGTCTGAACCTGGCGCTACATATCAGCGATGGCGTGGCCCCGGTGGGACGTGGCATGGGCCCGGCGCTGGAGGCGCACGACGTGCTCGCGGTTTTGCGGCGCGCGCCGGATGCACCTGGCGACCTGCGTGCGCGGGCGCTGGATCTGGCCGGACATCTTCTGGACCTCGCACCGCACGCCGTTGCTGGGCGGGGGCGGGACCGCGCGCAGGCGCTTCTCGATAGTGGTGCAGCGGAGGCAAAGTTCATGGCAATTTGCGCGGCACAGGGCGGTTTCCGCAAACCCGGAACCGCAGCGCAGCAGATCGAAATACGCGCCCCTCATGCGGGCCAGTTGACCGCCATCGACAACCGACGCATCGCACGCATCGCCAAGCTGGCCGGGGCCCCGCGTCAGAAGAGCGCCGGCATCCGCCTTCTGGTGCGGATCGGGGATTGGGTGGACAAGGGCCAGCCGCTTTATGAGCTTCATGCCGAGACACCAGGCGAACTGGCCTATGCCCTGGCTTACGCGGAGTCCCAGACCGGGGTGCTGACGCTGTCCGAGGCAGTGTCATGATCCTTGTCGCGTTTCCCGAGATGAGGCCGCTTGCCGAAGACCTGGCACCCGCGCTTGGGGCGGACCTGCTCGCTCTCGACTGGCACCACTTCCCAGATGGCGAAAGCCTGATTTCGCTGCCCGGCGATCTGGACGGGGCCGATGTGGCATTTCTGGCGACTTTGCGCGATCCCGACCGGCTTGCCCTGCCCTTGCGCTTCGCCGCGGCGACGGCGCGCGAGATGGGCGCGCGTCGCGTCGGATTGATCGCGCCTTATCTTGGCTACATGCGGCAGGACCGCCGCTTCGAGCGCGGGCAGGCGGTCAGCGCGCCGCTCTTTGCGCAATTCCTGGGGGAAAGCTTCGATTGGCTGGCGAGTGTCGATCCGCATCTGCACCGCATCGCGCGGCTGCAGGATGTCTTCCCGATGCCTGCCATACGCGCCGTATCCGCCCCGCTGCTTGCGACCTGGATCAGCACGAACCTGCCAGACGCCGTTCTTCTGGGCCCTGACAGCGAAAGCCAGCAATGGGTCGCCGAGGTGGCCCGGCTGGCCGGACGGCCCTATGAGGTCTTGCGCAAGGTGAGATCCGGTGACCGCAGTGTCGATGTCAGTGTGCCCGAAAGCGCGGCGCTGCACGAAGGTACGCCAGTGATCCTCGACGACATCGCATCTTCCGGCGTCACGATGGCACGCGCCGTCGAAAGATTGCTTGCGGCTGGAACCGCCGCGCCTGTCTGCCTGGCTATCCATGCGGTCTTTGCGCACGGCGCTCAGGACGCCATTCTGTCGGCTGGTGCGGCAAGAATCATCACCACCGACACCATACCCCATCCAACGAATGCGATCGGAATTGCCGGTTTATTGGCCGAAGCGATCCTTTCTGTGGTGACAGCCCTTGACCTTCCAGTTGCCGGAACAATTAGGCTGGACCCGAATCCCGCCGAGAGGACAACCGAATGAACGACCAAGTAAGCCATGCTTCACATGAAACCGAATCCAACATTTACGCCTGCCCGATGCACCCTGAGGTACGGCAGAACGGTCCGGGCGATTGCCCGAAATGCGGGATGCATCTTGTGCCCGAGGCGGAGCTCGACAGCCATGCCGGGCATGATCACCACGGTCATGACCATAACGCTGGTGCCGCCCCGGCGGACGGCAGATACGATACCGTCCCGGAGGGCTATGACGGCGCCGTCTACACCTGTTCGATGCACCCGCAGGTTCGCCAGGTCGAGCACGGCTCCTGCCCGATCTGCGGAATGGGGCTGGAGCTTGAGTCCGGGGTCCCGATGGACGACGGCCCGAACCCCGAACTGGTGGATTTCACCCGGCGTTTCTGGGTTGGCACGGTACTGACCATTCCGCTTCTGATCCTCACCATGGGTCCCTATCTCGGCTTCCCGGAAGTGCGAGAGATTTTCGGCGAGCGCGCAACCCTCTGGATCGAGTTGGTTCTCGGAACCCCGGTTGTTCTTTGGTGCGGCTGGCCGTTTCTGGTTCGGGGCTGGAATTCGTTCCGGACGATGAATCTCAACATGTTCTCCCTGATCGGTATGGGGGTAATCGCGGCCTGGCTCTTCAGCGTCGTCGCCGTTCTGGCACCCGGCATATTCCCGGACGGATTTCGCGACGCCGAAGGTCATGTCGGCGTCTATTTCGAGGCGGCGGCGGTGATCGTGACGCTTGTGCTGCTTGGCCAGGTGATGGAATTGCGCGCCCGTGAAGGCACTGGCAAGGCGATCCGCGCGCTTCTCGACATGGCGGCAAAGACCGCGCGGGTCATCCGGGACGACGGATCCGAAGAGGAGATTCCGCTGGAGGATGTGCAGGTCGGCGACCGGCTGCGCGTGCGTCCCGGCGACAAGGTGCCGGTAGATGGCGTGGTTCTGGAAGGCCGGTCCTCAGTCGACGAAAGCATGATCTCCGGAGAACCCGTGCCAGTCGAGAAGACCGAGGGCGACCCGTTGACCGGTGCCACCATCAACGGCACCGGCAGCCTCGTGATGGAGGCGACGCGGGTCGGATCCGACACGATGCTGGCGCAGATCGTCGAGATGGTCTCCAACGCGCAACGGTCGCGCGCACCGATCCAGAAGTATGCCGACAAAGTGGCGGGATATTTCGTTCCGGCCGTGATCGGTATCGCGCTCCTGTCCTTCATCGCATGGGCGATCTGGGGGCCCGCGCCTGCGCTGTCCTACGCATTGATCTCGGCTGTCGCCGTGTTGATCATCGCCTGTCCCTGTGCGCTCGGCCTCGCCACGCCGATGTCGATCATGACGGCGACGGGGCGGGGGGCCCAGGCCGGGGTACTTATCAAGAACGCCGAGGCGCTGGAGCGGTTCGAGAAGGTCGATACCCTGATCGTCGACAAGACCGGCACGTTGACGATGGGCAAGCCGCAGCTTGTCGCCGTCCTGCCGCAACCCGGTCACGACGAGGCCGAGGTCCTGCGTCTCGCCGCATCGCTGGAGCGCGGATCGGAACACCCGCTTGCCGAGGCCATCGTGCGCGGCGCGGAAGAGCGCGATGTGAAGATGGCTAATGCCGACGACTTCGAGGCGGTCACCGGCAAGGGCGTCAAGGGGGTCGTCGACGGCAAAGCGGTCGCGCTCGGCAATCTGGCGATGATCCGGGACCTTGGCCTTGAGGCGGGCGACCTGACCGCCAAGGCAAATGCCCGTCGCGACGAGGGCGAGACAGTAATGTTCGTGGTGCTGGATGGCAAGATCGCCGGTCTTGTCGGGGTCGCTGACCCGGTGAAGGAAACCACACCCGCCGCCATCAAGGATCTGCATGAATTGGGGTTCCGCGTTATCATGGCGACCGGAGACAACGAACGCACGGCCAAGGCCATCGGCGCGCGTCTGGGCATAGACGAGATCCGGGCCGATGTGCTGCCGGAGGACAAGGCACGGATCATCAAGGAATTGCAGCAGCAGGGCCGCAAGGTCGCGATGGCCGGCGATGGCGTCAATGACGCACCGGCCTTGGCACAGGCCGATGTCGGCATTGCCATGGGCACCGGGGCCGATGTGGCCATCGAAAGCGCGGGCATCACACTGGTCAAGGGCAACCTCGACGGTATCGTGCGCGCACGGCGGCTCGCACGGGCCACCATGCGTAATATCCGGCAGAACCTGTTCTTCGCGCTGATCTACAACGCCTCTGGCGTGCCTGTCGCGGCGGGGGTGCTGTTTCCGTTCTTCGGCATCCTCATCAGCCCGATGTTTGCCGCCTTCGCCATGAGCGCCTCGTCGATCTCGGTGGTGCTCAATTCGCTGCGCCTTCGCGGCGCAAAGATCTAGAAAGGAAGCCACAACGTGACCCATCAACCTGATCCATCACATGTTAATCAAAGTCAATCGGAGCATGCCCCCCGCCCGCCCTCATTCTGGCGATCACGCGCCGGCATCTATCTGATCGTTGCGCTGGCAGTTGGCGGCCTTCTCCTGGGTTACGAGCACCGGGTGCACATCCTGAGCAGCGGATTGCTGATCTGGCTGCCATTGCTGCTTTGCGTTGGAATGCACTTCTTCATGCACGGCGGTCATGGAGGCCACGGCGGGCACGGTAAGGGAGACGACCAGTAATGACCGATGCAGGTGCTTCCTATGGACTCTGGCTGCTAGTATTTATCAATTCGGCGGTGTTCATCATTTTCGCCTTCAGTTTCTTCAAGCCGCAGACAAAACGCGACTGGCGCAGTTTTGGAGCGTTCAGCGCCTTTGTCGTAGCTCTCTTCACCGAGATGTATGGGTTCCCGTTGACCATCTTCTTTCTTTCCGGCTGGCTGCAATCGACCTGGCCGGAGGTAGACTGGTTTGCCCACGACAGCGGACATCTCCCCGAAATGATGTTCGGCTGGCAATCGAACCCGCATTTCGGGCCGTTCCACCTCCTGAGCTTCGTCTTTATCGGCGGCGGCTTCTGGCTCATATCCGTGGCATGGTACCATCTGTGGAACGCGCAGCGTCAGGGGTTGCTTGCGACGACAGGCCCCTATGCCCGCATTCGCCATCCCCAGTATGTGGGGTTCGTGCTGATCATGCTGGGCTTTCTCGTGCAATGGCCGACCCTCCTGACGCTCGCGATGTTCCCGGTGCTGGTCTGGATGTACGCACGGCTTGCCCGCGGCGAGGAGGGGGACAGTCGCGCCCGTTTTGGCGAAAGCTGGGACAGGTATGCCAGCCGGGTTCCGGCTTTCATACCAAACGTCAACACTCTGCAGAATGTTGAACGCTGATTGGAAGCGAAAGCCGATCTGATGTGTTATTTGCGTGCCTAAAACATCTTTGGAAGACTGCAAACATACGGTATCTGAAACCATGATGAAAAAACCCGCCCTTCTGCGGCACGTACTAATCATAGGAACGTCCGTGCTGACGGGATACCTGCTGCTTGCTTCGCGTGCCGAGTGGTCGGAGATGCACCGCTACAACCGAGCGCTGGGGGATCTTTCACTGCTGCTCATCGTTGCTGCAATGGCGATTGGGCCGCTCGCACGCTTGTCGTCTGCGCCCTTTTTACGGAAGCTCATGCCGTACCGACGCGAGCTCGGTATTTATGCGGTTCTGGCGGCGACGGTGCATACCATCATCATACTGATCGGCTGGGTCGAGCTTGATTTTGCACGGCTGTTCGGTTTTGAGTTTCACCCCCAGCTGCAACGCTACGTGATGCTTCGGCACGGGTTTGCGCTGGCCAATGTGGTTGGGATCGCGGCACTGCTCTACGGCTTTGTGCTTGCCGGTACGTCGAATAATTTCAGCCAAAGGGTACTTGGCACGTCCGTGTGAAAATACATCCAGCAGGGCCCTTATGTTCTGTGGTGGCTGGCAGTGCTGCACACGGCCTATTTCTTGTTCTTTCATTTTCTTGATTTTCACCGCCAAATGCCTGAGCCGAACTGGGCGCGATGGCCGTTCGTTGCCCTTGTGGCGTCAGTTATCGCTCTGCAAGGGGCCGCCGTTGTAGTCACATGGCGTTCGCAAACTTCCCGGCGGATCTACGGCGCACCCTCGCAACGGGAGTAGTCGCGATTTCATCAGACGCCCAGGGTCGGGACTTCTGGCGGCCTGAAACCTATCGGGTGGGCATGCGCAGAGGCGTAACGACCTAAAAAGCAACCAAGGCAGATCGAAATGCAGAAACACAATAAAAACCACGATGGGAACGACGGCTACCGTGAAGGCTCGATCAGCCTTGGCGGAGCTGTTGCTATGGGCACGGGCGTGATGATCGGTGCGGGCATCTTTGCCCTGACCGGACAAATCGCCCAGCTGGCTGGACCACTATTTCCACTCGCGTTCATCGCTGGTGCCATCGTGACCAGCTTCAGCGCTTACAGCTACATCAAGATGTCGAACGCCTGGCCCTCGGCAGGGGGCATCGCGATGATCCTTCAGAAATGCTATGGATCGGGGGCGGTCGCGGCGGGAGCGGCGCTTTTGATGGCGCTCAGCATGGTGATCGCGGAAAGCCTCGTCGCACGGACATTCGCCACTTATGTCTTGCGGCCTTTCGACATCACGGGCGGGCCACTTGTGCCCGTTCTGGCGGTTGCCGTGATCGTGTTCGCATTCTTGGTCAACATCGCAGGAAACCGCTCCGTCGGGCTATTCTCTCTAATCATGGCGGCGATCAAGATCGGGGGCATCGCGCTGTTCGGTATCGCAGCACTCTGGTCAAGCGGGTTTCAGTTCGCAGCCGCGTCAGAAACGGCCGAGACCTTTGGAGTGACAGGCTTCATCGCGTCCGTTGCGTTGGCGATCCTTGCCTTCAAGGGCTTTACCACGATCACCAACAGCGGCGGCGAAATCACCGATCCCCACCGCAATGTGGGCCGCACTATCATGCTGTCCATCGCGATCTGCGTGGTGGTCTACCTGCTTGTGGCCTTTGGCGTGGGCGCGAGCCTGACAATCGACGAAATCATCGCCGCGCGCGACTATTCGCTGGCCCAGGCGGCTGAGCCCGCACTCGGGCAGGTCGGCTTTTACTTGACGGTCGTGTTGGCGGCCGTGGCCACGGCATCCGGCGTGCTGGCCAGCGTTTTCGCAGTGTCGCGGATGCTGACCATGCTGACGGAGATGAAAATGATCCCGCACAGCCATTTTGGCATGTCCGGGGCTGTCCAGCGGCATATGCTGGTCTATACAGTCGTTATCGCCTCGACGCTGGCCGTGCTCTTTGATTTGGGACGGATCGCATCCCTTGGTGCCTTCTTTTACCTCGTCATGGACATGATCATACATTGGGGCGTGTTCCGCTATCGTCGAACCGAAGTTGGCGCCTCCAGTATCGTGCTTTTGTCTGCGCTTTCTCTCGATGCAATTGTATTGGCAGCTTTCACCGTAATGAAGCTTCAAAGTGATCCAATGATCGTTCTGTATGCGGCTGTCGGAATGATCGCTGTCTTCGCTTTCGAGCGCGTTTACTTGTCGCGATGGTTGGCACCTCAGGCCGCGCATTCCCACGGTGAATAGCCAGCCATCATCTAGCCCTGAAGGTATGCGATGCCTTGTGCACCGATTGCGATCAATCCGACCGACAGGGCAAACGCAAACAAGGCGAGCAGCATCAAGCCCGCTTTTATTGGCAAGCGACGAACAGTCGGTCCAAGAAATTCCGACTGCCCGAAAGCTGAAACATATAGCGGCAGCGCGCTGATCATTGTCGCATAAAGATAAACTCCGGAGATGTTCTCAAAAAACGCCGAACGCGCAAGGGTTGGGGCAACGACCGACAACGCGGTTGCACGACTGCCCCCGAATGACTCGAACCAGTCGGCAGACAAAACGTAGATCAATGCGTGGAGGCTTGGAAAGAGAATGGCTCTGAGCAAGATATCCACCAGCACGAAAAACGCCGTATCTCGGCGGGCGACCTTTGGTTTCTGTATCACCGCGAAAAGAAAAAAACTGACATAGTTTACGGCAAAAACTACGGGCAGACCGTTGGTCGTAACTTGCCTCAGAAAGCGGGCCAGCGATGGCCCGCCGGCGGCAAGAGCCGCTGCAAAGCCCGGCGAAAGCAAGATATAAAGGCAGAGGACCGGCAGTAACGCTGCGAGGCTGAATGCCAAGACAATGCTCACAAACTGAATACCGGGCATGTCGACGGAGAAAAACCTCTGCATGTAAGAACGTTGGCACATATACGGCTTGAGATCGAGGATGTTGAACCTGCGTTTGGGAACCAAGCATTCGCTCCAGGTCTTTGGGACGAATGAAATTTAAGTTTCGAAATCTCCTGAACCGCGTTCCATGTCTCAACTGCAGGCCGAGCGACATAACAAATGGTAGGTTACTGCCGGACCTAGTTGCGGAAATGTTGATAGCATTGGAAAGTAGCTTTTCTGCATGTCTTACGCTGGCGGTGATTTTCAGAACGGAATATTCCTATCCGAGTGGGCGGACTCCTTTCAGGGTCTATTGCAATCTGCGCGGAGATCGCGGCCATCGTGCCGCTTCCATACAAAAGCCCATCATGGCTGCCGGCCCAGATGCGACGGTTTCGTGCGGTCTAACCGCACTTGAAGTCGACGTTGACAGCAACTTAGATGAAAGTGAATTGGCCACAGCGATCAACGAAGCGAGCTATGGCTGTGAGAAATTGGTGAGCTGAGCGCGGGCGAGGCTTTGGCCCGTTACATGTTTCCGATTTTCAACATTTTTGACAGCAGCGGCCGTATCCCGCCCGTTTCACGAAGAATTCAACTAACCTTCCTGCGCAGGACGGATTGACTGTACTGCATCGTTCTCCGATAGTCGCGGCATGAGCTTCCGAGTTTTCATATCAAGCTGGTCAAGGGCGTTTACGTGCATCGTGTTTGCGCTGGCGTTGGTATTGTCACCACCTTCTGCCGCTCACGCGTCGTCCGGCATGCATGACGGACATGAAGTCAAGTCTGTTGGTGTCGTTGGTGCTGCGGAGGCCCGTGAAACCGGAAGCGATGCGCATCACGCACACACGATGCTTGAGGTCGTAAGTGACATCGGCATAGAAGTGTCCGACAAGGATGGCAAAGAGCGGCAGTCAGACGAATGTTGTAACGGTATCTGTATTTCTGTCGCCTTCCTCGACGATACCAACTTGCGAGCAGAGCCAGTTGGTACGAGGCAATATGTGATTCTGGACGGACAGACGTATTCCTTCGAAACGACTGGTTTTCTGCGGCCCCCTCGATTCCTGATCTGAACCGGCGCCCAAATTGGGTGTGAGCCTTGCGCAGTTTCTGCGTGAGACAACGTTCACCAATCAGGTTACTTTCATGAAAATTCATCTTCTTATGGGGGCTTCGGCCCTCGGGCTTGGCGCATGCGCCTATGAACCCACCGCCTTGCCGTCCGTCGAGACTCAACAGGCCGCCGTTAATACGACAGTTTCGTCGCCGATCAGCTATCAGGACCCGTTGGCTGGCTACACCTATCGCGGACCAACTGGCCCCCGGGATTGGCGTTCCGTCAATCAAGAGCAGACGGAGGGCAACTGATGCGGCTATCGAAGTTTCCGCTGGTTTTCGGCTTTCCGCTAATCTTGGGTGCTTGCGCTACGGCTGTACCGGGCATCTACACGGAACCAAAGGCTGGCTTCGTCAACATTTCCAGCCAGGTCACACCAGCCATCGGCAAACGGACAGCCTTCGCTGAAACCCAGGCCGAAAACGAGGCTCTGCAAAAGCAGGTGCACGCAATGGTGCATCGCAAGACCATTTCGGCGGACACCGCCGTTCAGGTCGCTCTTTTAAACAACAAGGGGTTGCAGGCGTCATACGCGAACGTCGGCCTGTCCGCCGCCGAGGCCTGGCAGCAATCGACCCCGGAAAATCCGATCGTTTCGATAGGTATCCTGGGCATCGGTGCGCCCGAACTGGGTGCATATAGGGCAATCGAGGGACTAATCCGGTCGAACGTGCTCGATGCCACCACGCGCCAGCAGCGTATGGCCATTGCAGACGCAAACTTCCAGCAGGCGCAGCTTAGTGCTGTAAATGATACGCTCGCACTGGCCAATCAGACGCGGAAGGCATGGGTCGATGCCGTAGCCGCCTTCGAGGCGGTGAGTTATCTTCGCCGTGCGAAAGCGACCTCTGACGCCGGATCGGAATTGGCCATGAGGCTGGGTGAGACCGGAGCCCTCAACAAAGCCGGACAGGCCCGTGAACAGGCGTTCAATGCCGAACTCGCCGGACAACTTGCCCAGGCACGCTTGAATGCGACACGGTCCAAGGAGGCTTTGACCAGATTGATGGGCCTATGGGGCACCGAGGTAGACTATTATGTGCCCGATGCCCTTCCTGCGCTGCCGCGTTCCGTCGGTCGTGTGACTGACATCGAAGCGAAAGCATTACGGAATCGGGTTGATCTGCGGATTGCCAAACTCGGCTTGGAAGCACAGGCCAAGGCGTTTGGTCTGACCGACCAGACCCGCATTGTCAGCGATCTCGAATTCATTGCCGGATTCGAGGCAGAGCGGGAAATCGAGGATGGAGAAACAGAGACTGTAACCACCCCTCAGGTGGAAGTGGAGTTCGCAATCCCGATCTACGACACCGGTAAGGCCCGGATGCGCAAGGCGGAATTGTCGTACCTGCAAGCGGCCAACGTGCTTGCGGAGAAAGCCGTCAACGTCCGCTCTGAGGCGCGCGGTGCCGAAACCTCCTATCATGCCGCGTATAAGATCGCCCGCCACTACCGCGACGTTCTGGTGCCGCTACGCACGACCGTCGAAGAAGAGGGTCTGCTGTCCTACAATGGCATGATCACCAATACTTTCGAGCTGCTGACTGATGTGCGCGAGAAGCTTGGCGCATCGCTGGAAGCGGCAAATGCAAAACGCGAATTCTACATGGCTCAGGCTGACCTGACCGCTGCGATCTATGGCGGCGGCGATGGCGGCGGTGCTGGTGGAGAAGGCGCAACACTTGCCGCCGGTGGCGGCGCAGGACACTGAAAGGAACTGACATGTTGAACAGACGTCAATTACTCGGAGCCGGCGCGGCAGGTGCAACGCTGGTATCTTCGAAAGCCTGGGGTAAAACACTGAACATGGGCCTGCCCGAAGCTGCCCAAATGGACAGTGCGGCAACGGCGATTACGCCGCGTCCCAATTCCGGGCCGGACTACACACCCGTGGTCACATTGAACGGGTGGACCCTGCCGCACCGGATGAACAACGGGGTGAAAGAATTTCACCTCGTGGCCGAACCGGTAGAACGCGAGCTTGCCGACGGCATGATCGCGCATTTGTGGGGCTACAACGGCCAATCCACCGGCCCGACGATCGAAGCAGTCGAAGGCGACCGGGTGCGTATCTACGTCACCAATAAGCTGCCGGAAGGCACAACGGTGCATTGGCACGGGCTCATTCTTCCTTCAGGCATGGATGGGGTCTCCGGATTGAGCCATCCAAGCATCCCGCCGGGCAAAACCTTCGTCTACGAATTCGACTTGGTGAAGTCCGGAACGTTCATGTACCACCCCCACGGCGATGAAATGACCCAGATGGCGATGGGGATGATGGGCATGTTCGTGGTCCACCCCAAGGATCCCACATTCATGCCGGTGGATCGTGATTTCCTGATCATGCTGAATGCTTTCGACATCGATCCGGGTACCTATGTACCCCGCATCATGACGATGACGGATTTCAACCTTTGGACCTGGAACAGCCGGATCTTCCCCGACATCGATCCGCTGGTCGTGAACAAGGGCGACCGGGTGCGAGTACGGGTTGGGAACCTTACGATGACGAACCACCCGATCCATATGCACGGCTATGACTTCAAGGTCACCTGCACGGATGGCGGCTGGGTGCCGCCTGAAGCACAGTGGCCGGAGGTCAGCATCGACATTCCCGTAGGTGCGATGCGCGCCTACGAATTCGTCGCCGATCATCTGGGAGATTGGGCGATCCATTGCCACAAATCGCACCATACGATGAACGCCATGGGCCATGACGTGCCGACGTTCATCGGGGTGAATAAGAAGCCGCTGACCCAGAAGATCCGTCAATTCCAGCCGGAATACATGCCGATGGGCATGTCCGGCATGGGGGACATGGCAAAAATGGAAATGCCGCTACCCGACAATACCATCCCGATGATGACGGGTTGGGGCCCGTACGGACCCATCGAGATGGGCGGCATGTTTTCGGTCGTGAAGGTGCGGGACGGCATCGACGCGGACGATTACTCCGATCCCGGCTGGTACGAGAACCCTCCGGGCGAGATGGCCTACGAATGGACTGGCGAATTACCCGACTTTGCCTCCAACAACAGCCCCAAGACCATTCTCACACCGAAACCAACCTCGAAGGGCTGAGCGGCCCTTCGTCATCTCCAACCGAACCAACCTACAGGACAATAAAATGAGAAATCTTCTTTTGACGACAAGCTTCGCGATCGCGCTATCAGCACCGGCCTTTGCTTCAGGTACACACGACGGTGGACATGGGGAGACCAAGCCAGCCGCAATGATGGTCGGCATGCCGGGTGACGCCGCCAAGGTTGACCGCACAATCGACGTCACTTTACTCGAAAACGATGAGGGCCAGATGCTGATCGAGAGTGAGCCGATGGATATCAAGGAGGGCGAAACCATCCGCTTCAACATCACCAACAAGGGTGAGCTGGAGCATGAATTCGTCCTCGACACGGTAGAGCGCAATGCCGAGCACAAGATCGAAATGGCCAAGATGGACATGGAACATGACGATCCGAACCGTATCCGTCTCGATGCGGGCGCTTCCGGCGAGGTTGTCTGGACTTTCGCAAATTCTGGCACATTCGAAGCGGCGTGCCTGATCCCTGGCCACTACGAATCCGGCATGCACCGGGAGGTCGCAGTCGGTGACCAGATGGCTCAGGCTGACGTGGAATACACGAGCGGGACCATCAAGAAAATCGACGCCAAAGCCGGCAAGGTCACAATTATCCACGGCCCTCTCGTCAACCTGGATATGCCCGCGATGACCATGGTGTTCCGCGCGGACGAAGCCATGCTGGAAAAAATGTCAGAAGGGCAGGACATTCAATTCGTTGCAGACCGCGTAAAAGGCAAGCTGACTGTGACTGCATTGAAATAATAGCAAGACGTCTACGGGGCCACCTACAACTTGGTGGGGCAACGTTTCGAAATGAAGCCTTGCCCCACTTTCCAATGCTAGCATCGGATTCGTCAAATACGGATGAAAACAAGTTTTATGAACATGATGGTGTCCTTTGTCCCCTTCTGCGTGATCTGAGGTGCATCTAGCTGCGTCCTTTGCAAGGCAAGTGTTTTGCGCTCCTGAGGCGAGCCGGTCATCAGAGAAAGTGACTGCAAGATATGGACTATGTTTAGCCTGGGGCATGTCACAGACTTGCGGTTTCACTGACAAAATACGCGCCAAAAGCTCAAAAAGGAAATCCCGTGTCGAGAAACGACTACGAGAAGAACAGCATTACCCTGCCTGGCGCGGTAGCCATGGGAACCGGCGTGATGATCGGCGCGGGCATCTTCGCCCTAACCGGCCAGATCGCCGAACTCGCCGGGCCTCTCTTCTCGCTCTCGTTCATCGTGGGCGCCATCGTGACCGCGTTCAGCGCCTATACCTACATCAAGATGTCGAACGCGTATCCGTCAGCGGGCGGCATCGGGATGATCCTGAAGAAGGCCTACGGCCCGACGACGGTCGCAGCGGGTGCTGCACTTTTGATGGCGCTGTCGATGGTCATCAACGAAAGTCTCGTCGCGCGCACTTTTGGAACTTATGCAGTTAAGGTGATTGGCGGTAATCCGGATAGCGCTTTAGTGCCAACGCTGGGTGTTGGGCTTATAATTTTTGCCTATCTCGTGAATGCCTCCGGGAACCGGTCGGTCGGGCTGATTTCTCTTGTCATGGCCGTTCTCAAGGTGGGCGGCATCGCGCTGTTTGGGGCAGCCGGCCTCTGGACGAGCGGAATCTCGTTCGAGGCGATGGATGGAGACATGGACAAAACCGATTTCGTGGCGTCGGTTGCGCTGTCGATCCTGGCCTTCAAGGGGTTCACGACCATTACCAACAGCGGTGCAGAGGTCACCGACCCGCACCGCAATGTGGGCCGGGCCATCGTCTGGTCGATCGCCATCTGCGTCGTCGTCTATCTGCTGGTGGCTTTCGCGGTCGGTTCCAGCCTGCCGCTTGACCGTATCGTGGCAGCGAAGGACTACGCGCTGGCCGAAGCGGCCCAGCCGTCCCTCGGTCAGACCGGCTTCTACCTTACGGTGGCGCTGGCGCTGGTGGCCACGGCGTCGGGTCTGATCGCCAGCGTGTTCGCGGTCTCGCGGATGCTGGCAATGCTGACCGACATGAAGATGATCCCGCACAGCCATTTCGGGATGCCGGGCACGATCAAGGACCACACGCTTGTCTACACCGTCGTTATCGCAGGATTCCTGACGGTCTTCTTCGACCTCAGCCGCATCGCCTCGCTTGGGGCCTTCTTCTATCTGGTGATGGACATGATCATCCACTTCGGTGTGTTCCGGCATCTGCGCGAGGAAATCAGCGCGAGAGGCTGGGTGTTGCTGACGGCCATCGCACTTGATGCCGTGGTGCTGGCCGCCTTCGCCGCAGTGAAATGGCAGTCCGACCCGCTCATCGTTGTGGTCGGCATCGTTGGCATGGCTCTGGTGTTCCTGTTCGTCCGGCTGTTCCTCGCGCGCAACTCGGTCGGGGAAGGCGCTCACGCCAATCACTAAAAGGGCTTGAGGTTCCGGTCGTTAGAAACCGCAAACTGAAAAAACAGATCGAAAGGCTGGCAGACCATGGAGAGAGATCACCATCACGCGCCCCCCGACATCCCGGCTGGGACCGAGACGGCAAAGGACCCGGTCTGCGGCATGACTGTCGCCGTCAAGCCTGACGGGCGTCACGCCGAGTTTCAGGGCGAGACCTTCCATTTCTGCTCGGAAAAATGCCAAGGGAAGTTCAAAGCTGATCCGTGGTTCTACGCTTCAGGGCGTGCCGCTGGACAGAAGAAGACCGCCCCGGCCAACGTCAAGTACACCTGTCCGATGCATCCCGAAATCGTCCGCGATGCGCCAGGTGCCTGCCCGATCTGCGGCATGGCGCTGGAGCCGATGGTGCCGTCTGACGAGCCAAGCGAGGAACTGACCGACTTCACGCGTCGCATGTGGATTTCGGCCGCAGCCGCGGTGCCGCTTGTCATCCTCACGATGGGCGAATTGGTGGCCTTGCCAGTGCGCGACTGGATCGGGCATCAGACCGCCAGCTATCTTGAGTTCGTGCTGGCGACGCCAATCATCCTCTGGGCCGCCTTGCCGTTCTTTCGGAGCGGCTGGGACTCGGTGGTGAACCGTAGCCCGAACATGTGGACCCTGATCAGCCTCGGCGTGGCGGCTGCCTACCTCTATTCACTGGTGGCGACGTTCCTGCCGGGCGTTTTCCCCGAACAGTACCGAATGGGCCACGGCGTCGGCACCTATTTCGAGGCGGCCGTGGTGATCGTCGCGTTGGTTTTCGTGGGCCAGGTGCTGGAACTCCGAGCGCGAGAACGCACCGGGGATGCGATCCGCGCGCTTCTGGATCTGGCACCGAAGACCGCGCGGCGTATCCTCCCGGAGGGCACTGAATACGACGCGCCACTGGAAAACATCATGGAGGGCGACCGGCTGCGCGTCCGTCCCGGAGATGCGGTGCCCGTCGACGGCACGGTGATCGAAGGGCGATCCTCGCTGGACGAAAGCATGCTGACCGGTGAATCGATGCCAGTCGAAAAGGGCCCGGGAGACATTGTGACCGGGGCCACGATCAACAAGAACGGCTCTCTGGTGATCAAGGCGGCCAAAGTCGGGTCCGACACTGTCCTCGCGCAGATCGTGGCCATGGTGTCGAACGCGCGGCGGTCCCGCGCGCCGATCCAGGGGCTGGCCGACCGGGTGTCGGCGGTCTTCGTGCCTACCGTGGTCGCCATCGCCATCATAGCGTTCGTGGTCTGGATGATATTCGGCCCGGAACCCGCGCTTGTGTTCGCGATTGCATCAGCCGTTTCGGTGCTGATCATTGCCTGCCCTTGCGCGCTGGGGTTGGCGACACCGATTTCCATCACCACTGCCGCGGGGCGCGGCGCACAGGCGGGCGTGCTGATCAAGGACGCCGAAGCGCTGGAGCGCATGGCGGGCGTCGATACGCTGATCGTCGACAAGACCGGGACGCTGACGATGGGCAAACCGAAGCTGACAGATACGGTGGCGCTGGGGGATGTGACCGAAACCGACCTGCTGTCGCTGGCCGCAGCGCTGGAGCGCGGCTCGGAACACCCGCTGGCGGAGGCGATCGTCGAAGGGGCTAAAGCGCAGGGCGCACCGCGTCAGGAGGCTGTGGACTTCAACGCCGTCACTGGCAAGGGCGTGCGCGGCATGGTTGGCGGACGGGCGGTGTCGCTCGGCAATGCCGCGATGATGACTGAGATGGGCCTGGACACGGGCACGGCCGAGGGGCAAGCCGACACCCTGCGCGCCGAGGGAAAGACCGCGATGTTCGTCGCGGTCGATGGCGCGCTTGTTGGCATCGTAGCGGTGGCCGATCCGATCAAGGACAGCACCGCGCAGGCGATCAGGGAGCTGCACGCGCAGGGACTGCGGGTGATCATGGCGACGGGCGATAACGAACGCACGGCGCAGGCGGTTGCAGGCAAACTCGGGATCGACGAGGTCCGCGCCGGCATTCTGCCCGAGGCAAAGAAGGACCTGATCGACCAGCTGCGCCGCGAGGGCCACAAGATTGCGATGGCGGGTGACGGAGTGAACGATGCGCCCGCACTGGCCGCCGCGGATGTGGGCATCGCTATGGGCACCGGCGCGGATGTGGCGATGGAAAGCGCGGGCATCACCCTGCTGGGTGGTGACCTGATGGGCATTGTCCGGGCGCGCAAGCTATCCCGCGCCACCCTGCGTAACATCAAGCAGAACCTGTTCTTCGCCTTCGCCTACAACGCTCTTGGTGTCCCCATCGCGGCGGGGTTGCTCTACCCCGTTACCGGACTTCTGCTCTCGCCGATGATCGCGGCGGCGGCCATGAGCCTGTCGTCGGTCTCGGTGATCACCAACGCCTTGCGGCTCAGGCGGGTCAATCTCTGACCTGCCCGCACAAAACATCAATCAGAAAGGAAAACCAAATGACCCATGAAACGATTTCTCGCCGCGCGATTCTGGTCGGAGCGACCGCGCTCGTGGCGACCTCTCCCCTTCGCACGTCAGCGCAAACTTCGCGACCGGCGATCCATGTGATGAAGGATCCCAACTGCGGCTGCTGCTCGGCCTGGATCGAGATCCTCGAAAACGACGGCTTTGTCGTCACGACAGAGGCGAGCGCCGGAACGCTTCTGATGCGCTACAAGCTGGACAATGGCATCCCGCAGGAGATGGTCTCCTGCCATACAGGCCGCATCGAAGGTTACATGATCGAGGGCCACGTGCCCACTGCAGACATTCGCCGTCTTCTGGTGGAACGCCCCGACGCGGTCGGCCTCGCAGTGCCCGGCATGCCCTACGGGTCGCCCGGGATGGGACCGGAAAGCGAGCGCGAGGCCTATGTGGTACATTTGGTCGATCGAGACGGGACCACGGAGCCGTTCACAAACTATCTGGCAGCCTGAACTCGAGACTGTGACAATGAAGGGCGGTCGAGGTCAAAGGGATTGGACCTTGCTAAACAAAGGATCGCCTCATAAATGTCAGCGTTTTTTGGCCATTAGATCACTGTGAGTCAATAATACTTCTAACAGGAACACACTTGTCGCACTAATTTTTAGGCGTCGGATACGGTTGGCTACCACAGATCGAGATGCGAAGGGAGAGAGACACCGCACCTACTTCTCTCACGTTAATTGGACCTGACATTGAGTTCAACTTTACGGCTCTGGCAAAACCTAGCCTTGAGTTGCGGCGTCAAAACCACTAACATATCTTGCAGCAAAGAAGCTGTGGTCGGAATGAGTCCAAAATTTCTCCGAAGTGATTTACATTGGCTCTTGGCTCGTGCCAGAATTGCATGCGATTGGAGCAGTTCTAGAACAAAATATTACATTTTAATGTGACATCAAGAAATAAAGACTTCTTGGTCTTCAAAATTCTGGGAAAGGGGCAAGCTCAAACTTGCTAGAATTCCGCCCCCTGGGTGATTCTGTATTGTTGCATCACCACCATGGGAGCGCAGAATAGCGCGCGAAATGGAAAGACCGAGCCCCGTGCCGCCTGTTTCGCGCGAGCGCGATGCCTCAACACGGAAAAAGGGTTCAAACACATCTTCAAGTAGTTCATTGGGAATACCAATGCCGTAGTCGCGTATTTCGATAACCGCTCTTTCATTATCCCGTTTGTAGGTTACCTCGGCTTTGCCGCCATAGCGAATAGCGTTTTCGATAACGTTGCGGAGAGCACGGCGAATACTTTGCGGTCTTAATCTGACATCTAGCGGCGCACCAACGTCAAGTTGAAAATCTTCAAGCATGTCACTTTTGAGATCACTAAGAAACTTCCCCAACTCAATCGTCTCCGGAGTTTCGCTGATTGCTATGCCCCGCGCAAATGCTAGCGTGCGCTCAACCATGTTCTGCATTTCCTCAACGGATGCGATCAAACCGCCGCGCGTCTCCTCATCGTCAACCATTTCCGCACGGACACGAAGAGCGGTCAGCGGTGAACGCAAATCATGCCCCAAAGCGGCCATTATGCGTGTTTTTTCCGAAACAGTTCGTACTAGGCGCTCCTGCATGAGGTTGAATGCCTCTGTCAGCCCACGAACCTCAATCGGGCCAACAGCTGGTAGTGGATGACTTTCCTCACCCCTTCCAAGCCTCTCGGCAGCTTGGGTCAAGCTACGAAGCGGCCAAGTCAAATTTGAAAGCAAATACCAACATGCTCCGCCGATCAGCAGCGCAGCAGTCACGACAAAACTCACCGCGGAATAGATCGGCCACTGCAGGGGTGGTCGCTGGAAGCGCGTGTCAACATTAAGCCATTCATCATCAGGAAGAGCTATTGAGAGAGTGAGTTCAAGACCCAACACCCTGTCATGCATTGTCCTTCCCTGAGGGCCAGACGCTTGTGTGCGCATACTTTCAATTGGGGAAAATGGACGCCCAACCTCGTGAAGCTCAACGCGAACCTCTCTCGTGTCTCCATTCCAGAGAAGTGATCTGATCCGTTCCTCCACCGCTCCATTTGCTTGATGATCAAGATGGTCAACCGCTGGTCGTGGATCGATCTGAAAGCGCGCGAGCGGTGAGTCGGCTGCGCTCAAGATTGAAGAATGCAGATCTTTAGGAGCTTGTTCAAGCAGTAGGGCTACATTCGCTGCGCGTCCTGCCGCCTCAGCTCCGATAGCGGCTCTTACGGCTAGGCTGCGTTCGTCAATAAATAGCCAAATACTTGTCGCCTGCGCGATCACAAGGCATCCAATTATCAGGAGCAAGATCTGACCGCGCAAACCTACTACCAGTCCTCGCATCACAAAAACGTCTCAACATCTACCGCAAGGCTGTAACCGCCACTTCGAACGGTCGTGATGATACTTGGCCGTCCGGGGTTAGCTTCAATCTTTCGCCGCAGACGGCTGATCTGATTGTCGATGGTTCGATCAAAGGCAGAGGGTAAGCTACCCTTGGCCAAGTCGATCAATTGCGCACGACTCATCACGACACGTGGACGTTCCAGCAGAATTGTCAAAAGTTTAAACTCTGATGTTGTTAGCGTTTGTTCACGACCTTCAGCTGAAAATAGGCGACGAGTATCAGTCTCGAGAGTCCATCCTGCGAATTGAACGCGTTTACCCGTGAGACCCTCGGCGAGCAGTTGTGGCCGTTGAGCCCTCCGGAGAATCGCTTTTATCCGCGCCAGTAACTCACGGGGGTTAAAAGGTTTAGAAAGATAATCATCTGCACCAATCTCAAGTCCTATGATCCGATCCATTTCCTCACTAAGCGCAGTCAGCATCAGGATGGGCACGCCTCCTTTTGCAGATAAACGACGACATATAGACATTCCATCCTCTCCAGGCATCATCACATCAAGAACTATGAGATCATAACATCCAACCTTAAGAAGACTGTCCATCTCCACCGCTCCGGCAGCGCTCGTAACGCGCATATTGTTCCTCTCTAAATAACGCGAAACGGCTTTGCAAATTTCGATACTATCATCAACGAGCAAGATGTGAGGTGTCTTTGTCATTTACTAAACTTACCTGAAAAAAGGGCCAGTGCCGATTTTTAATGTAACCGAATGTCTCCATGCGGCACTCTGCGACAATCCGATACAAAACTGACAACTGCAAGTATTGCATAGTTTGCATGATTAGCCACATTAACGGAACCTCAATGGAGAAGGACTAAACCAAAATGAAACACAAAACAAACCTGGTTCTCGCGGCCATGATTGCCACAATCAGCGCCGGAACAGCTTTCGCCGAACAGGGGATTGGAAGAGGGCCCCACGAGCTTTCCGTCAACAACAAGCATGTTCACATGAGCGATACCATGCGTAAACATTTCGATCACGCAGATCAGGATGGTGATGGAAAAGTCACCCGCGCTGAAATGGATGCACACATGCAAGCCGCTCAAGCCGCTTCAGAGTTTCATCGCTCATCGGCAGGACCAACTGGGCATTTTGATAAGTAGAGTTTTGCTCTATTTGCCTGCGGGCGATCACATTGGCTGATCGCCCGCCTTGGTCACAGACTTATTCGACAGCTTCGGTGACAGGTATGCCGAGCGCGGTTCAGGACGGCGATGCGGACCTAGAGTTCGGCAACTTGGCGGTCAACGTCCCTCGCGCTCAGGCGTTGACCCAGCAATGTCAATCAGGGCATATTTATCTCAATACAGCTTCGGCGATGGCATCCGCTTCATCGTCGCCAGAGCGCCCAGCTGAGGTCTTTCGATGCTCGCAGCTGTTGATTTTCACCCAGAACCGAGCCACCTCTGATTTCGGATTAAGGGTCATTCGTGGGCCAAGATCACCACTCTCTTTGAACGGAGTCGCGGAGGCAATTCGCTGACCTCGTAGATAATGTTCGGGCCTTCTGCTTAGGATTTGGCATTTTGTTTTTAGGACGGTGAGGGCCGCCATCGCGCGAACCCTATGTTTGCTGTAGAGGAGATCACTTCTCGATGGCAGAGCCCGTCTGGGCGCCGATTACAGGCCACCCGGTTTGCCGGATGTCCTATGACCTGCTAACCTAAACAGCCAAAAGTTCCCGACGTGGGACGTTTGTCGGACCTTATAAAATCGGTCGGGCCCAGCAGGATGAACAGATCTGTCAAGGCACCAACAACGTCGGTCGAGTTGAGCTTGCATTTGATACGCATCACCAGCGCCTTCTTCGTGAACTCATTGATAATGTTGAGGGTGCGAAACAGCCGACCGCCATGCGTCCGATCCGGCGCGAAATCATGGGACCAGTCATGATTTGGGCGTTCAAGCCGGAGACGGATAGAGGAGCCATCGCTCAGTCAGAGCCGTCCCTACTTAGCGTGTTTCTGTGCAACTTTGAGCCCTTCTTGCACCCAGATCCGTAAGACACGCTTGCACCAGCGGGAATAGGTTTGAACCGTCACGCCGATCTGCCATATCTGCTCTCGCCTTGCCTTGCCACGGCATCACTTCAACCTGCAGAAGCTTCAGGACAGTGTCTTCGGGTTTACCTCTCCTTCCAGCCATGTCTGGTCCTTCTGGAACGGGATCATACTATTACAGTTGTTGGACCACTTCTGCGGAGGACCTCTAGTTTTGCCCAATTCTGAGAGAAAAAAAAATACACTATACTTGGTCTGTATCACGCTCGGTGGGTAGATGATCCGCGGCGACAGTTTTTTTCAGGCTCCAACCTTTGATGATGGCATAAACCGCGGGAATGACGATCAGGGTCAGCAAGGTTGACGACACCATTCCCCCGATCATGGGTACTGCGATGCGCTGCATGATCTCGGACCCGGTGCCATGCGCCCAAAGGATCGGCATCAGGCCGGCCATGATTGCGACAACTGTCATCATCTTGGGGCGCACCCGGTCGACTGCACCCACCATGATCGCGGCGTAGAGCTCGTCGCGGGTCAGGTCCCTGTCGCCCGCGCGGGCACGCGCTTCTTTCAACGCCTGATCGAGATAGATCAACATGATCACTCCGGTTTCAGCCGCCACCCCGGCCAGCGCGATAAACCCGACGGCCACCGCGACCGACATGTTGAACCCCATGAACCACATAAGCCAGATGCCACCGACCAGAGCGAAAGGCAGCGACAGCATCACGATCAAGGTTTCCGTCAGGCGGCGGAAGTTGAGGTAAAGTAGCAGAAAGATTAACGCCAGCGTCAGCGGCACAACAGTGGCCAGCCGCTGTTTCGCGCGTTCAAGGTATTCGAACTGACCGCTCCAGCCCAAAGAATAGCCGGGTGGCAGAGTGACGGAGGCCGCGACCGCCGCCTGAGCTTCGGCCACATAGCCGCCAAGATCGCGTCCGACGATATCGACAAAGATATACACGGCAAGCTGTCCGTTCTCGGTGCGGATCGACGTAGCTCCGCGGGTGCGTTCAATGGTGGCCACGTCCGCCAGCGGAATGGTGCCACCGCCCGGCAGTGCAACTTGAACCTCGCGTCCAATCGCCTCCGGATCAGACCGCAGTGTCGCCGGATAGCGCACTGCGACGTCGTAGCGCTCGCGCCCCTCGACGGTCTGCGTGATGGCCTTGGCCCCCAACGCCATGCCGATTACCTCTTGCACATCCTGCACCGACAGACCGTAGCGGCCAAGCGCTGTACGGTCCGGGGTGATGTCGAGGTAATAGCCGCCGATCACCCGTTCGGCATAGGCGCTAGTCGTTCCGGGCACCGTTCGTACCACGGCTTCGACCTCACGGGCGACCTTTTCCATCTCGGTCAGGCTGGTGCCGTAGACCTTGATCCCCACAGGCGTGCGGATGCCGGTGGACAACATGTCGATGCGCGCCCGGATCGGCATGGTCCAGGCGTTGGAAACGCCGGGGAATTGCAGCGCGGCGTCCATTTCCTGCCGCAGGCTTTCGGTGGTGACACCTAGTCGCCATTCCGCTTCGGGGCGCAACTGGATGATCGTCTCAAACATCTCGGTCGGCGCGGGATCGGTCGCGGTCAGGGCGCGGCCCGCCTTGCCGAAGACGGTCAGGACCTCGGGAAAGGTCTTGATGATGCGGTCTTGCATTTGCATCAACTCTGCGGCCTTGGTGACTGACAGACCGGGCAAAGTGGTCGGCATATACATCAGCGTGCCCTCGTTCAGGACGGGCATGAACTCTGACCCCAACTGCCGCGCGGGCCAGATCGTAACCACCAGTGCGGCGAGAGCCACGATGATCGTGAGACTTTTGGCCTTCAGCACGGCGCGGATGATTGGGCGGTAAACGGCGATGAGTGCCCGATTCACTGGATTCCTGTGTTCAGGGATGATCCGGCCGCGCACGAAGACCACCATCAGCGCAGGCACCAGCGTCACCGACAGGAACGCCGCCGCCGCCATCGAAAACGTCTTGGTATAGGCCAGCGGGCCGAACATGCGCCCCTCCTGTCCTTCCAGTGTAAAGATCGGCAAGAACGATACGGTGATGATCAGCAGGCTGAAGAACAGCGCCGGGCCGACCTCGCTTGCGGCTTCGACCAGCACCTCGATTCGGGGCTTGTCGGGGACAGCACGTTCCAGATGCTTGTGCGCGTTCTCGATCATCACGATGGCGGCGTCGATCATCGCGCCGATGGCGATGGCAATGCCGCCGAGGCTCATGATATTGGCCCCAATCCCGAGGAATTTCATCGCGGTGAACGCCATCAGCAGCCCCACCGGCAGCATGATGATAGCCACAAGAGCAGAGCGAACGTGCAGCAGAAAAATGATCGTGACCCCGGCCACAACAAGACTTTCTTCGAGAAGCGTCGTTTTCAGCGTCTCGATTGCCGACAGGATCAGGTTGGAGCGGTCATAGACTGGCACGATGTCGACGCCGTCCGGCAGACTTTGAGCAACCACGTCCAGTTCCGCTTTGGCGTTTTCGATCACATCCAGTGCATTGGCACCCACCCGTTGCAGCACGATGCCACTGGCAACCTCGCCCTCACCGTTCAACTCGGCGATGCCGCGGCGTTCATTGGGGACGATTTCGACCCGCGCGACATCTTTCAGGTTGATCGGCACCCCGCCGATACTGCGCAGGGTGATGTTGCCGATATCCTCGGTTCCCGCCAGATAGCCCCGCCCGCGCACCATGAATTCGAACTCGGACAGCTCCACCGTGCGCCCGCCAGTGTCCATGTTGCTTTCGGAGATGGCTTTGCCGATGTCGGACAGCGTGATCCCCTGCGCCCGCATCCGCACCGGATCGACAGTGACCGAGTATTGCTTGACGAAGCCGCCGACGCTGGCCACTTCGGACACGCCCTCGGCTCGGCTTGCACCAAAGCGGACGACCCAATCCTGCAACGACCGCAATTCCGCCAGCGACAGATTTTCCCCGGTGATCGCGTATTGGTAAACCCATCCTACCCCGGTCGCATCGGGACCGAGCGTGGGCGTCACGCCGTCCGGCAGGCGGGCTGCTGCGGCGTTCAGGTATTCAAGCACCCTGCTGCGCGCCCAGTAGGGGTCCACCCCATCTTCGAAGATAATGTAGACAAAGGAAATGCCGAAGAACGAAAACCCGCGCACGACGCGGGATCGCGGCACCGTAAGCATCGCCGAAGTCAGCGGATAGGTGATCTGATCCTCGACGACCTGCGGAGCCTGGCCCGCATAATCGGTCAGCACGATCACCTGCACGTCCGACAAATCGGGAATAGCGTCGATCGGCAAGTTGCGCAGTGACCAGACCCCTGCGGCGATGATCAGGGCCGTGGCAAAGAACACGAGAACAAGGTTGCGGGCGGACCATTCAATGACACGCGAGATCATTCGCCTGCCTCCGGGGCTGTCAGCGCAGCCAGGGCTGCGTTCAGGTTGCTTTCCGCGTCGATCAAAAAGGTAGAGGTGGTGACAATGCGGTCGCCCTCCACAATGCCTTCAAGGATTTCCACCATCCCGGCTGCCTGCCGCCCCAGCACCACATCCTGCGGGGCGAATTTCCCCTCCCCCAGATCTCTGATCACCACCTGACGGTCGCCGGTGTCGATCACCGCCGTTTCCGGCACCTGCACCACGGGCGCACCGTCGCCCGTCGCCAAAGCCACATCAGCGAACATGTTGAGAAGCAAGCGACCCTCAGGGTTGGACAGGTCGACGCGGACGCGTGCCGTCCGGGTCTGCATATCGACCTCAGGGTAGATCTTATCGATAACGCCGCTGAAGGTCTCGCCCGGCAGGCCTGGGAAGGTGATCGTCGCAGCATTTCCATCCGAAAGACCCGCGAGCGCAGATTCCGGCACGTCCGCCATGACCCAGACAACCGATGTATCGGCAATACGAAACAGCGTTTCTCCAGCCTCGGACATCATGCCTTCGACGGCCATTCGTTCCAGAACCACGCCCGACCGCGGTGCCATCAGGCTGATTTGCACGGGCGTACGCCTTTCCGCCGCGATTTTGTCGATCACTGATACGGGAACACCCAGGTTTGCCAGCCTTTGACGGCTGCCTTCCACGCGCCCTTCACCAGTTCGCAGGTCCGAAACATACTGTGCGGCCGCAGAGACGATATCCGGAGAATAGAGCATCGCCAGCGGTTCGCCCGCTTCAACGATTGATCCGGTCGTTACATCCTCAACTTCTTCGATGAACGCATCCGCACGCAATGAAATGACGCTGACTCTACGGTCGTCCAGCGCGACGATCCCCGGCGCACGCACTGTTGTTGCCATGGGATCAAACACCGCAATTGACGTACGCACGCCCGTGCGTTGCAGCTTGCCGGGCGATACGGTCACTGATCCGGCATCGCTTACCTCGTCGGCATAGACGGGCAGGTAGTCCATCCCCATGGAATCCAGCTTTGGCACCGGCGACGTATCAGGCAGGCCCATCGGGTGGCGGTAGTAGAGTAGGGTTCGTTCGCCACTCTCTGCCTCTAGGGGCGTGATCGCCTCTGGATCAAACGATACGTCTTCGCTCGCCAGGACCGGTAAAAAGGACTTTCCATCGGCAGTCTCGGTCGGCGTAGCGGACCATTCGGCGAGACCGTCAGGGTGTCGGTAGTAGATGACCGGGCCTGTCGGCGTTCGGGTTGCGGCTGGCATTGCTTCAGCTTGCCGTCCCATTAGCGCGGTGAATTGCGTCTGCGCCACATTTGCCAGCATAGCAGGCGTCCAACCCTTGACGCCTGCCGCGAGGCCCGCCCATCCAGCCGCGCCGCCAACCACGCCGATAAGTACTAATTTGCCAAAGACGCTCATGGCAGCACCTCGAGCACGATTTGCGCCTGAACAGTTTCAGGTTCGCCCTGCACCTTGGCCGCAACGGAAAACCGCCAGTTTCCGTCCATCGTCAGATCGGCGGAAAATCGATATAGACCCGGCTCTTTGCCAGGCAGCGCCACGACTGTCGAAGTCATCGTCTCCATGCCGTCCGGCTCCATATCCAGCCTTGTGGCAAAAATGACGGCGCCTTCGACGGGCGCATTGGTGCGGGTATCAATCAGACGAAGCTCCAGAACCGCGCCGTCTCCGAAGGGATAAGTCGTTTCGACGAGAACAAGGTTGTAATCAGATGTAGCCGCCTGTGCCATTGGCACGGAGAGCTGGGTCGCGACCACGAGGGTCGTAAGAAAGGTGGGGATATAGCGGAGCATGATACGCCTATTTTGACGGGCAACGGGAACGCCAGCCGACGTATCGACCCTGAGTCTATACGTTACATAGGCGCGTGGCTTTTGGTGCGGTAGGCACCTGATCCGTTAAGCCTTGGGGGGTCTTTGAAGCCCAATGTCCGCGTGTTGTCGGTGCGCTGCCGCCTCGGCCCGTGAGAACTCTGCGCTTCCGGGGCCCGGCAAGCTCGCTAGAGTTGCTCGTTCCAGCCCCAGCACAATCGGGGCTACCCGACATTGCATCGTCGAAATGCAAGCTGCATCGCATTCCGGCATGTCCGGGCAGTCATTTGGACAGCAATCGCTCTGCAAGGCCATTGAGGGTGCTGGGTCCACGCTTGAAATGGAAGCAAGACTGATTTGCGCCAGAACAGCGCCAACCAACAGAGCAACCAGAAAAAGGCGCGTTTTGCGTACCATGGAACATGCTATGTTGGAGTTTTCACAAATCAGCAATACACGTTTTGCTGAAATGGATAATTGACCGACTTCACGTTCAAAACGCGGACCCGCTAAAGCTTCAATCGCCTCAGCCTGAGAGCGTTTGCGATGACCGAGACTGAGGAAAGGCTCATCGCGGCGGCGGCGATCATTGGTGACATTAATAGGCCGAAGACCGGGTAGAGAACCCCTGCCGCGATTGGAACACCGAGCGTGTTATAGGCAAACGCCCAGAACAGGTTCTGGCGAATGTTGCGGATCGTGGCCACCGCCAGTGTCCGCGCCTTGACGAGGCCGTTCAGATACCCGCGCAACAGCGTGATGCCCGCACTTTCAACTGCCACGTCCGCGCCCGTGCCCATGGCAAGGCTGACGTCCGCTGCGGCCAGGGCTGGCGCGTCGTTGACACCATCACCCGCCATCGCGACCTTTCTGCCTTCGGCGTGCAGCTCGTCCACCTGCGCCTTCTTGTCTTCCGGCAGAACGCCGGCCCGAACCTCGTCGATTCCAAGCTGCTGCGCCACGGCCCTGGCGGTGCGTTCGTTGTCCCCCGTCGCCATAATGATCCGCAGACCTGCCTCGTACAGCACCTTGATGGCTTCGGCAGTCGACTCCTTGATCGGGTCAGCCACTGCGACGATGCCGGACAGCTTACCTTCAATGGCCACAAACATAGCGGTCTTACCCTCGGCCCGTAGAACAACTGCCGCTTCCTCCGCCTCAGATGTGTCGAGAGACATGTCGCGCATCATTGCGGTATTTCCAAGTGCGACGGCCCGCCCCAAGACAGTTCAGCGCACGCCTTTTCCGGTCACTGCCTCGAAGTTTTCGGCGTTGCCGACCTTAATGTGCTTGTCTTTCGTCCTTTGCTTTCGACCATGGCGTCAGCCGCGGGAGCTCTTAGCCTTTCTCTAGAGCCGCAGCGAAGCTGATCGGATGATCCCACTGACGGGTAGGTGCTTGCCACTGTTCCAATGCCAGGTCCTTCAAGATGACACTGAAAATATGAATGGAGCTATCGGTAGATGAAAGGTCATGCGCTAATTTTGGTCGGTGACAGCTTGACAACTTCACGGTGCCAAGGGTTGTCCATATGTAAGCTGCGAAAACACATGCCCGTGCGAGATCAATATTTTTCTTGAACCTCTAGTGACTTTAAGAGTTAAGGCATCGATAACGGTCGGCCCCATGGAGCATAGTCGTTTGTAATAACTTGACTCCTTCCCCGGCAAAAAATTCGGGATGTGGGTTGGATCGCCGCCAATAGCGTGAAAGGAACAAGAAAGATGCTGACAAGACGACATTTCATCCAAACGACTGCCGCATTGTTCTCGGCGTCTTTCTCGAGTCCGCTCGTGGCTGACACCTGGCCCACTGAAGCGGAAAAAACCGCGTGGGATGCACAGGTTACACCGCCGGGATACAACCCGGCCACATCGAATCCATGGGGCCTACACCCGCGCTTTCTGCCGCAGCGGGTTGTAGCAAAAGATGGTCTTGTGCCCGGTGACATTCATGTGGATGCCGTGGCGCGCTATCTTTACCATATCGAGGAAGGCGGCACTGCGATGCGTTACGGCGTGGCGATCGCTCGTGGCACGCTTTACGAGCCGGGCGTTTACACGATCAAGCGCAAGGTCAGGTGGCCGCATTGGCAGCCAACACAGAACATGATTGACCGCGACCCGGAGCTCTACGCCGACATCGCTGACGGTATGGAACCCGGACCTAAGAACGCGCTCGGGTCACGGGCGCTTTATCTCTATGTCGGGGACCGAGACACTTATCTGCGCATCCACGGTACACCACAGCCGCGAAGCATCGGCGGCCGAGCAAGTTCCGGTTGCGTCCGGATGGTGATGGCGCACATAAACGATCTGTATCCGAATGTGGAGATTGGCTCGACGGCGTTCCTATATTCGGCAGAGGACAGCGTGACCCCGCAGAGTTGACCCAAGCCGCGCCGTCAATCCGACGCTTGGACGCGTCAATCAGGATTGGCGCGCGACGCAGATGGGATTGCCGCCTGCCGATCGCAACGGGACCAAGGTCGTTTCCACCGGCCCACTATGCGCATACCAATAGCAATTATCTTCGGGACGTAGCCGTGCCGTGTTGAGATCCTGGTCGGGTGCAGCGAGGGCTGCGACAGATTCTGGAATATTCCCGACCCTGAATGGATCGTTGTCTTCCTTCGGAGGTACCGCACAGCCAGCCAGGGCCAATGTTGCAACCATGATCACCGCATATTTTTGAAGCATATCTATCTCACTTTTTGGCAGGTCAGCCGCGTCCACAGACTTGGCAACGCGTTTCAAGGTTCCGCAGGTCGGTTCCTTACTTGACCAAGTTTTTGTTTTAGCTCTTGAAGCTCTAGTTACTGTAGGGGCTATCTCAATGTGGAATGAACGAATCCCGAGGTCAATCCCATGTCTTCCAATGGCCACCGCCACGACCACAAGCACAGCTCTGACTGCAGTCACGATCATGTTGATGATCACAAACATGCGAGCGTAGCTCGCCACTCTGATGGAGGTGGTGCTGCGTGCTGCGGTGCTGGAGCCAACACCGGACGGGCACAATCCATCCCGTCGAATGGGCGAAGTTTTCAAGTTTCCGGTCTGGATTGTGCCGAAGAGGTGGCAATCCTGAATAGGGTGGTCGGTCCAAAAGTCGGCGGGACTGAGCATCTGGCGTTCGATGTCATCAATGGGCGGATGACAATTCTGGATACCGCAGTCGGGATTTCGGACAACGAGATTTCGCAACTGGTCGCGAGTACCGGCATGAGCGCAAAACCGTGGGACGCCGACAACGCAGCAGAGAATCAGGCCGCGCATCTGGCACGTCAAAAGCGGTTTACCGCGCTCAGCGGCGGCTTCTGGGTGGCAGGTTTTCTCTACCACATCGTCGAAACCGGCATGGGTGGTGCGCTCGGGCTATTCGCAGGGCACGGAGAAATGCCGATGCCACTCGCGGAAGCAGGGTTATTCGCGGTGGCAATTCTCTTCGGGGTCTGGCTGGTCGCGCCCAAGGCTTGGTCTTCCGCGCGACGGTTTTCCCCTGACATGAACTTGTTGATGGTGGTCGCAGTGGCGGGTGCCATCGGGCTGGGCGAATTCTTCGAGGCCGCGACGGTTGCGTTTTTCTTCTCACTTTCGCTTTACCTTGAGAGCTGGAGTGTGGGGCGGGCCCGCAACGCGGTATCGGCCTTGCTGGATCTGGCGCCGCCGACAGCTCGGGTGATCCGATCAGATGGCAGCGAAACCGATGTGCCTGCGGCAGAGGTCGCCGTGAACGATCGCTTCATTGTGCGCGGCGGCGACCGCATCCCCCTCGACGGTGAAGTGGTGGAGGGGGCGGGAGCCGTCGATCAGGCTCCCATTACCGGAGAAAGCGCGCTCGTGCCAAAGGAGCCGGGCGATGAGGTCTATGCCGGCACGATCAACGGCGAAGGCACACTGACGGTACGAGCGACCAAGGCAGCTTCCGACACAGTGTTGGCCAAGATCATCCGTCTGGTCGGTGATGCCCATGCCCGCCGCGCGCCGGTCGAGCAATGGGTGGCGAAATTCGCGCGCATTTATACACCCATCGTGATGGCGGTGGCGATCACCATCGCGGTGGTGCCGCCACTCTTGCTCGGCGGCGCCTGGGACTATTGGTTCTACAATGCGCTGGTCCTTCTTGTCATCGCATGTCCTTGCGCACTGGTCATTTCTACGCCGGTGTCCATTGTAGCAGCGCTGGCCGCTTCGGCGCGAGCAGGGGTGCTCATCAAGGGCGGCGCTTATGTCGAAGCGCCAGGGCGCACCACAGCGCTGGCGATGGACAAGACGGGAACGATCACCATGGGCGAGCCTGAGGTGGCGGCGGTTCACCCGCTGGGTGAAGCCTCCGCTCGCGAAATCATCACGCTGGCAGCCAGTCTGGAGGCGCGGTCCTCGCACCCGCTGGCACGCGCCATCCTCGCGCGCGCAGAAAGCGATGGTGTTTCCGTGTCTGCCGCAGAGGACACGCGGACCGTGCCTGGGCGCGGGCTCGAAGGACGCGCCGACCGGCGCGCGATCTGGCTCGGATCAGATCGGTTTGCCCAAGAGAAAGGTTTCAGCAATGCCATTCCGGCGGATCTTCGGGACCGGATCGAAGGGGCAGGCAGCACCCTGGTTGCCGTGGGTGACGAGACCGGCGTGACCGGCGTGCTGGAGCTTCGTGACCGCATTCGCCCCGATGCAAAGGGTATCGTTGCGCGTCTGCACGCGCAGGGTGTGAAGACAATCGTGATGTTGACGGGCGACAACGAACGCACCGCACGTGCGGTGGCGGCCGAGGTCGGCATTGACGAGGTGCGCGCCGAACTCTTGCCAGAAGACAAGGTGAAGGCCATCGAGGAACTGGTGGAATGCCACGATATGGTGGCGATGATCGGCGACGGCGTGAACGACGCGCCCGCAATGGCGCGCGCGCATTATGCCATTGCCATGGGGGCTGTCGGATCGGATGCGGCGATCGAAACGGCAGATATTGCACTGATGACCGACGATCTGGCTCGAGTGCCGTGGCTGATTACTCACTCTCGGCGGACAATGACGATTATCCACCAGAATATCGGTATATCGCTGGCAACAAAGGCGCTGTTCGTCGGGCTGACCGCGTTCGGGATGGCCTCGATGTGGGGCGCCATCGCTGCGGATGTAGGCGTTTCCCTGTTGGTGGTCGCCAATGCGCTGCGGCTTTTGAACGGCCATCGGATCAAGGACGGGCCTTCGGGCGGTGAACCGGTGGGCGAGCAGATGGCGAAGGGAGCACTGGCGCACGGTCATTGATCCGACGTCTTCGGTAGAGTAACCTCTGGCACCAACAGACCTCGCAAAAAGGGGCGTCGAGCAGTGACAAACACCAGATTTCCACGGCGCGCCTTTTTGATGGGCGGATTGGCCTCCTTCCTGTCAGGTTGTGCCAGCAAGTTCCGGTCTTACAACGGACCCGAAGTGACCCGGCTACGCATGTATAAGGCACAGCGGTTTCTGGTTCTGGACGGGGTGGATGACGTCTTGCGGACCTATCCCATCGGATTAGGCTTCGCGCCCGAAGGTCACAAGCAGTTCGAGGGGGACGGCCGTACGCCGGAGGGCTCCTACGTGATTGATCGGCGCAACCCGGAGAGCCTCTTTCACCTGTCGATTGGCATCTCATATCCCAACGCGGCAGACATCGCTTTTGCGCAGGCTCAAGGAAAGTCGCCCGGTGGCGACATTTTCATCCACGGAGGACCGCGCAAGGGGATCGACCCAATGAATGTCCGCGACTGGACGGCAGGCTGCATCGCCGTCACTGACCGCCAGATCGAGGAAATCTATGCCATGGTCAGGGACGGGACACCGATCGACATTTACGCCTAAGGATCAGGTGAAGCGGCGCCGCAGTGCGACGTTGATCGCCTCAATGGCCATGACCATGACGACGACCGCAATCGTGACGCTGGCGGCCTTATCATACTGGAAGGATCTCACGTAGGTCTGGATGTAGAAGCCGATCCCACCCGCGCCGACGATGCCGAGGATCAGCGACTCGCGCAGGTTCAGTTCGAACCGGAAAATCGTGTCGCGGGCAATGACTGGGGCCATCTGCGGCCAGATCGCATGCCTGAGCCGCACGAGCGGTCCGGCGCCGGCGCTTTCCAGTGCTGCGATCGGCGCGCGGGACACGCCGTCGATCGCCTCGGCATAGAACTTGGCGAGCATCCCCGTTGCATGAAAGGCGACCGCGATGATGCCGGGCAGCGGCCCGAGCCCGACAGCGCCCACCATAAGCATGGCCACGAGGATCAGCGGCACGGCCCGGATAAAGGCCAGCAGCGCGCGCACAGGGCCGAACACCATGCGCGAGACCATGGTCTCGGAGGCGAGGATGGCCAGAGGGATCGACAGGATCACAGCGCCGAGGGAACCGAGGATCGCTATTCTCAGCGTTTCCGCGCTGCCCTTCCTGATCTCGGCCATCACTGTCGGATCGGGCGGGAACATCCGCCCGAGAAAGTCAGCGATCCGCGGACCGGCCGAAACGAGACGCGACAACTCGACATCGGTCGTGGCGAAGGACCAGAGGATTGCGCCTGCGATCAGGGTGCTGGTCGCGAAGCCGCCGAACCTGCGGTGGCCCATCAGGACACCGCCCGGAGGCCGGAACCGGGCATCGGCTCTGCCTCCCGGTAGAGAGCCGCCGTCGCCTCGTCCTGCAACTCGGATGTCGGCACATCGAACACGATCCGCCCGTTCCGCATGCCGATGATGCGCTGCGCGAAACGCCGCGCCAGGTCGGGCTGGTGCGAGGAAAACAGCGCCGTTGCGCCGCGCGCTTGCGCCGCCCCGGTCAGCATCGCCAAGACCTCCCCAGCGCGGGTGGGGTCGAGGTTGCTCACCGGCTCGTCGGCGAGGATCAGCCGTGGCTCCTGCGCGAGACACCGCGCAATGGCCACGCGCTGCCGCTGGCCGCCGCTGAGACTGTCGACCCGGCGTTCGGCGAGATCGGCAATGCCGCAATCAGTGAGGGCTGTGCGCGCAATGTCGAGATCATGTGGCCTTGGCGACCCCAGCAGGGCGCGCAGGGGCGCCATCCGGCCTAGGCGGCCGTTGAGCACGTTGCGCAGAACCGTGGAGCGTTCGACCAAGGCGAATTCCTGAAATACGAAACCGGTATCAGGTCGGCTTGCGCGCGGCGGCGGTTGGTCTGGATCGAGCGGCGCACCCAAGACTGAAACGCGCCCGCGCCAGCCGTGGAGCCTGCCATCGAGCAATGCCAGCAGCGTTGTTTTTCCTGCCCCGGACGGGCCGAGCAAAGCGACGCTTTCGCCGGTCGAAATCGTAAGCGAGACTCGCTCCAGCGCCGGAACACTCCCGCCCGGATGGGCAAAGTTCAGGTCGTCGATCCGGATGGCGGTGGTCATTCCAGGAGCCCATATCGCCGTGCCATGTCGCGCACGCCGTCATAGGCGGCAGGGTCGGCCCTGACATAGCCGTCCGGCCCGTAGAGATAGCGCAGCTTGTCGCGGTTCTCGGGCTCGTTGAGCCGCAGCATCGCGTTGGTGAAGCGGTCTTGCACCTCGGCATCCAACCCGGGTCGCGCGATCACGACATGGCTGGGGATTGGCGGGCTTTCCGCGATCCATGTCACCTGTGCTTGCTGCTGCGGCGTCAGGAGCAGGTCGGCATACTGGCTGGCACCCGCAGCGTCGACCAGACCTTCGGCCATCGCCTGCATGGCCTGCTGATAGCCGCCTGCGAAGAAGACGCGGCCGAAGAATGCCTCCGCCGCGCCTGGGCCGTCGATCAGCCGAGCCTCGACGAATTCGGCGAGCGGGTAGAGATAGCCCGATTCCGAGATCGGATCGGCGAATGCGATGTCGCGTCCGCGCAGGTCTGCAAGCGCGCCGATGCCACTGTCGCGACGCACGAAAATGCGTCCCGTATAACTCGGCGCGTCGCGGTAGACCTCGGAGAGAAGCGGCACCGCGCCGATCTCGGCCTCGGCCAGAACGAAGGGCAGGGCGCCGATGAAGGAGATGTCGGCGTCGCCGTTTCTCAGCGCCTCGACCGCCGCCGCATGGTCGATGGTGACGAACCCTTCGACGGGGACGCCGATCTCACTGGCCAGCCAGCCGCTGATGGCCTCTATGTCGCCCAGGAGCTTCTCGGGGTTCTCCTGCGGGATGAAAGCCAGCCGCAACGCAGTGTCCTGCGCGGCCAGCGGGGTTGCGAGCGATACTGCGCCCGCAGCGGCCAGCGCCAACATCGTTCTGCGGTTCATATGGATCGCCATCAGAATGCCCTCTCTTCGATTGCGTCGGCTTCGGACTTGAACGCGGTCCAGCTTGTTTCGGCAGCCACCCAGTCATCAGTACGAACGGCGTCACCAACCTCGGCCAGACGTTGGGCCAACGCGTAGACTTCAGGCCGCGCAGCCAGGTTCGACATTGTGCTGGCGTCCGCCGAAAGGTCCGCGGCCACGGTGTCGGTCAGCAGCAGGATATGTTTTGCATCCCGCTGCGGCAGCAGCGTATCAAGCGTCGAGGCGAAGGTCGTCAGTTCGGAGAATGCCAGCCGGAAGGCGGTGTTCTCGGCGTCGAATGCCTCATAGGGCTCGTCCGCTGCGCCCACGGTCTCCAGATAGGCCGTCAGGTCGGCCCGTTCCGCTCCGGTCAGGCCGAGCGACTTCGATTCGTCGAACCAGTCCACGACAGCGGCCAGGGTCGGCAGCGACCCGTCGTGGAAATAGGGCGCGGTGTAGACGGTGCCGAGCAGCGTGGGTGTATCCATCGCACCGGTGCGGGCGCCATCGTAGGCCAACGCAACCGAGCCGATATCATGGGCCTGCCGGTCCAGGAAGTTCGTGTCCGGGACGTGGCAGCTGGAGCAGGAACGGTCGCCGAGCGCCGCGAAGGGTGTATTGAAGATCGCTTCGCCGCGCTGCGCTGCCTCGGGAGCGGCTTCGGTCAGCTGACCATCCGGTGTCAGCATGGAGTTGGGCAGGAAGTCGAATTCGAGCATGTAGGCGAGCAGAGCATCCAGCATGAAGGGCGTCGGTTCATCGCCGCCGAACTCGTTGACGATGACGTTGCGGGTGAAATCGCGCAAGGAGGCGAAGCGGCCATCGCGGCCGTAGGGCCCGGTGAAGCGCAGGCCACGGAGGCTGGGGATGTCAATCGGATCATCACGCCGGTCATTGAAGATCGGGTTGAAGAAGGCGCCATCGACATCGATCGCGCCTGGTTGATGGCTCGCACCCGGAATGAAAAGCCTCTGGTTAACGTCCGATCGGTTGTGACAGGTCGAACAAGCGACCCCGAGACCCTGCGCCGGATTGCCAAAGATTTGCGCGCTGTCGAATAGCATGTCGCCATAGGCCACCAATGGCAGGTCGGTCTCGTCGATGCCCTGCTCCTCGAAATTGAGGACGAGGCGCGGCAGCGGATCCTGATCGAAGATGTCAGACCCCGGCGGCAGGCTAGGCGGCACCTCGATGGTGCGGCCACTCAGGACAACAGTTTCCGGCAGCGCGCTCAGCGTCCGGCGCGGCGCGAAATCGTCAACGAGGTAATTCTCGGCGAGATAGAGGGAGATGACTTCGCGCGCGGCTTCCATGGTTTTGCGACTCGCGGGTGTGGCACCAGCACCAAGAACACCGGCGGAACCTGTGCTGCTGTTGAGTTCCAGCCAGGCGAGGCCGATGCGTCTCGAAGCGTCGGGATCAGCAGCCGCGATACCGTCCGCGAACGAGCGATAGAGTTCTCGGGCTGTCCGCACGGCCTGCTGCGCACGTGCAGGGTCGTCGGCCATGACTGCTCGGTCCAGTTCCTCGTCGATCCGGCGCGCGATCAGCCGCGTCGCCTCGGCAAAGACCGCCTGGCGGTCTTCGCGAGTGATGGCGTCCAGAAGGGGGGCGGGTCCGATGTCGCTGTTGCCGTCCAGCCATGCCAATGCACCAACAGAGAATTCCGAACCCCGGTAGGGTTCGGCCCAGGCGGTCCCGACGTCATCCCAAGGCAGCGGTTCGAGATTTCCGAGGAAGAGAGTCAGCCGGTAGGCCGCCGCCTCGGGAAGCCATGGAGCCTCCTTGGCAGGCGTCGCAGCGACAGGTCCGGACAGGACGAGCGCACTTGCGAGTGCGACAATGAACGCTCCAAGGAATTTCTGAATCACCGCAGTCTCCGAATTCAAAAGTTAGACACGGCTAATTTATCTACCCTAAGCAAACAAGTTGTCAATCCTGCAGTTTCCCTGCAAAGTCCCAACTATGACAAAGCTGCAATCACAGGAACATGAACCGTTCGAAACTGTCGACAGGGCTCCCGAAGCACAGGCTGAGGGGTTCGCGACCGTGCGTCAGGCACATGAGAGCGAAATGGCGGAAGATTACGTTGAACTGATCGCCGAACTGATCGAGTCGCGCGGAGAGGCAAGGCCGGTGGAAATCGCCGAACGTTTTGGAGTGAAGCCGCCGACCGTGACCAAGAACATCTCGCGGCTCAAAGCTGCTGGCCTGGTGCGGCGGGAACCTTACCGCGCCATATTCCTCACGGATGCCGGTCGGGAGTTGGCCGAGGCCTGCCGCCGACGACACAGGATCGTCGTCGCGTTTCTCCTCAGCCTGGGAATCGACGAAGAGACTGCGGAACGCGATGCGGAAGGGATCGAGCATCACGTCAGCACGACCACGCTGGAGGCCTTCGAACACGCCCTCCTGCAATCTCAAAGCGGCAAGTAGCGCAGCATCAAGTTCTCGCGAAATTCAGAAAAGCAAGACTCAGGAGGCGGCGGCGTCAGCAGTCAAAGGCTGGTGGGTTGGCATTTGTTCTGATGGTCAACCTTAGTGCAGAAAATCGTTCGTGTCCTCTGAGCTTGGCCAGCCCGAGATAGTGTGCCCAAAATCTCTGACTGCGACGACGGTGCAGCGAGAATGTCGATCGCGGGAAAAGACGTGGATACAACCTTTGATTTGCTCCTCTGTTCAAAGCGCATAGACAATTGTCACCACCGTCGTCATGACGATGAAGAACATGACCAAGGCACCTATGGCGAGCGTCCGGCCCATGTCGCGGTTTGGCTCTGCTACTTTCAGACGCAATTCTTCGGCCGTTTCCGGAAACTCGAGCGCCGCGGAGTTTGACCCTCGCACCAACTCGTATCGTGAATTCCAGCGACGCACCTCGGCCGCGTTCCACCCGTTCATGACCAGAATGATCGCGGCGATCATCAGCATCGAGGACGGGACCCAGATCGTGTAGCCACCCATGGTTTCGTCGGACAGGGGATCGAGAAACCCGGTTCCCGCCGTTTGGTAGGAAGCATAGAGGCTCACCTCTTTGAGTGTCGTCAAGGAACCCAGAAAAATGTTTGAAACGATCACCGCGAAACCGGAGATCAGCCTTGCGCCGCGCCTCGCGCCCTCAGGGGGATCTCTCGGGTCGAAGAGCATGCCGAAATACCAGATCCCTGCCAGCACCATCGCAAAATGGGCGAACACCTCGATCGCCGCGATGCGCTGAGCAAGTCCGTAAAGCACTGGAATCTGCCAGATAAAGAGCGACGTGATGAGCGCGGCAGTGGCGGTTACCGGATGTGCCAAGAACCGAAATGCAAAAGATTTTCCAAGAGCGTCGAGGTATCGACGCCACCGTCTGTTCAAACCGGCTTGCAATAATCGCCACGGCTGAGAGACCGCGAAGAGTAGTGGTCCTGCAAGGCGGAGGAGAAGGTGCTCCACTTGGTGCACCGAAAAGAGGCTATGCCCCAACGAAGCCAGAGGCGCATTTGTGGCCGCGAGAATGCAGGTCAAGCCAGCGAGGAACAGGGCTTGCCGCCACATAGACACCGTCCCGCGAATGCGAGCGGATCGCACGAGGCCGCGCATGTAGACCCATGCGGCCAAGCTGACGGAAACAAGGGACACTGGCGAAATCGCATACCCAAACGGGTCGAAAAGGAGGAAGTAAGTGATCATCGGCTCCTGTCATTTTGTATTGTCGGCGTATCGACGGATACCGGTGAAAGTCGGGATGTTCCCACAGCGCCACCCCGGGCCAAGGACAGATCAGTGGACATCGTGAGATATTTGCCCTGCATCCACATGAGAAAAAGGTTTTCATAGAAACGTGAGAGCGGGTGGCCGGACTGACCGGCTGGCGCGATGAAATAGGATCCGGCTTCTTCCGAAAACGACATGACCGCCTGAAAATTGGTGCCCGCGCTGGCCGCGAAGGGGCGGTCATTGTCAGAAGATAACAGCGTTGCAATCAGTGTGTATGGATCGCCCGAAGATGGGGCTTCGAGAGACAGCAGATCGCTGATGATCCCACTCGATCGGATTGGCGCCCACCCCATATTCAAAGCGTGTGCTTCGCCCCAGACCCAATCTGACGGATCGGGTCCGTAGCGGTCGACAAGCCAGCCGATGGCATCATCCAGGGCCGCACGAACCTGATCCTGGCAGGTCTCGATGCGGGTGGACGGGCGGATGTCGCACCAGATTGCGCTCCCTCCGCGATCTGAAAGCACCGCAAATAGGATATCGGCATTTGGCCTGGCCCAGACCGTTGTCGCGGATGGAAATTCATCCTGAAGTATCCGTTTTTGCAACGCGCGCGCCCAGGCCCAGAACACGAGCGGTTCCGGTGAAAAGCGATCCATGTCGCCATTCCATTGGGCAAGTTGACCCAGAATATCGCTGCGAAACTCATCTGCGCGGTTCTCTTCGAGAGCGCCTGCGGAACCCACGAACCAGAGCTCTTTTGCCATTATAGGAAGAAGCGCCCGCGCGGCAGTGCTGACCGTGTCGCGCTGCGCCGCAATCGCGCCCTCGACCGAGAATATCGGTTGCCGCACATCAAGAGCTGCCAGACGGGCGTCTCGAAACGAGAAAGGCGTTTCGACCTCCCTGTCAGGCCAGCGAGCAAGGATTTCTCGGCCGATGGCAAGAATCTCCAATCCGGCTGGTGCCAGGTTCATGCTTGCGTCCATAGCATCGTTCACATCGGCGGACCGCGCCAGACGGTCAAGCATCATCAGAAAATTGCCGGCCTTGGCAGCGGTGGGACTCACTGGCTCTTTAAGGGCAGTCAGTGACAGAGATCGGAACGCCCAAGCGACGCGTTCGCTGCGACCGACGACAATGAAGGGCACACCCGGCATTGTAGCCCCAATCGCGGCTCCGGTCGGGAGTTGAATATCCGCCAGGTACCATTCAGAAGGCAGCGATAAGGGGCCACGTATATCGGCGGCGAGAATTGGTGCTCCCGAAGCTGTTCTGTCTCCAGGCAACGCCCAAGCATCGAGGCTGACCTTGGGCGAGGTCACAAACAGCTCGGGCAAAAGAGGTCGATCTGACAAGCCGGACAGGTCACTCTGGCGTCTCTCGGGTTGAAGATCGTTCAGAAACGCTTGGGCAAGTCTGAGACTATCGACGGGTCTCCAGGCAGCGATCATTCTCTCATCCGCGATCAACAGATCGGGTGAGCCTCTGCCGCGCCCGCCTTCGGATACCAGACCAAGCCACGCGTTGACACCAGCGGCATATGCGTCGAGCGCTTGGGCTGTCGAAGGCTCGACTTCGATCGTCTGGTCAAGTGGCAACAAGGCTTGCGCTGCCCGCCTTGCCCTCAATAACTGGCCAAGCCTGTCCTGAGCGTGAACGAAACCAAGCGCGAAATAGGCGTCCGCAGCGGAGTCTGCAGAAATGTGCGGTATGGCCGCAGCATCTCGCAGAATATCGACTGGACCTTCGATTCCCGCAACACTGAAATCCTCGTCATAGTCGGGGACGGAGGCGCGCAAAAGAAAGTAGACGACACCGGATACGGCCAGTCCTGATGCAAAAATCGCCAGGAGCAAGTACAGTAATATGTTGAACAGTCGTTTCAATTCGTTGCCGGTGCCAAAGCAATCTCAAGACGTGATGCGCAAGAGGATCACCGAGGCGAAAAAAGCGAGTAGGCCGAAAGCAATACCGAAGCCTGTCGCGTATTGAAGTATATCCAGGCGGTTCCCTTTCTGCCGTTGCGCCAGATAGCCACCCCAGAGCGCCCCTCCGACAAAGCCTGCGAGCACCAGCATCACGATTCCTCCGATTTTGATTTTTCTGAATTGAAACGTCGTCTGGCCGATCCGACGGTAAAGGCTAAGGCCCAGACCGCACAGATGAGCGCCAGCGATGTCCAATCACCGAAACGTGCGTAAGGTGTAGGCGCAAGCGCTGTCGGCAGGGTGGCATCTATGACTCCAGTTTGTCCGGTCTCGAGGCGCGCGATGATCTCTCCCTTGGCGTCGATGATCGCGGAAATCCCCGTGTTGGCCGCCCGGACCACAGGAAGCCCTTCTTCGACCGCGCGCATGCGCGCGGAGGCGAGGTGCTGCTCGGGGCCGATGCTGGTACCGAACCAGGCATCATTTGTTGCGTTGAAAATCCAGTCGGGGCGAAAAAGGTCATCGACCACCTGGCCCGGAAAAATGATCTCGTAACAGATCGCCACCGCGACCAGAGGCGCACCCGGGATCGCCAGCGTGCGTGGCCCTGGTCCTGGCGTGAAATCGCCCAAACCTTCGGTGAGCCGCTCGATCGGCAGCCAGCCTCTCAGGGGCACATATTCCCCGAACGGAACAAGATGATGTTTTGCATATCCCGTCAGAATTTCGCCGTTGCCGTCATAGGCTTGAACCGTGTTGAAATATCGGGTTTCCCCATCGCCCTCTACGCGGTCAGGCACTCCTGTCAAAAGGATCCTGCCGTCTGGCAGAACCGTGGATAACCGCCTGCGCGCCAAGGCGTCCTCGTCCAGAAAACCGGGAAAGGCCGTTTCCGGCCACAGCAGCAGGTCGAAGCGTCCAGGTTGCGCAGACAAGCTCAAGTATTTTTCCAGTGTTCGCTCGCGGCTGCCCGGTGCCCACTTCTCGACTTGCGGCACATTGCCCTGGACGATGCGCAAAGCGATGTCCGTCGGCGGCACATCCGTCCCTGAACGCAGCGCGCCGCCACCCCAGAGGCCCATCACCGCAGCGGCGAAGAGCACGAGAACAGGCACGCGTCTGTTTGGTGCCGCCACAATCAACACACCGGGCAACAGCCCGATAAAGACCGTGAGAAAGCTTAGCCCATAGCTTCCGACCCAGGCGGCCGGTTGGCGCAGGGCGGCATGTTCGACAAGAGCATAAGCGGCAAGGTTCCAGGGAAACCCCGTCAGGACATGACCGCGCAGCCATTCTGCGGCAACCCAGCAGGTTGCAAGCAGAAGACCTGCCGTAATGCCGCCGACAGCACGGCGCTGCATGATGGTGGCAAATAACATCGCCGCAATCGCCGGGAAAATGGCCAGTCCGGCGGACAGTCCCGCGACTGCCGGGATCGCAAGGGCACCGAAACGTTCGGCATCGACGTAGAAGCTCTCGGCGATCCAGGAAACTCCAAACCCGAACTGGCCCATTCCGAAGACCCAGCCGATGAAGAAGGCGGGCGCTGTCGAAACCTGCCGGAGGACGAGAAAGAGTGCTGAGAAGGCGACCGGAACAACGATCAGCCATGAGAATGGTGGAAGGGTTAAAACCGTTAAACCGCCCGCTGCAAAGCTAATCCCTGATCGCAGGGGAATGTAACGGCCACGACCCGTCAGTGGTCGCAAGCCCGCCATCATGTGCCAGTTTTCAACTTGGCGCTCAACCAAGGGGCTATGAGCAGTAGGCCCACGCCACTGACCACGAAAACATCCGCCATGTTGAAGGCGGGCCAATGCGTGGATCCGACATAGAAATCGAGGAAGTCCGTCACACTCCGAAACCGGATGCGGTCGAGGACGTTGCCGAGCGCGCCACCGATAATCGCACCATAGGCGATAGCCTCAACCGGGTTGGCAGTGCGCACCAACATGACGGTCAACCAGCCGCAGACAGCGAGGGCCAACGCCGTAAGGCTCCACCATGGCGCGCCACCAAGTAATCCGAATGTCACGCCATCGTTGCGCAGGTAGATGAGATTGAAACCGGGAAAGACCGGAATTCCGGCGCTCAAATCTGCCGCATTGGCGACGACAATTGCTTTTGTCACCTGATCGACAAGAAAAGCAGTTCCAGCCGCAATGAAACCTTGGAAATGGGTCAGTTTCATCTCATCCTCCCAGCCATACATCGAGGAACAACATGATCACGAGGCCGGCTGCGAGACCGAGTGTCGCCCTGTTTTGATGGCCTGAACGGTGGGTTTCGGGAATGATTTCGTGGCTGATGACGTAGAGCATCGCCCCGGCGGCGAAGGCGAGCCCCCATGGCAACAGCGGCTGCGAGATGCTGATGATCCCAGCCCCAAGAAGCCCGCCTACCGGCTCGACAAGACCTGTCAGGGCGGCAATCCCCCACGCACGGCGCCTGGAATAACCCTCACCAAGCAATGAGACCGCTACGGCGAGACCCTCGGGAGCGTTTTGCAGCCCGATGCCAATCGCAAGCGGCAAGCCACCAGACAGACCGTCAGCCCCAAACCCGACACCAACGGCGAGTCCTTCGGGGAGATTGTGGATCGTGATCGCAATGATGAAGAGCCAGACGCGGCGCAGCGAAGCAGCGTCTGGGCCTTCCCGCCCCGTCTTGAAATGCTCATGCGGCAGCCATTCGTTCATCAGAGCGACCGCGCCCATGCCAAGCAGGATCGCAACACAAACGATGGCCGCCGGGAGAGCACCGTTGTCGAACTGTCCTTCGGCTGCATCGAGAGCCGGGATGATCAGCGAGAAAAACGAGGCCGCGAGCATGACACCCGCTGCGAAGCCAAGTAGCAGATCGCGTGTAGCCCGGGATGGGATGCGCCCGAAAAGAACGGGGATCGCCCCGACCGCGGTCAGCGATCCGGCGGCCAGGCTTCCAAGAAAGCCAAGGGTAATTGGGGAGAAGGGTTCCAAGCGCTGAGGTCTCGCCGATACGTCAGTCAGCGGCCGAATAACTGCTAAAGATCTCGGTCGATCCATCGCCGCGGATCAGGAAGACCTCATAAGCCTCACGATCGTCTTCCGGTCCCATGCCCGGCGATCCATAGGGCATTCCGGGCACCGCCAACCCCACTGCATCTGGACGCTCATCCAACAAACGCTGAATGTCTGATGCCGGTACATGTCCTTCGATCACGTAGCCGTCGACCAAAGCCGTATGGCAGGAGACCATGCGCTGAGGCACGCCATTGTCGAGTTTGAAGCGCACAAGAGATCCCCCGAACATGTCCTCGCCTGTCGGCGCGAATCCGCTTTCCTCGAGGTGCTTCATCCAGGACAGACAACAGCCGCAGCCGTTTGTCTTCCGGACATCAATCTGGATCGCATCGGCGACAGCTTGCGCCGCGGGGAACAAGGCCAGCGTGACTGCAAGGGCGAGAGCCAGTCGTTTCATGGATTAAAGCCTTTCGGTTGTTGTTTGCATAAATTCGCTGGTGAGCCTCTCGGCCAGTAGCGTGCGTGCCTCAGCCAATCGCTCAAGTGCAGCCGTGTCATCCGCATCCCGCTCGGCCGCCTCTGCCAGTCGGTCGTCTGAGAGAGGATCCGTCGGGCGACCATCGACAAGAACCTCATAATGCAGATTGGGGCCGGTCGCGGTGCCGGTCGCACCGACGCGACCGATCATGTCTCCGGCCATCACGCGCTGCCCTTGTTCGAGTGTGTCCGGCACCTCGCTGAGATGTGCGTATCGTGTCAGGGTGTCGGATCCATGCGCTATCTCCACCACCCGGCCATATCCACCGCGACGTCCGATGAAGCTCACGCGTCCGGGCGCCGTCGCTTTCACCGGCGTACCGCTTGCTGCAGCAAAGTCGACGCCGGTGTGCATGCGCACATTCCCATAGACTGGGTGTGTGCGACGGCCAAAGACGGAACTCAGCCGCGCTCCTTCCACCGGTTGGGCAAAGACACGCAGGACCTCTCCATCAACATAGATCGTCGCTTTGCCGCTGCCGTCATCCGGCCAGACGATCTCGTAGACCGTTTCACCAAGATTCAGTGCGGCAAAGGCAAGTTCGGGCTGACCGATCCTCTCGTTTCCGTCGCGCGCTTCGCGCCAAAGAAGACGCATCGTCTCGCCACCGGAAAGTTCGCGTCGAAAATCCACTGTGCCGCCCAGCATCTGCGCCATGTCGACCGCAAAGCGAGCAGGGATGCCCGCCTTGTCCAATGCCGCGAAGACAGAGCTTTCGATCACTGCCTCGCCCGCGAACGTCACCATTTCAGGGTCTGGCTCCAACACGCGTGTGACAAGTTCCTGACCAAAGACCGTTTCGATCCGCACCCCATCGTCAACTGCCAGTTCCACGCGGCTCGGATTTCCGTCCACCTTTGAGATCACAGTGATCTCATGGCCCGGGCGCAATCGGCGCAGGTCATATTCTGCACCAAGCGCGAGCGCGATTTCGGCACGCGCAGGCGCAGCGATACCCGCGTTCGCCAGGACCGCATCCAGCGTCTCGCCCGACGCGATCTCACGCGACCAGGTTATCAAAGGCGGTTCAATCTCGGGCAAGGCGGTTTCTGCGAAGACGGATTGCAAGAGCGGCAGAGGTCGCATTGGGCTAGCATTGTCGGCGTGAAATGCAGCGGGCGGTGTCACATCGTAGTCGGCGATCTGAGGCATCGAGAGCGGATCGGGAGTCCAGAGGGTCGCTTCAGCAATCGCAGGAGGCACTGGCTCTTTAGAAAGAACGCCAGAAATGGCGATGGCGGTCAGCGAAAAAGCGCCTGCGACCACAGCGCTCGCCAAAACAATTCTAATCTTCATGTTGCCCCCTCTACGTCTTCTGTCAGTGCACGCCGGATCTTCGGCACTGCGAATTCTCTTGGCTCGTGATAGTCAATCATGGTGACGAGTTCACCCTTGGCATCGAACAGGAATACGCTTGCCGTATGGTTCATTGTATAGTCGCCGCCTTCGGTCGGGACGCGCTCATACGAGGCACGAAATCCTTCTGCAGCGCGGGCAACCTGGTTTGCCGGCCCAGTCCAGCCGCGAATAGCCGGATGAAAATAGCCGACATATTCGGCCATGGCCTCGACCGTGTCCCGCTCCGGATCGACTGTGATGAAGACCACGTTCATCCGCGCGGCGTCGTCCCCGAGATCTTCAAGCCAACCTGAGATATCCGATAACGTCGTGGGGCAGACATCCGGGCAGTAGGTGAACCCGAAAAACACCATGGTCGGGCGTCCGATCAGGGTTTCCGGGCCCACTTCATTGCCTTCGTGATCGGTCAGTCGGAAATCCATCGCCGACAGGGGGAGAGGCCTTTGGCCGGCCGGTTTTGGTGCACCGGGACCATCCACCCGCCACCAACCGACGCCGAGCATCAGAGCGACAGCGCCTACACCGGCTGCACCGTATTGGACCACATGTCGACGCTGCATCAGCTCTCCGGCCCGCGCGCGGCGATCCCCAGAATTGGGACCTCAACAGTCACTTCACCACCGTCCGAGAACGTCAGTGTCAGTGGGAAGGTCTCGCCTTCGATCATCGGGTTTTGCAGCTTCATGAGCATGGCGTGCAGCCCTCCCGGTTCCAATGCTACGCTTTGGCCCGGTTCAATCGTGATTTCGTCAGCAGGCGCCATAGAACTGACGCCGTCGGCGTTGGTTTTCGTCTCATGGATCTGGGGCATCACGGCCAGTGGTGTTGTAAGCCCGGTCAGCGTGACCGTGTCTTCACCGGTGTTGCGCACAGTCATATAGGCCGCACCAGGGCGGTTGACCCCGATTGAAGCACGGGACCACGCGTTTTCGACGACCACATCCTCCGAACCGGCAAATGCCGGAGTCGACATGCCCGAGAGTAGCAAGACAAGGGGCAAACCATTGATGTAAGATAGTTTTGTCATGAAGAATTCTCCTGTATCTGGCCGAGCATCAACTTTGGCTGGCCGCAACTTCCGCCGCCACCAGTCGCCGCAGTTCTGCCTCACCAAACGGGTCCAATGGCTTGGCGTTGACGAAGAACGTGGGCGTTTGTCGAACGCCAACCGCTTCGACATCAGCGCGGTCCTGATTGAGCACGGCCACGACACCGGGGGCCAGCATCTGTGTCCGAGCAGCTTCGACATCCAGACCACCGCTTGCGGCAATCTCAAGGATCAAACCCGGTGCCGGAGTGCCATGGGACGCCCATCGCGGCTGCTCGCGCAGGACCGCTTCCAGCACGGGTTCGAACACATGCTGCATCCGCGCAGCTTCGAGAACACGGATCGCTTCCACCGAAGCGTCCCCGTGAAAGGCAGTGTATCGAATGACGACACGGACCGCATCACCGTGCTCAGTCATGATATCCTTGACCACGGGATAGAAGGCGCGGCAGGCCTCGCAAGCTGGATCGAAAAACTCGACAATCGTGACAGGTGCCGTTTCGGGGCCGAGGATCGGGGAATAGGGCCGGATCAGCACATCGTTCACTTCAGGCGCGACAGGGACTGCCTCTGCAATGGGTTGGGGGCGGGTGGCATACCAGGCCGCGCCGCCAAAACCTGCGGCACCAACAGCCAGAACGGATAGAACGAGACCGCGTCGATTCATGTTTGTTTTTCCTTCAGTGAAATGGCCGACAGCACCCCGATCATCGTGAAGGCGACAAGCGCCATCAGCGGAATCGGAATGCCGAAGACCACCTGGTTGTCGTCGGTACAAGAGGGGCCGGTCGCCTTGCAGGGCTGGATCGCCTCGGGGATCAGCCCGACATAGAGGCCGATGTGATACAACGCCACCGCCGCCCCCCCAAGCGCCAGCGCAACGCCATAGCGCCCCACGCGAGGATCTTGCCACCACAGCCCGAGCCCAAGAACGACAGCCAGGGGGAACATGAAGGCGCGCTGGAACCAGCAAAGGACGCAAGGCGTTTGACCAAGAACCTCGCCAATAAAGAGCACGGCAAGCGATGAGATAAGCGCAATGATCCAAGCAAGAACAAGGGCCGTTTCTCCGGAAAGTCGGGTCATGGCGATCAGATCCTCTCTCTCAGATCCGCAAGGATCTCTTCGGCGGGTGTGCCGTAGGGCCAGGAATCGGCGAAGCCCGCCTGCGGATCAAAAAGGAACAGGTGCGATGTGTGCCCCATTGTATAGCCATCCGGCGCGCTGGCCTCTTCGATCCGTTCGAAGTAGATCGGAAAGGTTTCAGCGGTCTCAGCGATCTGATCGGATGTTCCGGTCAGACCGATGATGCCTGCATCAAAGCGCGGCACAAAGTCGGCAAGAGCCATTGGCGTATCGCGTTCGGGATCAATCGAGATGAAGATCGGCTGCACTTTTGCGGCATCCTCGCCAAGTCCATCCATGACCGCCGCCACCTCTGCAAGCGTCGTCGGGCAGACATCTGGGCAATTGGCGAACCCGAAGAACACAAGCATCCAGCGACCCGCAAAGTCCTCTTCGGTGCGGATCATGCCCATATGGTCCGTCAGTTCGAACTGCGCAAGGAAAGGTGGTTCGGTCTCGGCTTGGGAAATATCGGCGCGGTAGTCCGCCCACAGTAACAGCCAGATGAAAACGAGCGCCGCGACGCCCGCCAATACCCATAGCACTTTTTGAAGACCTGAAAGCTTCACGCCGCTCCGCCCGAATTTGATTCTATATTTTAAGCGCGTTTACACCCTCTAGCTACTGTAGGTTCAAGCGTGATTCTTGCCCTGCGGCAGCACGTCACGCACCTGTGAAGCTAATGCTCTCTATTCAGCGCTTCAAAACCTGCCGTCACTCAATGTTTCGCTGCTTCGTCTGACCCTGCAGGTGGCCATCAAGGGAAGGCAACGGCAATTTCCGCTAAATCCGACGCCTGCGGAAACCGGGCCTGCAGATACAAAGCTGCTACGCAGATGCACTGCAAGCATGGGTCATTTTTTAAGGTATCAGTCTAAAATAACGCTTGAACCTACAGCGACTACAGGAACTACAAAGGACGCGAATCAACTGTCGGATCCTGCTCACGGCATGCACGCGCAAAGAACTTCATCCCATTCGGTTTTCCGCCCAACCCCAACTCGGTTGCGATTCACAGAAGCGAACACAGGCGGAAAGTGGAGAATGTCGCGATATGATCTCACTAGAATGGACGATGAACATGCTGAACTATCCCGATGCGGAAACCTTGTCCGGCTCGGATGCAGAAGCGCTACTCAGGAGGACGCAAAATGACACCTGAGATCGGACAATTCGCCCTTACCCTCGCGCTTGCCGTCGCGATTGTTCAAAGCATCTTGCCAATTGTCGGAGCAAGCACGGGACGCGTGCTTTGGATGGAAAGTGCAAAGACAACAGCGGTGCTTCAGGTGACGTTAGTTGCAATTGCGTTTGGCGCGCTCATGCGCTCCTTTGTTGTCAGTGATTTCACGGTTCGAAACGTGGTTGAAAATTCCCACTCTCTGAAGCCGATGATCTTCAAGGTTGCCGGCACTTGGGGCAGCCACGAAGGGTCTCTAGTTCTCTGGACCTTTATTCTCGTACTTTTCGGGGCTGGGGTCGCGCTGCTGGGCAGAAACATTCCGGTTGGTCTCAAAGCGCGAACTCTATCCGTTCAAGCCTGGATCAGCGTCGGTTTCCTGAGCTTCATGCTCTTTACATCCAATCCGTTCGAGCGGGTGTTTCCGCCGCCTCTGGATGGCACAGACCTTAATCCTCTGCTGCAGGACATCGGGTTGGCGATGCATCCCCCGCTCTTGTATTTTGGGTATGTCGGCTTCTCGATCGTCTTCTCCTTCGCGGTCGCGGCTCTGATAGAGGGTCGGGTGGATCCCGCATGGGCGCGTTGGGTGCGGCCTTGGACTCTGACGGCCTGGATCAGCCTCACTGCGGGGATCGCACTCGGCTCTTGGTGGGCCTATTACGAACTTGGCTGGGGCGGCTGGTGGTTTTGGGACCCGGTGGAAAACGCATCCTTCATGCCATGGCTGCTGGGTACGGCACTCCTGCACTCCGCTATCGTCACGGAAAAGCGGGACACGTTCAAAAGCTGGACCATTCTTTTGGCCATCCTGACCTTTTCACTGTCACTTCTGGGGACATTTATCGTCCGATCCGGCATTTTGACATCCGTTCACGCGTTCGCGGTCGACCCGGCGCGCGGCGTGTACATTCTCGGCCTTCTTGGCGTAACCATTGTCGGCTCACTGACACTTTACGCATGGCGCGCGCCTCAGCTTGGATCGGGTGGCGTATTTCGGCCGATTAGCCGCGAGGCGGGGCTTTTGCTCAACAACCTTCTGCTCGCGACCGCAACGGCGACCGTCCTTTTTGGAACACTCTATCCGTTGTTTGTGGAAGCGGTGACTGATGAAAAGATCTCTGTAGGACCACCGTATTTCAACGCGACGTTTATCCCTTTCATGCTGCCGCTAGTCATCATCATGGGAATTGGCCCATTCCTGTCTTGGAAACGGGCCGATCTTCCCGGTATCTGGCAGCGGCTGCGTTTGGTTTTTGGTATCGCGATTGGTGTTGCGGGGATCGTTTGGTACCTTCAGACAGACGGGCCCCTGCTTGCAGTGGTCTCAATAGGGATTGCAGCCTGGGTTTTTGTTGCAACGTTGCGCGAATGGGCGTTGCGCATCAAGCTCTTTGATTTACCCCTTTCACAGTCGCTGCGTCGCGCGCGGAACTTGCCGCGCGCTGCGCACGGTATGACGCTCGCGCATCTTGGCGTTGCAATGCTTGTGCTTGGGTTTGTAGGTTCCACAGCCTGGAAGGAAGAACGTGTTCTTTTCGCAGAACCGGGGACGACCGTGGAAATCGCCGGTTTTGAGGTAATATTCGACGGTGTCGAACGGTTGCGTGGTCCAAACTACATCGCACAACAAGGCCAGCTTCGCGTCTTGAAAGATGGACGGGAGATTACGCTTCTTCGTCCAGAGCGCAGAAACTATCCAGTTGCGGGGACGTCCACAACCGAATCTGCAATCCGATCAACGCTCAGAGGTGATCTCTACGTCACCATCAGTGAGCCTGCGACCGAAAAGGCGTCGGGCCAGTGGAATTTGCGCATTCTCTACGAACCACTGGTTAATTGGATATGGATCGGAGCGACGATGCTGGTGCTTGGCGGGTCCCTTTCGCTATCGGACCGCAGATTGCGGGTGGGTGCGCCGTCGCCAAAAAGCCGGTCGTCAGCGCTTCAACCGGCGGAATGATATGATGAAGAAAATCCTTCTCGCGATGCCAGCGCTGGTCGCAGTGGTCTTGGGTGGATTTTTGTTCTGGGGGCTCAACCCAGACCGAGATCCTAACGCAATTCCTTCCGCTTTGGTCTCCGAACCAGTTCCGGATTTTGAGCTTCCACCGGTAGAGAGCACGCAGACCCCCGGACTGTCGGCCGCAGCCCTTCGTAGCATTGGCGAGCCGGTTTTGGTCAATGTATTCGCTTCATGGTGCGTGCCCTGTCGTGCTGAGCATGCGGTGCTAACCAGGCTTGTTGAACAGGACGGTGTTCGGCTGATGGGGATTAACTACATGGACAAACCAGCAGATGCCGCAAACTGGCTGGAGGAGCTTGGCAACCCCTATGAGAGGATCGGATCAGACAGCGAGGGCCGGGTCGGTATCGAATGGGGTATTTCGGGGGTGCCTGAGACGTTTGTGATCGATGCGAACGGTATCGTAGTCTATCGCTACGTTGGTCCCATTGTGACGCCAGAGGCACAGGATGAAATTCGTGCTGCGTTGGCCGCAGCAGGTGGTCAATCATGAAGAGTTGGCTCTATTCACTGGTGCTGATGCTTGCCGCAACAACCGCGGCATGGGCTGTGGAGCCAGATGAGTTGCTGGATGATCCGGTGCTTGAGTCGCGCGCCCGGGAGCTCTCAAAGCAGCTACGCTGCGTTGTCTGCCAGAATCAGGATATCGATAGCTCAAATGCGGGTGTTGCCCGAACGATGCGCACCTTGCTGCGCGAACGTCTGATTGCAGGTGAAACAAATGACGAGATCATTGCGTTTTTCGTAGATCGATATGGTGACTTCGTCCTGTTCAGGCCGCGACTGAAACCCGCCACGTATCTGTTGTGGTTCGGACCAGCGGTTCTTTTTGCCGTTGGGATTGGCGTTGTCTTTGTCACAATCAGGTGCCGAAGCAGGGCCGTTCTTGATGGCACTGCTGATCCACTGAGCCCCGATGAAGAGCGTGAGTTCGAAGCCATTTTTCATGAAAATGAAGGACGGAGAGACCCATGATTTGGTTGGTGTTAGGCGCGATGGCATCCATCACTGTCCTTCTGTTCTTGTCCGGTCTCTATCGAACGGGTGAAGTCCTGAACAGAAAGGATGGAGCGTTGGTTATCCTCAAGGATCAGCTTTCCGAAATTGATACTGATCAAGAGCGGAATCTGATATCCGTTACCGAGGCCGACGCGGCCAGGGTTGAAATCAAACGCCGCATTCTGGCTGCCGGTCGGCTTGCGACACGTGAATCGTCGCGCGCAAGTGGGCGAAGCACCATCTTCGCGTCCGCCATTGCCACGCCATTGGTAGCCTTCGCTCTGTATTCTCAAATCGGCTCGCCACAGATCGAAAGCCAGCCTCTGGCGTCTCGCGCATCTGAAACCCAGGAAGCCGCAAACCTCTCAGAGTTGACCCAGAGACTAAAAACCCGGCTTGAAGCAGACGAGTCTGGTGGACCAAGTGATGGTTGGGTTCTGCTCGGTCAGACCTATATGCGTATGGCTCGTTACGATGATGCCGCCGATGCATTCGAACGCGTCACTGTCCGCGACAATGCAGATATCTCAACCCTATTGCTATATGCCGAGGCCTTGATCGCAGCCGAGAACGGGATCGTGACGCCGCAAGCGGAAAGCGTGATCGAACGCGCATCGGAGATGGACCCCGATGATCCAGGCCCAATTTTCTATAGAGCCCGGATCCTCGAACAGGACGGGGTTCCAGATGAAGCGAGGACGCTTTTGATCGAGCGCCTCAAGAGAGCGGATCGCGCCTATCCGTGGATGGAACTTTTCCTGTCTGTCGCCAACCGATTGGGGGAACAGGTTGGAGAGAGCCCTGTCACCCTAGCTGATTTCTTTCCGGACTCTCGGGACGCGCGTAGCCCCGGTGCGGCCGATATCGAGGCCGCTCAGGACATGTCGGTCGAGGAACGCAGCGCTTTCGTCCGCTCCATGGTTGACCGCTTGGCGGCGCGATTGTTGGATGACCAAGACAATCTTGAAGGATGGCTTCGGCTTGCGGAGGCGTACAGTGTATTGGGTGACTTTGATGCTGCCCAGAACGCCGCCGACAATGCGCGCACCTTGGCCGAAAGCCTTCCGGAAACCGACCCTATGCGTGCCGCCGCCACGGCCCGATTGGATCGGATCAACAAATAAATTGGGGCCGCGTGGTCTCAGATACATAACAGCTTTCCTTTCACCTGAAACTAAACCACTGTAGGTTCTGCCTCCCTTGAGCAATGCAACGGCACTATGTCATCGTTTTCGGACAGCGCTGAGATTGGCAGCCGACAGTGCTTCGAGAACGGCATCCGCAGATAGTAGTTCAGATAAAATGATACCTTCAGGAGCATCTGGACCGTAGACGATGTTGAGCGGAATTGCGTATCTGCCGTGCGCCTCGAGATAGGATTGGATTTTCGCGTCCGGTCGCGTCCAATCCGCGCGCATCGCAATCACGCCTTCCTCGCCAAGTGCTCCCAAAACTGGTTCACGATCCAGGACCAGGGTTTTGTTTGCTTTACAAGTGATGCACCAATCCGCAGTAACGTCCACGAAGACAGTTTTGCCCTGCGACACTTCACGCGCGATCCGGGACCGGTCGAACTCGACCCAGTAAGAAGTGATCGAGGCTGTTACATCATCGGAGCTTTTTGGCAGCAGTGCAGGGGCCGCCAACGTCATGCCCAAAACCGCAGTCATTCCCCACAGCAAACCGTTACGAGGCTGAACCTGATAGGCTCTCGCCGCCAGTACGATGAGCCCAAGACCCAGCAGCACCAGGCCTGTGAGAGTTGGCGACGTCACACCAATCAAGACCCAGCATAGCCATGCAACGGTTCCGGCAAGCAGCAATCCGAGAACGATCTTCACGCTTATCATCCAGGGTCCCGGTTTGGGCAGTCGAGACAGGAAACCAGGCCAAGCGGCAACCAGAATATATGGCAGTGCAAGCCCAATCCCCATCGCTGTGAAAACCGCAAGTATATCGCCTGTCGTGCCAGAAAGGGCGAAGGCAATGGCTGTCCCCAGCAACGGGGCTGAACAAGGCGTTGCAAGTATCGCAGCCAGAGCGCCGGTGGAGAAGTCTTCGGCATACCCCCGCCCAAAGCGGCCAGATAGCCTAACCATCCAGCTGCTGGGCAAAGAAATTTCAAAAACTCCAAACAAATTTGCCGCAAAGAGTCCGACAACGAGAATGAGTGCAATTAGGAAATATGCATTCTGAAACTGCACACCCCATCCAACGGCATATCCGAGCGTCTGCAGCGCTATGACCGCCAAGGCCAGCACCCACATAAAAGCAACAGTTCCCACAGCCGTAGCGAGAAATCCCGCGCGCAATTGTGAAAGGGAGCGATTCTTCATTCGGAGCGCCGACCCGAACTTAATCGATAGAACTGGCAAGACGCATGGCATTGCGTTCAGTATCAACCCTCCCAGGAAGGACAGCAAGAGAATCGGGAAAAACTGACCCCTATCTTGGCTGGTCTCGGATGCGTAAGGTGGCGCAGGTACAACGTCGGTAGTGTTCACATCATCGAATGTAACCGCGACACCCTCGTCTACGACCGTAATTCGAAGGGAGGTTTGTTCCTCGCTTAACGCGAGAATCGGGATACTTGCCCAGAGACCGGTGCGATCACTTGTAAGGCGGATGTCGGGTGCGCCGAATGCAGAGCCTGCACCAAACTCTGGAAAAAGATCGGGATTGTTCCAGCCAGAAGGCCGCGTCATTTGAACAACCAATGCCTGATCCTGCTTCAGCGATGCGCCCGAGACCGCTATTGCACTTTCTGGCCCTGCAACAGGTACGCGAGCGGCCCATGTCGCGATATCGGTCGCGGCTTTCGCATCGACGCCCGTTCCCAATGGCACAGGGAGTGTCAATTCAAACCTTTCCGGAATGCACACATTGGAGCAGATCAGCAGATCGACGAGTCCCTTCAGCTCGGCCGCTCTATCAGAGTTCGCAAGCCGCAACTGCAATGGAAATATTACTTGTTTGGCATAGCCGAAATTTTCAATTCCGAAGGCGCGGAAACGCGTGGGTGCGGGCCAAAGCATGTCGACGGATTCAAGGTTTGTGGACCCCTCCCAATCGATCTCTGGCGGCAGGCCAACCTCGCCTGGCGACCGCCAGTACGCTTTCCATCCTTCCTCCAGTTCAATCTTCAAACCCGCCGAAAGGAACTGCGATCCTGGGGCGATTCCTGCTTCCGCGACGATCAAACGTGCCGTCAGAACTTCGGAACGATACGCATTGGATTCCAAGGCGCGAACAGGGCTTGCCACAAAAACAAGAAAGAGTGCGAGACTGATAAGCAATCCCTGATACCCTGCCAAGGTTGTACGCATATTCTGACCTCTTTTTCTTCGCGCTCAGTCTCGGGAAGTTACAGCAACGTGCTAGTCCCGAACGCCTTTGTGACGGCGTCGACCCCTCAAACAGTGGGCAGAGCCAAGACTCCGACCAACTAGGCGACAGCGATGCTCGTCTGGGCTTCCTACAAAACAGTCGTTTTTCCGCGTCGAACGCAAGCTGGACCCGCTCTCCATGGTGTCGCGCTCTCAGGCTAGCGCCGTTTCAAGGTTAGTCCTTTTTTGTCTGTTCACGATACTTACGATAGTGCGCCCGTCGAGACCCGATGCTGGGCGACAAAATAGTCGCACCACAACAACGACCAGATGAAAACGAGCGCCGCCACACCCGCCAAAACCCGTAGTACTTTCTGAAGACCTGATAGCCGCACGCCGCTCCGCCCGAATTTGATTCTATATTTTAGGCGCGTTTACACCCTCTAGCTACTGTAGGTTCAAGACCTATTCTGGATGAAAGAGCGATGTTCACTGACCTGTGAGATGCCGAGCGGAACTTGTGCAAAAAAACGCTTAAAGCTACACGGGCTGTAGATAGTTTGGAGAGGTGATATGCTCACAATCGGCACTTTGGCAAAAAGGACCGGGACGAAGGTGCAGACGATCCGCTATTACGAGCAGATCGGACTCCTGCCCGAGCCCGGGCGATCGGCTGGCGGTCAGCGGCGCTATGGAGATAGTGAGCTTGACCGCTTGTCTTTCGTCCGGCATGCGCGGCAACTCGGGTTCTCGCTGGACGCAATCCGTGAGCTTCTTGATCTGAGCGATCATCCAGACAAGTCGTGCGCGGAGGCCGATGCCATCGCTCGCCGACAACTCAAGCAGGTTGAGCAACGTATGGCCCGACTTGAAGCCCTTCGGACAGAATTGCAGAGGATGGTGCACGAATGCAGCGGCGGGCACACGGCCGATTGCCGTGTGCTGGAGGTGTTGCGCGACCATTCCGAGTGCCTGACGGACCACGACGAGATCGGCGCCTGAGATGACCGCAGTGCTCGTCTATCCGCTCGCGGCCTTGGCTGAGATCACCGGATGCTTTGCCATCTGGGCATGGTGGCGTCTTGGCGCGTCCCCACTTTGGCTTGTCCCCGGTGTGGCGGCGCTGGTGGCGTTCGGCTGGCTTCTGGCTCAGGTCGACACTGTGGCTGCGGGACGCGCCTTTGCCGCCTATGGTGGGATCTATATTGCCGCGTCCATTCTCTGGATGTGGCTCGCCGAAGGGCACCGGCCGGACAGGTGGGATCTGCTCGGCACCACTGTATGCTTGTTGGGTGCTGCCATCATCCTCGCGGCACCCCGCGGAGCGTAATAAAACGGCATTGCTCCTACAGTAGCTTTAGCTTTTACAACGGTGCGCGTTTCACAGGCTAAAGCAAGGCAGGAATTGAATGTTCGAAATTTCAGGTGTTGGAATCGTCGCGGCTTTTCTGGGTGGCACCATATCCTTTCTGTCGCCTTGTGTCCTGCCTCTTGCTCCTGGCTACGTGTCTTACATCGCGGGACAGCCCGCCGTGAAATCCGGGGCGGCGCGTAGCATTGCCGAACGGGTGCGCAGCGTTGTCCTGAGTTTGTGGTTCGTGCTCGGGTTTTCGACAGTCTTCGTGGCGCTTGGGGCCGGGGCAAGTCTTTTGGGCGGGATGCTCTTGCGCTGGAAATACGAACTCGGGCTTGCGGGTGGCTTTTTGATCGTCTTGTTTGGACTTGTCATGATGGGCGCGATCAAGATCCCCGCCATGATGCGTGACACGAGGCCCGACGTGAAAGTTGACGGCGGCAGCGCCGTTGGAGCCTACCTTTTGGGTCTTGCCTTTGCCTTTGGCTGGACGCCCTGCATAGGCCCTGTGCTTGGGTCGATCCTGGCGGTGAGCGCGACATCTGGAGCGGACGGGATGGCCTTGCTGGCAATCTACTCCGCAGGACTTGGAATGCCGTTTCTGATCATCGCGCTCTTCACCAACGAGATTGCAGGCAGGCTAAAGCGGATCGGTCCGGCTGGTCGATGGCTCTATCGTATATCGGGCGGTCTGATGGTGCTGATGGGTATCGGCGTGATGACAGGTCAAATCAGCCGCCTTGCCTTCTGGCTGCTCGAAACCTTCCCGGCCCTTGGCACTATCGGATAGAGCTGTGATCGAAAGTAACATTTGAGAAAAGGCTTGTCTCTCTAGTCACTGTAGAGATTAAGACTCCTCGTGAACGATTCGAGGAGAGACCCTGTGGCACCCACCGATTCCTATTTAACCGCAACAAGACTGCTGGATTCTGACTCGCCCTCAATCTCGAACCTGGTACGAGATCGTGGCTGGCATGACCTTGCCCGTGTCGACCGGATTGGCGCGGTTTATGACTTTGTCCGGAACGTGATTGCGTTCGGCTACAACCGCGTCGACGACATTCCCGCCTCTGCGGTGCTGACCGACGGCTACGGGCAGTGCAACACGAAAGGGACGCTTCTCATGGCACTGCTGCGCAGCGTAGGCATCCGCTGCCGACTGCACGGCTTCACCATCCACAAGGCCCTGCAGCGTGGCGTGGTGCCCGAATTGGTCTACCCCCTCGCACCGTCCGAAATTCTGCACTCGTGGGTCGAAGTCGAAACAGAAGAGGGCTGGATCAATCTCGAAGGCTTCATTCTGGACGCCCCCTTCCTGCAGTCGCTTCAGAAGGAATTCAGCGAAACAGAAAGCCTTTGCGGCTACGGCGCTGGAACGGATTGCCTGAGTGCGCCACCAGTCAGTTGGAACGGCGGCAGCACTTATATTCAGAAAACCGGTATCGTTCGTGATTTTGGAACCTTTGATGCGCCCGATGACTTTTATTTGAAATATAGTCAGAACTTCGGATTTGCGCGTGACTTTCTCTATCGCCACGTCATCCGTCACTGGATGAATGCCCGGGTTCGCCGCATCCGTCGTGGAATGTTGCCAAAGGTCCCTGGTCTCAGTCGACCGAACCACAGCCATGAGGAGAACAACCGTGCCGCATGATCATGGCCATACCCACATTGATCCTGAATCAGGTGATCGTAGGGTCTCCATCGCAATCTGGGCCAACGGGCTTCTGACCGTCGCGCAGATCGTTGGCGGCATCCTTTCCGGCAGCCTGGCGCTGATCGCAGATGCCCTACACAATTTTTCGGACATGGCGTCACTGGTGATCGCGTTCGTTGCGCGCAAAATCGCCAGACGACCCGCCGATGAACGCATGACATTCGGCTATGGTCGGATTGAAATCGTCGCGGCACTCATCAACTACACGACCCTGATCCTGATCGGTTTCTACCTGATCTATGAGGGTGGCATGCGGATGATCGACCCGCCCGAGGTCGCTGGTTGGACGGTGGTGATCCTGGGCGGTGTGGCACTCGTCGTCGACACGTTGACGGCGCTGCTCACCTATTCGATGCAGAAAGGCAGTGTGAACATCCGTGCGCTTTTCCTGCACAACCTGTCGGACGCTTTGGCCTCTGTGGCAGTCATCATTGGAGGGTCCCTGATCATCCTCTACGACATGCGATGGGTCGATCCCGCAATCACCATCGGCATTGCCCTTTACATCCTCTATCTGGCTTTCACTGAGATTGGCGGTCCGATCAGAACCCTGATGCTCGGCAGCCCACCCGACATCGACAATGCAGCCGTCGTTGAGGCGCTGCGGAGCGTCGATGGTGTAGCGGACGTTCACCACGTGCATCTGTGGCAGATGGAGGAGCACAAGGCGGCGCTGGACTGCCACGTGGTGCTGACAGCGGGCGGCTGGGGTAAAATCGAAAAGATCAAGGCAGCGATCAAGGACCGGCTGAAGGAGGACTTCAACATCGCCCATTCCAGCCTGGAGTTCGAACACGAAGACCGCGCACACGAAAACGCCGACCTCTACGGTCACGGCAAGCCTGAAGAGGAGGAGAACCGTTTTCACTGAGCTTGTGAGAGGTCATGAAGGTGTGATCGACGTCGATTGCGAGTGCAAGCTAAGCGACAGCGACCTGAAACGGGTGCACGGCCTGCTTCAAGCCAGCCTGGCCTGGTCCTCGAACTCACGAGGTTCGAAGCCTTCAAGGTTCCGTCTGCTTCTGAGCCGTTGCAGAACTGCTGAGAGCCCGAATGCGTCCTATTCGCCAAACAGATTTAGGTAGAACCGATTTAAGGGCAATTCGAGACTCATTTGACGATCGAGATGGCTCGGACGCTTTGACATGCCGTGGGATTGGCGCAGCGCGGAACGTGGCGGATGACGACGGGCGGCTCGGTCACCTCGCGATCTTGCTGACCGCCGCAACCGCAACACGCATCATCATTGTTGCAATAGTATATTTTCGTAGGTATGCTGGGTGAAGATTGTCAAGGGTCCTTGCCATGCGTTTCGAATTCAAAAACCTCCCTCTGGCGGCCTTTTTAGCTCTCGCCTTGACCGGCCCAACAGTTCCGACACAAGCACGCGCCCAAACCTATCAGATCGATTGTGCCATCCTGCTGTGTTTGTCCGGTGGATGGCCAGCTTCCGTGCCCTGCGCCCGCGCACGGGCCGAGTTCATCCGGCGCATAACTCCATGGCCGGTGGAGCCGCCGCTTCAGATTTGGCGCTGCCCGATGGGTGCGTCTTACGATGGACCTGCTAGATCGCGGCCCGCGGACCGGATCTTCGATGCCCTATATGGTGATTCAGGAACCCCTCCAAACTCTTCAACCCCGCTCTTCGATCAGGCAGCCAGGGCAGGCGGGATGCTTGGGCGCAAAGGCTCCAACGCGGCTTGGGACAACCTCGTAAGGGCTGATTACGCCCTCCAGCTCGTAAAAGACCGCGCCGACATCGATATCAGCGGGCCGGAATTCAACTTCGTGCGTTCCATCCGCGTCTTTGACGTTCGTTATGCCCGCCAGCACGAATCCGGGCGAGATGGCGACTGCAACCGCAGCGCCGCCGTTGTCCTCGGCACCTACGGGATCCAGGGCGATTTTTCTTGGAGGGTGTCGTCACCCGCAGCGCTTCCTGATGCGCATGCCGGTCTCGAGCGATGGGGCGAGCACTGCCCGAGCATTTATCACAGATCCGTCTTCGTTGAGTGGCGTGACTATAGCGGGAATTACGGTTTTGAGCAGGTCAATTACTGACTATTGAGCCGCAGCGAAGTCGCGCAGGGCCTTGTACGAAATCAAACCTGCAACGCAGGCACACTCACACAATCGAGGGCCATAAAGGCCATATTCTACCATGTCAGTCGTTGCGACAGGGCAGCTGCATGAGAGACGCGAAGTCAATTTCGGCTTTATCCGCATCGCAGAGCTCCGGGTAAATCTTTGAGACACGCTGCGGGCCATGGATGTCCCACCGGATTGCCAGAGCACCTGTGTTCCAGCGATATACCCAGCCGACAATGGTTTCTTCATCGGTTGCAATCAAATTGGCGATCGCGACGCCTTCGACCTCATTTTCGTTCACTGTTTACTGACTTCCTGCAATTTGGCGTTGCGGATAGCAGCTCAGATCCAAAGCGTTTGCTGCAACCGTGTGCCGGGCCTCGTTAAAATCGGTTACTGTTCGTCCTCGCGGTAACGAATTCACACCGGGAGAAGTCAGCTCCCGTGTTCTCGAAAGATGAAATGGATCAAATCCGGTGGTCGGGCTCCGTGGCGGCTTCAACGATCGCCAGAACCTTGAAGGGGTCAAAGCCAATGGCGCGCGCAAGGACGACCAGCTCGACGACGTCGACCCGGCGCTGGCCGCTTTCAATGCGCGCCACAAGTGATTGATGGCACTTGAGCTTGACCGCCAAGTCCTCCTGACCGAGGCCCGCCTTGATGCGGGCGTCGACCAATGCTTGGCAGAGTGCCACCTGTCCTGTGCTTCTGATTGTCTTTGCCACGCGTCACATACCTTTTGTGACGTCGCTAGCGGATGAAATCTATTATCTAAAAAGTAGATATATGAGGGTGTTATCGGCGTCTGGTTTCCATGGGCTGCAAGTCTGATGCTCCCGAGGCTGCCCATCAATCCCCTACCAATTGCAGAAACCGGCCATAATCCTCGCTGACTTCCCGCGCTTCTTCGAAGGCGCGGGCGCGTTCACTGTCGAGGCAACGGAAGTAGCTCTGGATATCCTGAATGTAATCTTCGAAGTCGCCGCGGATGATATCCGCATAGTCCCGCGCTGCCTGCGAATCGCTTGGCAGGAAAGGACGGGCCGGGGCGAAGCAGGATTCCGCCAAAACCGGCCCGGGAACGCAGATTAGAAGGACTATAGCTTGCAATGGGAGCAGGCCTGTCAACCTTGGGTTTCTCAAACCTGTTATCTCCTTGATCGCAGACGTTGGCCGTGACTAGTGTCTGCGTGACCAAACTACAGCCGAAACATGATATTATATCTTGCGGTTGATAGTATACTATCGTAACTCTGGGCTTCAAGTGGGAATGCCTGGGGTCGCGCCATTGGAGAAAGCGTGAGCCGGGCCATGAACTGGGACATCGAAGCACCAAATGTGGTTACGGAAGCCAGGTTCCGCGAGCTCGTGGAAAGCGGCTATAGCGCAGAAATCCTTTGCCAAGAGTCGGCACACCAGAAAGGCCCCAGCTATTACGGGGTCTGGATCATGCGCGTTGTCTCCGATGACGGCGTGGAAAAGCTCCTCGTCACCGCCCGAACGCGGACGACCTATAACGATATCAAAATCCGCGAATTCAAGACGATCTCCGGCGTGGTGTCTTTCTTCATTGGCCTTGGCTTTGCGCATGTCGACCTGCCGCTTGAGGCGGGTACAAGCCGTACGCATAAACTCGCCCCGCCAGACAAAGCCCCATCAGACAAGGATGCTGGCAGCTAACCTCGTCTGTCTCTGGCTGGTCGCACCGCCAGCCTCAGCGCAAATGGTCCTGGTCATGGAGAGTGACGGCTCTCTGACCCCGTCCCGCTCTCAGAGCGGTTTTGCCCGGAACTACAATGACGGCGCTGGTCAGGGATCGGCGTCCGATGGTTTGGTCATTCTTGGTGAGACTGAAGCAGCTGCTGAGCCTGACGCGCTGAGGTTTGCGGCACTCGCCCAGCCAGCACCCTTGCCCCGCGCAGACGTTCTCTCGGGCATAGAGGCAACGGCCCTGCGCTATGCCAGCCATCCCGGTTTGCGCCGCGCGGGACTGTCCGTCACGAATTGGCTGGCTCTCTACCGCGCCAATATCGAAGTAGAGAGCGCCTACAGGCAGGATGCGATCTCGAGCGCGGGTGCCATTGGTCTGGGCCAATTGATGCCGGCAACCGCGCGTGATCTCGACGTCGATCCGCGTGACCCCCAACAGAACCTCGACGGTTCCGCCCGCTACCTCGCGATGATGCTGGAGCGCTTCGGTGATCCGCGCCTGGCGCTTGCGGCCTACAACGCGGGGCCGGACGCCGTGCGCCAACACGGTGGCATTCCCCCTTACCGAGAAACCCAGAACCACGTGGCCCGCGTCATGGCCGTCGTGGCCCGATCGGAAGGATCAAATTCATGAAACAGATTTCAAGCCTCTTTGTCGCCTCGCTGGCGCTATTCCTGTTCATTGCCGAGCCCGCCCTTGCACAGAGCATCGATCTCTCCCCGATCCAGAGCTTGTTGCAGGGCATTGTCGATGCGTTGACCGGACCTCTTGGTGTGGTCATCGCCACACTCGCGGTCCTCGGCGTTTTTTTGAGCTGGTTCTTCAACATCATCGATCTGCGCCAAGCGCTTTGGGTGCTTGTGGGCATCGCCGGTGTCGCCGCCGCTCCCACCATTGTTGCCGCGGTCTTTGCCGGTGGCTGAGCGCGCGCCTCTCTTCCTCGGCCTTGTGCGCCCGCCCAAGCTTCTGGGCCTGCCCATCATGTACGCGATGGTCTGGCTCTTCGGCTCGGTGCTCTTGTTTGTCTGGGTCCAGCACATCGCGGTGCTGGGTGTCGCCGCCCTGCTCTATCCGGTGCTGTGGAAGGCCGCGGATTGGGATCCGCGCTTTATCGACGTAATGATGACCGCGTTGCAGGAGACGCCACCCACCCGCAACCGTAGCATCCATGGCGGGGATAGCTATGCCCCGTGATGACGCCCGTGATGCTGCGCTCGATGCCCGCACAATGACGCCGGACTGGTATGCGCGCGAGACCCGCCTCGCGCATATGCTGCCCTATGTGAGTCTCGTCGACGACCAGACCGTGCGCACCCGGGTCAACGAACTCTTCCGCTGCATTCGGCTCGAGGGGATCAACAGCTACACCACGGACGATGCCTATCTCGACAAGGTGACAGCGCTTTTTGCCCGCATCGTCGCGCAACTCGGGCCGGAATTCAGCTATTACGTCCACAAAGTCTCCAAGGCTGTTGATTTTCACCCAGAACTGAGCCGGTAAGGCGGATAAT
>NZ_JAINWI010000002.1 GCF_021021435.1 Seohaeicola saemankumensis
GCGGGTCTCACGGTCTGCCAAAACGGACTTTGTTCTCGAAGCTTTGGAGCAGGCCCTGCACGATCGACGGCCCGTCCAGAACAGTGGACTGGTTCACCATTCGGACCGCGGCGGGCAATACTTGTCAATTCGCTACACCGAGCGTTTGGCTGAGGCTGCCATCGAACCGTCGGTCGGCAGCGTCGGGGATTCCTACGACAACGCCCTCGCTGAAACGATAAATGGTCTCTACAAAGCCGAGCTGGTTCATCGTCGGGGCCCGTGGCGCAACATGCAGGATCTGGAAATGGCCACCCTCGGCTGGGTCGATTGGTTCAACAACCGGCGTCTGCTTGGTCCCATCGGAAACATCCCGCCAGCGGAGGCTGAACAGAACTACTATGCACAGCACGACGTGCTCGATATGGTCGCGTGAAATGAAGCTATAGGTCTCCGGTTAAACCGGGGCGGTTCAAAGTCACTCAAGGCGGCCGGCGTCTTTTGCCGTTTGTTCGAGTTCATGGCGTGCCCGCCAAGAAATTGCCCGCCTTCGTCCGAGAGTAGGCCAGGGCTGGGTTGCCCCGTGTCGAAAAGCTTTGTCAGCCCTTCGAAGGTCGGTTCGGTCACAGTTCGGTCAGAGGACGGCGGTGCAGCGGGTTCCGCCACCAATACATGTAGATCCGCTTCCGCTGCCATGAACCTCAGGCTCGACACTCTCTTCCTGCTGCGCGATGCTGTTGGCAGCATCAGGGGTGTTGGAGTCGGAGACCTGTTTTCCGAAAATCCAACGGCCATAAGCTGAGCCGAACGGAGACCCGCAGAATGGAAGCAACAGCGTCAGACCGTTTCAAGACCGGCATTCTGTTTCTTGCGGTGCTTGGTTTGTCTGCCGGGCTTGCTTTCTATGTCTTCGGCAGATCCGACATCGCAAGTCTGGTCTGGATTGCAGGGGTCTTGCCTGCGCTTTTGGCTCTTTTTGTTGAGATCCTGCGCAGTATCGGGCGGGGTGAGATCGGCCTCGATATCGTGGCGGCGTTGTCGATGACAGCGGCGCTTGTGTTCGGAGAAACACTTGCCGCGGCGGTCGTTGCTGTCATGTATTCCGGCGGAACCTTCCTTGAAAGCTTTGCCGAAGGCCGTGCTCGCCGCGAGATGCACACTCTCTTGTCCCGCGTTCCTCGGACAGCAACCCGCCATCAGAATGGGGGACTTCAGGATGTCCCCCTCGATGAGGTTGCGCCAGGCGACCGGTTGCTGATCCGGCAAGGCGATGTGGTTCCGGTTGATGGCACAGTGTCATCAGACGGAGCATTTCTGGACACATCCGCACTGACCGGCGAGTCGCTGCCAGTGCGGCTGACGCGGGGCTCTGACGTCATGAGTGGCTCGACCAATGCGGGCGAAGCTTTTGACCTGACAGCGACCCGGCCCGCGAAGGACAGCACCTATGCGGGGATCGTGCGTCTGGTCGAGCAGGCGCAGGCCTCCAAGGCACCGATGTCACGTCTGGCGGACCGCTGGTCCTTGGGTTTTCTGGTCATAACGGTGAGCATCGCATTGGCGGCGTGGTGGTTCACGGGTGATCCGATCCGCGCCGTCGCGGTGTTGGTGGTCGCAACGCCGTGTCCCTTGATCCTTGCCGTGCCGGTGGCACTGGTCGCGGGCCTGTCGCGCGCCGCGCATTTCGGTGTGCTGATCAAGGGGGCAGGGGCGCTGGAATCCATGGCGCGGATCAGCACCCTGATCCTGGACAAGACCGGCACACTGACGGACGGGCGGCCACAGATCGTCAGGATCGTTACTGCCGACGGGATGGACGAGACGCAGATCCTGCGTTTTGCCGCAGCTCTTGATCAGGCCTCGAAACATCCGGTCGCGCAGGCGATTGTCGCGGCCGCAAAACTGCGCGGTCTGACGTTGCCGGTTCCGCAGGATGTGGCCGAAATCCCCGGTGAAGGCGTGGTTGGCTTTATCGAGGACCGCCAGGTCGTTGTGGGGGGCCTTGGTTTTGTCTTGCAGCGCGTTCAGGAGCCGGCGGTTTCACATCCCGATATAGAAGCGGGCGCGGTTGTAGTTGCCTTGGCCGTGGATGGCCAGTTGGCCGGGCATCTTGTGATGTCGGACCCTCTGCGCGAGGGGGCGGCTGATATGATCGCGCGTCTGCGCGAACAGGGGATCGCGCGCATTCTTTTGGCGACCGGCGACCGGGCCGATGTGGCAACACGGGTGACAGCAGGGCTTGGGCTTGACGGAATACGCGCGGACCTGACGCCGGATCAGAAAGTGCTTCTATTGCTCAGCGAGCGCAAGAACGGCCCCGTCATGATGATTGGCGACGGGGTCAACGACGCGCCAGCGCTTGCCGCAGCCGATGTCGGGGTGGCCATGGGCGCACGCGGGGCCGCAGCCTCGGCCGAGGCGGCTGATGTCGTCTTGCTGGTAGATCGGCTGGACCGGATCGGACCGGGTATGGAAATCGCCCGCGCATCGCGGCGGATCGCAGTTGAAAGCGTGGTCGCAGGGATCGGTTTTTCCGTGCTTGGCATGATCGCTGCCGCCTTGGGCTATCTCACACCTGTGCAGGGCGCTTTGTTGCAAGAAGTGATTGACGTTGCAGTTATTCTGAACGCACTGCGTGCCTTGCGCATTTCTCCCAGGCCCGGCCTGTCCGATGCTCCACCCTCCGAACATTCTTTGAAAACAGACCTTTCACAAGGAACAATGGCATGAGCCGTCTTTCGCATTCTGAAATCCACATGGTGCATCGTATCGGATGGTTGCGCGCGGCTGTGCTTGGCGCAAATGACGGGCTGGTGTCGACATCCAGCCTTGTCGTCGGCGTCGCTGCGGCTGGTTCCGACAAGCCCGAGGTGCTGATTGCCGGTCTTGCCGGTCTTATGGCCGGAGCCATGTCCATGGCGGCGGGCGAATATGTCTCGGTCAGTTCCCAGACAGATGCAGAGCAGGCAGACCTTGCGCGCGAGACAGGCGAACTTGCGGAAACGCCGGAGGCCGAGTTGGAAGAGCTGACACAGATCTACGTTGCGCGAGGACTTGACCGCGACCTTGCCACCAAGGTTGCGATCCAGTTGACCGAGCGGGATGCGCTGGCAACCCATGCGCGGGACGAATTGGGGATTTCAGAGACGGTGACCGCGCATCCAATCCAGGC
>NZ_JAINWI010000020.1 GCF_021021435.1 Seohaeicola saemankumensis
TTTGCGCCGCCACGTGGCCGGTTTTGTCTCCGCCGTTGACAGCAGCGCAAACGGCTGGGCTATCACCAGCGCCGACCAGACAACGCGCCATGCAGCACAGATCGTGCTGAACATCCCAGCGCCGCAGGCGTTGCGGTTGCTGGGGCCGGATCACCCGTTTGCCGGCGCGCTGAACGCCGTGCAGATGGCCCCTTGCCTAACGCTCATGGCGGCCTTTGCCGCTGACGCGCCGCGCCCTTTTGCCAACCGCAGCGATCCCGACCATCCGCTGGCATGGATCGCACAGGACAGCAGCAAACCGGACCGCACGGGCCCTGTGACGACATGGGTCGCGCAGGCCAGCCCCGCATGGAGCGCGCACTATCTAGAGGAGTCACCCGAGCAGATCGCTGCCCGCATGCTGCCGCTACTGGCCGAGGTGCTGGGGCTTTCCGCAGCGGATGCACGTTACGCCGCCGCCCATCGCTGGCGCTATGCCCGAGTGACAACACCGCTGGGCCAACCGTTCTTGCACAGCGGGCAAGACGCGCTTTATCTGGGGGGTGACTGGTGCATCGGGCCACGGGTCGAGGCCGCATGGCAAAGCGGTGACGCGATCGCGCAAACTATCATCAAGGCCCGCGATGCTGGATGATCCCCGCATCAAAGGTCTGTGGACACTGATCAACGCGGCGCTGCATCCGCCACGCGGTGCCGGACGGATCACGCTGGCGCTGGTGATGGGGGCCTCGTGCCACCTTGTCTTTGCGGCAGCGGTTCTGGCGATGATCGTGGCCATGTTCTTTGGCATGAGCAAAAGCCTTGGCAATGCGCCATGGCCTTGGGCGGTCATCGCCAATGCAGCGCTTCTGGTACAATTTCCGCTGGTCCATTCCTTGCTTCTGACCGGACCGGGTGGGCGCTTTCTGGCCGGGCTGATCCCCGGACCACATGGCCGGACATTGACCACAACAACCTATGCGCTGATCGCCTCGTTCCAGCTTCTGGCGCTTTTCGCGCTCTGGACACCCAGCGGGATCGTCTGGTGGCAAGCGGAAGGTGTGACGCTCTGGCTGGTCTGTGCGGCCTATGCCGCATCGTGGTTGCTGCTGCTCAAGGCCAGTTTTGACGCCGGTGCCGAAGTGCAATCCGGGGCGCTGGGGTGGATGTCGCTGATGGCAAGAATCAAGCCGGTTTTTCCGGATATGCCAACTTTGGGGATGTTCCGCGTGATCCGACAGCCGATCTATGTAGCCTTCGCCCTGACCCTCTGGACCGTGCCGGTCTGGACACCGGATCAACTGGCGGTGGCGTTATGCCTCAGTGCCTATTGTCTTGCTGCACCGCGCCTCAAGGAACGCCGCTTTGCCGCGCGCTATGGCGAGCGGTTCCAGAGATACCGTGCCAGCGTGCCCTATGTCCTTCCCGATGTTCTGCCACAGCGAGGTCCCCATGACGCGCAATGACTTGACCATCTATGACGACGTGGCCGATCAATGGTGGTCGGACAAGATCCGCTGGGTCCGCACGTTGAAAAACCTCGTGCCCGGACGGTTGTCATGGTTTGACCGGCAGATCGACTGGCAAGGCAAAACGGTGCTGGATCTGGGTTGCGCAGGTGGCTTCATGGCCGAGGCGCTCGCCCTGCGCGGGTCGCAAGTCACGGGAATCGACCCTGCTCGCGCCGCAATCGACGCTGCGCGCGCCCATGCAGGCCAGTCGGGTCTGGACATAGCCTATGACGTGGGTGTCGGTGAGGCGTTGCCCTATGACAGCAAGGCTTTCGACGCTGTCGTCTGTGTCGATGTGCTGGAACATGTCAGCGACCTGACCCTTGTGCTGTCCGAGGTAACGCGTGTCCTGCGTCCGGGCGGGCTGTTCCTGTTCGACACCATCAACCGCAACCTTTTGGCGCGTCTGGCCACGATCACGGTGGCCGAGGATGTCTTGCGCCTGCTGCCGCGCGGGACGCACGATCCGGCCATGTTCATCACACCAACGGAATTGCGCGACGGTCTGGCCAAGGCTGGGCTGGTGGCGGGGCCAATCACCGGATTAGGGCCGCGCGGCATCAACCGGCGCGGAGACCTGACCTTTGGCCGCCTGCCGCTGACGACGATCCTGTATATGGGAACCGCGCGCAAACCCGTTCTGCCGGCAAACTGACCGGCCTCTACACCCTTGCCGCCCTATCTTGCCTAGCAACCCACAACCGGAAGTGCCCGCCATGTCCGAGGACCAGACTGATCAGGATGCCGCCCCCGTGCCGGATGGCAGGGTGGGACGGTTGCTGCGTCTGGGGAGTATGACCTCGGGATTAATGGGAGATATGGCGATCAGTGGTCTGCGCCAGATCGCCAAAGGTCAGCGTCCCAGTTTGCAAAACATGCTGATGACCCCGATGACCGCAACGCGCGTGACCCGCGACCTGCGAACAATGCGGGGTGCCGCCATGAAAATGGGGCAGATGTTGTCGATGGACCCCGGCTTTGTTCTGCCGCCCGAGATGACCGTGATCATGGCCGCCCTGCGGGACGAGGCGCGGCACATGCCGCCACAGCAGTTGCGCGATGTGCTCAATGCCGAATGGGGCCCTGACTGGCGGCACCGCTTTACACGCTTCGATGTCCGCCCCTTTGCCGCCGCCTCGATCGGACAGGTGCACCGGGCGCGCACGACCGACGGACGCGATCTGGCGATCAAGGTGCAATATCCCGCAGTGCGTGACAGTATCGACAGCGACATCGACAATATCGCGGCCCTTTTGCGCCTGTCAGGTATGGTGCCGCGCGGAATGGATATCGACCCGATGTTGGCCGAGGCGCGCCAGCAACTGCATCAGGAGGCCGATTATAAGGCCGAAGCCGACAACCTTGCCGCCTTCAATGCCTTTCTGGCGGAGTCGGATGATTTCCTTCTACCCGCCTGCCATCCTGACCTGAGCACGCCGCGCGTGCTGGCGATGACCTATATCGACAGCCAGCCGATTGAAGCGCTGGAGAGCGCATCGCAATCTCTGCGCGATCAGGTCGCCGCGCGGATGATTGATCTTGTCTTGCGCGAGCTGTTCACCTTTCGCACCATGCAAACCGATCCGAATCTGGCAAACTATCGCTTTGATCCCGTGACAGGCCGCATTGTCTTGCTGGATTTCGGGGCGGTAACCCGCCTTGCCCCTGCACTGACCGCACAATTCCAAAACCTTCTGGACGCGACCCTGTCAACGGATCGTCACGCAACCCGCGCGGCGATGCACGCGATCGGGTATTTCGGGTCCGCAACGGCTGCGCATCACAGCGATCTGATCTTCGAGATGTTCGAGACAGCCATGATTCCGATAAGGCAGGAAAACCCGTTTGATTTCGGCACGTCCGACATAGTGACACGGCTGCGCGATATGGGGATCGCACTGGGGCGTGACCGTGATCTGGCGCATGTGCCCCCCGCCGAGACGCTTTTCCTGCATCGCAAGATCGCGGGTATCTACCTGATGGCTGCAAGATTGAAAGCGCGGGTTGCGATCAGACCGATTGTTGCGCCCTATAGCCGGATCGGAACAGCAGCCTTCTAACGCGGATAGCCGTAAGCCGCGATATGCGCCCAGATATTCTGATTGATGCGTGACAGTTCGGAAATCGAGCGCCGGATCGTGTCCAGCGCCGCGGCGTCCAGATCAATGGTCTGGCCCATACGGATCTCGTCTTTGCGATCGGCAATCCGCATCAGGATGGATTTGGGCGGCCCGCCATCGGGGTCGAAAGCATAGATGCAATGGTTGTAGCGGTTGCGCGCACCAGACAGTTTCATCATGTCGCGGGTCAGGGCCAGCACGGCATCGCGCTCGGCCTTGGCCTGATGGGGCATCTTGGCCAGCCTCTCGACCAGATCGACACGCGCACGGGTGGTGTTCAGCGTCAGGAAAATGACCACGGCCACATCCTTGGTCGTGCCCGACAGCCCTGCAATCAGATGCAACAGCAGGCTTTCGGTATTCGTCCACGTATAGTTCAACCGCCCGACCAGCAACAAAATCTCGTCGAAGGCAGCAGGCTGCGCCCCGAAACCGCCCTGCCCGACCACGGCTTTACTGTCAGAGTTCATGGCCCCCCTCCATCTGCCGCGACAGATACCAAGTTGCGGCTTCGGTTCGGTTACGTGCACCGATCTTGGTGATCGCATTGTGCAGATGCAGCTTCACAGTATGTTCGGACAGCGACATCTTATGCGCGATTGTCTTGTTGCGCCCGCCTTGCGACACCAGCGCGAGCACCTCTTTTTCGCGGCGCGTCAGACCGTGCTCGCCGCCAGTCTGGCACTGTACCTCTTCGGCCATCTCCACGGCTTCATGGGCATGTGGCGCGGGACTTGCGCGTTCGCCGCTTTCCTTACGACGCGCCTGCGGAGCATCCACTGGCCCGATTAAGTCACCCGACGCAATGAACTGGCCAGCAAGGACAAGCCGCAACATGGCGGACCAAGGACAGATCGGCAGGTTCATCGGCAAGAGCAGGATATCGGCCAAACCCTGTGAGGTCTCCCGCGCACGCAGCAATCGGCGCGCAATCCTCGGGTCGCGGTAAGCCAGTATCCAGTCCGCCTTTGGCAGTCCGGCATGATACAGTTCGAGGTCACGCAATATCTCGGTTGCAAGCCGATCGTCGAAGAAAACCTTTCGTACAGAAATCGACCTGTCACGGACCAGAGACAGCAAGTCCCTGACCGACTCCAGCCGGATCGCGTGAACACTCCCCGCCTCTTGCTCGGCGATGCGGAGGATCGAATTTGGAAACTCGAGTATGCTCCCGAGAAACACGAAAACTTCAGTACATTCGTTACGGTTGAAAATAGTGGCAACTTTATTGGAATCACGTTCAAACATGGCAACCTCCCCAGGCTGTCAAACGCTTAATATGTCTAAAAAAAGGCAGCTCTACATAACCGGATTCACCAAAACATCCTTATTGATATACTACATTTCGCTAGTTTGCGTAACTACCCGAAAGATTAAGGTCAAAATATGGCAACCCTAGCCAAAGCTTTATAAGGCCCATTGTGACATCGCCGAAGCTGGTCGTTGAAAAAGGTTCTGATTCTTCCCAAGGCTGTTGGGCTTGGATTAGCAAGCGAGATCATGCCGCTACGGGACAGATGCCGTTCGGGAAGGCGCTATGAAACCCCAGGAAACAACGGCAGAAAATTGACATTTTCTTTCAGCAAAAATGATCTATCTAAAATTGATTACTGTCTGTTCTCAATTTCGATACAATAAAAATTAGCAATAAAACCAATAAGTTGATGAATCCTTAATCATTCGTCCAACTTCCGAATCTGGGGCGGGAATGTGACCTTTTCGGTGTCGCTCAACTTCAGAGTGACCATTGCAGAAAACATATTTGAATCGGCCGGACGCTGATCGTCCCTCGTACGTGACCACCGGCCCGCAGTGGCCAACGCCCGGACCCTTTGGTCCGGACGCGGAACCTCTGCACCCTGACGAAGGAGGACCGCAGACACGACCTCGAATAGACGGGCCGCGCTGTTGGTATGGCAGTACCGCATGTTCGGCCATCTACACCTTAATCTGAAACCCACATACGCCGCGCAGTTGTCACTTTTGAGATGATTGGTGACCAGTCCGGGGCGTTCCGGAGGAAAGTACGATGAATACCCAAAATAGAAACACGAACATGATCTTGGACGATATCAATATCAAAGAGATCGACGCCGATTTCAACACAGTTGCTTTCGTGGACGACGCGGAGATCGAGCTGGACGTGCAAGCACAGCAGCAAGACGCCAGCGCCGAAGCCGAGGTTGAGGTCGAAAACGAGAACAAGAACGACACCGACGTCGACACTGACCAAGGTCAACTTCAGGGCCAGCAGCAAGCGCAGCAGCAAGGTCAGGATACTACCCAAACTCAGGGCACAATTGTTGCCAACGAGAATGGCGACAATGACAATTCCACAGTCGTGAAAAACGACATCGACATCGACTTCGGCGAAGGCGAGTGGATTCCGCGCGATGACGATTTCATCGACATCGACATGAAGGGCAGCGCCTCGATGGGCGATGTTCTGGGCGTCAACGGTGACTATGACCCCGGCAACGACCTGAGCATGTCCGATGTGCTGAACGACCTGACCTTCGGGGATGGCAACAGCAACGCGTTCAATATCGGCCAGTCCAACAATCTGGTCGACAATGACACGCTGAAAAACCCCACGGTCGCCAACAATGACTCGTTCGAGCAGAACGGTGATGCAAGAGGCGGCACCGCAAGGGCTGAAGAAGGCATCAACGCGGCCTCTGTCGGTGGCCAGGGCGGCGGCGATGCCGACGCGGATGGCGGCGACGCAACAGGCGGCTTGGCGGCTGGCGGTTTTGCCATCGCAGGGACCGACGCTGAAAGCGAAGGTGGCGAAGGCGAAGGCGAATCCGGCAACGGCGGCAGCGCCGATACCGAAGGCGGTTCCGTCCTTGGTCTGGCCGTTGGCATTGCTGCAACCGACAGCGACAGTGAAGGCGGAAATGGCGGCGACGCTGACGCCGAAGCCGAAGCCGAAAACGAAGCAGAAAGCGAACAAGACGGGGAAGCCGACGGCGGCAACAGCGGCGATGCCGGTGCCCTTGGTCTTGGTCTGGGTGTCGGCCTTGCCGGTTCCGAAGCGGAAGCCGAGGACGCGGAAGGCGGAAATGCCGGTGCTGATGGCGCGGGTCTGGGTCTTGGCTTGTCAGGCGCAGGTGCGCTTGCAGGTGGCGGCACAGGCGGCGAGTCCGAAGCCGAAGCCGAAGCGGACGCCGAAGCGGACGCCGAAACCGACGCTGATGCTGATGGCAGCTTGGGCGGCGACTCGGGTGCACTGGGCTTGGGCGCAGGCCTTGGCGATGGTGACAGCGACGCAACAAGCGGTGCAATCGGTGGTGGCGCTGGTGCTGCCGCAGGTAGCCTTGGCCTTCTGGCCGCATCACTGGCTGGTGCTGACGGCGGTGACGCCGGAAGCGGTGCAACCTCGGGCAATGCGAATGGCACGGGGACCGGCACAGGCACGGGCGCATCGAACGGCGGCGCTGCTGGCGCGACCGACGCAACATCGGGCAATGCCTCTGCGCCTGCAGACGCAACGGCCGATGCCGATAGCGAAGGCGGGCTGGGCACTGGTGGTGTAGCGGACGCCAACTCGGACGGCACCGGAACCGGTACCGGCACGGGTGGCACGGCAGGCGGTGGTGCCGCAGGCAATACCGCAGGTTCCACAGCCGGAGCCGACTCTGATGGTACTGGCGGTGCCAATGCTGCAAGCGGTGATGGTGGTCTTGGCCAGGTCTTCGCCCTGAGCGACATCGACGGCAGTGCCGACAGTGTGGCTGATGCGATCGCGGGCTACGGCGGCAACGGTTCGTCCGATGACGACGCGTCCAACACCACCGGCTTCAGCGGCACATCCGGCACTGCTGGCGGTGCTGGCGGAGGTTCGGGCGCGGCCTATGGCACGGGCGGCGATGCTGGAAACATCATGGGCGGTGACGCTCTTGGTGGGAACGGCGTGGTCGGCGATGCAATCGGCGGCATGGGTGGCTATGCCACAACCGGCGCAGGTGGCGCAGGCGGCAGCGCAGGCTCGTGGGGGTCTGGCAACGGCGATGACGGCTTTGTCACCGGGGAATCCTATGCCTCGGCTGCGGCAGCGGTCAACGTCACGGCCTTCAACCAGAGCATCGTGATGGGCGCCAATGTCCTTGGCAACGCGGTCGACATGACCGTGGTTGGTGGCTCGTTGAGCTCCAGCGTGGTTGGCGACGACGACCTGACCTGAGCCTGACAAACAAGAACCGGGGCCGGTTTCCGGCCCCGGTTTTTCCACAGCGTCATACCTAGCGACGCCGCACGGACAAACAGGGGGGACTGCGACATGGCACTGGACCGCATCAGCGAGGAGATTTCCCATTTCGTCGGATTGTTCCACCTTGAAATTGAAGCTGCAAAACTGCGCCTCGACTATCAGGCCTTCCGCCTGAAGGAAGATGGCCCCGGACTTGATCCGCTGACGGAAGATCCGTTCTCAGGCCGCTCTGAACTGTCTTTGCGCGACTATAATCCGAAGCAGAAACACCCCGACGCCAAAGCGGCGCCCCCTTCCCCGACCCCGTCCAATGTGGCAGCGCAACAGCCCGGTGACACGCGCGCCGATCCCGTCATCATGCAGGCCGATCTGACCGATCCGGACAGCCCTGCGGCACCGATGACAAAGATCTCGGTGACCGGACCCAGTTTCGAGATCATGCCGAACTCGATCGTGATGTCGATCTCGCAGACGGCATTTCTGGACGATAACGACCTGCTGATTTTTGACGGAAGCGCCGATTTCGTGGACCCCGCGCATTTCCTGACGCTGCTGATGGATCTGGGCGCGCTGGCGCAATCGCTGAGCCTGATCAATCCGTGGATCTGGTCGCCCGTGGACGGGCCTGCCTTTGACGCGGCAATGCAGCTTATGCAAAGCCTTGACGAGATCGAGCCCCCGCAAGTCGACGGGCTGGAAACTGTAATCCTGCGCGGCGACGAGGCCGAGGGTATTTTTATAGATGGCGAAAAGGTGGATGAAGCCCCCGTCATCAAGGATCTCTTGCCTGAATTCCTGCAACTCGAGGAGGAGGATGAGGCAGAACTGGCCGCAGCCGAGATTCCGTCCGACGGTGTGACAGATTATGACCCCGGCCCGTTTGCTGTTGATCCCGGCCACCACGTCGTGACAGGCGGCAACCGCGTGATCAACGAAACCGTGCTGAAATCTGTCTGGGTCGATGCGCCGGTGATTGCCGTAGGCCAGAACGTGCTGCGCCTTGATACAATCCAGCAGATCAATCTGCGCGTCGAGACCGCAGACCTGCCTGATCATGGCACACCTGCCCCGTCAAGTTCGATGAATATCGCGCATTTGGAGCAGACATTCTCGATGATCGAGGATGACGACAAATCCGACGGACCCGATCACTATGACGGGATGCCCAGCTTCTGGAATGTTACCCGCCTTGAGGGCGATCTGATGCTGATGAACTGGGTTCAGCAGCATATTTTCGTGACCGACACCGACCGCGTCGAGGTCAAGTTCACGGGGGCCGCCACCTATATGGGCACTGGCGAGAACCTTGTATTCAACGAAACGATGATCCTGAATCTGGGCTTCCATTACGACCTGATCATGATCGGCGGCGATATGGTCACGGTGAACCAGATCTCGCAGATCAATGTGCTGCTGGATCAGGACAAGATCACTGGCGATGTGCCCGCAGGCGCAACCCTGCATGCCGGAGACAACCTGCAGGTCAATTCAGCCAGTATTTTGACCACCGGTGTCGACAGTGAAATCAACTCAAGCCCCCATTTCGCGCAGGCATTGGCCGATTTGAAGGCAGGCGCCACAACCCTTTCCGCAGATGTCGCCAAGGACGAGCTTTTTGCCGGAAAGGAAATGCTCTCGGTACTTTATATTGAGGGCGACATGATCCAGACCAACGTGATTGAACAGATCAGCTATCTGGGAGACGCGGACCAGATCCACTTCATTCAGGATATGTTCTCGACCGCTGCCGGAGCCGATGTGACGGTCACCAGCGGGTCCAATGCACAGATCAACTCTGCCGCCATCGTGGCCGAAGGACTTGACAGTCAGGTGATGGCGGGCGGTGAAACCTATAGCGACGCATTGATTTACCAAGCCAATTTGATTGACGAAACAGCAAACCCGACGGGCGTCCAGATGGACAAACTGGCCAACGAAGCCGTGGCCTTTCTGGTCGACGATATGATCGACCCGAAAACCGTCGACGACTGCACCCCTGACAGCACGGTCCATGACAGCGTTGGATCAGTGGATGTGATGCAGACCATGCTTGCCTGAGCCGATCCCGAATTGACCGGAGATAAACTTTGAACAAGATGATTGAAAGACCGTTGGAATTCAGGACGGTCCGGGGCGGCGCACCCGACCCTGACCGCAGCAAACCGTTGCACCTGAACGCACAACATAGGGTCTGGCCGGATCACAAGGACTCCGCCCCCGCTGCAGCCAAGCCGGAACATACGGTAACGCAGTCTGCCGATAACGCCACCGATACCAAAGCGGAGGCTGTGCCGCCCGCGACATCCTCACCGAACAGCGCCAAAGTCCAGCAGAACGGCACCGCGCCCGAAACCGCAAAACCCGCGCCAGACAATGCTGCGCCGCAAGGCAAATCCAGCACGCCGGACACGCAAACCAGCGCCAAGGCACCGTCCGACGGAGTCGACGCCAAGCCCGATGCCGCGAAAATGGAGGCCCTGCGCGACAGCAATGCAGGCTCGCTGGCGGGCGTCACGATTGAGGGCAAAACCGGCGGTCCGGTCGTGCCCGGCCCCGGAAAGGCGGTTCCCGGTCAAGGCGGCGGGCGCGATGGTGGCGAGGGGGGCGCGAAGTTCCACAAACGCATGGGCCCCGAGAATTTCAACGAAAGCCTTCAAAAAGGCATTCGTCTGGTCTGGCGCAACCTTAGCTTTGTGATGCTGATGACTTGCGCTACCAATGTGCTGATCCTTGCGATCCCGATTTATCTGTTCCAGATTTCTGATCGCGTTCTGACCAGCCGTTCGATTGACACGCTGATCATGCTGACACTTGTGATCGCGGGCGCTGTCATCCTGCAGGCCGCATTCGATGCGGTTCGGCGTTTCATGCTCATGCGGACGGCTGTCGAGGTGGCGACAAGACTGGGCGCGCCGGTCCTGAGCGCGGCCGCAGCCGCCTCGTTGCACGGGTCGGGGCGCGAGTATCAGACCTTGGGCGATCTGCAACAATTGCGCGGATTTCTGGTGTCCGGCACGCTGATCTCTTTTCTGGATGTGCCCTTCGCACCGCTGTTCATCACGGTAATTTTTCTGATCCATCCCCATCTGGGTATGATCGTTGTCGGCAGCGCATTGTTGCTGCTTGTAGTGGCGCTGGTGAACCAGCGGATCACCGCCAAACCCTTTGCCGAGGCGAATTTCGCGCAGGCCAAGGCAAATATGCATCTCGACTCGATGTCGCGGAACAGCCAGATCATCAATGCGATGGCGATGATCCCCGAAGCGGTGACGATCTGGGGGCGCGATACTGCCGCCTCGCTGATCGCGCAGGTGCGCGCGCAGGATCGCAACATCGTCAGCGCCTCGGTCAGTCGCGCGGTGCGGATGCTCACACAGGTGGGCATGCTGGGGTGGGGGGCTTTTCTCGCCATTGACGGGCAGATCACAGGAGGCATGGTGATCGCAGCCTCGATCATCGCGGGTCGTGCGCTGGCCCCGATCGAGGGCTCGATCGAGGGATGGAACAACTTTATCCTGTCGCGCGCCGCCTATGGTCGTGTCGCGGCCCTTCTCAGATCCTCGCGCTTGCAGTTCGAACGCCTGTGGCTGCCGCGCCCCGAGGGGCGGCTGAATGTCGAACGTCTGCTGTTCGTGCCGGGCGGCACCAAGCAGGTCATCCTGAACGGGATCAGTTTCGCGCTGGATCCCGGCGATACGCTGGCGGTGATCGGCAATTCGGGTGCTGGCAAAACGACCTTGGGCAAGATGCTAGTCGGGTCGATCCTGCCCACATCCGGCAATGTGCGGCTGGACCTGATGGATCTGCGCAACTGGGACCCCCGCCAGTTGGGCGAGAATATCGGCTATCTGCCGCAGGATGTGCAGCTCTTCCCCGGCACGATCAAGGACAATATCGGACGTATGCGTGGTGATGCAACGGACGAGCAGATCCATCACGCAGCGGTTCTGGCCGATGTCCACGAGATGATCGCAAGCCTGCCGCAAGGCTATGAGACCATGGTGGCGGCAGATGGATCGCCCTTGTCGGGCGGCCAGAAACAGCGTATCGCGCTGGCCCGCGCCTTTTTCGGTAATCCGCGCCTTGTGGTGCTGGACGAGCCGAATTCGAACCTCGACACGGCGGGCGACAAGGCCTTGGCCCGCGCCATCGACCATGCGCGCAAGGAAAAGATTACCGTGGTCGTGATCACGCAAAAACCCTCGCTGCTGAATGTGGTCGACAAGATCATGCTGCTGGCCAATGGCGGCGTGGCCCTGTTCGGGCACCGCGACAAGGTCATGGCACAACTGAACCCGGCCGCCGCCACCTCGGCGCAACTGGGCAAGGGCGGCCCTGCAAGCATCGCCAAAACCCCGCAGGGAGGCACCCCCGGACATGTCTGATCTGTCTATCACACCCCGCAACGACCTTTGGTATCAGGAAGTCCCCCGTTCCATCGGAAAGCAGGCTTTCTTCGGATTTCTTCTGCTGGTTCTGACCTTTGGCGGCTTTGGAAGCTGGGCAATGCTGGCGCCGCTCGCCGCTGCCGTGATCGCGCAGGGCAGTTTTGTGGCGACCGGCCAGAACAAGATCGTCCAGCATCTGGAAGGCGGCATCATCTCGGACATACTTGTGAAAGAAGGGGACCATGTCACCGAAGGCCAGATCATGCTGACACTGGACCAGACATTGGCGCTGGCTACCAATCGCGAACTGGACTTGCGCCGCATTCGGCTTGAAGCCACTCAGACGCGGCTTGTGGCAGAGCATGAGCACCACGAAACCCTGACATTTCCGCCCCATCTCGAGGCCGAGCGCAGTGACCCCGAAGCCGCCATGATCCTTGACGGGCAATCCCTTGCCTTTCAGGCATCCACCGCCAGCCTTGCCAATGATGTCAGCGTGATCAGCCGCAACCTCGAGGCGCTGGACATCCGCACCACCGGATATAGCATCCAGTTGAAGGCCACGCGCAGCCAGCTTGGCCTGTTGGGAGAAGAGCTTGAGTCGAAATCCAAACTGGTCGAAAGCGGCCTGTCGCGCCGCAGCGAGGCGTTGGCGCTGCGCCGCGCCATGTTCGAGGCCGATGGACAGGTCGGACGACTGGAGGCCGAAATCGCGGAACTGACCGAGATGCGCGCGAAATTCGAGGCGCAGATAATCAAGACGCGCGATGAATACAGCCGCAACGCGCTGACCCAGTTGCAAACCATCGAAAGTGAACTTGAAAGCGTGCGCGAACAGTTGCGCAAATCCGCCAATATTCTGGACCGTACCCATGTGATTGCCCCGGTCTCGGGCACCGTGGTCCGGCTTTACTACCACACGACGGGCGGCGTTGTGGAAACAGGTCGGCCGATCGTCGAAATCCTGCCCGCCGATGCCCCGCTGATCATCGAGGTTCTGGTGCCACGCGCCAATATCGACAGCGTGAATGTCGGCCAGATGGCGACGGTCCGGCTGACCGGTCTGAACCAGCGCACGACGCCCGTCCTGCACGGAACGGTCGATTATGTCTCGGCTGATGCCATCGCCGATGGCTCGAACGGGACCCGCCGCGAGGTGTATCTTTCGCGTGTGACCGTGTCCTCTGCGGAAATGCAGCGTGTTCAGGGTTTCTCGCCCACGCCCGGCATGCCAGCAGAAATCATGATACAGACAGAAGAGCGCACATTCGCGCAATATCTCGCAAAACCGGTGATGGACAGCATGACACGCGCGTTCCGCGAAGAGTAAGGATAGCCTCTTAATTGGCTGTTTTTGTAATAAAAAAATCGGCAAACAGGCATGCAGACGATTGTTGCCGCGCAATAAATGCAGAACTGCGGCATCATTGATATCCGGCGCGAAACGCGAGGTCGCAACCCCGAAGGCGGTCCCATAAACCAAGGCAAGTGCAGTGATGTACCAAGGCAATAACAACCCTTGAACAACCCTTGGAATATTGCAACCAAGCCACACTCTACCTTGACGGTTTTACTTTTCCTTGTTTTTGAAGGCTTTTGACCGCACGATCCCGTCCAGAGCAAGCCTGTGAAAACAGCCGGCATCCAAGTCTGGCGGTCACGGGACGAAACAGGCAGGACATAGACATGGCTGGACTTCTCTGGCGCAGGGCGGGACGCGGGACCGTTTTATTGGCAGCGCTCTCGCTGGGTGCAGGCTGTAGCGATGATCCCTATAACCCGCCGATTTTTCCCTTTCTCGCATCCTACAAAGCGCAAGCCGACAGCGTGCCGCGCGTTCTGGACAATCTGGGATGGTGGACGGGTTTCAACGATCACACCCTCAACAGTCTTGTTGAAACGGCCCTAGCCGGCAGCCTGAACCTGAGCCTTGCCCAGGAACGAGTGATCGAGGCGCGCGCTGCGCGTGACAGCCTGCCGATGGCCGCCTCGCTTTCGCCAAGTGCGCGGGTGCAACGGGAACGGGTCGATGGTGGCTCTGATCTGACACGGTCCGAGGCGACTTTGGGTTTCGACTGGCTGCTTGATATCTACGGCGCGCGCCGCGCGCAGATCGAGGCCGCCGGTGCCCGTATCGAAGTTGCGGATGCCGAGGTCGACGCCGCGCGCCTGTTGCTGCTGCTTAATCTTGCCAATGCCTATGTGGATCTGCGTTTCCAACAAAACAGTCTGCACTTGCGGCGCGCCGAGTTGCGTTCGCGCGGGCAGACGCTGGATCTGGTGAAATCGCTGTTCGAGGGCGACGCCGCCACACGGATCGACGTCGTGCGCGCACGGGCGCTGGTCTCCGAGACGCGCGCGGAATTGCCAGGGATCGAGGCTGCTATTGCGGGGCTGAAAAACCAGATCGCCGTCCTGTCGGGCCGGATTCCCGGCCTGCCGATGATTGATCTGGATGCCCGCACGCCGCAACCGCGCCCTTCGCTGTCGCCGCAAGTGGGCATTCCCGCCGATCTGCTGCGGAACCGGCCCGATATCCGTATCGCCGAACGCAGCTATTATGCCGCGCTGCGCGACGTGAAAACCGCGACCGCCGCGCTGTATCCCCAGTTGTCGCTGGGTGGTACCCTCAGCCTTGCCTCGCTGTCGGGCAGCCGGACCACCGACTATGTTTTCGGCCCTGCCTTGCGTCTGCCAGTCTTGCCGGTAAGCGGGCAGCGCGCGTCCGTTGAACTGCGCGAGTCGCGGGTAAGACAGGCGCATACCGGATGGCGCATTGCCGTTCTGGAAGCCATTGGCGAGGTTGAAAGTGCCCTTACCAATTACGAGGCCAGCGGGAAGGCGCGACGCGACGCACAAGAAACAGTGCGCCTCTACACTGAAGCTGTGAACCTGACGCGCGAGAGTGTGACGCGCGATGGCGGCACGGTGCGCGACCTGATCGACGCCGAGCGCAACCTGTCCGTCGCGAATATCGGCCTTGCAAACGCATTGCGCCAGCTTGGACGCAGCTATATCGCGCTGAATGTCAGCCTTGGCGCGGGCAACAGCTATGGCAGCGCGCCACAGATAGCCGCAAAATAGCGTCAAATACGCAAGGCGCTGACCCCATCCGCGCGGAATATGTGCTGGTGGGGTGGCAGTAATCCGCTTCACGATGCGAAAAACCTGTGGCAGCCGCGACCGTCCCGTTTGGCTGCGTAAAGCGCCTGATCGGCGTCTGCCAGCATGCGAGCGGAATCCGGCGCATCATAATCGCCGGACAACACCGACCCCGCACTACAGGATATCCGGCACAGATTGTCGCCATAGGGAACCGGTTGGCTGATCCGCTCGATGATCCGCCGCGCGAGACGGTCAAGCTGGTCGGGATGCTGCAACCCGGGAAACAGCAGCACGAATTCATCCCCGCCGATCCGCGCGGCCAGATCGCCGCTGCGCATCTCGCCTGTCAGGATCGCAGCAACATGGCGCAGCACATGATCGCCGGCGGCATGGCCGAAGGTGTCGTTCACCACCTTGAACAGATCCAGATCAAGATGCATCAGGGCAAAGCCGTCACGCTCCCGCTCAAGTCGGGCAAGCCGCTGATCCAGCGCGCGACGGTTGGCCAGCCCTGTCAGCGTATCGGTCAGCGCCTGCGCCTCGGCTGCGACCATGGCACCGCGCAGGCGCAGGTTCAGCTTGCGGCTCTCCTCCATCGCGGCCGACTTCGCCTCAAACAGATAAAGCATTTCGACCGTCATATCCGTTGCCGCGAAATCGGCGCTGCTGAGGGCATAGTCGCCAAGCGCATCCATGATTGAGATCCCGAATGACAGGTTCAGGACGGATCCCCCCCCGAATGGCACAAGGCTGGCCTTGAAGGTCGTGCGCGGTGGATCGCGGAACACCAGTCGCATCTTGCCGCCCCGCAATTGCGAAAACGCGGATGCTGTGTCGATCCTGCGCGGACGTGTGACCGCGAATAGGTCCAGAAACGGGCGTCCCGCCATGTCCAAGCCCGCCCGCAGCTTCTGCAAGGTCGGCCCAGCATGGATCACATCGCCGCAAGGTGACAAAAGCAGATGCATGGGGCAAAGCACGTCAAGGACGGGGCGCAGCCCGTCAAGCGCGGCGTGGTCCTGCACCGGCGACTGTGCCTGCGGATCACCGGCTTTCCCGCGACATCCGCAGGACCGGACGCGGCTGTCATCTGTCGGGCCAGCCTGTGCCATCTATCCTGCCCTGCGCCCAAGCTCGAACCGTCGCCCTGCGCTATAACCTTGTTCAATCAGGGAAATCTCGATCACCTCACCGCCTGCCCCGCATTTGACAATATCCAGGACGACAAGCGCGCCATAGTCATCCGCCATGGCGCGCAGCACACCCATCATCACATGTCCGAAGCCTTCCAGCGGATCGTCTGACCGGTAGAGTGCGCCCGTCATGCACTGCAGGCTGAAACGGTCGGCGGCGTGGTCCTGCAGTTCCAGTTCGGGCAGGTCCAGATCTGCCACAGCCAGCCGCGCGCGGTCGCGCAGATCGTCAAGCGAATGCAGAAAATCAACATATCCCTCACCACCGAACCGCAGCAGGCGGCGCAGCGCCTCGACATGCGGGTGCGAGACAAGATAGGTGCCCATGTCCTCCAGAAGATCGGCCCTGCTTCGTCGCAGCACGACCGTTGCCGCGTCGATCAGGTTTCGCGTCACCGACGGATCATGCGGCAACAGGGTCTCGAACCCTGCGCTATCCAGTCCGGCATGGCGCAATACGCTTTGCCAGAGGGTGGCCCCATGCGTATCGGTCACAAAACACTGGATTGCCCTGTTGACCAGCGCATGCATCCAAGACCCTTTCCCGCCGCTACATCCAATTCCGGATCATCATCGGCAAGAAGGCTTAACAATTACCCAATATCCTTAATTGGAAACAGTTTTACACCCGCAACACCCGCGTCTTCTTGCGTAAAATATCCTCGGGGGGAGCGTTCCATCACATGGAACGCGGGGGGCCGAATGCCCCCTGCCCGGCTTGCAAAAACAAGGATCAGAAATCGGTCGGCGCGCCGCCCTCGGCCTTGCGGCGGCTGACGAAAGATAGCAGTTCTTCATGCACCGCGATGTCCATCGGCGGGGCCTCGAACGCCTCCATGATCTGGCGGTAGATGCCGTGTGCGCGCTCATGCGTCCAGACCGCCCCCGCGATATCCCACGCTTCGTAATTGCGCCAATCCGACAGAAACGGCTGATAAAACGCCTTCTCGTAACGGTCCTGCGTATGCTGGATGCCAAAGAAATGCCCGTTCGGACCAACCTCGCGGATCGCCTCGAGCGCCAGATCCTCGGGCGTGGTGCCAAAGGTCGCCGGCTCCATATAGCGCTGGATCTGCTGCAAGACCTCGCAATCCATGACGAATTTCTCGGGGCTGGCAATCAGCCCGCCCTCCAGCCAGCCTGCCGCGTGATACACCATATGCGTGCCCGACTGCACCGCCGCCCAGAGACTGTTCGAGGTTTCCCACATTGACTGTCCGTCAGGCACATTGGCCGCGCAGACACCCGATGACCGCATCGGCAGACCGTAGAACCGCGCCAGTTGTCCGGTCATCTGGGTTGCGCGCATATATTCGGGCGTGCCGAAAGCGGGCGCGCCCGATTTCATGTCCACGTTCGAGGTGAAGGTGCCGATCGCGCAAGGCGCCCCCGGTCTGATCCATTGCGCCAATGCTATGGCACAGAGCGCCTCGGCCAAACTTTGCGCGACCGCCCCGGCCATCGTGACAGGCGCCATTGCGCCTGCCAGCGTGAAGGGTGTAACGACCAACCCCTGCCCCCGCCGTGCCAGCCGCATCCAGCCATCCAGCATCGGCATATCGTGCTTCAAGGGCGAGGTCGAATTGATGTTGGTGAACATCCGCGGGCTGGCGTCGAATGCCTCATGGCTCAGCCCGCCTGCGATGCGGACCATCTCCATCACATCCTCGACCCGCTCTTTGCCAAGGCTATAGGCATGTGCGACCTTGTCGGTCAGGGTCAGCGTGTCATAAAGCACATCCAGATGCCGAACCGACGCATGGACATCCACGGGTTCCACCGGATAGCCGCCGATGAAATGGATGCAGTTGAAATATTGGCTAAGCTTGAGCAGATCACGGCACATCTCGCGCGTGCCGGACATCTTGCGGCCCGTCGCCATATCCCAATAGCTGGGTGGCGAGGAGACATTGCCGAACAGGATATGCTCGCCCCCGATGGTGATCTTGTGCGCGGGGTTGCGCGGTGTGATCGTCCATTGCCGCGGGGCGCGGGCGACCATCTCCATCACGAAGTCACGGCCCATGCGGACATTCTCACCCGTGACGGTGCACCCGGCCTCGCGCAGGATGCCGAGCGCCTCGTGGTTCAGGAACTCGATCCCGATCTCTTCGAGGATGATCATCGCGGCCTCGTGGATGGCCTGCACGCCTTCAGGTCGCAGCGGCTCTATCGGCCGGTCGGTATTGATCGGCAGCCGCCAAGACATCTGGTCGATCACCGCCGTGCCACGACGTGTCGCGTTGCCGGCCCGCCCGCCGCTGCGTTTCTTGCGCTGCGCCTCTTCCAACATCACCGGCCTCCTGTTGCTGTTCCCCAGCAAACTACCGGCGCGCGGAATACGCCTTTCCGATTGCGACCGATCACGTCGCTTTTTGCAGATGCGGTGCGGAAGGCTGCTTTAGACCTCGTTCAGGCAGGCACGGGCGCGTCGATCCAGCGCGGGATATGGCCGATATCCGGCAGAACCGCATCGGCGAGCGGGGCTAGATCGGCTGTTACTGCCGTGCCGGTCAGCACACCCAGCGTCTGCATACCTGCCGCGCGCCCCGCGATCAGGTCGTGGCGGCTGTCGCCGACCATAACCACCCGCGCGGGGTCAAGTCCCGTGCTTTGGCAAAAGGCCAGCAAGGGGGTCGCGTCGGGTTTAGCCCCGTGCCCGCTGTCAAAGCCTGCGACAAAATCGAAATGCGCCAGCACGCCCGCCGATCCCAGATGCGCCAGCGCGCCCGCCTCGGTGTCGTTGGTGATCACGCCCAGCGCCAGCCCGCGTCCGACAAGTCCCGCAAGGTAGGGATCAAGCGGCACCGCAGGGACCAAAGGCGCAACAGCGGCGCGCGCGCTCAGAAAGGCCTCGATCGCTTCAATGGGGCGCTCTGGCAGGGCTGCCCCGATAGCCTGGGCAGCCTCGCGGTTGGTGCCCGCGATAATCGGACTGTCGGGCAGGAACGCACGAGCCGCCAGATCGAATACCGCCGCATCCGCGATGCGCTGGGCAAGGGCCGGATCACCACCCGACAAATCTGTAATGACACCCAGCGCCCAGACATCCCATGTCGCCCGAAAATCGAACAGCGTGCCGTCCTTGTCGAAGATGATCCCGTCTACACGCATGTGTCTTTCCCTTACATGGCCCGCCACCTTGCAGACCTGCCCTAAAGTGGCTTCATGACAGGCCAGTTACAAGAGCGTCAGATGCTTGACTTTCTGCCCTTGATCCTGTGGCTTGACGACATGGAAAAAACTGCACCCTACCGTTTGCACGCCTCGTTGGGCTATCACCTGTCTATTGCCGCACGCCTGCAGGAACGGCGTCTGGACGAGCAGTTGAAAACGCTTGGCCTGACGCGCACAACCTGGTGCGTTCTTCTGGCGGTCGGAAACGAGAATCTTTCCCAACCCTCGGAGATCGCCGAATTTGTCGGGATTGACCGCACCGCTACCAGCCGCGCCCTGCGCCAGATGGAGGCGGACGGCCTGCTGGCCCGTTCCAGCGGCACTGAAGATCGCCGCACAAGGCGGGTCGAACTGACCCCGAAAGGTTGCGAGGCGATCGTGACAGCCACCCCTTTTGCGCGCGACAATGCTGCGATCATGGCCGAAAACCTTGAACCGGGGGAACAGGCGGAACTGATCCGCCTGCTGGCCAAACTGCGCCCTGCGGACGGGGCGTTGCTCAACACGCTTTAGGCTGCTGACAAAACAGGCCTATGTCCAATGCATCTGCGCGCCGCCGGGCAGTTGCGCCCGCGCACGCATCGGCGCGTCATAGGGCAGGCCCGCACTGTCGCAAAAGGCGGTGATCCATGCATCCTCCAGCATCAGGAAATCCAGCAAGCCCCCCAGAAACGCAGGATCGCCCGCACCGCTGCGCAGATCATCGACCGAAGCCCCGCTGGCACCCAGAAACTGGCCCAATACCTCGTCGTTACCGGCCATCCAGCCCAGAGCCTGAATAGCCACCATCTCGGCGCGTTCCTGTTCGGCTGCCATTTTTCTCGCTTTCGGAAAGGGTTTCTTAACTACTCGCAATAGAAACTGTCCTGACGCAGGAGGCAAGAAGGCCCCGCTGCGGTGTGAAAGTGCAGGACCATGCCTGGCAAAATCTTGATCGTGGATGATATTCCGACAAATCGCATAATTTTGCGGGTCCGGTTGTCAGCAGCCTTCTATGATGTGATGCAGGCGTCCAGCGCGGTTGAGGCGCTTGATCTGCTGGAACGGCAAACGCCCGATCTGGTTCTGCTCAGCGCGGGTTTACCAGATTGCGACTGTCTTGATCTGTGCCGCAGGATCAGGAAGCGCACGCCCCCTGTTGGCACGGACAACGGGCATGAAACAGGCGCGGGCATGGACCGGATTACACTGTTTCCAGATGCCGGACTGGTCGAGGATACAGCCTGCCCCGCTGTGCTGATCCTTGCCCCCGACAACAATGCAGCCTTGCGCCTTGCCGCGCTGGATGCAGGGGCCGAGGATGTTCTGACCCATCCGCTGGACGACGTGATGTTGCAAGCGCGGCTGCGCAGCCTGATGCGCGTGGGCGAGGCGGCGCAAGAAACCCATATGCGCGACACGACCAGCCGCGCGCTTGGTTTTGCCGAAGCACAGGCACCTTTTCCCCCGCTGGCGCGGATCTGTATTCTGACGGGCGAGTCAACAGCCGCGCAGCCTTGGCTGGCAGGGCTTGACAGATTCAGGGTCGGCCAGATCACCTGCCATGATAGCCAAGGTTTCCTGCGCGAGATGACACAAGGCGCGATGCCCGATCTTTGTGTGATCGTCGTGGAAACAGGCAACCAACCCGCCGCTGCCTTGCGCGTTGTCTCGGGGTTGCGCACCCATCCCGAAACACGACACGCCGCGATCATGGTACTGCTGGACCTGCCGGACAGCCAGCTTGCCGCAGATGCGCTGGATCTGGGCGCAGGCGACGTGGTGTGCGGAAGTGTCAGCCCCGCGGAACTGAGCATGCGGATGGACAGGCAGATCAGGCGCAAACGTATGGCCGACCAGTTGCGCAGCACGCTTCGCGACGGTTTACGCGCGGCTGTGACCGATCCGCTGACAGGACTTTACAACAGGCGCTATGCCCTGCCGCATCTGGCGCGACTGGCAGAACACGCCACGCAAAGCGGGCGACGCTTTGCTGTCATGCTGGCCGATCTGGACCATTTCAAATCGGTCAATGACAGGTTTGGCCATGCTGCAGGCGATGCGGTGCTGATCGAGGTAGCGCAACGCTTGCGCGGCAATCTGAGGGCGGTCGATATGGTCGCCCGCATCGGCGGAGAGGAGTTTCTGATCGTCCTGCCCGATACAGACAGGACCGAAGCAAGGATCGCGGCGCGCCGGTTATGCCGCATAGTCGCGCAGGACGGGTTCCACCTGCCCGGTCAGGACGGGCCAGTGGGCGTCACCCTCAGCATCGGCGTCGCGATGGGGCTTGCACCAGATGATTGTGATGACCAGCCGCTGTCGGACAGGGTGCAAGGTCTGCTGCACGAGGCCGATCAGGCACTTTATCAGGCCAAGGCCTGCGGGCGAAATCAGGTGACGATCCGCAAGCCGGCAGCCTGACCGCAAGGGTCAGGCAGGCCATGCGTCACTCGGCAGCGTCGGTGCGATCCTTCGGGCGTTGATCGCGCGACCTGTCCAGCCGCTCGGCCAGACGGTCGGCAAAGGCGGCACGCTCGGCCTGTGTCATGGTCTCGATCCGCGCCAGCAACAGCGACTGGCCGGTCTCCTGCCGTGCGATACCTGCGGCGAACTGACGGTCCATGATCGCACGCACTTGGGCGGGATCGAACGGATCGGCGCGCAGCGCCTGCACCACCGTGTCGAAGTCGGCACGGATTTGCGCGCGGTCAGGTCGCCCCTCGCCCTGCATCCGGCGCAACTCGCGCCAGATGGCGCGACGGTCCTCGCGGCTGAGTGCTGACGTATAAGGCCCGCCCATCTGGTCCACCCGCAAAGGGCGCTGCTCTTTCATGCTGCCATGTCGCAGCACCGCGCCCACCGCCAGCCCCGCCACAGCAAGATTCAAGGCCAGCGAGACAAACAATAGTGCCTTGATCCAGCGGCGCATCGGTGCGCGGGCTGGCAGTTTGGGGGATTCAGGATCGATCGGATATGTCATGCTCAGCCCTCGTTCAGCTCCATCGCGATGTCAAAGTCCAGTTCTGGCATCAGATCGACAAGATAGCTGTCGGTCTCGGACGTGGTGCCCAGCACTGCAACGGTCAGATCACCGAGAGCGGCTGGCGCACTGAACCCGATGAGCAGACCAGCCACCCCCGCCGCGGCCAGCCCGCCAAGGGCAGGCCATCCACCCAGAGCGTCGCGCAATTGCGTCCAGAAAGGCACAGTCCGGCGCGCGCCCCGCGCGGGCGGCGCCTGTCGCGCCTGTGAATCCAGTGCATCCGCCAGAACACGCGCCATCAACCCATCAGACGGATCGGGCCGGTCGCGTTGCGCGGCGTCAAAGAACAGATCAAGCTCTGCATCATCGTTCCGGTCGTGATTTCGGTTACTCATCGCGATACCCCAATTCTGCCCGCCGTCCGGTCAAGACCGCCGCAAGCGCACGTTTGCCCCGCGCGACCAGACTTTCGACCGCCTCGGCGCTGATGTCCATGATCTGGGCGATCTCGGGATTGCCCAAACCTTCGATATGACGCAGCACGACCGCCTGTCGCTGCCGTTCCGGCAAGCCGTCCAGCGCCTGCTGCAAGGCTTGTGCGCGGCTTTCATCCTGCATGGCCTGCATGGCGCTTGGCGCCCCGTCTTCCGGCTCGGGCACCGAATCGAGCGCCACGCCACGCCGTTTGCGCAGACGGTCTGTCGCCAGATTGGCCGTCACACGGTAAAGCCATGTCGTGATTCTGGCCTCACCCTCGCGCCAGTCGGGCGCGATCCGCCACAATCTCAGCAAAGCCTCCTGCGCGACATCCTCGGCCTCGGCCCTGTCGCCCAGCAGACGCAGCGCGTGGCCGAAGACCCGCGGTGTCAGACGCAGCGTCAATTCACGCGCCGCCGCTGCATCACCCGCGGCAAAGCGTCTGAGCAGCAGGTCGTCAGGGTCTTCCGATCGGGCATCAAAAGGCATGTGCATTGTCCCTTTGGCCTATCCTGTCCGGCTTGTTTCGGCAATTCATTGTGCAGAAGAACTGCCTTGCCGTTCATGTGTTTGGGGCGGCCCTGCCCGACCGCCCCGGTCCATCACCCGAACGGATCAGTCCGCCTTGGGTACCGGACGATCGCCACGCGGGCCGCGTTCGGCCCATGCGGCACGGGCCGATTCCATCTCCTCGCGCGAGATGGCACCATCGCCGTCGGTGTCCACGCGGTTGAGCATCCGCGCGAAACGGTCACCACCGCGCGGCCCTGCCTGCATCTCCTCGGGCGACAGCTTACCATCCTTGTCGGCATCCATCCGTTCGATCATGCGGGCGCTGCGGTCCTGCATCCGTGCGGTGGCCTGCGCCTGCATTTGGGCCTGTAACTCGGCCACATCGACGAACCCGTCGCTGTTTGCATCGGCCGCATCAAAACGCAGGCTTGCATGGGCCTGCATCTCTTCGGCTGTGATCTTGCCATCAGAGTCGGCATCCAACTCGTCAAAATTCAGCATCGCGCCACGCTCGCCCATCACGTGCCCCCCCATTGCATGGTGGCCCATTCCGGCATTGCCATGGGATGCGGCGATGCCGACAGCAGCGGTGCCCGCCAGCGCAAGGGCGGTAAGCCCAGAAATCAGAACGGCACGTTTCATAGTGGTCTCTCCAGTTTGGTTGTCTTGTGAAGCACCGGCTTCTTGCCCGTGTTCTGGATGTGATACGCAGGCCGTTGCGCGTTCCGTCGCGGCCCACCGCAATTTTCGCGACATGAGGACGCGGCAACAGCTTCCACCCTTTCATCCGCCCCCGATTTCACGGATGTTGCGACCTTGACCAACCCAGAGGCACCTATGCGCGATTCCAACCCCTCCCTTGCCGACGACACGACGGATACCGACACCGCCCCGTCCGGAACGATGCGCGCAAACTGGCCCGCCATGCGCAAAGGCTGGTGCGGCAAATGCCCCAATTGCGGCAGCGGCCCCCTGCTGAGCGGCTATCTGACCGTGCGGAAATCCTGCCCCGTCTGCCGCGAGGAGTTCTATCACCACCGCGCGGATGACGGCCCTGCCTATCTGACGATCCTTCTGGTCGGCCATATCATGGCCCCCCTGCTTTTGATCGTGTTCGAGACCTTCCGCCCCGAACCGCTGATCCTGTTTACAATCTTCGCCCTTGGCTCTGTCGTTCTCTCGCTCTACCTTCTGCCCAGATTGAAAGGGGCAATCGTCGGCCTGCAATGGGCGCGCCTGATGTACGGGTTCGCCAAGGCCGCGTGATCCTTTCGGTATGAAGGGAACGACATGAACATCGACAAGACTGCAATCCGCAACGCCTCGACTGTGATCGTGCTGCGTAACCGCCATGACGATCCGCATGTCCTGATGGGTCAACGCGGATCAACCGCCGCGTTCATGCCCGATAAATTCGTCTTTCCGGGCGGAGCTGTCGATGATGCGGACCGATCGGTGCCGCTGGTCACACCCCTGCCCGATCTTTGCGCGGGCCGTCTGTGCGATGATGCGCCGCCCGATCTGGCCAATGCGCTGGCCGCCGCCGCCATCCGCGAACTTTGGGAGGAAACGGGCCTTGTGCTGGGGGCCAAGGGCCTTTGGACCAGCCCGCCGCCCGACTGGCAGACCTTCGCGGCGACCGGCCATATGCCTGCTGCCCATCCGCTGCAATTCGTCTTCCGTGCGATTACCCCACCGGGCCGGCCACGACGTTTCGACGCTCGGTTCTTTCTGGTCGATGCCGATGATCTGGCCAGCGATCCTGACGATTTCGGCGCCGCCTGTGACGAGCTTTCGCATCTGCAATGGATACCGCTGCCGCGCGTGCGCGAATTCGATCTGCCCTTCATCACCGAGGTAGTTCTGGCAGAGGTCGCAGCGCGTGCACGCGACACGGAACCGCCCGCAAGCGTGCCCTTCTTCAAGAATTCTGAGGAGGAAAGCCTGTTCCTGCGCCTTAAAGGATTAGGACCAATGACAGGACGCTCGCACTGAGCAGTGCAATCCCTGCCGCCTCGCGGCGGGTGAGTTTTTCGTTGAAAAACAACACCGAAGCCGCCAGCGAGAAGATCAGCTCGACCTGTCCGACCGCATTGACATAGGCCGCGTTCTGCAAGGTGAAGGCCGTGAACCAGCACAGGCTTCCCGCCATCGAGGTGAGGCCGATCCAGACCGCGCGACGCCGCGCTGCGATCACCGCCCCGATCTGTCCCGGCTCGCGCCAGTGTAACCACAGGATCATGGCCATGGTCTGTGAAGCCGTCACCGCGCCAAGTGTGACCATGGCGCGCAAGAAAGGATCGTCGCTTCCCAGTTCCAGCGAAGCCCCACGATAGGTAACCCCCGAAATGGCGAAAAGGATACCCGACAGCAGACCAAGCCCTGCCGCACGCGTCGCAATTCGCTGCCACAGATTGCCGGTCAGACCCGGTGTGCCCGACAAGAACAACACGCCTACCAGCCCCACCAGAATCGCAGCAAGACCTGCGGCACTGACCCCCTCGCCCAGCACGACAAGCCCGACAAGCGCTGTCTGGACAACCTCGGTCTTTTTGAAGGTGATGCCGACCGCGAAATTGCGCTGGCGGAACAGCGCGACAACACAGACGGTTGCCAGTATCTGCGCCAGCCCGCCGGTCAACGCATAGGCCCAGAAAAGACCGCTGAACGCGGGCAAAGCCAGCCCTTGGGTGCCAAGATAGACGGCAACCAGCAGCAAAACCAGCGGGGCCGAATAGACAAAGCGCGCGAATGTCGCCCCTGCCGTCGACAAAGCCCCCATGCTGAGCTGCTTTTGCAGCATGAAGCGCGCTGTCTGGAAGGCGGCGGCAAGGATGGTGGCGATGACCCATGTTTCCATGGGCGCACTCATGCCCTCAAATCACGGGCGACGCCAGAGGGGATGCGGTACAGGGTCTTTGGCCTTGAACAGGTAGCGGCGGAACACCTCGGCATAGGAGGCGAACATATAGCCGTCATTGCGCGCCAGATAGCGGGCGCGATTGGGGAAATACAAAGCCGGCAGCCGGTACCAAGGCAGTTTGGGATGCATGTGGTGCACGACATGCAGGTTGTTGTTCAGAAACAGAAAAGCCAGCAATCCGCGATCCTCGATGATCACGGTTCGCCCACGCGCGCGCGCATGGGCCTGATGCTCCAGAAAGGTGCGGATCTTCAGGATCGACAACGCGGCGTAGCTGGACAACACAAACGCCCAGACCGGCATTTGCCCCAGTGCGACCATCCACCATACCACCAGCGCCAGCGCCGGAAGATGCCACAACCAACCCGCCAGAACGCGCTTGTCACCCGCACGGATCGCGCGCCAGTCCGATACCATGAACGCCACCTGCCCGATCATCGGTCCGATCAGAAGCCGCCCCACCAGCCTGTTGTTCAAGTTCAGCACTGCCTGTTTCAGCGGCGACAGGCGGTTCCAGACGCCCTGATCCAGATAATTGCTTTCCGGATCGTCATAGGGATCGGTCAGGATCGAATCCGTGTGATGCGCCAGATGGGTATCGCGGAACCGCTGATAGGGGATGCACAGGGACAGCGCCGGAAAGACCAGCGCCTCGTTCAGGATACGGCGCTGGAAGGGATGCCCGTGCAGCGCCTCGTGGCAAAGCGAGGAATGCAACACCGCCGCCAGCGTCACCATCAGCATGCCCAAGGGCAGGAACCAGACAGCGGCCCATGTCGTGCCAATTCCCCAGACAAGATAGCACAGGCTCAACAGACCAAGTGTCGGCCATTCCACAGGTTTCGGCAAAACCGGGCGCGGGGCAATTTCCATTTTTACCTACGGTGAGTGTGCGCTTCAGCGGTACTGCGCGCCGCTGTCTGTGTGAATTCTGAATATGATTAACAAAAGACGACAACTGTGATAGTTATCACCGTATGCGACAAATTATCGACAAACGACAACGTGCGATCCAGTTCCGCCAGCGCCTTGCCACGGCGATGGACGCGAAACATCTCAGCCAGAGCGCGCTGGCCCGTCAGATCGGCGTTGACCGCTCGACCCTGTCGCAACTTCTGGGCGGTGACGGGGCGCGCTTGCCCAATGCACAAGTCGTCGGCGAATGCGCGGCGGCGCTGGGTGTCTCGGCCGATTGGCTGCTATCCTTGTCGGACAGGCCCGAAAGTGCCGCCGATCTGATGGCGACATCGCTATCGCTGACCGAGGCCCCCCGCGCGCTAGTGGACGAACAGATTTTCAGCTGGCACCGCGAGGCTGCGGGTTACAAAATCCGCCATGTGCCCGCTGCATTGCCCGACATGCTCAAGACCCAAAGCCTGCTGGAATGGGAATATAGCCCCCATCTGGGGCGCACCACGACACAGGCGATCAATGCCTCTCAGGACCGACTGAACTGGATGCGGGGGGCGCATTCGGATTACGAGATCGCCCTGCCCTTGCATGAGATGGACAGCTTTGCCTGCGGCACCGGCTATTACAGCGGCCTCGCGGAGGAGTTGCGGATGGAACAGATCGACAGGTTCCAGTCCCTGCATGATCAGTACTACCCCGGCCTGCGGCTTTATCTCTTCGATGCGCGCCGCGTCTATTCGGCGCCCATCACGATTTTCGGCCCGCTTCTGGCCGTTCTCTATGTCGGGCGCAATTACGTAGCCTTCCGCGATAGCGAAAGGGTTCAAGCCTTCACCCGCCATTTCGACCATCTGGTGCGCGAGGCCGCAATTTCCCCGCGCGACCTGCCCGCATACCTTGGCAAGTTACGCGCCGGCATCGTTTGACCACAGCAGCGCTTCATCTTGCCAGACACATGCGAACTCTAACTCTGACGCGGATCACCCACGGCACGGCCCATCCCTTGGGGCCGGTCCAGCGCGGCATGGGCCTGCGCCAGCCTGTCCAGAGCCGCCCTGATCTGCGGGGCCGGATCACTGGCGCGACGCGTGCCCAGATCGACATGGACCAGCATATGCTCTGCCGTGGCCAGCACACGCGCGCCCGATCGCATCTCGTGCCAAAGCTGCATCCGCTTTCCCGTCGCGGATAGCAGCGTGGTGCGGATCTCCAGCGCGGCCCCTGCTGTCACTTCGTCCAGATGGCGGATATGCGTCTCGACCGTGAAAAAACTACCACCTGCCGCGATATAGGCCGCATCGCAGCCCACTATTTCCATCACCCGGTCGGTCGCATTGCCGAAGGCGTGCAAATAGCGGGCCTCGGTCATGTGGCCATTGTAATCCAGCCAGTCCAGAGGCACAGCCCGCGCCACTGTCAGCAGCGGTTGTGTCAGGTCAGCCAGATCGTCCAGCCGCCGCACCAGACCCGATGCCGCCTCGCGGCTGGCATCATGGGCATTCTGGAGGGCACCCGCGCCCCAGTCCCTTTCAGCCAGACTCCGCATGATCCCCACCATATTGCGGTCGCGGATACGCTCCAACTCGCGGATCGTGTGCATGCCCGATTGTGTATCGGACTGGTCTGCGACCCTGTCGATCAATTCATCGGTCAGGTCGGGCACATCGGTCAGCTTGGTCCAGGGCCATTGCAGGCAGGGGCCGAACTGGGCGATGAAATGGCGCATACCGGCCTCGCCGCCTGCGATACGGTAGGTCTCGAACAGACCCATCTGCGCCCAGCGCAGACCAAAGCCGTAGCGGATCGCGTTGTCGATCTCTTCCGTTGTGGCGATCCCGTCGCGCACCAGCCACAGCGCCTCCCGCCAGACGGCTTCCAACAGTCGGTCTGCGATATGGGCGTCGATCTCGCGCCGCAGATGCAGAGGCATCATGCCCAGCGAGGACAGGATCGCACGGGCGCGGGCTGTCATATCCTCGGGGTTCGCCTCTGTTGTAACCAGTTCGACCAGCGGCAACAGATAGACAGGGTTGAACGGATGGGTCACCACGATCTGTTCGGGCCGCGTGGCGCATCCCTGCAACTCGGACGGTTTGAAACCCGATGTGGACGAGCCGATAATCGCATCCCGCGCGCAATGGGTTTGCAGAGTCTGGAACACCTTGCGTTTGAGGTCCAGCCGTTCGGGCACGCTTTCCTGTATCCAGCTTGCGCCCGCCACCGCATCGGACAGGGTTGTATGAAAGCTCAATCTGCCCTCTGGCGGCAAGGCCACATTGCCTAGTCCGGGCAGAGCGAGTCGGGCATTGTCCAGCACATGGTTGATCTTGCGCTCGGCCTCGGGATCTGGGTCGAAGACCCGCACATCCCAGCCATTCAGCAAAAAGCGTGCGGCCCAGCCACCGCCAATCACGCCCCCGCCAATAATCGCGGCCGTGCCGCGCTGGTCGTGCTGATCCACCATTACATCGCCCCTTCGAGTTGCGCCAAATCGTATCCGTACCAATTCAGGATTTCGCGCGCGGCGCGCAACCTGTCAGGCGCGGGTGTGGCGCTGCGGTCCAGAATGAAAGCACGCGATCCCGAGGGCGTTCCCAGAACAGCCGTGCGGAACCCTTCATCCACCCAGAGCACCCATAGCTCCTCGGCCTGCGCCTCGCTGCCCGTAGCGCGCAACCGCCCCGGCGCTGGCTGATCATAGACCTGCCGCCGCGTCACGCCATCTGCCTCTGTTATGTCGGCGACCAGTTGTCCTGTCGTGGCAAGACGGTAGAGATGCGTTTGTGGCGTAATCCCCTGACCGGATTGCATGAATTCGGCAACCCGCACCCATTCCCCCAGAAAACGCGGAATCTCGAAACGCGAGATCGAGGCGAAAGGCGCTGACGGATCACGGAACCCCCGTTCGGCCACAGGGGCTGTGCAGGCCAGCAGCGCGGTCAGGACCGCAAGAAGGCCAAACGCGAGAATTCCCCTCATGCGCCCACCGGCGCGCGCTTGACCAGCCCCAGTTTCGCGCGCAGTTCGGCAGGGGTCATCACCCTGGCGCCCATGCGCTCGACGATCCCCACCGCCCGCTCGACCAATTGCGCGTTGGTGGCCAGTGCACCCTTGTCCAGCCAGAGGTTATCCTCAAGCCCAACGCGCACATGCCCCCCTGCCAGCACGGCAGCAGCGGCATAAGCCATCTGGTTGCGCCCCAGCGAGAAGGCGGAAAAGGTCCAGTCCTCGGGGACGTTGTTCACCATCGCCATGAACGTGTTCAGGTCATCGGGCGCGCCCCACGGCACGCCCATGCAAAGCTGCACAAGGGCCGGGGCATCCAGAATGCCCTCGGATACCAATTGCTTGGCCAGCCACAGATGGCCGGTGTCAAAGGCCTCGATCTCCGGCTTCACACCCAGATCGGTCATCATCCGGCCCATGGCCCGCAGCATCCCGGGCGTGTTGGTCATGACGTAATCGGCTTCGGCGAAATTCATCGTGCCGCAATCCAGCGTGCAAATCTCGGGCAGGCATTGCGCGATATGGGCGACCCGTTCTGCCGCACCGACCATGTCGGTGCCCGCCGCCAGCGGAAACGGCGCGTCCGTGCCGCCGAACACGATATCGCCGCCCATCCCAGCGGTCAGGTTCAGCACGACATCGACATCCGCGGCGCGGATCAGGTCTGTTACCTCACGGTAAAGATCCAACCTGCGCGACGGCGCGCCGCTGTCGGGATCGCGCACATGGCAATGCACGACAGCGGCACCTGCACGGGCGGCATCAATCGCGCTGTCAGCAATCTGGCGCGGGCTGCGCGGGACATGCGGGCTGCGATCCTGCGTTGCCCCCGATCCGGTTACGGCACAGGTGATGAAAACCTCGCGGGTCATGGCAAGCGGCATGGATGGCTCCTGTCTGGCCGGAGGCTGCAAACACCCCTGGTTCGCCGCAACCTAAGGGGCTGCGGGCAGGCGGTGCAAGCCCCTTGCCAAGGCGATATGTGTCAAGGCATTTTCAACCGCCGCACCGCCCACCAGCTTGCCGCCGCCATTACGCCGGCCGTGCCAAGACACAAGGGAACGCCCCCGATCTGGTAGGACAGGCCGGATAGCAGCGTGCCCAACAACCGCCCTGCCGCGTTGGACATGTAGTAGAAACCCACATCCATTGTCACGCGCTCGGCACTGGTAAAAGCAAGGATCAGATAGGAATGCACCGCCGAGTTGATCGCGAAGACAAAACCGAAGGCCAGCAGCCCCGCCACAAGGGTCAGCGTTAGCCAGTCGGCAGGCGTGCCCGCCAGCCAGGCGAGCCCCGCCAGCACCAACGGAATCGGCACCAGCAGTCCCGCCCATCTGATCGCCTGCGCCACGATCTGCTCTTCCGGTTTGGTCGCGGCCCGCAACAGGCTTGGCGCATTGGCCTGCACGGCCCCGTAAGCGATGATCCACAGCGCCATAAAACCGCCGATCAGGAAGAACGCGGCCCTTGCGCCCTCGGGGGTGCCATCGGACAGGACGGACTGGAAATAGATCGGGATTCCCACCACAAACCACACATCGCGCGCCCCGAACAGGAACATCCTTGCCAGTGAAAGCCGGTTGATCCGCCTGTCTTTGGACCAGACCTGCGAGAATTTAGCGTCCTTGCGCCCTGCGGGCAGACCTGCGGGCATGAACAAGGCAACCGCGATCAGGATCGTCAGCAGCACAGCCGCAATCGCCCAGACCGCCGGAACAAAGCCCACCCATCCCAGCAAGGCCGCCCCCAGAAAAAAGCCGCCCCCCTTGACCGCGTTTTTCGATCCGGTCAGCAGCGCCACCCAGCGGAACAACCCGCCATCCTCTTTGGGGGCCAAGACCTTGACCGCCGATTTCGACGCCATCTTGGACAGATCCTTGGCCACACCCGATGCCCCTTGCACCGCCATGACAAAAGCAACCGAGGCAGCAACACTCCAGCTTGGATCAAGCTGGGCCAGCGCCGCCAGCGCCGCGATCTGGATGGCCAGACCCGCATAAAGCGTCACCGTCAGACCGAAACGCGCAGCAATCCAGCCTGCCGACAGGCTGGTGACGATGCCTGCCACCTCGTAGAGCAGAAACAGCCATGCCAGTTGCACAGGGCTGAAACCGAGGCTGTTGAAATGCAGCAGCACCAGCATCCTGAGCGCCCCGTCCGACAGCATGAAAGCCCAATAGGCCGCCGTCACCGTTACATAGGCGCGCAAACCGTCGGGAGCGGCTTTTTCGGTCACGCTCACATCGCCTCTGCGACCATGCGGGCGATATCGGCCATACGGCAGGTATAGCCCCATTCATTGTCATACCAAGCGTAGATTTTGACCTGCGTGCCATTGATTACCATCGTGGATGGCGCATCAATAATCGCCGAGCGCGGATCGCCGCGATAATCGCAGGACACCAGCGGGCGCGCTTCATAGCCCAGAATGCCCTTCAGCTTATCCTCGGACGCGGCTTTGAACAGCGCGTTCACCTCCTCGGCGGTCGTGGCGCGCTCGACCTCGAAAACGCAATCGGTGATCGAGGCATTCAGCAGCGGCACGCGCACTGCATGTCCGTTCAAACGGCCCTTGAGTTCCGGATAGATCAGTGTGATCGCCGTGGCGCTGCCAGTTGTCGTCGGGATCAGGTTCATCAGCGCGGACCTTGCGCGACGCATATCCTTGGCGGGACGATCCACAATCGTCTGCGTATTGGTGACATCATGGATTGTCGTGATTGATCCGTGCCTTATGCCCAGTGTCTCATGCAGAACCTTGACCACAGGGGCCAGACAGTTCGTCGTGCAACTGGCTGCCGTTACCAGATCATGCTGCGCCGGATCGAAAAGGTGGTGATTGACCCCGTAGACCAGATTGAGCGCCCCGCCATCCTTGACGGGCGAGGATACGATCACCTTTTTGACCCCCGCCGCATAATAGGGCGCGACCTTATCGGCGGTCTTGAACACGCCGGTGCAATCCAGCACCAGATCCACGCCCATTGCGGCCAGCGGCAGATCCTCGATCCGCTTATGCGCGGTGACCTGCATACGCTGCCCGTTCAGGGTCAAGCTGTCGGCGTCATAGGCGATTTCGCCTTGCCAGCGACCTTGTACGCTGTCGAATTCCATCAGCAGCGCATGCTGTTCCGCCGTGCCGGACGGATCGTTGAGCAGGACAATCTGCCCCTGCGCGGGATTGTCCGCCAGCGCACGCAACAGCAATTTACCGATCCGGCCAAATCCGTTCAGGGCAATACGGGTCATGTGGTCTCACCTGTGATCTGGGCCGCGCGGCCGATTTCGTCGATACTTTTCTGCAAGGCAATCCGGTCCAGCGCATCCATCGGCAGGGCGACAAATGCCCCGATCCTGCGGCGCAGCGCGTCGAAGGCCACGGCGAAAGCCAGCGCCTGTTCCGCCTCGCTGCCGGTTTCCTTGACAGGATCGGGGATACCCCAATGCGCACTAAGTGGATGGCCGGGCCATGGCGGGCATTCTTCCGAGGCAGCACGGTCGCAGACGGTAAAAACGAAATCCATCTGCGGTGCATCCGCGCCCTCGAATTCCGACAGATCCTTGGATCGCAGATCCGATGTCTCGAAACCGGCACGTGACAGCAGGTCGATGGCGCGCGGATGCGGCGTGCCGCGCGGGGTGGTGCCAGCCGAAAAGGCGCGGAACCGTCCTTGCCCCATATCGTTCAGCAAAGCCTCGGCAAAGATCGAGCGGGCTGAATTGCTGGTGCAGATGAACAGCACATTGAACATTCTTGTCTCCTGTCCTTGGGAGGAAGCCATCAGGTGAGCCGGCAACTGGGCGCAGATATCCGGCCGCCCGCGGCAGCAATCCTCGACAAGAAATGTAACAAGCTGACCCGCGCGCGCCAGATCGACCGAATAGAAAAGCGAGCGCCCCTGCCTGTCGCTGCGGATCAATCCCGCACGTTCCAGATCGGACAGATAATGCGACAGCGTGTTCTGCTTAAGGTGCAGGACCTCGGCAATCTCGGTCGGGCGCACGCCTTGCGGCGCATGGCGCATCAGCAAGCGGAAAACCGACAAACGTCCGGCATGGCCGAGCACGGAAAAGGCAGTGATGGCAAGATTTGTATCCATATTTCCTAAATACCGGAAATATGGATACAATCAAGACGATTCGTAACCCCTTAATAGGGCATGGGATGCGCGCGGTGCAGGCTGTCGATCCTGTCTGCCAGACCGTCGGGCATGACCAGTCCCGCGCCCGCCAGAATCTGATCAAGCTGCGAATGTGTGCTGGCACCGAAGATCACCGATGTCATGAAAGGCCGCGAGGCGCACCAGGCCAGCGCCATATGCACAGGGTCCAGATCGAATTCTGCCGCCAGATCCAGATAGGCCTGCACAGCAACAAAGGCGCGTTCGGTGATCCGCCCGCCCAAATCGGAGGTAAGACTGCGGCGCGAACCATCGGGGATGGTGTCACCTTGATACTTGCCCGTCAGCAATCCGGCCGCCAGAGGCGAGAATGCCAGCAGCCCCACATCCTCGTTAGCCGTGACCTCGGCCAGATCGGTATCGAACATCCGGCACATCAGCGAATATTCGTTCTGGATCGAGGCCACGCGCGGCCAGCCCTTTTCCTCGGCGATCCGCGCCCATTGGGTTGTGCCCCAAGCGCTTTCATTGGAAAGACCGAAATGGCGGATATTGCCCTTGTCGACCTCGCGTTGGAGCGCCTCCAATGCATCTTCCATGTGGGCGATGGTGTCTGCACGGTGCTGCGACGACGGATCATAGCCCCAGTTACGCCGGAACATGTAGGAGCCGCGATTGGGCCAGTGGAACTGGTAAAGGTCGATCACATCGGTCTTGAGCCGCTTGAGCGAGCCTTCGATCGCGGCCGGAATCGTGGCCGAACTGATCGGCGCGCCTTCCCGCGCATGGGCCATCCCCGCGCCGCTATGCTTGGTGGCAAGAATATAGTCGTCGCGCCGCGACGGGTTCGCCGCTTGCCAGTGGCCGATCACCTCTTCGGTGAGGCCGATGGTGTCCTTGGCAATGGGGTTCACGGGATACATTTCCGCCGTGTCGATGAAATTGATCCCGTGATCCAGCGCGGTCTCGATCTGGCGATGGGCGTCCGTCTGCGGCGTCTGGGTGCCCCATGTCATTGTACCAAGGCACAATTCGCTGACCATCAGGCCGGTGCGGCCAAGCGGGTTCATTTTCATTTCTGTGTCTCCTGCGCGGGTTTGTCGCGGCGGACCCTAGCGCTTTTTCCGGCAGGGTCACCCCTGAAACGGGCTTTGGAACAAATAGAGAACATGCTAAAATGCGAGCATGACGATTCCCGTGAGCCCCGCCCTGCTGACCCGCGCCCCGCATCGCAACCGCCCCGCTTTGCTGCTGGAGGATGATATCCGCCTGACGCTGGCCCGCTTGCACGAAGGATGCGGCCCCGCAAGGCGCAGCTTTGCCATCTGGCTGGCCGGTCATGTGCAGCGCAAAAGCCATGGTCCGGTGATCTGGATCGCGCCGCGCTACCTGCCCGACCGACCCAATCCCGACGGGATGGTGGGGCTGGCGCGCCCCGAGGGGTTCATCCACCTGACCCCGCAACGCCCCGAGGATCTGCTATGGTGCATGGAAGAGGCGCTCCGCAGCGGGGCCGCCCCGCTGGTGGTGGCCGACCTGCCCGCGCCGCCTGCCCTGACACCGGTGCGGCGGCTGCATCTGGCTGCCGAAACCGGCGCGTCCGAGGGCACATGCGCGCCTCTTGGCCTGATCCTGACACCGGACGGGGGCGGCGCGCCCGGCGTGGAAACCCGCTGGCATATGACCCCCGCCCATAGCGCGACGCAGCAAGGCTGGACCCTGCGCCGGCTGCGCGCCCGTCAGGACCCGCCGAAGGACTGGCATCTGACGGGGCCAGACCAGGCCGCAACCGGCACCATCCGGATACAACCGGCAAGATAAGTACTTGAAGCAAGATGAAACAGCGGCGCGCGTAAGACGCTGCCAAAGCTACAAAAACCGCCATGCCCCCTTGCCATCCCCTGCCGGATGGGCAGGACTGTCCCTATGCGCATGATGATCTCTTTCGCGGCCCTCTTTCTGTCGGTCATCCTGCTCCAGCTCTCGACCGGGGGTGTGGGGCCGCTGGATGCGCTGTCGGGGCTGACACTGGACTTCTCCAATGCCCAGATCGGCCTGCTGGGTTCGGCGCATTTCTTCGGGTTTTTCATCGGCTGCTGGTGGGCCCCGCGCCTGATGGGCACCATCGGCCATTCGCGCGCCTTTGCGGCGTTCACGGCGGCGGGCGCCATCGGCCTTCTGGCGCATATGCTGGTGATCGACGCCTATGCCTGGGCTTTGATGCGCGTCGCCTCGGGCCTGTGCGTGGCGGGATGCTATACGGTCATCGAGGCATGGTTGCAGGCCAAGCTGACCAACGAGACACGGGGCCGCGCGATGGGCAGCTACCGTGTGGTGGATATGGGCGCCTCATTGGTCGCGCAGATGCTGATCTCGGTGTTGGAGCCTGCCTCTTACGTGTCCTACAACCTGCTGGCGCTGCTGTGCTGCGCCGCGCTGCTGCCGATCACGCTGACGCGCACAGCCGAACCCGAAACACCGGGCGCGCTGCGGCTGCGCCCGATGCTGGCGGTGACACGCTCGCCGCTGGCGGCGGCCGGGGTCGTTGTCGCGGCGCTGTCCAGCGCCTCATTCCGCATGGTCGGGCCAGTTTACGGGCAAGGCGTGGGGCTGGCGGTCGACCAGATCGCATGGTTTCTGGCGGCTTTCGTCGCAGGCGGGGCGCTTGCACAATATCCCGTTGGCTGGCTGGCCGACAAATACGACCGCCGCTGGGTGCTGATCTGGCTCTCCATCGCGTCAATCGCCAGTTCCGCGCTCACAGCCCTTACCGGCGATCTGGGCACGGCGGGCGTGCTGCTGACGGCAACCCTGTTCGGAGCCACGACATTCCCGATCTATTCGGTGGCCGCCGCCCATGCCCATGATTTCGCGGAATCCTCGGAACGGGTCGAACTTTCGGCGGCCCTGATGTTTTTTTTCGCACTCGGCGCCATTGCAGCCCCCTTGCTGGCCTCGACATTGATCGAGGTTTACGGCCCCTCGGCGATGTTCGTGATGATCGGCGTTGGTCACGGCGCGCTGGTGATCTTCGGCCTGATCCGGATGCGGATGCGCCCGCGGGCAACGCGCCGCACACGCTATGTCTGGGCGCCACGCACCTCTTTCCTGATCGGACGCCTGACGGGACGCACCCGCGAGGATGACGACGCGTGACAGCGCCGCTGGAACACCGCCGCCCCTTGCGCTAAGGAAGGCGCAAACCGGACAAGGGCAAGACGACATGGCACGGCACCTGATCACATCCGCGATCCCCTATATCAACGGGATCAAGCATCTGGGCAACCTTGTGGGCAGCCAGTTGCCCGCCGATCTTTATGCACGCTACCAGCGCGGGCGCGGCAATGAGGTGCTGTTTCTCTGCGCGACAGACGAGCACGGCACCCCCGCCGAACTGGCTGCTGCCAAGGCGGGCAAGCCCGTGGCCGAATACTGCGCCGAGATGCACGCCGTGCAGGCCACCATCGCGCGCGGCTTCCGCCTGAGCTTTGACCATTTCGGCCGCTCCTCCAGCCCGCAGAACCATGCCCTGACCCAGCATTTCGCAGGGCGGCTGGCCGATGCCGGACTGATCCGCGAAGTCAGTGAAACACAGGTCTATTCCCCCACTGATGGCCGCTTCCTGCCCGACCGCTACATCGAGGGCACCTGCCCCAATTGCGGCTTTGAATCCGCGCGTGGCGATCAATGCGACAATTGCACCAAGCAGCTTGACCCGGTCGACTTGATCAACCCGCGCTCGACCATTTCGGGTGCGACCGATCTGGAGCAGCGCGAGACCAAACACCTTTACCTGTGCCAAAGCCAGATGCGCCAGCAATTGCAGGACTGGATCGACAGCAAAGCGGATTGGCCGATCCTGACGACCTCCATCGCCAAGAAATGGCTCAACGATGGTGACGGGTTGCAAGACCGTGGCATTACCCGCGATCTGGACTGGGGCATTCCCGTGAAACGCGGCGATCAGGACTGGCCGGGGATGGAGGGCAAGGTCTTCTATGTCTGGTTCGACGCGCCTATCGAATATATCGCCTGCGGCGCCGAATGGGCCGAGGCGCAGGGGCAGGACGCGCAGTCATGGGAACGCTGGTGGCGCACGGATAAAGGCGCGGACAACGTGACCTATACCCAGTTCATGGGCAAGGATAACGTGCCGTTCCACACCCTGTCCTTCCCCGCCACGATCCTTGGCTCGGGCGAGCCGTGGAAGCTGGTCGATTACATCAAATCGTTCAACTACCTTAATTATGACGGTGGCCAGTTCAGCACCTCGCGTGGGCGCGGCGTCTTCATGGATCAGGCGTTGGAGATCCTGCCGGCTGATTACTGGCGCTGGTGGTTGTTGTCACATGCACCGGAATCCTCGGATGCCGAATTCACTTGGGAGAATTTTCAAACCTCCGTGAACAAGGATCTGGCCGACGTTCTGGGCAATTTCGTCAGCCGCATCACCAAGTTCTGCCGTTCGAAATTCGGCGAGGTGGTGCCCGAAGGCGGCGAGATTGGTGCGCAGGAGACCGCCCTGATCGACGCGCTGACCACACGCCTGCACGCCTATCAGACCTTCATGGACGACATGGAAGTGCGTAAATCGGCGCAGGAATTGCGCGCGATCTGGGTGCTGGGCAATGAATATCTGCAATCTGCGGCACCTTGGGTCACCATAAAGGAAGACCCTGAGCGCGCCGCGATGCAGACACGCCTCGGCCTGAACCTGATCCGGCTTTATGCGGTCCTGTCCACCCCCTTTATCCCCGATGCCAGCGCAGCCATGCTGGCCGGTTTGCAAACGGATGACGCGGACTGGCCCGAAGGCGATCTTGGCGCGTGGCTGTCGGCCCTGCCCGCAGGCCATGCTTTCACCGTGCCCGACGTGCTGTTTACCAAGATCACTGACGAGCAGCGAGAGGATTGGCAAACCCGCTTCGCAGGCATCCGAACCTAGCAAAACAAGGAGGGCGCACCCGACCAACACGCCCCCCTTTTCTTCTTGCCAAAAAATATCTGCAGGGGTCCGGGGCGTGCGCGCCCCGGTCTGCCCTCACGTCTTGAACACGCGGTAAATGGCAGGGATCACCAGCACGGTCAGCAGTGTCGATGTGAACAGACCAAACAGCAGTGACAACGCCAGCCCCTGAAAGATCGGATCGGCCAGAATGACCGTGGCCCCGAACATCGCGGCCAAAGCCGTCAGCAGGATTGGCTTGAACCGGATCGCGCCCGCCTCCAGCAGGATATCCACCTGGGATTTGCCTGCAGGGTCGGTATGGCGGATGAAATCCACCAATAGGATCGAGTTGCGCACGATGATTCCCGCCAGTGCGATGAATCCGATCATCGACGTGGCCGAGAATGGCGCCCCCCAGAGCCAATGGCCGAACATGATGCCCAAAAAGGTCAGCGGCACAGGCGTCAGCACCACAAGCGGCACGCGGAACGAACCGAACTGCGCCACCACAAGCACATAGATACCCAGAAGCGCCACACCAAAGGCCGCGCCCATGTCGCGGAAGGTCACCCATGTCACCTCCCATTCGCCATCCCACAGGATCGTCGGGCGGCTGTCGTCGATGGGTTGGCCGTTCAGCAGGACAAGAGGTTTCTCGCCCTCGGCCCAGTCCATCGCCTCCAGCGCCTTGCCTACTTCGACAATGCCATACAAAGGTGCCTCGAAGCGGCCTGCAAGCTCGGCCATCACCATCTCGGCGGGGCGACCGTTGCGGCGGAAGACGGGATAGGACATCACCTCTTCCTCGATCCGCAGCACATCGCCCAGTTCCACCACACCGCGCGCGCCGGGCAGGACATTGGCGGGGATCGGTGTGGACAGGAACCGCTCGTCCATGACACGGTCCGACAGATCGCGGGCCACAGTGATCTGGATCGGGCGGCGGCCCTCCTCGCGATGCGAATAGCCCACAGCGGTTTCGCCGTTCAGGATACCGATCGTGTCGAAGACATCGCTTTCCTGCACTTGAAAAAACTCCAGATCATCGGGCGAGATCACCGCTCGCAAGCGGCGCGGCGGATTGCCGAAACTGTCATCCACATCAACGATGAAATCGACGCTTTCGAAGGCTGTCCGCAGCTTGCGCGCGGTTTCGCGGCGGGCTTCGGGTGTGGGGCCGTAAACCTCGGCCAGCAGGGTCGCCATCACAGGCGGGCCGGGCGGAGGTTCGACCGTCTTGAGGCTTGCGCCTTCGGGAAGGTCCAGCGCCTTGAGCCTCTCGCGCAGCTCCAACGCGATTTCGTGGCTGGATCGTGCGCCGTGGCCGACCTCGGACAGGTTGATCTGAACATCCCCCATCTGCGGCTCGGCCCGCAGGAAATAGTGCCGCACCAGCCCGTTGAAGTTGAAAGGTGCGGCTGTACCGGCATAGGTCTGCACGCTCAGCACTTCAGGCATCTGCATCGCGATGCGCGCCACAGATTGCGCTACGCCGTCGGTTATCTCGACGGCCGTGCCTTCGGGCATGTCGATGACAACGGCCAGCTCCTGCTTGTTGTCAAAGGGTAGCAGTTTCACCGTCACATGCTGCGTATAGAGCAAGCCAAGCGAGCCGAATGACAGGGCCGCCGTGACCAGCAGAAAGGTCAGGCTGCGCGCCTTGGTCGCCAGAACGGGGCGTGCCACACGGGAAAATGTGCGGCCCAGAAAGCCACCATCGCCCGCATCATGGCCATGCATCGGCGCATTGCCCGCGATCTTGACCATCAGCCAAGGGGTTACCATCACCGCGATAAAGAACGATATGATCATCGCCGCCGAAGCCACAGCCGGAATCGGGCTCATATAAGGCCCCATCAAACCCGAGACAAAAAGCATCGGCAGCAGGGCCGCAACCACTGTCAGGGTGGCGACAATGGTAGGGTTGCCCACCTCGGCCACCGCATCAACAGCGCGGGTCACGCGGTCGCGCCCGTCCTTCATGCCCCAGTGGCGGGCGATATTCTCGATCACTACGATAGCATCATCAACAAGAATACCGATGGAAAAGATCAACGCAAATAGCGAGACGCGGTTCAGTGTATAGCCCATGATCCACGCGCCAAAGAGCGTCAGCAGGATCGTCACCGGAATGACCACCGCGACCACGATGCTTTCGCGCCAGCCAATCGCCACCAGCGTCAGCACAATGATCGATAGCGTCGCCAAAAACAGCTTCAGCAGCAGCGTATCGGCCTTTTTTTGTGCCGTTTCGCCATAGTTCCGCGTGATCTCGACCGCTACGCTATCCGGGATCAATGTTTCTTGAAGCGCGGCGGTGCGGCCAAGAATATCCTCGGCCACCACAACTGCGTTCGCACCTGCGCGCTTGGCAAAGGCGAGCGTCACAGCGGGGCTGCGTGTCACGCCACCAACCGCATCGCGTGTCACATGCGCGACGATCCTGTCGGACATGTCCGGCACAAACTCGATCGTGGCGACATCGCCCACATAGACAGGCCGCGCGTCGCGTGTGGTCAGCAAAAGGCCCGCAATCTCGGACGGGGCGGTCAGGCTTTGCCCTGCAACAAGGCCGATCTGCTGGCCCGCATCGCGCAGATTGCCCGCGTCCATCGTGCGGTTGGCCGATTGCACCTTGCCTGCAAGCTGTTGCAGCGTGATGCCATACATCGCCATACGCTCGGGATCGGGGGCGATACGGATCGCCTCGGACGCCTCGCCCACGATATAGCTCAGGCCCACATCCTCGACGCGGGAGAGATCGGCACGCAATTCGCGGGCCAGCCGCGTGAGATCGTTGGCACTGGCTTCCGCGCCGTCTTTTGCGGTCAGGGTCAGGGTGACGATAGCGACATCGTCGATCCCGCGCCCGATGATCAGGGGTTCCGGAACTCCTATCGGAATCCGGTCCATATTGGCTCGCACTTTTTCATGCACCCGCAAAATGGCCGCATCGGACGAGGTGCCCACGACGAAGCGTGCCGTGACCATCGCGCCGTCATCCATCGTCTGCGAATAGACATGCTCGACACCATTGATCGCCTTGACGATGGTTTCCATCGGTTCCGACACCAGACGCACCGCATCCTCGGCCTTCAACCCCGGAGCCTGCAACAGGATATTCACCATCGGAACCGAGATTTGCGGCTCTTCTTCGCGCGGGACAACCATCAGCGCGATGATCCCCATCGCCAATGCCGCCAGCATGATCAGAGGGGTCAGGGGCGAGCGTATAAACCCGCGTGTCAGGTTCCCCGCAAGACCCAGCGATTGTGGTTTGTCGCTCATTTCAGCACCAGCGTTTCGCCGTCCCGCAGGCCCGACAGGACCTCGCGCAGGACAATTCCCCCGTCCACGTGGCGCTGGCCCAGCATGACCGCGCGTTCACCTTGGTTGGGGCCTTCTACGGTGACAAAATCAAGTCCCGAACGGGTAGTCACGGCGGTCTCGGGCACCAAAAGCGCCGTACGCAAGCCGACGGCCAAACGCACCAGCACGCGGGCATCGACAAACGCCTCGTCCAGCCCCTCGACCGCGACATCGGCCATCACGCGGCCATTGGAAATCTGGGGATAGATCCGCGCCAGACGGCCCTTGGCCCCCTCGCCCGCGCCGTTAATTTCAATCTCGTCGCCTTCGGACAGGCTGTCTGCATGGCGTTCGGGAATCGCCAGCCGCAAAAAGAAGCCGCCACCGCCTAGTGTCGCCACCGCTTCGCCCGGCAAGACAACAGCGCCCGCAGCCGCAGGCACTGTCAGCACAAGGCCCGAGATCGGAGCCAGCACATCGCCCTCGTTCGCTTGCTGTTCAACAACAGAGCGTTCCGCGCGGGTGGCCTCGATCTGGCCGCGTAGCACGTCAACCTGTGTCCGCAGCGCATCCAGCCTTTGCACCGTAGTCACGCCGCGCTGCAAAAGGGCTTCACCACGTTGCAGTTCGCTTTGCGCGTTCTCAATCTGCGATTGCAGTGATTGCAACTGCGCGTCGACCGAGCGCAGGCGCAGGTCCAGCTTTTCGTCCACGACACGGGCCAGCACCTGCCCCGCCTCGACACGGTCGCCCTCGACCACCGTGACCGAAACCAGAGTGCCCCCCAGCCGCGCCCTTGCCGGCAGACGTGTCTGTGCCTCGATCTGGCCATAGACCGCTTTCCAATCCGTGACCTGCTGTGCTGTCACTGTCAGGGATTCGGCGTGAGCCGCCGACGATAAGGCCAAAAGACCAATCAGAGCAAGAACTTGCGCTTTCATTTGCGCCTCCATGAAGACAGGATGACCCGCATCTGGATCATTTTCATATTCAATATAATGAATATTACAATCCGGCACAATGCCGTGGGCTGGAAAATCGTAACCGGTATTCGATTACCTGTATGCAGTCCCGTGTAGCCCAGGCCAAAGCGCAGTGCCCTGATACAGATCAAGACAGCCGCTCGGACTATTTACGGCAGTTATCCGCGTGATAGGGGTGCCGCGCCGGTCATGCTGACTGACCCATGCGGGACAGAATTGACTTCAACACAGCTTCGATATCATCGCGCAGGATGGGCTTGGGCAGATGCATATCAAAGCCCGAAGACAGATAGGCATCGACATCGTCACGCAAGACATTGGCGGTGGTGGCAATCGCCATCGGGATCGGGATCGGGATCGGGATCGGGCCATGACCGCGTCTGTCGCCTTCGCGCAAGGTGGAAAGCGTTTCGATACCGTCCATGCCTGGCATCGAAATATCAATCAGATAGGCATCAAAACGCTGCAATCCGGCCAGACGCACGGCTTCATGCCCGTCCTCGGCCATGACAGGGCGCACGCCGTAGCTTTCCAGCATGGCCTGCAGAACCATCCGGTTGATCGGGTCGTCATCGGCGCACAGGATGGCAAGCGACCCGCAGCGCCCCAGCCAGGCGGCCTGTTCGGGCGCCAAAACCTGCCTATCTTCCGCGAAAAGGGAAACCGGCGCGTCGGGCAGTGGCAGGTTGACCGAAACTGTCGTGCCACGCCCTGGCTGGCTATCAACACGGATCTGCCCCCCCATTGTATCGACCAGCATCTTGACGATGCTCATGCCCAGTCCGGTGCCACCAAAACGCCGCGCGGTATCGGCGCTGGCCTGCTGGAACGGAATAAAGAACGAGGCAAGCTGTTCCTGCGTCATACCTATTCCGGTATCGGCCACCTGTATGCTCATCGAGCCATCAGGCTGACGCACCAACCTGACCCCGATTTCGCCTTCTCGGGTGAATTTCAGCGCATTGCTCAGGATATTGTGCAGGATCTGGTTCAGCCGCATCGGATCGCCCATCACAAGCGGCATCGGATCAGGCGCGACATACAGGGTCAGCGCCACATTCTTGCTGGCTGCTAGCCTGCGGTAATGGGCAGCGGCACTTTCAAGCAGGGATTTCAGGTCCAAGGGCAGGTTTTCCAACCGCACCTGCCCCGCCTCGACCTTCGAGAAATCAAGCACTTCGTTCACAATAGACATCAAGAGGTTGCCAGAATTCTCCAGTTCTTGCAGCAAGGCAGTAGCCTCGGGCTTGTCCACATGGGGTTTCAACAGCTCGGTCACGCCCAGAATACCGTTCAACGGCGTGCGAATTTCATGATTCATCTGAGCAAAGAACTGCGCCCGCTGGCGGCCCATACTTTCGGCCTTCAGCCGCGCATCCTTGAGCTGGATATTCAGGATCGCCTCGCGCTGCACGATCAGCGCAAAACCCCAATAGGCTGACGAGACGCCAAGCACAAAGGCGATTGCCGCCGTCGTTGTCAGCAGTGGCACATTGCCCGTCACCTCGAACACCAGCGCCAGGCGCCCCAGATAGGTCAGGCTGATAAACGCAAAAGGCAGGCTAAGCAGGAACGCCCCCCAACGGTCTGTCTGGCGAGTCAGCCGCACAAGATCGACAGCCGCCACAAGCCCGAAAACGCCGTTCACCACAGAAGACGTGACCATCAGCAGGATTACATCCTGATAGACCACAGCAAGCACGCCCTGCGCCAGGCTTGTCAGCGCCGGAACCACAATCACCCACAGCCAGTGCAGCCGCGCAAAGGATGCATGCCGAAAGGCGGCATAGGCAAAGACGATGCCGAAATGCGCACCTGCAATGATCAGCACCGCATTCAGGGCAAAAGGCAGAAGATCAAGGGTCATCACCCCCAGCACTGCAACCATCAGCGCGACGGTACTGGCCGCATACCAGTGAACCGCCCCCCGAAAGCGCCCGCTGGCCGTCCGCAACAGATAGCCCACCAGCACCAGCGAGATCATTGTCAGCACGGCGGACATGCTGACGAGAAGGCTGATATCTATTTGTGTAGCCATAAACCCTTAGAAACCCTTTCGCACAGTCGCGGACGACAATGATCAGAACTGACTGCACGATGTGGCAGACAACTGTGTACATATTGGTCCGCAATTGAAGCAGAAAAAAGATATCCAGCAATTGACGGTTATACGACCGCTCGTTTCAGCTTGCCATTGATCGGCGGCGGTTCGCCCACAGCCGTCACCCGCCAGTCACGCCCGACAGCGCGTGACAAAGGCTGGAAAATGGAAGCGTGATCCAAAAAGGTTTACGACTAAAGCCCAGATGCAGAATGGTGCCCGCGGCCGGATTCGAACCGGCACGGCCTTGCGGCCTGAAGATTTTAAGTCTCCTGTGTCTACCGTTCCACCACGCGGGCACGCGGGTCGGGGTCGCGCGACAATAGCCACGCAACCGGCAGTGTAAAGTGATCTTGCAGGCCATGTATCACGTTGCAAAGCCGCCCTTGCGCCGGCGACCTCTTTTGGCAATGCAGGAACGGTTTGCTTTCGGCGCGGCGCTGCCCCACGTGCTTGACGCGCGCAACAAAACCCTAAATCGTGCCGGCATGTTCCCGATCCGCGATCATAACCCGTCCGAGAAGACACCTTATGTCACCTATGTGCTGATCGCGGTGAATGTGCTGGTCTTTGTCAGCTACTGGCCGCTGTTCGCCGATCCGCGCGCGTTGAACGCGTTTTTCGGCAGCTATGCAATGATCCCGGCAAGCGTGACGGGTGGTGCGGACTGGAGCACACTGCTTACCTCGATGTTCCTGCATGGCGGGTTGATGCATCTGGGCGGAAATATGCTGTTTCTCTATATCTTCGGCGATAACCTTGAGGAAGAACTGGGCCACCTGCGCTTTTTGGGCTTCTACCTGCTGACAGGGTTGCTGGCGGGGACGGCGCATGTGATCTCGGCCCCCTATTCCTCGGTGCCGACAGTTGGCGCATCGGGGGCAATTGCGGGGGTGATGGGGGGATATCTGCTGATGTTCCCCAAGGCTCGGATTGATGTGCTGTTCATTTTCATCATCTTTTTCAAGGTCTTCCCCGTGCCTGCATGGGTAATGCTGGGCCTGTGGTTCGGTTTGCAACTGTTCAACGGCGTGGGCGTTGATCCGCAATCGGGCGGTGTCGCCTATTGGGCGCATGCGGGCGGTTTCATCGCGGGGCTGCTGCTGATGCTGCCGCTCTGGCTGAAACTAGGCGGTCCCGCCTACTGGCAGCGCAACAAAGGGCATCCGCCACATCCAGAAGCAGAATACACCATGGTGCGTAGCGTGATCCCGAAAGCGGGGCAGCGCAGGAACGGCGATCCGAAACCGCGCATCACCGATATCCCGCGCAGCGGACGCAGGCGGTAGATATGGACAACGGAATACCCCACCGGCTGACCTGCCATTGCGGCGCGGTTGAGCTGTCGGTGCGCCTGACAGACGGGTTCGCAACGGCGCGGCGCTGCGATTGTTCTTTCTGCCGCAGACGCGGAGCCATCGCTGTTTCCGCGCCGCTCGACGGGATCACGATTCTGCGCGGAGCGGATAATCTGGCGCTATATCAATGGGGCACAGGGACCGCGAAACACTGGTTCTGCAAGACCTGCGGGATTTACACGCATCACCAGCGCCGGTCTAACCCGCATCAATACGGCGTCAATGTCGCCTGTATCGAAGGAATCAATCCACGCGATCTTGGGGCGGTGCCTTGGGTGGACGGGATCAACCATCCCGCGGATCAGAAGACCGGCTGAGCAGGCGCCCTCAAGCCATTTTCATGATGATGCAGGTCGTCGTGCCGGTCGCGTAAAGCTTGCCATCGTCTATGCCCCTGATCTCGCCCTCGGCCACGCCGGTCGAGCGGCCTGAATGCTGCACCCGTCCCGTGGCGCGCACCTGCATCCCGATCGGAATCGAACGCAGGATGCTGATCTTGTATTCCAGCGTCGTGTAGACCGAGCCTTTCGGCACGCGGGTCATCACCGCGCAGGCCATGCAACTGTCCAGAACGGTGCCATACCAGCCGCCATGCACAGTGCCCATCGGGTTGGTATGCGCGAACAGCGGTGCGCCGACAAAGACCACTTCGCCATCTGCGACGGATTCGGGCCAGTAATTCAGAGTGATGCCGATAGGCGGTCCTGCCAGTTTCCCCGCCAGCATGTCCTGCATGAATTCCAGACCCGACCGTGACAGCATCTCGTCGGACGAGGCCAGTTCTTCGGGTTTGGTGGCAATGAAGCGCTTATTCATATCTGTCCCCCTGTTACCGCGCCAGAGTGGCGCGGGCAGGCGGCACAGGCAAGTCCGTATTACGCAACGTTCTCCAGTTGCACGCGAGGAGTCACGCCCAGCGCATGGCAGACATCGCGCGTCAGTTCCGGACGGTTGAGCGTGTAGAAATGCAGGTTCTCGACGCCACCCTCGATCAGGTCGCTGCAAAGTTCGGTACAAAGGGCTGTCGCCAGCAGGTCTTGACGCCCATCACGGATCGCCTTGTCGAAAGCTTCGTCCAGCCAAGCGGGCACCGTTGTGCCGCAGCGCAGGGCAAATTTGCGCGCACCGACCCAGTTTTCAATCGGCAGGATGCCGGGAATGATCGGCGCAGTGATCCCCGCCTTGGCACAGGCATCGCGGAAGCGGAAGAATGTGTCGGCCTCGAAGAAAAATTGTGTCAGTGCCTCGGTCGCGCCAGCATCCAGCTTGCGCTTGAGGAAATCGACATCGGCCGCCGTATCGCGCGCATCGGGATGCTTTTCAGGATAGGCGCCCACTCGAATGGTGAATTTTCCTGTCGCGGCCAGCGCTTCGATCAGTTCCACACTGGATGCGTATCCATCGGGATGCGGGCGGAACCCGTCGCTGCCTTTGGGGGCATCGCCACGCAGCGCCACAATATCTTTTACACCGGCAGCGGCAAAGCTGTCGGCGATTTCAAGCGTTTCGGCTTTGCTGGCATTCACACAAGTCAGGTGGGCTGCCACGTTCAGACCGCTCGACTTGTGCAGGGTGGCCACCGCATCGCGGGTCAGGTCGCGGGTTGTACCGCCCGCGCCATAAGTTACCGAGACAAAGCGCGGAGCCAGAGGCACCAGAACCTGCACCGTATCCCACAGGCGAAACGACGCCTCGAGGTTCTGCGGCGGGAAGAATTCAAACGAGACGGCGGGCGTTTTCATGTCACGATTCCTGTTCTGTGTTGTCCTCTTGTCGCAAACCAAACTATGTGAGACAACTTCATAATACTCAAGGTCATCATGAGGACGACCACATAATGCATATCGAGTTTCGCCATCTCCGCACGATCAAGGCCATCCATGAGGCGGGCGGCCTGGGCCGTGCCGCAGATGTTCTGAACATCACCCAGTCCGCTTTGAGCCATCAAATCAAAGGGTTGGAGGATCAGGCAGGAGTCGAGCTGTTCCTGCGCCGGTCCAAACCGCTGAAACTTTCAGCAGCAGGCATGCGCCTGCTGCGCGCCGCCGAGCGCATCCTGCCGGAAGTGGCCGCACTGGAGGAAGAATTCAGCGGACTGCGCGAGGGCAAGGCAGGTCGACTGCACATCGCCATCGAATGCCACGCCTGTTTCGAATGGCTGTTTCCGGTGCTCGAAACCTTCCGCAAGACATGGGGCGACGTGGATGTGGATATCCGCCCGGGTCTCGCCTTCGACGCCCTGCCCGCCCTGATGAAGGAAGAGGTCGATTTGGTCGTATCATCCGACCCCGAAGACTTGCCCGGCATCTCGTTCGAGCCACTGTTCGACTATGCGCCTGTTTTCGTAGCCTCCAGCCAGCACCCGCTGGCGCAGAAAGACTGGATCGCCGCCGAGGATTTTCGTGGTCAGACCCTGATCACCTATCCGGTGGAACGGTCGCGTCTGGATATCTTCAGCCAGCTTCTGACCCCCGCGAAGGTCGAGCCCGCACAGATTCGACAGGCCGAATTGACCGCCGTGATCCTTCTGCTGGTCGCCTCGAACCGTGGCGTCGCCGTGTTGCCCGACTGGGTGGTGCGCGAGGTAAAATATTCCTCGGATTATGTGACCCGCCCTTTGACCGAAAAAGGTCTGAGCCGCAGGCTTTACGCCGCTGTGCGGACCGAAGATCTGGACAAGCCCTATATGTCCGGCCTGATCGCGCTGGCAGGACAGGAAGCACGGCGCTTACAGGCGGCCTAGAGCCGCGCATGATAAACAAAAAGGGGCCAGCGCGTCGCGCCAGCCCCGTCATGCTTGCCGCAGAACGGTTTATGCAGCCAGTTTTGCCGTCATCTCGACCAGGCGTTTGGCCTGATGCGCGACAGCAGCCCGGCCCTTGTCGTCCAGCGCGCCGGGTGCGGTCGAGAACCCGTAAGGGTTGCCGCCAGCGTCGGCAATCGATTGGTCGGTGAAGCCCGGTGCCACAATTACGCTGCCCCAGTGCATCGCTGTCGTGTAAAGACCCAGCAAGGTGCTTTCCTGCCCGGCATGCGCGTTTTGTGCGCTTGTCGCCGCCGTGAAGGTCTTGTTGGCCAGCTTTCCCGCGAACCACAGACCGCCCAGCGTGTCGATGAAGGCCCGCATCTGGCTGGCCACCGTGCCAAAGCGTGTGGGCGAGATGAAGAAATAGCCGTTGGCCCATTCCATATCATCCGCGGACGCCTCGGGGATCTCCTGCGCTTTGTCAAACTGCGCTTTCCATGCCTCTTGCGAGGCAACAACTTCGGCGGGCGCTGTTTCGGGGATACGGCGCAAACGCACTTCGGCACCTGCGGCGCGGGCGGCTTCGGCGGCGGCTTCGGCAACCTGATGGTTGGTGCCATAGGTGGAATAGAAGACAATCGCGATACGTGCTTGTGTCATGGGTCTCTCCTGAGGATATGGGGCGCTTGGCGCTGGTTTCGCTCTGGAGTGCATATAGGCTTTGCCTGTGGCGCTGTCCTGTGCAGGGCAACGCAGCACCTGTGCGGAATTTCGCAGATCGGTCTGATCGGCGTTCTGCCCTTGGCAAGCGGCAGCCTTGCGCGTATACGCGCGCCCTGACAAACAGGAGCCAGACCATGCAAGGCAGCGCAAATCTCAACATCATGATCAAGGCTGCCCGCAAGGCCGGCAGATCGCTTGTCAAGGATTTCCGCGAGGTCGAGAACCTGCAGGTGTCGATGAAAGGTGCCGGCGATTTCGTCAGCCGCGCAGATCTGGCAGCCGAGAAAATCCTCAAGGAAGAACTGCTTGGCGCGCGTCCGACCTATGGCTGGCTGGCCGAGGAAGAAGGCGGCATCGCAGGGCAGGACCCGACACGCCGCTGGATTGTCGATCCGCTGGACGGCACAACCAATTTCCTGCACGGGTTGCCGCATTGGGCCATTTCCATCGCGCTGGAACATAAAGGGCAGATCGTGTCCGCTGTCGTCTTCGACGCCGCCAAAGACGAGATGTTTTATGCCGAAAAAGGTCAGGGCGCGTGGATGAACGATTCCAAGCGTCTGCGTGTGTCGGGTCGCACCAAGATGATCGAGGCGATTTTTGCCACAGGTATCCCCTTTGCAGGCAAGCGCACCCTCCCCGCCACCCTTCAGGATCTGGCGCGCTTGATGCCAGAATGCGCAGGCGTGCGGCGCTGGGGTTCGGCGGCGCTGGATCTGGCCTATGTGGCGGCCGGCCGCTATGACGGGTTCTGGGAGCGCGAGTTGCAGATCTGGGATCTGGCCGCAGGCATGCTGATCGCGACCGAGGCAGGCGCCATGGTCGGACCGATCCGTGACGGGCATGATCCGCTGCAACATGGTGATATCTTGGCCGCCAATGGTGCGCTTTTCGACCATTTTGCAGGCATCATCCGCGCGCGCAGCTAGGCCGCTATTCCCGCCTCAGACCTGACGCTCTACCAGCCCCGCCGCGTGGCGCGGCACCTGTTTGACGGTGCTGTGCAACCTCTCGGACGGATCACGCCCGACGGCACGAGCGCGGCGCATCACGAACAACCGCCCGAAACCGCGCCACGTGCCCACGCGCGGCGCATCCGGATCGCAAGGAAAGCGCGCATGCCAGCCTGCGGGCAGAGTCAAGCCACAGCTTTCCGCCCGCTCGAGCATCCAGACCAGCGGAATATTCGCCAAGGGGCGCGCGGCATAAAAGCCGCCCAACTGCCCGCCCACATCGCCATGCGCGCCATTGAACCAGACCTGTTCGACATATCCCCTGCAATCGGGCGGACAATGCCACAGCACCGGCGCATAGGCCTCGCGGGTTTCATGCAGGGCCAGCGCATGAAACCCGAATTTCACCGATGCGCCAATCTGGTGCGAGTGGAAGGAATGCGCATCTTGTGACCATTGCCAAAGCAGCGGCAGACGCAGGCCCAGCGCCTTGACCGTATCCCAGACGCCCACCATCTCGATCTCGACCTGTGGATGGCAATGGATGCGGTGGAAATCGCGCGCCACCGGACCACCCGGCAAGGCCTGATAATGACGGTAGGCTGTGCGGATATTCCGCTCTGTCGCGCAATCGGCGCGCAGCAAGCCGACCTGGTCAATCACGCCCGCCAGCGACCGCACCGCGAAAGCACCGCGCGAATAGCCCATCAGGAAAATCCGGTCGCCGGGCCGGTAGCGGCTGGCCAGCCAACCATAGGCACGCCGGATCTGCCGGTTGATGCCGCGCCCCAGCGTCACATCGGGCGCACTACGCCAGTCGGTCCACTGGATGCCAGCCTCGTAATAAAGTGATACATCACCCAAGCCCGCCAGCAGCTTGTAGGTCAGGCCTGCATTTGTCTCGTCTCCGGGCGCGAGGGTCGACATCGTCCCGTCCAGAATGATGACATGATTGACTGGGCCACGCCTTGGCCGGTCCGGACTGGCCTCGGCGCGGTTGCCGCGCCGGAACAGTCCGAAAAATGTGTTACTCAGCCGCCTCAAGCCGGTCATTCAGCAACATCCACACCCTGTGCGGGGTGAAAGGCATATCCGCCCGCCTGACCCCGCTATCCCATAGCGCATCCAGCACCGCATTCGCCGTTGCCGCCATTGCACCAACCGTGCCCGCCTCGCCGCAACCCTTCATGCCCATCGGGTTTGCCGTTGAGGGGACGGGTTCGGTCTCGAACACGAACATCGGCAAATCATCCGCGCGCGGCATCGCATAGTCCATGAACGTTGCCGTGAGCAACTGGCCATCCGCATCATAGACGACATGTTCGGACAAGGCTTGCCCGATACCCTGCGCCACCCCGCCATGCACCTGACCTTCGGCCAGGACCGGATTGATCAGATTGCCGAAATCATCCACCACGCTGTAGCGATCGACAGTGACCACGCCGGTATCGGGATCAACCTCGACCTCGGCCACATGCGCACCATTGGGATAGGACCGCCCCGGCAAAGTGGCCCGCGCCTCGTGCACCAGCAGATCGGCGCGACCATCGGCTGCAGCCATTTCCGCAACCTCCAGAACGGTCGGCGTCAGGTTCGATCCGTTCGCGCGAAAGCGTTCGTCGTCAAAGCTGATCGCCGCGGGCTGGACCCCCATCTTGTCGGCCAGATAGGGGCGCAGCGCCGTCATCATCACATCCACCATCGCCAGCGTCGCATTGGCCTGCGTCGTGACCGAGCGTGACCCACCCGTACCGCCGCCCTGTTCGATCAGATCGCTATCACCCTGCACTACGCGGATCAGACCGGCGGGAATCCCCGTTTGGTCAGACAGGAACTGTGCATAAACAGTCTCGTGGCCCTGTCCGTTGCTTTGCGTTCCGACATAGATCGTAGCGGTCATACGGCCCTGATCATCGGTGGCAAATTCCACCTTGGCCCCTTCGGACGGATCGCCAAGAATGCTTTCGATGTAATAACACAGCCCCATCCCGCGCAGCTTGCCGCGTGCCGCACTCGCCGCCTTGCGCGCGGCAAAACCGGCGCGGTCGGCGGTGCGCTCGGCATGGGCCAGAACGCGGGCGAAATCGCCCACGTCATAGGTCTCGCCCGTGGCGCTGGTATAGGGAAACCGCTCAACAGGGATGAAATTGCGCCGCCGCAAGTCCCAACCATCAACGCCCAGTTCCCGCGCGGCCATATCCATGGCCCGTTCCAGCACATAGATCGCCTCGGGGCGGCCTGCACCGCGATAGGCATCGACCTGCGTTGTGTTGGTATAGTAACCCTCGACATGCAGATAGGTGGTCTGCACGTCATAGACCCCCATCAGGACCTTTGAGAACAGATCGGTCTGGATCGGCTGTCCGAACTGGCTGTTATAGGCCCCAAGGTTGCAGCGCGTATCGACGCGGTAGGCAAGGATCCTGTGATCCGCATCAAAGGCCAGTGCCACATCATGCACCAGATCGCGGCCCGCATTGTCCGACAGCATCGCCTCGGTGCGTTCCGACATCCAACGCACGGGACGGTCAAGAACACGGGCGGCATGGGCCACGGCGAAGGATTCCGGATAGCTCATGGATTTCATCCCGAAACCGCCACCAACATCTGGATTGGTGACGCGCACCTGATCCGGCTCAAGACCCAGAATCTCGGACAGATGCCGCTTGATGACCCAGACGCCCTGCCCGTTCACCGCCAGATGCAAACGTTCATCGGACCATTCCGCATAACAGCCGCGCGGCTCCATTGCGTTCACAATGATGCGGTTATCCTCGACCTTCAGTCGCACCACGCGGGCGGCAGCGGCAAAAGCCGCCTCACAAACCGCTTCGTCGCCTTTGGACCAGTCAAAAGCGCGGTTGTCCGGTGCCTCGGGGTGCAACGCCTCGCCACCGGGCAACAGGTCCAGTTTGGCTGGCAGATCGTCGTAATCCAGCTCGATCAGTTCCGCCGCATCGCGCGCTTGTGCTGCCGTATCCGCCACGATCAGGGCAATCGGCTCGCCCACGAACCGCAACCGCCCCTCTGCCAGAATCGGCCGCTTGGGGGCCGCCGCTTTCGTCCCGTCACGATTGGTCAGCACCGTCGCCACCAGCCCGCGCGAGATGCCTGCCGCCGCCAGATCATCGGATGTCAGCACCAGATGCACGCCTTCGGCTGCGCGAGCCGCCTCGATATCCAGCCGTGTGATCACCGCATGTGCGACGGGTGAACGGAAAACAAAGGCCTGCAACGCGTCGGCAGGCGCGATATCGTCCACATACCGGCCATGTCCGGTCAGAAAGCGGACATCCTCAACCCGTTTGACTGGTTGGCTTTTTCCGAATTTTTCCATGGCTCTGTCTCCGCTTGGGCTGGCTACGAACCTAGCGGACCCCACGCCAGTGTCCAGAGGACGCGCGCCCGGGGCCCAGCCTGTGCAGATCAGCATTTCCCGCAGGATGAAAAAAGACCCCAGCGCCCTGCTTCATCCTGCTTCAAATATTCAAAAGAGCCTCAGGCGGAAAACGCCGCAACAGTCACCATGGCGTCGGGACCGTAGCCGTTGAACCTTGTCGCAATAGCGCTGCCATAAGCCCCCATGCCCGCGAAGATCACGTAATCCTCTTCCGACAGATCGGAAGGAAGCAAAACCGGATCAGGCAAGCGGTCGATACTGTCACAGGTTGGCCCGAAAACAATGCGCGGCACCAAGGCACCCGCACGCGTGGCACCATCTGCTGTCACGACACGCAGGCGGTCATGCCCTGTGATATCACGCCACTCGGCCAGCGCGCCATAGATCCCGTCATTCAGATAGACCGCATCCCCGCGCAGGCTTTTGACGCGGGTCGCCAACTGGCAGGCCTCGGCCACCATCGCGCGGCCGGGCTCGCAAACAAGCTGTGGGGCATCGGCACCAAAGGCCGCGTGGGTCTCTTGTGTAATACGGGCAAAGACCGCCCCGAGGTCCGGGGCAGCGCCACCGCGATGCGCGGCAAACCCGCCGCCGACATTCAGTCTCGCCAGACGCACATCTGCGCGCACAGCCACGACAGCGCAGGCGTGAATATAGGCGGCCCATGCCCCCGCATCGCCGCATTGTGTGCCGGGGTGGAATGTCATCGCCGGCGTGAACCCCATCGCGGCCACCTGCGCCAGCAAGTTCACCGCCTGATCCGGCCCAGCCCCGAATTTGGTCCCGAAATCATAGGCTGCCCCCTTGACCGGCAACGCCAGCCGCACGGAAATTTCCGTCCCGCGCGGCAGAACCGCCAGTTTCGCCAACTCCCCTGCACAATCGACGGAAGCCGAGGCTATTCCGATCAGCGCGGCTTGCGCGACCTCAACACGTGAGCGCACGGGATTGTTGTAATGCAGCACCGCATCGGGACAGACGGCCCGCACCGCGCGCATTTCCGCGACCGAGGCCACGTCGAAAGCGTGCAGCCCCGCCGCCACCAGATTTTCCAGAACTTCAGGCGCGGGGTTGGCCTTGACCGCATAGCTGACCAGCCCCGAAAACCCCGCCTGAAAGCGGCGCGCCATGCGCTGCACCTCGGCGGGACAGAAATAAAGCTGCGCCGTATCGGGCAGCGCCTTGCGCAGATGGTCGTCAGGGGTGGACCAGATCGGATCGGATTTCATCGCTCTGCCTCGGGGTTGGTTATGGTGGTCTTTTGCCCAAGTTTGCGCCAGCATCCTGTCGATTCATCCCGTCACTTCTTGCAATCCGCATCATTTGACTGTCATATTGACGAAATGGATATACAGATTGACGATACGGACCGCGCGCTGCTGGCACAGCTGGCCGAAAACGCCCGCCTGCCCGTGGCAACACTGGCGCGGCGTCTTGGCCTTGCGCGCAGCACCGCACAGGCGCGGCTGGATCGACTTGAACAATCGGGCGTGATCGCGGGCTATGCCCTGCGATTGGGCGCGCAAGCGCGCGCGCCGCTGCGCGCGACCGCCCTGCTCCAGATCGAACCGCGCAGCGCGCCTACAGTGCTGGCACGGCTGAAATCGCTGCCGCAAGTGGGCCGCGTGCATACAACATCGGGCCGCTTCGATCTGATCGTCGAGGTCACCGCCCGCACCACCGAGGAGTTGGACGAAACCCTTGATCGCATCATCGAGGCCAAGGGCGTGCGCTCCTCGGAAAGCCTGATACACCTGTCGACCAAACTGGACCGCGGCTGAGGCGTCAGGCAGGTCTTTCCCTTGCCCGCCCAATTCGCTACAGGGTTTGCGACCCCGAATTCACGCAGGATCAGGCATTATGGCGATGGACAAGACCTTTGATGCGGCCACGGCCGAGGCACGACTTTCCGCAGCATGGGAAGCCGCCGGATGTTTCCGCGCAGGCGCGAATGCCAAAGCGGGCGCGGATACGTTCTGCATCATGCTGCCGCCCCCCAACGTCACCGGATCGCTACATGTCGGCCACGCGTTCAACCACACGCTGATGGATGTGCTGATCCGCTGGAAGCGCATGCAGGGCGTCGATACCCTGTGGCAGCCGGGCCTTGATCACGCAGGCATCGCCACGCAGTTGCAGGTCGAAAAGCTGCTGGCCCAGACCAAACAGCCGGGACGCCGCGAACTGGGACGCGAGAAATTCCTTGAAAAGGTCTGGGAGTGGAAAGCCCAATATGGCGGCACCATCGTCATGCAGGACAAACGCCTTGGCACATCCATGGACTGGGAGCGTTTGGCCTTCACCATGACCGGCGCCCCGGGTGATCCGTCTGGCGGCACCGACGGGCCGAACTTCCATGATGCGGTGATCAAGGTCTTCGTGGACATGTACAACAAGGGCCTGATCTATCGCGGCAAGCGGTTGGTCAACTGGGACCCGCATTTCGAGACCGCGATTTCCGATCTGGAAGTCGAGAATATCGAAACCGATGGCCATATGTGGCATTTCAAATACCCGCTGGCGGGCGGAGCCACCTATACCTATGTCGAGAAGGACGAGGAAGGAAACGTCCTGTTCACGGAGGAACGCGATTACATCTCGATCGCCACCACCCGCCCCGAAACCATGCTGGGCGATGGCGCGGTGGCGGTGCATCCCGACGATACGCGCTATGCGCCCATCGTTGGCAAGCTGTGCGAAATTCCGGTCGGTCCCAAGGAACACCGCCGCCTCATCCCGATCATCACCGATGAATACCCCGATGCGAGCTTCGGTTCTGGCGCGGTCAAGATCACCGGTGCGCATGATTTCAACGACTACCAGGTCGCCAAGCGCGGCGGGATCCCGATGTACCGCCTGATGGACACGCGCGGCCAGATGCGGGCCGACGGTGCGCCCTACAACGAGGCCGCCGCCCGCGCGCAGGCCATCGCCAATGGCGCCAAGTTCACCGAGGCCGAGGTCGATACACTGAACCTGATCCCAGACCACCTGCGCGGCCTGGACCGTTTTGATGCCCGCAAACGCGTGGTCGAAGAGATCACTGCCGAGGGCCTCGCCGTGATGACCGAAGCCACCGATCCGCTCCTTGGCAAGGCCGCGATCAAAGCCCCGTTGGAGCCGTCCGAGGGCGGCGAGATGCGGACCGAGGAGGCGCAGCTTGTTCCGCTGGTCGAGGCCAAGAAGATCATGCAGCCCTTCGGCGACCGCTCGGGCGTGGTGATCGAGCCGATGCTGACCGACCAGTGGTTCGTGGACGCCGCCAAAGTTGTCGCCCCCGCGCTGGATGCTGTCCGCACGGGTCGCACCAAAATCATCCCCGAAAGCGGCGAGAAGGTCTATTACCACTGGCTGGAGAATATCGAGCCTTGGTGCATCTCGCGCCAGCTCTGGTGGGGGCACCAGATTCCGGTGTGGTATGGGCCCGAAATTACCAAAGACTCAAACGGGAAGGTTCAAATTGAGCACGGTGAAATCAAGATATGCGCTTCTGGAAAGGACGACCTGTTAGAAAAAGCGCGTCTGATTTATGGTTCTGAGGCGAGAATTAACATTCTCCCTCACTCGAATTTTCAGCCTCAAGACTTGGTCACAAAAGCGCGGATTGATCTAAAAACCGATAGTTCAGTATTGACTGTGGACGAAGTTACTCTGTTTCAAGATGAAGACGTCCTCGACACATGGTTCTCTTCCGGCCTCTGGCCGATCGGCACGCTGGGCTGGCCCGAGCAGACCCCTGAAATGGCGCGCTATTTCCCGACCGATGTGCTGATCACGGGGCAGGACATCCTGTTCTTCTGGGTCGCGCGCATGATGATGATGCAGCTGGCGGTGGTGGATGAAATCCCCTTCCACACCGTTTATCTGCACCAGCTTGTCCGCGACGAGAAGGGACAGAAAATGTCCAAAACGCGCGGCAATGTCATTGATCCCTTGCAGATCGTCGATGAATTCGGGGCGGATGCCCTGCGCTTCACGATGGTGCAGATGGCGGCCCTTGGCGGCGTGCTGAAGCTGTCGACCGAGCGGATCAAGGGCTATCGCAACTTCGGCACCAAGATATGGAACGCCTGCCGCTTTGCCGAAATAAACGGCGTCTGGGAAGGTCACGCGACCCAATCCGCCCCACCGCAAGCCAACGCAACCGTCAACCGCTGGATCATCGGTGAAACCGCCCGCGTCCGCGCCGAGGTGGATGCGGCCCTGGACGCCTTCCGCTTCAACGACGCGGCGAATGCGCTCTACAGCTTTGTCTGGGGCAAGGTCTGCGACTGGTATGTGGAATTTTCCAAACCCCTGCTGCTGGACGGTGATAACGCGACAAAGACCGAGACCCAGAAGGTCATGGCTTGGGTGCTGGATCAATGCCTGATCCTGCTGCACCCTATCATGCCCTTCATCACCGAAGAACTCTGGTCCCAGACCGGCACCCGCGCCAAGATGCTGGTCCACGCTGATTGGCCGGACGACAACGCCACCGAACTGGCCGACGCCGCCGCGGACCGCGAGATGAACTGGGTGATCAACCTGATAGACGCCGTCCGGTCCGCCCGCGCGCAGATGCGCGTGCCTGCTGGATTGAAAGTGCCGATGGTGCTGCGTGAACTCGATCAGGCAGGCCGCGACGCATGGGCCGGCAACGAGGTGCTGATCCGCAAACTGGCCCGCATCGACAGCCTGACCGAGGTGGATAGCTTCCCCAAAGGCACGATCACGATTCCGGTCGAGGGCGGCATTTTCGGCCTGCCTCTGGCCGATATCATCGACGTGGCCGAAGAAAAGACGCGGCTGGAAAAAAGCCTCGATAAACTCGCCAAGGAAATCGGCGGGCTCAGGGGACGGTTGAACAATCCGAACTTCGCCACCTCCGCCCCCGAGGACGTCGTGGCCGAGGCGCGCGAGAACCTCGCCCTGCGGCTTGAGGAAGAGACCACCTTGAAAACGGCGCTCGCCCAACTCGCCGAGCTTGACTGATGCCCAAAAAAACGGGAGGCCACATGCCCCCCGTTCCCGTTTCTTCTTGCTTCAAATATCCATAGCAGGGCGGCAGCCACCCATAACCTCAGCCGAAATCCGGCGCGCGTTTCTGCATATTCGCGGCAATCACCTCCATCTGGTGCGGCTTGCCGATCAGGTCCACCTGCTCGCGGCTCTCGTGCCACAACACGGTTTTCGCATCCGCCTCTTCCGACAGCCCGATCAACCGCTTGGCCGCCCGCATCGCCGAAGGGCTTTTGCCAGCGATCACCGTGGCCATCGCCCGCGCCGCCGCCAGCGGATCTTCGGCCAGTTCCGTCACCAGTCCCCAGCCCAAAGCCTGAGTTGCTTCAATGGGTTCAGCGGTGTAGGTCATGCGCCGGATCACGTCCGAGCGCGTTAGTTGCGGCAGCAGGACCATCCCGCCCATATCCGGCACCAACCCCCATTTCATCTCCATGATCGCCACTTTGGTATCGGGTGCCGCGATCCGCACATCGGCGCCCAAGGCCATCTGGAAGCCCGCGCCGAAAGCCACGCCATGCAGCGCCGCGATGACCGGCACAGGCACAGCGCGCCAGACCAATGCCACCTGTTGCATCAGGTTCGCATCGCCATGGCTGCGCGGCATGATCCGCGCCTCGGGGTCTTGTGCCGCAAAAGCTGCAAAGCTGGCCACGTCCAGACCTGCGCAGAAGGCGCGGCCTTCGCCCGACAGGACCACGGCGCGGATCTCGGCATTGTCGATCAGGCTGGTGCCTGCCTCCACCACCGCATCGGCCATGGCGGGATCGACAGCGTTCATCTTCTCGGCCCGTGTCAGCGTGACATGGGCGATATGGTCCTTGATCTCGACGGATACGCGGCTCATGGGCTCTCCTCCTGATGCTCTGCGCCAGTCTTGCCGCAAACCGCGCGCCGATCCAGTACGACGTAAGGGCAGATTGCCGCCCCTGTGCGGCGCGGGCGCAAAACGCGACCACTTGCCGAACCTGCGGAGCATGGTTTATCTGGCCCCATGACCGGACCCAGATTGACACCGCTTGCCGCCAGCCTTCCCGCCACCGTTCCCTTCGTGGGACCAGAGGCGCAGGAGCGCGCCCTCGGACGCCCCTTTGCCGCAAGGCTTGGCGCGAACGAGAGCGTTTTCGGCCCCTCACCCCGCGCAATTTCCGCGATGCAGGCCGCGTCCGGTGAAATCTGGATGTATGGCGATCCCGAAGCGCATGACCTGCGCGCTGCACTGGCGGACCATCACGGCTGCACGCCCGCCAATATCATGATCGGCGAAGGTATCGACGGGCTGCTTTGCTATCTGGTGCGCCTTCTGGTGGCCGAAGGCGATGCGGTGGTAACCTCGGACGGAGCTTATCCTACCTTCAACTACCATGTCGCAGGCTTTGGCGGCTTGTTGCACAAAGTGCCTTACACGGGCGACCACGAGGACCCCGGCGCGCTCATGGCGAAAGCAGCAGAGGTGAATGCCAAGCTGGTCTATCTTGCCAATCCCGACAACCCGATGGGCAGCCACCATACAGGCGAACAGATCGTCGCAGCGCTCGACATGCTGCCCGCAGGCACGTTGCTGGTGCTGGACGAGGCCTATATCGACCTTGCGCCCGAAGGTACTGCAGCGCCCGTTTCGCATGACGATCCGCGCGTGATCCGCATGCGGACCTTCTCCAAAGGCTATGGTATGGCAGGTGCGCGGGTGGGGTATGCCATCGGGGCCGCGCCGCTCATTGATGCCTTCAACAAGGTCCGCAACCATTTCGGCATGAACCGCGCCGCTTTGGCCGGCGCTCTGGCCGCGTTGCAGGATCAGGACTGGATGGCGCATGTCCGCATCGAGGTAGCGCAGGCCCGTGACCGCATTGCACAGATCGCCCGCGAGAACGCCTTGACGCCCCTGCCCTCGGCCACGAATTTCGTCACCGTGGATTGCGGTAGTGATACGGCTTTTGCGCGCAAAGTGCTGGAAGGTCTGGTGGCGCGCGGGGTTTTCGTGCGGATGCCGTTTGTCGCACCACAGAATCGCTGCATCCGCATCAGCTGCGGGACAGCCGCCGATCTGGACCTGCTGGCAGCCAGTTTGCCCGAAGCCTTGCGTGATGCGCGCGGTTGATGCGCATGTGATATGCGGCAGGGTCTCAGGCGCGGCACAAACGCGCCATAGGCTGTCATTAAAACACGCCGGCGTCGAGAGAGCTGCCTGTCACCCTTGTGGTCACACTGATCGGGTCAGCCGCCCTTGCCCAGTCGACGGTTCATGCGACGATGAACCACGCGGCCATGGGGCATGGTACGGTATCGGCGGATCACAGCCCTGCTACCCAAGCCTACAAGGTCGCAAATGATGCGATGCATTCCGGCATCGCGCCCCCCTGACCGGCGATGCAGATATCGACGTCATCCAAGGCATGATTCCACACCATCAGGGCGCACTCGACATGGCCCACGTCGTGATGGAACACAGAATCGCGTGACCCCGACGCCCCGCACCTGACCGGCCGAGGAGCGTCAGCGAGGAGGCACCGGATTAGCCCCGCGCCATAACCCCTGCCGCAGCCTCCAGCGCGCCCGCGCCATGCGGGATGTCCAGTGCTATGAAACCCGCCTGCATCGCCCCCAGCGCGCCCATCACCATATGGGCATTCACATGACCCATATGGCCGATACGGAAAAACCCGTGCCATTCCGGATCACCGGGTTCCGCCATGCCCAGCCCGATGCCCAGCGTCACACCGGCCTGAAACTCGGTCCATTTCCGCAGGTCGGTGCCGTGCGGCGCCCCGATCCTTAGGGCCGTGACAGCGCGGCTGCGATGCGTCGCATCAGCGATGTTCAACTCCAGCGGCCCACCCTGCCCCCAGACATCGCAAGCCGCCCAGATCGCACGGGCCAGCGTGTCATGGCGGTTCCAGATCGCCTCGATCCCTTCGGCATGGATCATATCAAGCGCGGCGCGCAGCCCGTAAAGGTGATGCGTCGGTGCAGTCCCCCCCGAATACTGGAAGAAATATTCGGGGTTTGCGCGCGGCACCCAATCCCAGTAGCGGCTGACCCGTTCCATCCGCGCCCGCGCCTCTGCAGCGCGTGGACCGAAAAACACGAAGCCCAGACCTGGCGGCACCATCAGCCCCTTCTGGCTGGCGGCAACCATCACATCGACGCCCCAGGCATCCATCTCGAACCGGTCGCAGCCCAACGACGCGATGCAATCTGCCATCAGCAACGCCGGATGCCCCGCCGCATCCATTGCAGCACGCAGCCCCGCAATATCGTTCAGGACCGAGCTTGAAGTATCCACATGGCTGGCCAGAACCGCCTTGATCCGGTGCTCCTTATCCGCGCGCAACGCCTCTTCGATCCGATTCAGATCAAAGGGAGTGCGTTTTCCGAAGTCGATCACCTCGACCTTACAACCCAGCCCGGTCGCCATATCGCCCCAGCCATGCCCGAAACGCCCCGTGGCGGGCACAAGCACATGATCACCTGCCGCCACAACATTGGACAAGGCCGCCTCCCACGCCGCATGGCCATTCCCGATATAAAAAGTGGCCGCGTGTTCGGTGCGCGCCACCCGCCGCAGATCGGGGATCAGCCCGTCAGTCAGCGCGACCAGATCGCCCTCATAGATATTGGGCGCGGAACGGTGCATCGCGCGCAACACGTCTTCGGGCATGACCGAGGGGCCGGGAATGGCCAGATAGGGGCGACCGTGGGCAAGACTCATTAGGGTTCTCCGGCAAGATGGTCGCGCGACACTATCCCGTTGCAGGGCGGCGTCAATCGCTGGCCGGCGGGTCCGGACACCTCGGCTAACTTGCCAGCGCAACAGCAAGCCATTACATCCCCCCGACAGAACCACCGGTCAAAGGATCAGGATGAACCCGTTTTCCCGCTTCAAGCCCAAGGACGCCTCGTCGGGGCTTCCCTCGCACGACGATCTGTCCGATCCGGGCCAGAGGCGGCGGGCATTCTGGCAAAACCAGTTCCTTGACCACGCGATCCTGCGCCACCTCTGGAGCAATTTTGACCAGATCGCCCCGGGCGTCTACCGCTCGAACCAGCCGGGGCACAGGCGTCTGAAGCGCTACCGCGACATGGGCATCAAAACCGTGCTTTACCTGCGCGCCTCTTCCGAGAAATGGGCCTTCCATTTTGAACGCGAAAGTCTGGACGCCTTGGGCATGACCATGATCAACGTCCCGCTGCATTCGCGCAGCGCGCCCACGCGCGACGCGGTTCAAAGCCTGATCGCCACCTTCAGGCAGATCGACAAACCGTTCCTGATGCATTGCAAATCAGGCGCGGATCGCGCTGGCCTGGCCAGTGCTGTCTATCTGATGGTGATGGAAGGCAAGGATGTCTCGGCCGCGCGACGCATGCTGTCGCCGCGCTATATCCACCTACGCTTTACCAAGACCGGCGTGCTGGATCTGATGCTGGATCAATATGCGGCCAGCCATACGGCCTCCCCCATCAGTTTCGAGGACTGGATTGATACGCGCTATGATGCGGATGCCCTGCAAGCCGAGTTCGATGCAGGCCGCCGCTAGACCGGTGCGACGGTTGCAGACGGCCTTTATGCCCCCTATCCTTGTCTTGTTGCGGGGCCAGATGCCCCGCCACCGGAGCAAGACCTCATGACGCGACGCATCTACCGCCTGACCGGCAAAGACGCCCTGCATTTCCTGCAGGGCCTGACCACCAATGATTTGTCCGGCATGGATAAGGGGCTGGTCTATACCGCCATGCTGACACCGCAGGGCAAATATATCGCGGACTTCTTCCTGCTGGCCGAGGGCGATGCCATTTTGCTGGATGTGGCCGGCGATATCGGGCCTGCACTGGTTCAACGCTTGAGCATGTATAAACTGCGCGCCGATGTACAGATCGCGGAAACCGGCCTGCACGTGCAACGCGGCACCGGACCTGCGCCAGAGGGTGCCCTTTCCGACCCGCGCCACCCTGATCTGGGCTGGCGGCTTTACGGAGAAGCCGAAGGCGATGACGGCACCGATTGGGACAGGCTTCGCGTTGCCCATTGCATTCCCGAAACAGGGATCGAATTGACCGCCGACACCTTCATCCTTGAAGCGGGGTTCGAGCGGTTGCACGGCGTCGATTTCCGCAAAGGCTGCTATGTCGGGCAAGAGGTGACCGCGCGGATGAAACACAAGACCGAACTGCGCAAAGGTCTGGTGCGCGTCAAAGTCGACGGCAGCGCGCCCGCGGGCACCGAGATTACCGCAGATGGCAAGGCTGCGGGAACGCTTTATACGCAATCAGGCGGCTATGGCATCGCCTATCTGCGACTGGACCGCGCCAACGGGACAATGCAGGCAGGAGAGGCAAAGCTGACGCTGGCGCAGGACTGACGTCATTTGATCACGCCATCAGCGTTGCAGCCGATGCATGACGTGGCGTCATGATTTTTCGTCAAAGTGCAAGAAAAAACCGCCCCTCGACGGAGGCGGTTCCTAAAATACAGCCGAAATCACAATTCAGGCGCGTTCAACATATTCCATCAGTTCGGTGTTCACGATCACATCCTCGTCCTGCCCGACAAAGGGCGGCACAAGGATACGCACACCATTATCAAGGATCGCAGGCTTGAAACTGTTGGCCGCTGTCTGGCCCTTCACGACGGGTTCAGTCTCGGCAATCCGGCACGTGACCTTCTGCGGCAAGGTCGCGTTCAGCGCCTCTTGGTCATAGTATTCGATATGCACCATCATGCCGTCTTGCAAGAAGGGACGCCGCTCTCCCAGAATGTCGACAGGCAGTTCGATTTGCTCGTAAGTCTCTGAATCCATGAAGACAAGCATGCCATCCTGCTCATAAAGAAACTGCTGGTCCTTCTGGTCAAGACGCACACGCTCCACCTTGTCGGCGCTGCGGAAACGTTCGTTCAGTTTCGATCCGTTCCGCAGATTGCGCATCTCGACCTGGGCAAAGGCACCGCCTTTGCCGGGCTTCACGTGATCGACCTTAACAGCAGCCCACAAACCGCCGTTATGCTCTAGTACATTGCCGGGGCGAATTTCGTTTCCGTTGATTTTGGGCATGTGCGAACCTGATCCGGAGGTTGATGAAAAGTTGAGTGCACCTATATCTATCGTTCATCTGCGTGGCAAGCGGACGAAACATCGGCGCAACGGACCAGAGCCATGCACCAATTGCATGACAGCCATGTTTTAACAGCCTATCCGAATCGGATGCGATCCGTCATAAGGAGCGCCACGCCAAAAACGCAAGAGCAATAACAAAGGACGAATCATGAAGGATTTCGTTGACGGCACAGCCTTCAATAACGAGCAGGGCAATCGTGCACGTAAACTGTTTGCAGCCGTAGTTCTGGCCGCATTGGACGACGCAATTGCGGACGACAAGAAATATGGAAACGGCCCCGAGCAGATCGCCCGCTGGGCACGGTCGCGTGATGGACGCGAAGTGTTGTCCTGCGCCGGTATCGACCCCAACGAGCGTGTTGTGTCCGGTCTGATGGATTTCGTATCCAAAGGTGTTCGCACCTCGGTCGCGCTGTCGCGCGAGGAAAGCGAGCGTCGCAACGCCGCGCATCAGGCAGAAGCCGCCTGAGAGGCCCCGCACCTTTCACGGGTGCCGGTTCAAACAGAAAATCATGCGCCCCGATGTGGGCGCATTTTTCATGGGGAAACGCTTTTCGCGCTCGCGGCGCTTATTCCAGTTCCTGGCTGGTCAGCGCGCGGTGTATTTCACGGCGCACAAGCTTGCGAACATTGCGCGTGATCCGTTCGCCCAACGCGCCCTGCAACTCCTGCCGCACGATCTCGGTCACCAGTTCGCGGAGCGTTTCCTCGTCAAGCAAGGTCTCGTCCTCGCCGAATAGGCTGGGCTGGTCGTCCTCAATCTCGTCAAGGTGTTGATCTGGATCTGCAGGTGCAAAGACCGCGTCCTGCGGCATGGCGCTGTCACGTGTCGAGGCAAAGACAAAGGCACCCGACGACGCGGTATCGCCTGAAACAGGTGCCACGGCATCATCCTGCGGTTCCACGGTTTCAGAAGGTTGCTCGAACTGGGGCGCTGCTTCAGGCTCGGATGCGAATTCCAGAAGATCGCTCTCGGCCGGATCATCGTCGCTGAACTCACCTTCACCAATGGGCGCGGCCATATCATCGGCAAGCGGTGCGTCCTCGACCGCCGCATCGCGGTGGTCTTCCCATGCAAGCGCTTCGGGCGTGGGTGCTGCATCAGGATCGGAAATATCCTCGGACCCGCTTTCCACAGCGTCCAACATATCTGTCGGATCGGCAGCAACCTGTTCTTCCTGCCAGTCGGCCTGCGTCATATCAGATCCGGCCTCAAGCACGGGCACATCCTGCTCCTGCATCGCGGGCAAGTCATCATCGGGCTGGGCGATACCGGATGCGGGTTTGTCATCATGCTCTGCGTGACCAACGCCTTGCGGCGCATCGGCCACCCGCAAGGCCGGCGTCAGAACAAGCTTTCCGGGAACAGAATCGTCGCCCTGCCCGTCAGCATCATCAGATGCGGACACAGGTTCGGATTGCGGTGCGAGTGGCCGGATTCGGCCATCCTCGGACACCAGACGGCGGATAGAGGACAACACATCCTCGATAGCCACATTTGTTACAGGATCGCTCATGTCGGATTACCACTCTTGCCTGTGCCGGAGTGTAACCTCTGGCACCCGTTCACACAACAGACAGAGTTTATGTCCTACTCTCGTCCCAGAGACTTCAGCACCTGATCCAGCTGCCGCCCTTGACGGCTGATCTTGCTGGGGGCGTTCTGGACCTGCCCGTAATAGGCGCTGGGATCATAGATTTGCACCGGAAGACGCAGATCGCTTGCCGTCAGTTGTCCCATCGCCGCCAGAAGAGAATAGGCCGCAACATACTGGTTGGACACGGCGGTGATCCGGTTAGCCTGTGCGTCAAGCAGTTCCTGCTCGGCGTTCAGCACGTCCAGCGTGGTGCGTGCGCCAAGCATCGCCTCTTCGCGCACACCCTCGAAGGCAGTACGCGCGGCACGGATCTGGCGGTCATTTGCCTCAATCGCAGCACGGGCCACATCCACGCGGGCGAAGGCGGTGCTGACATTCTGCGCGATACGCTGGGTGGTCTCCAACAGGGCAGAGCGCGCCGCAGTGCCACCATTGATAGCCTGACGCTCCAGCGCGGAATTGCGGCCACCTTGATAGATCGGACCTGTCACGCCGATCCCGATACTGCCGCCACGGTTATAATTGCTGCTGCTAAGGTCTTCGGTAAGCCCATAGCGCGACTGCAAGCGCACTTGGGGGTTAGCGGCGGCTTTTGCCACCAGCACGCGCAGGTCGGACACAGCCACCTCATGCTGTGCACGCAGGATATCGGGATGGCTCCGCATCGCAACAGCCTGCGCCGCGGTCACCGTGGCAGGGCGCGCAGGCGGTGCGGGCGGTGCGCTCAGTGCATTGGCATCACGCCCCACCGCAAAACGGTAGAAGGCGCGCGCCTCGGCCAGATCGCCTTCGGCTTGCGCCAGAAGCGCATTCGCCCCCGCAAGCCGCGCCTCGGCCAAGGCCACATCCGTGCGTGTCACCTCGCCCACTTCGAAACGGTCCTGTGCGGCGCGCGCTTCTTGCGTGATCACGCGCACGTTGTTGCGCCGCAAAGCCACGATTTCGGTGTTCGAGCGCACAGCCGTATAGGCCTGCACCGCTTGCAACAGGATATTCTGCTCGACCCCGATCAGGGCCTGACGCGTGGCCAGCACGGATTCCTTGGCGATATCAATACCCATCCGCGAGCGTCCGCCATCATAGAGAACGATCTCGGCCGACAATCCCAAAGAGGCGCTGGTATCATTGGTGCTGCGCGCCAGTCCGCCGGTCTGGCTTGAACGCGCCTCGCTGTCGCTATAGGTCACATCCGCCGACCAGCCGACAATCGGGCGCAACGCCGACAGCGCGATGGCGACATCCTCGTCAGCCGTACGCAAAAGCGCACGGTTCTGAGCCAGCAATCCGCTATTGTTATAGGCCCCGACCAGGGCATCGGTCAGCGTATCGGCCAGCGACACAGCCGGCGCACCCAGAAACAGCATGCCCGCGACCAACCCCGTTGCGAACCTGCGCAAGGTCCTGTCGGGGCGCTGCCCTGCACGGGTTGATGCTACTGTCATCTTTGGTCCGCCCATCGCTCTGTCCTGTCTATACTGCTTCACGTTTTGCACCATTCTGGCGCTTTGGCCCTCTATAGGCTGAACTCGGTCTGCTTTTCGAAACCGGCAAGGACCGGCGCACTGGCATTGAACGCATCGCGCCAACTGATCTTGCCATCCAGCCTGTAACCGATCCGCACCACACCCAGCGCGCCATGCATGAAAAGGCATGCAATCCGGCCACCATCCTTGATCTGGCCTAGCAGGGCCTCGGGCACCTCGGTTACGCCACCTTGTACCATGATCGCATCATAGGGGCCATGCTGCGGCGCACCTTCGGCCAGCGGGGCCTGATGCATGATCACATTGTCGGCCCCCTCGCGCGACAGGATCGCCTGCGCCTCGTCGGCCATCGCCTCGTCGCTTTCCACGGCAACGACCGCTTCGGCCAGACGGGCAGCCACAGCCGCAGAATAGCCAAGTCCGCATCCCAGATCGAGCACCAGATCGCTGCGCTGCAAATCCAGCGCATCGAGCATCTTGGCCAGCGTGCGCGGCTCAAGCATCACACGCCCCTGCCCCAGATCAAGGTTTTCGCCCACATAGGCTGCCTCGCGCAGACGGTCTGGCACGAATTCCTCGCGGGCGACGTTGAGCATCGCCTCGATGATAGGAAATTTCGTGACATCCGAGGGCCTGATCTGCGTATCCACCATCGTGGTGCGGCGGGTCGTATAGTCTGTCATCAGCTAAACTCTTCTGTTCAGTCTCTTGAGTGTCTTTTGTCACATCGCCAACCCTTGGGCAACGGGAATGCAGCCCCGCGACCGATCTGCCGCACCACTGTGGCGCAGAGGTCTTGCAGCATCGCCCGTTATCCGCTAACTCGCATGCAGAATCTCGGCGGCGGGTTGGCGGAGAGGTTACGCAGCGGATTGCAAATCCGTGTAGACCGGTTCGATTCCGGTACCCGCCTCCATATCGTTCTAAATCACAGGGTTATTGGCTGACCGGTCGAGTGTGACACAAAGTGGGACACACGCCCTATGTTGCTGTCATCCTATCTAAGCCTCTCAAGACACGGAATTTTTTACTTCCGCTGGCCTATCCCTCCATCGCAAGGTGAAGGGCGAACAACAATTCGCATCTCACTGCACACACGCTGCCCGGATCGGGCTGGTGATTTGGCCCGTTATCTTGCATCCTGCGGTCGATTATTACGCGAGAACAGGGCATTGGCAGGACTAAGGCAAAGTGAGATTCGCGAGAAGGTGCAGTTGTACTTCAAGGCGCAACTGGACCAATACCTTGACTGGCTGGACCGTCGCGGCCTGTCACAAAATGCCTTGGCTACTGCGCGCGAGGAAGTGCAGGACCATGAGAGTTTTATGGGCATCAACAGCGCAAATCCGATTTGGCTTCCGGTCGCTCGCTTTAAGCGCAAGATGGAAATTTCTGATGCTGACTGGAACGCCAGCTTGCCTCGGATTGCTACTGAATTGAGGAAGGGTCGTCGAGACATGCTCAGGCGCGTCTTGGAGGCCGCTGAGCGCCTTGACCATTATTCTTACGACGAAGCCCAGACAATCGCTCCTTCCCCTCTTGCGTCCCCTATGCCGCCGTCTTCGCCACTGGGCGCGACGGTGGAAGATTTCATCGCTGAGCACTCCCGCCAATGGACCGCAAAGACCATCGGACAGAACCGCGCCTATTTAAACATCCTAATTGAATTCTTTGGGCCAGACAGGTTACTTGGCTCGATCACTAGGCAGGACGCTAACGAGGCAAAGAAGGTTTTGCAGGCGCTACCTGCAAGTCGTAACACCAAGCCCAAATTAAAAGCTATGCCATTATTGCAAGTCATCAAACAACCCGGACATAGCAAGATCGCACCCAAGACGATTAATAGCCATATCCAGATGTTTAAGATGTTCTTCGATTGGGCAGAAAGGCACGGTTACGCGCCGCATGCGCTATTTGAAAACATGAAAGTCGCTAAGGCAAAGAACAGCGAGACGGAGCGTAAACCCTTCGCGCCAAATCAAACCAGCCTGATATACAAAGAGTTGACTGAAAACACATCAGAATTGGTACGCAAAGACAGCCACAAGTGGGGTATGCTCTTGGGTATGTTTACCGGGGCACGTCTGAACGAAATATGCCAACTCGACATTGCAGATGTGCAGAAGGACGGTGACATTTGGTTGCTGAACATCACGGACGAAGGAGACGAAAACAAGAGCGTCAAGTCGAAGGCAGGACGGCGCAAGGTACCTTTGCACTCAGAACTGATCAACCTAGGCTTTCTAGACTTTGTGAAAAGCCGCGAAACCGGCAAACGCCTATTCCCTGACTATAACTACAACGCCAATGGAGGCTATGGCCGGAACTTAGGTCGCTGGTGCAATCAGAGTTTCCTACCAAATTTGGGCATCAAGGAACCGGGACTCGTTTTCCATAGCATGCGGCACACGGTCGTCACTCGGTTGGGCCAAGCGAATGTCCCTGAACCAGTTATCCAGCGCATTGTAGGTCATGCTCGATCTGGAGTGACGCAGGAAGTTTACTTTAGACAGGGCTACACTCTGGCCCAATTGACTGAAGCAATCGAGAGATTGACGTTCCGCTGACAGGTCAATACACCGCAGTTAGAACCCAAACTACATCAGTATCTCGGCAGTGTAGGCCATGCGGCCTGCTTCACCGCGAATTTCCTCAAAGTCGGTGGAAGACATTGCATCACTAGTAACTTCAGCAAGCCAGTCAGGATTGACCGGTTGAGTTTCAAGCCGCCCAAGGTTCTCGAGTTGGGTCGCTATGAAGATAGCTCCATGCATGTGCATATCGAGTTCCGACAATTCAACTCTTCTAGCCCGCACAGTCCCTTCGAACGCACCCAACGCAGAGGCAGCAAATTCTTTGTCATCGAGGTCTCGATCAACTGAATGCAAATAAAGCATGTGGTGTGCCGACGCCGCACCCGTTAAATGCTCTAGAACTTCATTTGAAGCAATTTCAACCACCGTCTCCTGCGCGTTTTCTATATGTTCTGGAACGCGATCTTGAATTTCTTGCTTGAGCGGAACGATATAGTTGTCCTCTGCTTTTGGGTCCAATAGTCCTGCACAGAACGCACTCACTACAAACGCGAGGCCAAGTGGTAGGATAAAGGCCATTAGTAAGAAGCCAACAATTAAAAACAACCACCAATGCGCTTTGAATAATCCTATCGCTCCGGTGGCAACTAATATACGCATTTGAAGGTTCCACCAATAACGTCCTAGGACAGCAAGGCTTTCCCCAACAGCGAACACGCCATTCATTGCAGCGGCATAGGCAACATCATGTTCCGCTGGCTTATTGCTCTGACTCATGCCGTTCTCATGCCGTTTTTCCTTGGTGTAATTAAATGCATACAGTGTAATCTTCTTCTTGCAACATACACAAGCAATCCATGCTACAGTTGAATCTACACATCTAATTTCATAAACCAGAACATTTTCACGTTATACAGACAAAACACTCCCAAAATAATATGTCATATCTAAGGAAAATACTCAGATAGGGGATATGCACCAGAAAACCAGTGCAAGTCAATGAAAAAAACAGATTATTTCTACACGCCATTCTGCCCTGAACTGTCGCGATCGCAGTTTTCGCATTTTTGTTGCCAATTTGTTCTACAATTATCTATAAGTGCCAAGAATGTGTAATCGCTTGCAAAGTACTACGTAAACACACCTACTGGACTCTATCCTAACGGACCGCCCTAGTCCCAACTATTTACTTTATTGTCTTGCTAAATCTCAATCTAGAGTTTCGCTTTGTAATTGGACCACTCTTTCACATTGGATTATTAACAATTATTGTTACAGTTACACATGGCAACCTATATTATAACTATTCTTCGAATATATTAATCTCTATTCCGATACTCAATTACATATCTATTTAATTTTAATTTAATGTATTAATCCAGTATTTATCTCTATTATATCTTTAATTATATATAATACTAATATCTTATACCAATATAACTCTAATTAGACATGAATTACATTCTATCGCATTCCATATTCATAGAACACTCTATATAAACAGATAGATGTTTTTTCCCTTATAGGTGCCCCGATGTAATATACAGTTATAACACACAGTTAAGATGATGTGGCATAGAATGCAGTTATTTTAAACAGTTAATAAGAACAGTTGTGTCTTACAGCTATAGCATTGATTTAATACATTGAACTACGCACGCATTTACAAGATAACAGTGTATAAATGGAGTGATTAACAAGATGACAGATAGGATCAATGCTCACGTCTTGTTCTCATATATGGATAACACATAGGTTTAATACATTGAATATGAGATACAACATCCCCTACAATCCGCATACATTGTGTGTCTATTGTATAACAGTATCATGCTATGTTCCAGTTGCGGTCCGGTTTGTTCCTGCGTTGTTACACGATGGCCCTATGGGGACACGCGACTTGGTAGTTGGATTGATACCCCCACACAAAATCATATCAAAAATTCATAACCCTCACTATTACAACATACAGTTATAACCTACTCATAGCCCAACAGCTGTAATACACATTTATAGCCAAAAGACTACACAAACAGCTTCCGAGAACGGTCCAGCGGGCACCTAAATTTAAGCCGCTGGGACGGCCTCTGATCTCCACGGGGAGTCACCACCCATGAAAACCAGAGATGCCCTGTCCTCAACTCGGAGATTGAGCCGTTCAGGCTCTCAAAACGACAGCTTAAGGTTACTTCGGTGCCCTGCGTAAACAGTTCTGTTGCGGCAAAAAAGAGTTTGATTATGAAGGCTGGCAAGGCATTGAGTGATGTGGGATCAACCATCTGCTGTAAGTGTGAAACAATACATTGCCGTTGTTGGCCTTGACTACCGATGCTTCTCTGTGTTCCTCCTACATTTTTTGCGCTCTGTACCGCAACCGACTTATGTTATGTGCTCTGTTTGCGGTTAGGTAAGACAGTCAGATGGCGTGCAACGGGAAGATGACGAGTAAAAGCAAGCGCTTCTCGGCATTGACGAGGCTGGGCGATCTCACACTACTGCGCGAGCTTTTTTGACCTACAAAGCGACCAACAAGGATTTCTTAATGCCTGACAGCATTCAACTAATTTCGGTCTTTATCGGTTCACCAAGCGGCCTAGAAGCTGAGAGAAAGACAGCCCGTGCCATAGTCGAAGAATTGAACCGCGATCACTCACGGCACTGGGGCTGCATACTTGATTTGGTGGGTTGGGAAGAAACTTTACCGGGGCACGGGCGCCCTCAAGAGCTTATCAACAAAGATCTTGATCGTTGTGAGTATTTCATCGGCGTTCTCTACGATCACTGGGGCTCGCCGACCGCTGAAGGCGACAGCCGATACTCTTCTGGATTCGAGGAAGAATTCGAACGTGCTAAAGCGCACTTAAAGACAGGTAGCATGAAGGATATGGCGGTATTCTTCAAAGAGGTGCCAGCCGAACGACGCCGCGATCCGGGTCCGTCACTCACCAAGGTGATTGATTTTCGAAAGGCTTGCTTTGCCCGCAAAGATGCACTGTACACCGACTTCTCGGATATATCTGGATTCGAAAGCCTAGTTAGAGCAAAACTAAACGCTATAGGATGGGCAGAGTTCGAAAAACGGCGCTCAAACCGAGAACCAACTGAACAGGCGGAACAGCCCAAAAGAGTAGACCATACTTCAAAAACTAACAGCGACAAAACGAAACCTTTGATATCACCACCAACTGAATCGTTCCTAAACACATTGATGCAACGCTCTTCCGAAGCAGAAGAAACCAGTGCTACCGATGTCGCCAGATTGCGTCTGATTGGGTCATCGCTCCATCGATCTGGAAATGATGATACAGTAATTGGCAATCATGATGCCAATATTCTTTTTGTCGAACGAGATGAAATTGAATTCTCCAGAGATGAAACGAGGGCATTATTGCACTGTGGCATTGAGGGATTTGGTCACCAAAACGTCCCTTTGTGGCACTGGTTATCTAATCAAACGAAATTTGACAAAGAATATGGTCTCTTACGCCTCACAGCCGCTATTGGAAAAGACAGCCAACAGCGTCATGCAATCCGTCTACTCACTTTGCTTCAACAAGAACCGTTAGAATTACAAGAGCCTCTTAATCGGGAAGGTACAATAAGAGACTGGATGAAGGAGGACGCCAAGCCGGGAGTATTCAAATCGGCAATTGAATATTTACATCAACATGGCAAATCAGTTGATGTCCCTTTACTGGAGGTATTTTATAGCAAGACAACATCACAGAAGAAGGCAGAAATTGGGCAAGTCATTATTTCGATTGAAGCTAGGTCTGGCGAGTCCTACGCTCTGAATCGTGCTCTGGAACTGGGCATTGATGAAGTAAACGAAACTCTTGGCGACCAATTATTTTCAAAGCCATCTTCACTAACAACAAACCTTCTTACCCGCTGTCTTCGGTCAGAAGCAAATTCTATTCGGCGGCGAGCGATTTCAATCCTTAACGACAGAAAAGAAACTGATCCAACGATTGCAGATAGCCTGCTGAGTGATACGGACTATGGCGTTCGTTACTTCGCAACAGAAGCTCTTCACATCGCTAACCGCCCACTCGACAGTAGCGTCGTCAAAACTGCCTTGACTATTGTCAAGAAGCCCGGTGCGCTGGGTCTATTCTCAGGCATGCAAACGGACAGCCAGTTTTTTGATCGCTACCGCATGAACCGCCTTTCGGAATTAAGTTTTAACGAACTTAAGGAAAAGGTCGACAAGGGCAATTTGTTAGAAGAAGACGAAGCGGTCGCATTATTTCAAAAGCACACACGACGTGCTGTAGGGGAACTCAGAGAGCACTTGCAAGATGGTTTTTATAATTTCTTCGAACGGCGTCTAGAGAAATTGAAATCAGAAATCGGCCATGAGACTAAAACTTTCTTAGATGCAGAAAAGCTAATTCCATTCCTTAAACGCCGCATGCTGACCGCTGGAACAGAAGCGTTGACAACATTGGAAGACAAAGGGGATCTTGAACTTGTTCGGTATGTGTTCGACAATTTCGAAGTTGATGTCTCTAACGCACTATTATCATTCCTGGGTAGGTTTGGTGATTGGAGCGACCTTAGACGTATCGATGGCCTTGGTGAGTTTACGTCGTCAAGGGTCAATTCTCTCTTATTTCCCACACCTCCGGCTTTACCACAGAAGGCATCGGCGATGATTTCCATCGCTAGAAATAGGATCGCTGATTTGCTAGAGACTGATTTTTCTGTTCTGCTGCGTCGTGAAGTTCTCAAACAGTTGGATCGCAAAGAATTGACGAGCCTGAGCGACGAGATGATTTTGATTGCGCTGAGCCATGATGACGATGAGAGCCGAGCGATACTAGCACTGAAATGCTGCGAGCATTTATCCAAAAAGCGCCTTAAAGATCTACTAGCACGTTACACTGGACATGATAAGCATCGCTACTACAACACTATTCACTGGCTAGATATGGGTGTAAGCATGTCGCGTGACACGGCGCAATCGGTTGCCCGGCAGGAATTAGCTGCGCGCAGCTAGCAATTCACCACACTTCCCTTCACCGGCCGGTTCACCCTCCTCTGCCCCCGACGAGCTAAACCTTGAACGCTGATCACTTGCAAACTTTCCGGCAAATGAGACGGAAGAATGATCAAGGCAGCACTAAAGTCACCTGTAGGACAAAATAGATAGCAGCTTTCTACGACACCTACCGATTGACAAGAACACACAACTTACAGCACAAGTGTGACACGAAGTGAGACATACAATTCAATCTCGCATTCGATTGATCAAGCCTTCCAGTGGCTTAGACAAATGGTAGCGAGTCCGGTACCCGCCTCCAGAGTTTCCGGCGAAGTTGCGTCAAATCAACGGGATGGCCGCGCGTGAGGACTGGACCCTGACACTGCCCCCTCCCGATCCAAAAACAATCACCATTCTGATGGGCCTTTATAACGGGGCCACATATCTGGACGCGCAACTGCGCAGCATCGCGGCGCAGACCCATAGCGCATGGCGGCTGGTCGTAGGCGATGACGGGTCCACGGATGCAGGCCCCGCAATCCTGAACGCCTTTGCCGCGCGCTATCCTGCACGTCAGATCACCCTGCAAGACGGCCCGCAACGGGGCTTTGCCACCAATTATCTGAACCTGCTGGCCTCACTCCCCGATCAGCCCGGCTGGATCGCCTTTGCCGATCAGGATGATGTCTGGCTGCCCGAGAAACTGTCAAACGGGCTTGAGACATTGCAAGCCGAGATCGCCCCTGCCATCTGCGCGGGTCCGGTCTGGCGTGTCGCGCAGGATCTGTCCGGCCAACGGCAGAGCGGCGGCTGGTCCGGCCCCACCGGATTTGCCAATGCGCTGGTGCAGAATATCGTGCAGGGCAATACGGTGCTGGCCAATCCTGCTGCCGCACAGCTTCTGGTGCGGGCCGCGCGTGCTACGGTTGCCGCAGGCCATATGCCCGTCGCACATGACTGGTGGACCTACCAGATCATCACCGGCGCGGGGGGCCGCGTGGTGCAGGACACGCGGCCGTCGCTGCTTTACCGCCAGCATGCAGGCAACATGATCGGCGCAAGGTCAGGGGCCGGTTCCGGTCTGGCACGGCTGAGGCGCGGCTTGTGCGGCACGCACCGTCGCTGGTCCGCCGCCAATATCGCAGCCCTCTCCCCCTGCGCGCCCCTGCTCTCGTCCGAGGGGCAATCCATGCTGGCCGCCTTCACCAAACTGCAGACCACCCGCAGCCTGCCCGCCCGCTGGAACCTGCTGCGCCGCCTGAAACTGAGGCGTCAGGGCCACGCGGGAGGGGTGATCCTCACCCTCGCAGCCCTGCTGGGGCGGGTGTGAGGGGGAGAGGAAATTGAGGAAAATGTCCTTCAGAGAATACGAAAAATCGAACTCAGAAGGTCATCTGAATCCTTCGCGTAGGGTACAAATATTTTTTTAACACCGCTGATCAAATCGCATATGACTTGGTTCTCTAAAGATTTCATCGGCGATCGAGTGTCGCCAACCTCGATCACACGGCAATAAGAGCTCGAGAAAATCGTATTGTGCAACTGTGACCCAGGAAAACTTGCCACATCATTTGCGAGAGAAAAAATTCTAACCTGCTCCAACAATGAATACTGTTCAGGCCGGATGCGAGTAAATCCGTTCTTAACGAAAAATGACGCCACCCTTTCGTAAATTTCAATAGAAACACGATCAGGCTTCCTATCCAGAAATATCTTTTTTGGAAGCCTACTCTTCGACGAATGCACTGCCTTTTCCTTAAGCCTCGCAACAACAGGATAATATGAGCTCATCGATACAAGCGAATTATTTATAACAATTGGACGATCTATTATCCGAAACCTAGAAGTCACCACACTCTTCTCGCGGTGCACATAGACCCTAGAGGAATCAATGTCGAGCAAGGCAAGAGAGGAATACAACAGGTCGTCTCGAGAACCCCAAGGCAAAAAGAAACCGCTGACATCTTTACTCTCAAGCAAAGCAGTCAACATTGGAAGGGTTTCGAGTATGAAATGTCCGTACTGCGTAAAATTATGTCCAAGAAACAAAAAGTCCTTGTTTAAATTGACTGCGTCTCGAACCTCCTTTGGAAAAAGATATGCAGGGTCGCGATGTCTAAATGCGGCACTTTGAGAATTTCTTAAAGACGCCAACTCAATTTGAAGCGTATCACTGTAAAGCGCCCCAGCGACATCTGACCCTTCTATTAAAAAAGGCGTAACAAAGAACTTTCTCATATCAAATCCAACCTATTATCTTCGAGATATATAGTTGTAGAGCTGAATATCAACAGTGTTGAAATCATTTAAAAACTCCAGCATTTTTGGATCACGAAAGACATTTTGATCAAAATGATATGGACTTACATTTTCACGTACTTCATCACTATATGGAATCCCTGAAATATCAGAAACCAAGTCAGGAATCGTCGCTTCATATGCAATTTTAGCATACACAGACAGTCGCTGTTCGAGTGATGTATCTGACATGTCTTTTGGTGCACTTCCTAAAACATGCCTTGCTTGAAGATTCTTAAATAGTCCAGGGAAAGCCTGAAGTTGCCGCATCACATTGTCGATTCTGTTGTTGTCCGTAGAGCGAATTGTCTCAGAAATATTTCTAATCAACTCTGGATGACCATTATAGAAAGCCTCACCTCGATGGAAAATCTCTATCAACCAGTTGTAACTTGATGCTAATTGCTTAAATGGGTCTCGAACAACTGTATAGAAGCGAAAGTTTCTAGCCGAACACTCGGAGAGACGGGAGCGCATGACAGGAAAAGAAACATGGCCAGAAATCCAGTCTGCCTTCTCAACTTCAGTTTTAACCTTGTCCTTTATATCAATCCAATTCTCTGCATGAGTAAGACCAGCCTTTTCCGATCTCAACAAGTAATTATTTACAGTTGATCCCGCAGTTTTAGGTACGTGAATAAACACCAAAAGTTCGCTTGTCTTCGGCAATGTGTTACTCAGTTCGGAAGACTTCATCAAATCAACCCCACCATAAACGCGGCTCTTTTCCAGCCAATCAATGTGCTTCCACCATAGGGCCGCTCCAAAAGGATTTGCTCCAACTCGCTCTTTTCCTGTCGGTCCAGAAGCCGGACAATCCGCTGGATGTCATAGACGTTGAACATCCCGCGATAAAATCCATCCAGTTTGATGATCGGCAGGCCCAGATGCACCAAAGTGGCCGCGTTCTGATGTATCTGGCTGCCGGACATGAAGATGCTGGACAAAACAGACGTGATGGAATCGTCAATCAAAGACTGGTCAACAGCAATATCGTCTTTCAGATTGCGTTCCACATAGGCTTTCAAGCTAGCCACATCCTGCACAAAGGATTCTTCGTTCAACTCATCAAGTTTCGCATCAACGCGGACCGTCGCATCCTCAGACGCGCCCGATACTTTGAGCGGTGCAATGAAACGCCCGCTCAGAAATGAAATGACACTTTTCGCGCCAAAGCGCTCCCACCCCGTCAGGTCCGAAGTCCGGCTATTCTTGATCACAAAGTCGGCAAGACCTGCATCCTCGCTTAGAAGTCGTAGAAAGTTTGCGGAACTATAAAGTGACCGGAACTGATCCCCCGCAGACACGCAACGTTTCAGCGTTTTCGACAGTTTCATCTCGCCGCGTTTGATGACGCGCGGGCGAACGTCGGTCAGGCGGTAGCCTTTCCAATAGGATTGGAATAGCGGGCGTTTGTCAACGGCGGAGACAAAACCGGCCACGTGGCGGCGCAAA
>NZ_JAINWI010000021.1 GCF_021021435.1 Seohaeicola saemankumensis
AGAGTCTCGCTCACGCTGGATAAAAGTTGGGGGCAACGTCACCCTTATCACCCACCATTTTCCCTGCTTTTGATTTGGTTTGATGGCGGACCGGAAGAACCGGTCCCCCTGATGCTGTGCTGATAGTATTCAGAAAATAGCGTTGCTTTGCCTGCAATTGGGCACTTGCGCCCCACGCAGGCTTTGGCTAATCAGGCGCAGCGGGTGATTAGCTCAGTTGGTAGAGCGCTTCGTTTACACCGAAGATGTCGGGAGTTCGAGTCTCTCATCACCCACCAATCCTTACGTTTCAATGTGTTATCTGCCCCTGTCCCAGTGGCGCGCAAACCAGTCTGTGGTCGCAAAGAGGCACAGGCTGATGGCGGCCAGCACGATCAGGGCCGCGAACATCAGGTCGGTCTGGCCTCGCCCGTTGGACAGCAGTATCAGATGCCCTAAACCACGCGATGCGCCGACCCATTCGGCGATGATCACAGCAAACGGTGCCTGCACTGCGGCCAGACGCAAACCTGATCCCAAAGCGGGTAGCGCATGGGGTAGCTGCACCAGTATCAGCCGCTCTAACGGGCGGGCCTGCATCTGGTGGCACAGATCGTCCAATGCGCTGGGAAGGCGCATCAACCCGTCGAAGAAGGCGGAGGTAACCGGAAAATAGGTGATCAGGGCCACCATCACGATTTTGGACGGCGCGCCATAGCCCAGCCAGAGTGTGATGATCGGGGCCAGCGCAAAGACGGGTACAGCTTGGGCAAAGACCATCAAGGGGCGCAACAACAGCCTAGCGGCAGGCGACAAGGCAAGGTTCAGCGCGGACAGGATGCCCAATCCGATCCCCGTTGTCAGACCCATGGCCAGATTGGACAGGGTGAAGCCTGCTTGCCGGATCAACAAGGCCGCATTGTCCAGCAGCGCCGCGCCGACGCGGGCAGGTCCGGGCAGAATGAAATGCGGCACATCGGTGGCCCAGACGATCCCTTGCCAGAACGTCATGGCAAAAACCAGCGCCAGTGCTGCGCGGAAAATGCCAGTCATACCACTTGTCCCGTCAGGCGTTGGTACAGTGCGGCCTGCGTTTCAAGCGTGGCGGGGTCCGACAGGGCGCGCGGGGTCTGTGTGCTCGGCACGACGACGCCCTCCGCGCCCTGCGGTCCCAGCAGATAAGCGCGGTTGGCCATGCGGGCAGCCTCGAGCGGGTCATGGGTGATCAGGATCACGCAGCGCCCCCGCAATGTCTCGGCGGCCAGATCCTGCATCATGGCGCGGGTGGCGGCATCCAGTGCCGAGAATGGTTCGTCCAGGATGACCAGTGGGCGGTCCTCCATCAGGGTGCGGGCCAGTGCGACGCGCTGGCGCTGCCCTCCCGACAGCGTCGCGGGTTTGCGATGCGCCAGCCCCGCCAGTCCGATCCGGTCCAGCAATGTCATCGCGCGGGCGCGGTCCGGTCTGTGGCCGCGCAGTCTTGCGCCCAGCGTGATATTGCCCAGCACATCGGCCCATGGCAGCAACTGGTCGGACTGTGCCATCAGGGTTGCGCGCCCTTGAAGCGTTGCACCGTCGCTGGCGGTAACAAATCCGGTCAGATGCGCGGGGCAGGGCAGGCCCGCCAGCACACGGGCCAGCGTTGATTTGCCCACGCCGGAAGGCCCCAGCAGGACTGTCCAGCTTGCGGCCGGACAATCCAGAGCCAGCCCGCGCGCCAGTATGCGTGCGCCCAGCACCAGATCACCGGTTAGATGCACCGCCAAGGGCGTGGTCATGCGCGCGGGTCCGGTCGCAACGCCATGTCCCAGAACCCTGCCTCAAGCCGTGTGGCTGTGGCAAAGCGGTCCGACAACGCGGCGGCGCGTGGCAGATCAGGCCATTCCGGTCCCAGCCGCGCCTCTAGCGCGCTGTCGATCAGGGCGCCGGTATCGCGGCATAGCTGCTGGTATTCCTCACCGCCATAAGTGTCGCACCAATCGGCATAGGGGCCAGCCGATCCCGACAGCCTTGCCCCGATCTCGCCATAGCCCAGCACGCAAGGGGCCAAAGCCGCGAGCAAGTCCAGAAAATCACCGGAATACCCGGCCTCCAGCACGTAACGCGTATAGGCAAGGTTTGCTGCTGCCTCCGGCGTTGCCTCCAGCGCGGCGGGGGGTATGCCGGCCTTGCCGCATAGCCGGATATGGAGCGGCATTTCCACATGGACCAGCGCATGCAGGATGGCGCTGGCGGCTTGCATCTCGGACAGGGTTCCGGCCTTGGCGGCGGCAAGCGCCCAAGCGCGGGAGAAATGGATCAGAAAGACGTAATCCTGTCGCAGGTAATGCAGAAACGCGTCTCCTGGCAGGCGCCCATCGCCCAGTCCCGCGACAAAGGCGTGATGGGTATAGCTTCTCCAGTCAGGGGCCGCATCGCGCCAAAGTGCAAAAGCACGGCCATAGTCCGGCGCGTTCATTCCGTGGCCTCTTGCGTCACATCGACCACCAGATCGCGGGCTGCAATTCCGCCCGTTGTCGCACCTACGGCGGCTAGAAATGCCTCGAACCGCGCATAGCGGCCATGATCCACCGCTGCGGGGCGCGTGGCAAAGCGCGGCCAAGTATCGACCCATGCCAGCGCGTTCAGCTCCGTATCCAGCGCCGCATCGGTATCGCGGAAGATCTGCCACGCCTGTTCGGGCTGGTTGACGATGAAAAGCGCCGCCTGTTCCGTGGCCTGCAGGAACCGCGCCAGCGTTTCGCGCTCCATCCGCGCAGGATCGGCGACATAGATCAGCTCGTCATAGGCGGGAATCCCCTCGGCTTCGGGATAGAAGCAACGCCCCTCAAAGCCCTCCAGTGCCAGCTGGTTCAGTTCGAAATTGCGAAAGGCACCGATCACGGCATCGACCTGACCCGACATAAGCGCGGGGCTGATCGACCAGCCGATATTGATTTGCTCGACATCCGTCGGGGCCAGCGCGTGATGGGACAGCATCGCGTCCAGCATCACCTCCTGCACGCCCGCCACGGCAAAGCCGACCTTGCGGCCTGCCAGATCGGCCATGCTTTGCACCGGACCGTCCGCCAGAACGACCAGACAGGTCAGTGGCGTTTCCACCAGCGTGCCGACGCGCACCAGTGGCAACCCCGTATGGCGGCTCAGGTGCAGTTGTGGCTGATAGGAGACCGCCAGATCGACGCGGCCGGCCGCCACCATGCGCGGCGGATCATTGGGGTCGGATGGCGTGACAATTTCGACCTCCAGTCCGTGATCGGCAAAATAGCCCAACTCCTGCGCCAGAATGACCGGCCCGTGATCGGGGTTCACGAACCAGTCCAGCATCAAGGTCAGCTTGTCCTGCGCCTGTGCAGGCAGGGCAAGCGACAGGGATAGGGCAAGCGAGAGCAGAGGGGTTTTCATCATTATGGCCTTTCAGGGTCAGGTATCGGTCAGGTATCGGTCGGGGGGACCGCCAGAAGCGCGATTTTGCCATTCCAGCGGTTTTGCAAGGCAATGCCTGCGTGATGGGCGCGCAATCCTGTGCGGCAGGCAAAGACCACGCGGCGGGCGGTTGTGGGAGGTATCAGGGCTTGGGCCTGTGCCGCGTCCAGATGCAGGGCATCGGCGCGGAAGGGGTGTGCTTCCTCGGTGCGCAGGTCGATCAGCAGATCGTTGGGCATGACTTGTGCGGTCGATATAAACGGCAATATCCGGTCGGGTTCATGCGCTGCATCGAAGCGGAAGCCGCTGAAACGCCAGCACTTTACGTCGAAGCCGACCAATTGTCCGAGGGGTGAGGGGATGAGGTCCAACAAGACCGACAGACCCATCTGTGCCTGCAGCGCGCCGATCATGCCGACGACAGGTCCCATCACGCCTGCGGTGTCGCAGGTGGCTCCGCGTTCGGGCAGCTCGGGAAACAGCGCGCGCACGGATGGCCCGCCGCCGCAAAACCCGCCGACATAGCCCGACAGCGCCAGTGCCGAGGCGGCAATCAATGGCGTGCCCGCCGCCATGCAGCTGTCGGACAGGGTCAGGCTGGCCGCGAATGTATCGGCGCAATCCAGCACCAGATCTGCTTGTGCCACCAGATCCACCGCATTGACCGGATCAAGCCATGCTGTCACGGGCGTCAAGCGGACCTCGGGGTTCAACGCGGCCAGCACTTCTGCGGCGGACTCGGCCTTGAAGCTGCCCACCTGATCCATCCTGTACAGCGGCTGGCGGTGCAGGTTATGCGTGGCAATCCGGTCGCCATCCACCAGCGTGATCTGCCCCACGCCCGCGCCCGCCAGATATTGCAGCACAGGCACGCCCAGCCCCCCCGCACCCACCACCAGCACATGGGCTGCGCCAAGCCTTGCCTGACCTTGCGCGCCGATTTCGGGCAGGATCATCTGGCGGGCATAGCGGTTCATGCCGTTACCGCCAGCCAGTCGCGCATCCGGCTTTCGGGTTCGGGGTTCAGCGTGATATCCGTCACCGCCGCCACCGTATCGGCCCCCGCTTCCAGACAGGCGCGGCCCCGTTCCGGTGTCAGCCCGCCAATCGCACAGAGCGGGGTGCGACCTGCCAGCTTTTTCCACTCTGTCACCCGCTCCAGCCCCTGCTGATGCCATTTCATCTGCTTGAGGATCGTCGGATAAACCGGCCCCAAGGCGACATAATCGGGCGACAGCGCCAAGGCGCGGTCAAGCTCGGCGTGATCATGCGTAGACAGGCCCAGCTTAAGCCCCGCCCGCCGGATCGCAGCGATATCCGCCGTATCAAGGTCTTCCTGCCCCAGATGCAGCCAGTCGGCACCCTCGTCTATGGCGATCTGCCAGTGGTCATTCACCACCAGAGCCGCCCCATGCTGTCTTGTCAGCAAGATCCCTTTGCGGATCTCGGCGCGCAAGACCGCGCTGTGCATATCCTTCAGGCGCAATTGCACCAGCTTGACGCCCAAGGGCAGCGCCCGTTCCAGCCATGCGGTGCTGTCGAAGATCGGGTAGAAACGGGGCAGGATCATAGCCAGGCCTTTCCGATGACGGGGGTGGATGGCACTGCCATATCGCGCGGCGCCATCGGCCCCGCCGCACAGGCCAGCGCGCCTGCGCGCACCGCCAGACCGAAGCCTTCCGCCATCGCCACAGGGTCGGACGCCTGTGCCACGGCGGTATTCAGCAGCACTGCATCGAAACCCATCTCAAGCGCCGCCGCCGCATGGCTGGGCAGGCCGATCCCTGCATCCACGACCATGGGAATATCGGGAAAGGCCGCGCGCAGGGTACGCAAACCGTAGCGGTTGTTCAGCCCCAGACCCGAGCCGATGGGCGAGCCCCAAGGCATCAACACGCGGCAGCCCGCATCAACCAGACGCTGCGCCAGCACCTGATCTTCGGTCATGTAGGGGAAGACCTCGAAGCCCTCGGCGGCCAGTATTTCCGCAGCCTCCAGGGTGCCGAAAGGATCGGGTTGCAGCGTATCGGCATGGCCGATCACCTCAAGCTTGATCCAGTTGGTCCCGAACACCTCGCGCGCCATCCGCGCGGTCGTGACCGCCTCGCGCGCGGAATAGCATCCGGCGGTATTGGGCAGGACATGCACGCCCAAGCCCTTGATCATCTGCCAGAAAGCCTGCCCGCCACCGGTTTCACGCCGCAGCGATACTGTCGCCACTGACGCGCCGGAGGCACGAAACGCTGCCTCCATCACTGCAGGTGAGGGGTATTGGGCCGTGCCCAGCATCAAGGGGCTGTCCAATGCGACACCGTAGAAATCGCGCATCGCTCAGCCCCCCTGCATCGGGGCCAGCACTTCCAGACGGTCACCGTCTTTCAGCGCTTGCGCCGCTCTTGCAACGGCAGGCAGGAAGTCCCCGTTCAGCGCGGTTGCGACCTTCGCCTCGCCCCAACCCAGTTCAATCAGTGCGGCGGCGACGGTCGTGCCCGTAACATCCTGTGGCTCGCCATTCACTTCAATCCGCATGAAACAGGTCTCCTTTCCTGCCGGTTTCCAGAAAATCCACCGCCTGTCGCGCCAGCGCAGGGGCCATCAGATAGCCATGCCGGAAAAGCCCGTTCAGATGCAGCACGCGCCCCTGCTGCACCACGCGCGGCACGTGGTCGGCAAAGGCCGGACGCAGATCGGCACCGGTTTCGATCACCTGCGCTTCGGCAAAGGCGGGGTGGAGGGCATAGGCGGCGGATAGCAGTTCCAACAATGCCCGCGCCGTGACGGGGCCGCGCTGTTCGGATTCGATCTGGGTCGCGCCCAGCATGAAAACACCATCGCCGCGCGGCACGATGTAAAGCGGGTGGCGCGGATGAAGCAGTCGCACGGGACGTGATAGCGTAATCTCTGATGTCCGCAGCATGACCATCTCGCCGCGCACGCCGCGCAGACCGGACAAAGCGGGCGCGGCAGCAAAGCCCCGGCAATCCAGCACTGTGCCTTCGATATCATCCGGCGTAACCTCGGCCTGTTCGATCATGATGCCGCGCTCTGCCAATGCCGCTTGCAGACCGGCCAGTGCAAGGCGGGGTGTCAGATGCGCCTCGGTCTCGAAAAACAGCGCCTCACGCGCGGGTTGCGCCAGATCGGGCTCCAGCTTTGCCAGTGCCTCGCCTGTGATGCGCCGGTGGCCTGTTGTGCGCTGCGCGAAACGCTGCAGTTCGGCGCGGTCCCGTGCCAGTGTGACGACAAGCGAGCCCTTGTGCTGCACATGCGTCACCCCGGCCCAAGCAGCCGCGGCCTGCTGGCCATATGCGACCACGGCAGGTTCGGACAAGGCCCCTTCACAGAAAGGTGCCAGCATGCCACCTGCCCACCACGAACAGCCATGCGCTGCAGGGGCGCCAGCGCGGTCGATCAGGCGAGGGGTGATGCCGCGCTGCGACAGGGCATAGGCCGCCCAAAGCCCCGCCACGCCTGCGCCGATGATCGTGATATCAGACATGCGGCCAGACCTTGTGGAAATGATGGACCGGTCCATGACCATGGCCCACCGCCAAAGCATCCGCCGCCGCGATAGCACCTTGCAGATAGGCATGGGCGCCGCTGACGGAGGCCGCCAAGCCCATGCCTTGCGCCAGTCCCGCAGCGATGGCTGCCGACAGGGTGCAACCTGTGCCGTGCGTGTTGCGCGTGGCAATGCGGGGGGCGGTCAGGTGCAGCGCGCTGTCCGATGTCACCAGAAGGTCGGTGCAGTGATTGCCCGTCCCGTGCCCGCCTTTCATCAGCACCGCGCGCGGCCCCAATTCCAACAGCGCATGGGCCTGCTCCAGCATCGCGGCCTCGTCCTGTGCCATGGCGCAGCCCAGCAGCCGCGCCGCTTCGGGCAGGTTGGGGGTCAACAGGTCGGCCAGTGGTAACAGCACGGCTCGCAGGGTCGTCACAGCCTCTTCTGGCAGCAGCGCATCGCCTGATTTGGCCACCATGACGGGGTCCAGCACCACGGGCAGGTCCCGACCATGCAACCCTTCGGCCACCGTGCGGATCGCCGCGGCTCCGCCGATCATGCCCAGCTTGACCGCGCGAATATCCAGATCGTCGAAAACAGCGGCGATCTGTGCGGCGATCATCGCGGGGCTGGCCGGTTCCACCATCGTCACGGCGCGGGTGTTCTGTGCGGTCAATGCCGTGATCACGCTGGCGCCGAAGACGCCCAAGGCCGAGAACGTCTTGAGATCAGCCTGAATACCCGCGCCGCCCCCGCTGTCGGAGCCTGCGATTGTCAATGCGATGGCGCTCAAGCCGGTCTCTCCTTTAGCCAATGGATCAGCGGCGGAGAGAGACGGGCAAAGGGCTGGTGCCCTTGTCTGCGATACCGTTTCCTACGCCGGTATGACCCGGATCAGGTTCGATGGGTTGGCGTCACGCCTCTCAGCCCTTTCGGGCACCCCAACGGTTATGTCCCGAAGGCTAGGGCAGGAGGGCAGGCTGTGCAAGGGGGGATCTGTCATGCTAGGGCTGCGTCAAAACGAGGGGTCTGCATGAGCACGTGGTGGCATAGCGAAAGACTTGAGGCTGTGCTGTCCGCCTTGCGCGCGGCAGGTGCCGCAAGGGTGCTGGATCTGGGCTGCGGATCGGGTGACCTGATGCTGCCGCTACTGGATTTGCCGCAAACCCGTGCGATTGTCGGACTGGATCTTGACCGCACGGCGCTTGCACGGTGTCGCGCAAGTGTCGCGGCGCATCCGCGCGGGGCGATTGCAGAGGTGCGCGAAGCCTCGATGACAGAGGCGCATCCTGAACTGGCTGGCTATGACTGCGCCTGTCTGGTCGAGACGATCGAGCATTTGCCACTGTCTGCTTTGCCAGCGCTGGAAAAAGCCGTGTTCGGCGTGATGCACCCCACTTTGGTGCTGGTCACGACACCCAATGCCGAATTTAACGATCTTCTGGGGGTGCCGCGTACCAGGTTCCGCAGGCCGGACCATATGTTCGAATGGACGCGGGCGCAGTTTCGGGCATGGGCTGACGGGGTGACGCAAAGGACCGGCTACCGCGTCGCGCTTACCGATATCGCAGGCGCGCATCCCGATCTGGGCGGGGCCAGCCAATTGGCCGTATTCAAGAAGGGGTAGAGAGGGCGGTCCTTGCGCACGGAACAGCCACTTCAAGGGGCGGGCGACGCCCTATGCAAATCGCACTACGTCAGAAAAAGGGGGCTGCCAGCCCCCCTTTGATCACATCACTCCGCCGCGATCGCCGCATGTTCAGGTTCGATATCGTCGTCCTCGGCCTGTTCGATCAGGGCATGGTGCAGCACCTTGATCGTCTTTGCCATCTGTGACTTGTCGACCATCACCTGCATCTCGACGCGGCGCGTGCCCTGCTGCATCGCCAGCGGGTGAATGTCTGCGGCCTCAAGCGCGTTGAGCGACTGGCGCATCACGCCCAGCTTGGACAGATCGCTGCCGATCACCGAGACAAGCGCCAGATTGCGGGTCGTGATCTCGGCATTCGGGAATTTCTTTGCCAGATCGCTTTCGGCGCGGCGGATGGACTTCAGCGAACCGTCCAGCCAATGCGTGATGCAATTGGCGTTCGAGGTCTTGGACACGATCCATACATTATGCCGCGTCAGCGCATCCAGAATGGCTGCGTCATAGCCCTTGGCGCCGACCATATCAGGCTCGAACAACTCGAATGCGTAGACACCAAGACCTGTCACCATCTCGACCCGTCCGGCCTTGCCGCCTTCGGGTCCGATGAATGTGCCCGAATCTTCGGGCTCGAAAGCGTTCTTGACGCGCAGGGGAACATCCGCTTGACGCAGTATTTTGGCGGCGTTGGGGTGGATCGCCTCCATCCCCAGATTGGATAGCTGGTCCGCCACATCATAGGAGGTGCGCCCGATCTTGCGGACATTCTCCAGACCCACCAGCTTGGGATCGGCGCTGGACAGGTGGAATTCCTTGTGAATGATCGCTTCGGACGCGCCGGTCTGTGCTGCCAGATGGGCAAAGACCACCTCGGTATAGCCACGGTCATATTCGCGCATCAAGCCTTCGGCGCATTGCGCGTACCCTGTCACGATGGGCAGGTCGCTGTTCAGGTCCAGCCCTTCCAGCCCCTGCTTGATCCGGTTCGCCAGATCGGGCTGTGCATCATCGCGCCAGCCCGTCAGATCGACATAGCGCGCATTCACCCCGTTGCGGTTCAACAGCAAAGTGGTGACAAAGGCGGAATGCGCCTCGCCCAGACCTGACAGAAGCTCGCGCAGGGTCATCAGATGCGCCTCGATACGGAAATGCCCGTAAGAACACAGGCGCTGCAGGTCGATCATGCAGGCGCGCGCGCCCTCGATCCGGTCCTTGACGAAGGCATCGGCGCGTTGGCGGTCGCCGATATCGTCCAGAATGTCGGTGTGCAGGCGGATCATCTCGGCGCCCGTGGCGGTCAGCGCCTCGGACCAGCTTTCGTCATTATCGGCATCGGCAAACAGGGCGTAAACGCCCGACTGTCCGGATTTCTTGTGTTCCAGCAAACGGTTCGTCATGCCCCCAAAGGCCGACACCACAAAGATGCGGCCATAGGGATCATCACGCAGGTAAAGTGCGTCCAGCAATTCGGTGGCGCGGCTCATACAGGTGCCGCCGATCTTTTCAACGGTATGTGTCATGTCTGGCTGCGCCGGCCTGTCACAGCCGGTCGCCCTTTCATTTTGGTGCAAGTTCTTGATGTCGGGGCGGATCAGTCCGCCGCAGCGTAGGAGCCGTCGGCCTGATGGACTTCGTGGCCGGTCACCGGCGGGTTGAAGCAGCAGGCCAGCACCAGTTCCGATGTTGCGCGCAGCGTGTGCTTGTCATGCAGGTTCAGCGCATACATCACACCGGGTGTAATCTGGTGCACCTCACCAGTTGCTAGATCCTCGATCGACCCCTCGCCCGAGATGCAATAGACGCTTTCGAAATGGTTCTTGTAGTGGAAGGTATGCTCGCTGCCGCCCTCGATGGTCGTGATGTGGAACGAGAAACCCATGCCATCATCCGCCAGCAGCAAACGCACCGAGTTCCAGCGCTGATCGGCAACCTTGCGGTCGGTATTTTTCTCTTTGTTGAAGTCGCGTACGATCATGAATGGTTACTCCGCTGCAATTGTATGTGTCTGGGTCTGGTTGCGCGTCGCCGCTTCAAGGATATCCAGACCGGCCTCAAGCTGTTCCATCGGGATGGTCAGTGGTGCCAGTACCTTGACCACCTCGTCATGCGCGCCCGAAGTTTCGATGATCAACCCGTTCTCGAAGCAGTCGGCACAGATCGCCCCTGCCAGATCGCCCGAACGTACATCGACACCCTGCATCATGCCGCGCCCTTTCAGGGCAGACCCGGGCACCAGCGCCGCGATGCGGGTCAGGCGCTCGTTCAAAAGCTTCGCCTTTTCCTTGATCTGCGACTGGAAACTGTCATCGCTCCAGAACTTTTCGAGAGCGATACGCGCCGTCACGAACGCATGGTTGTTACCGCGGAAGGTGCCGTTATGCTCGGCCGGTTTCCAGATATCCAGATCGGGGCGGATCAGCAGGGCGGCAAAGGGAAGGCCCATGCCGGACAGCGATTTCGCCAGCGGAATCATATCGGGAACAACGCCCATTTCCTCGAAGGAGAAAAACGTGCCGGTCCGCCCGATGCCAGACTGGATGTCATCAAGGATCAGCAGCGCACCGTGCTTTTTGGCCAGCGCCGCGATGCCCTTGATCCACATGGCCGAGGCTGCGTTCAAACCGCCCTCACCCTGCACGGGCTCCAGCAGGAAAGCCGCAGGTGCGTCCATTCCGGATGACGGGTTTTCCAGCATCATCTCGATCTGGGCCAGCGTATCCACTTCCGGACCGAACGCACCTTCATAGGGCAGATGGGTGACGCCGGGGATCGGCATGCCCGCTCCGCCGCGCTTGCCAGCATTGCCGGTCGCGCCCAAAGCGCCCAGTGTCATGCCGTGAAAGCCGTTGGTGAAAGCGATGATGTTGTGGCGCCCTGTGACCTTGCGGGCCAGCTTCATGGCGGCCTCGACCGCATTGGTGCCGGTGGGACCGGTCATCATGATCCTGTGATCCATGCCACGCGGCTTGAGGATATGGGTCTCGAACGCCTCAAGAAAGGCGGTCTTGGCGTTTGTGTGCATGTCCAGACCATGGGTTACGCCATCGGCGGTGATGTGGTCGATCAGCGCCGCCTTCATATCCGCATCGTTGTGACCATAGTTGAGCGAGGAACAGCCCGCCAGAAAGTCGATATAGTCGCGGCCCGACGCATCCGTCATCGTCGCGTTCTGCGCCTTGACGAATTCGGTCGGAAAGCTGCGGCAATAGCTGCGTGCTGCGGATTCGCGACGGTCATAGATGCCGGAAACACCGGCTGTGTCGGTGTGTGTCATTTTATATACCTCTCAAGGTCTGAACTGGATGGGATCAGGCGGCGTGTTGCTGCGAGTGATCCTGCGGTGAAGCATGGGCAGAAGCCTGAACGGACCGCTGTGCTGCTTCGGAAAAGTCGATATTGACCAGATATTCGGTCGCGTGGGCGCCATCGAAATGTGCGCCGCGCTCGAAATGCGGTGCATGGGTCAGGGTGCCGCCGCGCTTGTTGGCAAAGGCACGGAACAGTGCCCAAGACGGCTTGTTGTCGCGGGTGATCGTGGTTTCGATCCGCGTTACCTCGGCCAGTTCGGGGCGATCAAACAGGGCGCGCAACATGCGACCTGCAAGACCAAGCCCACGTGCTTCGGGGCTGACAGCCACCTGCCAGACGAACAGCGCGTCGGGCTTTTCGGGCGGGATATGGCCCGAGATCCAGCCAACGATCTGGCCTTCGCGTTCTGCCAGAATGCAGGTATCCGCAAAGTGGTCGCATTGGATCAGGTTGAAATACATCGAATTCTCGTCCAGCGGCTTGCAGGTGCTGATCAGCTCCCAGACGTCCGATCCGTCTTCGACAGTCGGTTTACGCAAGCGGACATTCGGCCTGCGGGTCTTGGGCGTTGTGCTTGTGTCAGACATTGGTCCCTCATGTCGCTGTTTCATTCGGTATCCGAAACATATACTTTGGTTATCGAATTGCAACCCTTTTGGGCGTTTCGGTTAAAATTTGCAATTTTCCGCATAAAATACTAGTTATAACTCAGGTCGTCGAAGATTTTTCCTGAAAACGATGGAAAAATACTTTGATACGTGAAGTTAAAGGAGAAAAGATTATGCTTCGGCAGTCAAATGATTTTCTTGCAAGTCCCGTAGGACAGGCCCAGAATGGCACGCCGTCCACTTGGGGTATTGCCATGACCAGCCGTTCCGAATCCGCCTTGATCACCCTGCGCCGCATCATGCATGTGACCGATACGAACGCGCGCGCGCTGGCGCGACGCACGGGGCTGACACTGGCACAGATGATCGTGCTGGAAATCGTGGCCGAGGATGACCGCACCACCCCGAAGGAAATTGCCCGCCGCTCGGGCGTGTCACAGGCAACGATCACCTCGCTGATCGACAAACTGGAAGCGCGCGAATTGGTGACCCGCCGTCGCTCTGTTCAGGACCGCCGCTTGATTCGGGTCGCCGCGACCGAGGCGGGGCGCCGGTTGCTCGCCAATGCGCCAAACCCGCTTTATGCAGCTTTCAGTGCGAAATTCGAAGCCCTGCCGGAATGGGAACAGTTGATGCTGTTGGCTGGGCTGGAGCGTGTAGCGAACCTGATGAATGCCGACACGGTCGAGGCATTGCCCCATGCAGACGAGGCGCGCCCCGCGATCTAGGGTGCATATGCGGGCCGCCGCGACGCCGTTCCTTTGGATGCTATGCCGCGGACCAGTTCAAGATCACGGGGCGGGGCCTTTGCACGGGCAGGATGGTTGCATTCTATAGCTGTGACCGTGACGGCTCGCGGGTGTTATGGCATGCCCCAACGGGTAGTTTCGGAGCGCTGTCGCTTTTCGGTAAAACCTTGTTGACGGGGCGGGATGGACCGCATAAGACACCGCTCACGCTTGGGAGACCTGGCGGATAGCGAGCGGTTGTAGCTCAGTTGGTTAGAGTACCGGCCTGTCACGCCGGGGGTCGCGG
>NZ_JAINWI010000022.1 GCF_021021435.1 Seohaeicola saemankumensis
TCAGTTGGTTAGAGTACCGGCCTGTCACGCCGGGGGTCGCGGGTTCGAGCCCCGTCAACCGCGCCATCGCTATCCCTCGTATCTCATGCGCGTCGCGCGGTTGTAGCTCAGTTGGTTAGAGTACCGGCCTGTCACGCCGGGGGTCGCGGGTTCGAGCCCCGTCAACCGCGCCACTTACTTATCTCGATCAGGATGTGAGCATGACGATAATCGACCGCATCAGTTGGCCGATCGTAGTGCTGTTGTGCCTGACACTGGGCCTCGCCCCCTTTGTGCCAGAGCCGCATATCTGGGAAAAACTGAAAATGCTGGCCGCAGGTGATTTACGCCGCCCGATCGACATTTTTGATCTTGTCTATCACGGCCTGCCGTGGATGCTGGCGCTGGTCAAAGCGGTGCGCGCGCGGCGTCAGGCATAGTCATAGCCAAGTGCGGACTCCAATGACAGGTCCAGTTCTTGCTTGAGAAAGGCAATGTCGTCTTCCGCCAACGCAACGGGCGTTTCTCCCCGTGCGGGGGTGGAATGGTTGAACCTTGTGCCAAGGCGCCGTTTGACCCCTGAGATCGACTTGCCCGATAGCGGCAGGCCGGTTTCATGCACGAACCATTGAACGAAACGCGCGGGGTCGGCCTGCACCATCTCGGCGCGTACCAGCAACAGGTTGCAATCGCGGTTCAGAAAGCCCAGCAACCCTTCCAGCTTGGTCTGCCGCAGCGCAAAAAGGTTGGGATAGGGCTTGCCTGTGATCGGATGGTGGTCAAGCTCCAGCCGCAGGCCTTGCACCCTGTCTGCAATCTCGGGGTGAATCTGCTCGAAATCGGCGCTGCGATCCACAATCCCCTGCCACTGCGCGCGCAGGAACGCCCCGAAAGAAAGGGCTTGCAGGCGCGGATCGGCGTGCCACGGGCGTTTGTGCATGGATAGCGCCCATGCCCGCGCATCACGCACAACCGCCACGACCAGAAAATCCTGCGGAATGGCGACCATACCGGGAATGGCGTGTTTCCAGCCCAAGGCCTCGGTCCGCATGATATCGACGTTCTTCTCGATTAGTTTGCGGACCAGATTGGTGGCGCTTCCCCTTTCGCCCAAGACCTGAAACTGGGTCAGTGCCACGTCATGGCGGCGGCGCAGGAACACTCCGGACTGGCGGAAGCTTTCGGGGATGTCATAGTCCAAACGTCCGATCCTTGTCCTTTGGGTCACACAACAGAAACAAGACGTTATTTCGATTCTCAGATCAATTCAAACAGGCTAGACAAGGGCCTGTTGACCAGAGGCGAGGGTATGTGATGCAGACAGTAGCGGCAGCCGTGACGATGGTGCGGGATGATGCGTTCTTTCTGTCCGCATGGTTGCGCCATTACGGACAGATTTTCGGGCGCGAGAATTGCTATGTCGTCAATCACGGGCGCGGCGACATCGTCAATGAACTAGCGAAAGGATGCAATATCATAGGGATACCCGGCGATCCTCATAAGAACTTCGATATGAAGCGCTGGCGGTTGCTGAACAATCTGGTGGGGGGGCTCAAGGGATATTATCGCCATGTGATTGTGGGCGATGTGGACGAGTTGGTGGTCATTGATCCTCAGAAGGGGCTGACCCTGCTGGACTATCTGGCGGCCATGCCCGATAAACAGGTCATCACACCCTTGGGGCTTGAGGTGATCCACCGCACCGATCTGGAGCCGGATACCATCACCGACCAGATCATTGGGCCGCGTCGCCATGTGCGCGTGGCGCCGCATTACTCCAAGCCCTGCATCATCTCGACCGGCACCAAGATCGCGCGGGGCGGGCATTTCACCCAATATCCCAAGATACATGCGCCGGACGAACTGTTCCTGCTGCATCTGAAATTCTGCGATTTCGCCGCCTATGCCGAGGTGATGGACCGCCGCAACGCCACCACCGCCGAAGTGGGGGGCGATGTGAAGGATACCGCTATCGGGCGGCATTGGTTCGCCTCTGCGCGTGGAGAGGATCGCGCGGTGTTCGAGGCGTTCAGCGCGCTGGAATTGGTCGAGGGGTTCGACATGACCACTTTCCGTCGCAAGATGCGCCGCAGCTTCCGGCCAAGGGGGGATACCGGATTTTATTGTTTTGACAGGCCCGATTACCCCCAACAGTTCATTCTTCCCGAGCGGTTTATCGGGGTGGTCTGAACCGGATCAGCTTCGGTCCAGAAAGCGACGCAGCGCCACCAGCGTCTGCTCGGGCGCGGTATCGGGGAAGAAATGCCCGCCCGGAACGGTTGCGGCATGGATGTTGGTGCAGCGGTCGGCCCATGTAGCAGGCACGTCATAGGCCCGCGCCATTGCGCCATCCGCTCCGTACAGTACCAGCGTGGGGCATGTAACGCGCTGCGCCAGATCGAGGGTATCCAGCGCCAGATCATGCAGGATCGCGGCGCGGTAATCGTTGCACATGCCGCGGATCGTCTCGGGGTTGCGCCACGCGACACGGTAGGCTGCCAGTTGCGCGGGGTCGAAATCGTCAAGCGTGGCACCGCCCCATCCCAGTAGGCAGGACTGGAAATAGTAATCCGGATCGGCCGCGATCAGGGTTTCGGGAAATGGCGCTGGCTGCGCCAGAAAAAACCAGTGATAATAAGATTTTGCAACCTGATGTGAAAGCTTTGATAGAAGCGTATGTGTGGGGATGATATCCATCAGGGTCAGGCTGTCGATGCGTTCCGGTGCATCCAGCGCGATCCTGTGTGCGGTGCGCGCGCCGCGATCATGGCCCACCAGATCAAAGCGGTCATGTCCTAGATGGTTCATCAGCGCCAGAATGTCGGCACCCATCGCCCGAAAGCTGTAATCGGCCACATCAGCAGGCTTGCCGGAGGCCCCGTATCCGCGCAAATCGGGGCAGATCACGCGGTGCGCCTGCGCCAGCGCGGGCGCGATCCGCGCCCACATGGACCGCGTTTGCGGAAAGCCGTGCAGCAGCACCAGCGGCGGGCCTTCGCCGCCGCTGCTATAGGCGACATCTACACCGTCATGGGTGAAGACATGCTCGGTAAACCCCGTCATCATGTGAGTTTTTCCAGAACCCGCGCCCAACTGCGGATGCCTTTGTGAAAGCATTCCATGTCGTATTTCTCGTTCGGGGAATGGATCTGGTCGTCATCGCGGCCAAAGCCTGCAAGGATCGATTCCATGCCAAGGATGGACTGGAAATAACCCGCAATCGGGATCGAACCGCCACAGCCCACGTAAGAGGCGGGGGTGCCCCATTCTTCGGTCAGGGCATGGCGGGTTTTTTCGAACAGGGGGTGGTCGATCTGCATTTGGCTGGCGCCCGCACCCCCCATTTCCTTGAAGCTGGCGGTGCAGTCAGGGGGCAGTTGCGCGTTGATCCAGTCACGGAAGTTGCGGCTGATCGCCTCGGCATCTTGCTGACCGACAAGGCGGAAACTGATCTTGGCATGGGCTTCGGCGGGCAGCACGGTCTTGAAACCCTCGCCGGTATAGCCGCCCCAGATGCCGTTGATTTCCGCTGTGGGGCGCGACCAGATCATCTCAAGCGGCGTGCGGTCGGATTCGCCTGCTGGATGTGACAGGCCGACATCACCAAGAAACGATCCATGATCGAAGGCCAGATTCTGCCATTGCGCGCGAATGGTATCGGGCAGTTCGGGCACGCCGTCATAGAAACCGGGCAACACCACGCGGCCCTGATCGTCATGCAAACCGCCAAGGATGCGGGTCAGCACGCGGATCGGGTTCATCGCGGGGCCACCATACATGCCCGAATGCAGATCACGTGTCGCGGCGTGAATTGTCACCTCCTCGCGCGCCATGCCCCGCAGCATCGTGATGATCGCGGGCGAGCGGTCCTGAAACAGCCCCGTGTCGCAGATCAGGGCCACATCGGCGCGCAATTCATCGGCATTTTCTTGCAGGAATGGGATCAGTGACGGAGAGCCGGATTCTTCCTCGCCCTCGAACAGGAATGTGATGCGGCAAGGCAGATCGCCTTTGACCGCCGTCCATGCGCGGCAGGCTTCGATAAAGGTCATCAACTGTCCCTTGTCATCGGATGCGCCGCGTCCGCGAATGACTTTGCCCTTGGGGGTATCCTCAACCTTGGGATCGAACGGATCGGAATGCCATAGCGACAGCGGATCGACGGGTTGCACATCGTAATGCCCGTAGAACAGCACATGCGGGCTGCCCTCGGGCCCGTCCACATGCCCCACCACCATCGGATGCCCCGGTGTAGGCCGCGCGCTCGCGCGGATACCGAGGCTGGCCAGATCGGCCACCAACCAGTCGGCGGCGGACTGGCAATCGGCCTTGAACGCCGGATCGGTCGAGATCGACGGAATACGCAGCAGGTCCATCAACCGTTCGGTCGCAGCAGGCAAGTCTGCGTCGATACGGGCGAGCACATCGGGAAGGGTCATCGTGGTCCTTTCTGAACTTGGAGTCCTGTGCGTCATGAAAATTCCGCACAAGGTAATTAACCCAGAGCGTATCAAGCTGGTCTGCACTGTCCAGAGCAGGCGGGCTGACCTTGCGGAAGGTCAAACAGGAAAGTGGAAATCCCGCGAAATTCGCCTAAACCTTTGATGCAGATCAAAGGCTTTGGCAGCGTCAATTTGTAACCTGTTGCATGGGAATGGCGCAAACTATATCCATTCCAAACTGGAGATATGGGGCCAAGGGCCGCTCTGCCACGGTGGAGAATGACGAAAAAGGGGACTGCCGGTGGACTATTCTGCCCTGCTGGACAACGCGATCAACAGCCTGCACAAGGAAGGGCGTTACCGCACTTTCATTGATATCGAGCGGCGGCGCGGCCATTTCCCGCATGCAGTCTGGCGCAAGCCCGACGGATCCGAGGCACCGATCACCGTGTGGTGCGGCAATGACTATCTTGGCATGGGCCAGCATCCTGTCGTTCTGGCCGCCATGCACGAGGCGCTTGATGCTACGGGTGCAGGTTCGGGCGGTACGCGGAATATCTCGGGCACGACGATTTGGCACAAGCGGCTGGAAAAGGAACTGGCCGATCTGCATGGCAAGGAAGCGGCGCTGCTGTTCACCTCGGCCTATATCGCCAATGACGCGACCCTTTCCACCCTGCCAAAACTGTTTCCCGGCCTGATCATCTATTCCGATGCACTGAACCATGCCTCGATGATCGAAGGCGTGCGCCGCAATGGTGGGGCCAAGCGGATTTTCCGCCATAACGATGTGGCGCATCTGCGTGAATTGCTGGCGGCGGACGATCCAGCGGCACCCAAGCTGATCGCGTTTGAATCGGTCTATTCGATGGATGGCGATTTCGGCCCGATCGAAGCGATCTGCGATCTGGCCGACGAATTCGGCGCGTTGACCTATATCGACGAGGTCCACGCCGTAGGCATGTATGGCGCGCGCGGGGCAGGGGTGGCGGAACGCGACCGGCTGATGCACCGGTTGGACATCATCAACGGCACGCTGGCCAAGGCTTATGGCGTCATGGGCGGCTATATCGCGGCCTCGGCGCGGATGTGCGACGCGATCCGCTCTTATGCGCCCGGTTTCATCTTCACCACATCGCTGCCGCCTGCCATCGCAGCGGGAGCAGCGGCAAGTGTGGCCCATCTCAAGCGCGATCACGGCTTGCGCGAAAAGCACCAGACGCAGGCGCGGATTCTCAAGACCCGTCTGAAGGGTATGGGCCTGCCGATCATTGACCACGGCAGCCATATCGTGCCGGTGATCGTGGGTGACCCTGTGCATACCAAGAAACTGTCCGATATGCTGCTGGACGGCTACGGCATTTACGTCCAGCCGATCAACTATCCGACCGTTCCGCGCGGGACTGAAAGGCTGCGTTTCACCCCCTCACCGGTGCATGGACCCGACGAGATGGACCGTCTGGTGCATGCCATGGATGCGCTGTGGTCGCATTGTGCGCTGAATCGCGCCGAAATGAGCGCTTAACCATATGTAAATGTGTAATTCGGCTTGTGCTGTGCTATCGTTGGATCAAGAAAGAGTGAGACTCGAATCGGGGATGGCTCGGGTCTGAAACCTCAAACGACGGGGCAGCGTGTATGATCGGGCGGAGGTTCTCCCGTAAAGTCGAAGACGAGATTGTCGAGCCCAAGGGCTTTGACGATTATGATCTGCGTCTTGGCGATCTGATGCGGGGCGAACGCGCGACCATGGGCAAATCGCTTCTGGACGTGCAGAGAGAGTTGCGTATTCGCGCATCCTACATCGCTGCAATCGAAAATTGTGACCCCTCAGCGTTTGACACTCCGGGTTTCATCGCGGGCTATGTGCGCTCTTATGCGCGCTATCTGAACATGGACCCCGATCACGCCTTTGCGGCCTTCTGTGCCGAAAGCGGTTTCTCGACCGCACATGGCATGTCGGCGGCGGCTTCTTCCGCGAAGAAAACCCCGCTGCCGCGCCAGATCCCCAGCGCGCGCGATCCTTTCGCCGCACCGACGACGCCCTTCGCTCCGGCGCAGGATGCGTTTTTCAGCCATATCGAACCGCGCGCCATCGGCTCGAGCCTTGTGCTGCTGCTTCTGATCGGCACCATCGGCTATGGCGGTTGGTCCGTTCTGAATGAAGTGCAGCGCGTGCAGTTCGCGCCGGTCGAGAATACGCCCGATGTGATGTCCGATCTTGATCCGCTCAAGGCACGTCCGCGCGTTGATGATACGGTTGCAGGCCAGACACTGGCGGCGACAAATGGCGGACAGTCCAGCAATGATGCGCTGACGCGCATGTATCGCCCGCAGGCGCTGGATGTGCCGGTCATGGTGGCGCGCGATGCGCCGATCTCGACGCTGGACCCGTCCACGCTGGGCGCGTTCGCGGATATCGAGCGTCAGTCGCAGACAATGGTGACCTCGGATTTCCGGACAGCCGATCTGGACCAGATCGGGCCGCAGATGCCGCGTGTGGTTGCCGATCCGTCACCGGGCGTCGAAATGGTCGCTGTGCGTTCCGCATGGGTGCGCGTGAATGCCGCCGATGGAACCGTGATTTTCGAAGGGATCATGGAAGCGGGCGACCGCTATGCTGTGCCTGCAACGGAAGACCCCGCTCTTTTGCGTGTGGGCGAATCCGGCTCGATCTATTTCGCGGTCAATGGTCAGCATTATGGCCCTGTCGGCCCACGTGGCACCGTAACGTCCAATGTGGCACTGTCAGTGGATCATCTGACGGCAACCTACACGGTTGCCGACCTTGAGGCGGACACCGATCTTGCGCGCACAGTCGCCGAAGCACGGGCAGTCACACCCCCGTCAGAGTGATCATCTGACAAGCAGCAGTGATTGCAGGCAGGTCGCCTGCGCGATATGGTCGTGGCAACGAAACCCATCAGGAATTCGGCATGTCGCTTAACCACATCCGCCCTTGGCGTAACATCTACCGCCGCAAAAGCCGCATGATCCATGTGGGGCGCGTGCCGGTTGGTGGGGACGCGCCGATTTCCGTGCAGACCATGACCAACACGCTGACCACCGACGTGGCTGCGACCGTGGCGCAGATCAACGCCGCCGCCGAGGCCGGTGCCGATATTGTCCGTGTCTCGGTGCCCGATCAGGAAAGTTCGCGCGCGCTGCGCCAGATCGTGCGCGAGGTCGATGTGCCTTTGGTGGCGGATATCCATTTCCACTACAAACGCGGGATCGAGGCCGCCGAGGCGGGGGCCGCCTGCCTGCGGATCAATCCCGGCAATATCGGCGATGCGACCCGCGTGCGCGAGGTGATCAAGGCTGCGCGGGACAACAACTGCTCGATCCGTATCGGCGTGAATGCCGGATCGCTGGAAAAGCATCTGCTGGACAAATACGGCGAGCCTTGCCCCGATGCGATGGTGGAATCGGGCCTGGAGCATATCAAGATTCTGCAGGACAATGATTTCCACGAGTTCAAGATCAGCGTGAAAGCGTCGGACGTCTTCATGGCGGCCGCCGCCTATCAGCAACTGGCCGAGGCGACGGATGCCCCGATCCATCTGGGCATTACCGAGGCGGGCGGCTTTGTGTCAGGCACGATCAAGTCGGCCATCGGTCTAGGCAATCTTCTGTGGATGGGCATTGGCGATACGATCCGCGTGTCGCTGTCCGCCGATCCTGTCCAAGAGGTAAAAGTCGGGTTCGAGATCCTGAAGTCGCTGGGACTTCGGCATCGGGGCGTGAACATCATCTCCTGCCCTTCCTGCGCGCGGCAAGGGTTCGATGTGATCAAGACGGTCGAGATTCTGGAAAAACGGCTTGAGCATATCAAGACACCGATGAGCCTGAGCATTATCGGTTGCGTCGTGAACGGTCCAGGCGAGGCGCTGATGACCGATGTGGGCTTTACCGGCGGCGGGGCTGGATCGGGTATGGTCTATCTGGCGGGCAAGCAAAGCCACAAGCTGGGCAATGACCAGATGGTCGAGCATATTGTCGAACAGGTCGAGGCGCGGGCCGCTGTGATCGAGGAACAGATCGCGTCCGAGAAGAAGGCGACAGAAGCGGCGGAATAGTTCCGGTGCCAGCCGCGTCTTACCGTGACAGGTAGCGCTCCAGCACAGCCGGGGGTATGTGGCCCTGTATCATCATGTCCGGCAGCACATAGGATGGTGCCTCGGACAACTCCAGCGCTTGGGCCAGCGCAGCACCCGCGCCGTTGTCATCCATCCGGTGCACTGTAACCCGCAGATCGTGATCCTTGACCAGTGCCTGCAGATCGTCCTGCGCCCGTGCGCAATCGCTGCAGGCGTGCCGTATGAAAATGGCGATGTGCAAGACTGCATCCTCAGCGCCAAAGCCCGCAAGCGCCGGATCAAAAAGCTGCTGTGCCAGTTCTTCCAGCCGCGACAGATCCGCGTTGACCGATTCCTCGAACGCAGAGGGCGGGTTCAGCGCGGGTTCAAGAATTTCGGGTTCTTCGAGCAAAAGCGCGCGAATCTCGGCCCCCAAGGCAGCGCGGCCTATCGGACCGAACAGCCCGTCAGCCCGCGCAGCATCCGACCACAGGCCCGATGCCAGCAGGATCACAAGCCCGTACCGCATGGGGTTGACAGGCCTCACTCCTGACGGGTCTGGGCGACCAGCGTTTGCATATCGGCCAGTGGCATGTAGCCGCGCAGCAACTGGTCTTCCAGCACGAAGGTCGGCGTGCCGCTGATTTGCAACCGACCTGCCAGCGCGTGGTTTTCCGCAATCACCTGTGTGACCGCCTCATCCGTCATGCGGGTCATGACCGCAGCGGCGTCCAGATCCAGATCATTGGCCATCCGCTCAAGGCTTTCAGGGGTCACATTACCGCGAAAACTGATCAGCATGTCATGCGCGACCTTATAGGCCTCGTCGCCTGCGATCTGTTTGACCGCAATGGCAAAGCGCGAGGACAGCACGGATTCCTCGCCCAGAATGGGGAATTCCTTGACGATAAAGCGGATGTTTCCGTCCGCCTCGAGCAGTTGTTCCACCTCGGCATGGGCACGGCGGCAAAAACCGCAGCGGTAGTCGGTGAATTCGACCAGCGTGATATCCCCGTCAGGATTGCCGCCGACCCATGAATGATCGTCACCGAAAATCGCATCCGCATTCACGCGGACCAGATCGACATCGCCCTGCGCCTGCGCTGCGGCCTGACGCTGCTCCAGCACGCTGACGGCTTCCATGATGATCTCAGGGTTTTCCAACAGGTAGCTGCGGATCTCGGCTTGCAGCGCGCTGCGCTCGTCATCGCTCATATTGGTGATGTCGAAAGCCTGCGCGGGGGCTGTCAGGGCCATGAGGGACAAGGCCGCGCCAAGGGTCGCGCTGCGGAAGGGGTGGATCATCGGGTCATCTCCGTTGTTTGGCGGCGGTTTCGGCGGCAAAGATCACATCCTGCGCGCGATTGTAAGAGGTGGAACCCCGCGGCAAAAGGCCCGCAGCGCGTGTGGCATGGATCAGCGCATCGTCAAGACGTCCCGACAGGGCAAAGCGTTCCGCCGTCACCAGCGAGGCCATGCCGGCCTGTCCGGTTTTGGCATAAGCCACACCCAGATCGCGCAGCATCGCGCCGTTGCGGAAATCCCGATCCCTTGAAGCCGACAGTGCCTGCAATGCGGCCTGCGGCTGATCGGCGGCGAGAAGCGCGCGGCCATAGCCTGCCTGGATCAGCGCATTGCGTGGGGCCAGTGCTGCCGCCTGCCGGTAGGCATTGACTGCGGCGGGAAACTGGCGGCTTTCCAGCAGGATCTGGCCCCGCAGATCATGCACATAGGCGTCTTGCGGACGCATCGCCACCAGTTTGTCCACGGCCGCAATAGCACGGCGCGGATCGGGGGTGCGGTGCCATGCAATCGCCTCGCGCATCAGGGCGATATCCGGTGTCGCACTTTGCCTGACACGATCCAGCGTCCAGCGGGGTGCGCGCAGGAAGCTTGACAGTTTGCCGTTGACCCTTGCAAACCAGTATTGCGCAGCGGGATCGGGCGCGACCTCGCCGCGGCGGGCCTGTATATACGCCTCGACCGCGCGCAGACGGTCACGCGATAGCGGGTGTGTGTGGGCATAAGGGTCTTGCCGCTGTTCGGCCAGCACCTCTTGCCCGCGAAACAGGTTCAGCACCTCGGTAAATCCGCGCGTGTCGATACCGGCGCGTTCCATGTAGCGCAGACCGTCATTGTCGGCGGCGGCTTCCTCGGACCGTGTATGAGACATGAACACACGGCGAGCGGAATTGCTGACACCAAGCCCCACACCGGCCAGTTCACTACGACCCGAAGCGGCAGCGGCAGCAGCTGCCAGCGCGATGCCAAGACCCGTGATCGTATTGGCGCGCGCCATGTTCTGGCTGCGGCGCGCGATATGGCCATTGGCGATATGGGCCGCCTCATGGGCAATCACCGATTGCAGCATGGCCGCATCGGTCATCCGCAGCATCAGGCCCGAATGGATGAAGATATGGCTGTTATCCAGAATGAACGCGTTCATCGTGTCGTCCTGAATGATCATCACGCGCACGGATGCAGGCGACAGCCCCGCCGCCTGCAGGATCGGTCGGGCCAGTTCGGACAGGGCATATTCGATATCCGCATCGCGGATCAGGGTGACAGCGCCCGCTTGCAACGTCATGGCCAGCCAAAGCAATACCGCCGTGATCACGTTCCAGAGCTGTTGCATTGACGCGCCCGCCGTTTCGCTGTGAATTGCCGCCTCGACAGGAAGCCTGAACACCAGCATAGGGAAAAAGCGATGCGGAACTCAAGACGCGGGGCAGTTGATCCCTTCATTGTGATGGATGTGATGGAGGCCGCACGCGCCGCCGAGGCGGCTGGCCGCCACATCATCCATATGGAAGTCGGCCAGCCCGGAACGCCCGCGCCAGCAGGGGCGCGGCAGGCTTTGGCCCAAGCGATGGAGAGCGACGCACTGGGGTATACTGTGGCGCTGGGTCTGCCTGCGTTGCGTGCCCGCATCGCACGGCTTTATGGGGAATGGTACGGCGTCGAGCTTGATCCGGCCCGGGTTGTGGTGACATCCGGCTCGTCCGGTGCGTTCATTCTGGCCTTCACGGCGCTGTTTGATTCCGGCGACAAGGTCGGCATCGGCGCGCCGGGTTATCCCAGCTACCGCCAGATTCTGCGCGCCTTGGGTTTGCAGCCTGTCGATCTGCTGACCTCTGCGGAGAACCGCTTTCAGCCGGTGGCGTCTGATTTCGCGGGCATGGACCTTGCGGGGCTTATGGTGGCCTCGCCTGCCAACCCGACCGGCACGATGCTGAACCGTGACGCGCTGGCCGCGCTGATTCATGCGGCACAGGGGGCAGGGGCCGCGTTCATCAGCGACGAGATCTATCACGGTATCGAATACGAGGCAAAGGCCGTGACCGCCCTCGAGATCAGCGATGATGTCTATGTGATCAACTCGTTCTCCAAGTATTTCAGCATGACGGGCTGGCGCGTGGGCTGGATGGTGGTGCCGCCCGATCATGTCCGCGTGATCGAGCGGATCGCGCAGAACATGTTCATCTGCCCGCCCCATGCCAGCCAGATCGCTGCACTGGCCGCGATGGATTGCGACGCGGAATTGCAGGCCAATATGGATGTCTACCGCGAGAACCGCCACCTGATGCTGGAAGGCTTGCCGCGCGCCGGATTCGACCGCATCGCGCCACCTGACGGGGCGTTCTATGTCTATGCCGATGTCAGTCATCTGACGGATGACAGCCGCGCCTTTGCCGCCGAAATTCTGGAAAAAGCGGGCGTTGCCGTCACGCCGGGTCTGGATTTCGACCCAGAGCGCGGGGCCGGCACGCTGCGCTTCTCCTATGCCCGTGCGACTGCGGACATCCAGGAAGGCCTCGCGCGGTTGGCGCGGTTCATGGACGCAAGGCGGTAACGCGTGATATTCGACGGGTGCATCATTTCACCGAGTGATGTAGTCTTGGTCCAAACAGCCGGAACGGGGCGAATGAGCAGATTATCACGCGTTTTCGCAGCCATTGTGCTGCTCTGGACTGCGGCGCTGGTGCCATTTGGCGCTGCCGCCCAATCCTCGGGTTTCAGCGGTCTTGCGCGGGTTGATGCGGCGCAAAGCGCGTTGGCGCAGGCGGGTGATGTTGTCACGCTGGATCTGACACTGTCGCAAGGGGTGCCTTACCGCGCCTATACGCTGGAGGCTGCAGCCAATGTGCCGCCGCGTCTGGTGCTGGATTTCCGCGAGGTAGACTGGCAGGGGCTTGCCGCCGACGCGTTGGGAGAGGCGGAAGCTATCACAGAGTTGCGCTTTGGTGCGGTGCGGCCCGGATGGTCGCGCATGGTGCTGGATCTGGCGGCGCCGATGGTGCTGGACCGTGCGGGCATGCGGATCGACGCCGAGACCGGCGTGGCGCGGTTGCGGATCACCTTGCGCGCCGCAACGTCCGAAGAGTTCGCGGCCAGATCGGGCGCGCCCTATGATCCGGCCTATGACCTGCCCCCACCCGCTGCAGTGACGCGCGCGTCCCCGCGTCGGACAGGCGAGGGGCCGCTGGTCGTTGTGCTTGATCCCGGGCATGGCGGCATCGACCCCGGTGCCGAGCGCGATGGCCTGTCCGAGAAAGAGTTGATGCTGACTTTCTCGCGCGAGTTGCAGGATGTGCTGCGCCGCGATGGCGGTTTCGAGGTGGTCCTGACGCGCGAGGATGACAGTTTTGTCTCGCTGGACAGGCGGGTTGACATGGCCCATGCGGTGGGCGGGCAGGTGTTCATCTCGTTGCATGCCGATGCCTTGTCCGAGGGGCAGGCGCATGGGGCCACCGTGCATCTTCTGTCCGAGAGCGCCAGTGACGCCGCCACGGCAACGCTGGCCGAGCGCCATGACAGGGATGATCTGCTGGCGGGGATCGACCTGACGGGACAGGATGACGAGGTCGCCGGTATCCTGATGGATCTGGCACGGCAGGAAACGCAGCCGCGATCGGAACGGTTGGCACAGGCGCTGGTGGCGCGAATCGGTGCCGCGGAACTGCCGTTGAACAGCCGTCCGGTGCGGCGGGGGGCGTTTTCGGTTCTCAAAGCCGCCGATATCCCCTCGATCCTGCTGGAGGTTGGGTTTTTGTCCAGCACGCGCGATCTCAAGAACCTGCGCGATCCGGCTTTCCGCGCCCGCATGGCCGAGGCGATCCGCGACGGGCTAAGTCTTTGGGTGGCCGAGGATGCCGCACTGTCCGATCTTGTGCGGCAATAACGCAGGGTGACGCGGCAAATCCTTGCCGCTTATCGCGGGTTCTTGTTTTGACCCTACTGCCGCACAGGGGTATAGGTCGTTCCATGATATCCAGAGGCTGCGCGTGATCAGATTTATCCTTTCCGTCCTTGGCGGGCTTTTTACCCTTGTGACCCTCGGGGTGTTCGCCGTTGCGATCAGCATTGGCGCGATCTTCTACATCTATGGCCGCGATCTGCCGAGCCATGAAAGCCTTGCCCAATATACTCCGCCGACAATCAGCCGGATCTATTCCGCAGAGGGGCGGATCATCGACGAATTCGCCAAGGAGCGGCGACTTTTCACACCGGCGAACGAGATTCCCGATTTGGTCAAGCAGGCTTTCATCTCGGCCGAGGACAAGAATTTCTATTCGCATGGCGGCTATGATGCGCGCAGCATCGCGGCGGCCGCTTACGACGCTGTGGCGTCGCGCGGGCGGGATGTGCGTGGCGCCTCGACCATTACGCAACAGGTGATGAAGAACTTCCTGCTGGGGGGCGAACGTGCCGCCGAGCGCAAGATCAAGGAGATTATCCTTGCCACGCGCCTGGAAGAGACATTGAGCAAGGACCGCATTCTCGAACTCTATCTGAACGAGATTTTTCTGGGTCAGAACTCCTATGGCGTGACGGCGGCGGCGCAGACCTATTTCAACAAGAACCTGCGCGATCTGGCCCCGCATGAGGCGGCGTTTCTGGCTTCACTGCCCAAAGCCCCGTCGGATTATCACCCCGTCCGGCAGGCCGAGCGTCTTCTGGCGCGGCGCAACTACGTGCTGCGCGAGATGGAGGATAACGGCTACTTGACCGAAGAGGTCTTCCAGACCGAGGTGGCGATGCCACTGCGGTCGGTACAGGCCGGTGATTTCGAGGCGTTTCGCACCGCTTTGCCGCCGCGCGACTATTTCACCGATGAAATCCGCCGCCAACTCTCCGTCGATTTCGGCGAGGAGGAGTTTTTCTCGGGCGGGATGACCGTGCGCGCCACTATCGACCCGGATATGCAGCTTGATGCGGCCCGTGCGTTGCGGCGCGGGCTTGAGGGCTATGACCGTGATGCCGGCGTCTGGCGCGGCACGGGGCGCAAGCTTGAGGCGACCGATCTGGACAACTGGCGCGAGGCCCTGGCCCGTGTCGACGTCCCCCGCGACATTGATCTGAACGGTCCGTGGTATCCGGCGGTCGTGCTGGAACTGTCCGGTTCCGCGGCGCGGCTTGGCATCGAAGGTCAGGAGGGTGACGCGCATGTCATCGCTGCCGAGGATGTGACTTGGGCGCGCAAACGCCTTGAAAACGGCTCGCTGGCGTCGCGGGCGCATGTGCCGTCTGACTTGGTCGCGGTCGGTGATGTGGTGCTGGTGCGCGCCATCAGTTCCGATAGCGACGGAAGCTTCCGCCGCTGGAGCCTGCGCCAGGTGCCCGAGGTGCAGGGCGGCTTTATGGCGATGGACGTCAATACAGGTCGCGTGATCGCAATGCAGGGCGGATTCAGCTATCAGGATTCGGTGTTCAACCGTGCGACGCAGGCCAGGCGACAGCCCGGTTCCAGCTTCAAGCCCTTCGTCTATGCGGCGGCACTGGACAGTGGTTACAGCCCCGCCACCATCGTAGTGGATGCGCCAATCGAGGTGAACACACCGCAGGGCCTGTGGCGTCCGCGCAATTCGAGCAACCAATATTACGGCCCAACGCCGCTGCGCACGGGAATTGAACAATCGCGCAACCTGATGACCATTCGTCTGGCGCAGGAAATCGGTATGGATGTTGTGGCAGATTACGCCGAGAAATTCGGCGTTTACAACAATATGGGCCGCTTCCTTGCCAACTCGCTTGGCTCCGAAGAGACGACGCTGTTCCAGATGGTCGCAGCCTATGCCATGTTCGCCAATGGCGGCGAAAGGGTGCAGCCCACTTTGGTGGACCGTGTGCAGGACCGCTACGGACGCACGATATATCGCCATGACCAGCGCAATTGCGTCGATTGTGCCGTGCCTGAAATCGCGCCCGACAAGGCCCCCAAGATCGATTCAAATCTGGAACGCGTGATGAACGCGATCACCGCTTATCAGCTGACCTCGATGATGACCGGCGTGGTCGAACGCGGCACCGCTGCACGCACTGTCGGGCTGAGCGTGCCTGTGGCGGGAAAGACCGGCACCACCAACGAGGCCAAGGATGTCTGGTTCATCGGCTTCACCAGCAATATCGTTGCAGGCTGCTATATCGGCTATGACCAACCGCGCCCCTTGGGGCGGGGTGCATCTGGCGGCGGCATGTGCGGTCCAGTGTTTCAGGAATTCATGAAGCAAGCCACCGAGAAATATGGCGGCGGCCCGTTCAAGGTGCCACCGGGTGGCCGTTTCATCAAAATTGACCGTTTCACAGGTGCGCGCCTGTCGGATGATGCCAGCGGCGAATATGTCGTTGCCGAATATTTCCGCGACGGGGAAGAACCGATTTTTGGCATCATGTATGATGGCGGTTTCGCGATGGGATCGAACCTGCCGCTGGTGCAAGAGGCAGGGGCGCGGCTGGGCCGCGAGGTGACGACATCAACCGGCAGTACCGCCACCGTTGGCCCCAAGGCCGATTTCGGTACAGTCTCGTCCGGCGGCCTATACTAGACAAGGCAGTCAAGACAGGGCGCCCGCGCTTGCCCCGACGCGATGGCTGGTCTATCACGCGGGGCGATCATCCGATCCATTCCATATCTACCCAGCAGGAAGACCCATGCGCGCCGAGGTTCAGAACACGATTGCCGACATCCAGAAATCGCTGGAATTGCTGCGTCAACGCATGGATTGGGACATGGCCCCCCACCGGCTTGAGGAATTCAACGCGCGTGTCGAAGACCCGACACTGTGGGACGATCCTGAAAAGGCGCAGATTCTCATGCGCGACCGGCAGGCACTTGTCGATGCACTCGACACCGTCAAAGGCATCGCGCAGGAATTGCAGGACAATATCGACCTGATCGAACTGGGCGAGATGGAAGACGACACCGAGGTCGTCAAAGAGGCTGAAGCCGCGCTCAAGGCGCTGAAAGCCAAGGCCGCCGAGAAAGAGCTGGAAGCGCTGCTCGACGGCGAGGCCGACAGCAACGATACCTTCCTTGAAATCAATGCAGGCGCGGGCGGTACGGAAAGCTGCGACTGGGCCAGCATTCTTGCGCGCATGTATGTCCGCTGGGCCGAGCGCAAGGGCTACAAGGTCGAGATGCAGGCCCAATCGGCCGGCGAGGAAGCGGGCATCAAATCGGTCACCTATAAGATTTCCGGCCATAACGCCTATGGCTGGCTGAAATCGGAATCGGGCGTGCACCGTCTGGTGCGGATCAGCCCCTATGATAGCGCCGCGCGGCGGCATACCTCGTTCTCTTCGGTCTGGGTCTATCCGGTGGTGGATGACAATATCGACATCGAAGTGGCCGCCAACGATATCCGTATTGATACCTACCGCTCGTCCGGTGCCGGCGGCCAGCACGTCAACACAACCGACTCCGCGGTGCGGATCACGCATATGCCCACCGGCATCGTCGTGACCAGTTCGGAAAAGTCGCAGCACCAGAACCGCGATATCGCCATGAAGGCGCTCAAATCGCGGCTTTATCAGTTGGAACTCGACAAACGCAACGCTGCCATCAACGAGGCGCATGCCAACAAGGGAGACGCGGGTTGGGGTAACCAGATCCGGTCCTACGTGTTGCAGCCCTACCAGATGGTCAAAGACCTGCGCACAGGGTTTGAAACCTCGGATACCCAAGGCGTGCTGGATGGTGATCTGGACGGGCTGATGGGGGCTACGCTGGCGATGGCCGTATCGGGAAAATCCCGCGCCGAGGCGCAGACCGAGGACTGAATTCCGCTTGATCACAGGCCTGTTATCTGTCGAAACTGCCCGCGTAGGGGCAGGGAAGGATAACCGGTGGATGATCTGATGAACCGCGACGCGCTGGCGCTGTCGGCGATGCTGGAGGCGCGCCAGATCAGCGCGGTTGAACTGATGCAGGCGACGCTGGAGCGGATCAACGCGGTCAATGGCCCCGTCAACGCCGTGGTCAGCCTGCGCGATCCCGAAACACTTTTGGCCGAGGCGCGGGAGGTGGATAACACCGCCCGCAAGGGCTGGCTGCACGGCATCCCGCTGGCGGTCAAGGATCTGGCCGATGTGGCGGGAATTCCCACCTCGATGGGATCGCCCGCGTTCTCGGATTTCATTCCCAAGGCCGACTGCGGCATGGTCGCAAGGATGCGCGCGGCGGGGGGGCTGTTTATCGGCAAGACCAATACGCCGGAATTCGGGTTGGGCAGTCATACCTTCAACCCTGTGCATGGCGCTACTCTCAACCCCTATGATGACAGTCGCACCGTGGGCGGATCATCGGGCGGTGCGGCGGCGGCGCTGGCCGCACGGATGATCGCGGTGACGGACGGGTCGGACATGATGGGTTCGCTGCGCAATCCGGCGGGCTGGTGCAATGTCTACGGGATGCGGCCTAGCTGGGGGCGTATCCCTGCCGATCCGGTGGGCGATACGTTTATGCATCCCTTGGCCACGCTTGGCCCTATGGCGCGCAATCCGCGCGACATGGCGGCCATGCTTGAGGTGCAGGCGGGTCCTGACCCCCGGGTGCCCTTCGGCCTGCCGCGCAAGAGCTTTCTTGACGGGATAGATACCGAGGTCTCAGGCCGCCGCATCGGTTGGCTAGGCGACTGGGGCGGGGCCTATCCGATGGAGGCAGGGGTTCTGGATCTGGTCGGGGACGCGGTGCAGGGCTTTGCCGGTCTGGGCTGCACGGTCGAGGCTGTGCCCCCCCCGTTCAGCGCCGCCGAGATCTGGGAAAGCTGGGTTACCCTGCGCGCCTTTGCCAATGCCGGACGGCTTGATCCGCTTTATTCCGTTCCCGCCAAGCGCAAGCTGCTCAAGCCCGAAGCAATCTGGGAGATCGAGATGGGCCGCGCCCTGACCTCGATGCAGATCCAGCGCGCCAGCATGATCCGGTCACGCTGGTATGCCTGCGCGGCAGAGCTTTTCGATACCTATGATGCGCTGGTCCTGCCATCGGCGCAGCTTTGGCCTTTCGCGGTAGATCTGGACTGGCCCAAGGAAATCGCGGGCCAGAAGATGGACACCTATCACCGATGGATGGAGGTCGTGGTGCCTGTCAGCTTGATCGGCTTGCCCTCGGTCTGCGTACCCGCAGGGTTCGGTGCAGATGGAATGGCAGGGGCGGGGCTGCCGATGGGGATGCAACTTTTCGGGCGGCACGGGGATGATGCGGGGCTGTTGCAACTGGCGCAGGCCTGGCATCAAGCGACCGACTGGCCAAACCGGAAACCGCCCCTTTTGTAGACACAAGCCATATCGCTTGCTTTCGGCTGGTTTTGCGGTTTTCATCCGCCAATACCGGAATATGAAGGGGAGGGATTATGCCGGACACACCGCAAGAGGGCCTGCCGGATATGGGCAGCGTGACCCTGCCTATGCTGTCAGAGGCGCTGCGCCGTGGCTGGGCCGATATGCGCCGCGCCCCGTTTTACGGGCTGTTCTTCGCCTCGGTCTATGTCTTTCTGGGACTGGTTCTGGTGGCGGTCACATGGACGACCGGCAAAACCTACTGGCTGGTTTTCGCGGCTGTGGGCTTTCCTCTGGTGGGGCCTTTCGCGGCTGTGGGTCTTTACGAGGTCAGCCGTAGGCTGGATCAGGGTCGCCCCTTGGTGATGTCCGAGATCCTGAGCGTCGTGATCCGCCAGTCTGGCAGGCAATTGCCCTCGATCTGTGCGATCATCATCATGGTGTTCCTCTTTTGGTTCTTTCTGGCGCATATGATCTTTGCGCTATTCCTTGGTCTGTCCACAATGACAAACATATCAAGCTCTTACGACGTATTCCTGTCACCGAATGGTCTGGCGATGCTGGCTGTGGGCACCGCTGTGGGAGGCGTTTTCGCGTTGCTTCTCTATATGATTACGGTCATCGCGCTGCCGCTTTTGCTGGACCGCGAGGTGGATTTCGTGACAGCGATGATTACCAGCTTTCAGGTGGTGCTGGCCAATCCCGTGCCCATGCTGCTCTGGGCCGGCGTTATTGCGGCCCTTACATTTGCTGCCCTACTGCCGTGGTTTCTGGGGCTGTTTTTGGTGCTGCCACTTCTGGGGCATGCCACATGGCACCTTTACCGCTTGTTGACGTTGGCGGCATAAGAAAAGGCGCGCAGGTTTCAGCCTGCGCGCCTTTGAAGCAGGTTAGGGCTAAGTTACAGACCGCCGCGCGACAGGGCTGCAACGCCGGTGCGAGCCACTTCCAGCAGGCCAAGCGGGCGCATCAACTCGGCAAAGGCGTCGATTTTTTCAGGCGCGCCGGTGATCTCGAACACGAAGCTGGTCAGCGTGCTGTCAACGACATTGGCGCGGAAGATATCGGCCAGACGCAGGGCCTCGACCCGTTTGTCGCCCGTGCCCTCAACCTTGAATAGCGCCAGTTCCCGCTCGACCGAGGGGCCTTCCACTGTCAGGTCATTGACCCTGTGCACAGGCACGATCCGGCCCAGTTGCGCCTTGATCTGTTCGATTACCTGCGGCGTGCCGGTGGTGACAATCGTGATCCGGCTCAGATGGCCGGTATGGTCGATCTCGGCCACGGTCAGGCTTTCGATATTGTAGCCGCGCCCCGAGAAAAGCCCGATCACACGGGCCAATACACCCGCCTCGTTATCTACAACGACGGCAAGGGTATGCCGTTCCTCGACATCCGAAAATGTCGAACGCAGGTTATAGGCCGAGTGGCTGGTCGCGCCCTTCTTGATCTGTAGTGCAGACATGTGAATGATCCTTTGATGGTGTCAGGGGGGGCAGTCCGTCCGTGCGCTGCACGATCAGACCATCACCGCCCCTTTCGCGCCGATGGCATTCTTGGTTGACGCATCGCCCAGCAGCATCTCGTTATGGGCCTTGCCCGACGGGATCATGGGGAAGCAGTTTTCATGCTTGGCCACCAGACAGTCGAAGATTACCGGACCGTCATAGTTGATCATTTCCATGATCGCATCGTCCAGATCGTCGGGATCGCTGCACAGGATACCCTTGGCGCCGAAGGCCTCGGCCAGTTTCACGAAATCGGGCAGGGATTCCGACCAGCTTTGAGAATAACGCTCACCATGCAGCAATTCCTGCCACTGGCGCACCATGCCAAGACGCTCGTTGTTCAGGATGAACTGCTTGACGGGCAGGTTGAACTGCATCGCAGTGCCCATTTCCTGCATGTTCATCAGCCAGGACGCCTCGCCGGCGACGTTGATCACCAGCGCGTCGGGATGGGCCATCTGCACGCCGATGGAGGCGGGAAAGCCATAACCCATGGTGCCCAACCCGCCGGATGTCATCCAGCGGTTCGGCCCCTCGAAGTTCAGGTATTGCGCAGCCCACATCTGGTGCTGGCCGACCTCGGTGCAGATATAGCGGTCATGCCCCTTGGTCAGTTCTTCCAGACGTTTCAGCGCATGTTGCGGCTTGATGATGCTGCCCTTCTGTTCGAATTTCAGGCAATCGACCTTGCGCCATTCCTCGATCTGCGCCCACCATTTCGGCAGGGCTTCCTTGTTGGTCTTGCGACCGCGTGATTTCCAGATCTTGAGCATGTCTTCCAACACATGGGCCACATCGCCCACGATCGGGATATCGACGCGGATCACCTTGTTGATCGAGGACGGATCAATGTCGATATGGGCCTTGGTCGAATGGGGGCTGAAGGCATCGACGCGGCCCGTGATCCGGTCGTCAAAGCGTGCGCCGATATTGATCATCAGATCACAGCCATGCATGGCCATATTTGCCTCGTAAAGACCGTGCATGCCCAACATGCCAAGCCAGCTTTTGCCCGAAGCCGGATAGGCCCCCAGACCCATCAGGGTCGAGGTTACGGGAAAGCCTGTCGCCTCGACCAGTTCGCACAGCAGCTGGCTGGCGGCCTTGCCCGAGTTGATAACGCCGCCGCCGGTATAGAAAATCGGACGCTTTGCGGTCTCAAGCGCGGCCACCAGTTCGGTGATCGCGTCCAGATCACCCTTGATCTGCGGCTGGTAACGGCGAGAGCCGCCCTTTTGAGGGGCGGTATAGATGCCCGATGCGAATTGCACGTCCTTCGGGATATCGACCAGAACCGGACCGGGACGGCCTGTCATGGCGACGTGGAATGCCTCATGCAGCACGGTGGACAGCTTGTCGGTGTCCTTGACCAGCCAGTTATGCTTGGTGCAAGGGCGGGTGATGCCGACGGTATCGGCTTCCTGAAAGGCGTCGTTGCCGATCATGAACGTTGGCACCTGTCCGGTCAGCACGATGATCGGAATGGAATCCATCAGCGCATCGGTCAGACCTGTCACCGCATTGGTGGCACCGGGACCGGAGGTGACCAGAACGACACCGGGCTTGCCGGTCGCGCGGGCGTAGCCCTCGGCGGCATGCACAGCGCCTTGTTCATGGCGCACCAGAATGTGCTGGATCTCGTTCTGCTGGAAAATCTCATCATAAATCGGTAGCACGGCGCCGCCGGGATATCCGAATACGACGTCCACACCCTGATCCTTGAGGGCCTGAACCACCATTCTCGCTCCGGTCATCTGACGTGTCATGTGCTTTGCTCCGTTTTCGACGTCATATACTCGCATAAAAAAGCCCCCGATTTTGTCGGGGGCGCATGGGGTACCTGTAGGGTGTCCGTTACCGGCCCATGCGCCATGTCCTTACGATGATCACTAGAGGTGTCATAGCCGAGAGGGTTCCTTACTGCGTGGCGGGACATTATGAGTGCTGCGCGGCAGCGTCAACCGCCAATTGTTTGAATTTAATGTCGCAGGGGGTAATTGATTTGAATTTTAATTACGTTTTTGCGGGCTTGTGCGTCAGGAATGGAATTCTACGACAGCAAAGCATCGCTGATTCCGCCTGCCAAGGGTTATCCTGTGGCAGGCCGGAGCTGTGGCAATGTCGGATGGGCAGGGTCAGGAACGCGCCGGAACCGATCCGGGAAGCGAGATATTGGCCACCTGTTCGGCAATCGGGTCGGTCGACAGGGGGTGTGTTTCGGCGGAATAGTCTGCAGGATCGCGCATCTTCTGCCATGCGCCGCCGACATAAAGCTCCAGCCCCGAAAACTTGGCTTTATAGCCCATCTTGGAGCTGCCTGGCACCCAGTAGCCCAAGTAGACATAAGGCAAACCGGCTTCGCGAGCGATGCGGATGTGGTCCAGAATGATATGTGTTCCCAGACTGTCGCCGGGGCGGTCGGGCTGGTAGAAGGAATAGACCATGCTGACCCCGTCATCCAGCACATCCGTCAGGCAGACGGCGGCCAGATCGCGGCTGACCGTGTCGTGATATTCGATCACACGCGTGCGGATCGGTGTTTCCTCGATCATCGCTGCAAACTCGAAGACATCCATATCGGCCATACCGCCATCGGCATGGCGGCTGTCCAGATAGCGGCGGAAGAGGTCGTACTGATCTTCGGTCGCCCAAGGGCTGGTCGCGCGCCGCTCCAGATGGGCATTGCGGCGCTGCGTGCGTTTCTGGCTGCGCGATGGCGTGAAATCGGCCACCTTGATCCGTGCCGACAGACAGGCCGCGCAATCCGAACAGGACGGCCTGTAAAGCACATTCTGCGAGCGGCGGAATCCCTGCTTGGACAGGCTGTCATTCAGGCGCTCCGCACCTTCGCCCTGAAGGGCTGTGAACAGCTTGCGTTCCATCCGGCCGTCCAGATAGGGGCAGGGCTGCGGGGCTGTCACATAGAATTGTGGCGCTATGGGTAGCGTGTGGCGCATGTTCACCTTCAGACCGTTTATATCGGGACGATAGCAACGAAGACCCCTTCCGCCAAGTAGGGAATGACGCCCCTTTTAACGCGGTGTGCAATCGTGCTTCAACTGGCCGCAGCGCGGTTCACGGCGACCGTGCCCAGAAGGTGATCGCTTAGCCCCTGCGCGCGGGCCGTTGTCAGCATCATAACGACCGAGACAACTTGTAACAGGGGCATCCCGAACGAGACAGACGTGCCAAAAGTATGCGCCGTTGCAAGGCCCAGACCGAACCTTTCGCCCGACGAATCGCGCAACTCGATCGCCATCAGTCGCATCCCCCATGTCGCCGAGCGGTTCGTGATCGTCACAACACGGTAGGCAAAGCCCACGACCAGCACCATCAGCGGGAAAAAGAACAGCCCCGTGAAGGCCGTGAAGGGCAGGATCAGCAGACAGATGATCACGATCAGCACGGTATCCACGATCCATGCCACAAGCCGTTTCATCGGCACATCGGCATAGAATTCCGGTTGCATCACCGGATCGGGAAGCTGCGAGAAATGCGTGCTCATCAAAGGGGCTCCATGAGGGAAGTCGGGAACGGTCAAGGAAACAAGGCCGCAGGTCTGTCCTGCGGCCTTTGGGGAACGGGGTCGGTGTTAGGCCTCGGTGCGGGGGCTGTCGTCACGCGGGGCGGCAGCGGCACGGGCGCGGTCGGCCATGAAATCGTCGAACTCGGCCTTGTCCTTGGCTTCGCGCAATCGCTGCAGAAAAGTTTCAAAGCTGTGTTGCTCTTCTTCCAGGCGGCGCAGCGTTTCGGCCTTGTAGCTGTCAAAGGCGCTGTTGCCCGACGAGGACATGACAGTCGACAGGTGGCGAGTATTGGTGCGGTTGCGGCAGGATTTCTTGAACATGCGTTTACTCCAGATCATATAGGCTAGAAGGGCAAGGCCCACGGGCCAGAAAAAGATGAAGCCAAGGACCATCGCGGCGATCCAGGCGCCTTTGCCTTTGCTGTCCAACCAGCTTTCGGCACGGTACAGCCAGCCCATCGGCTGTGCGGACGAGGAAGAATAGGGCAGGGCAGTATTCATGGGTCACTCCGATCTTGGTTAATGTAAATTGCCTTCACATTGAACAGATCGGCACGAATAGGCCCGCTTGCAAGGGGTATGTAAAAGAAATTTACATTATTTTCATTTGGACGTGAAATCAGCAATTTGCGCCCCGGTCAGACGGTGCAGATCGGCGGGTGCGATCGGAAAGATGTGATGTGGCGTGCCTGCAGCGGCCCAGATCACGTCGAATTCCATCAGGCGCGGGTCCAGAAAGGCACGGATCGGGTGCAGGTGCCCGACAGGGGCCACCCCGCCGATGGCAAATCCGGTCTGCGCGCGGATCAGGGCTGCATTGGCCTTGCCCAAAGCCTCGCATGCCACGACGCTGGCAAGGGCAGAGTCGACCTGATTGCCGCCTGCGGTCAGGAACAGCACGGCCTGTCCGCTGTCCTGTCCGGCAAAGATGATCGACTTGGCGATCTGGTCCAGCGCACAACCGGCCACGGCTGCGGCCTGTGCTGCGGTGCGCGCCTCGCCAAGCGCGTGGATATCGGCGGGCAACCCTGCGTCCTGTAATGCGCGGGTAACGCGCGCCATGCTCTTGCTCATGTCGATCTTCCCTGCAGGATGGCGATTTGCAGCACTATTCCAGTGCTTTGACCCATTGACCAGCCCCAAGGCCCGTGTCCATGGTGCGGCATGTCCTTTGAACGCCGCCTGACCCGCTTGCCGCACCCTTTTGATCCCGACCGCGGGGCCGAGGCGCGTGCAGCCCTTCCCGACGCACAAGGGGATGTTGCCCTGCTGATTGCGGGCACGGGCGGATGCAGCCCCTATCTGAAATCCCTGATCGAGAAAGAGGCGGACTGGATCTTGCCCGCGCTGGACGATCCCGAAGCCGCTTTGCTGGCGCTGCATCACGATATGACCCAGACAGCCCCTGATGCGCTGGCTGTTGCCTTGAGGCAGGGCAAGCGCCGCGTGGCGCTGCTGACGGCGCTGGCTGATCTGGGCGGCGTCTGGCTGTTGGAAACGGTGACAGGCGCGCTGACGCGTTTTGCCGATCTGTCTTGCCAGCTTGCCTTGCGCGCCGCCATCGGGGCCGAGATCAAGCGCGGCAAACTGCCGGGCGCTATCGAGGCGGATGCCGAGACCGGTGGCGGTCTGGTGGCGCTGGCGATGGGCAAGATGGGCGCGTTCGAGTTGAACTACTCTTCGGATATCGACCTGATCTGTCTGTTCGACGAAACCCGTTTCAGCCGCGATGATTATCACGAGGCGCGGGCCTCGCTGATCCGCGCCACCCGCAAGATGGCGGCCATGCTCAGCGACAATACTGCCGAAGGTTATGTGTTTCGCACCGATTTGCGTCTGCGTCCCGATCCGGCGGTCACGCCTGTCTGCATGGCGATGGAAGCGGCGGAACGCTATTACGAAAGCCTTGGCCGCACGTGGGAGCGCGCAGCCTATATCAAGGCGCGCCCTGCCGCCGGCGATCTGGCGGCGGGCGATCAGTTTCTCAAGACGCTGCGGCCCTTCGTGTGGCGCAAGCATCTGGATTTCGCCGCTATTCAGGACGCCCATGATATGCGCCTGCGTATCCGCGCCCATAAAGGGCTGGGCGGTCCGGTGGAACTGGCCGATCACAATATGAAACTGGGGCGCGGCGGTATCCGCGAGATCGAGTTTTTCACCCAGACCCGCCAGATCATCGCAGGCGGACGCGATCCCGATCTGCGGGTGCGCGGCACGGTCGATGGGCTGGGCCTTCTGGCGCAAAAAGGCTGGATCCCGCAGGATGTGGCCGACACGCTGACGCGGCATTACCGCGCACATCGCGAGGTCGAGCATCGTTTGCAGATGATCAATGACGCCCAGACCCACAGCCTGCCGCGCAGCGCTGAGGGCTTTGCCCGCCTTGCCGCCTTCATGGGGGTGGAACAGGCCACGCTTGAGTCCGATCTCAAGGTGCGACTGGCCGAGGTGCACACGCTGACCGAGGGCTTTTTTGCGGGCACGACCACCAGCCCCACGCCGGCGCTGCCGCCCGAAGTGACGGACAGCTTCGATACCGAGATCACCAGCCGCTGGCGCAGCTATCCGGCGTTGCGCTCGGACCGTGCGGTCGAGATTTTCCAGCGCCTGCGCCCCGAAATTCTGCAACGGCTGGCGCGCACCGCCAAGCCCGAGGAGGCTTTGCTGGCCTTTGACGGTTTTTTGTCGGGCCTGCCCGCGGGGGTTCAGCTTTTCTCGCTATTTGACGCCAATCCGCAACTGATCGATCTTCTGGTGGATATCGTGGGCAGCTCGCCCGCGCTGGCGCAGCACCTGTCGCGGCATTCGGCTGTGTTCGATGCCGTGATCGGCGGCGGCTTTTTCGCGCCATGGCCGGGGCAGGCGGCGCTAGGCGCGGAATTGTCCAATCTTCTGGCGGCCGAGGCCGATTACGAGCGCAAGCTGGATACGGCGCGCCGCTGGGCCAAGGAATGGCATTTCCGTATCGGTGTGCACCACCTGCGCGGGCTGATCGACGCCGATGGCGCCGGTCCGCAATATGCCGATCTGGCAGGGGCCACGCTTTGCGCGCTTTGGCCCGTGGTTGTGGCGCAATTCGCGGCCAAGCACGGCACACCGCCCGGACGCGGGGCGGTGGTGTTGGGCATGGGATCGCTTGGGGCAGGGCGGTTGAACGCGACCTCGGATCTGGACCTGATCGTGATCTATGATGCGGACGGGGTCGAGATGTCGGATGGCCGCCGCCCGCTTGCCGCGCGCCTCTATTATGCAAGGCTGACGCAGGCGATGGTCACCGCCGTGACAGCGCAGATGTCCGAGGGCAGGCTTTACGAGGTCGACATGCGCTTGCGTCCTTCAGGCACGCAGGGGCCGGTGGCAACCAGCCTGACCAGCTTCCGCGACTATCAGATGAACGAGGCCTGGGTCTGGGAACATCTGGCCCTGACACGTGCGCGCCCCGTCGCGGGCGAAGCGACCCTTGCGGGCGATGTCGAAGCGGTGCGCGAGGCGGTGCTGGCGCGTGGTCATGCGCCCGAAAAGATTATCGCGGAAGTTGCCGCGATGCGGACACGTATTGCCGCTGCGAAACCTGCCGAAGGGCCGTGGGATGCCAAGCTGGGGCCGGGCCGGTTGCAGGATGTGGAACTGGTGGCGCAGGCGGCAAGCCTGATGGCGGGCAGTCTGGCGCGCGGTGCGCGGGACGGGCTGGAGGCGGGCATCAAGACCGGATGGCTGGACGCGGTCACCGGCGCGGCCCTGAACGAGGCGTATCTGCTGTTCTGGCGTCTGCAGCTTGTCTCGAAGCTGCTCAGTGACAAACCGCTTGATCCGGCAGGGATCGGCGAGGGAGGATGCAGGATGCTATTGCGCGAAACAGGACAGGACACGCTGGACGGGCTTGAGGCCGCGCTGGTCGCGGTGGCGGCAAAAGCTGATGCCGCGATTTCCACGCTGCTGGGAACAGTATCCGGAGATGAAGTATGAAAAAAGGCCACACAGATGACCCCAAGGGCCTGATTTTCGAGGCCTACCGGATCGACGGCATCACGACCGAGGAATGCAGGACGATCTTTCTGGATTGGGCCCTCAGCCTGCCGGATGGCAGCGACAGCCGTAAAGCGCTGGAGGATTTGCTGGCGCATCATGCGCCGCAGGCACCCGATCATCCGATGACAGCCGTGATGCGCGAGGGTTTGCATGGCCTGAGCCAGCAGGGGCGCAGGGGCGGTTGGCGGTCAAGACCGCGCGCGTGATCGTGATTGTGCGGTGAATGATACGGGCAGGCGCTACGCAGGGCGGGGCAGGTTTGCCGCTGTCCGCGCCAGCGCCTTGATCCCGTCCCAGTCACCCGCCGCGATCAGGTTTGCGGGGGCGACCCAACTACCGCCGACGCAGGTGACGTTGGGTAGCGCGAGATAGTCTGCGGCATTGGCAGGGCCGATCCCGCCGGTCGGGCAGAAACCGATCTGGGGCAGGGGCGATGCCAGGGCCCGCAGCGCAGCCGTACCGCCCGCGACCTCGGCGGGAAAGAATTTCTGCATCGTATAGCCGCGTTCCAGCAGGCGCATCGCCTCGGTCGCGGTGGCGGCGCCGGGCAGAAGCGGCAGGGCGCGCTCCTCGCAGGCCGAGAGCAGGCGGTCGGTAGCCCCCGGCGAGACTGCAAAGACCGCCCCCGCACCTTGCACGGCGCGCACATCGGCAGGTGACAAAACCGTGCCCGCCCCCACCACGGCCCCCTCGACACGGGCCATTTCGGCCATGACCTCAAGCGCTGCGGGCGTCCGCAAGGTGACTTCCAGCACGGGCAGTCCTCCGGCGACCAGCGCGCGCGCCAGGGGGGCGGCATGGGCCGGATCGCGGATCACCAGCACAGGGATCACAGGGGCCATCTGGCACAGGGCCAATGTCGCTTCAGAGGTTTGATAGGGGGTCATGGTGCGGTCTCCGTCAGACAGGGCAGCGGTCGGGGCAAACGTTGGGGTTTGGATATTTCAGGCAAGAAGAAGCGCAGGGCGGGTATGTCAAACCACTACAGCCGCGCCGGTGGCGGCGGGGCCTACCTGCGCGCGGAACATGGCAAAAAGCTCGCGTCCGACACCGGTGCCGTTGCCCGACAGATCGGGTGTGGCTGCGGGGCGGCTGTCCAGATCGGGCACCAGCGCCTCGATGCGGCCTGTGGTGGCGTCGAGGTGGATCATATCGCCATCGCGCAAGCGTGACAGAGGGCCGCCCGCAGCGGCCTCGGGGCTGATATGGATGGCGGCGGGCACTTTGCCGGATGCGCCGGACATGCGCCCGTCGGTAACAAGGGCCACTTTCAGCCCGCGATTCTGCAGCACGGCCAGCACAGGTGTCAAAGCGTGCAATTCCGGCATGCCATTAGCCTGCGGGCCCTGAAAACGCACCACAACAACAGTATCGGCGGTGAATTCACCGGCCTTGAACGCGTCTTTGACGGCCTCCTGCGTTTCAAAAACACGCGCGGGGGCTTTGATGATGTGGCGGTCGGGATCAACAGCAGAAGTCTTGATAACGCCGCGGCCCAGATTTCCGCTTAACTGGCGCAAGCCGCCTGTGCTGTCGAAAGGATCGGATACGGGGCGCAGGATACGCGTGTTCAGGCTTTCGCGGCTGCCTTGTTGCCATCTCAGGCCGGCCTCGGTCAGTTGTGGTTCGGTCGTATAACGCTCCAGCCCCTTGCCGGCGACGGTCATCGTATCGGGATGCAGCAGTCCCGCATCCAGCAATTGTGCGATCGTATAGCCCAGTCCGCCCGCCGCGTGGAAATGGTTCACATCGGCCAGACCATTGGGATAGACCTTGGCCAGTAGCGGTGTGATGGCGGACAGATCGTCGAAGTCCTCAAGCGCAAGCTGCACCCCTGCGGCGCGCGCCATGGCTGGCAGATGCAGCACCAGATTGGTCGATCCTCCTGTCGCCATCAGCCCCACGATTCCGTTGACGAAGGCGCGTTCATCCAGAATGTCGCAGACTGGCGTATAGGCATTGCCAAGCGCGGTGATCGCGGCGGCGCGTTCAGTGCCCGCGACCGTCAGCGCATCGCGCAAAGGTGTTCCGGGATTGACAAAGGATGTCCCCGGCAGGTGCAGGCCCATGAATTCCATCAGCATCTGGTTGGTATTGGCCGTGCCGTAGAAGGTGCAGGTGCCCGGCCCGTGATACGACGCCATCTCTGCTGACATCAGGGCGGCGCGGTCGACCTGACCGCTGGCGAATTGCTGGCGCACCTTTGCCTTTTCGTCATTGGGCAGGCCGGATACCATCGGACCTGCAGGCAGGAACACGGCCGGAATATAGCCAAAGGTCGCCGCCGCGATCACAAGGCCCGGCACGATCTTGTCGCAGACCCCCAGATAGAGCGCCGCGTCGAACGTGTTATGCGACAGTGCTATTCCCGCCGACAGCGCGATCACATCGCGGGAGAAGAGTGACAACTCCATCCCTGTCTGGCCCTGCGTGACACCATCGCACATCGCAGGCACGCCGCCTGCAACCTGTGCCGTGGCCCCCACATTGCGCGCAGCTTGCCGGATCAGATCGGGAAAACGCTCGAACGGCTGATGCGCCGACAGCATGTCGTTATAGGCGGTGACGATCCCCAGATTGGGGGCGGGACTGGTGGCCATTGTCGCCTGATCGGTCCCCATCGCGGCATAGGCGTGGGCCTGGTTCGAGCAGCTCAGATGGCCGCGTCGCGGGCCTTCGGCCGCAGCGCGGGCCATGGTCTGCATGTAGCGCGTGCGGCTGTCTTTGCTGCGCGCGATGATCCGTGCGGTGACCCGCGCGACCTGATCATGCACTGGCATCTGATACCCTCCCCGGTCAGGCTTGTGTTCGGTATTTTCCATCAGGGTAATGTGTTAGCGATAACGGCGCAAGGCGGGCCGCACCGGATAGGTCACTGATGCAGATTATTGAAGATGTTTATTTCTGGACCGCAATTCGTGGCGTGCGTCACCCAAAAAGAGGCGGTTTTTCCCTTAAAAACCTTGGTATTGTCTTTGTTTTGAAGAAAATGCGCCGCATCCCCGCCGCAATTCAGGAGCATATCTTTCGATATAACCCGCGGAAATTCCCGCATGGAGTATATCAAATGACACGTAGCCGCATTTTAGCCGCATTCTTCCTGGCCTTGGGTCTTTCGGCCTGTGGCTCTTACGACATGTCCAGCCGCAACGTATCGCCGGAAGAGGCGCTGCGCGACAGCGGTGTTGCAACAACGCTGGCCGCCATCGAGGTGGTTGACACAAAAATCATCGTTCCGCGCAGCCTGAAGGTCTCGGAGGCCAACAGCTATCTGCCGTCGGGCGATATCGTGTGGCGCGGCGATGCCTTTGGCGACCGCCATGCCCAGATCGAGACGATTCTGAACGACAGCATGAAAATGGCCCGCAACGGCCATGTCGGCAGCGTGCCTGCGGTGGTCGAAATCAAGCTGAACCGGTTTCACGCCTTGACGGAAAAGACACGCTATAGCGTGGGCGGCGTGCATTCGGTCCGCTTTGAACTGACCCTGCGCGATCCGCAGACCGGTCAGGCGCTGGCCCCGACCCGCGAGATCCGTGCCGATCTCAAGGGTTATGGCGGCAATCGCGCCCTTGAGGCCGAGCGTCAGGGGCTGACCCAGAAGGTCCGTCTGACCCATCATCTGGCCAATGTGTTCCGCGCGGAACTGGCGCAGCCCGGCAGCATGGGTGGCAAGCGCGGTGTGACCCAACTGGTTGCGGGCCTTGAGACCAAGGAATGAGATCTCCGCGATCTGATCTTTCCAGTACCTACAAACGCAGATAAGAGGGCGGCATGAACACGCCCTCTTATCCTGTTGTGCGCCTGCGCCCCAAAGCCCAGCCGCGCGCCATCCGCCACGGTTTTCCGTGGGTTTATGACAATGAACTGGTCACTGACCGGCGCGCCCGCGGGCTTGCGCCCGGCAGCTTTGCCGTGCTCGAGGATGCCGATCGCGCGCCTTTGGCCTTGGTGACGGTCAACCCGAATTCGCGCATCATCGGGCGGGTGATCGACCGCGATCCCAATGCCGTGATCGACCGCAACTGGCTGGAGGCAAAACTGTCCCGCGCGCTGGCTTTGCGCGCGCGCTTGTATGATGCGCCCTTCTACCGTCTGGTACATGCCGAAGCTGACGGATTGCCCGGACTGGTCATCGACCGCTTTGGCGATACAGCGGTAATCCAGCCCAATGCGGCTTGGGCCGAGATGATGCTGGATGATCTGGTGGCCGCACTGGTGGCTGTCACAGGTGTGACCTGCGTGATCAAAAGCGCCTCGGGTCGTGCGCGCGCACTGGAAGGTCTGGATGATGTCAGCGCCGTGGTGCTGGGGCAGGCCCCTGATGCGCCGGTCAAAGTGCCCATGAATGGTGCGACCTATATGGCCGATCTGACCGGCGGGCAGAAAACGGGGCTCTTTTTCGACCAGCGCCCCAACCACGCATTCGCGGCCGGTCTGGGCAAGGGTGGCAAGGTTCTGGATGTCTTCAGCCATGTGGGGGGCTTCGCGCTGGCCGCACTGTCGGCGGGCGCGGATCACGCTTTGGCGGTTGACGGCTCTGATCCTGCTCTGGCTTTGGCGCGCGAGGGGGCCGAGGCGTCGGGTGTGGCGGCGCGGTTCGAGACCCGCAAGGGTGATGCTTTCGACGTGATGGCCGCTCTGGCTGAGGAAGGCGCGCGTTTTGATCTGGTCGTGTGCGATCCGCCAGCTTTTGCGCCGTCGAAACCCGCGCTCGAAGCCGGATTGCGCGCCTATGAGCGGATTGCGCGGCTGGGTGCCTCATTGGTGGCCGAGGGCGGGTTTCTGGTGCTGTGTTCCTGTTCGCACGCCGCCGATCTGGGCAAGTTCCACAATGCCAGCCTGCGCGGAATCGGGCGGGCCGGGCGGCAGGGCCAGCAGATCCATACAGGCTTTGCCGGACCGGACCATCCGATCCTGCCACAACTGGCCGAAAGCGGCTACCTGAAAGCGCTGTTCTTCCGCCTATGAAGGTGCTGCTGGACACTTGCGTGCTCTATCCTACGGTGATGCGCGAGGTGTTGCTGGGGGTGGCTGCGGCAGGGCTGTTCCAGCCGCTCTGGTCGGATCGCATTCTAGAGGAATGGGCGCGGGCCACGATCAAGCTGGGCCCGGAGGCCGAGGCGCAGGCGCGGGGCGAGGTGGCGCTTTTACGCGCAGCCTGGCCCAAGGCGGTCGTCAGCTATGCTCCCTCGCTTGAAGCGCGGCTGTGGTTGCCTGACCCTGCCGATACCCATGTGCTGGCGGCGGCCATTGCAGGGCATGCCGATGTGATCGTGACGCGGAATGCCAAGGATTTCCCGCAAAACATCCTGCGCGAGGAAGGGCTGGACCGTGTCGATCCCGATCTGTTCCTGCTGGGGCTGTTCGAGGCGCAGCCCGCAGCCGTTGCTGCCGCCGCCGAAGCTGTGCGGCTTGAGGCAGAGCGGCTATCGGGCGAGGCATGGGATATCAGGCGGTTGATGAAAAAGGCGCATATGCCCCGCTTCGGCAAGGCGCTTGCCGCAGGATAGTCCGCGGTCTGATCAACCCTCGATCCCGTTCCAGCGTGCTTCGTTCTTTTCGATGGCGGCGATGCGATCGGGCGTTTTGGGATGGCTCATCAACCATGCGGGCATGGCTCCGCCGCGCGCATTTGTCAGTGCCTCAAGCTTGCCAAACAACGATTTTTGCGGCGCAGTGCCGATGCCCGCCTTGACCAGTAGCGCCGAGGCATATTCATCCGCCTCGTATTCATCCGAACGCGACAGCCCGGCGGCCAGCATCGTGGTCAGCATATTGGCGATCCAGACCCCGATACCCGGCAGGAAGCGTGACAGCACCATCGCAAGGGCCGTGCGCAGCGCGTTCTGGCCGGAAAAGTCGATCATGCGCCGCCGTGAATGGCCCAGTGCGACATGGCCCAACTCATGCGCGATGACGCTGGCGATCTCTTCCGCCGACACCTCGCCCTGCTGGAATTTGCGGTAGAATCCCCGTGTGATGAAGATACGGCCGTCTGGCGCGGCCAACCCGTTCACGGGATCAATCTCGTAGATATGGACGCGCACGCGCGGCAGGTCGAGGGCGGCTGCCAGCTTGTCCGTCATCTTCTTGAGGACCGGATCGGCCAGTTCGGTGGATCGTGTGTCCAGTTCTTTCGCGGTGCGCCATGCCGAAAAACGGTACATGGCGACAGCATAGAGAATGGCCAAAAGGATCGGGGTGAATTTCAACATAGGCAAGATATGGTCCGCCTGTGGCGCTGCGGCAAGGGCGGGGTGCGCGGCAGATGGGCGCGCAGGTCAGTATTTGCGGCAAGATGAAAGCGCGGTTTCAGGTCTCCCAGCGCACCGGCACGGATAGCGGGCCGCGGAAGGCCCAGCCGGCAAAAGGGGCCGGACCGTCAAGCGCAAGTCCCGGCAGATGCGCGAAGATCAACGGCAGGGCCACATCCGCGATCAGGGCGCGGGCGGCGGCGGCGCCTGCGCAGAAATGCGGACCCGCGCCAAAGCTGATGGCGGGGCCTGTGTTGCGGGTGATGTCGAAACGGTCGGGGGCGGTGAAATGCGCCTCGTCCCGACCGGCAGAGGAGAACATGAAGAACACGCGGTCCTGGGGTTGAAAGGTGACATCGCCGACGGTATCGGCGTGGGCCACGCGGCGCGGTGACATGCCGATGGGGGATATCCAGCGGGCATATTCGTCAAAGGCTTGCGCCCAAGTTGCCTGACCGGAACGGATCAGGGCCAGTTGGTCGGGTTGGGACAAGAGCGCCCAGACCGTGCCCGCAATCGCGTCGCGCGGCTCGTTCTGGCCGCCCGAGATGATCAGCTTGATATTGGCGCGGATACTGTCCATCGGCAGGCCCGCCCGCAGCATCACATACAGGGCGGAATGGTCGGGGGAGGCGGTGACCACAGGGATCATCGCGTCTATATGGGTGTCAATCGAGGCGGTGCAGTCATGGCAATGCGCCTCGATCACCGGATCGCCTGCGTAATTGGCGCAGCCGTCGATCATGCCCTGGCTCACGCGGTCCATTTCCGGCGCGGGCATGGAACGCAGGCCCGTAATCTCTTTCAGGGCTTCTGCCGATACGGGCATCGCATAGGCGCGCACCAGATCGCCATGGCCGTCAGGCTTGATTGTCTGGATGATCTGCATAGTGGCGCGTTGGAAGGCCGCCAGCCAGTGATCGCGCACGGTGCGCGGGCTGAGGGCCGGAAACAGCGCGCGACGTTCGGCCTGATGGTCGTCCCCGTCTTTGCGCATCAGGTTCTCGCCCATCAGCTTGGTCATCAACCCGTCAGGTTGCAGGCTGGAGAAAATCCCGATTCGCTTTTCCTGCGTGAAGATATCATCGCGGCGGGTAAAAAGCGTCGCCCCCAGTTCCGGCACATAGGTCACGGGGGCATGTGCGCGCATATGCGCCAGAACCGGATAGGGATCGGCGCGAAACGCGACGGGGTCGATATGGGTGACGGGAGCGTTGGACATCGCCAGACCTTCGGATTGCAGCGATCGGCAGTGTTGACCATGCCCCCGCGTTGCACAAGCTCTGCCTTGCATCATTCCAAGGTTCCGCAACCCTAAGCGGATCAGCGCGTCGTCAGCGTTTCCAGCAGGTATTGTACTGCGCGTTCCTCGCGGGTCATCCGGTCACGATAGGGACCGGTATAGCCACCACGCTCGTAATAGCGCTGGCGGTTACCCCTGTTGCCATGCGAGGGACGGGAGAATGAAGGACGGGAATAGGATGGGCGGGAATAACCCGACCCGCGGCTGAAGCCCGAAGCTTGTGCCGGTGTCAGGTGCAACAGGGTTGGCGCCACATAGGCCGCACCTGCCGCAAGGCCAAGCCGTGTCAGAAGGCGGCGGCGTGAAAGGTCGGGGGGGGTGTCCTTGGCGGTCATCTTGCTCTCCTGTCTGTTGGGTGCCTTTCGCAAGGCCCATGTCAACAGAACGTAGAGAGGGATAGGATATTCCCCGCCATCACAGGGATGTGACATCAGGATACCGGCAAAACGCCGCTGACATGGGGGATCAGCGCGCCATTTCCTTCATGCCACGCTCGATCCCTTGCAGGGTCATCGGCACCATCCGGTCTTCGAATATCTCGCGGATCATCTTGATAGACTGGGTATAGGACCAGTATTTTTCCGGCACCGGATTGATCCAGACGTGATGCGGCCATTGTTCGCGCGCGCGCTCCAGCCAGACTTGGCCGGCCTCCGCGTTCCAATGTTCATTCGCGCCGCCGGGATAGGCGATCTCATAAGGGGACATGCTGGCATCGCCCACGAAGATGCATTTGTAGTCGGAACCATAGGTCCGCAGCACTTCCCATGTCGGAGTCTGCGCATCCCAGCGGCGGCGGTTGTCGCGCCACACGCCCTCATACAGACAGTTGTGGAAATAGTAATATTCCAGATGCTTGAACTCGGCTCGCGCGGCGGAAAACAACTCCTCCACCACCTTCACATGCGGGTCCATCGAGCCGCCCGCATCCAGAAACAGCAGCACCTTCACAGCATTGCGCCGCTCGGGACGGGTTTTGACATCCAGATAGCCCTGTTCGGCGGTGGAGCGGATCGTGCCGTCCAGATCAAGCTCTTCCGCCGCACCGTCACGCGCCCAGCGGCGCAGGCGCTTTAGCGCCACCTTGATGTTGCGCGTGCCAAGTTCGACCGTATCGTCGAGGTTCTTGAATTCGCGCTTGTCCCAGACCTTGACCGCACGCTGGTGGTTGGATTTTTCCTGCCCGATGCGCACGCCTTCGGGGTTGTAGCCATGCGCCCCGAAGGGCGAAGTGCCCGCCGTGCCGATCCACTTGTTGCCGCCCTGATGGCGACCTTTTTGTTCCTCAAGCCGCTGTTTGAGGGTCTCCATCAGCTTGTCGAAACCGCCAAGCGCCTTGATCTCTTCCATCTCGGCGGCGCTCAGATGCTTTTCGGCCAGTTTTTCCAACCAGTCCGCGGGGATATTCACCGCCTGCAACACATCATCGAGCTTGATGTCTTCCAGCCCTTTGAACGTCTCGGCGAAGGCGCGGTCGAATTTGTCGATGTTGCGCTCGTCCTTCACCATGGCGGTGCGGGCAAGATAGTAGAAACCTTCGACGTCATAAGTGACTAGACCGCGCGACATACCTTCCAGAAACGAGAGGTATTCGCGCAGGCTGACCGGAACACCGTTTTTTCTGAGATTGTCGAAGAAGGGCAGGAACATCGGCTTACAAGGCCGCGCGGTGGATAAACAGCGTGGCGAACAGGCCAACCAGCGCAAAGGCGATGGCATAACCTGCTGCATATTGTGCAACGTCCAGTTTGCCACCTTTGCGGCGTGCTGCCGTCATGCCACCGATAATGGCCCCTAAAAGCGCCGCACCCAATACGATCATATCCGCCCGTTTCTCCTGTTAAGCGGATTGAGGGCGCCGATTTCGCGCAGTTTGGCACGAATTGCCCAGTCCGCACCGAATCCGTAACGCGCCCAGCCCAGACTGTCCAGACGCACGGCCTGCGCCTCGACGCCGCGTCCGGCCAGTTCCAGCGCTTCGGCGCGCAGCATGCTGAGCGTGGATACGAGGGCTGCGTTCTCGTGCTGGATCACGACAGGCAGGTGCACGCCCAGCATATCCACAGCGTCTTCGCCGCGCCCTTCGGCCACCAGATAGGCACCCAGTTGGGCCGCGACCATCGCGCGGTGCAGGGCATATTCCGGACGCTGTGCAAAGATGGCATCCGCAGACTGGAAATGTCCGATGGCCTGAGTCGGTTGCACTGGCAGGTTCAGACGCCCCATCGCGTAATGGGCAAAGCCAAGCCTGTGATCCCGCCAGCCCAAGGTGCGGGCGATATCCAGCGCGCGCGCTGCTGCCGCGCGGCGCGTGTTCGGGTTGGCACCGGGGCCCAGCGCTGTCTGCATGGCCTCATCCCATGCGCCTGGGGTCGAGGACAGATTGCTGGGCGGTGTCGCCACGCCCCGCGGGTTGATCCGCGCAAAGATCGCTGGCAGGCGGGCGGTCACTTCAGCGCGGCTCATGCCCGAGCGCAGTTCGGGGGCATAGGTCGCGCGCAAGATCATCATGTCATATCCGGTCAGCACGGCATGCACGTTGTCATCGTTGAAGACCGATTGCGGCAGTCGGTACAGATCGTTGAGCGGCCCGAGGGCCTGCGCCAGTTCTTCGTGGAGGCAATCACGCACCTCTTGCGGGCTGGCATCGTTGGGCACGAAAATCGCCATCCGCTCGCGCGTGGTCAGGCGTGCCCAATCCGTGCGCGGGCTGCGCCGCGCCGTGCGGAATTCGGACAGTTGCGTGATGTTGGGCACCACGAAACAGGCGGCCTGCGGAAGTTGGCTGCGGATCTGCGCGCGGCTGACAGCTTCGATCGTGATGTTGGCCGTTGTGTCGCTGGTCTGGCTGATATCAATGCCGGCCTCGCCGCGCAGACGGAAAATCAACCTGTTCAGATCTGAATTGAGCGTAGGAGGCGGGCTGCCGGTGACCCTGACAGTGACCGGACCCTCGAAGCGTGAAAGCACGGGCAGGGGGCGGCCTGATTCCAGCATGAAGGACAGGTCGATGAAATCGCGCGCAAGATCGCCATTGGAAATGGCGAAATTGATCGGGCGCGGCGTCGCGAAAACGCGCATCGGTGGCAGATCGCTGTCGATCTGCGAAATGGCGCGGCTGGGCATGTCCGATTGTTGACCGGGCATACAGGCACCAAGCAATAGGCAAACAGGCAACAAAATACGACGGAACCGGATTGTCATTATTTTCGTGCCACCCGCTGCGCCAGTCGCGTCGCGCGCATCTGGTATTGCTGGCCGGTCGGGGCGGCTTTGGTATCTAAGGGTATGCGGGACATCTGCATTGCCTGTCCGCACACCATCCGCGCAAATCCGGTATCAAGAGCCGTCAGGAAACGGGTCCACGACATATGGAGAGGGAAATATCTGATCATGTCCTGCCTCTGCTGCTGTTTATGCACAGAATGTCCTGACCGTTCCTGTCGCGGCTAAGGACAGCCTAGGGCAATATTGTGGCATTCGCACTGCAGGAGTGACGCGCCGCGCAATCGGGCGCATCACTGTGGCTTTCAAAACGACATTCCCGCCGCGCAGGACCATGTCAGCGCTGCGCGCGCGCCATGAAAGCCAGTCTTTCGAACAGATGCACATCCTGTTCGTTTTTCAACAGTGCGCCATGCAGTTTCGGCAGCGCATTTGTTCCGTCACGCTTGAGATCATCCGGCGCCATATCTTCGGCCAATAGCAGCTTGAGCCAGTCCAGCACCTCGGAAGTCGAAGGTTTCTTCTTAAGTCCAGGTGTCTCGCGGACCTCGTAGAACTGCGTCAGCGCGGTGGTCAGCAGCTTTTCCTTGATGCCGGGGTGATGCACGTCGACAATGCGTCGCATCGTTTCGGGATCCGGAAAACGGATATAATGAAAGAAGCAGCGGCGCAGGAAGGCGTCGGGCAATTCCTTTTCATTGTTGGATGTGATGATCACGATCGGGCGCACTTTCGCCTTGATCGTCTCGCCGGTCTCGTAGACGAAAAACTCCATCCGGTCGAGTTCCTGCAACAGATCGTTGGGAAACTCGATATCGGCCTTGTCGACCTCGTCGATAAGAAGGACCACCTTTTCATCCGCCTCGAAGGCCTGCCACAATTTACCCTTGCGGATGTAGTTCTTGACGTCATGCACGCGCTCGTCGCCCAACTGGCTGTCACGCAGGCGGCTGACCGCATCGTATTCGTAAAGCCCTTGCTGTGCGCGGGTCGTGGACTTGATGTTCCATTCGATCATCCGCAACCCCAGCGATGCAGCCACCTGCCGCGCCAGTTCCGTTTTACCTGTTCCCGGCTCTCCCTTGACCAGCAAAGGCCGCTCCAGCATGACGGCGGCATTGACCGCAATGGTCAGGTCATCTGTCGCCACATAGGCATCGTTTCCCTCGAATTTCATCGTTTCTCCAGACTGATGAACACAAATGTTGCGGCATCCTAGCGCGAAGCCAATTTCCCTGCAATGCGGCCACGATGGGGTAGTGACAATCCGGAAGGTCTGGGCTATCTGCACCGCCAAGGGAGAGCGCCATGTATCAAAGGATAACTTGATGACAGATGCGGGCCTTTATGAGGGAGCAGACATGAAAGCCGAGTCTTTTCGTTCCACAGACTATACACCCGCCGAAGACGAACCGTTTATGAACGAGCGCCATCTGGAATATTTCCGTAATGCTCTGCTCAAATGGAAGTCTGAGATTCTGGAGGATAGCCGCGACACGATCGAGGGTCTTCAGGACGGCACACGCAATATTCCTGACGTCGCTGACCGCGCCTCCGAGGAAACGGACCGCGCGCTTGAATTGCGGACACGCGACCGTCAGCGCAAGCTGGTCTCCAAGATCGACGCAGCCCTGCGCCGGATCGAAGATGGTGAATATGGCTATTGTGAGAAAACGGGCGAGCCGATCAGCCTGAAGCGTCTGATCGCGCGGCCTATCGCCACAATGACCCTTGAGGCGCAGGAACGTCACGAGCGGCGGGAAAAAGTGCACCGGGACGACTGATCGGGTCGTGCAACAGTATAACCGGAAAACGCCGGAGCGGTCGCTTCGGCGTTCTCATGTGGGGGGTATGGTATGACCGTGGTTGGTTTGCGCGTCGTGGTGATTGGGGCAGGGATCGGCGGTCTGGCCGTCGCGCGTGCCCTTGCGCTGCGCGGGGCCGATGTCACGCTTCTGGATCAAGCCTCCGAGATTACAGAAGTCGGCGCAGGATTGCAGATCAGTCCCAACGGTTTTGCGGTGCTGCGCGGTCTGGGTCTGGATCGCGCGCTTGTTGCGTCATCGGTGCAGGCACAGGCGGTTTGCCTGAAAGATCACAGCGGCGCGCCGGTGGTGCGGCTGGACCTGATGCAACTGCCGGACCCTGCCTATTATTTTGTGCACCGCGCCGATCTGATCGACATTCTGGCCCGCGGTGCCCGCGAGGCCGGCGTCAGGATCAGGCTGTTGCAACGCGTCACGTCCGTTGATGGCGGCCCGCAGCCTGTGGTGCATCTTGCCAATGAGACATCGCTGAACGCCGATCTGGTGATCGGCGCGGATGGTCTGCATTCGGTGCTGCGTCCGGTTCTGAACGGGCAGGGAGCACCATTCTTTACGGGTCAGGTTGCCTGGCGCGCTGTGGTGCCCAACACCGCAGGGCGCGGGGCCGAGGCTTGGGTGCATATGGGGCCGGGACGCCACGTTGTCAGCTATCCGCTGCGCGGTGGCGCGGCGCTGAATATCGTGGCGGTGCAAGAGCGCAAGCAATGGGCGGACGAGGGGTGGAATCATGGCGATGATCCCGCCAACCTGCGCGCCGCCTTTGCCGATTTCGGCGCGCCGCTGCGTGATATACTGGATCAGGTCAACGAGGTGCGGTTGTGGGGGCTGTTCCGCCATCCCGTCGCGCGTGTCTGGCAGCGCGACCATCTGGCGCTGTTGGGGGATGCCGCACATCCGACCCTGCCGTTTCTGGCACAGGGCGCGTCTATGGCGCTGGAGGATGCTTGGGTTCTGGCAGACGCGGTCGCGCGCTGCGACAGCATCGCTGCCGGACTTGCCGCCTATCAGGTGCGACGCGAGGGCCGCGTGCGGCGGGTGATCGCGGCGGCCAATGGCAATGCCTGGAAATATCATATCGGTTTCACACCCTTGCGACTGGCTGCGCATACAGTGATGCGATTGGGTGGAAAACTGGCGCCGATGCGGATGATGCGCCAGTTTGACTGGCTATATACGCATGATGTGACTTCGAATTGATTGTTGCCCATCCGCAACCGTTTTCCAAAACATGAGTAAGAAATTTTGGTTTGCGAACAATAATTTCCGCGAACTACCACAAAATTTGTGCTTTCAGATCACAGATTGAACCTTTCCCGCTATTTGTCGGGAATTAGAATTTGCAATTCCGATTCGCGAGGTTGATGATTTCCGCTATGGATAGGCTGACAGAAAAATATTTGTAATCAGCGCGAAAAAGCGATGCAGGCTTATCCTTTAGGCAAGAACCTTGAGGAGTAGATAAATGGATTACCGGATACCCGCAATTTCGGGGGCAATGATTGCTTTGTTGCCGATCGGTGTTGCCGCACAGGACATCACAGGGGCTGCCACTTTCGGATTGGGCAGCTACGATTCCTCGGACGGATTTAACGATTTCTCGACACGGTCGCTGGATGGCGAGATTGATCTGAAATTCTCGAACGGCCTGATGTTTGGCGCGACCGCCGCCACAACCCGTGCCGATGTCGACGGTATCGCCGAAGATGCCAGCGTAAACACCTTTGGACTGTCGGCTGGCTATGCCTTTGCATCGCAATGGAACGGCGGCGTTTATTTTGAGAATAGCGAATTCGCGCTGGAAGGGTTCGGCAGCGAGTCGGTTGATTCCTACGGCCTGTTTGTCGGCTATTCGAGCGATCTGATGGATTTCGAAGTTTTTGGCGGCGAAACAGACGGTTACGTGGTCAGCGGCGCTGGCATCGACTGGAATGATCTGGGTCTCAGCCTGTCTTACAATATCGGGCCGGATGGCCAGTTCGGGGGCCATGTGATGCGCTCGCACCTGTCGCGCGGCGCGGTAGAGGTGGATATGGTGTCGACCGGTCTGGGGGGGCACTACGCCTTCGGACAGGGCTTCACGGGCTTTGCAGGCGTGACCCATGCCACGATCGAAGAGTTTGCGGGCGATGTCACAACGGTGGGGGTCGGTGTCGGCTATGATCTGTCGGCCTTCACCAATTTCGGGGCTGTGGCCTCGCTGGAACTGGCGCGGTCAAGGCTGGATGACGGTACGGACACCTATGACGAGGACAGCATCCGGATTGGTGTGACCGTCCCTATCGGTGGGACAACATCGCTGCCCATGAACAGCGTCGCGCGTTCCGCGCTGTCACCGAACCGCATGGCGGTTTCGTCCACCCTGATCGGCGCCTACTAGACGCCCGTCGCGCGCAGAGGACAACAGAGCGGCAGGTTGTGCCGCTCTGGTCATGATATGCTCTGCCTTCAGTTGTCCAATGTGACCCAGACAGGGACGTGATCCGACGGTTTTTCGCGGTCGCGCAGGTGTTTGTCGATGCCGACACCTGTCAGCATATCCGCGCAAGAGGGGCTGAGCAGCAGGTGGTCGATCCTGATCCCGTCATTGCGGTTCCACGCGCCTGCCTGATAATCCCAGAAGGAATAATGCCCCGGTCCCTGAATGCGGGCGCGAAACGCATCCGTTAACCCCAGATTGATGATCCGGCGATAGGCGGCGCGGCTGTCGGGAAGGGCCAGCGCATCTGCGCGCCAGGCATCGGGGCGGGCCGCGTCCTCGTCCTGCGGGATGATGTTGTAGTCACCCGCCATCAGGAACGGGATTTCTTCGGCGAGCAGGGCCGCGGCCCGAGCTTGCAGGCGCGTCATCCATGCCAGCTTGTAATCATATTTCGGCCCCGGCGCAGGGTTGCCATTGGGCAGGTAGAGGCCACAGATGCGGATGGCCTGCTTGCCGACCACTGTCGCCTCGATATAACGGGCCTGTTCGTCGCTTGCGTCACCGGGCAGGCCACGCGTCACGTCTTCCAGCGGCAGTTTTGACAGGATCGCCACGCCGTTGAACGATTTCATCCCGTGCGTTTCCACATTATAGCCGCGCTCCTCGAACAATTCACGGGGAAAGGCCTCGTCGACCGATTTGATCTCTTGCAGAATTGCGATGTCGGGTTGTTCTTCATCCAGCCATTGCGGCAGCGCCTCGATCCGCGCCTTGATGCCGTTGATATTGAATGTGGCGATCTTCATGGCGCGTCCTCGGCTGTGATGCGGATGGATCGTCTATCCCGCAGCGGGCCGGATCATGCAAGACGGTTCCAATGGGGGACTGCGCTGCAGCGGTTTATGTATTAGTTAGATTAACCAAAATAAGCCGTTGGCTACATTGAAAAAGATACGCCACATCCGCAAGAGGAAGAGGCGTTCGGATTCTCGATGACAAAACGCGCGCCGATCAATTCCTCGGAAAAGTCGATGGTGGCACCTGCCAGAAACGGCAGCGATACGGAATCGACCACAACGCGCTCGCCTTCGCTTTCCAGCACCAGATCATCCGCAGCGGGCTGGTCCAGCTTGATTTCGTATTGAAAGCCTGAACAGCCGCCGCCTTCGACGGCCACGCGCAACGCCTGTCCTTGGCCGGAGGCGCCGATTTCGGCCAGCCTTGCAAAGGCGCGGGGGGTCACTTTCGGGGGCAGTTGCATTGGCGCGCTCCTTGACGGTTTCGCATCAGCTTGAAACCGAATATATGCGCGGCAGGGACAGGCGACAAGGACTACAGGGCAGATGACAGCAAGCTATGCGTCCGATCCGGCACAGACGCGCGGGCGATTGGTGGCCGAGGAAGAGAGTATCTTTCGCACGCCCTTTCAGCGTGACCGCGACCGGATCATCCATTCCAGCGCTTTCCGACGGTTGAAACATAAAACGCAGGTGTTCATCGAGCATGAGGGCGACTATTTCCGCACGCGCCTGACCCATTCGATCGAAGTGGCGCAGGTAGCGCGCACCGTGGCGGGGGCTTTGGGCCTGAATGCCGAACTGACCGAGGCGGTTGCGCTGGCGCATGATCTGGGCCATCCGCCTTTCGGTCACACGGGCGAGGATGCGTTGCAGACGCTGATGGCCCCCTACGGTGGCTTTGATCACAACGCGCAGGCCATCCGTATCGTCACCTCGCTCGAGCGGCACTATGCCGAATGGGACGGATTGAACCTGACATGGGAAACGCTGGAAGGCATCGCTAAACATAATGGGCCTGTCACGGGCGACATTCCCTACGCCCTGTCCGACTACAATGCCCGCCACGATCTGGAACTGCACACCCATGCCAGCGCAGAGGCGCAAGTGGCAGCCTTGGCGGATGATGTCGCCTATAACAATCATGATCTGCATGACGGTCTGCGGGCCGAGTTGTTCTCGACCGATGAACTGGCGGAACTGCCGATCCTGAGAGATTGCTTTGCCGAAGTGGACCGGCTTTACCCCAAGCTGAACTATTACCGCCGCCGTCACGAGGCGCTGCGCCGGTTCTTCGGCATCCTTGTTTCGGATGTGATCGACGTGAGCCGCGCGAACCTTACCGCCCTGAACCCCGCCACAGCGCAGGATATCCGGCTGGCGGGGCGCATGATGGTGCAATTCTCGCCGGATATCTGGGCCGACCTCAAGGTGATCCGCACCTTCCTGTTCCACCGGATGTATCGCGCGCCTGCCGTTGTCACGATGCGCATCTATGTCACGCAGGTGGTGAATGACCTGTTTCCGCTATTCATGCGCGAGCCGCAATTGCTGCCGAAACAATGGCGCAAGGATGTCGAGGAGGCACAAGACCTTCAGGCTTTGGCGCGGATCGTGGCGGATTACATCGCCGGCATGACCGACCGCTTTGCCTTGCAGGAACATAGCCGCTTGCTGGGCTCGGACCCTGCGGATCGGCCGCCGGGCGTCTGATCCGGCCTCAAACGCGCTGTTTTCAAGGCTATTCCGGCATCGCGCAAGGCGGGCCGGATTGACCTTGCCGCTGGCAGTGCTAAACCGCTGGCCAGTTGATAAGGATGACGTGATGAACCTCTTTACCCAGATGCGCACCCATGTGCTGGACACGCTGGCCGCCATGACCGCCGAGGGGCAGTTGCCCGCAGGGTTGGACATGGCCGCCGTGACGGTCGAGCCGCCGCGCGATGCGGCGCATGGTGATATGGCCACCAATGCCGCGATGGTGCTGGCCAAGCCGTCGGGCCGCAACCCGCGCGAGATCGCCAGCGAGCTGGCGCGCCGTCTGGCAGGTGATCCGCGCATCGGATCGGTCGAGGTGGCGGGGCCGGGCTTTTTGAACATGCGGCTGGTCGATGGTGTCTGGCAGGGGCTGGTGCATGAAGCATTGGTGCAGGGCAAGGAATTCGGCCGCTCGGGCATGGGGCGCGCGCGGCGTGTGAACGTGGAATACGTCAGCGCGAACCCGACGGGCCCGCTGCATGTCGGACATACCCGCGGGGCTGTTTTTGGTGACGCGCTGGCAAGTCTGCTGTCCTATGCAGGCTATGACGTGACGCGGGAATATTACATCAACGATGGCGGCGCGCAGGTCGATGTGTTGGCCCGTTCCGTTTATCTGCGCTATCTTGAGGCACGCGGGCAGGACGTGGCCTTTGTCGATGGCACCTATCCTGGTGATTATCTGATCCCCGTGGGGCAGGCGCTGGCCGAGGCTTATGGAGACGATCTGGTTGGCAAACCCGAAGCCGAGTGGCTGGAAGATATCCGCGATTTCGCAACCGATGCGATGATGCATCTGATCCGCGAGGATCTGGCCTCGCTCGGCGTCGAGATGGATGTGTTTTTCAGCGAGAAATCCCTTTACGGCACCGGTCTGATCGAGGCGGCACTGAAGGCGCTGGACGACAAAGGCCTGATCTATGAAGGCGTGCTGGAGCCACCCAAAGGCAAAACGCCCGAGGATTGGGAGCCGCGCGAGCAGACGCTGTTTCGCTCGACCCAGCATGGTGACGACGTGGACCGTCCCGTCAAGAAATCGGATGGCGGCTGGACCTATTTCGCCCCCGATATCGCCTATCACTATGACAAGATCGAACGGGGTTTCGATATCCTGATCGACGTCTTCGGCGCGGATCATGGCGGCTATGTCAAACGGATGAAGGCGGCTGTCTCGGCCCTGTCGGATGGCCGTGTGCCCGTCGATATCAAGCTGTGCCAGTTGGTGAAGCTGTGGAAAAACGGCGAACCCTTCAAGATGTCGAAACGTGCGGGCAATTTCGTGACCCTGCGCGATGTGGTCGAACAGGTCGGCCCCGGCGTCACGCGCTTTCACATGCTGACGCGCAAGAACGATGCACCGCTGGATTTCGATTTCGACAAGGTGCTGGAACAATCCAAGGACAATCCTGTGTTCTACGTGCAATACGCCCATGCGCGGGTATCGTCCGTGCTGCGTAAAGCGGCAGAGGCCGGCATCGACGTGTCGGATGCGGCGCTGCAGGGGGCCGATCTGTCCGGTCTGTGCCATGACACCGAACTGGCCGTCGCGCGCAAGCTGGCCGAATGGCCGCGCCTGATCGAGATCGCCGCACGCACTAACGAACCGCACCGCGTGGCTTTCTATCTTTATGAACTGGCCAGCGATTTTCATTCGCTCTGGAACAGGGGCAATGACGAACCGGCGCTGCGCTTTATCCAAGAGGGTGATAACGCAACATCGCAAGCGAAAATCGCCCTTGCAGCAGCCGTGGCCGTTGTTATTTCCGCCGGTCTTGGTATTCTGGGCGTGCAGGCTGTGGACGAGATGCGCTAAAGCAAGGGATTTGTTCGAAATCTCGCATATAATAAAGCGCACGACAGGTCCGCAGACCGAGGCAGAGCAACGAACCGCGGGGGGCAAAGCATCCCCTGTGGCGGAAAGGCGGACATGGCAGATAATATCGCAGAGGAGCGCGTCAATGCGCCCGTTGCACGCAAGAGCATCAGCACACTGGCCAACTTGGTGGGTGCAGGACTGTCCTGCGCGTTGATCGTCGGTGTCGGCGTCTGGAGCTACAAGCTGGTGATGCGCGACGTCAACGGCATCCCCGTTGTGCGTGTGATGGAAGGCCCGATGCGGCTGCAACCTGAGACGCCAGGGGGGAGTACCGCGGACCATCTGGGGCTGGCGGTCAATCAAGTGGCAGGCAGCGGCGTGGCCGCGCCGCCGGCGGACAGGCTGGTGCTGGCGCCGCGTCCGGTTGCCTTGGCGGAAGAGGATGTGCCCGCCGCGGATTTGATGGCCTTGGCACAGGTTTTCCCCATGCCGATGCCCAGCGTGGACCCTGCTGTGAACATCATGGAGCAGACGGACGCACTGGCCGCTGTCACAAGCGGCGCGGCGAAACCGGACGGGGCCGATCTCACGGGCGGCGCGAGGATTGAAAATGCATCCTTTGGACAACCCGCGCCTGACTCGATGTCGGCGATGGTCGATCAGATCCTGGCGCAGGTGCTTGAATCCGCGCCTGACGATGCCGAGAGCGGCGCAGAAACCGCAGCGATCAGTATTCCGGCGGTAGAGGGCGGGATCGGTCAGTCCCTGCGGCCGCAAGCGCGTCCGGCCTCGATGGTGCGGGCTGCGGCCTCGTTGGGGGCGGTTGCGGAGGAACCGGCAGCTCTGGCCGTGCAGGATGTGGATGCGGCCTCCATCCCCGCAGGCACAAGGCTGGTGCAGCTGGGCGCTTATGACAGCCCCGAGGTGGCCAAGCGCGAATGGGACAGGCTGGCCTCGCGCTTTGGGGACTACCTGCAAGGCAAGGCCCGCGTGATCCAGCTGGCCGAAAGCGGCGGGCGCAATTTCTACCGCCTGCGCGCCATGGGCTTTGCCGATATCAACGACTCGCGCCGCTTCTGTTCCGCCCTGCTGGCCGAGCGCGCCGAATGTATTCCGGTCAGCGCCAAGTGAGCCGCTTCGGGGCGACGATCCTTGATGCCGAAGGCTTGCGCCTGTCGCCGGATGAAAAGGCGTTCTTCCGCGAAGCCGATCCTTTCGGCTTCATCCTTTTCGCCCGCAATATCGACACCCCCGATCAGGTCCGTGCCCTGTGCGACGAGATGCGCGCAGCGGTCGGGCGCGATGCGGTGATCACCATTGATCAGGAAGGCGGGCGTGTGCAGCGCCTGCGCAACCCTCGCTGGCGGGAGTGGTTGCCTGCGCTGGAGCACGTGACTGCGGCAGGCGATCAAGCGGCGCAGGCGATGTATCTGCGCTTTCGCATCATTGCGGCGGAACTGCGTGATCTGGGGATCGACAGCAATTGCGCGCCTCTGGCCGATGTGGCGGGGCCTGCGACCCATCCTTTCCTCTTGAACCGCTGCTATGGCACGGATGCCACCTCGGTGGCGGTCATGGGCCGTGCGGTGGCGGATGGTCTGCTGGACGGTGGCGTATTGCCCGTGCTGAAACATATCCCCGGCCATGGACGCGCGACCGCTGACAGCCATCTGGACCTGCCGCGTGTCACAGCCAGCCTTGACGACTTGCGCGCCGTCGATTTTGTCCCTTTCGCGGCATTGGCGGACCTGCCGATGGCAATGACCGCGCATCTGGTCTATGAGGCGATCGACGACGCACCCGCGACCCTTTCCGCGAAGGCGATGCAAGTGATCCGTGAAGAGATCGGTTATGACGGGCTGATCATGACGGATGACATCTCGATGAAGGCGCTCAAGGGCGATCTGGGGCAGATCAGCCGCGATGCGCTGGCGGCGGGCTGCGATGTGGTCTTGCTATGCAATGGCAGCCTTGCGGACCGCCGTCTTGTGGCGGACGCGTCAGGTCTGATGACCGAAGCGGCACAACGGCGCGCGGAACGGGCACTGGCGACGCGCCGCGCGCCGGATATGGTTGACATCGCAGCGCTGGACGCGCAGCTTGGGGCGCTTCTGGACGGGTGCCGCCATGGTTGACAACATCTTCGAGGATCAGGGACATCGCGATGGTCCCGGTAGCGTAGCCGAAAGGCTGGCGGCCGAGGCGCTGATCGTGGATGTGGACGGTTTCGAGGGGCCGCTTGACCTGCTGCTGACCCTTAGCCGCACGCAGAAGGTGGACCTTCGCAAGATATCTGTGCTGGATCTGGCGCGGCAGTATCTGGCATTCGTGGAACGCGCCAAGGCGCTTAGGCTGGAACTGGCCGCCGATTATCTTGTGATGGCAGCTTGGCTCGCTTTTCTGAAATCCCGCTTGCTGCTGCCGCCCGATCCGCATGAGGAAGGCCCCAGCGGCGAGGAACTGGCAGCACACCTGGCCTTCCAACTGGAACGGCTGGCCGCGATGCGCGATGTGGCTGCACGTCTGATGGCACGCGACCAGAAGGGGCGTGATTTCTTTGTGCGCGGCGTGCCAGAAGACGTGATGCGCCTGCGCACGGTGCGCTACAGCGCAACCCTGCTGGACCTGATGCAGGGTTATGCGCGTATCCGCACACGGGACGAATTTCGTCCCTTTGTGATGGATCGCGATTCTGTTTTCACAATGGAACAGGCGCTGGAGCGGATGCGCGGGTTGATCGGTTTTGCGGGCGACTGGACCGATATTTCCAGCTATATGCCCGAAGGCTGGGGCGCTGATCCGATGCGCCGCCGCTCGGCCACGGCCTCGACCTTTGCAGCCAGTCTGGAACTGGTCAAGGAAGGCCGCGCCGAGCTTCGCCAGTCCGACACTTTCGCGCCGATCCAGCTACGTAAACGCGATGACCGCGATGTCTGAGACCGAAGAGCCGGACATGCAGGCCCAAAGCCTGTTCGAGGCCCCTCCGATGGGTGAACAGGAACGCATGGTCGAGGCGATCCTTTTCGCCACAGCCGAACCCGTCACAGTGCGCGAGCTTGAGGCGCGGATGCCGCATGGTTGCGACGCGGCCGAAGCGCTGGTGCACCTGCGCAAACGCTACGGCGGGCGCGGTGTGCATCTGGTCAAGGTAGGCGATGCATGGGCGATGCGGACAGCGCCGGATCTGGGTTTCCTGATGCAGAAGGAAACGGTCGAAACCCGCAAGCTGAGCCGCGCCGCGATCGAGACATTGGCGATCATCGCCTATCACCAACCCGTCACGCGCGCCGAGATCGAGGAAATCCGCGGTGTTTCTGTCAGCCGCGGGACGGTGGACCAGTTGCTGGAAATGGAATGGATCAGGTTCGGACGCCGCAAGATGACGCCGGGCCGCCCCGTGACCTTTGTCGTGACCGAGGCGTTTCTGGACCATTTCGGCTTGGAAAGCGCCCGCGATCTGCCGGGCCTCAAGGAATTGCGCGCGGCGGGTCTGCTGGACAACCGCTTGCCACCCTCAAGCATGCCGCAAATGGGCGAGGGCGAAGATCAAGAAGACGAGGCCAGCGAGGGCCAAAGCGAGCTATTCGAGGATTGAGCGGAATTTTCGCCAAAGTGACCCTGAAATTTCCACATTTCTATGTTATGTGATGTCAAAGGCCAAAACGGCCAACGGGTTCGAGGAGTGCAGGATGAACGTCAATCAGCTTATCAATATGGTCATGAAACTGTTTGTCCGCAAAGCGGTGAACGGCGGCATCAATGCCGGCATGCGCAAGATGTCGGGGTCGGGTCGTGGCCGTAGTGCCGCACAAGGCGGCGCGCCGATGGATGCCGGACAAGGAAAACAGGCGGTTCGCAAGGCAAGACAGGCCGCGCGTGCCGCAAAACGTATCGGCAAGATGTGATACATGACCGGACGCCGGATTCGGCGGGCAGAGGAATTTCGGATATTTAAGGCAAGAAGAAGCGAGGGCAGGCGGCTTGGCCATCAGCCCATGTGGAAATGCTTGCTGAGTTTCAGGCCCTGACCCTGATAGTTCGACGCGATTCCGCGTCCGTAAAGCTGGGCAGGTTCTGCGCGCATACGTTCGTAAACCAGACGCCCGACGATCTGGCCATGCTCCAGCACAAAGGGCGCTTCGTGGCAGCGCACTTCCAGCACGCCGCGTGATCCGGCCCCGCCTGCGGTGTCATGGCCGAATCCGGGATCGAAAAAGCCTGCATAGTGAACGCGGAACTCTCCCACCATCGCCAGATAGGGGGCCATCTCGGCGGCATAGGCGGGCGGGATGCTGACGGCTTCGCGGCTGACAAGGATGTAGAAGGCACCGGGGTCCAGAATGATCTGGCCATTGTCGGTGCGCACATCCTCCCAGTATTCAGCCGGATCGTAATGGCCGATCCGGTCCAGATCAATCACGCCCGTGTGGGGTTTGGCGCGGTAGCCCACAAGCGTGCCCGAGGCGGGGCGCAGGTCGACGGAAAAGCCCAAGCCCTCGTCTATGACCGCTTTGCCATCCACCAGTGGCGAGGCGGCATGCAGGCCTTCCAGTTCCTTATCCGTGAGAACAGACTGACCCTGCCGGAAGCGGATCTGGTTCAACCGCATTCCCGGACGCACCAGTACCGAAAAGGAGCGGGGGCAGATCTCGGCATAGAGCGGGCCGTGGTAGCCCTGCGGGATGCGGTCGAACTCTGTGCCGCCATCGGTGATGGTGCGGGTCAGCAGATCCAGCCGCCCGGTCGAGGACTTGGCATTGGCGACCGCCTGCATATCGGCGGGCAGGTTCAGGCTTTCCATCAATGGCACAACATAGACGCAGCCCTTTTCCAGAACGGCGCCCGCTGTCAGATCGACGCGGTGCATCTCGAATTCAGCCAGACGTTCGGTGACGCTGCGCCCTTGCCCTGTCAGGAACGAGGCGCGGACTCGGTAGGCGACGTGGCCAAGACGCAAATCAAGGCTTGCGGGCTGGATCTGGTCGGGCAGGGGGGCCGGATCGGCGGTGATCTGGGCGGCGTCAATCATCGCCTCGATCTGCTGGCTGGGGATCACGCCGGTCATGTCACGCCTTTCCTGTGGCCGGATATGCAAATCGCCCGGAGCCTTGCGGCACACGAGCGATTGCGGAACCGTCGAAATGTTTTGGTCGGGCTAGCAGGACTCGAACCTGCGACCTTCCGTCCCCCAGACGGACGCGCTACCAGGCTGCGCCATAGCCCGACGGTCTGGCTGTAATACTGGATTTCGGAGCAGGGGCAAGGGGTAATTCCCACTTTTCACCTCAGCCTTTGCGGGCGGCACCCATGCGGGCCCCCAGCTTGTCGAGCCGGTCGAGAATCGGCAGCAAGCTTGCCCTGTGGCTGCTGGAAACAGACCCTTGCAGGGCGGCGATCAGCGCCAGAACGCCGGGCTGGTGCGGGGCGTTGTCGGCAACCGGCGTTTGCGGAATATCGGCGCCCAGCGGTGCACGGGGTGTTGACGCAACAGGAGGCCGGCCAATATCCGGAGCCTCGGATTCCGGGCTGGCTTGTGGCCGATCCACTGCTAACGGTGCGGGTTCCCGATCGGGCAGTGCGTCGGCAGGATCAGGGGGCTGCGTTGCGCTATCGACCGGAGCGTTATGTGCCTGCGCGATGTCGGGCGAATCCGCGACGGTCTTTTCGGCAACAGATGCCACAGGCGGCGACGCAGGTGCTGGCGGGCGGGGTGCAGGTGATGCAGCGCTGGTGTCGTGGGCCGGTTCCGTGACCCGCTTTGCGACGGGTATAGCGTCTGGCGCGGTGTCCCTATTGGCGACCGCCGCTGTCACCGAGGCGGCGACAACCGGTGCGGCAGTATCGTCGTCCAACGGTTGCGACAGGGCACTGACATAGCGAACCCCTTGTTCGCGCATGATTTTCTGCGCGCCTTTGATGGTCATACCATCATCATGCAGCAGTTTCTTGATGCCACCCAGCAGCAGCATATCCTCAGGCCGGTAATAGCGCCGCCCGCCCGCGCGCTTGACGGGCTTCACTTGTGTGAACTTGCTTTCCCAGAAACGCAGCACATGGGCGGGGCGTTCAAGCCAGTCTGCCACTTCGCTGATAGTGCGAAAGGCCTCCGGTGATTTGCCTGCCATTTGCCCTGATCCCGCTTAGCCCTTGGGGCCTGACGCGACCCGTTCCTTCATCAGATGCGAGGGCCGGAAGGTCAGGACGCGGCGCGGATTGATCGGCACTTCCTCGCCCGTTTTGGGGTTGCGGCCGACACGGGCCGACTTGTCCCGCACTGAGAATGTGCCGAAAGACGAGATCTTGACCTGCTCGCCGGCCACAAGCGCATCCGACATATGTGTCAGCACGCTTTCGACCAATTGGCTGCTGTCATTGCGCGACAGGCCGACCTCGCGAAAGATGGCTTCGCTCAGGTCCATTCTGGTCAAGGTCTTGTCACTCATCATCCATCCCCCGTCATGTTTCGCCCAAGCATAGGGGCATGGACAAATTCGAGTCAATATCAATGGCTTGGCGAACAGGTTTTGAGCGGTGCATGACCGAGCCGCATCACTCTGCCGTGGCTTGCCGCGCCCAGCCCCGTGAAGGTTCTGCCCTACCAGCGCAGGACGACCGCGCCCCATGCCAGACCGCCGCCAATCGCCTCGGTCACGATCAGATCGCCCTGCTTGATCTGGCCACGGTCTCGGCCCACCGACAGGGCCAGCGGGATCGAGGCGGCGGATGTATTGCCGTGATCCTGCACCGTCACGACGACCCGATCCATCGGTACCTGCATGCGTTGTGCCGTGGCCGTGATGATCCGCAGATTGGCCTGATGCGGCACAATCCATGCGACATCGCCGCCTGTCAGCCCGACCTTGTCCAGCGCGGCATGGGCGGTTTGTGCAAGTTTTTCAACAGCATGGCGGAATACTTCGCGCCCCTGCATTCGCAGATATCCGGTCGAATGGGTCGACACACCGCCATCGACATAGAGCAGATCGCGGTGTCGCCCGTCCGAGTTCAGATCGCTGGACAGGATGCCGCGGTCAGTGTTGTCGCCGCTGCCTTCCTGCGCCTCGAGGATCAGCGCACCGGCACCATCACCGAACAGGACCGAGGTGGAACGGTCGCTCCAGTCCATCAGACGGCTGAAGGTTTCCGCGCCGATCACCATCACGCGTTTGGCCTGACCGGACAGGATCATCCCGTTGGCATTGGCCAGTGCAAAGACGAAACCGGCGCAGACGGCTTGCACATCAAAGGCAAATCCGCGTGTCATGCCCAGATTGGCCTGCACCATCGTGGCGGCTGCGGGAAAGGTTAGATCGGCAGTCGAGGTGGCAAGGATGATCGCGTCCAGATCGTCGGCCTGCATACCTGCATCCGCCAGCGCGGCCCGCGCGGCGCGGGTGGCCAGATCGGATGTCGTTTGCCCTTCGGCGACGAAATGGCGGCGTTCGATCCCCGAGCGCGCCTTGATCCATTCATCCGATGTATCCAGCTTGGCCTCGAATTCAGAGTTCGGCACGATCCGTTCGGGCAGGTAATGCCCAATGCCCTTGACAACGGCGCGAGTGGTCATTGCGTGTCTTCCTGTTGCGTCTTTGTATCGTGAGCAAGTGCTGTCGCAGATGCAACCCGTGCGGCCAGTTTTTCGGAAAAGCCCGATTGTGCCAGCTTGAAGGCCAGCTTGACGGCGGCGGATACGCCGGTTGCATCAGCAGAGCCGTGTGATTTCACTACTGTGCCGTTCAGCCCCAGAAATACCCCGCCGTTGACCCTGCGCGGATCAATGCGCGCTTTCAGGCGGCGTAGCGAGGTCAGCGCCAGCAACGAGGCCAGACGCGACAAGGGGGTGTATTTGAAGGCTTCTTTCAGCAGATCGCCAATCAGCTTGGCCGTGCCTTCACCGGTTTTCAGTGCGACATTGCCGGTGAAACCATCCGTGACAATCACGTCGCAGACATCGCCCGGAATATCGCCACCCTCGATAAAGCCGACAAATTCGAAGTTGGCCTGGCTTGCGACGCTGCCGATCAGCTCATGCGCGACTTTCAGCTCGGCGCGGCCTTTATTTTCCTCGGTGCCGACATTCAGAAGGCCGACACGGGGATGGGACAGGTTCATCCCGTTGCGAGCGTAAGAGGCACCCATCAGCGCGTATTGCAAAAGATCATGCTCGTCAGCGCGCACATCCGCACCGACGTCCAGCATCACGTTGAACCCTTGGGGATTGCGCGAGGGCCACAGGACGGCAATCGCCGGACGGTTGACGCCAGGCAATTTGCGTAGACGCACCATCGACAGCGCCATCAGCGCGCCGGTATTGCCGCAAGAAACAGCAACTGTCGCCTCGCCATCGCGCACCGAGTCGAGCGCAGACCACATCGAGGTGTCCTTGCCATGGCGCATGATATGGCTGGGTTTGTCGGTCATCTGCACGATGCCTGTGGCGTCGCGGATCTCGCAGCGTCCGGCAAGTTGCTTGCGCTTGGACACCAGCCGCTCAAGCTCGTCTTGCGGGCCATGCAGGATGAAGGCGATATCAGGATTCACCTTGGCTGAAAGGGCAATGCCGGCAACAACTGCTGCCGGCCCCAAATCGCCACCCATGGCGTCAACAGATATGATGATGCGCCCTGAACGCGTCGAGGACTGGTCCGACAACGTGGACATGGGCGCCCCTTGGTTAGGCCGCTTATGCGGCGTCTTCGTCCAGATCAACCTCTTCGGTCATGGCGATGACTTCACGCTCGGCGTAATGGCCGCAGGCGCCGCAAACATGGTGCGGACGCTTCAGTTCGCCACAGTTCGGGCATTCGTTGGGATTCGCTGCAACCAGCGCATCATGTGCACGGCGATTGTTGCGGCGCGATTTGGAGACTTTGTTTTGCTGGACGGCCATCGTGCCACCTCGATTATCTGGGGGCCTTGCGGCCATGTTTCATACGGGTCTGGGGGCACATATGCGCTCGGGCGTGCCGTGTCCAACCCTAAATTCGATTGAGCGGCGGAAAATACTGCGAATCCGTCAACGTGCAAGCGGTTTTTTGAAGGCTTCCGCCTCGCCCTCACAAGCCCGCCTTGCGGTGCGTTTCAGGACAATTGCACGGTGCCGAGGTTACTTTTCGTCAGGCTCGTCCGGCATGTCCGACAGCTTGTCACGCAGCGCCGCAAGCCCCGCGAAGGGTTTCATCGCTTCTTCGGTCAGCGCCGTCTGTCCCGGTTCGGTGACTGTGACGCTGCCGATCGCGGCGCCTTCTGCCCGGGGCCATGCGGGCAGGGCCAGCGCCAGCGCTTCCAGCATGACCGAATAGGGATTGATCGTGCTGCCCAGCGGTTCGGCGGAATCGTCCTCGGGAATCTCGATCTCCTCGCCCTCGGGCAGGATTTCGCTGGGATCGGACAGGTAAAGACGCCGCACAGGTTCATCTATGCGCGTCGTCACAGGCTCCAGCGTCACGACGCAGGGCTGCACCACTGTCGCGCCCAACATGCCCTCCAACTGCCAATCCGATTGACCCTCGGCGCGAATTTTGCCCTTGAAGGCAAGTTTTCGCAGCGCCAAAAGGCCTAATTCATCAGCAATTGCCTGCAATTCAGCAGCGTCGGGGCGCAGATCGAAGTCTGTCGGGGTGTTCTGAGACAGATCGGAGACCCGCAGGGCGTTGTCGGTTTCGCGTGACTGGGACATGGGATCAGACGCTTCCATTCTTGAACCGGGGGCATTCCTTGTATAAGCGGGATAAAAGGCACACGTCGCCAAAGCAAGAGGGCAGGGATGTCAGGCAAGAGTTTCCGGTTCGGCAAAATCATTGCGGTCCTGTCCATACTGGCGCTTGGGGCCTGCTCTGCGCAATTCCGCAACCACGGCTATGTGCCCACCGATGCGGAACTGGCTCAGGTCACGGTCGGCGTGGATACCCGCGCTTCGGTCGAGGATCTTGTCGGTGCGCCTGCCATGTCGGGCATGATGACCGAAAGCGCCAGCTATTATGTGCAAAGTCGCGTGCGCCAGTTTGCCTATCGCGCGCCCGAAGTGGTCGAGCGGGAGGTTCTTGCCATCAGCTATGACAGCGCGGGTGTCGTGACCAATATCGAACGCTTCGGGCTTGAGGATGGCCAGATCGTGCCGATCTCGCGCCGTATCACGGGCACGTCCGGCGCCAGCGAATCCATTCTGCGCCGCCTGATCGGCAATCTGGGGGCCTTCCGCGCCTCGGATTTCCTGTAACCATGCCTGCCGCCACGGGCCATTCCTGATCCGTGGTGCGGCATCTTTGCTTGGCCCGCCGCGTCACCTGCCTGACATGTCTTGCGGCTATGCTGGCGCAATCGTAGCCTTGCGTCACAGGAACGGCTGGGGCATCGCATGCTGGCACTGACAAAAGGGCGCTACAGGGTACGCACAGCCGTGACCGATTCCGATCTTGGTGCGGCGCAACGTTTGCGGCAGCTTGCTTTCCATCCTGATGACGCAGCTGCCGGACACAGTCCGGACAGCGATCCTTTTGACGCGCTGTGCACCCATGTTCTGGTCACGGATATCAATAGCGGGCAGCTTGTCTGCTGTTTCAGGATACTGGAATTGCCCGATGGCGCGCAGATCGAGCGCAGCTATTCCGCGCAGTTCTACGAATTGTCCCCGCTCAAGCAATTTCCGGGCCGGATGATCGAAATCGGGCGTTTCTGCATCCATCCGCATTATCCCGACCCCGATATCCTGCGCCTGGCATGGGCGGCGCTGACGCGCCATGTGGATGCGCAGGGGGTCGAGATGCTGTTTGGCTGTTCCTCGTTCAAGGGCACGGACCGCAACCCCTATCTGGATACCTTCGCCATGCTCAAGGACAGCCACCTTGCCCCCGCGCAATGGCGGCCCATGGTCAAAGCGCAACAGGTATTCCGCTTTGCTGCAAGGCTGCGGCGCAGGCCTGACCGGCGCAAGGCGTTGCAGGCGATGCCGCCCTTGCTGCGAACCTATCTGATGATGGGCGGATGGGTCAGCGATCATGCGGTGATCGACAAGCAGATGGATACGCTGCATGTTTTTACAGGGCTTGAGATCAGTGCGATCCCCGATGCCCGCAAGAAATTGCTGCGCGCGGTATCGGCCTGATCCGGTCTGCCCTATGGCAAGGCGTTCCGCCGGAATCGGCCCGCAAAGACCATCACGTTTACAGGTGGGCTTTTTGGCGGTCCTTGACGGCACCCCGTCGCGCGGATAGCAGGCGATCATGGCACGCGCACCCCTTCTGCAACTCTCCGATATCTCGCTGACTTTCGGCGGTGATCCCGTTTTTTCCGATCTGTCGCTGGTGGTTCAACCCGGCGACCGTGTGGCGCTTGTCGGGCGCAACGGGTCGGGTAAATCCACGTTGATGAAGGTGATGGCAGGGCTGGTCGAACCCGATCTTGGCGCGCGTGTGGTCACTCCGGGCATCACCGTGGGCTATATGGAACAAGACCCGATGATGGAGGGGTTCACCACGCTGGGCGATTACGCTGCCAGCGGGCTTGACCCGTCCGAATCCTACAAGGTCGAGATCGCGGGAGAGGGGCTGAAATTCGACCCTGCGCGCCCTGTGGCTACCGCATCGGGTGGCGAACGTCGCCGCGCTGCGCTGGCCAAGCTGATGGCCGAGGCGCCCGAACTGATGCTGCTGGACGAGCCGACCAACCATCTGGATATCGAGGCGATTGCCTGGCTAGAGGCGGAACTGTCCACAACCCGCGCCGCTTTCGTGTTGATCAGCCATGACCGCGCCTTTCTGCGCGCGCTGACGAAGGCAACTTTGTGGATCGACCGCGGTGCGGTGCGGCGGCAGGAAACCGGATTCGAGGGATTCGAGGCATGGCGCGACAAGGTCTGGGAAGACGAGGATATGCAGCGCCACAAGATGGACCGCAAGATCAAGGCCGAAGGGCGTTGGGCGGTCGAAGGCATCAGCGCGCGGCGCAAACGGAATCAGGGCCGCTTGCGCGCCCTTCAGGATTTGCGGGCCGAACGCTCTAGCCAGATCCGGCGGCAGGGCACCGCGGCGATGGCGCTGGAGGCGGGCACGAAATCCGGCAAGAAGGTTGCCGAAGCTGAAGGTATCTCAAAGGCTTATGACGGCAAGGTGATCCTGCGCGACTTCTCGGTCAAGATCCTGCGCGGTGATCGCGTGGCCTTTGTCGGCCCCAACGGTGTGGGCAAAACCACGCTTTTGCGGATGCTGATGGGGCAGGAAGCGCCTGATAGCGGCACAATCAGCCTTGGCACGAACCTGATGCCTGCGATTTTCGATCAGGCCCGCGCGCAGCTTGATCCCGACATGAGCCTTTGGGACAGCCTGACCGGCGATCCCGATATGCGGGTGTCGGGCAAGGCCGATCAGGTGCTGGTGCGCGGTGCACCGCGCCATGTGATCGGCTATCTCAAGGATTTCCTGTTCGACGAGCGTCAGGCCCGCGCGCCTGTCCGCAGCCTGTCGGGTGGTGAAAAGGCGCGACTGCTACTGGCCAAGCTGATGGCCAAGGAAAGCAATCTTCTGGTGCTGGACGAACCGACTAACGATCTGGATATCGAAACGTTGGACCTGTTGCAGGAACTGCTGGACGATTACGATGGCACTGTTCTGCTGGTCAGCCACGACCGCGACTTTCTGGACCGCGTTGCTGCGACCACCATCGCGATGGAAGGCGACGGGCGCGCCACTGTCTATGCGGGCGGCTGGACCGACTACCAGGCGCAACGGGCCGAACGCGGCGATACCGCGGACTGGAATTCGGTCAGCTATGATGGCAAACGCAAGGGGCCGGCCAAATCCGAAACGCCTGCTGCGGCCAAGCCTGCGGGAAAATCCGCGCTGTCCTTTACCGAGAAACACCGCCTTGACGCTTTGCCCGGTATCATCGCCACGCTGGAGGCCGAAATTGCCAAGCTTGAGGAATTTCTTTCGGCCCCCGATATCTTCACCAAAGAGCCTGTAAAATTCCGCAAAGGCACCGAAGCGCTGGCCGAACGCCAGAAGGCGCTGGCGGCAGCGGAAGAAGAATGGTTGGAGTTGGAAGCAAAAGCCGAGGCTTGAGGCAGGCTGGCCGCGTCTTGCCTTGCATGGAATGTGAAAGGTCAGTGCATGTATCTGCCAGATCATTTTGTTGAAGCAAACCAAAGCGAGGTGGCGGCCCTGATCGCCGACTATCCTTTGGCTGCCATTGTCGCGCAAACCGCGCAGGGCATGATCGCCAACCATATCCCCGTGATGGCCGAGGGTGACACTATGCTGATCGGTCATGTCGCGCTGAACAACGACATGCATCGCCTGATCCCTGATCACGCGGATGTGCTGGCGATTTTCAAGGGCGAGGACGGATATGTCTCACCCAATCTCTACCCGACCAAACCCGCGCATCACCGCCATGTGCCGACATGGAACTATCAAGTGGTGCATGTGGCCGGACGGATCACCTTCCAGCATGACGACAAGACCAAGCGCGCCATTGTGGGGCGGCTGACGCGTGACCATGAACGCGCGATGAACGGCGAAGCGGCATGGCGCATGGCGGACGCGCCGCGCGATTATATGGAGACGATGCTGGCCGCCATCGTCGCCTTCCGGATCGAGATCACGGGCATTGCCGCCAAGTCCAAACTCAGCCAGAACCGCGAGGCGGTGGATCATGCAGGAGTTGTTGCCTCCTTCAAGGCGCGGGGCCTTGACAGGATGGCGGCACGGATGCGGCGACGCGACAGCGACGATTAGGCCTGCCACATAAGAAAAACGGCAGGACTGGCCCGCCGTTTCTTTTGTTACAAATGCTTGCAGAGCAAAGCTTACCTCATGCGCAAAGCACCGTCGATGCGGATGGTCTCGCCGTTCAGATAGCCGCTTTCGACGATAAAACGGGCAAGGCTTGCATATTCCTCCGGTCGACCAAGGCGGCGCGGGCAGGTCACATCCGCAGCCAGCTGGTCCTGCACCTCTTGCGGCAGGCCCATCAGCATCGGCGTCAGGAAAATCCCCGGCGCAATCGCCATGACGCGGACGCCCTCGCGTGCCAGATCGCGCGCCATTGGCAGCGACATACCCGCGATACCAGCCTTGGATGAGGCATAGGCGACCTGGCCCTTCTGCCCGTCAAAGGCCGCGACCGAGGCGGTATTGACGATCACACCGCGCTGGCCATCCTCGGAAGGATCGTTCTTGGCCATTTCAGCCGCGGCCAGACGCGAGACATTGAATGTGCCGACAAGGTTGATCCCGATGACACGGTTGTAATGCTCAAGGCTGTGTGGCCCGTCCTTGCCCAAGGTTTTTTCGGCGGTGCCGACTCCGGCGCAGTTGATCGCGGCGTTGATCTTGCCCATCGCCTTGACGGCATGCCCGATCGCTGCCTTGACAGAGGCTTCGTCGCTCACATCGGTCTGTGCGAAATGCGCGCCGATCTCGGCGGCGACAGCCTCGCCGCGTGTCGCGTCGCGGTCCAGTATCGTCACCTGCGCGCCCGAGGCGCGGAACAGCCGCGCCGTAGCTTCCCCCAGACCCGACGCGCCGCCCGTGATTACGGCAGCAGTATCTTGCATCAGCATATCAGCCCTCTTCTTTTTTGTTTGACAGATGTGGGTTACCCCTTGTGTGCAGGGCTGTCAAAGCTGATTGCCCCGCTTTTGCAAGCGCGCGATCACGCTCATTCCGATCACCGTCAGGATGATGCGGTAGATGTGATGCGCGGTCACCAGCGCCGGATTGGCCTGCAGACTCAGTGCGATCAACGCCATCTCGGTCACACCGCCGGGTGCAAAGCTGACCAGCAGTGTGTCAAAGGCAGCCCCTGTGATACGTTGCACCAGCAGTACCAGCGGCACCGCCAGCGTCATCATAAAACCGACCGAGGCCAAACCAAGCCCCAGACCGCGCAGCAGGGCGCGGCCTTTCAGCCCGCCAAAACGCATGCCTAGGCCGGCCCCGATCACGATCTGCGCGTCATTGATCAACCATTGCGGCATATCCAGCGGAACCAGTCCGCTAAGGCTGACAGCCCCCGCCACGAACAAGGGCCCCGTCAACTGGCCCGCAGGCAGGCGCAACCAGCGCCCTACCGCCAACCCGAGCGCACCGACCGCCACCACCACCGGCAATTGGCTCAGGTCCACATCGGCGCGCGCCAGCGTCATGCCCCCCGCACTGCCCACCGGCGCGCCCAGCCAGACCGACAGGCCGATGGGTAGAAGCGAGATCACAAGGATGATCCGCAAAAACTGCTGCATGGTCAGGATCGCGATATCCGCGCCCGCTTCCTCGCCCATGGCGATGCTTTCCATCAGCCCGCCTGGGGTGCCGCTATAGAAGGCCGTCGGCTTGTCATAGCCGCCGATATGGTGGAAAATCGCATAGTTGCCGGCATGGGCCAGCGCGACAAACAGCGTCAATGCCGCGAAACTGACCGCCATTGCAGGCAGCAGCGCCCCAAGTTCGGGCGAGACCTGCGCCCCGATCATCACACCGATCACCGCCAGAAAGATCAGCCGGATATTCTGCGGAAACTTGTATCCGGTGGGAAAACGCCTGCCCAAAAACGCCGACAGCAAGGCCGTGGCGATCAGGCTGCCCAGCATATAGGGCAAAGGCAGCAGTGTTTGGCTGGCCAGCATCCCGCCAGCAGCACCTGTCGCCAGCACGAGAATCGTCGTCAGGATCGTGGCAAGTGTCAGGGCAGGGGCTTTCGTGGTTATATGGACTCCGGCCCTTCTTAGGATGCGTCGTCAGGGAAGCCAAGAGCAGGCGCTTGGGGGGGGGGGCGACGGCGGCAAACCGGAGGCGTGACGCGGCCTAAAGCTGTCCTTCCAGCACGTAGCGCAGGATTCGCACCACCTGTTCGGGTGTCTGCGCTACCGCCAGTGCTGCCGCGTCCACCTCTTTCAGCGCGTGCTGATGGTCGGGGCCGTGCAGGATGATCAGCGACTTGCCCAAGGCCGCGGCATAGCCTGCGTCGAAAGCGGCGTTCCACTGTTTGTATTGATCGCCAAAGCGCACCACTACTATATCGGCATCCGCAATCCCCTTGCGGGTGCGGATCGCGTTGATTTTGGCACCTTTGTGGTCGTGCCAGAACTTGTCCGGCTCTGCTCCCAGTATTTCGACGCCACAATCATCGCTGGCGGCGTGATCGGTGACGGGGCCGGTAAAGTTCACATCCAGACCCAGCGCCCCTGTCACGATCCGGTCGCGCCAGTCGGTGTGGATTTCGCCCGAAAGGTAAACCTTCCATGTCATGCCTCTTCTCCTGTCTTGTCTTGGGTCGCGCTACCTTAACCGGTCACAGCGCAGAGGTGAACCGCCTGACGGGTTCAGACGGCGTGGCCCAGATCAGAGCAGGGACAAGAGCCGGCGTGCCGCTTCTTCGGACGAGGCCGGGTTCTGGCCGGTCACCAGTTTGCCATCCGTCACCACGAAAGAAGACCAGTCGTTGCCCTTGGTGTATTGGGCGCCACGGTCCGCCAGCATATCCTCCAGCAGGAAGGGGACCACATCGGTCAGGCCTGCGCCTTCTTCCTCGGAATTGGTGAAGCCCGTGACCTTGCGACCCGCGACGAAGGGTTTTCCTTCAGGGGTTTTGGTGTTCTTGAACGCGGCGGGCGCGTGGCAGACGGCTGCGATGGGGCGATCTTTTGCCGCGAAAGCCTCGATCAGGGCGGCGCTGTCGGCATCTTCGGCCAAGTCCCACAGTGGACCATGCCCGCCCGGAAAGAAGACCGCATCGAAATCATCCGCCGCGAGGGTGGACAGAATGGATGTCTGCGCCAGCGCCTCCTGCGCGGCGGTGTCTGATTTGAAGCGCTTGGTTGCCTCGGTCTGCGCGTCGTCCGCATCGCTGGTCGGGTCCAGCGGCGGTTGCCCGCCCTTGGGCGACGCCAGCGTCACATCCGCGCCTGCATCCTTGAAGACGTAATAGGGGGAGGCGAATTCCTCCAGCCAGAAGCCGGTCTTATTGCCGGTATCGCCGAGTTGGTCATGTGAGGTCAGAACCATAAGAATGTTCATCTGGAATTCCTTTGTTTTGATATTTCGAGCACCCCGACCGCAGGATCGCGGCGAGGCGGTGTCACCCCGTCAACGCCCCTGTGAGGGGTCGGTTCCGCTTTCAGTTGGAGAATTCGGGCAAAGGGAAGGGTTCCCACGCGTCACGCCGCATGGGGGGTGGCTTGGGCATGCGAACACTTCGCGTCAGGACACCCTGTCGTCCTCAAGATAATCAGTTGGAGATTGGAGCGGGTGAAGGGAATCGAACCCTCGTATTCAGCTTGGGAAGCAGATGACGTACCATTTCCATACCTCCCCATATCACTTAATTGTACCTTAAAAATATAGTGTTTTAGTGCGTTTAGTGTGCTATACCTCCCCATAGCTATCCGCCCTTAACCTCCATATTTCCGGTCCAAATCCGTGCCAAATCTAACCGACATCAGCGTTCAGAAGCTCCAGCCAGGGCTTCACTTCGACGAGAAAGTAAAGAACTTCGCCATACGCGTCGGAAAAAACCGCCGCACCTGGATTGTGGTGAAAGGCGAGAACCGAACCAAGATCACTCTTGGTCATTACCCTGCCATGTCTCTCTCAGAGGCTCGAAAACGGGCCATGCTGGCTTTGGCGACGCCTACTCAAGAAAAGGTGCGTATCAGCTTCCCTGACGCCGTACAGGAGTTTCTAGGGCTTTCCAGATGGCGTTTCCACAGCAAGCGCGTCCTCACCAGCTCGCTCAAGCATTTCAAGTGGACCAAACCCTTGGACAAGATCACTTACGATGATGTGGTCACTGCACTTAACGCAATCGAAGGTTCGTCAGCCCGGTCCCACGCTCTGAAGGACATCAAGACGTTCTTCAACTGGGCAATCCCGCGCTATCTGAGCACGTCGCCTTGCGTCGGTATCAAAGCAGAACCTCAGGCCAGCCGTTCCCGCGTCCTCACTGACGACGAAATCAAAGCCTTGTGGCCGCACTGCGAAGGCACGTTCGGTACGATATTCAAATTGCTGCTACTGACTGGGCAGCGGAAGACTGAAATCGGCCTCCTCAAGGGCGAGTACATCAAAGGTGACAAGGTCACTCTGCCACCTACCATTGTCAAGAATAAGCGCGAGCACACCTTCCCTCTTGGCCCTTTGGCGCAGTCGCTGCTACCGGAAAAGAATAGGGGCTATCTTTTCAATGCCACCGAGGGTGACGGGCCGTACAACGGCTACGCCTATCACTTAAAGAAGCTGCAGAAGGCGAGTGGCACTGACAATTTCACGCTCCACGATCTGCGCCGCACATTCTCCACGCGCATGGCCATGCTCAGCGTTCCTATCCACGTGACTGAGAAGATCCTCAATCACGTCTCTGGCACCCATACGGGCGTCCAGGCTATCTATAACCGGTACAGCTACCAGAATGAGATGAGTGAAGCTGTCTTGCTTTATGAACATGACCTGCCCCCCGAAACTTCCCGCGTTCTAATGTAGAGTT
>NZ_JAINWI010000023.1 GCF_021021435.1 Seohaeicola saemankumensis
TGATGCCGTCGGGGGGCGGTCACATCATCAGAGCCGGGCTACGCCGAAAGCAAGATTGGCCGCATCCATCAAATTCTAGACCCCGTCGTGCGCGCAGCCGAAAACATGGGCATCACTCTTGTGATCGAAAACATTCAGGACGTTCGCCCAGAAACACGTCGCGCGATGGTGGATGGCTTTGGCTCACAAGCAATCGCACTTTCCATCGACACCGGGCACGCTCAGTTAGCCCGTCGCATGTCTGGCGCCCCACCCGTCGCTGACTTTATCACTGATGCCGGTGCGCAGCTTGCCCATGTCCACCTGCAAGACGTCGATGGCCATGCCGACCGCCACTGGGCCCCGGGGGAAGGGGAAATCGAATGGACAGCTGTCTTCCGTGCCTTGGCTGCTTGCGAAAGCGACCCGCACCTCGTGCTGGAACTGCGTGATAATGCGGACATTCCGAAGGGATTTCGCGCGCTGAGTGATCTTGGTGTGGTGATTTGACAGCTTGTTGCATGGGTCGCGGATTTTGGCGAAGACGCCGGTTCTGATATCCTCAAGGTAGCGCCCTATGCCGCATATATTCAACGCTGGTCGACGCGATAAGTTTTCCAAGGCGAAATACACGGTGACGAATTGGTCGGATTTCAACGAGGCTCTGCGCCGTCGCGGAGACGTTACGATCTGGCTTGAGGCCGGGGCTGCCGGGCGATGGTCAGCGCCGAAGCGAAAGGGTCGCGGTGGTCAGCCAAAATATTCGGACTTCGCGATTGAGACGTGTCTGACGCGGGGGCTGATCTTTCACCAGCCGTTGCATCAGACCCAAGAGTTCGTCCGGTCGCTACTTGGACTGATGGGCGTGGAGTTGCCGGTTCCAGACTTCTCGACCTTATCGCGGCGGGCGATTGACCTCTCGGTCGTGGACGAAAGGCCACAATCCAGTGGCCCCACCACGCTGATCGTGGATAGCACAGGCCTGAAGATCCATCGCGGTTCGGGCTGGCAGGACGAAAAGCATGGCACGTGAAAGACCCGCAAATCCTGGCGTCAACTGCACATCGGGTATGACCCGGACAGCGGTGAGATCGTCGCCTCACTGTTGACCACAGACCAGATCGGCGACGAAACCGCCTTGCCCGACCTCATCGTGGGGATCGCAAGCTAGGTGACCCGCGTTCTGGCGGACGCCGCTTATGATGGCACCGTAGTTTCCGATTGCTTGACCCAAAAGTTCTGACCCGATGTCGAGATCACCATCCCGCCACTAATTACCGCTGTTCCCGGCCTACGCGATGGGCGCAACGCTCACATAGAGCATATCGCCGAGCATGGCCGAATGGCAGGGTAGTCAGCAACGGGATACAATCGCAGAGCCCTCGTCGAAGCCCAGATCGGGCGCCACAAAGACCCTCAACCGCATGACCCGCCTCGGTCATGCGGTCTTCAAACGTGCCGCATAGTCGTTCGGGGAAAGGGGCGCCTGCACCCATATTTTGACCCATGCAACAAGCTGGCATGAAAGAAAACTGAACCGTTGAGGTGATGGCTCATTGTTCGAGCAAATCACCTTGGCATCTGCTTAAATCACCGGAACTTCGCACGGAGCATATTGCTGAGTATATCCACAACGGTCACACAGGCGAGGATGACCAGCAAAACCGCTGACACCTGTGGGTAGTCCAGAAGGCGGAGCGAGCCGACGAGCTCAGTGCCGATACCGCCTGCACCAACCATACCCATGACGGTCGAGGCTCGAAAATTATATTCCCAGCGATACATGCTCACATCTGCGAATTGCGGAAAGACTTGAGGCAGGACGCCATGCAGGATGACTTGCATTGACGTGGCTCCTGACGCCTCGGTCGCTTCAATCGGTGCAGGATGCGCGTGCTCGATGGCCTCCGCAAAGAATTTTCCGACCATTCCAACCGAATGGAGGCCAAGGGCCAAAACACCAGGCAACATGCCAAACCCTACAGCTGCAACGAAAATTATACCCATGATCAATTCTGGGATCGAGCGAAGCGTATTCAGGACGACCCGCGAGACTTGGTAGATAACCTTGTTGGGCGATGTGTTCCGTGCGGCCAAGAAGCCCAGTGGCAAAGAGAGAGCGACCGCCAGCGCCGTGCCGGCGATAGACATAGCCAGCGTCTCGACAAGGGGTCCTACCCAGTCGCGCCAACGGCCGAAATCCGGCGGGAACATCTCAGTGCCGAGGATACCGATAGCCGGCAAGCCGCTGGTCAACCGGCTCCGATCTAGCATCCCGGTCATCCATAGCGATACAATGACGATCGCGGCGACTACGGCGATTTGAAGGAGCAGCTTTCGCCGCCCCTTGCTGTCCTCGGCCAGCACATCTTCAGCGTTGGTCAGCGCAGGCTGGGCAGTCAAGAGGCGGGTCATGGCGGTCTCCTAGTTCGGGCATTCTCAGTCGGCTTGCAGGTTCTTGCGGATGTCACGGATGATGTCGTAGTCGGCATCCGTGATTGCTGCGAACCCGTCGGCCTTGAACGGCGTCAGGACTGCATCGCCCGCGTCGGTCCCTGGCTCCAGCGTCAGGAAGGCGTCCTTGATTGAGTCTTCAAGCGCCTCGGTCATGTCGGTGCGCATAACCCAAGGATATTGTGGGATATCGGCGGAGTAACCGATGACAATCAGCTTCGATGCATCAACCGACCCCTTGGCCAGCAGGCTCTCGTAGATCGGACGGCTCAGACCGCCGACAGCGGCATTGCCCAGCTCGACGTTGCGCGCCACCGCGTCGTGCGCGCCCGTGAAGTTCTGGGTATAGTCATCGCCCTCCGTCACGCCTTCGAGCATCATCGTGTATTTCGGCGCGAAGTGGCTCGAGGTGGATGCCTGATCGCCAAAAGCCACATCGATGCCCGACCCTTCGATATCGTCGATCGAGTCGATACCGCTTTCGACATTGGCAATGAGGACAGACTGGTAGGTGGTGCTTCCATCCGTCACGCGCGCGGCGAACGGCTCGATGTCCAGATCGCCATCCGCCATCTTGGCCTTGGCGATGGTGTAGGAGGCCGGCCCAAAATACGCGACATCCACGCGGCCAAAGCGCATCGCCTCGATCATCGAAGAGTAATCGGTCGTGACGATCAGTTCGATATCCTTGCCGAGCTTCTCTTCAAGATACGCGGCCAGCGGCTTGTTATCCTGGATCACGGTCGAGGCGTTTTCATCAGGAAGCAGCGCGACGCGCAAAGTGTCCGGATCATAATCGCCTGCTGCGAATGCGGCTGTTGAGGCCAGCAGCATGGCGGTGAGAGTTGCGATATTCTTCATGGCAGTCTCCAAGAGTTGAAAGATCAGTTGGTCGTATCGGCCGGCGCGCCGTAGATGCGCGACAGCGCGGCGTTATCCAGTGCCGAGGGCGGTCCGTCAAAAACGATGTCACCATCACAGAGGCCGATGATGCGATCGGCATAGGCCTTGGCAAAATCGAGTTGGTGAAGGCTGACAATGACGGGAATTCGGTCTTCGCGGCATACGTCGCGGAGGATTTTCATCACCCGGTCCGAAGATGCTGGATCGAGCGATGCGATAGGCTCGTCCGCGAGGATCAGCTTTGGCTCCTGCGTGAGCGCGCGCGCAATGCCGACGCGCTGCTGCTGGCCACCCGAAAGGCTGTCACAGCGTGTCAGCGCCTTGTCAAAGAGGCCCACGCGGCTGAGAGATTCCAGCGCAAGGTGTTTCTCGGCGCGCGAAAAGCCTGCCAAACTGCTCCAGACAGAATGGCGACCGAGACGCGCCATGAGGATATTGCGCAGAGCGCTCAGGCGGCCGATCAGTTGGTGCTGCTGAAAGATCATGGCGGTGTCGCGCCGATGAAACCGGATATCGCGGCGCGACTTCAACTGCTGGCCCGCCGATGTCACGATATGTCCTGCGCTTGGCTGGGTCAGCAGGTTGAGAGTGCGAAGAAGCGTAGACTTACCGGCGCCCGACGGACCAAGAAGGACGGTCACTTCCCCGTCCATGAATTGGCAGGTGGTCTTATTGAGTGCGCGTGTGCCGTTCGGGTACACGACTTCGACATCGTCGACGCTCAGAATATCACGTCCCATAATACTCATTGACCCATCCATCGCACCGATTCTCCTTCTGTTAGTTCTTTGATACGCAATATATATGACAGTTTTATTACATATTGCGATATATGTTCCTTGCTGTTAGTGATTGGAAAATCGCAGCTAAGGATGTTGGATAATGGTCAAAATTGTAGTGCCCAACTGGATCGAAGATGAGACGCTGGCACGCCTTTCAGCGCACGGGGATGTCGTGACCAGCGAGGGGCGCGATCCACTCGCCGACGACGAATTGCGTGCGGCTTGCGCGGATGCATCGGCGTTGATGGCCTTCATGACCGAGTGCGTCGACCGCCCATTTCTGGACGCCTGCCCCAAATTGAAGATTATTGCCGGCGCATTGAAAGGCTTCGATAATCTTGATCAGCGGGCCTGCACAGATGCCAGGGTGCTGTTGACCTATGTTCCGAACCTTTTGACCGAGCCGACGGCCGAGTTGGCCATTGGCCTCAGCATTGCGCTCGCACGGAACATGCGTGCGGGAGACGCGCATCTACGGTCAGGAACGTTCGCCGGGTGGCGGCCCAATTTTTATGGTGGCAGCCTGCAAGGCGCGACCGTGGGCATCATCGGCGGCGGTGCAGTGGGCCGCGAGACAATGCGGCTCCTTTCGGGTTTTCGAGGCCGGCGCATCTACTTCGACGAAAATCGCCTCGACCCCACGACGGAAAAAGCTCTCGATGCGCAGTACGCTCCGCTCGATGATCTCACCCGCCTGTCTGACTTCATCATCCTTGCGCTGCCATTGACGGACCAGACCAAGCACATCGTGAATGTATCTTTTCTAGCAGCGATGAAACAAGGGACTTATCTGGTCAATCCCGCGCGCGGATCGTTGGTGGATGAGGCCGCCGTCGTGGAGGCGCTGAACACAGGCCGCCTTGCCGGCTATGCCGCGGACACGTTCGAGATGGAGGATTGGCATCGCCCGGATCGGCCAAGGCAAGTTCATCCAGCGCTCCTCGCCTGTGACCAAACGGTTCTGACACCGCATATCGGATCGGCAGTCAGCGAGGTGCGCCGCCAGATTGCAGCCGAGGCCGCCGATGAGATCATCGCCTTTCTTTCTGGCAAGCGGCCGCGCCACGCCGTCAATCCCGAGGTGCTCGAGACGTGAACCCGACTGTTCTCAAAAGCTTCGTCGCGCTGGCCGAACTCGGCAGCTTCCAGACTGCCGCCGTCCGGATCGGCATCGCGCAGCCTACCCTGTCGCAACATATCAAGAAATTGGAGGAGGACTTAGGCGCGCCCTTGATCCAGCGCAGCCATAGCGGCAGCCGCCTGACCGACGCCGGGCTGCGACTCCTGCCACATGCACAGCAGATTCTTACATCCACTCAAAGGGCACAGGCCGCCGTTTTATCCGAGTCGCTCAAGATCGGGTGCAGCGGCAACATCGCATCATACTTCATGCCGGATGCGCTGGCATCCTTTCTCAAACAGACATCATCGCAGATGCGATGGGAGGTCATCTCAGCCCCAAACCCTCGCGTTGCGCAGATGTTGCTGGCCGAAGAGATCGACATCGCCGCGATGGAGTGGCCAATTTCCCACCCCGCCGTAACGGTGGCTCCTTGGCTCAGCGATGAAATGATCGTCATCCTGCCAAGCGATCATCCACTTGCCACGCGCGAAGAGATCAGCTTTGCCGAACTCAAGACGCTCAAGATGCTGGGCGGCGAGCGCGGCAGCGGGACCGGCACCCTTCTGACAGAAGCACTAGGGCCCCAAGCAGAAGATGTCGACACCATCGGCAATGTGGGCTCGACCGAGGCAGTTAAGCGCAGCGTGGCCGCCGGTCTGGGCGCGTCCATCGTGCTGGAGACGGCGGTGCGAGGCGAAATTGCTTCGGGCTCGCTGGCACGAGCAAGGCTCGAAGGAATGCCTTTGAGAAAGCAGTTTTTCATCGCGCAAATCACATCAAGCGCCGAGACCGGCCCAGCGGCCCGGCTTTTCAAGTTTCTACTTGAGTCCGACTGACGACCCTACCCGGATAGATTGGATCGACGCGCTAGTCACAGAGGGGGTTCCGTCGCAAAGTTCAGTGTGGCCAAGAAAGACGCTTCCTCGGTTGCGCGTCACGCGGCAAGACTGGCATAGATCTCGAAGGGGCAACCACTTCCCAACTCTCCTTTCCTGATCATGTGTGCCGTTTCTATACCGTCCAAAGTTGCAGTTGCTGATCTGAATGACTTGAAGCCCAACATCGGCCTGATCCGCCGTTTTACGCCTCGGTGATCCTGCTCAACGATGTTGTTATCCGGCATGAATGATCTCGGCACCCCAATCGGAGGTTTATAATACCTCGATGTGGGTTAGAATTGACCCACCGGGATTGGGGTGTTGGGAGCACGAATGGCGGGCAGGCCGAAGTATCTCATGAGCTGAGAGCTCGAGTTGTTATCTGGCCGCCCCTTCGACTTGCCCGGTTGCGCTGCGAGCGCGGATCCGTAGTTGTCGTGTGGCCCGCTGGCTCCCTTGTTTTTGAACATTGAAAGGAGCCAATCATGAAGATCATTGCCCTCGATGTGCATCGTACCTTCGCACAAGTGGCGATCCTGGAGAACGGCAAGATCAGGGATGCCGGTCGCCTGGAGCTTGAGCGCGAGCATATCCTGAAATTTGCAAAGCGGCTAAATGTGGAGGACGAGATCGTTCTGGAAGCGACGGTCAACACAAAAGCCATCGTGCGACTGCTAAACCGAGGATCAACCCCGCAGTCGAGAACATCATCGCGGTGACCCTGCGGGAGATGTGGTTGCGCCCGGAGCAGCCGGACCTTGCACCGATCGTTGAAGAGATCCGCACCCGCTGCGCAGAGGAAGGGCACACTCCGCCCGCCTATGTCACTGTCGCCCGGCGCATTCCCATCCTGTTCACCCCGGAAGAAATTGCCCGCCGCCGCCTGTCAGATGGTAAACACCTGCACCGGCTGAAGCCGCGACCGGGCTACATCCGGGCTAACCACGCACTCGACGTTGTCCAGATCGATCACACGCCGGCAGACATCCAATTTGTTGAGGTGATTGATGACCACGGTGTCTTCGTTGGTCGCCCCTATCTGACCATCGCTGCAGATGTGGCCACGAGCGCGATCATCGGCTTCTGCCTGACCCTCGAGCGGCCGTCACGACTGTCTGTCGCGCTTTGTCTGGCGCACGCGATGTGCTGCAAGACTGCCTGGCTGGCAGAACGCGGCATCGATCATGCCTGGCCAATGCATGGTCGCCCGAAGCAGATCGTCGTCGATTCCGCCAAGGAGTTCCAAAGCAGCACCTTCAGCAGAGGATGCGCGGACTATGGCATCGCCATACGCATGCGGAACAAGGGCACCGTGCATCGGGGCGGAGTCGTCGAACGCCTGCTGGGGAAAGTGAACACCGCGTTACGGGCCTTGCCCGGTAAGACAGGGCGTTCCATCGCGGATCGGGGTGACTATGCCTCGGAAGCGCGGGCACGGCTCAGCTTCGCGGATCTTGAACGCTGCATCGCGCTCGCGATCATCGACCACAACCTGAGCCAGAATGCGCGCAAGCTGACCGTTCCGGCGAAAGAGTGGAAAGATCTGTTCCAGCCGAAGGACCGGCCGATCGATGCACCTGTCGATGTGCTGCTGAATTTCCTGCCACGCAAGACGCGGAAAATTTCACCTCAGGGCATCAGTCTCTTCGCCATCGACTATTTCGAACCTTGGCTGGGCCCGTTGGTCGCGCGTCGTGATCGGCTGGCCCCGCTCGATCTGTGCTATGATCCTCGCGACATCAGCCATGTCTACGTCAAGGATCCGGATACGCAGGCCTGGCGGCCGGTCAGGCGACGGGACGGACTGGCCGAGCCGATCACGCTTTGGCAGCACCAGGCGGATCGACAGCGGCGGCGTGAAGTCCAGCGGCGCCCCGTGCAGGAGGCAGCAGCCATCCGACGCGAAATCGCTGCAACTGTTGCCGCCGCCAAAACCCCCAAAAGCCGGTTGAAGGAGATGACCCGCGCCCGGCATGCCACCGGGGCAAAGAAACCTTATGCCGACTTCGCTGCGCCTTCCGCCTCGGCCCAGGCAAAACTCGACCCGGATCGTCCGCGGCGGGTCTTCCCGGTCGAGGATTGGTAAGGTGCCGGATCACCTCATGCCCGCCACCGTCCCGCTCTTGCAAGCCGATGACGCAGTGCGGATCGCCCATGTGCGCGCGCCGCGCTGGATCAGCCATCCGGCCGCCGGCGCGGCGCATGACGCGATGCGACTGCTGGTCGAGCGGCCGCCATCCCTGCGCCCACGCGGTTTGCTGCTTGCCGGTCCCTACCACAACGGCAAAACCATGATCGCCGAACGCTTCGCCGTCGAACATCTGCGTGCCGCCGACCAGCAAAAGGTGTGGGTGATCCAGACCCGAGAAGGTGCAGGGCTGTCGCATTTCTATGCCAGCATCCTGTCTGGATTGCGCGCACCACAAGCCGATGGCTGGCGCAGCCTGTCCCGCGCCGGCGATCAGGTGGATCATCTTCTGGAGCGCTTGAAGCCGCGCCTTTTGATATTCGACGAGTTCCACAGCGCATTGCGCGGGCGGCGCCAGGATGTGAAGGCCATCTTCTCGTTCTTGCGGCGGATCGCACGGGTGCATGACATCTCACCCGTCCTTGTCGGCGAAATCGCGATCTACGATGCGGTGCATGATACGGACGAAATGGGCTCACGTTTCGATACGATCCCCATTCCACGATGGCCGTATGACGAGGAATTCGCGACGCTTCTCGACAGCCTGGAAGCCAGTCTGCCGCTCGCCGACACCTCCGATCTGTCGCGCGAACCCTTGGCGAAGATCATCCATGATCTGTCAGAGGGGCTGATCGGCGAGGTTGTCGAGATCGTCACCCGTGCCGCAGTGGCGGCAATCTCGCGCGGTGAGGGCCGGATCACGGGCGCAACCCTGTGGGACCTCGGCTATGTGCCTCTCTCGAGGCGCCGTAATTCCGCTTTGCGTCACGATATGACATGAGGTTTGGGCCGACCGAGATATCCGTCACATCTGCAGAGCGGTATGAAAGTGTGGCGGGAAGCCGTTGGCCAGTGAGCATTATGCCCGCACCAGGTGAACTTCTGTCGAGTTGGCTGCACCGCCTCGCCTACGCGAACGGCATACCTCCGCACTATTTTGGCACGCTTCTCGGAGCGCCGGGTGAGAACTGGTCGGCGCGGCTTGATCGGGCGTTGCCCGATCGCATCCTGCAGTTTCTGCGAGAGCATACCGGCATACCCGTGGAAGACATCGCGGCTCTGACCATTGCCCCTGACCCTTTGGCTGTGCTGCGTTTGCCCCTGCGGGCATCGCCTCAGCAGAGTTGCGCACCCAGGAGGCAGGTTACCTGGCTGCAGTTCTGTCCCGCTTGTCTGACGGAAGACGAAACGCCCTATTTTCGCCGAGACTGGCGCCTCGCGACACGCGTTTCTTGCTTTCGCCACGGCTGCCGACTTCGGGACAGGTGCCCATCCTGCGGACAAGGATTGGCTCCGTTCAGCCAGAAGCGTCTTGTGCCGCATCAGATCTGCGCCTGGTGCGGCGCGGCCCTCTGCAAACGCATCCGTCCTGCCACCAATGGGGTTCGGCGTCTTGAGCGTCTGATCGACGATCTGCTTCGTCTGCAGGCATCAGGGCATCGAATGGCAGAGGGGCGATCACTCCCGGACCTTCTTGGATCAGCCTGCTTTCAATTTAGTCGACGGCCAATGTCCATCGCGCGCCTCTCTCATCGGGATCGCTATCAGCTGTTTCAGAAATTGGCGGAAGGGCGGTCGACGCCGTTCGAAAAGAGAAGAAGTTCCGCGATTATCTATTGGAAACGCGTCGTTCAGGCTGCGCCAGCTTGGAGCGGACTGGTCACATCATTCAGCGATGCCGTCCTGCCTCGGCCCAAAGCTGGGCCTTGCTCTACCACCGCTGGCCCGCATTTGGCGGATCTCGTTCAGGCGGCCGCGCGGCTCGATCAGCAGCGGCAAGCGCTGTAAAAATTCCCGGTGAGTTTCAGGCGCGCGCGGCCAGCCCGGCATCATTCAGCTGTTCAGCATCTGGCAGGTCGCGCAAGCTCTCCAGCCCGAAAGCTGCGAGGAACGCGTCTGTGGTCACGAAGGTATAGGGGGCACCACGACGCGGCGCGCGCGGCCCAGTTCCAATCAGACCCTGCGCATGCAGCCTTCCGATCAGGTCCCGGCTGATCTCTTTGCCAAAGATGTCTTTGAGCCCATCGCGGGTGATCGGCTGGTGGTAGGCGATGGCCGCCAAAATCGCGACGTCGAACTCGTTCAGGTCCAGCAACTGGTCTCCGACATCCGCTGCGGCGCGGATCGCAGGCGCGTAAACAGGCCGCGTCCGGAACATCCACCCCCCTGCGACCATGGCAATCTCGAACGCCCGCCCTTCCAGATCAGCGGCAAGGTCTTCCAACAGCAGATCAACCGAAGTCCCCTGCCCCACTATGCGCGCCAGATCCTCGCGCGGTACAGGCGAGGCAGAGGCAAACAGCACCGCCTCGATCCGGCGCATCCATTCCCGCCAGCGCAACTCCGGTGGCAGGTCGAGCAACTCGCGATCAAGCTCAGCTTCTGGTCGATCCTTCGACTTCCTTTCCGGTCGCATGTCCGAACCGCGAAACCGGTTCCCACTTTCGCTGTCCATGCTCATGGCTACACCCCGTAGAGCCGGAATGTGTCGCGCCCGGTTAGCTCACGGACCGCGCCGAGATCGACAAGCCGGTCACAGAGCCGCCGCGCCGCGCGGTCCGGCAAAGGCAGGGCACTGGGCGCCACGGCGTCCTGCGTCAGGAATATTTTCACCGCCGCCCCTGCCCCCTTGGCCCGAAGCTTTGGTGCAACTCCTTTCAAAAGCGAAGCCCGACGCGCGAGATCGACAGCCAGACGCGCGGCCTCGACCGCGGATGCGGTCACTGCGCGATGACAGGCTAGGCGCAAATCGTCACCCCGCTTGCGCAGGTCTGTGCGTTTCAAACCCGCGGCCAGCAGCGGCACGACATGATCCCAACCAAGCGCCTGGGCGAGGGCGGCGTCCGCGAGGATCAACGCCGGGACTTCGGCACGGGGTGCCTCCGTCAGGACAGCATCCAGCGCCATCGCGGCACGGGTCACCGGCGCTCCCTTCCCCGTTGTCGCGTTGCCCTTTAATCTGAGACGCGACGCGTTTGGCGACAATTTTTGCCCTTAATTGTGAGATACGGCTGTCATGGGGCCCCTGTTTCTCGCGCACCTTTGCGCGATGTGATCAACCGCGGCAAGCAATCGAGGCTCCTTCTCGAAGGCGCGCAAGAGAGCAACCCTTGCATAGTCGTCGATGCTTTTGCTGACGATGGCTGCCTTAGCCAAGGGATGAGATCGAGCGGCGGCGATTGCGGCGAGGCAGAACAGCCTAACTTCCGATCTGGGGTTCTGGACAGCGAACGACGGATCCCCGCGGAAGGTTTTGAGTGACATGGCAAAGGTGACTGCGCGCATTGCGCGCCGAAGTTGCTTGGGGCCGCGCGAGCGCGCGGCGCACTCAAGCATCTCTGCCCCGCGGCGCGCTCGGTATATCAGTTTTCCAGATATTTGTTCCTCACGGAGTTTGCCAAGGGTCTGCACAAGTCTCGTCCCGCAAACTTGGCAGTCAAATGCCCAGGCCCGCCTCCAATGCCTGAGCGAAAGGCCCTCTCTGGCGCATTGCATGCAATGCTGGAATGGCATCTGAGCCGTCAGCGAGGCTTCTCGTGGCGTCATTGCCGGAAAGGTCAAAGATCGAACAACATCTGGGTTAACCCGTGCGGCGTTGGCAATCTTCGCCGCCGCAGCCGCGTCGACGTTGAAGTCCAAGGCGGTGCCATGCGCGGTATCGATTCTGAGATGAGCCAGTAGTTCCGCATCATCACAGTAGTTGGCCGCCGCCAGCCGAGACAACCAACCTGACAACAACTCGTCTGGCAGCGGCGCGACAGTCTTGGGCAGCGGGTGCGGCTTCACACCCGGGACTTCTGGAGCCGCCGATGGGGGTTCGCATGGCGCGACCAAACCGGCGTCCATTTTGCGATTGCGTCATCGGTGATGCATTCCTCGCCTGTGATAATGGCGTCGATGGAAAGATCCTTGACCAGAGCGAAGATGCGCGAGGTCACCCCACCGGTCAGTGCCAAGACCTGCTTGAGAGATTTGACCTTCAGGTTGGACTTCTTTTCCAGTGGCATGGCAGCAATAAGGGTCTGGATCATGTCCGAGAACTCGGCATCGTCGCGCCAGTTTGGCAGATGATGTTCGTCCAGCCGTCGGGCAAGCTGGATATCACCGCGAATAGCATCGACGGCCTCGCTGACCCCAAGGCAGACCAGTGACACCTCGAGTTCATTGCTGAGATACCGCAGGACATTGAGAAATCGGCGCTGTTCGCGGTGGGTCCCGGCCAAGAGATTGTGGACCTCGTCGATCATGATCATCCGCAGGCCAAGGTCGCGTAAGAGCGCGATGACACGGACTTCGAGGGAAGCCACATTTTGAGCGCGGGCGCTAAGAGCCGTCGCCGGGGCGCCGACGGCGGCCAGGATGTGCAGGTAAAACCGCCGTTCATCAGGTGCGGGCGGCGCTTGCAACAGCAGAAGCGGTGTGCGGGTGATGCCCGACGCCGGATCGTATTCTGGTGCGTACTTGCGCGACAGGTTTCGGGCAATCATCGTCTTTCCGATCCCGGAGGCGCCATGCACAAGAAGCCCAGGCATACGGGTTTGTCGTGGCGCTTCGATCATGCCCTGCAAGCGGTCCAACACCTGTTCCGCCCGAGGAAAGCCGATCCAGATATCCGATTGAATGAGGGCGATCCGGCCGTCTTCTTCAGTTGTCCCTGCCCTCAATTCACCATCTCTCCACCTTGAACAATGGGCGCGATGTATCACCCGTATCGATCGGGCGCAGCCCTTCGGTTGTCGAGACGGCCGAGTTCGTGCCCTTCAATGTCCCTTTTCTTTCACGGGTTCTGCGTTCGGCCTTCGTCAGGCCCCGGCTTTCAGCTTCGATCTGGCGTTGCTGTCGGATCAGCTCAGCCAGCACCAGCTCATTAGACCCGGACTTGCCAAGGGCACGGGCCTTCCTCATCGCTTCGCGATATTCCCAGAGCGAGACGGGCGGAATTTCCAGGTTTCTGTACCGCGCCTCAACATACCGGCCATCGTCCAGTTCGACCCAGATCATTGAGATATCGCGAGGATCGTAGCGAACGACCACCTTTCCATCCCCGCGCCCAATGTGGCCTGCAAGGGCATCTGACCAGTACCTTATCTGGAACAGATGGATGCCGTCACGCCTGATCTTGCGCAGTTCACTCGGCAGGAAGCTCACCTGAAAGGCTTCCATCTCGAAGGGGATGTCGCCTGTCATTTGCTCTGAGAGCGCCTCCCATTTGGCAACGGGCGTGCAGCCAAGACTTGAATGAATGCTGTTGTTGTAACGGCAGATTTCCAGAGCAAACCAGCGATCGAATTCGCTCAACGTCATCGTGGCCTTGCTTTCGGCGTCATAGTCGCCCTTTGCCGCGATCGAGGATTGCGTTGTTCCCGGCAACAGGTGAACGGCCCCCATCATGGTGCCGATCAACCGTTCGATGTGACCACCGAAGTGAGGACTTGCTGGCGGTCGATAGACCAGATCGATCCCCCAATCCGCACAGGCCGACCGAAAGGCGCGCGACCGGAAATCGCGGCCATTGTCGACATGGACACTCTGCGGTTTGCCCTGTGCCGGCCAAGGAACATCGCACGCCAATTCCGCAAGAAGTTCCTCCTTGAGGGCCACCGCCTGTGTCAGGCAAAGCGCCACTGACAGACGCGAAGGTGCCTCGAGAGAGGTGTAATATCCGGTCACCATCCGCGTTGCGACGTCGATCGCCAGCGTGACCCAAGGCCGCCCAATTGGTTTGCGTTCAAAGCCGTCGACAAGAATGATGTCCGCCGGTGTATGATCAATTTGGACGATCTCCAGTGGCATACTGGCCTTGTTCTCACCTGTGACCGGCGCAAACTTCTGGCGGGCCGCCTTTGCGCCCTCTCGTGCCTTCGCAACTTCGCGGGCATCCATCGCATCCAGACGACGCTGAACCGTTCGCCGTGTCGGCGGTTGCAAGCCCTCCTGCCAGCAAGCGCTGCGGATTTCTGTCACGACGCGCGACAAGCTCGAACGCTCCCGGCGCAAGAAATAGCGGCGAAGGTGCTCCTCGATTACCGCTTCGACTTTGCTGGATATTAACATCGTCCCGGTCGGGCGGCCCCGTTTCCGCGGAGCCAGAGCGCTGGTGCGCCCACCCTCTTCCGCCAACCGTTTTATCCAACGCCAGACCGTCGCCCTGCTGACACCAAGCTCCCAAACGGCGTCATTGATGCCACGTTCCAGGCTGCCAGTCCCATTGAGATATGCCTGAACAAGAGGGCGCAGCACCGCGGCCCTGCGCGCCTCTTCAGCACCAACAGCAACGCAGTCTTCGCCATCATCATTCATCGATATTTGCCGCAAATGTCTGTGAACCCTGTCTCAGGTTTAAGGGAAAAAATATCAGAATTAAAGGCAAAATCTCATATTTAAGGGCAAAGCTCAGCCGTTGATTTCGTTGGATTTCCCATCTCACAATTAAGGGCTACGCGACACCTGACAATCTTTATCTAACATATGTTAGATTATCAAGCCTTCAGACATCGCCCTGGGAGGTTAGCGGCTCGGGCATTCCATCAGAACACGATGGTATCTACCACCCGCCAACATGCAGCCCATTGCGGGCGTGCGTTCGGGCGCTGACGAATGAATCTGTTTCTTAAGAAAGTGCCTTGCGTACTTCCGGCGCGACGCGGGTGCCAAAAAGTTCGATAGCCCGCATCAGGGCGGCGTGATCGACCGCGCCAATGGCCATCTGCAACAATATGCGCGAAAAGCCGAAGAGTTCGTGTGCGGCGAGAATTTTATCCACGACCTCATCTGGCGAACCGAGAAACAGCGACCCGCCCGGCGCTGCGGCAGCTTCGACCTGGGGTCGCCTCATTGGCGGCCAGCCGCGTTCGGCGCCAAGCCGGGTCATCACCTCGGCATAGGCCGGGGCGAAATTTTCCAGCGCCTGATCCCGTGTGTCGGCCACGAAACCGTGCAGGTTAAGCGATGTTTCAAGGACGCCGGCGTCATGCCCGGCTTGCGTGGCGGCGCGTCGATACAGATCGAAAAGGGGCGCGAAGCGCGATGGCTGTCCGCCGATGATACCGAGCGCCAGCGGCAGGCCCATCTGACCGGCCCGCGCCACGGAGTCCGGCGTTCCACCAACCGCGACCCAGATTGGCAGATTTTTTTGGACCGGGCGCGGGTAGACACCGCGTTGCGGAACCGGAACGGTATGCGTCGTGCCGGGCCAATCCAGGATCTCATCTTCGTTGGCGGCCAGAAGCTTTCCCAGCTTTTCAATGAAGAGCCCATCGTAATCGTCCAGTTCCTGACCGAAAAGCGGAAAGCTTTCGATGAACGACCCACGCCCGACCATCACCTCGGCGCGGCCACTCGACAGGTTGTCGAGCGTGGAATACTGCTGGAACACGCGGATGGGGTCCTCCGAGCCCAGCACCGTGACGGCGCTGGTTAGACGGATCCGCCGGGTGCGGGTCGCGGCGGCCGCGAGCACCATTGCCGGGGCCGAGACAGCGTAATCGGCGCGATGGTGCTCGCCCAGGCCGAAGACGTCGAGTCCCACCTGATCGGCCAGTTCGATCTCCTCGACAAGGTGGCGCAGCCGGGTTTCGGGGGATACAGTCGCCCCCGTTACCCGACTCGTACCGGCATCGCCAAAGGTATAGAGGCCGATTTCCATGTGCATTTCTCCTTGTGCGCCGCTCAGAGCCCCAGGGCCGCGTTCAGGGGCGCCATTGCCTTTTGCCAGCTTTCCCGCGCCTCCAGCCGCTCGATCCAGGCGGCGACGGCGGGCCGGGCTTCGAGCGCAATACCTGCCTGACTGCGATACATGAAGGTTGTGGCGAGGTAGAAGTCCGCAAGGCTGAGGTTACCCACGATCCAGTCCTGCCCGGCCAGTCCCTGTTCCAGCACGTCCAGGAACTGATCGGTGGCCTTGCGCTCGGCCTCGATCACCGCGGCGTCGGGTTCGCCCATGCCGAACTTCTCCTTCAGGAACAACTCGAAGGACAATTTCTGCATTGCGGGGCCCAGATGGATCGCTTGCCACCAGGCCCATTGTTCCATCAGTCCCCGCGACTTCGGGTCGGACGGAACCAGCCCCGCGTCCGGCTTCAGGCTGGCCAGATAGGTACAGATCGCGCGGGATTCCCACAGCACGAAATCCCCATCCTCAAGCACCGGCACCTTGGCGTTGGGGTTGCGCGCAAGGAAGTCTGCGGCGCGGGTGTCACCTTTGAAGACATCGACCTCGATGATTTCGAGGTCGATCCCCAGTTCGAATGCCACGGCGCGTACGCGCAGGGTATTGGGTGAGAAGTTGGCGTTGTAGAGCCGCATGGTGATCATCCTAGCTCGGTGGGGTCTGCAGTGCGGCCCGGTTCGCCAACAGGAAGTCGCGAACCGACTGGCCCGACTGGCCGGTCAGGGTGTTCAGGTTGTCGCTCGCCACGTCGAGATAATCCTGCGCAATCGCCTCGTCGAAGGAGACGAAGACCCGCGCCATGAATTCCGGCAACCCGTTGCCGATCATCGCCTGCACCAGATCCTCGGCAGGCAAGGCAACATAAGGAATATCCTTGCCAGCGACCTCGGACAGAATGGCCGCGATCTCGGCCTGGCTGACGGCTTGCGGCCCAGTAATATCAAGGGTCTGCTTGCCAGTGGACGTCATAAGCGCCGCAGCCGCCGCACGGGCGCAATCGGCGCGCGAGACATAGCCGGTCTTGCCCTCTGCGGCGGCGGCATAATGACTGCCCATCGCGATGCTCTGCGGGCCGCCCATCAGCAGGAGGTCGGCATAGAGGTTGTTGCGCAGGATGGTGTAATCGGCACCGCATGCCGCGATCAGCTTTTCGGTTTCCTCATGGTCGGAAGAGAAACCAATCGGGCTGTCTGACACCGGGTTGGTGAGCGACGTATAGACTATATGATCGACACCCGCCGCCGTCGCGGCCGCGACGGCGTTGGAATGGGCAGCGATCCGCTTGCCCGGCTCAAGATCGTCGGTCGAGATGATGAGCAGGCGCTTGCCGCCCGCGAAGGCGGGTTCGAGCGACGCTGGATCGTTGAAATCGCCTTGACGCGCCTCGACGCCCTTTGCCTTTAGATCGGCCAGCTTTTCGGGATTGCGCGACACCGCAACGATCGGACTGGCGCTGGCATCGACCAGCAGTTCGACGACCTGCCGGCCGAGCTGGCCGGAAGCGCCGGTGACAATAAAGGGTCCGTTCTGAATATTGCTCATGGTTTGTCTCCTAAGAAGTGAAGTCTGGTGATGGGCCGTCTGCCCTTAGCCGTGGATTTGGACGGGTGCAGGGTTCGCCAGCTTGCCGCGGGCGAAGTCCCAACTACTGTGCAAGAGCCGCAGCATCACATCGATCTCGGCCTCGTCGCGCGGGGCGAAAGCCATGACCGCGTTGGCCGGAATGACGCCTTGCCGCGCCATCGGATGCGGCTCACCCCAGCCCTTGGCGATCAGTTCCTCGACCATCGGCAGCGGCAGCATCAGATGCGACGAGCCATCATAGCCGGGGTGCACGTGAGCAAATTCGCGACCGATCATGAAGGCCTCGCGCGGGCCGCATGCGTGCGCATGTGGCAGTACCAGCGCCTCGGCGCCCGGCACCGAGATGCCGGAGGGACGGCGTTCGACGAAGGGCAGTTCGAAGGCGCGAAGCTTGAACAACGCATGGATCTCCGGCGGCGAGTTCTGCGACACCTGTTCATGGGGGGCGCAATCGGTGGTCGTCGGACGCGGGCCCGTGCGCAACGGCAATTCGAAACTCATGGTGTCACCCGAAACGGAAGGCGCTTTCCACAGCGCCCATGACATGATCTTCCAGCGTCTTGGTGCCGTGATCGGCCCCGGCTGCGCCGGCCACGACATGCAGCGGGATGAGGTGTTCCTCGCGCGGGTTGGCCTCGCGCCCGCCCGGGGCTTCGGCCCAGGCCGCCAGCATCGCGTCTCGGCGGACGGGATCATCCTGCGTGACGGCGTCTGTCAGCCACCGGTCGAACTCGGACCCCGCGACAGGTCCGGTCGCACCGCCGCGCATCGCCCGCATCATCACCCCCATGTTGTGATAGGTGTTGCCCGAGCCGATGATCAGAACCCCCTCGTCACGCAGGGGCGCCAGCGCCCGGCCCGCCGCCAGATGCGCCTCCGGGTCGAGATCGGCGCGCAGGGAAAGCTGGACGGTGGGAATATCTGCATCCGGGAACGCCACCTTCAGTGGCACGAATACCCCGTGATCGTAACCGCGCGTAGCGTCTTCGCCCGTCGCGAACCCTGCACCTTTCAAAAGGTCGCGCACGCGGGAGGCCAGCGTGGGATCGCCCGGCGCTGGCCAGGTTAGCTGATAGGTATGCGGCGGAAATCCGTTATAGTCGAACAGCAACGGTGGCGCGGGGTTGGTCTGAATGGTAAAGATCCGTTCCTCCCAGTGGCCGGAGATCACCAGTAGAGCCTTGGGCCTTTCCGGCAGGTCCGCCGAGAAAGCCTCAAGAAACCGGCGCTGCCGATCCCAGGTGTCGGGCGGGTTCCAGTCCATGAAAAAGCACGGCCCGCCTCCGTGAGGAAGGAATACCGCAGGTTGCCTGTTCGTCATGTCATCATCCTTTCCAGATCCGGGCGCAGCAGGACACCCCCGATGCCGCGCCCGCCCGGAGTCCGATCAATTTGCTGCCGCAGAGGACACCGGTGCATAGGCCGATTTGACCGCGCGCACGCGGTTCGCGATCAGCCACGACACGATCAGAAGCACCCAGGCCACCACAGCAGGCGGCCAGCCCGGATCGCCCGCGCCGACATGCGCCCCGAAGGCCAGCACCAGATGCCAGAACATCGCCGCATAGGCCCAATCGGCCAACATCGCCGAAGGGCGCCACAGGATGGTCACCGCGCCGATGATCTTCAAGATCGCCAGCGGCCAGATTATGTAGGTGGGATACCCCAGCACCTCACGATACATGCCCGCGACCATATCGTAAGATGAGATGTAGAAACCCGCGCCGCCCAGATAAACCAGCGCCACAAGCCCGGTCGCGATCCAGTAGACATACCGTGCTGTCTTGTCACTCATTGCCATTCTCCTAGCTGCCTTCAACTTGTGAAGCAATTTTTTCCGCTGTAGGTATGTTTAATGACTATACTTCAGAAACGAAAGTAGGCACTATAAAGTAACTAACTTCCTATGAGCGAAAGGATTGCCGCAATGAAGACCGTCCTGCCCCCATCGTGCCCCATGGAAGCAATGCTGCGGGTCATTACCGGCCCCTGGACAATTTACATCCTGTGGGTTCTGTCCGAGCAGGGACCGCAGCGCTTCGGTGCGATCAAGCGCCTGGTACCCGGCATTTCCACGCGGGTCCTGACCGAAAGACTGCGAATGCTGGAACATGCCGGTGTCGTTTGGCGCGAGCAGGCCATGACCATCCCGCCCGCTGTCACCTACGGGCTCACCGAGCGCGGCGCGGAGCTGCGCGGCGTACTCGATACGCTTGGTGCCATCGCGCACCGCTGGGAGGCCGAGGGCGCCTTTACTAAAACTTCATCTGCGGCGGAATGACGGCGTCCCGTTCTTCGCCGGAAAACTGTGTGGTGTTTGTCCGAGCAACCTTCAAGAAAAGGTCCGGCGCTCTGCGAGAACGCGAGGCAAGCGATCTTTCATCGCGGTGTAGCCCTGTTCGATGGCGGCTTTGGCCTCATGAAACGCGAGAACATTCAGATGGGACAGGTTCAGATCGACCATGACGTTCGGCGGGTCTCCGGCAAGGCGACTGCGGCGGATCTGGTCGATCATCACGTCGAGCGCCGTTGACAGCACCTCGATATATCCCGGAGGCTGAGAAACCACTTCGGGGCCCTTCGCCAGATAGGCCGCCGCAGCGGGCTGAAACTGCCGTGGCAGCTGGCCGATCAGCACCTCGGCGTTGACCTGCGGAAGCAGGCTGCGCCGGGAAGCGCTGCTGTGTGAGGAAAGATTGCCAGCATTCGGATCGACGGCGATGACGATGTCGGCCCCGAGCGCGCGGCAGGCCGAGACCGGCACCGGATTACTCATGCCGCCGTCCATCAGCCAGCGATTGTCGTGGTGGACCGGCGTGAGAATGCCGGGAATGGCGATCGAGGCCCTCACCGCGGGCAAGAGGGCGCCATCGCGCAGCCAAAGTTCACGCCCACGATAAAGGTCTGTGGCCACTGCAATGAATGGCCGGTCAAGCTCGGAGAAGCCGGGGCGCAGGCCAAGTGTCTCCAACGTCTGCAGGACCGTATTTCCGGCCACCAGCCCTCCGGCCCTCAAGTCGAGGTCGATCATCCGCGCCATCGAGAAGGGCGTGACCGCGCGCGCGAAATCCTCCAGCCGGTCGAGCGCCCCCGAGCAATACGCGGCCCCGACAAGCGCGCCCATCGAGGTACCCGCCACGACATCCGGACGCATCCCTGCGTCTTCTAGCGCCCGCAGCACGCCGATATGCGACCAACCGCGTGCGCCGCCGCTACCAAGGGCCAGCCCGATCCGAACCATGCGCTCCCCCTATTTCCGCCCGTTGCGCCAGATCGACCAGAGCAGGATGAAGCCGCCGATCACCGCCCCGAAAAACCCCAACATCGCGAAGCTGGCCAGCCCGAACGGCAGGTCCGCCCCCGAAGCTGCCGTCACGATCGAGGAGCCGACGGTCAGCGCCGCGACCACCACCGCCAGCGTCAAATGCGTGACTGACTGGCGCATCTTCTCGGCGATCCGCTCGATCTCAGCCAGTTCCACCCGCAATCCTAGCCGTCCGCGCCGTGCGGCGTCCAGAAGCTGCGTCAGATCGCCTGGCAGGCGCGCGGCCAGCCGGGCGCTGTCGCCCAGGCCCTGCCGGGCGGCGCGCGCCATCGCCTCCGGGCCGTGGCGCTGCCACATCAACCGTTCGAGGATCGGCCGGGCGGTGGCGACCATGTCGAAGCTGGGGTCGAGTTGCCGCCCCATTCCGTCGAGTGAGACGAAGGCTTTGACCAGCAGTGTGAGATCCGGCGGCAGGGCAAGGTCGTGCGCGCGCATCAGCGCGGTCAGGTCGAAGACGAGTTCGGAAAGGTTCAGCGCCCCAAGTGGCCGCCCATATACCCGGTCGATGAACGCCTCGAGCCGGACTTCCAGCGTGGGGTCGTCCTGCGCATCGGCTCCGGCCCAGTCGCGAAGGATCCGCGCCACGCGGTCGGGGCGGCGCTCCACGATCCCGTAGAGCAAATCGACCAGTTCGTCGCGGCGCCTTCGCGACAGGTGACCGACCATGCCGAAGTCGATAAAGACCAGCTCGTTGCCGGGCAGGAAGAACACATTGCCCGCATGGGGATCGGCATGAAAGAAGCGCTCTTCCAGGATCATGTGCAGCACCGCATCCGCCCCACGCGCGGCGATCCTCTTCAGATCCAGCCCGGCGCCGTGTGCCGCAGCCAGATCGCCGCCGGGAATTCCCTCTATGCGCTCCTGCACATTCATGACCTCGCAAGTCCAGTCCCAGAGGACGCGCGGCACATGGATGTCGGCCCGGTCGCGGAATCCGGCGGCTACACGTTCGGCATTGCGGCATTCGTTGGCCAGATCCAGTTCGGCCCGGATCGACCGGGCGAATTCGGCCAGGATTTCGTGCGGGTGATAGCGCACAAGATCTGGCCATTCGGCCAGCGCCACGCCGACGGCGTGACGCAGAAGGCGCAGGTCGGACTCGATCACCCGGCGGATGCCAGGGCGACGGATCTTGAGGATAACCTCTTCGCCCGTTGCCAGCCGCGCGCCATGCACCTGCGCGATGGAGCCAGCGGCCAAGGGTTTGGTGTCGATCCTCTCGAAGATCGCCGAAAGCGGTTGACCCAGTTCGGCCTCGACCTCGGCGGCAAGCTCAGCGAAGGGCACGGTGGGCACACGATCACGCAAGCGTTCGAGTTCCGCGATGATGTCGGGCTCAAACAGGTCGATCCGGGTGGACAGGATCTGCCCCAGCTTGACGAAGGTTGGTCCCATCTCTTCAAGCGCGCGGCGTAGCCGCTCAGCTGAGGTCAGGCCGCTGCTGTCGGCGTCACCGGCTTTCTGCGATCCGGTTTTGTGCCACCGACGCGAAAGGCCGGCGCGCTCCAGTGTCTCGGAAAAACCGTATCGCGCCAGAACCGCAACCAGATCGCCCAGTCGCCGTAGATCGGGCGTGACGCCGAGTACAACGGACATGCTCAGACGTCCTTTTCGGGCGGCTCAGTCCGGTCCTTGTCATGCCGCGGCCCCAGCGTATCGGCCAGCCCGGCCAGGATGCCGCTGCCGATCGCGGCGATTGTTGCGGCGCCGGCCCGCGCCGTGTGGGCAATGTCTGAGGGTCTTGGCGCGACATGCGGGGCATGGGGCCGTTCCAGCGCTGCGAGCGCCTCGCGCACCGCGGTACCGGTCCGCGTGCCGGAGTGTTGCAGATGTTCGGCCAGATCGCCAATAATGCGCGCCGAGACTTTCGTCCCGCTTTTCACCACCGCGACCAGCGCCTCGAAATAGAGCCGGTCTAGTGTGGCAAGATCATCGACGGCGCGCCTCAGATCCTGTTCGGAAAACGCGGCTGCTTGGCTGCGCGCCTCCTCGATTGCCAGCTTCGAGGCCATCGCGGCACGTTCCAGTGCATCGTCGATTCCGGCCACTGTCTGCCGGAGCGCCTCGACACTTTCGGCTTCGTCTTCCGGCACGACCTCCGCGGCCCCTTCAAGAACCGAGCGCAAGACGTCGCGAATCTGGCCCTCTTCCAGCGGTCGGTCCGACAGCGCGCGCATCACCACATCGCGCACCGCCTCGCGGGTGGCCTGAGGCCCCTCGACCGCTTCGCGCCCTTGCCGCCTGAGATCGGAGGCATCGGGGTGCTGCCCCTTTTCGACTTCCTCTGTCATCAATCTCTTTCCTTCCTGTCTGCATTGCCCGTGGATATTACACAGCTCAATAAAAGCCAATGAATCGGCCGGACCTTTCTATTCGGTCTTGATTCTCGATGCGAAAAAACCGAACTTCAGCCCTGCCAACCGTCGCCCAATCCGTTACGCCGCGCCAGCATGGACGGCACGTCGCGTGCGGCCCGGCGCAAACAAACTATAGGCGGACTCGGCCTGGACACAGTGACCGAGATCAAAGTCGGCAAATTCAGATGGGAGTATTTGGCACTGCCGAGCGGAGCGATCTATCCCCGCGCAGTTGGCCGAAAGAGATGGCCGGAGAGGCAGTGGAATGAAATTCACTCGATGGCAGTTTCCAGGCTTGGTGGTAATTGTGGCCATCTTGGCGGGCGTTATGGTCGCGGGCTGGTGGTTGCTTCGACCGGCTGCGTTGCCCGACGGGGTTGTCTCGGCCAACGGGCGCATCGAGGCGGTCGAGATCCACGTGGCGACAAAGAATGGAGGACGCCTGCGATCCGTCCTGATCGCTGAAGGCGAATTCGTCACCGCCAACCAGGAGCTTGCAGTGATGGACTCGGCGACATTGCAGGCCCAGCTGCGCGAGGCGAAAGCGAATCTATCTCGCGCGGGCATAGCGGTCGAGATTGCCCGAAGCGGTGTCGCCCAAAGCGAGGCACAGGCTCGCGCGGCAGAGGCGCAGGTCGAATTGCGCGAGGTGGAGCTGCAGGCCGCAGCCATCCGACTTGCGCGCAGCGAGGGACTGGCCGACACGGGCGCCTCGCCACAGTCCCGCCTCGACGACGACAGGGCCGCTCATCAGGCGGCGCGCGCCGCCGTCGCTGCGGCCGAGGCACAGCTTGCGGCGGCTCAAGCTGGGATCCAGCGAGCGAGGTCAGATGTCATCGGCGCCGGATCTGGCGTTGAGGCGGCCCAGGCCACGATCGCCCGGATCGAGGCGGAGCTCGCCGATACTGTGCTCAGGGCACCCCGCGACGGGCGGGTGCAGTATCGCGTGGCCGAACCGGGCGAGGTGCTTCCCCCCGGCGGCATGGTGGTGAACATGGTCGATCTGGCCGATGTGCACATGAACTTCTTCCTGTCTACCGCGCGGGCTGGCAGGCTGGCGTTGGGGGACGAGGTGCGGCTGATACTCGATGCGGCGCCGGAATTCGTGATTCCCGCACGGGTGTCCTTCGTCGCCAGCGTCGCGCAGTTCACGCCGCGCACAGTCGAGACAGAAGCCGAGCGCGAGAAGCTGATGTTCCGCATCCGTGCCCAGATCGACCCGGACCTGCTCCTCCGGCACGCGGCACTGGTCAAGACCGGCTTGCCGGGCACCGCCTATGTCCGTATCGACCCTTCGGGGGATTGGCCTCCCGAACTTCTGCCAAGACTGCCGCAATGACCACGGATGATCAGGTCATCCGGTTCGACGGCGTCGGCCTACGCTACGGCAAGGTCCATGCGCTCAGCGATGTCAGCCTCGGTGTTCCGGCCGGCTGCATGGCTGGGCTTATCGGCCCCGACGGAGTCGGCAAGTCCAGCCTGCTGGCGCTGGCGGCCGGGGTGCGCCGGATGCAGACCGGACGCATTAAGGTACTGGGCTGCGACATGACCCGTGCAGGATACCGCGCCAAGGTAGGGCCGCGCATCGCCTACATGCCGCAGGGCCTCGGCCGGAACCTCTATCCCACCCTTTCAGTGCGCGAGAATATCGACTTCTTCGGCCGCCTGTTCGGTCATGACGCCGCTGAATCCGCCCGGAGGATCGAGGTGCTGACCCGGGCCACGGGGCTTTATCCCTTTATCGACCGACCCGCGGGCAAGCTCTCGGGCGGGATGAAACAGAAGCTGGGGCTCTGTTCGGCCCTGATCCACGACCCGGACCTGCTGATCCTCGACGAACCCACGACCGGCGTCGATCCGCTGTCGCGGCGCGAGTTCTGGGACCTGATCGCCTCGATACGCACGGCGCGTGAGGGCATGAGCGTGCTGGTCGCCACCGCCTACATGGAGGAGGCGGCCCGGTTCGACTGGCTCGCGGCGATGGACGGTGGCCGGATCCTGGCGACTGGTAGCCCGCAGAGCATGTTGAAGACGACCGCGGCCGACTCCCTGGACGCAGCCTTCCTGCGCCTTCTGCCCGAGGAGGAGCGGCGCTCCTACCAGCCCGTCGAGATCATCCCGCGCGAAGGGCATGACGGCGAGCCGGCGATCGCGGCGCATGACCTGACCATGCGCTTTGGCGATTTCAACGCTGTGGACCGGGTGCAGCTGAGTGTGAAGCGGGGCGAGATCTTCGGCTTTCTCGGCTCGAACGGCTGCGGCAAGACCACGACGATGAAGATGATGACAGGGCTTCTGCCGCCCAGCGAGGGCAAGGTTCGCCTGTTCGGCGCCGAGGTGAACCCGCACGATCTGGCCACCCGGCGGCGGGTCGGCTACATGTCGCAGAGCTTTTCGCTTTACCGGGAACTGACGGTCGAGCAGAACCTCACGCTCCATGCGCGCCTCTTCGCGATGCCGGAGCCAGAGATCGCGCCCCGGGTCGCGGAGATGCTGTCGCGCTTCGATCTTGCTGAGGTGCGCGGTAAGTTGCCCGAACGCTTGCCGCTCGGACTGCGCCAGCGCCTGTCGCTGGCCGTCGCACTGATTCACCGCCCCGAAATGCTGATCCTGGACGAGCCGACCTCGGGCGTCGATCCTGGCGCGCGCGACGAGTTCTGGCGCATCCTGATCGAGCTGTCGCGGGGCGAGGGCGTGACTATCTTCATCTCGACCCATTTCATGAACGAGGCCGAGCGCTGTGATCGCGTTTCGCTGATGCACGAGGGCAAGGTTCTGGCGACCGGTGCCCCGACAAAACTGGCACAGGAGGTCGGGGTCGCCACGCTGGAGGATGCCTTCATTCACCATTTGGAGGCTGCGGACGGCCACGCAGTGTTGCGCGCCGCCCCCCTGTCCTCGGACGCGGTGCCGCAAGGCCACGGGCGGGCGCCGCGCGGTTGGCACCGATGGTTCGATCCACGCCGGATGTTCAGCCATGCGCGGCGCGAGGCGCTGGAACTCTGGCGCGACCCGGTGCGAATGACCCTCGCAATTCTCGGCAGCGCTATCCTGATGTTTGTCATGGGCTATGGCATCAACCTCGATGTCGAGGATGTGACCTTTGCCGTGCTCGACAATGACCAGACTGCGATCAGCCGGGACTACACGGCGAACCTTCAGGGGTCGCGCTATTTCATCGAGCGATCTCCGATCAAAGATTACGCCGATCTGGACCGGCGTATGCGCGCGGGAGAGATCAGCCTCGCGTTGGAAATCCCGCATGGATTCGGGCGCGACATCACACGCGGGCGCCCAGTCGCCATCGGGGCCTGGATCGACGGCGCCATGCCAACGCTGGCCGGAACCGTGCAGGCCTATGTGCAGGGCATACATCTGCACTGGCTGGAACTGCGCGCCCGTGACGCCGGTTATGTCGATGCCTTGGCGGGGCCTGTCACTACCGAGATCCGCTTCCGCTACAATGCCGACCTGCGCAGTCTGGATGCCATGGTGCCGGCCGTCATTCCGCTGCTGTTGCTGCTTATCCCGGCGATGCTGAGTTCACTCAGCGTCGTGCGGGAAAAGGAGCTTGGTTCGATCACCAACTTTTACGTCACCCCGACGACGCGGCTCGAATTCCTCCTGGGCAAGCAGATTCCCTATGTCGTGTTGTCGATGGGAAGCTTCCTGATGCTGACGGCACTGGCGGTTACAGTCTTTGGCGTGACACTGACTGGCAGCTTTGCAACATTGGCGGCTGGGGCGCTGCTCTATGTCTCGGCGGCAACGGCGATCGGGCTTGTTTTTTCCGCCTTCACCCGCAGCCAGCCTGCCGCGATGTTCGGTACGGCGGTTCTGACGATCCTACCTGCGATCAGTTTCACCGGACTGGTCGACCCTGTCTCCGCGCTGCAAGGGTTCGGTCGCGTGATCGGCGAAATCTATCCCACCAGCCATTTCCTGACGATTGCGCGCGGCACCTTTTCCAAGGCACTGGGCTATGCCGACCTTCGCGGCGCCTTCTTGCCACTGGCGCTTTCGGTTCCGTTTCTGGTCGCGGCAGCAGTTCTATTCCTCGGCCAACAGGAGCGTTAGTCGATGCGCGTCACCAACATTGTGCACCTCGGGATCAAGGAACTGCGCAGTCTGCTGCGCGATCCCGTGATGCTCGTGCTGATCTTGTTCGCTTTCACCTTCTGGGTGTATGCAGGGGCGACGGCGATGCCGGAGTTGCTGAACAGGGCGCAGATCGCCATCGTGGACGAAGACCGCTCGCCTCTGTCCTCCCGCATCGCCGGAGCGTTCCATTCACCTTACTTCGCAGCGCCCGAACTGATTGATCCGGACATCATGGACGCGCGGATGGATGCGGGCCGGGACACTTTCGCGCTGGTCATCCCTGCCGGATTTCAACGCGATATCCTGGCCGGGCATCCGGTAACGGCGCAACTCAACGTTGATGCAACCCGCATCACCCAGGCCTTCACCGGCAGCGGCTATGTCCAGGCCATCGTCACGGCGGAAGTCCGGGAGTTCGCGAGCCGACACCACGGTGCAACGGACTTGCCGGTCGATCTGGTCCTTCGGGCGCGCTTCAACCCAGAGCTTGACAACACCTGGTTCGGTTCGGTGATGCAGGTCATCAATAACGTCACCCTGCTTTCGATCATTCTGTCCGGCGCCGCCCTGATCCGCGAGCGCGAGCGCGGAACGGTCGAACACCTCCTGACAATGCCCGTCACCCCGTTCGAGATCATGATCTCGAAGGTCTGGTCCATGGGGCTTGTGGTTCTCATCGCCTCGGCCGCATCGATCGGTTTGGTGGTTCAGGGATGGATTGGCGTTCCGGTCGAAGGTTCGGTCGTTCTGTTCCTGGCAGGGGCGGCGTTGCATGTGTTTGCCACGACATCGCTGGGAATCTTTCTTGCCACACTCGCGCGCTCGATGCCGCAATTCGGACTGCTTCTCATCATCGTTCTGCTGCCGCTGGAGATGCTTTCGGGGGGGGTCACGCCGCGTGAGAGCATGCCCGGAATCATGCAAGCCCTGATGCTTGCGGCACCCGATACGCATTTCGTGATGCTGGCCCAGGCAATCCTCTACCGCGGCGCTGGCATTAGCATCGTCTGGCCACAGTTCCTGGCCCTTGCGGCCATAGGCGCGGTTCTGTTCGCGATTGCGCTTCTGCGGTTCCGGCGCACGATTTCCACAATGGCCTGAGAACAGTTGTAAAAAATCCTCGACATTCGCCGTCTAGAACTCTGCGCACCAGCTTTTTCGGCCACGGGGCCAGATCGCTTCCGACAGGCGGAGGCCGCCGTTCGTCACATCTGACACTCGCTCGAACAGACAACCATTCCAGCCACGCAAAATGCGACCTCGGAGCATCACGACCCGGTCACAGGAGCGGCAAGGCACCATCCGTCCGCGTCACAAGTTTGCACCTTCGGACCGAACATGCGGCTCATTTTTCAACTGTTTTTTTCTATCCGGTAATAAAGTACCGGCACGATGATGATTGTCAGCGCCGATGACACGCCTGTGCCGAAGATCAGACTGATTGCAAGGCCGCCGAACACCGGATCGGTCAGCATGATGGCCGAACCCAGAACGACGGCAAGCGTGGTCAGAAGGATCGGGCGCGCCCGGACAATGCCCGCCCGATAGGCCGCCTCCTGCAACGCCATTCCCTGGCTCTGGTTATCGCGGATGAAGTCGATGATCAAAAGCGAGCTGCGGATCGCCACGCCCGCCAGTGCGATGATGCCGACCATGGATGTTGCCGAAAAATCCGCTCCCATGATCCAGTGGCCCGGGAATACCCCGATCATTCCCAGCGGAACCGAGGCCATCGACACGAGGGGGATCATGAACGACTGATAATATGCGACCAAAAGCAGGAAGACGAACACCAGCGCCAGACCCATTACCATTCCCATGTCGCGGTAGGTGTCCAGCATCAACCGGATTTCGCCGTTCCACAGCAGTTGATATTTGCCGATCGTATCGGGGGCGGTGGTGGCCAGCGACAGGTTGCCGGTCTCCAATTGAAGCCCGTTGCCGATCTCCATACCGTCGAACTTGCTGTCCAGATCGGCGATGGCGTAGATTTGCGATGTCTGCGCAAGCTCGCCGCCGACGAAGGTCACACGCTCGTTGTCCTTGTGCAGGATCGGCCGGTCGCGCAGCCCCCGAACCACCTGCACGAGTTCCGACAACGGTATCCCCTGACCCGCGGCATTCTCAACGATGATGTTTTCAAGGTGGTCGGGATCGGGCTGCTGGCTGTAAGGCACCCGAACCCGGATCGGGACAACATGTCTGGCATCGTCGGAGTGGATCCTTCCGATGATTTCGCCTGCATATAGGGGCCGCAGAATGGCGGCTATCTGAGCGTTGCTGACACCTGACAGCGCGGCTTTTTCCTGATCGACGACGATCTTGTATTCGACCACGTCATAGGGTTCGCTGATGGTGACATCGACCATGTCATATGTCTCGGTAAAAATGTCAGCGGCTCGCTCTGACAGATCTCGCAGAACGTCCAGATCCTTGCCGTAGATCTCGGCCAGCACCGTGGCCCGCATGGCAGGCCCGGGTGGATCTTCGACCATCTGCACGGTTGTTCCGGGGTATCTGGCGGCGATTGCCTCGATCCGGGGCCGCAATTCGCGCACAAGCTCGATCGAGGACGTCTTGCGCGCATGCTTGTCGACCAGATTGACGCGGATCTCGCCGATATTTGCGCCTACCCTGTCACCGCTACCGCGCAGCAAGGCGTTAAAATCGATCATACCCGACTGGCCGGTCCAGCTTTGCGTATCGGTGATCAGCGGGCTCTGGACCAGGAGCGCATTGACCTCACGCACCAACCGGTCGGTCATCTCGACCGGCGTCGTTTCCGGTGTCTGCAAGGATACGCTGAAGGTGTTCTTGTTGTCTTTCGGGAGAAAGCCCATGGCGACGCCAAAGGAGGGCTTTGGCCCGGCCACGCCTTCGGGCCGCACGAATTGCCATGCTGGCTGAAGCACCGTCAGCGACAGCGCTCCAAGCGTCACGCCGTATATGGCCCAGCGAACGGCACGGCGGTTCATCGACAGTTCCATGAGCCAGCGATAGGCACGCTCTAACCGCCCGGGTCGGGCCTCGGTCGCAGTTTCCTTGTGCCCCATTTCGACCCAGCGATAGGCGGCCCAGGGCGTCACCGTATAGGCCAGAAACAGCGAGGCCGCCATGGCGACCGGCACGTTGAACGCGACAGGATAAAAATACTGTCCGGGCATTCCCCCGACCAGCATCAGCGACAGGAACACCACTATCACCGTCGCGGTGGCAAGGTTCGCGGCACCGCCGACCTCGGCACAGGCGCGAACCGTGATATCCTTTTTGTTGCCGCCGCCATTGTGATAGCGGCGGTGGATGTTTTCAATCACGACAATCGCGTCATCGACCAAGAGCCCGAGAGATAGGATCAGGGCAAACAGGCTCACCCGGTTGATAGTGACGCCGTGGAGGAAATCCGCGCCAATCGTCACGAACAGCACCAGCGGCACCGTCATGGTAACAATCAACGCCTCCTTCCAGCCGAGAAACAGGATCAGGACCAGGAAGACGGTGGAGACCGCGATGAAGAAGTGCTCGATCAGAAGGTTGACCGCGTCATCGGCCTTTTCGCCGTCATTTCGCGTCACAACGACATGCACGTCGCGCGGCAGGATTTCATCCTGCATGCGCCTGATACGTTCGATCGTGTCATCAGCCACAAAAACCGCGTTGGTACCCTTCTTCTTGGCAACGCCCAGGGTCACTGCGACCATATCGAGATTCCCGAACTCAGCATAGCGCGAATCGCCAGCACCGAAACTGAATCTACTGACCCTTTCGCGCTCCTTCGGCGGCCCATCGACGATGTCTGAAACGTCGCCAAGATAGATCGGTCTGCCGTCATTTTGCCCGACAACCAGGTTTCGAACGGCGTCGGCATCCTTGAAGAATCCGTCCAGAAATACCGAGCGGGTGCTACCCTCTTGCACTGTGTCACCCGCCGGAACCGACAGGTTGTTTCCGGCCAGGGTGTCACGCACACGGGACAGCGGAATGCCATAGGCGGCCAGACGATCGGGATCCAGATCTATGCGGATCTCGCGGTCCTGCCCACCCTTGACGGTAACGACCGACACCGATGGCAGGCTGTGCAACCGCTCGGCCATGCGCTCAGCCATCTGTTTGAGCGCGAAATCGTCATACGAGTCCGAAGCCAGCGTGACGGTGACAACCGGCATGTCGTCCACATCCAGCGCCTTGATCAGAGGGGCGCTGGCACCCGACGGCAGCCTTTCGAGGTTGCTTGAAATCCGGTTATAGAGCTTGACAAGGCTGTCTTCCTTGTTCTCACCCGCCTTGAACGATACCCCAACAATGCCGACCGAATTCATCGCCACGGCGTTAGTATGATCGACGCCAACGATCTCGCTGACGATCGCCTCGAGCGGTGTCACGATAAGTTGTTCGACCTCAAGTGCCGAGGCGCCGGGCAATTGCACCGTAACCTGCGCGGCCGGAACGATGATCTGCGGGTTTTCCTCGCGCGGGGTCAAATAGATCGCAATCGCGCCAAAAAAAGTGAGGGCCAGGATCGTCAGGATCGTCAACCGTGAGGTGACGAATATTTCCGACAACCGCCAGGCAATGTTGCGTTTCGGCTCACTCATCGGGCGTGCCCCCTGCGGTGGCTTCTATCCGATCGCCGTCGCGCAGCCGATCATCGGGTTGCGCAACGATGGCTTCGCCACCCTCAAGTCCGGCTTTGACCTCGATGTCCTCAGCCAATTCGCGCCCGGCGCGCAGCCACCTAAAATGCGCCGCACCATCATCGCTGACAATAAACACCCCGGGCAGCCCCCCCCGTTCGGTCAGGGCACGCGCCGGTATCGTCACCACCCGATCCGATCCGATGACGAAATGCGCCCGCCCGAACATTCCGGGAAAGACATCCAGCCCCGACGGCAAGGCAATCTCGATGTCATAGCGCCGGGTCACCGGGTCACCGGATGGAATGATCCGCAGGATGTCTCCGGTGATGTCCCACTTGCCGAGCGCATCAATTGCCACCTTCACAGGATCGCCGACGCGCACGCCACCGATATGGCTTTCCGAGACAGAGGTCCTGAACTGCAACCTCGCGCTCGATTCGATGGTCAGGATCGGAATGCCGGGAGTCGTCAGATCGCCGACCTGTTTCTGCCGGGCGACCACGATACCATCAATCGGGCTGATAATCGTGGTGTATCTGCGCCCCGCCAGGGCGGTATCCAGCGCCGCCTGCGCCTCGGCCAGTCTGGCACGCGCCACGTCGCGGGCGACCCTCGCCTTGCGCACGCTTTCATTGGAAACCGCGCCCCGCTCTAGCAGGTTTTCGAGCCTGACAACGTCCTGTTCCACATCGCCTAGGGCCGTACTGGCAGAACTGAGTGCCGCTTGCGCCCGGTTGATTGCGCCTTCGATATCGGTCGGGTCGATTTCAATCAGGACATCCCCCTTGGAAATCACGTCGCCCTCGTGGACCGTTATTCGCTGAAGATACCCGGTCGTGCGCGAGGACACCTCGATACGTTCTTGCGAGATCGCACTGCCAGGCGTGCTGTAGAGCCGGTCTGCCTCGGTGATTTCGACACGGGTTACCGGAAGGTCCAGACTGCGTGGTTCCGGTGCGTGATGCCCTTCGGGATCTTCTTTGCAACCAGCCAAAGCAAGCAGGCCGACCCCAACCAGGGCAGTACGAAAAAGCGCGTTGAACATCATTGGACTTTCCCTGCGTCTGGCTGCGGCGACAACCCCTGCAGCACAAGGTGACTTGCGTGATTGGCAAACGCCATATCCCGCTCGTGCGTGACAGGCTGGCCGGTCATTTCTTCGAGAACAGGGGTCAGTTCGACATACCCCAGAACCAACGACAGGACCGACACCGCTGACAGGGTATCATCGTGATCGGGTGCCAACCGCCGCATGAGGCTTTCAATCTCCCGAAACGGCGCGGCGACAACTTCTTTGGTCAACAACTTGATCCGCTCCTTGTCGCCGGTCAAAAGCTCACGCTGCAAGAGGCGTGTCATGATCGGGTTGTCCGAAAACTGGCGCGTGAGCCAGACGATCAACCGCTCCAGCATGACTTCGGGAGCCTCCTGCCCCTTGGCAAGGTCACTGGTCGCCCTGGCCTTGTCGGAAAAAACGAACTCGAGCGTGGCACGGTAGATCGCTTCCTTGCCACTGAAATGGTGATACAGCGCCGCCGGTGTCGTGTTCACCGCTCGCGCCAGATCACGAATGGACACGGCGGCAAATCCGTTTTCGGCAAACTGGGTTGCAGCGGCCTGCAAAATCTCGCCCCTTTTGTCTGGCTGCGACGATTTTCTTCCGGTTTGGTATTGCATGCGTTGTAACCTTACTGAACGATCGTTAAGCTAACTAGATCGCCACTTTACGCCCGTCAAGGGCAAGCCGAAATACAAGTCTCCAGCGTGTTCATGCAAAGAGCGAGGGTTCGCAGTGAAACCGACCGATCCGAAATTCGCTCACTGCCTTGCGGCACTGCGCCAATCGCCGTTTTTTGCCAGACTGAGCGGCGATGTTCAGGCCGACATTCTGGGAATGTTCTCTTATGACACCGCGCTCAGGCGCGACACGAATGTGAGACTGCCCGACGCGGATCAGAGGTTTTCTGCGGTGGTCAGCGGTCGGGCCAAGGTTTCGGTTTACCACCCGGAAACTGGACGCGAGCATATCTTGGAACTCCTTGGACCCGGCGACGTGTTTGATTTGATCAGCCTGCTGGATGGCCAGCCCCGCGATGTCGTCGTGACGGCGCTGGAGGACATGGAGATTCTGACCACGAGCCAGGCCCAGGTCAGGCAGTGGCTATTGCAAAACCCCGAGATCAACCGGACATTCCTGCCCTATCTGGGCGAACAGATGCGCCGCCTGGCCGATCAGGTCGAGGACCTGGCGCTATATGATACCGAAGCCCGGCTGGCGCGCCTGATCCTGCGCCACATCACCAGCAACGCACCGGTCCATGGGCTGCGCCTGATCAACGATCTGTCGCAGGAAACCCTGGCATCCATGATCGGCTCGGTGCGGGTGGTTGTCGGGCGCCAGATGCAGAAATGGAAGCAGGAAGGCATTCTCTCGACCGGGCGGGGGAAATGGGCGATCGACGATCTGAACGAACTCATCGCCAAGGCTCAGAAAAACCTCGACATCTGAGTCGGTTTTGGCTGCGCGCCTTCGGCGAGGAATTGCCTGAAAGGTGATTTTCACGAGAAAACGCATGTCCTGATATCTGGGTTGCATCTTGGCTGCGCCCCGACCGGTAATATCCCGTCTGGATGAGTGCTGGCCGACAAAAGGGTCGGTTGGCGCGCCAACCTGAAAACGGAGAAAACCCATGTTTACCCAAGTGAGAAAACAGATCACGGACTCGGTGAAGGAGGCCAAGAAAAACGGCGCTCTGACGGCAGAGAAAACCCATGCCATCCTGCGGGATGCGGTTGCCGAGGCAGCAACAGACCTGAAGGGCGGTGCCACGCAAGCGCGCAAACTGTCAAACGAGGCCGTCTCCTCTGCAGTGAAGGCGCTTGAAGAGGCCGGTGGCGCAACCCGCGACACCGTGTCGGCTGCGGTTGCGGGAACGGTCGAAGGTGTCCGCCATGCCCCGGCCCAGCTCATTTCGGCCGCCGAAAAGGACGTTGCCGGAGCGAAAGAACGGATCGTGAATGAGGAAGAGAAGCTCGCCGCTAGCCTTCGCGAAAGCCTTGAAGGGGCCAAGGAGGCCGCGCAGGAGTTTACCGGCAACATCCGCGAGGAAATCACCGATGCGGTCGCCGATGCCAAGCTGGAGATGACCGAGCTTTTGGGCGTGACCCGCGATGCGGTCAGGGACGCGGTGAAGAAGGCCATCGAAAACGGCGAGAAGGTCGATGAAAACGTGCGCAGGATCACCCGCGACGCGACGGCCAAGGCTTTGGGCGAGGCGAAGTTCACTGCCGAGCGCGCGCGCAATGTCTCCGAAGCCGTGTTGTCGGCCGCGGTCGAAGCCGCGGAAGAGACCGGCACGTATGTCTCCGAAACCGCGCAAGCCGCAGCCGAGGGTGTGCGCGAAGGGCTGGGTGTTGTGATCGAGCAAACCCGGGAAACCATTTCCAGGACCCGCAAGGATGCTGGTGAATATACGGCGAGTGAGCTGAAACAGGTGGCCAAGGACCTCGAATCGGTTGGCGACCTGTTCGTCGAAGCCCTGCGTCGGGTTGCCGACCGGTCGGGCAAGGTTGCCCGGGCCATTCTTGACGAAGTTGCCGAGGATGCCCGCAAGGCCGGGTCAAGCCTGCGTGAGCTGGCCGCCAAGGCCGCAGGCGCAGCGGGTGAGCGACTGAAAGAGCTGGGCAGCGACACGCTGCATGCCGGTGAAAAGGCCGCCCATGTCGTTGCCGATGAGGCAAGCGAGTTGGGTGCGCGGATGGTAAGCATCGCTAAGGGCGCGGCTGTGGGTATGTGGGAAGGTGCGCGCAAGGCCTATTACCATAATGACAACGACGAGAAGAAGGAGCGCTGATCGTGAAAAGGACATTGATCGCAACAGCCATGGCCATCGGGCTTGTCGCAGCTTGCGCGCTCGCGCCGCTTTCACCCGTTTTCGCACAAACGACGGGCGCAGAGACCGATACCATTAAGGCGGACTGGCTGGGCAGGATAAACACGCGTATCGATCTGGCACAGGCCAGAGCCGCCCTGCTGCGCGCCAGGCTCGATCTTGAGGCTGAAGAAGCGTCCGAATGGGCAAGCGGTGCGCTCGCCGATGCGCAGGCCCGTATCATGAAAGCTCGTGAGACCGCGACTAAGAAGGTCGACCGACAGCTGCAATCACTTGCCGCCGATGTACAGGAGGTTAGAGCCACTCTGGCCGCCACGCCTGCCGTCGCGCGCGAGAGACTCGATGGTCTGATTTCCGAAACCGAGGCGCACCTGCAGGAAATGCGGCAGGCCACCCTTGAAACGGAAGAGGCACAGCGGTTGCAAAGGCGTTATGCGCAGATCGAAGCACAGGCCGCCTTGCTGCGGGCGCAGCTTGCCGAATTGTCGGATGAAACCGGTGAAACGGTCGCGGCTCACCTTGATGACGCACTGGCATGGTATCGTAGCACTAGGGAAGGCGCGTCTGAAGAGTGGCAGTCCGGTCTGACGGAAATCACCGGGGCCATCGAAGCCGCACAGCGCAAGATCGCTGAAGACCGTGAACAGGCCGCTGCGGCGATTTCGGCCCTTGCGGAACGGGCCGCGGATATTGTGAAAGGATCGGAGGCGGGGGACACCAACAACGACAACTGATCGCTCATCCGCAGTCTATCCCCGGTGCAGGCACGAAACCTGCACCGGGGGAGTGTCATGAACTCTGTAAATCTGGCTTGGGCCATGCGGTTTCAGATGCTCAAGCGTCGAAGCGCTCGCCGAATAGTATGGCGAAGTGATTGCAGGCCGCGACTAACCCCGAACATTTCGGCCATACTTCTTGAATTTGCGGATGGCGACGTAAATCAGCTTGGTCGCCGCCTCGATCGCCGGGAAGGACCCCGTGTCTTGATGGGTTTCCAGGTCAGGGATCTAGAGTCAGGATTCACAACCAATAAATGACGGTCGCGGCGAGGGCGCAGGCTGAGAGGAAGAGGATCGGGCAGCGGTCGTGACTGGTGGCGATGCGCCTCCGGTCCTTCAAGCCGGCGAACATGTTCTCGATCCTGTGGTGCATGCGGTAGAAGTCGGTATCGTGCGAAATCGTGACCCTCAGCCTTGCGCGGGATGGGATGCGTGGGAAAAGACCCATTTTTATCAGCGCGTTGCGGAACCAGCCTGCGTCGTAACCGCGGTCTGCCAACAGCGCCCTGGCCTCCGGGATGGGTGACAGAAGCGCCCGCGCGCGAATGTAGTCCGAGGTCAGATCCTCCGATGGGGACATCTGGATAGGGCGGCCCTTCGCATCGGCTAGGATGTGCAGATTGGAGTTCAGCCCGCCCTTTGTGCGCCTGATCAGCCGTCCGCGTCCCTTTTTGAACCGCCAGGGTGGATGTGGTTCGGTGCGCCTTCGCATGGGGCGCGTCGATCATGATGACCTTGGTCTCCTGCGTCTGCGCCGCCAGTTCAGTCAAGTTCTTGGCGAACACGCCCACCCGGTTCCACCGTTTCAAGCGGTTGTAGGGCGCCTTTGGCGCTCCACACACCTCCGGCGCATCGGATCGGCGCGACCCATTGTTATTGATGAAGATAATGCCGCTCAGAACACACCTATCATCAATACGTGGCTTTCGATGGCTCTTTGGAAAATAGGGCCGAAACCACGCCACCTGCCCGTCGATTAGCCAAAAGAGATTGCTCATGCTGCTCCTAATTTGTTTGGGGGGTGTGATCACACCGCAGATCGGGCTGGAACCAAATCAATGGGCCCTGAGCCTAGTAAACTTGGGAAACTTAATGGCATGCGCGCCACATCCTAAAGCGCCCATTCCCCGTAACTTCTTGTATCAGCCCATGAGACTCCATCCACGCCAGATTGCGCTGAACGGCCGCTCGACTGGCGCCTGAAAGGCTTTGGGCCATGGGCGCCGATACAAGCGGCCATTCGGTGAAAATGGCTCGCAAAACTGTCGGAGTTCGGCCTGACAGTTGCGACGTGACGTTTTCCGCCAGAGCAGCCCATGCCTCAACGCTGTCTAGGTGGCGCGCCGAGGCCAAAACGGCGCTGTTCATCCCATCCAGCCAGCGGGCCAACCGCTCCAATGGCAAGCCGGAGGCACGCAGCCCCCCTGCCCCGCCCATGGCCAGCGGTGCAAAAATGGCTCCGCGTCCGTCGCTGGCTGCGACTCTGGCTGCAGTGACCGCTGCCTCGATCCTGTCTCCTTGTTGGCCGAGGCCTGCGAAGCTCCAGAGGTGAAACCCCATGCAAGCCCGCGTGATCGGATGGAGCCGCTCCGCCGCCGCCATCACGTCCAGCCATCCGCCTACGCGATCCTCAAGCCGCTCGGCACTGTCCTCGATGTTCTCGGGGTCGCGGCGATCCAGGAAGGCCGCCAAGTCATCCTTCGGTCCGGGGCCGCCTGTCAGGCGCCGAACAGCCCATCCAATTCGTGCCAAGGAGTTTGGGTCATCCTGTGCGCCTGACAACCGCATCGATACCCAGAGTACCAGACGATCAGAGCTCACCCGATCCCCTGCGAACCAACTCAGGTCTGCCGCTTCGATCAGAGCCAGTCTGTGCCGCCAGCCTTCCGGACCGCGCAGCAACCGATCATCCAGCGCACCCAAGCGTCCAGCCACCTTTGCCAGAAGCGCAGCGTGAGTCCCCTCCGCCTTCGCCCAGTCATCGATGACGGACGTTTCAGGCGGTTCCGCCCACGGCCCGGGAGGCAGGTAATCCGGCTCTTCTTCGATCGGACCCGGAAGGAACCAGAGATCCTCTTCTTGTCGCAATTGCTTTGCCGTTTCATCAAAAAGTTCTTACAGGATTCCAGTAGGATGAAGCGTAATCCGACGCGATATTTTACGTTTCGATTTCAATTTTAAACTCGCGTTTCAACAAGCGAGAGACTGGGGCAGAAAATGGAGTTCAGCAACCGTGGTGCGGCGGGTTCGTGATGCTGCGCGAAAACGAAGCGTCTGACGAGGCTTGGGCGAAGGCAACGCGTATCGGACGAGAACTGGATCGAATTTTGGACGGGCAAGAGCCTATGCGCACCGCAGTTGCTCGGGCCGCATCCGAATTGCGTCTCTCGACGCGCCAAGTCTACAACCACCTGCGCCGATACCGCACCGAGCGCCGGGTTTCTTCGCTGTTGCCAAAGACTGGTGGGGCCCGGCGCACAAGGATCAGCCCGGCTGTAGAGGAGATCATTGCGGCAACGCTTCGGGAGATGTGGCTTCAGCCCGAGCGACCGGACCTTGCGCCGATTGCCGATGAAATCCGCACCCGTTGTGTCATCGAGGGTCTTGATCCGCCCGCCTATGTCACCGTTTCCAAGCGTATCCCACGACTGTTCACGCCCGAGGAGATTGCCCGACGGCGACATTCAGGAGGGAAAAGCCTGCGGCGTCTGAAACCCCGCCCAGGCTATATTTGGGCCAAACACGCACTCGATGTTGTCCAGATAGACCACACCCCCGCCGACATCCAGTTTGTGGAAGTCATCGATGGTCAAGGCATCTATGTCGGACGCCCCTATCTCACTATCGCTGCCGATGTGGCAACAAGCGCGATTATTGGCTTCTGCCTGACTGTCAATGAGCGTTCAAAACTGACCCGGTTTCAGCATTTGAATTTGACCCACCCCTTGTGGCGCAAAGGCCCCAGGCGGGCCGCCCTCATATAGCGAGTCCGTCTGGGGCCTTTGCTTGCGCGACGTTTATGTTTTTCTGCGTCGCTTGCTCTGTGCGAACCGGTATGACGTGTTGCCTGTCTCGATGATTGCGCAGTGATGGGTTACGCGATCCAGAAGCGCGGTTGTCATCTTGGCGTCACCGAAGACCGAGACCCATTCGCCGAACTCCAGGTTCGTCGTGATGATGACACTGGTCTTCTCATAGAGCTTGCTGATCAGATGGAACAGCAACGCGCCGCCGGACTTGGGGAACGGGATGTAGCCCAGCTCGTCGATGATGACGCAGTCCAGGGCCGAGAGCTGCCGGATGATCTTCCCGGCATTGCCCTCGGCCTGTTCCTTGATCAGGGCGTTGATCAGGTCGACGGCGTTGAAGAAGCGCGCCTTCTTACCATTGTTGATCAGCGTGGTGCCCAGAGCGATGGCGATGTGGGTTTTGCCGGTGCCGGTTCCACCGACCAGAATGAGGTTGTGCGCCTCTTCAGTGAACTGGCCCGTGCAGAACGGTTCGATCTGGGGCTGGGTGACCGCGGCCGCGGCGTAATCGAAGGTGGCGAAGTCCTTGTGGTGGGGGAACTTCGCAATCCTCATTTGATACTGGATGGAGCGCACCCGCCGCTCTACAGTCTCAGCGTCGATCAGTTGCTTTATCGCTGTGGTCAGACTTGGTGGCTTGCGCGCGGACAGCAAATCATGGGCGCAAGCTGCCATCCCGTGCAGCCTCAGGGCGGTCAGTTGGTCGATGAGGGCGTTCATGCGGCAGCCTCCTCAGCCGAGCACAGCGCCTCATAGCGCTTGCAATCGGCCTCGGGCCGTAAGGTCAGCTGCGGATAGGTATAGGCGTCGCTGAGCGGCGTGATGACCGGCTCCACCAACTGGTTAATCAGGTTGATGATGGCAGGCAGGCGCAGGGTGTTTTGTTCCACCGCCAGTTCGCAAGCCGTCTCGACCACCTCGATCCCGTGATCCTCGGCCAGCAGAAGCAGATCGACGAACTCCCGATCCCCGCCTTTGCCGGCCATGTAGTGCTCCCTGATCCGATGCATGGCCCCAGGCAGTTGCCAGTCCACAAAGGGGGCGCCGTCGCGCAGGGCGCCGGGCTTGCGATCCAGCAGCGGCACGTAGTGCCAAGGTTCAAAATAGCTGACATTGCGGGTGAATCGACGCTTGTGCTCGGCGATGACATCCTGGCCCGACACCAGCACGATCCGGCCTGCATAGGCGCGCAGCGACACATGTTGCCCCGCGAACCGGGACGGCACGCTGTAGCGATTGCTGGCATATTGAACCAGGCAGGTGGAGCGAACACGAACGGTCTTTTCCACGTATCCGTCAAATGCTCGCCCCAGAGGGCGCAGTTCGGCGCGTTCGTCTTCGAACAGCTCTGCAATCGTGCGATCCGATTGCTCGGGATGGGGCCGGTTTGCCAGCTCCTCACAGCGCAGGCGCAGCCAATCGTTCAGCGCATCGAGATCATCAAAGGCAGGTTTGGGCACAAACAACCGGCCGCGCAAAAACTGGACTTGGTTCTCGACCTGTCCCTTCTCCCAGCCCGCAGCCGGGGTGCAGGCCACCGGCTCCATCACGTAATGGTTCATCAAGGCCAGGAACCGGGGATGGAATATCCGGTCCTTCGAGCGCGAGACGTAGGTCACCATGGTCTTGGGGTTGTCGATGATCACCCGGCGTGGAACCCCGCCATAGAAAGACAGCGCCTTCGCAAAGGCATCCAGCACCATCTCCTGGGCTTCGCCGGGATAGGCCACGACAAAGGGCTTGCGGCTGTGGCACAGGCGGAAATGGGCAACCTTCACCTTCTGCTCGATACCGCCCAGGACAACCCGTTCTTCGCTCCAGTCAAATTGCAGCGCATCGCCTGCCGCAAAATGCAGCGGGATAAAGGCCTCGCCCGAACCGGCACCGGCTCGCTTCAGATCGCGGACAAATCGCTGAACTGGCGAATAGGAACCGGTGTAGCCTTCCACCACGAGCTGCTCATAGAGCGTCTGGGCCGTCCGCCGCTCCCGGAGTGGTCGCTTCTGGTCCTGATCGAACAGCTCCTGAAGCCGAAGATCAAACCCGTTGCACAGTTTGTGCCGAACCGGCGGGGCCTGGCGCTGGTAGCTCGGCGGGCTCTCATCCTTCAGATACTTCTTGATCGTGTTCCGCGATAATCCCGTCGCCCGCGCAACAGACCGGATGCTGCGTCCCTCAACCAATACCCATCGTCGGATCTTCGACACGCTTTCCATCAGTAACACCTGCTCTTTCCTCCGCACGTTTAGTGCGGATGTTAACGAAAACAGGTGGGTCAATTTTACTCGCTCATAACCCACCAAAGTGGGTCAATTTTGCACGCCGCTTCACAGCAATGAGGTGGGGCAAGGCTGGCCCGGCGCTGTTGCACCGGCACCCGGAGAGCTTCTGTCGAGCTGGCTGCATCGGCTGGCCATGGCCAATGGAATTCCACCTCAATATTTTGGGCGGGTTCTGGATGTCGCAGGTGGGGATTGGTCTGCGAAGCTTGACCGAGATCTTCCCGGGCGAGTCCTTGATCTCCTGATCGCGCGAACCGGATTGCCCGTCGAGGATATTGATGGCCTGGCATTGATCAGCGACCCACTGGCCCGGTTGCGTGTGCGGCAGATCGCAAGAACAGGAGATGTCCGCACATCGACCGCTCGGGTCAATCGCCTGCAATATTGCCCGCCATGCCTGAAAGAGGATCGCGCACCGTTCTTCCGGCGCGGCTGGAGCCTGGCGACGCGCGTTTCCTGCTTTCGGCATGGATGCCGCTTGCGCGATCACTGCCCTGCCTGCGGCGGCGGCATTGCGCCTGCTCGACAAAACCGCCTTCTGCCGCAACATTTCTGCGTCTGGTGTGATGCTGATCTCCGAAAACCCACCTTGCCCGCCGAGTATGATGTGCAGCGTCTCGAGCGGCTCATCGACGATTTGCTTCGAATGCATGTTGCGGGACATGGCGGGCATGGAAAGACATCCCTGCCTGCCACGCTTGGAGCGGCTTGCTTCACGTTCAATGGCGAGCCTACGCCAATTTCGCGCCTGCCGCACCGGGTCCGATACGCATTGTTCCGCCAATTGACCGATGGAATGACGCACTTCCAAGAACGTTCCGAGCATCCCGCAATTGATCTCTGGACCCGCATTGCACTGGCTGCGCCCAAGCATTCCGACTTGGTGGCGTCATTGAGTGCAGAGATCACGTCACGGATAACACCAAGGGCAAAGACGCGCTCCAGACATCCTGATTTGGCGGACTTACAACAGGTCATCGTTCGCCTTCATTCAAACCGCCGCACATCATTGGCAACGGCTATGCCTGCCAATTGATGACCCCCGCATCCTCCATCTGCTCCCGATCGGGCAGGTCCTGCAGCGACTCCAGATCGAAAGCGACCAGGAACTGCTCCGTCGTCACATAGGTATAGGGTGCCCCGCGCCGCGGCGAGCGTGGCCCGCTGCCAATCAATCCACGCGCATGCAATCGTCCGATCAGATCCCGACTGATCTCTTTTCCAAAGAGGTCTTTCAGCCCGTCCCGTGTGATCGGCTGGTGGTAGGCGATGGCGGCCAGGACAGCGACATCGTACTCGCGCAGATCGAGGTCCTGTTCATCTATGTCAGCGGCGGTTCGGATCGCCGGGGCGTACGCGGGCCTCGTCCTCAGCATCCAACGGCCGGCGACCTCTGTCACTTCGAATGATCTGCCGTCAAGGTCAGCGGCCAAGTCCTCGATCAGAAGCTCAACCGAAGCTCCCTGCCCTACCACCCGAGCCAGGTCCTCGCGCGGCACCGGCGATGCGCTGGCGAAGAGAACGGCTTCAATCCGCCGCATCCATTCGCGCCAGCGCAATTCGGCTGGCAGATCGTTCAGCTCCCGATCGAGGTCGGTTTCGGCCTGATCCTTGGCCGTTTTTGGTGGTCGCATGTCCGAACTTTGAGCCCGGTTCCCACTTTCGCTAGCCATGCTCATGCTCAGACCCCGTAGAGCCGGAACGTGTCGCGGCCGGTCAGTTCGCGCACTGCGCCGAGATCGACCAACCGGTCACAAAGCCGCCGTGCGGACCGGTCCGGTAGTGGCAGGGACGCAGGCGCGACGGCATCTTGGGTCAGGAACATCGAGACGGCGGCCTCCGCGCCTTTGGCGCGCAGCTTCGGCGCGACCGCTTTGAGATGCGCTGCCCGACGCGCGAGGTCAGTTGAGAGACGCATGGCCTCGACCGCCGATGAGACGAGCGCACGATGACAAGCCGAGCGTAGGTCTTCGCCTCGCTTGCGCATGTCGGCCCGTTTCAAGCCTGCGGCCAGAAGCGGCACGACATGATCCCAACCAAGCGCCTGGGCGAGGGTCGCGTCAGCAAAGATGAGCGCGGGCACCTCGGCACGGGGGGCATCGTTGAGTACCGCCTCCAGCACCATTGCCGCGCGACTGACCGGTGCCCCCTGCCCGGCATCGAGCCAACTCGCGATCTGATCACCCTGAAGTTCAGGCAGCGCCCGGACCAGAGCCTTCACGGTCACCGGCTTTTCCGTGGCGCGACGCCACGCCAGACAGGTTTCTCCTGCCGGGCCGGGCAGGTCGCCGGGACGCAGCAGATGGACCACGTCGCGCAATTCACCCGCCCGTTCCAGACGACCCGAAAACGCGACACAAGCCTCGGCCGCGCGCAGCGCGAGCCGGTCCCGCAGCAAGGCCTGGGGGACAGGCTCGTATCCTAACACAAGATGCAGGTGGCTCAGTGCTGCGCCCGACAAAAACGCCACATCTTCAAGGGTTTCGGCGTGTGCCGAGGTGACCCAGGGCGGCATCCGGGGTACGCTGTCAGGGTCGCTGTCGAAGGTTGGCCGGGCATATGTCATGCCACAACACTATCTCGCGGCGGCGCTTTTGACTACCAAATAGTGTCGAAACCGCCCCTCTTTGCCGAGCATTTCTACGTCCAATAACCTTGCGTTATCGGACATAAAAATGATATGCTGGGAAGCATGGGTAATCTCACAAATAACAGCACCAAAATCGAGGGTTCGGGCGGATCTGAGTCCGGGATTTCGAGCTCAGCACCCCATACCGCGCCGAACAGTGACGAGCGCGACGAGAGAACCTCTCGGGACGGAACCTCAATCGCTCTGCCCGCCCATGTGGCCGGCTCCGGCGCACTCGACCGGCTGATCGACACCGCGCGCGACTACGCCGAGGCCTCTACAGCTGAGAACACCAACAAGGCCTACTCGGCCGACTGGAAACACTTCACCCGTTGGTGCCGGTTGAAAGGGACGGATCCCCTGCCCCCCTCGCCCGAGATGGTCGGGCTCTATGTGGCGGACCTGGCCGCCGCGACCGGGGCGTCCCCTGCTCTCTCGGTCTCCACTATTGAGCGCCGCCTCTCCGGCCTCGCTTGGAACTACAGGCAGCGGGGGTTCACTCTTGATCGCAAGGACCGCCATGTCGCCACCGTCCTGGCCGGGATTAAGCGCAAGCATGCGCGCCCACCGATTCAGAAAGAAGCAATCCTGCCTGAGGACATCCAGGCCATGGTGGCCACCCTTCCCTACGATCTCCGCGGGCTCCGAGACCGGGCGATCTTGCTCTTGGGCTATGCAGGTGGCCTGCGCCGTTCAGAGGTGGTCTGCCTCGATGTGCATAAGGACGATACACCGGACTCCGGCGGTTGGGTCGAAGTCTTCGACGGCGGCGCCCTGCTCACCCTCAATGCCAAGACCGGATGGCGCGAGGTTGAGGTCGGGCGTGGCTCAAGCGACCAGACCTGTCCCGTCCACGCGCTTGAGCAATGGCTACACTTTGCGAAGATCGACTTTGGGCCGGTCTTCGTGCGCACCTCGCGGGACGGCAAGCGTGCCCTCGAGTCCCGCCTCTCCGACAAGCACATAGCGCGACTGATCAAGGCAACCGTTATGAAGAGTGGCATCAGATCCGATTTGCCGGAAGCCAAACGGTTGGCAATGTTCTCGGGGCATTCCTTGCGTGCCGGGCTCGCCTCGTCGGCAGAGGTTGATGAGCGCTATGTTCAAAAGCAACTCGGACATGCGTCGGCCGAGATGACCCGGCGCTACCAGCGCAGGCGCGACAGGTTCAGGGTGAACCTGACCAAAGCCGCAGGGCTGTGAAGCTCAGGAATCTTGACGCGTTGGTGAAGCGCTAAGATGAAATTCCAGCGCCTCAGTTTCAGCTTACGGCTACAATTGAAATCGGGAATTAAACGCGACAGTGCTGCCCGAGCCCCGCTAGGCCCCATAGGTGAAAGCCCATAGCGGCGCGGGTGATCGGGTGCAGGTCATTGGCTTGCCCCATCAAATCCAGCCAGCCGCTCGCACGATCCACGAACGGCTCGATCTCATCACTTAGGTTCTCGGGGTCACGACGGTCTAGGAAGGCGGACAGGTCCTGCTCTGGCCCCGGTCCACCCGTCAGCCGCCGCACTGCCCAACCGACACGCGCGAGCGCCGCGGTGTCGTCCTGCACGCCGGACAAGCGCATGGATATCCAAAGCGCCAGCCTATCCTGGCTGATGCGATCACCCGCGAACCAGCTAAGGTCGGCAGCCTCGATCAGGGCAAGTCTGTGCCGCCATCCTTCCGGGCCCCGCTTTAGCCGTTCATCCAGGGCACCGAGGCGACCGGCCACACGAGCAAGACGCGCGGCATGGCCCGCCTCTGCTTTCCGCCAATCCTCGAGGACTTCGGCTTCACACGGTTCGGCCCGTGGTCCGGGCGGCAAATAATCCGGCTCCTCTTCCATGGGACCGGGCAGGAACCAAAGATCGTCTTCAGACGCCTGTTCAACCTCCTCACCGTCGAGGATGAGAGCATCATAATCATCATGCAAGACAGGCGCTTGAGGCTTCATATGTGCAAAATATCTAAGTTTTGCATTTTACCCAAGAGTTTTGTCGGGATGCCTTCACGCTCCTTATATAGCACGCACAGGCGATGGTCGGCGAGGGCACTCTGATCGCGCTGACCGCACAGAAACCAAGGGCTTTGTGTTGAGCAGGGCCACAGAGTGCACCCTTGCATCCGTTTGCAAACGGTCGTTTATTGGTGGTATATGAAACTGCAAAACAGGCCCCTACCCCGTGCCCCTTATCGGCTACGCTCGCGTTTCAACCGAAGATCAGACCCCCCTGCCCCAGTCGCAGGCCCTGAAATCCGCAGGCTGCGCCGAGATCCATGAAGAACAGGCCTCGGGTGGCAATCGTGCGCGGCCGGTGCTGGCGCGGGTGTTGGAACGCATCGGCAAGGGCGACACGCTGGTCGTCGTGCGCATTGATCGTCTGGCGCGATCGCTGTCGCATCTCTTGGAGGTGATCGAGCGGCTTGAGGCGAAGGGCGCGTTCTTTCGCTCCATTCAAGATCCGATCGACACTGCCTCGCCCCAGGGCAAGTTCACGCTGCAGGTTCTGGGGGCCGCGGCCGAGTTTGAACGCGCCCTGATACGGGAACGCACGAAGGCCGGCTTGGCGAGTGCAAGGACCAGAGGACGCGTGGGTGGCAATCCAGGCCTGCGCGCACGAGACCCTGCCGCACAGCGCAAGGTGCGGCTGGCGCGACAGGACAGCTACATGGAACGTCTGAACAAGACGGCACAAGACTGGGTGCCCCATGTTCGTCGCCTCCGGCCTGACCTGGCCTGGGAAGACGTGGTGCGCATCATCAACGCCCCCCTGCCCCGCGAGCGCCATTGGACGCAGAGCCGGCTGCTCCGCGCCGTGAAGGCCTATGTCCGCGACGGCTTCCTGCCTGCCAAGGTGCTGGCCCGCGCCGGGCGCCGCGAAACGGACGATCGCCTGCCCGCCATTATTGCTGGCATCAAGGGCGCAGATCCCGACATCACGCTTCAAGCGATCTGTGAACGGCTGGAATCTATGCGTGAACGCACGCCTCGTGGCCGATCAAGATGGCAGCCGTCTTCGGTGAAAATGCTGTTGGAGCGGGCGGAACGACTTGGCCTCATGCCGTACGAATCGAGCCAAGATCTGATGTAGCTTCTGACCCGAATCCAAAAAATTTCACCGGGAGAAAACTCCGCAGGAGGCAGAAAGTGCCATTAGTTGCTTGGGGTTAGCTGCTAATGTGCCAACTCAACAGAGTAGCGACTCGATTCGGTTAGATTTGTATTTAATATATCTATATCAATGACTTGCTGAGTTTTTTACCCGGCAACACCTATAGGTGTTGTGGATAACTTTCACACTACATTTAGATTCTTCTTGCCGGACTCACTGGATCGTGGCATTCCCATTCTGACGGCAAAAAGCGTCAGACACGCTGTACACCGTCAGAATGACTAAGAGCCTCAACAGAGGCCGAGAGTGGGCGGCAGGACATGGATGATCGTAACATTGGATACACGCAAGGCATAGGCTCTTCCGATATCGGAGCATTTGCCGACAATCTGGCTGAGTCTTTGGATCGCCAGATGAAGATCGCTTTCGAACCCGAGGAACGAAAGTCCCTACGCCGCTTCAGTTCCACCGAAGTCGCCGGCCTCCTGCGCGTAAGCACATCTAACCTGCGCAACCGGCACAAGGACGGAAGCTTCCCGGAAGTGCATACAGACAACCGCGGACACCGGTTCTACACAGCCCAAGAGATTGATGAGTTGCGCGATGTTCTTGGACGCACTGGAAAGAACGCAGAAAGCTACCGCCCAGGTCGACGTGATGGCGATCGTCTCCAGGTGATATCCGTCGTCAACTTCAAAGGCGGTTCATCAAAGACTACTGCAACGATTCATCTTGCGCAAAGGTATGCCTTGCGCGGTTACCGCGTGCTGGTCCTAGACCTCGATCCGCAAGCAAGTTTGACCACGTTTTTCGGCTTTCGGCCCGAGCTTGAGTTCGCCGATGGCGGCACAATCTATGATGCTTTGAGATATGAGGACCAAGTTCCTCTCTCGAAAGTCATCCAAAAGACCTACTTCCATAAGCTCGACATGGTGCCCGCCGGTTTGATGCTCTCGGAGTACGAAACCGAGACCGCAAACGCTCTCGCCCGTCGCGTACAACCCATCTTTGCAGAGCGCCTCGCCTTGGCGCTTGAAGAGGTTGAGGCAAACTACGACATCGTCCTGATCGACTGCCCGCCTCAGCTTGGGTTTCTAACCCTGACTGCGCTGGCAGCCTCGACGGGGCTTTTGGTTACCGTGATACCTGGCATGCTTGACATCGCATCCATGAGCCAATTCCTGAAGCTTGCTTCAGAAACGGTCAAGGCGGTGGAGGAAGCCATCGGTCGGCGTGTCACATGGGATTTTGTCAAGTTCCTGATTACCAGATATGAACCGTCGGACGGGCCGCAGACCCAAATGGCAGGCTACCTGAGATCAATTCTGGCAGGTCAGGTCATGACAGAACCGATGCTTAAGTCTACGGCGATCTCCGACGCTGGGATGACCCAGCAGACCGTCTACGAAGTCGATCCAAGCCAGTTCATCAGAAAGACAATTGATCGCGCCCTGACAAGCGTGAACGGCGTTGGCGATGAGCTGGAGCAGACGATCCAAATGGCATGGGGGCGTCGCTGATGGGGCGAAACATCTTCAACCAGCCTCCAAAGGATGAGACGGAGAGCGCAGCCCCCTCCCCTACCCCACCAAGAGCGGCAAAGCTGCCGGGATCTGTTGGCGGATTGCGTGACTCGTTGCGCGAGATCACTGCAAACTCGATCCGCGACATCAAGCCCGATCAGATTGATATGGATGGGCTGCGCGATCGGTTGGTGCTCGAAGATTCCAGCATAGATGAATTAGCCGAGAGTATCGCCAAGCATGGCCAACAAGTGCCCATCATGGTCCGTCCATCTGCCCAACCGGACAGATACCGCATCATCTACGGCCGCCGCAGGCTTGCGGCGATCCGCAAGGTCGGTGGAACGGTCAAGGCAATTGTTCGAACCTTGGATGATGACGCTTCTCTGATCGCTCAAGGCCAGGAGAACAACCTCAGGCTTGACCCGTCTTTCATAGAAAAGTCACTGTTTATCAAAGAGATGCAGGAATCCGGCTACAAACCCGGTGTCATCCAGGACGCTCTGGGTCTGACCCGGCAAGGCGTATCCAACCACAGGGTCGTCATAGAACAACTGCCAGACGGTCTTGTTCAACTCATCGGGCCAGCACATGGGATCGGACGACGGCAGTGGAGTGATCTGGCTGCCTTATCGGTGAAGGTAGATTTGGTGGACGCCGCCAAAGAGGCGCTCGCCACTCTGCCCGACGACACACCTAGTTCCGAAAAGTTCCAAGCGGTCTATTTGGCTTGCTCGAGCAAAGCACGTAGCGACAAGAAGCCGCCCAATCGTGGCCTGACGTCGGTCATCAAAGATGAGAACGGCAGTTCATTGGGCACGCTGACAGTCGATAAGAAGGCGATCGCTATCAAGGTCACCAAGAAGGACAATCCAGAATTCGGCCAATGGCTCGAAGAACACGCGGAAGCTACGCTTTTGCAACTCTTCGTACAGTGGCGGAATGAGAGAGGCTCTGGGTCCTAACCCAGGCCACACAGAGCAACACGAGCAGAGGAGAAAAGCGAAGACCCGAAAGAAAAGAGCCCCCCAAAGTTTCCCCTGGAGAGCCCTCATCATCTGATTAGCATCTTTGATGTAGCAATCTCCAGCATACCGGTCAAGAGTCACCGATTCGGTGGACTGATATTTTTTGCCTTTTTCCGCGAAAATTCGAGGAAAGAGACGGGGAAGTTGTGGGCCGAACGGTCGTCGTGAACAAGCCATGGCATTTACAAAACTCTCGATCGAAGCCGCAGGTGCTGATGCAACCCGCGAATCATTTCCCCCATCTGAAACCGACGTCTGGACCATCTTCAGAGCCCTGAGAGATGCACGCAGCGTGTTTGGTCTACGTCCTGGCCACATACAGACACTTCAAGCAATGCTCAGTTTTCTGAAACCTGGCCATGGCGAAACGGTTTTTGCGTCGAACAATTCACTTTGCCAGCGCGTTGGCGGAATCGACGAACGGACACTCCGCAGGCACATCAACCGCTTCGTTGAACTCGGATTCATAAAGCGCAATGACAGCTCGAACCGAAAACGCTACCGCGTTCGCTCATCCGGCGGGGAGTGCATCAGTTATGGATTGTCTCTCACCCCCCTGCTCCAACGTGCGAGCGAGCTTATAGCCATCGCGCAAGAGATCGAGAATAACCGGCGAGATCGGATATTTGTCCGCAAACAAATCCTTACAAAGCTCGCCCATTTGGAAGAGCACGATCCTAGCAACGCATTCATCAACCACGCACGGAAAGCTCTACGCAGGAAGCTGAGCCTCCCCGAATACCACGCTCTGCTCGCCAATACAGATGAAGAATGCCAGAGTTTATCTACCCCGGATGATCCGCCTGAAACTATGGAATTGCCCGCCAATGACGGACAAACTGTCCGGCATCAATCTAAGTCTGAAGAAGAAAAAAAAGATTTAGATAGCAACATAGCCCTTGAGGCCCTGAAACCAGACTTGCTGACCTCAGTCTGCAATCAGGCGACATCGTTCTCCACAGAGAGACTTAGAAACTGGTTGGACATTGAAAATCATGCTCGAACACTTGCACCCATGATGGGCATTCACCCAGAGACTTTCGAGAAAGCCAAGAGTTCTGTAGGAGCTCAGAAAGCGTCATGCGCGATCTTCATCATGCTACAGCTTGGAAAACGCATCAGGGATTTTGGGGCGTATTTTCACAGTATCACCCTGGGTCAAAGGCAAAACCAATTTGATCCATTAGCTTTGATCAAGCGACTGTCCGAAACCAATGATCGAACTGTCTAATGTCCACCGCGGTGGACTTCGAACGAGAAGCGGCGCTTGTGACAACCAAAACTGTCCAAACGCACCTCGTGGCGCGTGGTGGTTCTTCAGTTTATCTCAGACCAGCAGATGTCCACCGCGGTGGACAAGTGACACACGAGCAAACCTTGATGAAAATCTCGCAGGCCAAGGAAGAAATCGGCGGCCAGGCATTAAACCCTAAATCCCTACAATTATTGTGGGAGGTCACCATCTCCAAAGAGGTTTGGAAAGAGCCGCTCTCGATAATCCAACGGAAACGCCAACCGAACTGGCGTCTTCGGCGAGACGGAGGTCAAGTATCCGGCGGCGGTCAGTTTACTCAGCGTGTTACGAGCAGTACGCTCGGACGTCTTGAGCACAATCTGCGCGTCGCCTCGTTCCAGTGCACCATGCCGAAGAACCGCTGAGATCAGTTCAGGCGCGCGCTTGTCATCGATGGTATCTGCAACAAGACGACGATACCGTTGGTCCAGTCCGCCTAGATCGAACAATCTTGCTGAGAAGCTGATCTGGTCGAGCGTCACCTTTAGGAACCATTCACTAAACGTCTTCAGTGCCGCTTCTGACAGGTTCCCCCGTCCATCGCGGTCTCCGCGGCGTGGGCTGTCGGCCAGATCCATCATCCGTTTGTACTCGCCCCGATCGGTCAGCCCGCGGGCCAGCCCGCGCGATACGGACCAGAGCCCCTGGCCACCGATCCCTGCTGTGAGGGCCATGGTATGAGACATCAATCTGCTGACGCGCCCGTTGCCATCCGGGAAAGGGTGGATGTAGTTCAGCCGATGATGTGCAGAGGCGATCGCGATGATCCGTCCGCTCGAAGACCGCGCTGCAATTTGAAACCGTTTGTCGAAATGGTCCATGAATGCCGCGACGCGCGACGATGAAGGAGGTAGGTGGCGCCCGACCGCAACTTCCCGATCGTCATCCTGGCGCATGCGTCCCGGAACGATGGGCACTTGTGTGCCGTCGGGATGTTCGATGACCCGAAACTCATCCGGCATCTCGTCGTAGAAGCTCTTATGGACCCAAGTCAGGAATTCGACGGATGTGGGGCGGGGCAGGGTGCCTATGCGATGCATCTCATCGATGGCCCGTTGAACGATGACGTGCGCTCGGGCCTCAAGGGCGAGAGGACGGGTTTCTTCCTCAAGCTCGGCGCCAGCCAGCGCCCTTTCGATGTCGCGGGGGCGTGTGTTGTGTCCTTCGATCAGGTTGGAGTAGTAGCAGTTCATCACGCGGACAAGATCGGCAAGCTCGGCTGCGCTGTCAGGATGCAACCCTTGTCCCAGCCCGGTGGCTTCCCTCTGGATGTCGACCGAAAGGTCTGCCAATTCTGTGGGAATATGCTCCTCGAAGAAGCAGGGTTCGATTCTGGCGGGTGTTTCCAGCATTTTTGCCGATCTTTTATGTTTGCAAAGTAATTGAAAAACATACACATTTCGTATTCCAAAGCAAGATTTTGCCGATATACATTGCCGATCTTTGGTGCCGATTCAGAATTGCTGCATGAAATCAATGGCTTCGGCAGTTGTGCTGGGCTTTTCGGTTTTGTTGTGTGCCCAAAGGGGCCGGAGAAAGTGAAAGTGTCCTTCGGGTTTTGTGACTGACGGATGAGGGCCTTTGGGGTCCCTCAGATGGGTCCGGGCCGGATTCCGGTCTGTCTTTCCTGATGAAGGGCATTCCGATGCAAACAGGTGTCTTGCGCGTGTTGCGCGCAACCGCTGCCTCGTGGTGGCGACACAAGGAACTACGCCGAACCGGCCAGACGGGGCAGGCACAGCAGCTCAAGCGCGAGACCATCCTGCGTGATCTCGGCTATCTGAAGCAGGCGGCGTTATTGCCAAACGCGCATGTGATCTGCGGAGAGGGCGGGACGTTCCTCCATCTGGGTTGGACCACCGTGTCGACCTTCGCGCCGATCGAGCGATTTCCCTTGGCCACTCTTGCGGTCGCACGAGGGACCCCGTTCATCGATATCCGACCCGTCACCGATGTCATCGCCTTCGCGAACCTGCCGCGGGTGGCGCGGGACGGATCGATCGACCCTGAGCCTTGCGGCCCTGGCAGGTCCGTCTCGCTGACCGCCTACATCGACATGGTCGAAGCCCTCGGTGGCAGGATCGCCAACGATCCACGCCCCCGTCAGTCAACCTGATCACCATTTCCTCCCACCAAAACTCGAAAGGAGGCCAGCCATGGCCCGATCCCGCACGCCCAAATTCGATGCCTCCGAGGTCATCACAAACGAAATCATCCGTATCATTGAGCGCGGCGT
>NZ_JAINWI010000024.1 GCF_021021435.1 Seohaeicola saemankumensis
GCTGCCGCAAGCCAATGCGTTGGACGCAAAGGTCCGCAAGGGCGAAAAATCCTCTGTCGTCGTCTATTACGGTCAAAGCCGGAAAGACGCGGGCGCGGATGAGCATGACCGCAGCGACGGGGATGATCACTCCGAGGAAGTCCGTATCTTCCGCTTCCAGAAATCCTACCGTGTGTTTAATGCCTGCCAGATCGAGGGCTTGCCCGACAGCTTCTACCCTGACCCGGAGCCCGTGCCCGAGCATCCGCCGTCCGAGCCCATCCCGCACATGCAGGCGTTTTTCGATGCCATCGACATCACGACCGTCTTCACGGGCACGGAAGCGTACTATTTGCCCCCCGTGGACAAGGTCTACATGCCATCCATCACGCGGTTCCAGGACCCGCGCAATTTCTACGGGGTCTGGGCCCATGAGCTGGCCCATGCCACGAAAGCCCCTCATCGCCTGAACCGTGATTTTGGGTTCTCGAAGTTCGGCAACACGTCCTATGCGCGCGAGGAGATCGTCGCGGAATTGACCTCGGTGTTCCTCGGTCAGACGCTCGGCTTCACGGCGCATACGCTCGAGATGAATGCCGCCTATCTGCACAACTGGTTGCGGGTCCTTCGGTCAGACAAGGGCGCGATCTTCCGCCATGCCGCGGACGCGCAGCGCGCCTGCGATTACCTGATTGCCCGATCCGAGGCGGGCAGGGCAGGGGGCAACGCTGAGGCCGCCTGACGGAAAAGTCGCCGCACTGCTGCAAGGCAGCTTCGAGCCCAGTTTGCTTGTGCTGCGACTGGACCGAATGGCCGCTATCAGTCCAATGGCAAATCGAAATGCATAACGTCTTCGCGGGTGCCGAGCTTCGAGTACAAGGCAACGGCAGGTTCATCCCCGTAATCTGCCTGCACATAAACAACCCAGCCGGCATTCGCTTTTGCGATTGTCTTAAGTTCATCGATCATTGCGGTAGCAATACCGCAACGCCGCCATTTTTCCGCGACAGCCAAATCGTAAATGTAAAACTCTGAACGTTCTTGCTCAAATTTGGGCAATTCATACGCCACAAGTGCGCCAACAACGGTCTGGCCTGCCAAAGCCACCAGCGCGACGACATCGGTCCGCGCAAGAAGTGCCTGCCTGTAGTCCGGTGTGGGCCTCGCGTTGCTGTAGCTCTCCGGATCGCCAAAGGACTCCGCAAAGAGGTCAAGCATTGCGCCAAAAAGCAGACAGTCGCCGGGAACCAATCGATGGGTACCGATTTTGGCGAGGTTAGTGCTTTGGTTCACATCGAATATCCTTTTGAGGTTCGGTTTGAGTGTACTCTGCCTTGCAAGCAAAACGAAAGCGTACCTTTTGCGACGGACATCATCGGCAGGAAAGTCCGCACAGCGGACTTCTGAATTAGTGCGGTACGTGTTGTTTCTGTCTGGCGTCATCCGCCAAGCGGAAGAGAAAAAGCGGGCTTTGAGAAGGGTGTTTCAAACCTCTCAAAGGAGCTCCCCATGTCCATGAATGTTCAACCCCAGCCAGACCGCCCGGATCCGACCGTGATCGCGGTGCAGAACGACGCGTTTCGCAAACTTGCATGCCTTGGGGTGCCGCCCGCGCAACCCATCCAGGGCCGCATGCATGTCACCCGCTCGCTTATGGAGGCCGGCGATGGCTTCATGGCCGAGGCGGTCAAGGCCACCGGTGAGTTTGCCACATTCGAGCCTGAGAATGATCCCGAGGGATGGCACGATTTCGGGGCGGTCACGATCCGCGGCGAGACCGTGTTCTGGAAAATCGATCTCTATGAAGCAGACTCGGATTTCCGCTACGGGGCCGAGGTCCCGGACAATCCTGCCACCACCATGCGCGTGCTGACCATCATGTTGGCGCGCGACTGGTAGGGCAGGGGACACCCCCTCCTGACACAACAGGCGATGAAGGCCCACTGCCCCCTCAAAGGGAGAGTGGGCCTTTTGTCGTGGTGATCCCTGAAGCCGGGGATTGGTCACGCGCGAGCGCGCGGGCCGCATTTCACCCACCTGGAAGGATATCCCATGACCACAAGCTTTGCCCCTCTCACCGTCGCCATCGGCGATCTGGTCCCGCATCCCGCCAATGTGCGCAGCAACTCGCCGGAAACCTACGACCCCGAGAACATCGCGCATCTGAAGGCCAGCATCGCCGTGCTGGGCCTGCTCCAGCCGCTCCTGGTCCAGAATCTCGACGGCAAATATGCCGTCCTCGCCGGTGGCCGCCGTCACGCCGCCCTGAAGGAGCTGGTCGCTGACAAGGCCGAAAAGGGGTTCACCGCGAAAACCAAGGTCGACTGCCGCCTTGTGCCGGAGGAGTGTGACGTCACCACGGCGCTGTCGCTCGCCGAGAACATCACCCAGGCGCCGATGAACGCAATCGACGAATTCGAGGCTTTCGCCCGGATGATGGAGGTCGACGGCCAGACGCCCGAGACCATCGCGAAGACATTCGGCACGACCGTCGCCGCCGTGAAAGGCCGGTTGCGCTATGGCCTGATCCACCCCGACATCCGCGCCGCGGCTCGGGCCAAGGTGATTACGCTCGACACGATGAAAGCCTTCGCCGAGCACCCGAGCCAGGAGGCGCAGCGCGAGGTTTTCGAGGCGCTCACGAAAGACGGTGGCTATCTGCAGGCCTATACCGTCCGCCAGGCACTCAAATCCCGCGGCGTGCAGGTCAGCGACGATATCGGGGCTTTCGTGCGCGCAGACTACGAGGCGCGTGGCGGTGCCGTCGCGGCTGACCTTCTGGAAGAGCATTCCGTTCTCGAGGATGCGGCGCTGGTCGAGACCATCCTGCTCGAGAAGCTCGGTGCAGCCGCCGAGGAGGCCCGTATGAGGCTGGGCTTTGCCTGGGCCGATGCGATGGTCCGCTATGATTACGCGACTATGGCCGACTGCGGCCGCGTTTATCCCGGCCCGATCGTGCCTGATGAGGCAGCGCAAAAGCGCGTGGATGAAATCACCGCCGAACTCGAGAAACTGCAGCTTGAGATGGAGGATGAGGGGCTCGAGGACAGTGCCTACAACGCCCTTTACGAGCGCGTGGACGCCTTGGAAGAGGAAGCGCGCGATCTGCAGGAGGCCTACAGCGCCGAGGACCTCGCGCGGTCTGGGGTGATCGCATCGTGGCAAGGTGGGCAGATCACGCTCCATGTGGGCCTCGTCCGCCCGGAGGACAGCGCGAAAGAGGAGCGCGCGCGCGGTTCGTCGACCAACCCGACCGGGCAGGAGGCACCCGACGCTGGCGAGATCAGCTACCCGGCCTCGCTGGCCGAGGACCTCAAGACCGAGCGGGCCATGGCGCTCGGGGCGGCGATGGCGCTGCGTCCCGAGGCCACGCTCGATTTGACGCTCTTCAAACTGGTGAGCGACATTCTGGCCAGCGGAATGAGTGTCACGCAGGCGATCAAGATCGATGCCCGCAAGGAACACCGCAGCCATGCCAAGATGGACGAGATCGACGAGACCTCGCTCGAGCAGGTGGCGGCGGCGCATGATGCGCTTGATCTGTCCTGGCTCGATGACGCCCGCGCGCCCGCCGATCAGTTCGCGGCGTTTCGCGCGCTGGAGGCAGGCGAGAAGGCCAAGCTCGTCGCCTATGCCGCCGCCAGCACCACGCAGTCCTGCTTCGCGCGGGACCCGCGGCGCGACAGCCTGATGCATGCGTTCGAGATCGAGATCATGCCCGACATTCGCGCGCATTGGACGCCGAATGCGGCGCTCTTCAACCGCTTCAAGAAGGCCTGGCTCCTGAAGATCCTCGGCGAGGATCTGGGTCTGGCCCAGGAGGCGGTGACGCTGGCCTCGTCGAGCAAGAAGGAAATCGTCGCCTTCTGCGACAAGCTCTTCGCCGAACCCTTCACCACACTCACGGACGCGCAGCGCGCAGCCGTGGCCGCCTGGTGTCCGCCCATGATGCAGACGGCCGGTCTCGCCTTTGATGAGGCGGAGCCCGCTGCGGAAACCCCGGAGCCTGACGGCGAGGTCGCGCAAGCGGCCTGAGCCGTCACGCGACCCGCGCGAGGCGTTCCCCGCGCGGGTCGACCCTTCCAAACCGAATAGAAAGACATCCCCATGGCTATTCTCAAGTTCTCTGCCTCCGCAGTTGCGGCGCAGATCGCGCATGCGCGCGCCTGCAAAACCTTCCTGCCCAACTGGAACGGGCCCGTGGACAGGCCCGCCCTGATCCTCATCGTCGGCAATGGTGTGCATCTGCGCTCAAACGGCATCGATGGTACGACCACCCGTATCGTTACCACCGAGCAGGCCGATCCCTCCTTCGCCTTCGCCGACGGCATGAACCCTTTTCGGGATACCGACTGGATGGCGCAGCGCCGCATGGCGTTTCGCGATTTGACCGGCCAATTCTACACCGACATCCTCGACGATGTGCAGGTGCTCATCGACCGGGGGCGGGGGGCGATCCGGCTCGCCACCGATGGCCACAGCATCCGCGTCTTCGTGCGCCGGGCCTCGGACTACCTCATCGGCGGGACCTATGAAGTGCCCTCGGGCCTCGGCGGCACCTTCCGGGTCATCCTCAAGGATGCCTGCGACACCTTCGCGATCGTGCAGAACTGCGGCAATTGCGAGGATTTCGACGCCATGCAGCCCTACCGCGTGCCGCTCGATGCGCTGATGGAATTCGATGACCGGAAGGCGGCGTAACGCGCCCATTCTCAAACTAGCATCGCCAATACCCTACCGGGCCTGCGGCCCTCTCGGGACATTGGCGACAACAATTTCCCCAGTGACAGAAAGGACTCTGAGATGGGTTGGCTCTTCTACACCGACGGCCGCGTCAAATCCTACGCGGATGAGAAAGCGGAAATCGCCCGGCTCTGCACCTTCGAGGGCGAAAGGCGCAGAACCGAACTGGTCAAGGCCTGCAAGGTCGGCTCCACCTGGTATGCGGCGGCAAGGGTCACCAATCTCGACGCCACCCCTGTCGAGGACGCGACCTATGTCACTGATCCTGACGGCTCGATCACCTTCGCTGCCGTGTTTCTCACCCGATACGACAATGGCTGCTGGGGCTACAAGGACATGGAGGAAAGCGCTGGCCCGAACGAGTCTCGTGCTCCCCTTGGGCTGATCAAGCTTCTCTCCAACCTGAAAGACGAAGGCAGCTACGCCCATGCCTGGCGTCAGCGCTGCCGGGATTGGGCTGCGATCCCGGACTACGAGGAGGGTGACAAGATCAGGCTCGCCACCCCTGTGACGCTCACAGATGGCAGCACCTGCCAGATCGTCACCGCGACCCACTACAGGCGTGGGCGGCAAAAACGCCGCTGCTACCGCATCGAGGAAACCGGTGGGCTCGTACGCCTGTCGAAGGCCTCGCTTGCGGGCTCGGAGCTGCTCAGCTCCGCAAAAGGCGAGGCCAGTCCTGTGCTGGCGGAGTTCCTGGCGGGGCAGGGTGGCTGAGTTTCCCGCTGAGACAACACCACGGGACCACGTGCACACATACTGCCGACTTGAAATCGCATCTCAAATGAGATACATCACTCCCATCAAATGGAGGACCATCCATGCCTGCCCAAACATCCATGCTTCATGTCCGTGTTGACGATCAGCTGAAAGCACAGGCTTCGGACGCACTTGCGGGCGTCGGTCTGACGCTCTCCGACGCGGTGCGTATTCTTCTGACCCGCGTGGCCGCAGAAGGCGGCTTGCCTGCCGGATTGACCGCTGATCCGGATGCCTATGACGCCTGGTTCCGGGCGAAGGTACAGGAAGCGCTAGACGATCCAAGGCCCACAACGCCCCATGCCAAGGCGATGCAAGACGCTCAGGCATTGATTGACGGGAAGCGCCTTGCCAAATCTTGAATGGAAAGCGACGGCCATCGCCGACTTGCTGGCAATCATTGACTACATCTCTGACGACAACCCGGATGCCGCCCAAGTTCTCAAAGACGAGATTGAACACAAGACGTCCCTCCTTCCAGAACGCCCTCTGATGTACCGCGCGGGCCGTGTGGACGGGACTAGGGAGATGGTTATTCGGCCAAACTACATCGTGGTTTATGCTGAAAGCCCTGAGATGGTGACCATTTTGCGCGTACTTCATGCTGCGCAGCAGTGGCCATGATCGGCGTGCAGGCCCTCCGCTAAGAAATTGCCCGCTCTCCGCCTTCAAAGTGTAGAGCGGGCTTTTTGTCCTTTGGAACTCAGACCCTGATCCAAA
>NZ_JAINWI010000025.1 GCF_021021435.1 Seohaeicola saemankumensis
CTTTGTCATAGGGCTCATCCTTTGAGTGTTTTACTCTCCGGTAAACCCGGGGCGGTTCACTTCGACAAGGCTCAGGCCAACCGTGCAGCAAGATAGGCGGCGGCCTTGCGCGGCGTCGCGAGTTCGCCGTAGTCCGCCTCGGGAATGTCCGTTCCCAGCCGCTTGTGCAGCGCCGCCACAAGCGCGACGATATCCATTGAATCGAGGTCGAGGTCGTCCTGAAGGTGATCGTCGGCACCGACTGTTCCGGCCTCGAGGTCGGGGGCGATACGGATGAGTTCCTCGATGAACAGGCTCTGAAGCTCGTTGGGGATCATGGTGTGGCGCTCCGTGCCGGGGTATCCTCGGTCTCGAGGGTGGAGGTGTCGCCCTCCGGCAGCCCCAGTTCGCGAGCTTTCAGAAGCCGGCGCATAATCTTGCCCGAACGCGTCTTTGGCAGGCTAGCGATGAAGGCGATTTCGCGCGGGGCAACCGCAGGACCCAGCCGCTTCCGCGCCAGACCGCGGATTTCCCGTTCCAGTTCCTGGCTTGGAGTGTATCCTGGGTTCAGTGCAACATAGGCACGCACTATCTCGCCCGCGGTCTCGTCCGGCAGGCCAATGGCTGCAGCCTCCGCCACTGCCGGGTGCTCGATCAGCGCGTTTTCCACCTCGAACGGACCGATGAGGTGACCCGCCGACTTGATGAGGTCGTCGGCCCGGCCGACGAACCAGAAGTAGCCGTCGGCGTCGCGCGTCACGAGATCGCCCGACAGATACCATCCATCCTCGAACGCCTTCCTGTAGCGTGCTTCCTCGCCCAGGTAGCCGCGCATCATCGAGGGCCAGCCGGCACGCAGCGCGAGTTCTCCGGTCTGGCCCGGGCCGCACTCGCGCAGGCTGCCGTCGGCATCGCGGGCAAGCACGCCCGCCTCGACCCCTGGCATGGCGCGGCCCATGGCGCCCGGCCGGATATCCATTGCTGCGGTGTTTGCGATCATGATTGCACCGGTTTCGGTCTGCCACCATGTGTCGTGGAACGGCATGCCGAAGACCTTCTGGCCCCAGAGCACGCCCTCGGGGTTCAACGGCTCGCCCACGCTGGCCATGTGCCGCAGCCTCGGATAGCTTCGCCCCTCGACCGCCTCGGGCCCTGCGCGCATCAGCCTGCGGATCGCTGTGGGCGCAGTGTACCAAACCTCGACCGACTCGTCAGCGAGGATGTCGAGCCAGCGCCCAGTGTCGAACTCGGCCTCGTCCACGATCATCGTCGCGCCATTCACCAGCGGCGAGATCAATCCGTAAGAGGTGCCGGTCACCCAACCCGGATCTGCGGTGCACCAGTAGATGATGCCAGGTCCGAGCTCGAGAGCATAGCGTCCGGTGACGGCATGGGCGAGCACGGCCTGATGGACGTGCAGCACGCCCTTAGGCCGACCCGTGGTACCAGAGGTGAAATGGATGAGGGCCACGTCGTCTGGCCGTGAGGGTGAGCAACCCTCCATGGGTTCAACCGCAGCCATTTCTTCTGACCACGACAGGCAACCATCGGGGGCCTCCCCGTCCAAGACGATCACCGCTTTCAGTGACGCAAGCTCCCCGCGCCAGTCCGCCACCTTGCGTTGGTAGAGCGCGGCGGTCGTCACAAGCACGTCAGCGGCACCGATCTCCATGCGCATCCGGATTGGTTCCGGGCCGAAGGCAGCAAAAAGGGGCGTGACCGTGAGCCCCGCCTTCAAAGCGCCAAGCGCGGCAACGTAGAGTTCCGGCACCCGCCCGGCGAGCAAGAAGAGGTGCGCACCCGGCTGCAAGCCGTGGTGGTGCAGGAGGCCCGCGAAGCGCGCCGTCTCCTGCGCTAAGTCGCCGTAGGTTAGGTCACGCCGGGCGCCGTCGCGTCCGAGCCATCGGATAGCAACGCGGTCGCGCGCAGCGCCCTGCGCGTGCCGGTCTACCGCCTCGTGCGCGATGTTGAGCCCGCCTTCGGACAGCCCGTCGAGCGCGGTGGCGGCCGCATCCCATGTGAACGCTGCACGGTCGGCCTCGGAAAGCTGCGCGGCCCGCCTGTTTGCCTCGGACTTGCGTATCAACTCATGCTGCATGGCACCTCCATATCGCCCAATGATGAACCGTTCGCGGGAAGTGGTCATTGACGGCAGACAACGAACTTTGCGTCTCGGTCAGGCACGGACCGCCGCTCACGCCGCGGGATTGCGCGCCGTCAATGCAGCGATGTGATTCTCGGCGCAGTTTGCTGAAGTGGACGGGCATGGACAGCTCGTTCAAGGACCGCGTGGCACGCCGCGCGACATTGGGAGGAGACACATGGCACGCGATACAACCCATCCGCCGCAGCAGACAGAGGATCGTCCGGCCTCCACCTCGCGTCGCGGCTTTCTACAACTCGCAGCCGCGACCGGCGCGGCGATCTCGGTTGGCCGGAGCGCCAAGGCACTGACCGACCTACCCTATCCGGCGGGCGACCTGACCGACGAGAAACTAGTGGACATGTATAGGACGATTCTGCGCATCCGCTGGCACGAGCGGACCCAAGCCGACGAAATGCTCAGCAATCCAGATTATCGGGGTTACAACCATTTCTATGCTGGTCAAGAGGCCGTGGCGACAGGCGTCTGCGCCAACCTACGCAACTCCGGCCCGCGCAACCAACTCGATCTTGTCTATTCCTCGCATCGCCCCTCGGGTCACGCGATCGCCAAGGGCGTGGATATTCCGAAAATGGTGGCCGAGATGGACTTTCGCGCAACCGGCATGAATGGCGGGTACGGGGCGGAGATGCACATCGCTGATCCCGACGTGGGATTTGCCGGTGCCGATGGCATGATCGGCCCCGCGCCAGTGATCGCCAGCGGATCGGCCTTCGCCTTCCGCGCACGCGGCTCGGATCAGGTCGCGGTGGTCTTCGCCGGTGACGGGAACTACGCGGCGCCGCATTTCCACTCCACGCTCAACAACGCGAAGATCCTCGACCTGCCGCTGATCTACGTGTGCGAGAACAACCTCTATCACCAGTACGCGCATTATTCGCTATCCTGTCCGCATGAGGACATCGCGACGGCCGCTGCGGCTTACGGCATCCCGGCGGTGACGGTCGACGGGCAGAACGTGGTCGAGGTCTACAACGTGGCCAAAGAGGCGGTGGACCGGGCTCGCGCTGGCGGGGGGCCGACCTTCATCGAGGCCAAAACCTACCGCTACTACAACCACTGGGGCGCCCCCGGCGCCACAGCGGGCGAACTCGGCGCCTTCGGCTACGACCCGCTCGCCATCACCCACTTCCGCCCCGAGAAGGAGGTTCGCGCGTGGATGCAACGCGATCCCGTTGACATCGCGCGGCGGATCCTCGTGGAGTGGGGCATCGTGGATGCCGCCCGCGCGGCCGAGATCGAGGAAGAGGTCAAGGCCGAGATCGCCGCCGCTTTCGAATGGGGCCTTTCGCAGCCCTTCTGCACACCCGAGGACGGCCTTAAGCACGTTTTCGCCGAGGGCACTGTGCCTGCACGTCAGTTCGGCTGACGCACGGCGCACAATCGAGAGGATAAGACAATGGCAATCAAGAGTTGGATGTATTCGGTGCTGGAAGCTGTCCAGCACGAGATGCGCGAGGACCCTGCGATGACCTGGATCTTCGAGTTGACTCCGCCGGTGGCCTCCAACCCTGGCAAGCCGGTGATCAACCTGGAGACCGAATTCGGTCGCAAACGTGTGGTCAATACCGGGATCGACGAGAGCTGGATGGCCTCGGCGGTGATCGGTGCCGGCCTCGCGGGTTCGAAATCGGCGACCTACATCCCTTATCAGGGCGCCTGCATGCCCTTCCAGGTGATCCAGAACGTCGCCGGCAAGCTGCGCCACAAGACAGGCGGGCGTGCCGCAGTGCCCGTGGTCTGGATCATCGAGATGACGGGCCAGACCCCCGGCTTCGGCGGGCAGCATTCCTGCTACGAGGAGGACAGCTACTACATGCATATCCCCGGTGTGCGGACCGTGGTGCCCTCCACGCCCTACGACGCCAAGGGGATGATGCATGCCGCGCTCCGCTCGCCCGACCCAGTGGTCTATCTCTACCCCGCCGGTCTGCGGACACTGACCGAGGAGGTGCCGGACGAGGCCTACGAGGTCCCGCTCGACAAGGCCGCGGTTCGGATGGAAGGCAGCGACCTGACGATCGTGAGTTCGGGCGCGGGCATGCCCGGCGTGCTCGAGGCAGCCGAGAGGCTCACCGGCGAGGGCGCGAGCGTCGAGGTCATCGACCTGCGCGCGCTGAACCAGATGGATACCGAGACCATCGTGAACTCGGTGGCCAAGACGAAGCGCCTGCTGACTGTTGACCAGTCGTACTACACGCTCTGTCCCGGTGCGGAGGTCATCGCCCGGGCGGTGGAAAACGTCGACGGCGTGCGGGTCAAACGTGTTGCCTTCCCCGATGCGCCGCCGCCGGCCTCTCCGGAGATGTTCCTGTGGATGCGGCCGGGTCCAGACAACATCGTGGAGGCGGCCCGTGCGCTCCTCTGAGCCGCTGGTGCAGGACTCCGCGCCGACCATCGCCTGCTCCTCCTGCGGCATGGCTGGGCTGACCGAGAGGCGGGTCCAGCTTGCCCTCTGGCAGGAGGAGCGCCTCGTCGTCGTGGAGGATGTCCCCGCGCTCGTTTGCCGCGGCTGTGGCGAGCGCTTCTACGACGACGAAACGACGATGCGCCTCGACATGCTGCGCGGCACGGGCTTTCCTCCCGGCGAGGCGGGACAAGAGATGACGGTGGCCGTGTATCGCCTTCCCGGTCAGAAGGTATCGCGCCGTGGCTGAACTTCGCGGAATCGCTCTCGTCGTCCTGCTGGCAGGCGCGGCAGTGGCCCAGCATGACGCATTCGACTTCATGCCGCCAGGCGGGCGGGACATCCTTGGAACGCTTGCCGCCGGCGACGCCGGGACCCTCGCCGAGGCCGCCGCCCGCGCCGGCGATCGCGCCGGGTGGGCGGATTGGGTCAGAACCAAGGCGCCGGACATGGATGAAAAGGCGGTGGAGACCTTCGCGGCCTACGCCGCGCTGAACCTACCGGTGGCAAACGATGTCTTGACACAGTTTGCGGAGGACCGCGACCTCTTGCTTCTGCCGCCGGACGGAAAACAGCTAGCGATACAGCAATGTCAGTTCTGCCATTCGATGTTTTCTGGCTACCTGATGCACGACCGCGACGAGGCAGGTTGGCGGAGTACCTTCAAGGCGCCCTTCCACCTTGAGATCCCGATGACCGAGACCGAACGTGACACGTTTTCCGCGTACTCGGCCATCAACATGCCGATGAGAATGCTGGACGTGCCGCCGGAACTGCGGTTCTGAGCGACGCAGGGAGAGACGCAATGAGAACACCTTTAATCGCCGTCACCGCTGTCGCCCTAGCCGGGCTGGCTGTCGCGCAGGAGGATGACGTCTTCGCCTTCATTCCTGATGGCGGGCGCACGATCCTTGAGCGGCTCCATCATCAGGGAATTCCCGGGGAACTGGCCGCAGCCATGGCGTCGCAGCAAGCTACGGTCGAGGAATGGAAGGCACAGTTGTCCGGGGCTGGCCTAGACCAATGGGATGCGGCAACGCTGGCCGAGTATCTGGAGGCCTACGCGCCCCTCGATCCGGGAGGTGATTTGCCCCAGGACGGTCGCGACCTCGCCCTCGCGAATTGCCAGTTCTGCCATATCATAACGGTCACCGTGACGCAGGACCGGACGCGTGAGGCGTGGCTCGGGACACTGAATTCGCCAAGCCATGTCGAGATAGACCTGGACCAGACAGAGCGAGAGTTGCTGGCGGACTACCTGGTTCTTAACGCTGGCATCCCTATCGACCAGATTCCACCGGAACTGCGCGCCGGGGGCGCCTCCTACTAAGCCGGGGTCGCCCCATGCTCTTCAACTCTCTCGACTACCTGCTCTTCCTACCGGCTGTGGCGATTTTGTTCCACGTCGTTCCGCAGCGCTCGCGCCTGCCAGTAATGCTGACCGCGAGCCTCATGTTCTACGCCTCCTACGGACTGGGCCACCTCGTCGGCCTCGGCGCCGTAGCGGTGATCGCGCTCGCCGCGGGGCGTTTCCTGTTGCGCCCGGAGGCGGCATTCCACCACGCGGCTTTCTGGGGTGGAACGACAGCCATCCTCGGGCTGATGTACGTCCTGAAGTACCACGATCCGATCGCCGCTGTCTTCCCGCTGGTCCCTGTGACAGGCTTCGCCGCGCCAGCGGGCTTCTCCTTCTACGCCTTCACCGCCATCGCGCTGTTGGCCGACCGGTACCGCCAGCCGGTCGAGAGCCAAGCGAGTCCGGGCGCCGATATGCTCTTTCTAGCCTGGTTCCCCAAGATCCTCGCCGGCCCGATCGAACGGATTCGCCCCTTCAACGCGGAGCTCAAGTCTACGCCGCGCCTCGATCTGGCACTGCTCGCTTCGGCGGGGCAGCTCATCTTGTGGGGGCTGGTGAAGAAGGTCGTCGTAGCTGACAACCTCGCGCCCTTCGTCGATCGAACCTACGCCAGCCCCGACTACGCGGTGCCAATGGAGCTGATCCTCGCCACCTATTTCTTTGCCTTCCAGATCTACTGCGACTTCTCGGGCTACACCGACATCGCTCGCGGCAGTTCGCGGCTCTTTGGGATCGAGCTCAACGAGAATTTCCGCCGCTCCTACTTCGCCACCTCCATCGGTGAGTTCTGGTCGCGGCGCTGGCACATTTCGCTGTCGGAGTGGTTCCGCGACTTTGTCTACTATCCGGTCGTCCACGAAAGTGATTCGGTGATCAGGATGTATGCCGGCCTGATGTTGGTCTTTCTGGTGAGCGGGCTCTGGCATGCGGGCCTCGGCTACGGTTTCGGCTGGGGCTTCATCGTCTGGGGTGCACTCAATGGCCTGTTTCTGTGGGGCGAGCGCAGCATGCGACCCTTGCGGCGCCGGATCAGCCACCGCTGGAAGGGGACATGGAAGGGCCGGCTCTACGGCCTGCTAGCAGGCCTAGTCGTCTTTCACCTGATCCTGGTGAGCTGGATCTTCTTCCGCGCGGCGGAGATAGACGCGGCGCTGACCATCCTCGGGCGAATCTGGTCCTTCCTGCCCGCCCTTCCGTCACTCGTCGGCAGCTATCCGTTCACGGTCGAGCACGGATTTCTTACCGCACTGATCGCCGGTCTGTTCGCGATCGAGACGACGCAGGAGGTGCCGGGCTTGCGGGGTCGAATCCGTTCCGCACCACGTGCGGTGATATGGGCGGGATGGTATGCGGCGGGTTTCGTGCTGATCTTTCTGGGCAGATGGCAGGGCGAGGCCTTTGTTTACATGCAGTTCTGAGAGAGCGATGACAGTAGAGACCAAAGCAACAACGGACCGGCCTAGCTGGGGGCGCGCGGCGGCCTTCGTCGGGATCTTTTTCCTGCTCTACGTAGTCTGCGCCGTCGTGGCCGAGTTCCGCGTTGGCCGCGGCGCGCAGCAAAGCGCGTTCCAGACGCTGCTTGCGGCGCGCGGCCAGCAGGTCGACTGGATCGTGCTCGGAGCAAGCCATGCCCTACCGCTTGCCTATGGCGACGTGCCTCAACGGGTCGAGGCGGCCACCGGGGAGACAATGCTGGTGCTGGCCGAGCTTGGCGCGGGACCGGTCTATGCACGCTTCGTCGCGCAGCAGGCGCTGCAGGACGTGAGGCCGCGGCGGGTGCTTTACGTGCTCGACACCTTCGCCTTTCAAGCGCGGGAGTGGAACGCGGGCCGTGTCGAGGACCGCACCCTTCTCCGTACTACGCCGCTTCGTGCGTCTACTGCCGTGCGTATGGCCGGGATGGTGGTCGAGCAGGGGGTCGATCCCCGCGCGATGGCTGATTACCTCACGGCGTTCTCGAAACTCAATCCGCCCCGGCGCTTCGAGACCGACGGATGGGAGGGGGCGGCAGCCTTTGACCGCGTCGCGCGCCCTTCGCGCGACGCGGTGGCGAGCCGGATCGACTACCTCTACCCTGAAGGGACGAGGATGCAGGCGGCCGGCCCCGCCCTTTACGCATTCGAGCGCCTCATCGACGAGATGCAGGAGGCAGACGCCGAGGTCGTTGCCCTGCGCTTACCACTCCCTGAGCATTTCCGTACGGCTTTGCCGGACAGCGACGCGCTCTTCGCAGCGCTGGAGGACATCATGACCGCGCGAGGCGTACGCTACCACGACCTGTCGGAGGCACTGAACGACCCCACACTCTATTTCGATACCGATCACCTGAACCGGTCAGGGGTTGATGCGCTCTGGCGCGACTACCTAGGCGACATAATTAAAGCCGCCAACCCCGGTGAGCGCTAACGTAACATAAAGTTGCGTCTGCATGAGTCTTCACTTCATTCGGTAGCTAGGAGAGCAAATCATTTGCGCAGTGGCAAACGTGCTGTCCGTAGCAATTCATAGGATAGAGAGAAATTTGTCTGGGGCTACGGAAGGGGATCTTCTAGCTTTTTGATCCCGGGTTTTGATGGTGCGATCCATTCGATGGGATGGAGGGACGCCTTCCGGCGTCATGCGCTTCTGCCGCTGGACGACTGCTTCTAAGCTTTGCAGCCTACAATCTCGCACCGTACGAGTGCATCTGCAAGATCGGGACTTCAGAGCCGGATCGATTCATCCTCGATCCGATCAATCAGATGCCAGGACTGAACAACTATGAACGGCACCGCTGGACTTTCCCGTCTTTCGCTGCGCGGTCACCAATGGCCGGTATTCAGCGTTTTGCAGTCCGCTCGAAATCATCGGCAAACCGGTAACGGACCACTAATTTCCCTCCGCGCGACCAGCAGAATTTAGGTGATCAAGCGATGTAGCTCGGTCGTTTGAGGCCAACATGGCTACACCCTAAAAGGACGGATTTTTGGATTTGCTGATAGAGCTACAAATACTGTGTCAGTTTCGTAAAAGCACCGCACTAATTTTGATCTATCGCATTAGGGTAGACGGAGAACTTCGTTAGGCTTTTCGGGAGAAGCAGCCAAGGGAAAATAGGACGGTGTCTGACACGCTCAAAAAGGATCACAATGCAGTCTCGAACTGGCACGCTGAATCTGTCACCGCCGCCATGGACGGGCTCGACGTGACCGAGTACGGGCTAACGGATGTTGAAGCCACAGCACGATTGGTCCGTTTCGGCCGCAATGAACTGCCTGACCAAAAGCGGGCGGGCCCCCTCAGGCGGTTTCTCGCGCAGTTCAACAATCTGCTGATCTACGTCCTTATCGGCGCTGCCGTGGTTACCGGTGTTTTGGGTTATACCAAGGACACGCTTGTGATCCTCGCGGTCGTCTTTGTGAATGCTGCCATCGGTTTCGTTCAAGAAGGTCGCGCGGAGTCCGCGATCGCGGCGCTCCATCAAATGCTGGCGCCGATGGCGTCGGTTCTGCGTGGAGAACGCCGCTGCAGGGTCGATGCCGCCGATCTTGTTCCGGGCGACATCATCCTTATCGAAGCCGGCGACAAGGTCCCGGCGGATGCCCGTCTGATCGACGCCGCCGCATTGAAGGTACAGGAAGCGATCCTTTCTGGAGAATCCGTGCCGGTCGACAAGTCGGTTGAACCGGTTGCCCCCGATGCCAACCTCGGCGACCGTACGTCGATGATCTACAGCGGGACGTTGGTTGTGTACGGGCAGGGTCGTGCCGTTGTTACCGCGACAGGGGCAGAAGCTGAAATTGGTCGGATCAGTGGCCTTCTCGCAGGTGTCGAGGAACTGACCACGCCGCTTCTGAAGAAGATGGACGTGTTTGCCCGCTGGATCACGGCACTGATCCTGAGCGCCGCCGCCCTTTTGCTGGTCTACGGCTTCTTCGTACAGAACCTGCCGTTCGAGGCGCTTTTCATGATCGTCGTCAGCCTGTCAGTGGCCGCGATCCCGGAGGGGCTTCCGGCCGTCCTGACGATCACGTTGGCAATTGGCGTGCGCAAAATGTCAGCGCGCCATGCGATCGTGCGCCGTTTGCCGGCAATTGAGACCCTAGGGGCGCTGACCGTGATCTGCACCGACAAGACCGGCACCCTGACCCGCAACGAGATGATGGTCGCATCGATCTCCGCCAATGGCCGTCGCTTTTCGGTGGAGGGCGAGGGGTATCGACCGAATGGGCGGATCGTGGCTGAAGATGACGGCGAGACCGGCGAACTCGGGCCGTTGATCGCGACTGCAACGCTTTGCAACGATGCCGCTATTGCAGACGGACCGGACGGCGTTCCCACAGCTAGTGGCGATCCGATGGAGGCGGCGCTGCTGGTTCTGGCCGACAAGGCCGGGACACCGCATGACGCATTGCGGGCGGCGTGGACACGGCAAGCGGTGCTACCGTTCGACGCGGCACATCGCTACATGGCGACGCAGGCGACATTGGACGTAGGTGCGGACGACGCCTCGATCCATGTCAAAGGTGCGCCTGAAGCGGTGTTTGACTTATGCGCCCGTCAGGCGGAGAACGGTGGGGAGGCACCGCTCGACAGGGCCTTTTGGGAGGCAGAGACGGACCGCATTGCCGCACTCGGCCAGCGGGTGATAGCGCTTGCGACCAAACCCGCTCCGAAGACAACGGTGCGTCTGGATCATTCGAACCTCTCAAAGGGGCTGGTGCTGCTCGGGCTGGTCGGGCTGATCGATCCACCGCGCACCGAGGCCATTGCAGCGGTTGCCGACTGCCAAGGTGCCGGGATTGCCGTCAAGATGATCACGGGCGATCATGCTGCGACAGCTGCGGCTATCGCCGCGAAAGTCGGGCTGCCGAACCCCGAGCGTGTTCTCACCGGGCGGGACATTGATGGGTTCGATGACGCGACGCTGTTGCAGGAGGCGGATAAGACAAATGTCTTCGCGCGGACGACACCGGAACACAAGCTGCGTCTGGTTTCGGCTTTGCAGGCTCGGGGGCATATCGTTGCGATGACCGGCGATGGGGTCAACGACACCCCCGCACTGAAACGCGCCGACGCCGGGGTGGCGATGGGCATCACCGGGTCTGACGCGGCCAAGGAGGTGGCTGATCTGATCTTGACAGACGACAATTTCGTTTCGATCGCGGCTGCCGTGCGTGAAGGGCGTACGGCCTACGACAATATCCGCAAGGTGATCAGCTGGACGCTGCCGACCAACGCCGGCGAGGCCGGCATCATCATCCTCGCATTGGTGTTTGGTTTGGTCATCCCCCTGTCGGCGTTGCAGATTCTCTGGATCAACCTGATCACCGCCGGCTCGCTCGGCGTGGCCCTCGCGTTCGAACGGTCGGAAGAGGCGATCATGCACCAGCCGCCGCTCCCTGTCGGCGCGCCGATACTGGATCGCGTTCTGATCTGGCATATCGCCTTGGTTACTATGATCTTCCTCGCGGCAATTTACGGGATTTTCAATTACGCAATGGACCGTGGCTACAGCCTCGAACTTGCGCGCACGCTGACCGTGAACATGTTGATCATCCTCGAAATATTCCACCTCTTCTACATTCGAAACATCCACACCACATCACTGACATGGGAAGCGATACGCGGAACGCCGGTGGTTTGGGTTTGCATTTTGATAGTCGTCGGCGGCCAGTTGCTGTTCACCTACGCCCCCTTCATGCAGGAAATATTCGACACGCGACCGGTCACGCTGGCAGATGGCGCAATACTGATTGGCGTCGGGGCCGCGTTCTTGGCGATCGTAGAGATGGAGAAGCAGTTGCGGCTTCGGTTGAACGCGTCGACTGTGCGCAGGTCATGAAACAGTCGTTTAGTAGCGATACCTGAAACTGAAAACGGCCCATTTTCATGCCCTGATAGGCCATGCGCGCGTATCCACAGAGGATCAAACCCCCCTGCCCCAGTTTGAGGCCCTGCAAACTGCGGGCTGCGCCGATATCTTCAGGGAGCATGCCTCGGGCGGCAATCGTTCGCGGCCGATGCTGGCGCGGGTACTGGAACATATCGGCAAAGGCGACACGCTGGTGGTCGTGCGCATCGACCGTCTGGCGCGGTCGCTGTCGCATCTTCTCGAGGTGATCGAGATACTGGAAGCTAAGGGTGCGTTCTTCCATTCGATCAAAGATCCTATCGACACCGGATCCCCGCAAGGCAAGTTTACACTACTGCTTCTGGGCGCTGCGGCCGAGTTTGAGCGCGCCCTGAAAACCGATGTGCGTGACGAGTTCCTGCCCGCAGAGGTGCTGGACCGAACCGGACGCCGCAAAGCATACGATCGCCTGCCTTCGATTGTCGCCGCAATTATAGGCGCAGATCCCGGCATCACGCTACAGGCGATTTGTGATCGGCTGGAAGCCATGCGCGAAGGGACACCGCGTGGACGCTCCAGTTGGCAGCCTTTCTCCGTGAGGATGATGCTGGAAAGGGCGGAGCGCCCTGGATTGTTGGGGTGAGCGTGGTGCAAGGCTTGTTCGTGACTTCAGGTTAATTCTCGGAGTGGGCGATAATGTTAGCCGCACAGTAATACAACCTTGCAAATCCTCCACCGCATGGAATATTTGCAAGGTATGTACACGCGCCAAACTTATCAACTTGTGCAATCCGCGCTGGCAAACCAAGCCGCTGTTGTGCTGCTTGGTCCCCGGCAGGTCGGGAAAACCACGCTTGCTCTGGAGATCGCTTCGGAGCAACCATCGGTATATCTTGATCTTGAACGTGACGCGGACAGGCAGATCCTGACCGAACCAGATCTCTATCTGGATGAGCAAGTGGGAAAACTCGTCATTCTCGACGAAGTGCAGCAGATGCCTGACCTCTTCAAGAGCCTGCGCGGTCAGATCGACCAGCGCAGGCGGGCCGGGTTTCGTACGGGGCAGTTCCTGCTCTTAGGATCAGCCTCCAATGTTCTCCTGCAACAATCAGCAGAGTCCCTCGCGGGACGTGTCCGGTATATTGAAATGCCCCCTTTGCAACTTACCGAGGTTGGGGCTGACCAGCTGCTTGCACTCTGGTTGCGTGGCGGATTTCCTGACAGCTTCCTAGCCGCCAACGATCAGGCCAGCATGGAGTGGCGTCTGGATTTCTTGCGCACCTATCTGGAGCGTGACATCCCTGCCCTCGGACCGCGTATTCCGGCCGCAACCTTGCGGCGCTTTTGGTCCATGTTGGCGCATGTGCAAGGCGGCCTGCTGAATGCTGCTGCCCTTGCTGAAGGGCTCGGAGTATCCGGACAAACGATTGGACGCTATCTCGACCTGCTTGTCGATCTGATGCTGGTCCGGCGGCTGCAACCCTGGCATGAGAATGTCGGCAAGCGCCTGGTGAAATCACCAAAGGTCTATGTGCGCGACAGCGGGATAGTGCACGCCCTGTTGAGTCTTGGATCGACCGAAAGCTTGCTTGGGCATCCCGCTGTCGGCGGCAGCTGGGAGGGGTTTTGCATCGAAACCCTTCTTGCAGCAGCGCCCGTCGGCACCGAATCCTTCTTCTATCGCACCTCTGCCGGGGCCGAACTTGATCTGGTTCTGCGTTTGCCGGGTGGTGACATTTGGGCTGTCGAAATCAAGCGTACGACTGCGCCGAAAGTTTCTCGTGGTTTCCACACCGGGGCAGAAGACGTCAAAGCCAACCGGAAACTGCTGATCTACGCCGGAAACCGTGATGTCCCAGTGGCGGGAGACATCCGAGCAATACCCCTCGAACAGGGAATTGGGCTGTTGAGGGCGCTTTAGTGCCGTGCTGGCTTTTCCCGTTGCGCGCCTGCGCGAGCTTAAAGAGTTTTCCTTTTCAAGATCAGATTCAGCAGAAATTCCAATTTTCTTTGGTAGTTTTCTAAACCGCCGGACATCTCCCGATGCGGCCAGGTTGCATGGAATGCATGTCGCAGCGATTGCGCCATCTACAACGGCTGCGGCTCATCTTCCTCCCCTACCCTTCTCGTTGGCGCTTCGCATTCAGCTTGGTCTGGCCTTGATCGACCGCGCCGCCACCCTTCTGGCTGCGTCAAATTCCCAAGCGTTGGCAACGAAACTGCCGAAGCCTTCGGCTCAATCTCCAGCTTGACCTCCGATCTGGAAATCATCATCGAACCCGTCGTAAGGCAGAACAGGAATGCCTGTGGCGGTTCTTTTCACGCTGAGCATCCGCGATCACACCCTTGGCACCAAGCCGGGCAAGACTGCGAACCCGTGCTGCCTGCCGGTGCAGATGTCATCCCCTGCTGTCAGAAAAAAGCAGCACGAAACATTCTGGCTTGATCGGTTTCGCCCTGATCGGCCGACCCGAACTCCAATCTTGAACGCGTTCAAGATTGGAGTTTCCAGAGCCATATATACCCATAATAAGCGCCTGAAACTTATAGGCGCGTGGTATCTTTATCTTTTGCTCGGAACCGTGCTACCATAGACATAGAATCGAGTCGAACTCGGACCCACCGAAGTCAGGGCCTACAAATGAGCGGTAGTCTAGAACAGTTTTTGACGGATCTGTCACGTGGGCTTGAGCGCACGATGGTGGCTGTGAACAAAGAACTCACCTTGCGTCAGCGCATCAAGCGAGCTTGGTCCATGCGCCAGTGCGCAAGGTTTCTTAATGTGAGTATTCAGTACCTCACCAAGTTCGCCAATTCGAGTGATGATTTTCCCGCAGGCGAGTATGTTGGAAGAGAGCGCGTTTTCACTTTGTCCGAATTAATGCACATGCGGGCCCTTCTCGCGGCCTCGGCAAAGCGGCCGTACGACTACCTGGCCTGGCGAAAACCTGACGCGCCTTTGCCTGTTATCTCGTTTGCAAGCCAGAAAGGCGGGACTGCAAAGAGTCTAAGCGCCGCGCATTTCGCCCAGTATCTCAGCTTGCACTACGGCATGCGTGTCGGTGTCATGGATGCTGATCCGCAAAGTACTATAACGCTCTACTTCGTCGGTGGAGAGGGCCTTCCCCAAATGCCCGACGAAAACACCGCCTCCATGGTGGACTTTGCTGGTCTCTTTCAGTCGGACGACGCGCCATACACCGACCATGATGCGCAAAAGCTCGACAGCTTTCTTCTCAAGACCTCCTGGCCAGGCTTGCGTCTGCTGCCAGCTCACGGCGAAACATCCGAGGGTGAGATCCAGATCGCGCGTCTTGTCCGCGAAGCGCCTGCCGGAAAGAGTTTTTACCGCTATCTACGCGATTCCATCGACCGCTGGAAGGCAGGCCACCCACCGAAAACGCTACCCAACGAATTGGTAGTCGATGGCAAGGTCGATCAGAAACGGCTCGACACTGCGCTGACCGAGACCCTAGATGTCATCATCATAGACTATCAACCCGCGCTCACACTATTCCAGTTGAATAACGTGATTGCTTCGACTTCGCTGGTCATACCGCAAACCATGAAGGGGTTTGACATCGCGACGCTGTCAACCTTTGTCACTGGCCTGCTCGGGATGCTTCAGCACATCCTGGCCCATGAAAGGATCGAGATCGGAACCGGTGCGAACATGCTGTTGCCAACGATCGTTCAACGGTCCAATGCGCAGGACCTGAACCACATCGGAAACCTTCTGGAACATTGCCCCACAGAGATTTTGCCGGTGTTTTATCTGCGTTCTGACGCAATCTCGAATGCATCGGACGTTTACCAGTCGGTATACGAATACGAGCCGGACACACCGGGAAAGCGCAAGGGGATCAACCGGTTTATCACGAATGCCGATGCCGTGAACGACGCCATAGTATCGCGCCTCTGGCCGGGACTCGAACGTGGCTACGCCAATACTTGGATGGACGAATTCTATGAAGATGACGGCGAGGGTGAAGCATGAAACGCAGTATTCCAAGATCGCTGGTCAGCAAGGCTACCAATCACGATACAAACAAAGAACGTGCGAGCGGTTCCGAAGGCATACCAGAATCCAGTGATGTTGTTTCAACTCCTTTCAAGGGAGCAGGCAGTGCCTGGAAATCTGGAGCGCTTGCGCAGTCGCAGGCTGCAGTGGAGCGAAGCAGAGCCGAGCTTTGTTCGGATATCCTCAACGGTCGCCACGAGATAAGCCTGTCGCCAGATCAAATCTCCGATCCGATGGGAACTGACCGCCGGCAAGACTGGATGTCTCAGGAAGCCTTCCGGTCTCTGGTAAACAGCATCGCTTCGAACGGGCAGGACACACCCATTCTCGTGTGGCCGGAGGATCCGGGTTGGCAGCCGGACCCGCTGGACCCGTCGAATATCGCTGGGGTTCCATTCGTAATGCTGACAGGACGCCGCCGACTGGCCGCCGCGTCAGAACTCGGTTTACCTCTTCGTGCAATCCTTGCCCCGCCCGACGCGCGAAACGCCGAAAACAGCAAGTTTGAGATGTTGTTTCTACGGTTCCGCGAAAATGAGGAGCGTGAAAATCTTAGCCCATTTGAGCGATTGGTTTCGATTGGTGAAATGTATGAGACGCTGGCATCTGGCGAAGAGAAACCAACAGCTGTGGCCTTCGCCAAGAAAATTGGTGTGCACGAGAGCCTCGTCTCGCGAGCGCGGTCCGTTTTCGCTGCGCAGGATCAAATCTTGAACACGTTCAAGAACGTCTACGACATGAGCTTTCGCGATTTACAGGGTGCCTTGGCGAGCTTGGAGAGAACGAACAAAACCAAGCCAAAACCAAAGGCAAAGTCACTAAAACTCACCGTGAAGCGCAAGGTGGGTAACCGGAATCTTTCGGTCACTTCCGTCGATGGAAACTTATCAATCAAGGTTGCGGGAGTACCAATTGACCAAGAGCGTCTCGAAAAGCTTGGAGACTTAGTCGCAAGCTATTTGAACGTCGCAGACACCGAGAAGGATACCGCCTGAAGACAGCGTCGGAGAAATATCCTGCAGGACGATGAGGCAAGGAGCAAAAAGGAACGACAAGTGAATTAACGGCAAAAGAAAAGCCCCCAAGCGGTGTGGCCTGAGAGCTGATCTAATGGTTTGGTCGCCTTCAAGATAAGTCTCACAGGGTTCACTGTCAACGACGAACGCTTTCGAGCGAACGGCTTTCTTTTGCCTCCACATAACCGGAGGTGAGAAACAGGCATGAAACATACAGGTTGGCGCAAGCCGACACCGGGTCTTGGGGTTGCTGAGCAACTTGCACAAGCCGGTGAACGGGTAGCGATACCCAAAACACGCGCATTTGTCGCGCTCAAACGCGTTGGGGCGCATATCGGCCTGAAAGCCGGCGACATGGTGCTTCTAGACACTTTGGGTGCGTTCACGCAGGCCCAGGACTGGGAGGAGGGGCAGCGTCCAATCGTTTGGGCCTCGAACGCCTATCTCATGGGACAGACGGGGTTCTCACTCTCAGCGCTTAAACGCCATTCCCGGCGACTAGCCGAGATCGGTGTGATTTCCTTTCAGGACAGCCCCAATGGAAAGCGCTGGGGCCGCAGGAACGTTGAGGGGCGCATCATAGAGGCCTATGGCTTCGATCTGTCGCCAATGGCCGCCCGTGCCCTTGAGTTCGAAGAACTCCATGCCAAACTATTGGCAGAGCGCGAGCGATGCCAGCGCCTGAAACGTGAGATCACCGTCGCACGCCGTATGATCCGCGCGCGGATCGAAGCCGCTATCACCAGCGCGCTGCGAGGGCCCTGGGCTCAGTTCACTTCTCTCTTCGACGAGCTTTTGCATCGACTCCCAAACCGAAGTGAACCCTCGGAAAAGCTTACGCAATTGCTGGACTGGTTCAAAGAACTACAAGAGCAGGTCGAAGCGGCGTATCTCAACGCAACCGAGGTTGTTCAAACTGTGGAAAACAAGTTTGAAACCAAGGCAAAAGAATCCAGAAAACCTCTCGAAATGGACCCCAGGGAGGTCAATTTTGAACCTCATATACTAATTACTAATCAACTTGATTATGTAATGAGTAATTCCTCCACAACGAAAATAGTCGACGCGCTGGTGCCTGGTTCTCAACTCGGAGATCAGGTTGATAAAGACCTCGAAAAATGGGGTTCCGAGATGCGCAGCAAGCCCACCGTACTGAATTTGCCAACCGTCTTGCAAGCCTGTCCCGAATTTGCATCTTGGGCTCGCGATATGGGTGGGTTTCTACAAGACTGGGGAGACCTGCACCGGGTTGCAGGACAACTACGGCCAATGATCGGGGTGTCAGAACATGCCTGGAACGTAGCCCAGGACCGCTTGGGAAAACAGGTAGCAACAGCAGCTTTCGCGCTTGTCTTCGAAAAACACAGTGCAGGCGAAGTTGCTTCTCCCGGCGGCTATCTGCGCGGTATGATCAACAAGGCCGGGTGTGGAGAATTGCACCTCGAACGTAGCTTCTACGGCAGACTCAACGGGCAGGCCGCTTGATAGGGCAGGGGATCACGAACCGCGCGCATGGGGTGGCTAGAAAACGATGCCGTCCGGTCTTGGCATTTAGAGTGAGAAGCGTGCAACATGTGCCTTGGCCTTGGCATAAGACTCGAGCGTGCCTGCCAACGGAACAAGCGCACTTGAACCGGCTAAAATGGATGGCGGGCTCCAGCCCGTCACTCCCATCCTTTTCGGATATCTCGCAAAGCGTATCTTATTAAGTTCGTAAATGTGTACTTATTGGACATAAGTATGAGCGGAAAGGCCAGGCGGTTATTGTGCCATTTACCGGCATAAAGCGCCGCCATGAGTAGCGTTGGGAGCCAACTACTAGCACAGAACGGTCCCATCAACAACACGTCTACGATACCCCAGTTGCTTGGCTGCTTCACCCCTGCTAGTTCTGAAACCCTTGAAGATGTTGCTTTTTTGTCCGACGCCACGCTGAACTACCCGCAAGTTGTGTTGGACACGAAGCGGTTCCCCAAGTCCTGTAGTGAGAGCGACTAGCGCTGCGCTGGCGGAAATGGATGCGGTTGATCGAGACGGTACTGTTTCCCAGCGCCCCGCCGGTATCTCGAAAGAATCCCGCGCGCGTGGTGGGGCAGGGGGCCTTGGTCCATCTTTTGAGCAACGAAATCTCAACCGATCTGGACGGGCAGACGTTTGAGGTGGGCAAGGTCATAGCAGGCTGGATGTCCCGGACAGGATACGCCATCGCTTAAGGGAAATTATAAAACGGCGTGGGATCGCTGGAATGGGATGCCGCGCATCACGCAAGTCACGCCATAATCCATCTTGCAAACATTATAGGCTGTTAAATCGTTCCTTTACAAAACGGAGGCACCGGAAATACCGGAGCCTCCGAGTCGTCGCCCACAGGGAGGATGCAGAGGACAAATTAAAAAAAAGACTAGTGTGAGGCCATGCTGCTTCTTGTCATGGTTCCTGCTTTGAAACGGCTGATTTCCGGTTGCACCCCCAGAAAAGTCTCACAGTGCCAACTGGGGTTTATCCCTACTGAGCATCTTTCGAAACTATGGGAGAAACCGCTTTCATCAGGGCAACTTGGCGATTGGGAAGGTTTATGGTCTCCGCAGCAACAAGGCGGTCACCGTTTTTCAAATGCACCTCCAAAGAGGGTGGGTGTTGTGACGCATCACTTTGCACCAGATCGAAACCGGCGGCTATTCCAACTGCCTGAACCTTCATGTCTTTGAGATCGGACCAAAACCGTGGCGGCACAGGAGCTGGGCGTTCCTTGTTGCAGATGGCTGCCGCCGCAATCTGGGCCTGCGTGGTTGCATTGTGAACGGTTTCTATACGCACCTTTCCAGGTGCAAATTTGCTATCACCGCGGGCGCAATCGCCGATTGCGAATATTCTAGGGTCGGATGTCCGCATATCCTGATCGACACAGATACCATTGTTACACTCCAGGCCTGCGGCTTCGGCAAGCTCAACATTGGGTGTGGCGCCGATGCCCGCCAACACGAGATCGGCCTTTACCTTGGTCCCATCGCCAAGATTGACCGATGAAACGCAATGATTAGCGGCGCCAAACCCTTCAATTTTCTGATTGAACAAGAATTGGACACCAGTATCCATTAACTTCCGAGTGACGAAATTGGTTGTTGCAGGGGAAGCAACGCGGGCCATGGCGCGTGCGGCAGTCTCTACAACAGTGACGGACCATCCTAGATCGACTGCGGCAGAGGCTACTTCAAGTCCAATGACACCCGCACCAATGATCACAACATCGCGACAGTCGGGTCCGGTCAGAGCCTGACGAAGTCCCGCTGAATCGGCAAGGTCTCTCAGATAGTGAATCCCTTTCAGACTCACTCCCGGCAAATCAAGACGGCGAGGCGATGCTCCTGTTGCAAGAATCAAGGTATCGAATTTCGTCGTCTTCCCATCTGAGAAGCGAATACTCTGCTCATTCCTGTCAATGCTGACGACTTTTCGCGCACGCATCAACTCGATGCGATTTTCTTCAAAAAAGGAAAGTGGGCGTATCGGACTGGGGTGCGGCCTGTCCGGCCCGAGCAGCCAGGTCTTGGATAGAGGCGGACGCTGATAGGGGAGCGCCACCTCCTGACCAATAAGTATTATCGCGCCTTTGTATCCATTTTTCCGCAAGGTTCCGGCCGCATTTGTGCCAGCTACTCCGTTGCCAATGATAACAGTTGTATCCATGTTTTTGTTCCTCCCTTGGTATGTCGAACGCTTAGATAAGGCCAAGCGATCTTGCGATCAGTACAGCTTCGGTACGGTTGCCAGCTTTGAGACCACGCATTATTTTCTTGAAATGCCATTTCACGGTGTCCTCCGTGACATGCAGGCGCGCTGCAATTTCCTTGTTACTCAAACCAAGCGCTGCATGCTGTAGGACGCCGATTTGCTTTCGACTGATGGGGGTGGACACATATGCAACCGGACGATCGGTGAGCGGCAACTCATGCGCCGGCGTTCGGGTAATCGAAACCTGAGCTTTCCCTTGATCCAGCAGCGCTTTCGCCGCTGGACTGATGACCTGCAAAAAATGCCGCCTGTTTTCCGAAGACCTGAAGGCACCTAGTTGTAATGCTTGTTGATCGGCATCGGCCATCCTTTTCAGCGCCTGCTTTTCTTCGCCCATCAGATAAATAGCGGTTGCAAGCGTGTATTGCGCCCTGATTTCACCGCGTTGATCCCTGATCGCGGCAAAGTGTGAAAGAGCTTTTCGCGCCTGCCTCTCGGCCAGACCCAGCTTCCCGTCACGCAGAAACCTTGAGGCTTCCAGAAGCTCGCTCTCTGCGAGGATAGCTCGATTTTGGTTTGGCAAAAACACCAAGTCTTCGTCCGATGGCAGAGGCTCGGCCGCGAGGGGGGGGCTCGTCCGAGTTCCCATGGTAAAGACTTCGGTGCCCAACCGAACCAATATGTGCAACCGTTTCAACCCGCGTTCTTTCGCCAGCAGGCGGCAACGCTCGAGTAATAAAAAGGCCTGCGATGTGTTGCCCTGACGGATATAGATTTCTGCCGCGCTTCGGACGGTGGTCCAAACGACATCCGTCACTCCAAATTTGAGCGCGAAATTCAGCGCTTCCTGCAAAGTGTTTTCGTCGGGCGTAATCGACCCGTCTTCTGCCTGAATCTGAAGCTCTATGGTCGCTATCATGCCCTTGACAAAGGGCGTTCGCTCATAAGCAACGTTCTCATTTTCCTTTGCGCGCCGAATTTCGCTGCGCGCGACATAGATGTCGCCATTGAGCAGCTTAGCCAGAACTCCGGCGGTGGCCAGCCAGCCAAACGCATAGCGGTGACGGACTGCGCCGCTCACGACCGTCGCAGAGGCTATCTGATCTGAAAGGACAGCAAACTGCCTGTTGGACGCGGCGATGAACGCTCTGCAAGTCTGCGCAGCGGCCCGACCGACCGGGTTGGCCAATCCATACGTCTCAATCCAGGTCGCGCAACTCCGGTCGCTTTCCTTCATCTCATCGTGTGTGGCAAGACCAATGGCTCGGACCAGTTCAGCCCATCCATTAGGGTCTTCCTGGCCCGTCAAGACGGAACCTCGGAAAGTATTCAACTTCTCCAGAATATCCTGTGCTTCACTTGCGCGTTGACTGAAGAAAAGCACCCAAGCATAGCCGATGGCCAAGGATGGCATCTGAAACAATTTGGCCCGTGGAATCCCCGTGAACCAGACAGTCAAGGCTTCGATCTCTCCCTGCCTCAACGCAAGGTCCAAAAGAGCTTGATCGGTCAGCCGTTGGGCCCAGTTGTGGTCCTGGGCCCGCAGAGCAACATCAACGACCAAGCGATGTTCTTTCCTTCGCCAATGCCAGAATGCGATACGTTTCAGAAAATACGATCGCCGTGACCTGTGGTCCTCGATGAAGCGATTGCGCAGATACGCTCGAAGCGTAGGATTAATTTCAAAGCAGTTTGGTCTGTCAATGCTCGCCGTCAAGAGACTGTTTAGAGACGCGAGTTCAGCTAGTTTACTGCGCGAATCGTGAGTCTTAAACACATAGTCACAGGCTTCGGCCGTGATTTCTTCCAGCCAGCTCGCGTTGATCAGGCAATCGCGGAGCGGTTGAGATACCTGTGCCAGAACGTCGTTTTCAAAATAGGCCTGAATTTCTGGTAGGTGAACGATAGCCTCGCCAGATGTATTCGATTTTCCAGCCAGCGCGCAAAGAAGTGGCCAACCGCCTGCCAATTTGAATATTTTCTTTGCGATGCCGGTTTCCACCGGAAGAACCGACTGAGTCTCGTCGAGAGTGAAGCTCAATTCTCTTGGGCCGACTGTCACCACATCCGAAAGAACCGACAGGGTGACCATCGTACCTGGCAGGCGCTCGCTTACCGCCAATCGAACAGTTTCTGGCGTTTCCAGTGTGATCGTTTTCAGAAACCTTTGGATTGTGGCCGAGTCCGTCACACCATCAAGACAGATTGTGACTCGCTTTTCGCGAGCGATAAGAAGGCGCAGAGCGGCGGTCTTGAGGCTGCGCAAGGGCTGCCTGCCGGAAAATTCCTGCGGCGATAGCACTGCGACAATCGCGTGCGCGACTAATTCAGCCTCACATATGCCCTCTTGCCAGAACGACGACAAATCCAGGTAGACACAGTCCTCCCCTCGGTCGATCGCTGCCTGAGCGCACAAGGCGATTTGCACGGACTTGCCGAAGCCACGGGGTGCCTTGAAAAGGAGGCACTTCGCGCCAGAGTGCCCCGCAAAATCGAGCCTGTCACGTCGTAGAGAGCCCTGAACCAATTTTTTTCGTCGGGCATTCATCCGGTTTACTAAATCGGTAAGGTCGTCAGGGGTTTCGCAAGAGGTCGTGATCATCCCCCCCTCCCCGAAGCGATGTACCGTTGGCGTCCCAACTCCATAGCTATTGTACACAGAACTCAAAACTACACGACCGTGTAGTTGTTGGGTGCCCTAGTTGAGTGGATTTTGCCCTCTAGCGTCAAGCGGCAGGAGGAAGCAATGCAAAGCAATTACGCTTCTGGCCACCGTAAGGCCAAATGACAGCCTTTCAGGGAGGAACAGACTGATGAAGGATTTGAACGAAGCGGCCGCGGCTGAAGCTGGCACCGAAGATGCATACGTCGATAAAAAACGGTATTTTTGGATGTTGTCGGTTTTTTGGCCGGCAACGCCGTTGATCGGACTTTACCTGGTAGCGGAAACAGGTTGGAGCATCTGGTACGGCACGGTGCTGATTCTGTGGTATCTGGCGGTGCCGTTGCTGGACGCAATGTTCGGAGAGGATTTTTCTAACCCCCCCGAATCGGCCGTGCCAGATCTTGAACAAGACCGCTACTATCGCGTGCTCACCTATCTGACCGTGCCAGTTCACTACGCGGCTCTGGTTGTATCCTGTTGGTGGGTGGCGACCCAATCGGTCAACGCGTTTGAATTCATCGCGCTGGCACTGTCGCTGGGTATCGTCAACGGCTTGGCACTGAACACCGGTCATGAACTGGGTCACAAGAAGGAAACCTTTGACCGCTGGATGGCAAAACTGGTGCTGGCAGTGGTGGGCTATGGCCACTTCTTCATCGAGCATAACAAAGGGCACCATCGTGATGTGGCGACCCCGAAAGATCCTGCAACCTCGCGGATGGGTGAAAACATCTATTCTTTTGCAACGCGCGAAATCCCCGGAGCATTCAAGCGTGCTTGGGAACTTGAAGAGGTTCGCCTTGAGCGGAGTGGAAAGAGCGTCTGGAGCCTGGACAACGAGATCCTTCAGCCGCTGATCATTACCGTCGCTCTCTACGCTGGGCTGCTGGCGTTCTTCGGGCCTATCATGCTTGTGTTCCTGCCCATTCAAATGGCGTACGGATGGTGGCAGCTCACGTCGGCCAACTACATTGAGCACTATGGCTTGCTGCGCGAAAAGCTACCCAACGGGAAGTATGAGCATCAGAAGCCCCACCATTCGTGGAACTCGAACCATATCATGTCAAACCTGATCCTGTTCCACCTGCAGCGGCATTCGGATCACCACGCCCACCCGACACGGTCCTATCAATCGCTGCGCGACTTCAAGGATCTACCGGCGCTTCCTTCGGGCTACCCTGGGATGTTCTTTGCAGCGCTTGTGCCTTCCTGGTTCCGAGCAATCATGGACCATCGTGTTCTGGACTGGGCCAAAGGTGATCTGAACAAGATCCAGATCGAGCCAGGCATGCGTGAATACTATGAGCGCAAATTCGGATCGGTAGCACCTGCGCAAACTACCGCTATGCCTGCCGAATAAAGTTCAGGCAAACCGCCCTACACTCAGGAGTTGGCTCGGATTGGGCCAACCCCGACCTGCCAAATGGCACTTCGCTTTCATTCGAAAGCAAGGCCGCAGGAAGAACCTACGGAAAATAAGAACGGGACGCACATGCTCGCTTGTCAGCAAGCGTGTGAAAGGGAGGAATGAACAATGGCGACATATCAATGCCCGGATTGCGGATACACCTATGACGAAATCCAGGGTCACCAACACGAAGGTTTTCCGCCAGGAACACCTTGGTCACAAGTGCCCGACGACTTTTCTTGCCCGGATTGCGCCGTACGCGACAAGCAAGACTTTGTCCTGATCGGTGGTGCTCCGTCCGCAGAGACATCGACCGCTCAGGTCATTGAACCTGCACCCGCGCCGATCCCGGAACCCGCAGCGGCGGCACCATGTGCCCCCGCCGCACCGCAGCCGTCTCAGCCCGCTCCGGCGACTTCTGCTGCCGGAACGGCTTACCGGAAATGGCTTTGCATCACATGCGGTCATATCTACGACGAAGCCCTTGGCGACGAACATGAAGGTTTCCCGCCGGGGACGCTGTTCAGTCAGATCCCTGATGATTGGTGCTGCCCTGACTGTGGAGCCACGAAAGAGGACTATGTCCTTTACGAAGAAAAATTAGGAGAGCGAGCATGAATCAGGCTGCATCATTTCCTACCAACACAACCCACTCGGATGCCATCCGGTCCGCATTTGACACCCAGGTGCGGGCTCAACTTGCCCGGCGGGCCGGTTTTGACCGGAAGGCACGCATTGCACAACTGGATCGTCTGGCAGAAGCCGTCAAGCGGAACGAAGAAAAAATCATCGCGGCTTGCGCGGCTGATTTTCGAAAGCCCCCTGAAGAAGTAAAATTGACCGAGATTTTTCCCGTACTTCAGGAAATTCGACACACCAAGCACCATTTGAGGTCGTGGATGCGCGGCAAGCGGGCGCGTGCGACTTTGGGAGTACTTGGCACCAAGGCACGCGTTCGCCCCGAGGCAAAGGGTGTTTGCTTGATCATCGCGCCCTGGAACTATCCGGTAAACCTCTCGCTTGGGCCTTTGGTCTCTGCAATCGCTGCCGGCAACAGTGTCATTATCAAGCCGTCCGAGATGACACCGAACGCGTCCCAGGTCGTTATCGACATCGTGGAAGAGGCATTTACACCCGATCTGGTCAAGGTCATCGAAGGCGGCGCTGCAGTTTCACAGGAACTACTTTCGCTACCTTTCGACCATATTTTTTTCACGGGCAGCCCCGCAATCGGGAAGGTCGTGATGGAGGCCGCTGCGAAAAACCTGACATCGGTCACTCTGGAACTTGGCGGCAAGTCGCCGACCATTGTTGGCCCGAATGCCAATATCAAGAAGGCCGCACGCAACATCGTTTGGGGCAAGTTCTCAAACAACGGGCAAACCTGTATCGCACCGGATCACGTGTATGTGCACCGCGATGTGTCGTCCGCGTTCAAGATCGCGATCCAGGCCGAGATTGGAAGGGTCTATGGAAAGACGCTTGAGGCACAAAAAGCAACGCCCGACTACTGCCGGATCGTGAATGAACGGCACTTTGACCGGGTTCGCAACCTGATTGAGGATGCTCGCGCCAAAGGTGCAAGTATTCTTCAGGGTGGGCAGACCGATGCAAGCCAGAATTTCGTGGCCCCGACGCTAATCTCCGAAGTCTCTGATGATATGGGGATCACACAAGAAGAACTGTTCGGACCGATCTTGCCGATCATTGAATATGTCGATCTGGACAAGGTCATTGACAAGATCAACGCAAATCCCAAGCCGCTTGCCCTTTATATCTTCGACAAAAGCAAGAGTTTCGCCAATCAAATCATCTCGCGCACCTCTTCGGGCGCGGTGGGCGTGAATCTTACAGTGGTGCATTTCCTGCATCCGAACTTGCCTTTTGGCGGCGTTAACAACTCCGGCATCGGGGCGGCTCATGGTGAATACGGTTTCAAGGCCTTCTCACATGAGAAAGCTGTGCTGGAGGAAAAGCACTCCATCACGCACATGCTTTTCCCGCCTTACACGGGTTTTGTACGCCGCCTGATCAATGTCGTGGTTCGAGTGCTCGGCTAAAAGCCGGCCTGAACCAATAGGGAGAGAAGAAATGTACGACTATATCATCGTTGGTGCCGGGTCCGCCGGTTGCGTTTTGGCCAACCGGCTGTCGGCAGACCCGGCAAAACGCGTCGCGCTTATTGAAGCAGGACCAAAAGACAAGAGCCCTTTGATTCACATGCCGCTGGGGATCGCCTTGTTGGCCAACAGCAAGAAATTGAATTGGGCATTTGACACTGAACCGCAAGAGCACCTGAATGGCCGTAGGCTGTTCTGGCCGCGCGGCAAGACGCTGGGCGGTTCGTCGTCGATCAACGCCATGGTGTATATTCGCGGGCACAAGGCCGACTACGACTACTGGGCGTCAGAGGCGGGCACGGATGTCTGGGGCTGGGACCGCATGACAGACCTGTTCAAGCGGATCGAAGACAACCATCGCTTCGGCGCAACCGACACCCACGGCAAGGGCGGGGAACTGTCCGTTAGTGAACTGAAAACCGTGAACCCCCTAAGCCGTGATTTCGTGCAAGCCGGACGCGAATTGCAGATTCCCCATAACGGCGATTTCAACAGCGGCGACCAAGAGGGCCTGGGCATGTACCAGGTTACGCAAAAGGACGGCCGGCGCTGGAGTGCGGCGCAAGCCTTTCTGCGTGGGGCTGAAGCCCGGTCCAACCTTGAAATATTCACCGACGCCCGCGTGACGCGGGTCGTTATGGAGGACAAGACAGCAACCGGTGTCACCTTGCGGGAAGGCGGCGAATACCGCCAACTGCGCCTGAATGATGGCGGCGAGGTGATCCTGGCCGGCGGGGCCGTAAATTCACCGCAGCTTCTGCTGCTGTCCGGTATCGGGGATGCCCAGGAAATCAAACGGCATGGTCTTGCGGTCGTTCACGATCTTCCCGAGGTTGGTAAGAACATGGCCGACCACCTTGATGTGACGATCATGCATGCCGCAAGTTCACGGCGCCCGATCGGTGTAGCGCCCAGTTTTTTGCCGCGTGGTGTTGGCGGATTGTTTTCCTACATCTTCAGGCGCAAGGGGTTTCTGACGTCGAATGTGGCGGAAAGCGGTGGGTTCATTAAGTCGTCGCCTGATCGCGACAGGCCGAATGTTCAGTTTCACTTCCTGCCTACCTATCTAAAGGATCATGGTCGTCAGATCGCATTCGGCTATGGCTATACCCTGCACATCTGCGATCTTCTTCCCAAGAGCCGCGGTTATATCGGCCTCAAAAGTCCGGACCCTATGGACGATCCTTTGATTCAGCCGAATTACCTTCATGATCCTGAAGACCTGAAAACCATGGTTGCCGCGTTCAAAGCGGGGCGCAGGATACTCGAAGCGCCAGCAATGTCTGCGCACAGCAAATACGAAGTGCACCCCGGTAAATCCGTACAGACCAACGATGAGATCGTGGCATTCATCCGGGAAAGTGCAGAAACAATCTATCACCCGGTTGGCACATGCCGAATGGGTGCGGACAAAAATTCGGTGGTAGATCCCGAACTTAAGGTTCGCGGTGTATCTGGGCTGCGGGTTGTGGATGCATCCATCATGCCAAGCCTTGTCGCCGGAAACACCAACGCTCCCACAATGGTCATTGCTGAAAACGCGGCCGAGATCATTCTGGGGCAGGTGCGTATTCTTGACAGGAGCCGGTCAGTTGCCTGAACAACTTGATAAAAAAGCGAAAAAGCAGTCCGTTGCCAAGGGTGCGATGGGGTTTGTTGTAAGAAACTGCAAGCCGTGACCAACGGCTTGCAAGCCTTCCAGACCGACCACAAGGCCGCTCTTGAATTCAAATCCGGAAAGGAAGCTAAATGCGCGGACAAATGATGGCGATGCCACTCACAATCCACTCACTCATTGATCACGGCGCTCGCTATCACGGCAACACCGAGATTGTGTCGGTGGAAACAGACGGCACAAAGACAAAGACGAACTGGAAAAGGATTTCCGACAGATCCCGACAACTCGGCTCTGCGCTGACAAAGCTGGGGCTCTTCAAAGGGGATCGCGTTGCGACGATTGCTTGGAACAACGCGCGGCATTTGGAATGCTACTTTGGCATTTCCTGCGGTGGAATGGTGTGCCACACGATCAATCCGCGCCTCTTTCCCGAGCAGCTTGTCTATATCATCAACCACGCGGAAGACCGGGTCATCTTTTTCGACAAGACGTTCCTTCCGATAATCGAAGGGATCCGAGAGAAGCTGACGACTGTCGACACGTTCGTCCTTATGTCGGAGCATGACGAACAGGCAGCAAGTAAAATCCCCGGACTTGTGTTTTATGAGGATTTCCTGGCCGCCGGGGACGAAAACGCCGATTGGGTGGATGTCGACGAGAATGACGCATCCAGTCTTTGCTATACCTCCGGCACCACAGGAAACCCCAAAGGCGTTCTTTATTCGCACCGCTCTACTGTGTTGCATTCGATGGGCGCGGCCCTTCCCGATACGCTGAACATTTCAGCGCGCGAAGTAATGATGCCGGTAGTTCCGATGTTCCACGTCAATGCCTGGGGCATCCCTTATGCCGCCGCGATGGTCGGTGCCAAGCTGGTCTTGCCCGGTCCGGGCCTTGACGGTGACAGCATCGCACGGCTTATAGACGACGAAGGCGTGACGGTCGCGCTTGGTGTTCCGACAATCTGGCAAGGGCTTCTCGCATCGCTCGACAAGCTTGGTTCCAAAGCTGAGTCGCTTACAAGAACGGTCGTCGGTGGGTCGGCTTGTCCACCTTCGATGATCGCCGAGTTCCGCGACAAATATGGAATAGAAGTCGTACACGCTTGGGGTATGACCGAAACCTCGCCTCTCGGAACTGCAAATGCCTTGCTCGAGCGCCATGCAGTCATGACCGAGGAAGAACAGGCGAAAGTTCGTGAAAGCCAGGGCCGCCCGCCGTATGGCGTGGAACTTAAGATCGTGGACGATGCAGGCAATCCACTTCCCGAAGATGGGGCAGCGCAAGGCAATCTCCGCATTCGCGGCCATTGGGTTGTAGACAGCTATTTCGGTGCGGAAGCTGGCACGACTTTGGAATCCGATGGGTGGTTTGAAACTGGCGATGTGGCCTCGATCAATGCTGATGGGTTTATGACGATCCGGGATCGTTCCAAGGACATCATCAAATCGGGCGGCGAATGGATTTCCACCGTCGAACTTGAAGGCATCGCTGTCGGCCATCCGGGTATTGCGGATGCCGCCGCAATTGCAGCGAAGCATGAGAAGTGGGACGAGCGTCCCGTTCTCATTGCGGTGCGGGCGCTTGGAACAAGCCTGACGGAGAAAGAACTGATTTCCTTCTTCTCTGACAAAGTGGCCAAGTGGCAAGTCCCCGATGCCGTCGTTTTTGTGGAGGAATTGCCGAGAAACGCAACTGGCAAGGTGCTGAAGAACAAGTTGCGAGAGGCCTACGGGGACGTGCTTCTGGCCTGATCAAACAGCATGCAGACGAAATAGCAGGTCGCATTTTCGGTCTGCATGCTGGTGCGCGTCAAGCGCAATAAACCAACCAAAGGGAGGATTAAATGAAATACACTGGTTTAATGTCGAAAGTGCCTTATGCCGCGAAAATCATGGCTATCATGATGATAGGCTGCTTTGAATCTCTCAGCCCCGCAAATGCGGAACCACTTTACTCTAAAGGAGATTGGCTTTTGGGCTTGAACGCGGTGAAGGTATTCACCGACGAAACTCTGGATTCGGTCAGCGCGGGTGGTGCTCCAATACCGGGGGCTGGTATTGATATCTCCGATGACACCACGTTAAGCTTCGACGTTTCATATTTTTTGAACTCATCTATAGCGTTGAACTTCTTTGGTGGTTTGCCTGCCAGCGCAAATCTTGCGGGGACCGGCAGCTTGGGAGGGCTGTCTGTTGGGAAGACGAAATATGGCCCGGCTATCTTATCGCTTCAATATCACTTTGCGACCAGTGCCGCCGTTAGCCCTTATGTTGGGGCCGGTATTGCTCGGATCTTGTTTCTCGACGAACAAGGGGTTGGACTGGCGGACCTTGACCTAAAAGACTCTTGGGCACCGGCTCTCCAAGTTGGAATGCGCTATCAAGTGAGTGAGAATTGGTTTGCCAATGCTGATATACGTTACACGCCATTCGAAACAGATATCTCTGGGGCACTTGGCGGGGCGCCGGTCAGAGGCAAGGTATCGGTGGACCCAACGATCCTGAATATTGGTATTGCCTACCGATTTTAGGGCTTCCTATTTAACAGAATAAAGCCGAACGCGAGGGTAGGTTACCTCAACCCTTTGCTGTTCGATAGGCAATGAATGTTCAGCCAATCCCGCGATCTCGGGACAGGATGCGCCAAACCTGTGTGGAGTGTGATCTTGCGGCCGAATGGGGAGATGACAACAGCAATATGACCGTTGGTATCGCCGTGCTCTCTCAGCGCGGCGATACCTCTACAACTTGGCGTGTAACGCCCGCACGGTCTCCTCGTTCTTGGAGATTAACAGACGTCACCTCGTAGCTTCGGGCATTGTCCGATTTTCGGGAGGTGCTCACCTTTAAACCTTGAGGTCTGCCTGCGACCTTGCTAAAAATCGAACAATCATTAGATTTTTAGAAAAGTCGAAAGTGCGGATGTCTGGACCCCTTGATCAACTGAAGGTTATAGAACTTGGTCACGTAATTGCCGGACCACTGTCGGCAGCTTTACTCTCGGATTTTGGTGCAGATGTCATCAAGATCGAAGCCCCCAACCGGACAGATATGATGCGCGACCTTGGTCCAAAGGCAGAGGATGGGGTAGGCATTTGGTGGAAGACTTTGGGCCGCAACAAGAAAACTCTAGCTCTGGATTGGAAGTCCGACGAGGGCCGAGACATCCTTCGCAAGTTGGTTGAAGAGGCCGACGTATTGGTCGAAAACTTCCGGCCGGGCGTTTTAGAACGTGCTGGTGTCGGGCCAGAAATCCTGCACGATTGGAACCCGGACTTGGTCGTTTTGCGGGTTTCTGGTTACGGACAGGATGGTCCGATGCGCGACGTGCCAGCTTTTGGGCGGGCTGCAGAGGCCATGAGCGGTTTAGCACATCTAACTGGTTTCGAGGACGGGCCGCCGATGCACCCCGGCTTTCCGGCGGCCGACAGCACGACAGGGCTAATGGGCGCTTTGGGAATCATGATCGCGCTATTTGCCCGCGAAAAGGGGATAGCACGCGGTCAGGTCGTCGATCTTGCAGTATTCGAAGCTTTGCTTCGTTTGATGGATTATCCTGTCCCCGCACTGACAGGCGCAAACCTCTCGCCGCGGCGCAATGGACTCCGCCAGCCGATGGACTTTGCTCCAGGGGGTATGTTCCGAACGTCTGATGGGGTGTGGCTGACAGTTTCTGCAGGGAGCGCCGAAACCGCGCAACGACTGTTGCGTGCCGTCGGCGGGGGCGCCCTGGCCGATGATCCGAGGTTTGCGACACTTGGCGAGATGTCGCGGCACATGGCGGTGGTCTTCGATGCGATAAATGATTTTGTCACGCAGCACACGGCTAAAGAAGTGGAGGCGGAATTCGCCCGCCATGATGCCGTTGTTTCGCGTGTGTTGAGTGTCGAGGAAATCACGACGAACGAGCAGATACGCCATCGCGGGGATATTGTATCGGTCGCAGGTGAGCAAACTCAGGTCATTGGCCCGGTCCCGCATCTGAGCGCGACGCCCGGCAAGCTTCGTTGGCTGGGACGACAGCCTGGCGCAGACAGCCAAAGCATTCTGCGTGATCTGGGTTTTGATGACGAGCGGATCACTGCCCTTTGTGAGGCAGGAGTCGTGAGGCTGGAAGGGAAGAGGGTGCCATGACATTTAGAATGAGCGCTGACCAACAGGAAATCCGCGACCAGATTCTTCGGATTTGTGCCCAGTTTGACGACAACTACTGGCTGGAACGGGATCGCAAAGGTGGTTTCCCCCATGATCTGCACAGGGCCATGGCCGATGGCGGTTGGCTTGGTATCGCTATGCCGGAAGCTGTCGGCGGCGCCGGTCTGGGGATCACCGAAGCGACTATCATGATGCAGGCAATAGCCGAGTCAGGTGCTGGCGCAAGCGGAGCCTCGGCCATCCACATGAACATTTTCGGGCTCAACCCGGTGGTGAAGTTTGGGACCGATGAGCAGCGCGCGCGCATGCTTGGCCCTCTAATTGCTGGTGATGAAAAAGCTTGTTTCGCCGTGACCGAGCCGACCACCGGCCTGGACACCACAAAACTGAAGACAATGGCGGTACGACAGGGAGATAGATATGTCGTACACGGACAAAAAGTCTGGATTTCTACCGCGCAGGTGGCGCACAAGATGCTTCTTTTGGCCAGAACGACGCGGCTTGAGGATGTGACCAAGCCGACCGAAGGGCTGAGCCTGTTCTATACGGATCTAAACCGTGACTTCATTGATGTGCGAGAGATCGAAAAGATGGGTCGAAAGGCCGTCGATTCGAACGAGGTCTTCATTGATGGGCTACCGATTCCGGCAGAGGACCTGATCGGAGAGGAGGGCGAAGGCTTTAGGCAGATTTTGCACGGGTTGAATCCCGAACGCATCCTGGTGGCCGGCGAATGCATTGGTATTGCGCGCAACGCACTGGCGCGCGCGGCGCATTATGCAAACGAACGTGTGGTTTTTGACCGCCCGATCGGCCAAAATCAGGGTGTTCAGCATCCTCTCGCCAAAGCCTGGGCGCGGGTGGAATCTGCCAATCTCATGGTGATGCACGCAGCCGCCCTTTACGATGCGGGAGAGCCCTGCGGCGTCGAGGCGAACGCTGCCAAGCTATTGGCTGCCGACGCCGCGGTCGAGGCGACTGAAGCCGCGCAAATTACGTTTGGCGGATTCGGATACGCCAAGGAATATCACGTCGAGCGGTTAGTACGGGAGGCTCTGCTTTTCCGCATCGTACCGGTGACACCGCAGATGCTTTTGTCATTCATAGCGGAAAAAGCCCTTGGGCTTCCAAAGTCTTACTGATCGGAGATGACGGGAGGGACGACTGGGAAAAGTTGTCTTGACCAATTTTCTAACGTGCGTTAGATTAATGTCAGATACCCCGAAAAAGGGGGAATGGGAGGAGGCGTCATGAATAAGACGCAGTTCGGGTCTTCTAGGGAGGACCTGTCAAAACGTTCAACCGTTTACGCAAACGATTTGTTCGCGGGTAAAACCGTTGTGGTGACCGGCGCAGGCGGCGGATTGGGGCTGGCAATTGCGACCTTGTTCGCCAGGCTGGGGGCCAATCTGGCAATCAATGGACGTAACGAAGAGAAGCTGGCTTTGGCTGGGGAGTTCCTCGAAAGTTTCGGGGGCAAAGTTCTCGCCTTGCCCATGACCATCCGGGAGCCTGAACAGGTCGCGGATTTTGTCGCTAAGACCAATCAGGAATTCGGAGCGATTGATGTTTTGGTGAACAATGCTGGGGGCCAATTTCCGCAAGCTGCCTTGGAGTTCAGTCAAAAGGGCTGGAATGCAGTCATAGACACCAATCTCAACGGCACTTGGTGGATGATGCAATCCGCTGCGCGCCACTGGGTTGCCAACAAGCAGCCGGGTTCCATCGTCAACATCGTAGCCGATGTTTGGCGCGGTATGCCTGGGATTGCGCATACCTGCGCCGCCCGGGCAGGGGTAATTTACCTGTCTAAGTCGGTCGCTGTGGAGTGGGCGCCGCATGATATACGCGTGAACTGCGTGGCGCCGGGTTGCTGCGAAAGCAACGGTTTCGGGAATTATCCCGCAGAGGGTGCCGCAACCTTTCAGGATTCCAATCCGATGCGGCATGCTGGGGACGAATGGGATGTCGCTGAAGGTGTTGTCTATATGGCGGCCAATTCAGGAAAATTCGTAACTGGAGAAGTTCTGAACATCGACGGTGGGCAGCAATTGTGGGGGGATCCATGGCCAACGGGACGACCGGACTATTTTCGGATCTCCTGATAAAAGCCATGGACGTTAGTGGGGAAAACAGAATCTAGATGACGATGAAGAGCAAAGCGGCAATCGGAGCCGATGATGGGGCAATACTTGAGTGCAACGGGGTCGAACGTCGGTTTGGCGGCATCGTCGCTGTTACAGGTGTTGATCTCGTCATTCGAAAAGGCGAAATTTTTGGACTTGTCGGTCCGAATGGTAGCGGCAAGACAACACTAACGAATGCAATTACCGGGTTTTATCCGCCAAACGCAGGTAGTGTCCGGCTCGCAGGAAAAGACATTACAGGCACAGCGCCTCACAATGTTGCTAAGCTTGGGGTCGCCCGGACGTTCCAGAATCTCGCCCTATTCAACGGGATGAGCGTTTTGGATAACATCCTGCTCGGGCGGCACATCCACATGAAGCCAGGCGTTTTGCGTACAGCGCTTTATTGGTGGGCGGCGCGGCATGAAGAGATCGAGAACCGAAAAATCGTCGAGGAAGTGATCGAATTTCTACAGCTTGAAAGCATCCGGCATGAGATGGTCGATGGTCTTCCAATAGGGTTAAAAAAACGGGTCGAACTGGCGAGGGCATTGGTAGCTGAGCCGCAGATGTTGATTCTCGATGAGCCGATGGCAGGCATGAACCAGGAAGAAAAGGGGTACATGTCCCGCTTCATTCTGGATGCCCGGGCCGAACGCGGTGTCAGCGTTCTGCTGATCGAGCACCATATGGATGTCATTATCGGCATTTGTGATCGGATGCTGGCCTTGAATTATGGCGAAATGATCGCCAGCGGCATCCCGAGAGAGGTTGTGAAAGACCCACGGGTCATCGAGGCATATATCGGAGGGTCGCATGACTGATTTAGGCAAGAACCTGTCTTCAGGCGGCGCAACGATCGGTGCATTGTTGGCGCAGAACGCTTCGCGCTACGGAAAGGATATCGCCCTTCGCGAAAAAGAGCGCGGGATATGGAAAGAGACTACCTGGGCGGAATACGCCCAAGAAGTACTAGCCTGTGCAGCTGGACTTGAAAGAATCGGCGTGAAGCCCGGCAAAGCCGTGCTGATTCTGGGCGACAACCGTGCGCGGCTGTATGCTGGCATGCTGGCAGTTTCGTTGCTTGGTGCCTACGCAATGCCCGCTTATCCGGGCGCGACACTCGACGAATTGCGACACTTCCTCGGCGAAGTCGAGATTGTCGGGGCTATCGCGGAAGATCAGGAACAGGTTGATAAGATCCTGGAGCTGAAGGCCGCGGGCGCAAAGGGCATCGACCACATCATTTATGATGAAGAGCGCGGTCTTGGCTTCTATGAAGTTGAAGGGCTGATGTCTTGGGTTCATCTGATCGAAGTTGGTCAGCATGAGCTAAACGAGACACCGGGTTTGCGTGAGAACCTGCTTGCTCGTGCAAAACCGGAAGATCCGGCCATCTTCCTGCATTCCTCCGGGACAACAGGTGCTCCGAAAGGGATCGTTCTGAGTCAGAAGAACGTTCTTGCTGCTGCCAGGAACGGACATGCAGCGGGGGCCTTTGACGAAAACGAGGAAATTCTTGCCTATCTGCCAATGGCTTGGGTTGGGGATTTTGCAATTACGGTGGCGGCGGCACTTTTGTACCGGTTTACCGTGAACGTGCCAGAGCGGCAGGAAACCGTCGGGCGCGACATGCGCGAGATTGCTCCGACCTTCTATCTGGCGGCGCCGAGAAGCTGGGACCAGATGCTGACCACAATTCAGGTGGGCATCGAGAATTCGACCCGTTTCAAGAAAAGGCTATACCATTTCTTCATGGACCGGGCCATCGCAGCCGAGACACGCAAGCTGAACGGCAAAAGCGGCGGCGCCTTGGAGCCTCTGGGCCGACTTCTAGGCGAGGCAATCGTTTTCGGTCCGATCAAGGACCAGTTCGGGATGAGCCGCCTCAAGAACGCGTTCACTGGCGGTGAAGCGATCGGCGAAGACACTTTTGTTTTCTACCGGGCCCTGGGAATCAAATTGCGCCAACTCTACGGTCAGACTGAAAACAGTGCGATCAACGCGATCCAGGCTCCGGGTGAAGTGCGTCTTCATACTGTTGGCAAACCCGCGCCGGGCGTTGAGGTGACTATCGCCGAGGACGGGGAGATCCTGGTACGCTCGGACAGCGTGTTTGAAGGGTATTTCAATAAGCCCGAAGCGACCGCCGAAGCCCTTGAGGGTGGGTGGCTGCATACAGGTGATGCTGGGTATCTGGAGGAAGACGGACACTTGGTTGTTCTGGGGCGCGTTTCCGAGGTTATGCATACAGCCGGAGGCGAGCGATATGTGCCGAACTACATCGAGAACCGGTTGAAATTCAGCCCATACATTAAAGACGCGGCCGTAGTAGGCGCCGGCCTTGACGAATTGACGGCAATGGTCTGCGTGGATTTCGAAGCGGTCGGCCACTGGGCAGAGGTGAACGGCGTACCCTACGTGTCGTATGCCGATCTTTCCCAGCGCGAAGAGGTCGCGACGTTGCTTCGCGAAGCTTTCCGACGGGTCAACAAGGCCGTCACCGAGCCGCTACGCCTGCAACGCTTTGTCAGCCTGCCGAAAGAATTCGATCCGGACGATGGTGAGATCACGCGGACCCGAAAACTACGGCGCAAGGTCGTGCAGGAACGCTATTCTGACGTGATAGCGGCGCTCTACGACGGTTCAAAAGAGGTCCACGTAAGCGCGCAGGTGACTTACGAGACTGGGGAAGTTGGGAGGGTCGAGAGAAGCCTTCCCATCAGGGAGGTATAAATGGATTGGGTCTTTCTAACAGAGCTTGCGATCAACGGGGCCTTGACGGGTCTGCTGTATTCGCTATTCGCGATCGGCCTTGTGTTGATCTATAAAGCATCGTCGGTGCCCAATTTGGCGCAGGGCGGGCTGACCATGGTCGGCGCCTATGTGGTCTTGGCGCTGGCACGTGATGTGGGTTTGCCTTTGTGGCTGGCCATTCCGCTTGCTGTGGTCGTCATGTTCGGCCTTGGATTCGGTATCGAGCGTGTTGCCCTGCGTCGTCTCGCGGGTCGACCGGTCGTCATGATCCTGATGCTGACACTTGGACTGGACATTTTCCTTCGGGGGACAACGCTTGCGATCTGGGGCGGGACGTCGCGTTCAATGGAACTGGGCGTCAGCTATGATCCCCTGTTCTTGGGCGACATTTTCGTCAGCCGCATTCATCTTGTCGGTGCCGGGGTCGCGGTCGGTCTCTTTGTCGCCTTCATGCTATTTTTCCGCACCCGGACAGGAATAAAACTGCGGGCGATCGCGGATGATTACATGGCATCATGGTCGGTCGGAATCTCGGTTGAGCGCGGTGTTGGTCTGTCCTGGGCACTAGCATCGGTGGTTGCCGTAGCCGCAGGCGTCATCTGGGGTGAAATCCAGGGTGTCGACCAGGCGCTGTCCTTGCTGCTTCTCAAGGGTCTGACGGTTGCTGTTCTCGGTGGTCTTGACAGTATTCTGGGCGCAGTGGTGGCCGGTATTATCCTCGGTGTCGTGGAAAATGTCGGCGCTGACTTCCTAGACCCGCTTGTCGGAGGTGGAAGCCGGGAACTGATCGTGGCCGCCGTGCTCATTCTTACCGTCATGATCCGCCCGCATGGACTGTTCGGTCGTCACGACATCGAGAGGGTGTAAAGGATGTTTTATAGACTTTCCGGTATCCATCATGCCAACTATGTTTCGGATAGCCGTATCTTCAAGGTGCCTGCTGATCGGAATCTGGCGGCATTCATCTTCCTGATTGGCCTTGCCGCGCCATTCATCGTACCGTCGCTTTACCTGAACAGTTATATGCTCCCGTGGTTGATCTGGACGGCAGCAGCCCTGGGTCTGAATCTGGTGACAGGTTGGGCAGGCCAGCTGCACTTGGGCTATGCCGCGGTCATGGCCGTCGGAGCGTATTCGGCGATCCACGCCGCGCGGTTCGGGGTGCCGTGGGAATTCGCCCTGATCATTGGCGGACTGACGGCATCCGTGATCGGCAGCCTATTCGCCTTTGCCGCCTTGCGGGTCAAAGGGCTGTATCTCGCCCTCACAACCCTTGCGATGCAATTCGTGATGGACTGGGTTCTGACCCACTCGCCGGCCATTTCAGGGGGTTCGCACGCATCTCTCCAATCTCCAACGCTGGCGCTGCTCGGGCAGGACATCACCTCGGACACGGGCTATTACTATGTCGCCTTCGGATGGTGTGTGCTGGTGACGATCTTCATGCTCAACCTCAAGCGCACGGGGCTTGGTCGTGCCTTGGTCGCAGTGCGGGAAAAAGACTTTGCCGCAGCTATCCTCGGTGTGAACAGTTTCTACTACAAGATTCTGGCCTTCGCGACGTCGTCTTTCATTGCGGGTGTTAGCGGTGCGTTGCTTGTTGCGACTTTCTTCTTTCTTGCCGCGCCCGAACAGTTCTCGGTTGCCGTTTCGATCCAGGTTCTTGCCATGGTAATCGTTGGCGGGCTTGGCAGCATCATCGGATCTTATTTCGGTGTTGCTCTGATCCTTCTTGTTCCGGGTCTGGTGAACGGTCTCATCGTCACGCTGAGTGACCAGCTTGGCATGCAGATCAATGTTGAAACGCTCGCTCACATCCCGAACGCAGTCTATGGCGCGCTGATCGTCATTATTCTTCTGATCGAGCCGCTCGGCTTGGGAAAACTCTACGGCAACATCAGAGACTATCTGATGGTCTGGCCCTTCGATCAGTTCAAGAAATAAGGGAAATGCCGATGCAAGAAAAAGTTGAAGCGCAGCCCATCCTGTCCATGAACAGTGTTGAGGTGCTGTACGACAATGTGATGCTGGCGATCAAAGGGGTTTCGGTCCAGGTCCCAAAAGGGGAGATGATCGCACTTTTGGGGTCGAACGGAGCGGGAAAAAGCACCACGTTGAAGGCGATCAGCGGGCTTTTGAAGGCTGAGCGCGGACGCATCAGCCGAGGTGAGATAACGTTTCAAGGAACGGATATTACCCAAGCACTGGCGCAAAAACGTGTCGAGATGGGCATCTGTCATGTTATCGAGGGGCGACGGGTCTTTGAACACCTGACCCCCGACGAAAACCTGACCGCAGCTGCCCCGAGCGGAATGTCCCGAACGGCGCTGAAAGTCGAAAAGGACAAGATCTACGCATATTTTCCGCGGCTTGCCGAGCGGCGGAATTCGCAAGCAGGCTATTTGTCTGGTGGTGAGCAACAGATGCTTGCCATCGGCAGAGCCATGGTGACACAGCCGAAGCTATTGATGCTGGACGAACCAAGTCTTGGGCTTGCCCCGTTCCTGGTCGAAGAAATCTTTGGGATCCTGCAAAAGATCAATCGGGAGGAGGGCCTGTCTGTCCTTCTGGTGGAGCAGAACGCATTGGCCGCATTGGAGATCGTTTCTCAAGGGTATCTGATCGAGAACGGCCGCGTGGTTATGCACGGCACGGCCGAGGCGCTCAAGTCCAATTCCGACATTCAGGAATTCTATCTGGGTGGTGGGGAAGGCACCGATTTCCATAACGTCAAGCACTATAGCCGGCGCAAGCGCTGGCTGAGTTGAAGTACGAATTAGAAATTGTTCAGGGAGGATCAAATGAAGAAACTTACCCAAGCGCTGGCAGTATTTTCAATGTTTGGCGGAGCCATGTTCGGCACCCAGACGCTGGCTGAACCATTCAAAATCGGCATCTGCTACGACCTCAGCAAGGCGTATACCTTTGCCACGCCACAGGTTTCGCAAGCCGCGATGGATCTTGCGAAGCTCATCAACATAAAGGGCGGCATCGGTGGAGAGCCGGTCGAGGTTATCGTCCGCGACCATGGAAACGAACCGCAACGCGGGATCGAGTGCTACTCAAAGCTCAGCCGCGAGGGCGTTTTCGTCTTTGATACTCTGTCCACGCCTGTCTCTTTGGCCATCCTGCCGCGTGCCATGGCAGATAGAAACATCCTTATGCAGTCACTTGTTGGCCGCGGCGATGCAGTGGACGGCACCGTGTTTGACTGGGTGTATCCGGTCGGACCGACCTATTGGGGGCAGGCGGCGAATGACGTTGCCTACATCAAACAATTGCATGACGGCGATCTGTCGGACGTGAAAGTGGGGTTTGTCTATTTCGACTATCCTTTCGGACAGGAGCCGATCGAAATTCTGCAAACACTGTCTGAAAAAGAGGGTTTCGAGCTTGAGCTTTACCCTGTGCCACTGCCTGGCAGCGACCAAGCCGGTGTGTGGTCCAAGGTGCGCCGCGACAACCCCGATCATGTGATAGTCTGGATGCTGGGCGGTGCGCATGTGGTTGCGTCGAAGGAAATGCAGCGTAACCGCATCCCGATGGATAAATATATTTCCGTCAACTGGCTGAACGAAGTTGATATTGCCAACATCGGCAAAGAGGCAGCCAAGGGCATCAAGCGCGGTACAAATGTCGTGGGCGGTCAGGATATCGCCCTGTATAAGGAAATCATCACCGAACTGTATGAAAAGGATCAGGGTTCGGGCCCGATTGAGAAGACACAGGACGTTTTTTACAACACCGGGTTGGCGATGTATTCGATCATGTTCGAAGCCGCGCGTAGGGCGGCAGAGAGCGAAGGTCTTCCCATTACGGCAACGTCCTACAAGGCAGGATTGGAATCGCTTGATGGTTACGACGCAAACGGGCTGATGGCACCCATCACAGTGACGGCCGAAGACCATGGTGGCGGTGGCAAGACTCGGATTGAGATGTGGGACGGGGAGGCTTGGGTCCCGCAAACCGACTGGATCTCTGAATACACGGATGTCGTGTGGGACGTGGTTAAGGAAAGTTCCTCCAAATACGAGCAGTGAAAGACTGAACAGCAGGAAATGTGGCGCAACGCGTGGCGGCGGCGCTCACGAAACAAGATGACCGCCCTAAACTCAGACAACGGGAGAGAGAAAAGATGAAAGTCAAACAACACATAAAGGCGGTGGCCTTTACTGCCGCCTTGGCAGTAAGCGCGACTGTTGCCACGGCGCAGGACAAGGAGCCGATCCGCTTCGGACTCTGCTTCGACCTCAGTAAATCGTACACGTTCATTTCGCCGCAGGTGGCGCAGGCAGCGCAGGACCTGGCGATGTACACCAACGAGAATGGTGGCATCGAGGGCCATCCGGTGGAAATCATCGTTCGCGATCACGGTAACGAACCGCAGCGCGGCGTGGAATGCTACGAGCAACTCAAGCGCGAAGGTGTCTTCCTCTTCAACATGCTCTCGACGCCGGTCACGAACGCGGTTCTGCCGCGTGCCATGAAGGACGGCAACCTTCTGATGCAGTCCTTCGTTGGCCGCGGCGATGCAGTTGACGGGGAAGTGTTCGAATGGGTCTTCCCAGTCGGTCCGACCTATTGGCAGCAGGCTGCGAATGACGTTGCCTTCATCAAAAACCAGATGGGCGGTGACCTGAGCAAAGCGAAGATCGGGTTCATCTATTTGGATTACCCCTTCGGTCAGGAACCAATTGAGATCCTGAAAACACTTTCTGAAAAAGAAGGGTTTGAGCTGGAACTTTATCCCGTGCCGCTCCCCGGTTCGGATCAAGCTGGCGCATGGAGCAATATCCGCCGTGATAAGCCAGATTACGTGATCAGCTGGCTTCTGGCGGGCGGGCATGTGGTTGCCTCGAAAGAAATGCGCCGCAACCGGTTCCCGATCGACCGTTATCTGTCGGTGAACTGGCTGAACGAAGTCGATATCGCCAACATTGGCGCACAAGAGGCAAAAGGCATTCTGCGCGGGACCAACGTGGCCGGTGGCCAGGAAGTTCCGATCGTCAAGACGATGTTGGACACCTACTATGCCAATAGCAAGGGCAGCGGACCCGAGAGTCTGGTGCGCGACGTGTACTATAACACAGGCATGGCGATTTACTCGGTGGGTTTTGAGGCTGCGCGTATCGCGATAACCGAAAACGGTTGGCCGATCACGGCGGAAAACATGAAGAATGCCTATGAGTCGATCGAGAACTTCGATGGCAACGGCGTCATGGCCCCGGTCACAGTGACCGACAAAGACCACGGTGGCGGCGGCAAGACACGGGTCGAACAGTGGGATGGCGAAACCTGGGTTCCGCTGACCGACTGGAGCGCCGACTATCTCGACGTTGTGTGGGAAGTCATCAAGCACAGCTCCGCGACGTTCAAAGTCGAGTAAGACAAAGCTTCCCCGCGGCAAACATGTCGCGGGGAACCTTTCCGCACTTAAATTGTTCAGAGAAAACGAAGCAGGTATCATGAGCCCCATTGACGTGAAGATTGAAGACGGCATTGCGACCGTCTGTATCAACCGGCCCGAACGCAAAAACGCGCTTTCTGTGGCGGCGACGAACGGGCTGACCGATGCCTGGGAGAAGATCGAGGCGGATGACAGCGTTCGCGTGGCCATTCTGACTTCGGCCGATTGCGGCGTTTTCAGCGCCGGACTGGATCTGAAGGAAGCCACGCAAATCGCACGCGACGAGGGCGTCGATATTCTGACTAAGATGCGCGACCCGTTTCACGAGACAATGCGCGCCTGCAAGAAACCCATCATCGCGGCGATGACGGGGTCGCTGATGGCGGGCGGCATGATGCTGACTTTGAATTGCGATCTGCGGGTGGGTCTCAAAGGGACTAAGGTGGGTATTACCGAAGTAAAGATCGGTCGTGGATCGCCCTGGGCATCACCGGCCCTGTCGATGCTGCCGCAGCCCATCTTGATGGAAATCGTTCTGACCGGCGATCTGATGCCGATCGAGCGCCTGCACGAATACGGGTTCACCAACTACATTGAGGACACCCCCGATGCTGTCCGGGCAAGGGCCTTGGACCTTGCCAAACGCATCGCCAGCGCCGCTCCGCTTTCGGTGATTGCCGCGAAAGGTGGCGTTCGTGCGACCATGGACTTGGGCTGTGCGGGTGGTCTGGAAGAGGGCAAGCGCCTGCACGAGGTGGTTTACGCCAGCAACGACGCAATTGAAGGCCCCAAGGCTTTTGCCGAAAAACGAGCGCCCGTCTGGACCGGGACCTGATGGAGGCTTGAATGACTGAACTTATTCGCCTGGACAGGGAAGGGCCTGTCGGAATTCTGCGTTTCCTTCAGCCGGCAAAACGCAACCCTTACAGCATCGGGTTTGTCGAAGAACTGGTGGCGCTCCTGCGCGAAGCCGAACGGGACGATACGATCCGTGCCGTTGTCATGAGCGGGGGCGACCATTTCAGCAGCGGCGGCGATCTGGTTGGGTTTCAGTCTGAAATTGCGAAAGGCGCAAGGGCGACGTCGGAAATGGTGGACCTGGTTCACGATGGCGGACGCGCGGCCTATCTGTTTCGCAAACCTCTGATATCGGCAGTATGCGGCGTAGCTTTTGGCGCGGGACTAAGCTTGGCTCTTTCGGCGGACATTGTCGTTGCCGCCGAAGATGCTCGGCTGTGCGAAGTATTTGCGCGTGTTGGCGGCTGTCCCGACACGGGTTCGAGTTGGCTGCTTCAGCAGCGTGCCGGCGCCGGCGTGGCCCGGATGTTGGTACTTACGGGTCGAGAGATCGACGGGCTCACCGCTAGGGAACTGCGCATCGTCGAAGAATGCGTGCCAGCCAGTCAGGTCGAGGCACGGGCTTTGGAAATTGCTCGCGAGATCGCCACTCACCCGATGTTCGGCGTTCAGACAGCCAAGCGCGTCATGCGAGCCGCAGCAGAGTGCAGCTATCTCGAGGCGCTAGACATCGAGCGCGACGCCCAGAGCGTTTTGCTGTGTGCGCATGACTTTCCCGAGGCTATGAAAGCTTTTTCGGAAAAAAGAACCCCGGAATTCAAAGACCGTTAGACCGGTCGAAACCATATCGTAAAACTCAAGGAGACCACGCTTATGAAGGTACTCGTGCCTGTCAAACGTG
>NZ_JAINWI010000026.1 GCF_021021435.1 Seohaeicola saemankumensis
AGGCGATCCACGCGGCGCAATCAGGCGAGTTGCCGTTTCCGAAGCCGGGGGGAGGGGGATCGCAAGGCACGCTGCCGCTGAGTGTGCGCGCCATGCCGATGACGCCGCCGTCGGATGGGCCAGGGGGAACAGAAGCCGATGTGGAGAGGGCAAGCCAGGCTGGCGATGGTCAACCGTCAGGCCAAGCCGACGCCGCTCCAAAGAAGACCGCGCCTGTCGTTCAAGCCGTCATCGCCGAGGAACAGCGCCAGATGGAGATGGATTTTGGGGGCCAGGTTGCGGATGCTGAGACAGTGGGCGTGGATGATGGGGCCCAGATGCGCTCTGCTGTCGATGGATTGGATGCAATGGAAGCGATGCTGCAGGAGGAGGGTGGCAAAAAGCCAATTCATCGGTAGGGCGGTGGGCATGGTCCGACGGTCATAGAGGGCGGAAAGCAGACTAATGGCAGTGCAGCAAGACAATGGCCGCATTGGCCTAAAGCAGAAGCTCAACCGTCCGGAGGCTGGCGAGCGCCCATATCAGCGTGGAGGGCGGAGAGCCGCCTGGCGGCAGCGCGGCGGGGCGAGTAAAACAGGCTCGGATTGCAGTCGCTGATTCGAACTGTAGCTAACGGGGCTGTGGCTTCTTTGTCGGGGAACTACGTCCCTTGTTCGTAGGTAAGAATAATTTCCTCAACAGCAGCGACCGCAATCGGCTTGACCCCGCCCGCCGGGCCGACAGAGCTACATCGTAGCAAGGTGGCCGGGTCCACGAAGGGAAAGCATCACTATATGTTCTTTTTTGTTCTGATAAGGTATCTCCGCATGCCGATCAGAGGCAGACGACTGAAGCGCGAGGTTCCTTTGTGGAAATCCACATTTCTGGCTTTTTGGATTGCACGAAAGCCAGAAATATGGAATTCAGGATGCGTTATCGCGGTCGAACAGGGACGGTCGCCAAGAAAAGGGGGGCCGAATGGCCAGGAACCAGCCAGTTGGATCCGACGACGAAAGCGGCCAGGAACCCGAAAAAGGGGTCTCGCTGAACTTCAAGGTAAGCCCGGAATTCAAGAAGCAATTCAAGGGCTTTGCTGTCGCGGAAGGCATCAGCATGACCGACCTGCTGAAGGACGGCTTCGCGCTTTCCAAAAAGGAGCGGCAGAAATGACCGCTCCGGCGGCCACATCCTTGCGCTCGGGCAGCACCCGCGCGGCGTCAACGTGCAGACGGCAGCGATGACACTCGACACCCGAATGGAGTCGGCCGACTGGCTGTTCGCGATAGCGGAGGCGCGCGACCTGCCAGTCGTCGACGGGCTGGTTCCGGTCGCGGGCTACGATCACGCCGGCCGTCCGCCCGAGGAAGTCGCGATCATGGAGAAGGCGCTGTCTTACGGCGCCCGCGCGGTCTTCTTCGAAGCGGCGCGTCACGGCCGCGCTGCGGTCGCACAAGCCTTCATCTTCGACGCGGCCGACGAACCCGACGACGCGCGTTTCGCCGAGCTGCACAAGCGGCTGTGGAGTTGGGGCGGCGTCCCGCTCGTTTACCGCGCGGGCCGCGGCGCGATCCAGTTGTTCCGCTGCGCGCACGAACCCGACTTCGCCGGTCCCGACGGCAAACCCATCTGCCGGCCGATCCGAACGCTGCTGACAGGCGCTAAGATCGCCGAGCTCGACGTCTGGTGGGATGCGGCGCGCATCCGCAACGGTACGATCTGGGACGATCCCCACGCCTGCAGCCTGATGCTCTCCGCCCAGAAGGCGGCGCATCGGACGCTGGTCGAGGAGGTTCGTTCGCTTGCCAAGCAGCTGTCCGAGCGGCACTTGCTGTCGCCTAGGCTGCGCCGAAAGCTGCTGATCCTTTCCCTCCTGATCGCCTATCTCGAAGAACGCTCGGTACTGCTCCCGACCGATTTCAACCAGGCGCGCCAAGGCGCAGGGCGCTTCTTCGAGATCCTCGGCGACGGCCCGGCATTGATCGCGCTGCTCGAGGCGCTCGAAGAGCGTTTCAACGGCCACGTCTTCAAATTGACAGAGGAAGACCGCGCGGCGCTGTCGGCGAGCACCGAGCTTGCCAGCTACGCCCGGTTGGTCGAAGGCTATGAGGACAGCTCTGGCCAGCTAAGTCTCTGGCGGCTCTATTCGTTCCGCGATCTCCCGGTTGAGCTGATTAGCAATATCTATCAGCTCTTTGTCAAGGACGCGGCAAGTTCCATCTACACGCCGCCCGCACTCGTGCGCCTCATGCTTGAGGAAGCGCTGAGCTGGGAACGGCTCGACCGCTTGATGGCCGGCGACGGCGTCATACTCGACCCGGCCTGCGGGTCGGGCGTGTTCCTCGTCGAAGCCTATCGGCGGCTCGTCCTGCACTGGCGCTGGCACCACGACTGGGCGCGCCCCGGCGTGGATGAGCTGCGCCCGCTACTCCAGCGGGTTCACGGGATTGACCTCGAAGAGGGCGCGGTCGAACTTGCCGCTTTCAGCCTCTGCCTGAGCCTCTGCGACGCGCTGCAGCCAGAGGAAATTCGCTCGAGCGTCAAGCTCTTCCCGCCTCTCGCGGGCACGACGCTCCATCACAGCTGCTTTTTCGATGCTAAGGCCAGAAGGCTCGTCGGCGCGCCGGTCGCCGCCATCCTCGGCAATCCGCCATTCGAATCATCGCTGCCGACTGCCGGCGCGAAACGAAGCTACGCCGCCTACAAAAAGGCCAACGGCGCGCTTGCCGACAAGCAGCTTGCCTATCTCTTCCTCGACGAAGCGATGGAGCTCCTCGCTCCCGATGGCGTGCTGGCGATGGTCGAGCCTTCCGGCTTCCTCTACAATCAAAACGCGCTTGCTTTTCGGAAGTCCTTCTTCAGCCGCTGGCGGGTCCGCGAGATCCTGGACTTCGTCTCGGTCCGCGGGCTCTTCAAGAAGGGCGAAGCCGACCCCAAGATCGTCGTGGTCATTGCCGAAGCCAGCAAGCCGTCCGTCGACGGCCGACTGCTCCATGCCGTCTTTCGCCGCAATGGCCGCGCCACGGCCGAGCAGGGCTTCGACATTGACTATTATGACCTGTTCTGGCTCCGCAATGCCGATGCCGAGCGGTCATGCGATATCTGGCGTTCGAACTTGCTCGGTGGAAATCGTGTACGGGACTTTGTCGAGCGGCTTCGGAAATTTCCAACGCTGAAAGACTATGCCGCCAAGCAGGAGTGGGATTTCGGGGAAGGTTTCATCGCGGGTCTCAGTGGCGAGTCCGCGCCGGCCGACCATCTTGTTGGAAAACCGCTGCTGCCGACGAGCGCACTTTCCGAAACCGGACTGGACACGAGTTTTCTTGAGACCGTGCCAGATCGACCGATCAAGCGGCCCAAGACCGAGCGCCGCTTCACGCCGCCCTTTCTCCTGATCAAGGAGAACGATGATCTACACCACGGTGTGTGGGCCGGCCACTATCTCGCCTACAAGCACCGCATCGTGGGGTTTGCCGCAAATCAGCGTGACATCGACAAGCTCAGAGCCGTTGAAGCGTGGCTGCAACGTGAAAGCACCGCGTTGCGGGCCTATGTCGCGGCAGTCAGCGCCAGCCTGTTCGTCCAACGCGCGACGGCGATATTGGGCGCTGATATCTACGCTTTGCCTTATCCCGAAGACGAGGACCTCGATCTCAGCGAAAATGAGCGCATCGTCGCCCAGGATATCGTGACGCATCAACGGGATTTTATCCGGCTCGGCGCTACCGCGCCGGTAATGCGAGCAGCGCCAGACGATGCTCTTGCTGACTTCGATGCCGTGTTCGCCCGTCAGCTCAACACCGTCTACACCCGCAATCCGATACGCCCGCTCGAATCTCAGCGGTGGTCGGGCGCGATCTGCAGAGCTTATACGTTTGGCGATGGCGCGGTGGACTGGTCGGGAGCAGATGAGCTGCGCGGCAGGCTCGATGTGCTCCTCCACGAGCGCCGCGGCTCGGGTCTGACGGTCACCCGGATTATCCGCCTTTACGACAAGGGCTTCGTCTTCCTACTCAAGCCCGACCGGCACCGGTTCTGGACCCGATCGATCGCGCTGCGCGATGCCGATGACGTGCTCGCCGACTTGCGCGAGCAGGGCTTCTAGTATGTTGGCTGACGAGGGAGAGCGCCGGACGCAGGCCGGAACGCTGGACAGCGAGGTCCATCTTCCGGGCGAGTGGATGAATGCTCTCATCGGCTTCATTGAAAGCGTCCTACCCAGTTGGCGCGATGATCCCCGCCGGCCCGCGCAGACTGGCGAGGACGCCTTGACCGCGCAGCTCTGCGCGAAGCTCGCCAGCGCCAGCCGGCACACGCCAGGCTGGGATTTTCTGCAATTCCGGCGCGAAGAGCCCGACACCGCCGATGGCCGGCGCGCCATCGACCTCGCCGTCGCGCCGAGCGGCTCGGTTATCTGGATCGAAGGCCGCGAATATACCGAGTACCAAACGCTCCTTCCGATCGAATGCAAGCGGCTCCCAACCCCAACGGGCCACAAGCGGGACGAACGCGAATATCTCTACAGCCGTTTCAGCACGACCGGCGGCGTGCAACGCTTCAAGGCGGGACATCACGGTTCGTCACACGATCGGGCGGCGATGATCGCCTACGTGCAGGAGCGAGACATCCCATCGTGGGCGGTCCAGCTCGACGACTGGATCGACGGTCTCGAAAGCGACGCCGTCGAGGGCTGGTCTGCCGCCGACAAGTTGTCGCTCCTAGAGTATGATTCGCCATCGCGCGTGGCGGGCCTCACTTCTGCCCACACACGCAGTTCGGCGCTTGGCGGTATTCGGCTCGATCACCTCTGGATCGAGATGTAGTGCGGTCGCATCGCCGACTTGAAGCTCATTGGGACGAACGGCCGCTTTCGGCGATCCGAAGGGAGATCCCGGTCAGTCTTCAACGTCCGACATCGCGAACCTTCTGATCGGTCCAATCGGGTCTCTATTTTCAGATGGGCGCTGTCAGCCAGAGGCTGGACGCCAAGCGTAGCTGACGCTCCGCAGCCCGAAATGCCGCGCCCCGTATTCAACGGACGGTCCGGGGAATGCCGCCGCGCAGCACCGGCGAGGCTTGACCGTCCGCAAAGGGCCGTCACCGTCGCCCAAGCCGTCCCAGTCTCGCCAGCTGCGCCAGCATTTTTGATCCCGAGTCTGCGGATCCTGTGCTGCCTCCGGAATCCGTCTGCCCCATGCCTTGTCTCACAGGCATCTGCTGTACCCCGAAGAACTGTCGCGCCCTGAGGGCTGCATATTCTGCACCGCTCGCGCCTCCGATCAAATAGCGGTTGTAGGTTTGCTGGCTTCCCATGGCGGCGCGGGCGAAACTGTATCCGCCACCGAGGCCGCCGGAGAGTGCGGGCATCATGATGTTGCCGGAGATCGCGCGGACGATGAAGGGTGTTGCGATTATGAACCCTTTGGCCATGAGCACCATCATAAAGAAGGGTATAAGCGCGCCGATGTTGGAAGCCCCTTCCGGATCACCCAACTCGCCGATGAGAGCCGAGGCCACCCCAGTGATGGTCGCGAAGACCCCTGCGACCACGATAGGGTAGATCGCGAAGGAGATAAGCGCGGATAACCAGCGCGCGAAATAATCCTTGGTCACCTCGAAGAGGGTCAGGAAAATCATCACCGGGGCGATCCCGATCAGAAGCGCGATCATCAATCGGGAGGCCACGAGGATGAAGGCGGCCAGTCCGCCGAGGATCGAGAGCAGAAGCACTCCGACGATGTCGAGCATGGCGCCAGCCATCCAGTTCAGCTCGGACCCGGCGGCATTCAGGTAATCGCCGAGCTCGGCGATCAGCCGGTCGAATTCTTCAGCGAAAGTTCCAGAAGGCCCCGGGCTGCCGCCGCCGACGGAGGCCACGAGCGCGCCCGCGATACTGTCGATCCCATAGAGAATGGCAGACGAGAAGGCGTTGAACTGCATCCAATTGGTCGCGAATATCCCGATGAGCCCGATCTTGACCGCGAGCCAGAAGGCTGTGTGCCCATCCATGGCCCGATATTGATAGATCATGTTGATGCCGACGAGGATCACCACCAGAGTTGTCCCCAAAACCAGGAGCGTTCCGACTGTTTCCGCAACCGCACCAAACTGGGTTTCGGCAGCGGTGTCGAGATAGGCCTGGGAGGTTTCAACGAAGTAGGTGACGACACTCATCGCGGGGCTGCCTTACCAATTGGCTGCGGCGTCGCAGATGGCCTTGGCGGCAGTTCGTGCGGCGTTGGCGCGGCGGTTGTAGCCATCAGAAGCTTCGAGCATTTCCCACCGTTCGTTGCTCGCGTATTTTTCCCGAAACACGCCCTCGGCCGCGTCCCAGGAGGGGAACCGGGTGCCGCAGTCGCAGCTGCCGGTCTCGACGATGCGCTCGAGGTTCTGGGCGCGGTAGATGTCCTGTACCAACACGCGCTGATAGGCTTGGCGCAGGGAGATCTCCTGCATCCATACGGGTTCAGCGGGCCGGTTCGGACAGACGTCAAAGCTGCGATCGAGGGTTGGCACTAGGTTGCGCTCGGCAACGGCGAAGGTAGGCGTCAGGCTTAGGGCCAGCGCGGCCAAGGCGAGGTGCTGCGCCTGCCTCATGCCGTGGCTCCGGCGGGTGCGGTCTCACGCTTCAGGAAGACCGTGTGCCCGACATTGGCGAATTCCGAGGAGCTGATCGACACCACCTCCCAGCCTTCTGCACCTTTGGCATTCAGGCTGGCCTGCATGTCGGCAAGGCTGGTCTTACGAGTCATGGGAAAGGACAGGATATCGTATTCAAAGGTCTTCATGGGGAAATTCCAATCTCAGTTGCGCCGGGCAGGTAGAATTCGGTGATGCCGCGTTTGCCGTCATGGCGACCGGCCTGGATGATCACATCGATGGAATTTTCGATGTACTGGATCATGTCGGCATAGGTCATCGGGATCTCGGTTTTGAGTGCTGCGATCGCGAGGCGCTGCACGGCCAATTGCGGGGTTTCGGCATGGAGCGTGGTCATGGAGCCGCCATGGCCGGTGTTGATGGCTTCCAGAAAGGTCATGGCCTCCTTGCCGCGCACCTCGCCCAGGATGATCCGGTCGGGGCGCATGCGCAGCGTGGCGGTGAGAAGCACATCGGCGGTCTGGAATTCCGCGTCGCGATTGGCGATGAGGGTCACGGCATTTGGTTGGGTCGGCAGAAGCTCGGCGGCTTCTTCGATGGTGACGATGCGTTCCTCGGCCGGTACGTGAGAGAGGATCTTGCGCGCGGCCACGGTTTTGCCGGTGGAGGTGCCGCCCGAGACAATCATGTTGAGTTTGTTCTCGACGCAGAAGGCCAGCGCATCATCGATCAATCCGGCAGCCACCACGGCGCGCAAGGCGCGCTTCTTTTCCACGCGCAGGTCTTCGAGTTTGCGTTCCTTGCCGTAGAGAAAATCGAGCGCAATGCCTTCGAGTGGCAGGCTTGAGAAGAACCGCAGGCTGATCGACATGGCCGAGAGCACGGCGGGCGGGGTGATGACCTGTGCGCGGATCGGGCGACCCTTATAGGTTATCGAGACCGAGACGATGGGGCGGTCCTTGCTCATCGTGGTATTGGCCGAAGAGGCGATCTGGTTGCCGAGGTCCCTGACCTGAACGCCCGTCAGCTTTTGATCCAGCGCCCGCATGAAATGATCGCCCTGGAACTCGCCCCAACAGGTCCCGTCGGGGTTGATGCAGATCTCGATGACATCGTCGCGGGCGGCGGCGTCGATCCGGTCGAGCGAGGTTTCGAGATAGCTCAGCGACATGGGCTCAGAATATCTCCAGATCGCGGTCGACCATGACCGTGACGCGGGCGCCCTGGTCGACATAGATGACGGGGCCGATGGAGAGGTAATCGCCTATGACGCTGTCCGTGGCATCTGCCAGATCATCGCCCACGTCTTCGAGAACGTCGGCCGCAGTCTCATCCTGGACCTCGGAGGCGGCGGCACTGGGTGCGGCAGAAATCAGCGAGATCAGGGCGGCCGACCCGAAACGCTCGGCGAAGCGTGTGTCCACGAAACCGGTGACGCCAGAACGGCCCAGTTCATCACCTCCAAAGGAGCTGATCTGGACGGTCTGGCCCGCGGGCAGGATGATCCGGTCCCAGGCGATCGTGACGCGGCGCTGCGCGATATCGACGCCCGCGCGGTAACGCCCAATGAGACGCGATCCGCGCGGGATCAGGAGGCGCACGCCATCGACGCTGTAGACATCTTCGGACACCACGGCACGGGTCTGGCCGGGCAGGGAGCTGTCAAGGGCAGTTTCCATGACGGCCTGGATCATAGTGCCCTTGATGATGGTGTTGGAGGGATTGGCGATCACCTCGGCTTGCGTCACCGTCGAGGGCAGCGCACCGTTCAGCACGAAATCCGTCACCTCGCCGAAGGTGCGTTCGGTCAGAGCCGTTTCATTCGCTCCTGAGGCACCGCCAAACGCGATGGTGGGCGAGGCGATGCGCCGCTCCTGGAAGGCGCGTTCCTCCGCGGCCCGGCGCTCCAGCTCGGCCATGCGCCGGGCTTCTTCCTCGCGGCGCAATCGCTCTTGCTCGCGTGCGCGCAGCTCATCCTCCGTGGGGCCCGCTGGGGCGGGTTGGGGCCGGCTGGCCTCGAGTTGGGCCAGTTCCAGATCCATGCGGAGTTGTTCAAGACTTCGATCCCGCGCCGTCAGTTCGTCCTGAAATCGTTGCTGTGCTGCTTCCGAGGCGGCTTGCAGCGCCGCAATCTGAGCGGTCAGCGCGTCAATTGCCTCTGCGGCGGCGGTGTCTTCCTCGACAACTGGTTCAGGGGCTTTGCGCAATTCCTCGATCTGGGCCTGCAGGGCGCTGATCTGCGCCAGAAGCTCCGCGTTGGGCTCGACGGGGTCTGGTCCGACGAACACAACCTCGGGCTCGGGCGGGGGCAAGGTCTCGATAGCGCCAAAGCCATCCCCCTCGTTTTGGAAGACGTCCGGAGTGGCCGTCGGCAAGGCTTCCTCTTCTTCGGGCTGTGAGAGGAGATAAAGCAGGGCACCACCCGAGCCGATGACGAAGACCACGACCAGCGCGAGAAGGGGCGACCGGCGCTGCGCCGCTATGGGGGCGCGGGCACTGCCTTTCTCAAGAGCGGCGAGGCGCCTTTCCAGCTCGGTGTTCTCGGTATCGCTCATGAGGCGGCCTCCGCGGGCGGGATCGCCTCGATGCAGACCACCTCTTCGCCAAGTCGCAGGACCCATTGGCGGTTTACGCCGCTGACGCGGATCACGCCGTCTTCAGGGGTTTGCGTGTTGACCGTGCGCTCGCGGCCGCCCGCGTAGCGGAAGATCGCTGGCACAGGCGCGTTTCTTGGAAACGCGAAATATGTAAACGTCCCGTCATCCCAGATGCGGGTTGGCGTGAACTCGGTCCGCGCGCTGGCACCGTAATTGTAGTTCGGCGCTTGGGCGGCGATGGCCCGGGTCGGGCGCGCAGCGTCGTCAGGATAGCGGAACTGCACCACGTAGAAGGTCGGGCTGCGGACCTCCTGGACGTTGAAATAGTAGCTGCGCCTGTTCGTGTAGACGGTCACATTGGTATGGACGCCGCGCGCGACGGGCTTGATCGCGAAGGCCTGACCGCCCGGGACGCCGTCGATCTCGAAGCCCTCGGTGTCGCCCGCGATGATCGAGCGGATGCTTTCGCCCTCCCCGAATTCGACCGTGGTGACATGGGTGAGCGACACGTTGAGACGGTAGACCTGACCCTCCTGGTAGGTAGCCAAGCGCACCCGGTTGTCGTTGGGACCGCCACGCGGGATGGCTTCGGCAGAGGCGAGGCCGGGCAACAGGGCAATGACAAAAATAAGCGATCTTATAAACAACAACGTCAGTTCTCCAATCTGTCGGAGCGGATGGAATATTCGAGGACGGTGAAGCCGAATGGATTGGTCCAGACCTCATCGATGGAGCGACGGGTCTCCGGGCGGAACTCGAAGAGAAGCGTCGCAGTGAAGAGGCCGGTCTGGGTGCCGTTGATGGAGGTCAGACGCTTGCGCAGGCGCACCGTGGCGCGGTTGGTGCCGATCCGGTTAATGCTGAGGATTTCCACGTCGAGCCGGGCGTTGGGGCCATAGACGGTCGGCGGGTAATTCTCGTTGGCGCTGTTCCAGATCTGGCGCAACCCGCTCTCGGCGGCCCCGTCCGAGCGGCGCAGGACGCTGCGGATGCGCAGATCGTTGTCGAGCTGATTGTAGATCTCCCGGTCGGTCACATAGCGGAAGACCTCCGCCTCGATGATCGCCTGGTTGGCGGTCACCGAGGAAGCGCCCACCGAGGCCTCGGGGAGTGCAAAGCCGGTGGCGGGATCATAGGGGACAACGACGGGGGGCGGATCGACATCGAGGATCGAGACAGCCGCGGCACTCAGACAGCCGATGATGCCGAAGACAAGACCTGCCAGACCAAGGCGTTGCCAGAGCCGTTCGCGGCGCAAGGCACCGTAGACCAGTTCTTCCTCGATGATCTCTTGTTCACTCGCCACGTGTCACACCCCGCAATCACTCGGCCCGGAGGTCCGGCAAGGTGAAATCCATGAAGCGCTGCTCTTCGGCGATGGTGGCGGCATCGATCACGCCGCCGGTGCCATCGCCCACGGTTTGAATCGCTTCCAGCTGCCACATTGCCACGAGGGCGATGGCCAATTCAGCTGTCACGCGCGTGTTGAGATCGACGCTTTGCTTGAGCTCTTCCATGTCGTCGATGAGCCCGACAAGGCGGTCTACCCGCTCGAGCGACTGGCCGGCATCCTCATAGCTGTTCTGGGCAGCGGCCGAGACGAGCGCGCCGGTGGTGGCCTGCGTGGCCACACGGTTGGCCCCGGGATTGCCGCTGGTGGCCATTTCCGAGAGCGTGTCTTCATCGAAGCCGAGATCGGCCAGCACCCGGTCCATCTGGGTTTCGATTTCGCCTGCGCCGGAGCCCGAGAGGCCCGAGAAATCCCCAGTCTTGATCGCCTCAATCGTGGCGAGGATGTCCCCGAACTCCTGGTCGAGCAGGCCATTGAGTTCGTCTTCCATCTCGGTGCGGATGATCTCCGGCAGTTCGGCAAGGCGGGTGAGGGCCTCGTAGGTTCGTTGCAGCTCCGCGAGTTGGTCCGTGAGCGTGGCAAGCTGTTCGCGGAGCTGCGTCAGCTGCTCGTTTTGCAGAATCTCGTCTTCGATCATCTGCCGCAGCTGCTGGATGTTTTGCGCGATGTTCTGGGTATCGACGACGGGCACGCCTTGCGCGAGGGCAGGGGATAGGGCGCCGAGATGCAGACCAACCCCAAGTGTCGTGGCCAAAGCTGTCCTCAAGAGCAGATGTCCCATCATTCAATCTCCCTGATCGTAAAATCCATGAACGCGCCTTCGGCCATGCGGGCGCTGGCCTGGGCCAGCTCTTCGGCGGAGAGTATGCGGGTGCGGGCGGCCTGAAGCCGGATGCGTGCAGCGACGAGACGCACGAGTTCGGCGCGGGCATAGGTGTTGAGTGCGATGCTTTCCTGCACGTCTTCCGTCTCGGAAATCCGTTCGACGATGTCGGAAATGCGCAGGGTGGCTTGGCGGATCGCGGCTGGTGAGTTGCTGCCATAAAAGGCCGCCCCATGACCCGTGAGCGAGAGGTTGGCATTGGCGAGAAGCGCCGGATCGATCGTGCCAAGCGCATCGATCCCGCCGATACGGCTTAGATAGAGATTGTAGCGTTCAGGGATGACCGACACGTAGTGCTGGGTCTCGCGGAAGGGTGGCACGCCGCCATACTCGAAAACCCGGCCGGGTCCGGCGTTATAGGCCGCGAGGGCGTTGATGATGTTGCCATCGAATGTGCCCAACTGTGCCGCGAGATAGCGCGCGCCGCCATGCACCTGCAGATAGGGGCTGTCGTAATATTCCGGGTTGATGCCCAGATCGCTGGCGGTGCCAGGCATGATCTGGGTGAGACCATAGGCGCCGACGGGAGACCGTGCCCCAATCGTAAACCGGCTTTCCTGCCAGATCAGCGCTTGCAGCAACGCGCGCCACTGGACGGGCGAGAGCCCTGCGCGGCCAACACCCGCAAAGCCGCTGGTCTCCTGGGCGACCCGGATGATGAGCTGCTCGATGTTCTCAGACGCATCCCCGAACATCTGTTCACCGCCGGGATTGGGATCTATCTCGCCCGTGCCATAGACCGCCGCCACCGAGCGGTCGGGATCCCCGCTGCCGCTTTCCAGCCCCGAGACCATGGCGGGCAGGCCCTGACCGCCGAAGCTGGTCTGGGCATCGAGGATGCGTCGGAGGGTTTCCAGCTGCTCCCGTTCGATCTCGGCGATGAGTTCGCGCACTGCAAGCTTGTCCGCCTGAAGGGCCAAGTCTGCTTCGCGATCGCCGGTCTCGACGATGTCACGCGCGGTCAGCCCACTGTCATTGCTCGGCACGCCTTGAGACAAGGCGAGACCGGGCAGCAGGCAAAACGCCAGGATATGAGGCAGGCTAGACTTCAACGTCGCCCTCCGGCGCGCCGAGCGGTGCGAAGTGGCAATCCTGGGCTGTCGCTGCCGTCGAGGCGAGAAAGGAAAAGCAATTGGCCTGCGGCTCCCGATACTGGGTGCAGGAGGCCAGCGCGCCGAGCGCAGCCAAAGCGATAAGAATACGGATCATGAAAGCCTCCAAAAATCTGGGCGGTCGCGGTAATCGGCGCCGACAAGCGCTTCGCCCTTTTCCATGCCGCCAAGGATCGTGAGATTGGGCCCAAGGGCGCTCAGATCGGCATCGACGACGATTGAGCCCTGATCGTCGCGGATCAGTGCGAGGCGGCTGTTGCTGCCCGTGTTGAGAAGGACGTCGAGCTCCTTCTCCGTGAGGTTCAGCATGGCGTAGTCCGAGGCATTGGCGCGAATATTGGGCAGCAGGATCTGCGTCGGAACGGCTTCGACGATGGTCTTGCCGGTCCGGGTGCGCTCGAGCTGGCTGGCATATTGCGTCATCATCACCGCGACGGTGTTCTGCTTGCGCGCGGTCACCAGCCAGTTCGACAGCCGCTCGGCGAAATACGCGTTGTCGAGGGCCTTCCAGGCCTCGTCGATCACGATGATGGTGGGGCGGCGGTCCTCGATCTCGCGCTCGACCCGGCGGAAAAGATAGGACAGGACCGCCATCCGTTCCTTGTCGGCCTCGCTGTCGAGAATGCCGGTCAGATCGAAGCCCACGACATCGCCCTTAAGCGAGAACGTGTCCTCGAGGCTCTGCCCGAAGATCCAGCCGTAGCGGCCGTCCTCAGACCACTCGAGCAGGCGCTGGTGCAGATCGCCGCCGTCATCGGTGGACACAAAAAGCGATGCGAAATCCCGCCAGTTCCGCAGGGCCGGATTGGTGGCCTGGGCATTCTGGCGCACGACCTCCTGGATGCGGTTGGTCTGCGCCGGGGTCAGGGGTTTGTCAGCGCGGTAGAGCAGGGTGGCAAGCCAGTCCGAGAGCCAGGCGGTGCCGCGGGCATCGGTCTCTGTCCAGAGCGGGTTGAGGCCCGTGGGCTGACCGGCGTTCAGAGACGCGTAGCGCCCGCCATTGGCGCGGACCGCCATCTCCATACCAAGACGGTAATCGAAGACGAAGATCCGGGCACCTGCGCGACGGGCCTGGGTCATCAGGAAGGCCGACAGCACCGATTTGCCCGACCCGGGCCGTCCCATGATCAGGGTATGCCCGCTGGTCGGTTCTTTGTCGGGCGCGCCTTGCTCGTGATAGGAAAACCGGTAGGCGCTCTGCTCCGGCGTGGGCAAATATGTGACGACCCGGCCCCAGGGGGTAAGTGCTGCAGGTTTGCCGAGCTGTGTCCGGTGGAAGGCCGCAAAATCCGCGAAGTTGCGGTTGGTGACGGCGCTGGCGCGGACGCGCTTGGGCTGGTTGCCGGGATGCTGGCTGAGGTAATGGGCCTTTGCGGCGACCCGCTCGCCGATCATCTTCACGCCTTCGGTTGCGGCGGCGTTCACGATCTCCGCGCTGAGGGTCTGCAGCTCTTCGAGCGTGTCGCAAAAGAGCGTCACGACCATGTGATGCTCGCCGAAGCTTTGGCGCTTGGCCTCGAGATCATCGGCGGCGATATCAAGGGCTTCCAGGAGGGAGAGGGCCGCATCCTGGCTGGCCTGCATCTGGCGCTTTTGCCGCTTGATGCGGCCCGCCATGAGGTTCGAATTGATCGGCGTGAAGGAGTGCGTCACGATCATGTCGACCGGCAGGTTCAGCATGTCGAACATGGTGCAGGAGGTGCCTTCCGAGTATTCTCCGATGGTGAAGCTCTTGCCGTAGCGGTGGCCCACGACGCCCTCGGAAAGCTCGAAATGGTCGCCGTGAAACGTCACGCGGGTATTGGCGACGTTGAAGGACAAAAAGCCGTAGGTGTTCGCTGGGTAGAGCGGCAGCTCTGTTCCGGTGTTGAGCGCGCCCAAAAATCCCACCAACTCCCCCGATGCGGCCGAGAGGAGCCGCGGCTTGAGCTCGGTGAGGCCCGAGAGGAAGACGTTCACGGCCTCGCCCAGTCGCTGCAGGCGTTTGCGGGTCTCTTCTCTCAGGCGGTCCGGCGCGCTGCGGCTCAGGAACGGCAGGAGGCTTTTCGGAGGCGGGCGGTGAATGACGGTGAGCGTCAGCGTCTTGTCGCGCAGCCCGCTGGTCTCGAGTTTCGCGCGCCAGCGCCGGTCCACCTCGCCCGCGAAGCTGTCCTCACGAATGGGGTCGAGATCAGGTTTGATGGCCTTGGAGACCTTGTGGACGTAATAGCTGAATTCCGGCCCGAGCTGCGCGACGATGCGGGCAAAGAGCGCCGTCACCTTGTCGAGATAGGCATCGTCCGTCGTGTAGCTGTTGATCCCCTCGAGCCGGATGCACCGGAAGAGTTCGTTGACCCGGGTGCGCACGGTCTGGTCATCGACGAGGCTCACATAGGGCAGCATATGCGCAAGGCGGGTCTCGCGCGCATACCAAACCGGCGTCATCGTGCGGGGATCAACCGGGGCGTCGAGCGCAGCATCACGGGCGTCATCACGGGGCATAGCTGTCCCCGCCATGGATGCTGCGGTTGCGCGTGGGTGGCGTCTCCTGCAGCGCCGTCATCATTACGTCGATGAAACGCGGGTCCCAATCCGCGGCCTTCCAAAGCACCGGATAGAGCAGGGCGGCGAAACCCAGCACCGCGATGTGCTGGACCCAGACGAACAAGAGCACCGAACCGAAGAGCCAGACCATCGCATACATGATGGGCAGGCCCAGAAGCTTCGGCGGGCGCACGAGCCCAAGAAAGAGGGGCGAGCGTTCAGCCACCGGCAAAGACCGCAGCAACGATCGTCGGGGCAGCCGCGACACCGGCGATGCCGACCAGGACCCAGAGCGCCTGGCGCAGATCGATGATGTTGAAGAACCAGCTGAGAAAGACCCCGAGAACGGCAAGCGTCGCGATGACAACGCCAAGTGGGCCGGTCAGCGCATCGACGATGCCCTGTAACAGGCTCTGGATCGGGGAGAGATCGATGCTCTGTGCTAGGGCGGGCTCGGCAATGAACAGGAATAGCGCCAGCGAGGCGACAAAGAGGTTTGAAATCTGTCTCACGAATTTGATCCTTCCAATCGGGCCACGACAGCCATGACGCGGGCCACGTGGTTCTGGGTTTCTCGGTAGGGGGGAACGCCGCCATACTGGCGGACCGCATCGGGCCCCGCGTTGTAGGCCGCCAGCGCCAGATGCGGATCGCCGAACGTCTCCAGCATCATCGCGAGGTAGCGTGCAGAGCCGTCGAGGTTCTGTTGGGGGTCACGCGGGTCAACGCCGAGGTCGCGCGCGGTGTCGGGCATCAGCTGACCAATGCCAATAGCGCCCGCATGTGAGATCGCATCCTGCCGATAGCCGCTCTCCACTTCGATATTGGCGCGGTAGAGGCTCAGCCAGTCCGTGACGGAAAGCTCCGCGCGCCTTAGGCCGGGGTGGCTGGCATAGCGCAGTGCCGTGGTCTCTATGGCGTTTAGGACATCGGCGCGGGGCAGGGGTGCCGGATCGACACGGGCTGCAAAGCGCATCGCTTCTCGCTCTGGCACAGTTGCATCGCTGCCGAAAATCGCAAGTTCGTCGGCTGCCGATCCCTGACCGATGCCGTCATTGTAGTTCCGAGCAAAACTGCTCTGAGACCGGGATGGGGTCAGAGAGCCGTCGCTCTCCATGACCAGGACCATTTGCGCCGAGGCAGGTGCTGCGACCAACCAGAGACAGACGAGGTTAGCTGCCAGCGCCCTAGTCTGATGGGGCTTTGTCTGGCGGGGCGAGTTTGTGCGTTCGGATTGTCCCCGCCTCAAGCGGCAGGTCGACATGCGAAAAGCCAAGGCCAATGAAGAAAGACACCACGCCGGAGATCGTCTTGAACTCGCGGATCTTGATATCGTTGTAGGTCGTCCGCGTGCGGGCGGTGACCAGGAGCTTTTCCACCCCGTCATCAGAGACAACGCGCATGATCCAGACCCCGTAATAGCTGGGGCCTTTCTTATGTGCCGTCTCCTGGCACAGGATTTCTGCGCTATAGCCGCTTTCCACGAGTTCGCGGAACCTGGCTTCCGTAACCACATTTGGTGCTTCGATGTCCCAGTTCATGGCCCGGCTCACGCTTTCTCCAATGGCGCAATCCCGGGCATTCCTACTTGAAGCCCAGAGTTACGATAGTATATTATTAATCGCAAGATATATTGCGACAGATACGGCTGTATCTCGGTTACACAAACACTAGGCACGGCCAATGGAGTCTATCAAGGAAAATAGGGGTTTCAGAAACCTGTGGTTGAGCCGGTGGGTGAAGATACAGGCTGTGGCCTTGCTGATGCTCGCTCCGGTCGCAAGCGAGGCCGGGTCATGCCTCGCCCCGGTCCAGCCGTTCGTTCCAAGCGATTCGCAGGCCGCTCGGGATTATGCCGACATCATCCGACGGGACTTTGAGGTCTACATAACGGACATTCAGGACTACTTCCGCTGCCTCGAGCAGGAGCGCGCGCGCGCCTTCGAAGAAGCCCGCGAAGTCAGTCAGGACTACGGTCGGTTTCTGGAACTGGTGGGGGATTGATGGGCGATTGGGTGTGCATCAGACTTGCAGCCCATGGAAACCAGACGCCGGTAACACCCTCAAATATCTACTTTTTAGATAACAGATTTCATCCGCTAGCGACGTCACAAAAGGTATGTGACGCGTGGCAAAGACAATCAGAACAAATGGCCAGTTGGCGCTCGTCCGTGCGTTGGTTGATGCACGTCAGAATGCGGGTCTCAGCCAGCAGCAGTTGGCGGCGAAGCTCAAACGCCACCAGTCGTTTGTGGCACGTCTCGAAAGCGGCGAGCGTCGTATCGACGTCGTGGAGTTTACAGTTCTGGCGAGGGTTATCGGCTTTGATAAAGATGAAGTCCTGTCGATTGTCGAAGCCGCCACGGAGCCCGACCACAGGATATGAAGCCAATGAATTGTTGAGAACGCGGAAACCCATTTTCCCGGTCTGATGATCATTCCCTCATCGAGGACCAGGTAGCCAAAATCAACGAAGTCCGGCGCGCGGTCGTAGTGAACGCTCTGCAACCCCACGCCGCAATTCGCAGCGCCACAGTGCAGGAAGTCAGTAAACAGTGAACGATGATAGGGGTGAGGGCGTCGCGATCGCCAATCTGATCGGGACCGATGGGTGCAGTGTTGTTGGTTGGGTTTATCGTTGGAGTACAGGCTCACATGCGGTGATGTGGGACGTCCAAGGGCCCCAGCCGGTATCGAAAACCCGGCCGGATATAAGTGACGAACAGAAGCAAGAAATCGACTTCGATGCGCTCACGCGGATTCGAAAAAGTGACAGTGGATAGGATTCTCACGCAGCCGCCAGTTCATATTGATGGAAAGGGTCTGCGAGCGTACCGGTCATTTGAGCTGATGGCAGCGAAGGTCTCGAAGGAGCCCATTGCGGAAGTGTCAATTCTTTGCTGCGTGTGCTCGTGGCGCGAAAAATGCTGCACGGGCAAAACATCTTGTGCGGTCGCGCAGCGGGAGAACCGGTCATTCGTAAGGACCAATGCAAGCAGCAGGGGTCGAATTCAAGGCGTGCCACACAAAAGACCGTTAAGACTACCTGAAAATTGGAACATCGGCAGGGTTTGTAGAAGCGCGTAGGTACACTCGCAGAAGTGGTGCTCCAGGCTCATGGAAAAAACCGCCGAGGTGGACAGGTCTCAATTCGAGAATCCATTCGCGGCCGGGTGATGATCTACTTTTTGACACAGGATGATGCGGAGCACCTCACGATACACGTGTGGGTCTGACAGCGGTGACCAGACGAGCGAAATAACTCACTGATCTGCTCAACCTCAGGCTTTCAATTCGGCCAGGTTCGAACACCATGCATCCATGCCATCCCCCGTTCGGGCCGAGAGGCAGAAGATTTTCACTCCCGGATTAACTTCCAGAATATTGCGCCTGCACATTTCCTCGTCAAAATCCACATGCGGCGCCAGGTCCATCTTGTTGATCACAACCCATTCCACAGCACGGAACATGTGTGGGTATTTGATTGGCTTGTCTTCACCTTCCGTCGTTGAAATCACTGCGATTTTCATCTTCTCGCCCAGATCGAACATGGCCGGACACACCAGATTCCCCACATTCTCGATCATCAGGATTGACCCGGTTTGGGGATCCAGCGACTTGACCGCCGACGCGATCATATCCGCTTCCAGATGGCACCCGGCACCGGTGTTGATCTGGACGGCCCGGGCTCCGGCATCGCGGATGCGGTCGGCGTCATTCGACGTCATCTGATCACCTTCGATCACCGCGATGTCGACCGCGCCCTTCATGCGCTTGATCGTCTCTTCGAGCAATGTCGTTTTGCCGGACCCCGGTGAAGAGACGATATTCAGGGCGATGACGCCGCGCCCTTCGAACCAGCCGCGGTTGCGGGTCGCGATTTCGTTGTTTTTTCCCAGGATTGCGGTTTCCAGAGAAATAACCTCGCCGCCCGGACCGTGCACATGCGGCTCATCATGACCGTGGTGATGGTCGTCATGAGGATGCGCGTGATCATGATCATGTCCATGGTCATGCGCATGATCCTCTCTCAACAGAACTTTGAATCCCGTTTCAGGATCGGTCATCGAGACTTCGTTTGCAGGGTCGGCACAGCCGCATACGCCACACATTTATGCTTCCTCCAAAAATTCCAACTCGCGGACAGTGAATGTGTCCTTGTCCGCATCAATAAAACCCAAAGACACCCCGGCAATCGCAGTGCTTTCGGTCACCAGATCCCAGCAAAACGCCAAAGCGCCACGCTCCACGCAAGCCTGTGGGCCAATGGCCACGCGGACCTCCTTGAGCCTTCGCCCTTTGGCTTTTTCTTCTGCGATACCCGCGATGCTGCGGGCCAGACCGAGTTCATGCATCAGCCCACTCCCCAGGCCACTGGTCCGGTTTCCCACATGATCGACAGGCCGATGGCGACAACGATAGCGGCAATGGACATCTGCACGGCGGTATGAAGGCCTTTTGCGATTTTTGGCGCCTGGAGCACCGGCCAACCGACAACGACGGACAGGGCTGCCATGCCAAGAGCGGACCCAAGCCCGACCAGGCCGACATATCCGACAGCCAGCCAGGGGTCGCCGGTCGTGGAGACCGCCAGCACGATGAGCCCAGACGACCCGGCCGCGCCGTGCAGCAGACCAATGACAAGGGCTTTTAGGGGAAAACGTTCGGGGTGTTCGTGGGCATGCGCGCTTTGGGAATGGTCGGCCACATCGGATGCGTGACTGTGCACGTGCAGGTGCCGACCCTGTCCCTCATGTTGATGGACGTGATAGTGCAGCCTGTCCTTGCGAAACCTGTGCACGACCTGTGCCCCGAGGAATACCAGCATGACGCCAACAGCAAATTCCAGCCCCGCCGCGCGCTGCTCACTGAGGACAAGGCTGAAGACTATCACGCCGATGGACATGACCAGCAACGTCGCCGTGTGGCCCAAGCCCCAGACCGCGCCCCGCAACAGGAGTTTGTTCTTTCCTCCGTTGCTGAGCGTACTGACTGCTGCCAAATGATCTGCTTCGAGGGCGTGAACCATGCCAATCAGAAAACCCAAAAGCAGAAACCCAGACGATGACGACGCATCAAGAAATGTAAGATTTTCCAGTAAGGCCATTAGCAAATCCTCGGAAGTTGTTCGCCGACGAGCATGTCGACGATGCGCAAGCCACCAAAGACGGTCTTCATCACAACCGTTCGGGGATGTTGGGTGGTGGCCTTGCCGATGATCACGGCCTGACGGCCCGCATCGGTGGCGCGCATTGCGGACAACGCAGCGTGAGCCTGTTCTTCGGGGACGAAGATCACCAATGTGCCTTCATTCGCCAGATAAAGGGGATCCAATCCCAGAATTTCGCACACGCCTTTGACCTCGGTGCGTAACGGCAGGACGTCTTCACCAATCTCAATGCCGACACCCGCCGCATCTGCGATTTCGTTCAAGGCTGAGGCCAGTCCGCCGCGTGTCGCATCCCGTGCAACCCGCGTGCCCGGTGCGGCGGTCAGAATGGCCTCCATCAGGTGATTGAGCGGCTGACAATCCGAGGGGATTTCGGTGCTGAGCGCCATATCGCCACGCGCGGCGAGGATCGCGGCACCGTGATCGCCCAGCACGCCGTTGACGATAGCAACATCGCCCGGCTGCACGGTTTCGGCCAACAGATCACGGCCCGGCTCAATCACGCCGATGCCGGATGTGGTGATGAAAACGCCGTCACCCGATCCTTTGCCGACCACCTTTGTGTCACCTGTCACGATAGAGACGCCCGCATCGTCTGCCGCTTTTTGCATCGACGCAGCGATCCGGCGCAGCGTCGAAATCTCGACACCTTCCTCAATGATGAAGGCCGCTGACAGCCACAGTGGCTTCGCGCCGCCGACGGCCAAATCGTTCACAGTGCCGCAGACGGCGATCTTACCTATGTCGCCACCGGGAAACTCCATCGGCGATACCACGAACCCGTCCGTGGTAAAGGCCAGCCTCGCTCCGGGTACGGTGACAGCCTCAGTCATCAACCGTGCCTGATCTTCCATGCCGGGCGGACGGAAGACGGACGTGAACACATCCTCGATCAGGTCTCGCATCGCCTTGCCGCCCCCGCCATGGGCCATCGTCACCTTGTCGGCAACAACACGTCTGGGCTGGCGGTCCATCGCGTTCATTCTGCCGGCTCCAGATCAAGGCCGCCATATTGGTAATAGGCCGCGCAGGCCCCTTCCGAGCTGACCATCAACGCCCCCAGCGGCATTTCCGGCGTACACCCCTTGCCGAATTGCGGGCAGGCGTGGGGCTTGATCCGGCCGGTCATGACGTCGCCGCAGGCGCAACCTTCCTGTTCTTCTGTGAACGATGTGTTGCGCCCATAGCCGATGTTGAATTTCACTTCAGCATCGAAGGCTTTGTACCGGTCGCGAATGCGCAGCCCGCTGGCATCGATCTCGCCCAAACCGCGCCATTCGAAGGTGGGGCGCGGCTCATAAACCTTTTCACAAGCCGCTATGGACACTGGATTTCCCTCATTGGGAACGATACGCGAATACTGGTTTTCCACCTCGGCGCGGCCATCGCGAATTTGTTCCAGCACCATCAAAACCGATTGCAACAAGTCCAGCGGCTCGAACCCCGCTACTACGATGGGTTTGCCATAATCGCGCGCGATGAACTGGTAAGGTTCGGTGCCGATCACCATCGACACGTGGCCGGGGCCGACAAAACCATCCAAAATCATATGCGGGTCATCCAGCAGTGCCTTGATGGGGGGCGGCACGGTGATGTGGTTGCAAAAGATCGTGAAATTCGTGAGCCCGTCGGCATCAGCCTGCAGGATCGAAAGCGCGGTCGACGGTGTGGTCGTCTCAAACCCAAGGCCGAAGAACACAACTTCGCGGTCGGGGTTGCGGCGCGCCAATTCCAGCGCGTCCAGCGGCGAATAGACCATGCGAATGTCGGCCCCATCGGCCTTGGCCTGGATCAGGGATTTCTTCGTGCCTGGCACACGCATCGCGTCGCCGAAGGTGGTAAAGATCACCTTGGGATCTTCGGCGATCTGCACGCATTCATCCACCCGGCTCATTGGCAGCACGCAAACCGGGCAGCCAGGGCCGTGAATAAACTCCAGCCCCTTAGGGGTAAGTTTGTCCAACCCATAGCGGAAGATCGCATGGGTGTGCCCGCCACAGACTTCCATGATGTGAACGGGCTTTTCCTTCGTCGCGCCGATCTCTTGCGTGACGCGTTCTATGGCCGCAAGGACCCCTTTGGCCGCAACTGGATCGCGGAATTCATCTGCATACTTCATGATGCGTCCGCCAGCATCGTCGCACTGGCCCGCATCGCCTCTATCTCTTCCTGCGCTTCTCCAAGCTCGCGCAAGACCTCCAACGTCAGCACCGCTTCCTCTTCGTTGATCTTGCTCATGGCAAAACCGACATGGATCAGGGTCCATGTGCCGATCAGATCCTCCAACGGATCGTCACCCGCGATACAGGCCACGTTGACCTCGCGTTTCACGCCCGAGATATCGACCATGGCGAGCTTGCGGGTCGCATCCGAAATTTCGGTAATTTGCCCTGGAATTCCTAGGCACATCTTGCGTCCTCCCCTTGTGTGTTTGCCAGGGCGATCACGGCTTGCCCCAGTGAAATACCGCCGTCATTCGCCGGATAGTCGGAATGGCTCAGAACGGTCAGACCAGCGCTTTCCAAGCCGCGGTGGACCAGCTCAAAAAGCGTTGCGTTTTGAAAACAGCCGCCCGACAGGGCGACAGTGTCGATAGTCGTGTCTTTGGTCAGCCGTATCGCCATTTCGACGACGGAGCGTGCCAACCCGCGGTGGAACCTTGCCGACATCGTGCCAACGGGTGTTTTTAGCACCAGATCGCCCAGCATCGCCCGCCAAACGGCCAATGGCTCGATGTATGGAATTCCCTTGCCGCCCATCAGCGGGATTGAAAACGGATAGGCCAGATCCTCCGGTTCGTTCAGGGCATCCGGGTCAAGCGCAGCCTCAAACAGGATCGCGGCCTCGCCCTCATAATTCTGCCGGTCCCAGGCGATGCCGGAAATCGCAGCGGCGGCATCGAATAACCGACCACAGGAAGACGCGAGCGGCGTGTTCGTACCGGCCTTGATCATCGCGTCCAGCGTGTCGCGGGGCAGGTCCTGCATGCGGTTGAAGATCTCAAGGTCAGAGAAATTCATTGCAAACTCGCCCCAGCCCATTTCGGCCATCAGATGGGCATAGGCATTGCGCCAAGGCTCGCGCACAGCAGCCGTTCCGCCGGGCAGTGCAACTGGCTTCAGACAACCAACCCGACGATACCCATGGTAGTCGCAGATCAGGAATTCACCGCCCCAGATCGTGCCGTCATCCCCCAGGCCCGTGCCGTCCAGCGCAATCCCAAGCGCGTGTCCAGCGGACAAAGGCCGACCATTTTCAGCTAGACAAGAGGCGATATGCGCATGGTGGTGCTGTACCTCGATCACCGGGCGTTCGCCTGCCATCTGGAAACCGCGCTGCGTGGACAGGTATTGCGGGTGCTGATCGACGGCGATGACGTCTGGGGCATGATCAAAGAGGTTTTCGTAAAGGCCCAGATTGCGTGTCACATCATCGTTCGTAGCCACATCCTCCAGATCGCCCATATGCTGGGAGACGATCGCGCGTCCGTCCTTGATCAGGCAGAACGTGTTCTTCTGTTCCGCGCCGAGCGCCAGCACCTCTGCGGAGGTCGAAAACCCGGCCGGCAATTCGAGCCCTTGGGGCGCGTATCCGCGCGCCCGGCGCAACAAGCGGGGACGGCCAAGGTCAACGCGCACAACACTGTCGTCGATCCGGTTGGCGATGTCGCGGTTATGTAGACAGGCGAAATCAGCTATATCGGCGAGACGGTCGCGGGTTTCCTGATTGTCAATGCATTGCGGCTGACCCGATGGGTTGCCGCTGGTCATGATCACCGGACGCCCGATGCGCCGCAGGATCATGTGATAGAACGGCGTATAGGGCAGCATCACGCCCAGCCGGTCCAGGCCCGGCGCAATCTCATCGGGCAAGCTGTTCGGCTTGGCCTTGAGCAGCAAAATCGGCGCTTGCGGGCTGGACAGCAGGTCGGCTTCGACATCCGAAACCTCGCAATACGCGCGCACCACATCCAGATCGCGCGCCATCAGCGCAAAGGCTTTGCCTACCCGCGATTTGCGCTTGCGCAATTCGGCCACGGCGTTGGCATTGGTGGCATCGCACGCCAGATGCACACCGCCCAGACCCCGGATCGCCACGATATGACCGTTCATGATCATCCCGCCGGTTGCATCAACGTCATCGAGCATCGAAAACGCTTCGAGATTCACCGCGCCCTTGCCAAGTTTCTCGATCCAGATATTCGGTCCGCACCGGCCACAGGCCACAGGTTGCGCGTGAAAGCGGCGATCCAGCGGATCAGAGTATTCTGCCGCGCAGGGCGGGCACAGATCAAACGGGGCCATCGTTGTCTTGGCGCGGTCATAAGGGGCGGCCTTTACGATGGAAAAACGCGGCCCGCAATTGGTGCAATTGGCAAAGGGGTAGCGATAGCGCCGCTCAAACGGATTGCGGATTTCCTCCAGGCAATCGGCGCAGGTCGCGGCATCCGGCGTGACGCTGCCACGCATCTCTCCTTCCTGCGACGCGGAGATTTCAAACCCGCAGGGGGGCGGGTCGGTCAGTGGCGTGACATCCAGCCGTTCGATACGGGCTAGTGGCGGCAACGCGCTGTGAAGCTTGTCGGGAAAGGCCGCAACATGAGCCCCCCAAAGCTGGATCACAACCCCTTCGCCCGTGTTCTTCACATCGCCCGTCAGGCCCATTTCATGCGCCAACCGCCAGACGGTCGGGCGAAAACCAACGCCCTGAACCTGCCCGGAAACAGTGAAGCGCACGCCGGTCATGTCGCTGCGTCCCAGATCAGAATGCGGTTGTTGCCGCTGTCGGCCACCGCCACTGTCGACCCCAGGGAGGACAGGCCATAGGGCCAACACACCGTATCGCGTTCGGCGATGCCCCAGCGGTTGTCGCCCTTTGCCGCAAAATCAGGCTGCGCTGTCAGCCGGTCCGCGTGGGCGGCCATACCTGTATCCTCAAATCCCAAGAGCCGCGAATTAGCCGTGTCAGCCACCACCAACGTCGCCCCAAGCGTCGCCAGCGCATAGGGCATATTCATCGCTTGAGACGTGGGATAATAGGACGCCATATTGTGGTCGCAGGCGCTCATATCCGCCTGTCCCAGCACGGTATCGCATGGGGTGCCGTTCCGCTTGGGGAGTGCATCCCAGATCATCACCCGATTGTTGCCAGCGTCCGCAACAGCCAGCCCGTCTTTCCAGACAATGGCCATATGCGGCCAGCGCATCGAGGCGTCGGACACCGCCTCGCCCGCGTTTTCATCCCGGCAGGTGAAGTCACGCTGCCCCAGAACCAGATCCGCCGGTTGGCCCGTGGTTTGCGGATCATCCCAGATCAGCACACGGCGGTTTCCGGTGTCGCACACGATCAGCCGGTCGCCATTCGACGACACGCCGTAGGGCCAGTGCATCGTATCGGCCCGCGCGTGCGACAGGCCCACATTTGCCAGTGCACTGCCCGCGTCGGGCTGCCCCAGAACAATGTCGGCGCCGTGTTCGGGGCCGGCTGGCGTTTCGCGCCAGATCAGCACGCGGTGGTTCCACGGGTCGGCTACCGCCAATCCGCCGCGAAAGGCCGTGATGCCGGTCGGGACATTCACGGTGTTCGCAGCCACGAGGCCCTTTGCGTTGCGGCCTTCGCGGCCAAAGTCGGGCTGGCCCAAAAGTATATCGGCAGGGGTGTCATCCCGGGTCGGAACCGTCTTCCACCCCAGCACCCGGTGATGCCCAGTATCGGATACCCAGAGAGAGCCGTCAGGATGCAGGCAGACGCCACGCGGCCCGAACATCAGGTGGGGCGCAGGGGTGATCGCCTGAACCAGCGAACCACCATCGCTGCCTAAAACAACCCGCGCGCCCTGCGTGCCCAACAAGGGCGCACCGGGGGTTATGGTGCCGGGCGCCTTCTGCGGACTGAACGATCGGGACAGCGAGACTTTCACGCGATAATCCTCACTTCGATATTGGGCCCTTTGACCCGCACGGCATGGGGCTGCAATTGCACCTCGGGCGCGGTCAGGCATTCGCCACTCTCGAGCGCATATCGAAACCCGTGATGCGGGCAGGACAGGATCGTCTCGGCGATATCGCCATGGGTCATCTCAAGGCCCATATGCGCGCAGGCGTTTTTGAAACAGCTCACCTTGTCGGCAAAGCGGCTGATGATCACCGAATGATTGTCAATGTTGAGAAATCGCGTTTCGCCATCGGCCAGATCATCCAGCGGCAGGGCTATGGTCCATTCGCTGTCGCCGTAATTGGCAAAGGGCGAAGTGAACTGCACCCCGTCCGACCCACCGCCACCCAGACCCTTGGCCTGTTTGACTTCGGTGATTTCGGGAACATGGTCCTGAATGGCCTTTTTGACTCCCGCATAAAACGTCAATTGCGAGGCAGGGCATCCATCGCACGCGCCCAGAAACCGGATTTCGGCGCGGTTGCCTTCGACCGACGCAACCTCGGCATCGCCGCCATGGCTAGCCAGGCTCGGGCGCACCGTTTCCAATGCCGCCTCGACCCGTTCATATAGCGATGGTCGCAGTATCCCGTGGCGGCGCAGCACGGCGTAAACCACCTCGTCGCGGGCCGCCTCTTTCAAGGCGCTTCCAAATTCGGGGCGGTCCTTGAGAGCGCCGATCAACCGTCGGAACGCTTCCTTGTTCAATGCATCAACGGCTTCGGCCCGGGCATGCGCACCGCGGCGGGCCGCCTCATCCCAGCCATCTGCCAGCATTTCAAGCGCCTTCAGATCTCCGATCAGGCGATCCAGTGTCGGCTCTTCGCCGTCAAGAGATGACGCATCAGGCATCGCTTATGCGTATTTCAGGTCTTTGAACAACACGGGCTGAGCCGCGCCACCTGCCGCGCCTGCTGCAATGGCTGCTACCCAGATCGGTGCAAACAACCCGATGACAACACCGGCGATCACACCGACGCCCGCCCCCATCATCAACTGCCGCATCGCGGCCTTGTTGTCCTTGAAAAGCTTACCCGCAAAAAAAAGCTTTGCAGAATTCATCGCCATTCCCAGCATAGCGCCCTCCTAGATCAGCAAAAGAACAAGTGTGGTCACCACGACTGCGACGCCACCTGCAAGCCCGCCGTAAAGCGCGCCCATGTAGGTGGCCAGCTCTGTGCCCAGTGCATCTTTACCGATGCGCAGGCCCGATAAGGCCCCTGCACCCATGGCGGCGGCCAGGCCGGCGGCCAGGGCGACAACTATGACTATAGCGCTCAACTGTATTCTCCATTTTTCATTGTAATCCGCTCCGTTCCAGAATTGTCGATGGACCAAGGGCCGCGTTGAGTTCGGTGATGGCTTCGGTCACAGCCTGCGCCTTTTCACCGGCTCCACGCTTGGCGAAAACACCCCGGGCTTCTTCCAGCAAACGCACCGCTTCGGTCAGGTTGCCATAATTCCCACCATCGGGGTTTTGTGGGTCGTCAGGCAGGTTCGACAGGCAATTGGCCTTGTTCGCGATCGTGTTGGCGTACTCTTCCGGCATGTCGCGGATTGTGCGCACCTTGAGCGCCTCGTCATACGCTTCCAGTGCACGAAACCCGTTTTCCACCCGGTGAGACGAGGACACGTATTGCAGCGCGTTGCCCAGGTTGTTCTGCAGCATCGCGTACTCGTTCGGGTGATCGATCAGGTTGACCACCGTCAACGCTTCCTCAAAGGCCTGCACCGCCAGAGCTTCGCGCATCTTGCCGGACTGATCGGTGAACGGCATGGACAAGAACGCCGTGGCCAGATTGCTTTGCAGAATGGCGAATTCCTTCGGGTAGTTGGTTTTGTCGAAGGTCCTGAGCGACCGTTGATATGCGCTGATAGCAGGCTGGATTGGCAAAAGACGCATGCCTGCAAGCGTCTGGCAGATCAGGCCTAGGTTCATCTCGGCCTCGGCCACTTCAGCGTCCGACCCTTCCGCTGTCAGGGTTGCAAGCGCGGTCTCTATTTCGATTTTCGCTTCCTTGAGCTGTGTCGCATCTTCGGCGGGCACGGCCATCAGCGCGGTTGCCATACGCGCACGAATGCGGGCGACCCCCAGAACTTCGCCTTCCGGCGCTAGATCCATGGCGAGCTTGTAGAGATCGACAGCAGCAAAGATGTCTTCGGCACGTTCGGGTTTCTGCTGAAGCCCCATCGCGATTTCGATCAGCATCTCGGCCTTTTCGGCCTGAGTCGCTGCAGCCGTCTCGACCGCGGTCATGGCCGCCTGCACCTGCTGCTGAGCACGACTGATATTCGTCAAACCGTTTTCTCCCTCGAATCGAATTTGGTTCGATTTCCGTGTTTGACAGAGAAAAGCAGTCAAAGTGGGGGGCTGTCAACTTTCTTGTTTTATAGCAAACTTAGTTTGCATTTTTTCGTTGCGCTATTCCGACTTTAAAATCGCGCAAAGGGCGCCTTTATCGGCCTCCCACGCGACGGTCAGATCGTTGGATGCAAAGTCGAGAAGGTCCCGATCCTGAAACACATCGCGTGCCTGAACCACCCGATCACCCGCAGCATTCCGGACCTTCAAAAGGCACCCCCCGGCGGTTGCCTGATGGACGGGCATCACCATCAATTCTTCCTGTTGGATCAGTACGATGACCGCATCAATACCGCGGAAATAGGTGTCGACCACGGCACTGGGCAGATAGATCGCACCGTCCCTGATCGCGATCGTGCTCATGCCTGAGACCACGTATGGATCAGGTCGCGAATGCGGCCCTCAACGGTCCCCGCGGCGCGAGAAACCTCGTCACTCAATCCCAACCCGAGCTCCAGCGTTGCCGCCTCGATCAAAAGCACCGACGTCGTCTTGGGAAACGCATCGCCATAGATACGACGACCTGCGTAAAGCGCATGGTCCCATCTGAAATCATGCAGGTTCAGGCTGTTGTTTGGCGGCGCCTCGAGCACATCACCTGGGACCTCGAATATGGCACCCGGGGATCCTTCGGGGATCCGCGCATCGACAATGATCAAATGTGTCGCCCCGCGCGCACTGTACATGACCGACATACCGTCGGTTCCGCCGTCAAAAACCCGCGTGTGGTCCGGGACGCCGTTTTCTCGCATTTGAGCGATGAGATGCGGGCCGACGCCGTCGTCGCTTCGGTTCGGATTGCCGCATCCGATGACGACGATATCAAGCGGCATCAAATCCGCCATAGGCGGCAAGACCATTCCGGTTCAACCGGCACCATCAATTCCGGCAAGTCGCAGAATTTCGCATGTACCTTGTAGTACATGCAGGTCTCGCAGGGTTGCTCAATCTCGTCAGCCTCGATCGTGTGATCGGTGAACCCGGCGACAATCAGTTTCTTTTCCAGATCGTCGCCGGCCTCAACCTGCAGGCGCGCCACGATTTCATTGACTTCCTCGCTGGTCCCGGCACGTGGCCAAACCTCGGTTTCCAGACCCGAGGCCAGCATATCGGCAATTCTCGCGCGCACCTTTTCGTCGTCCATTTCTGCGCTCCCTTCAGATCCGCCAGAGGCGGCACCACCATTCCGGTTTTGCCGGAAGATCAAGCTCTGGCAGGTCGCACCAGCGCTTGTGTACCAGGTAGTACATGCATTCCTGGCACCGCATTTGGTCTTCGCCGTATGGCTGCAACAGCCAGCCCGAAATCACAAGTTTCTCGCGCAGTTGATCCGCGCTCAGGGGGCGCAACTGGTCAAGCAGCGCCCCGAATTCCCGATCAGTCTCCGGGAATGGCTCAACCTCGGTTTCCAATCCTTCTGCGAAATGGTCCTCTATCATTTGGATGAGCATTTCATGCCCCGCTTCGGCGGGTGTCAGGCCATACTTGTCTATGTAAGCTTGGCGCTGCTCTTGAGTTATTGATGCTTCCGGATTTTCTGACATTCAGCTCCCTCCCTAATTGCCGGATGTCGTCGGTCGGCAGATTTGATCCGCCGACCAAAAATAAACATCAGGCTGTTCGGAAGCGGGCCAGTTCGTCGCCTGTTTTGGCATCATGCGCATGAACGGTGCAAACTAGGCAGCTGTCATAGGATCGGCAAACGTGACCAACCTCAACCGGGTCCGCGCTGTTCTTGATCGGTGTGCCGATCAGCGCTTCCTCTATGGGCCCCCGATCGCCGTCGGATGTGCGCGGCCCAACATTCCAAGTCGTTGGCGCAATGATCTGGTAGTTGGCGATCTTGCCATCACGCACGTCAATCCAGTGGCACAATGCGCCGCGGATGGCCTCGGTTGCGCCCCAGCCCTGACCGTCTTTTTCAGTTGGCTTTATATACCATTCGTCGTTCAGTTTGAACTCGCGCAAATTGCGTTCGGCTTCGCGATAGAGAATGCAAAGCTCGTGCATGCGCGCAAAGTGCCGCAGCATCGTCGAGGCACCGCCCATCTTGCGGTACATATCAAGCACCAATCCGTCGCTGTGTTGGAAGTCATGGCCCGTGTCATTGCCCGCGATCAAGCGACGCGCGAGCGGACCTGCTTCCAGACGTCCGGCCTCTGCATGAGACACGGCCGTTGACCAGGAGTATTTGCCCTCGGGATCGATGGGGTTTTTGCTCACCGGGTTCGTGGTCCGGTCGAACGGGTGCACCCCGCCCGCCGCCTCGTCGTACCAGGCGTGCTGCGTGTCTTCGCGGACAAAAGACTGGTCCATCGGGCGGAATGTGTCGGATGCGCCGTCATAGATGCCCGATTTCATGATCACCGCATCTGCGCGGCCATCAATCGTGGGGTTCTGGTACTTGTCTTCATGCGGCAGATAGCCCCATGTGGTGAACCGGCCGTGGCCTTTGCCATACTGATCAAGGCCAATGTCCTTGGACATACGCCAGAACAGGCCCAGGTCCGAATTTGCGTGCTCCGGCTTTTCATCCAGCCACGCTTCGAATTGCTCCAAGGTCTGGATTTCTTCGTAACGCTCCATCGAGCAGCCCAGCCACAGCGGCTCGATCCAGTTCTGGCGGAAATGCTCAAGGATCGACCAGGCGCGGGTGATGTCCGTCAGGGTGGGCGAGCACATGACGCCGCCGGGCACCATGAAGGAGGAGTGCGGCCACTGACCGCCCAGAAGGGCGTAGATCTCGACCGGGCGGCCGGAGATTGTCACCCCCGCTTCATAGGATGTGCCGGTAAACGGGGAATAGCGTTTGACGGCTTCCTCATAAAACGGGCTCATCGCGTAATTTTCGTTGGTGTAATCGATCATCCACAGCCCGTAGTGGTGGCGGGGCAGGGATTGTAGCGATTCAACGATCTGGCCAAGGTTGCGTGCCAGAATAGCGTTGCGCGGTACCGTGGTGCCCCAGGCCGTATCCAGCGCCCAAGCTGCACAAGTCAGGTGCGACGCGCCGCAAATCCCGCAGGCGCGAGGCGTCACAACCAGACCCGCTTGGGGGTCCTTGTCCTTCAGGATGACTTCGAACCCGCGAAACATTTCCGCATGGGTCCAGGCGTTTGTCACAACGCCGTTTTCAATATCGACCCGGACATCCAGATCGCCTTCGACGCGGCCAACTGGCGAAATGTCGAGTGTTTCTACTGCTGCAGACATAATTCTCTCTCCCAAATCGCAGTTAGACTACGAAGATATCTTCTTCGGCCCAGGCCGGTGCCGCGCCTTTGGCGGCTGCGGTGAGCTTGATGTAACCCTTCTTGTCGACACCCTCGGGCATGTCCTTGGGAACCCCCATGACGGTTTGCGTCTTGAAGACAGTGCCCGGAGCCAGATCGAAGAATGGGAATTCCGGTTCAGTGCATCCAAGACAGGGCATGCCCGCACGGGTCTTTGACGAATGGCGGTTCCAAAGGATGCGGTTGCAAGGACTGTGTGTCATGGGCCCGCGGCAGCCCAGATCATAGAACAGGCACCCCTTGCGCTGGCCGAACGCCGTCGTCGACACCTTGTAGGCAAAGTGCATGTTGCGCGTGCACCCGGTCTGCGTGAAGGATGAAAAGAACGTCTTGGGGCGATGAAATTCATCCAGCGTTAGATCACCGGCACGGCCCGTAGCAACGGCAACGAGAATTTGCGTCACCCAATCGGGATGCGCCGGGCATCCCGGAATGTTGATCACCGGCAGACCGGATTTCGCCGCAAACCCTTCGCCCAATGCGCCACCCTTATCGCGCTTCAGGAACTGCAGGCCAACGCTTTCGGATGGGTTCGGCGCCGTAGCTGGGATGCCGCCATAGGTCGCGCAATCGCCGATCGCCACAACGAAATCGGCAACGGCCGAAAGCTCTTTCACCCAGTCTTTCATCGGGCGTCCGCAGAACCGGTTCCATTCGCCGGTGCCGTTGGGCGCGTTGATCACCGTGCCCTCGAACACGAAGATATCCAACTTGATCTCGCCCGAGATGCACTTTTCGACGATCTCTTTGACCTGGTCGCCCAGTTCAAGCCCAAGAGAGGGTTGCCAAAGCACGTTGATTCCGAAGTCGGTGACCAGATCACACGCACTTGGTTCCTCCGCATTCAGAAAAGACATCGTGTTGCCGGAACACGCACCCCCCTGAAGCCACAACAGATTTGCCATTTTCTTCCTCCCAAGGACCAGCATTTATTGCGGCGCATTCCGCAACCCAGAACCATGTCTTCTGCTTGGCATGAGGGCGAAAGGCGCGAGTTTGATGCTGCAATGTTGTACCGCGCCACGCAGTACTGCAAATCAACACATTTGGTCGGGGCGGCCTATTCTGGTAACAAAGTGCATACTGCAAACTAAGTATTCAGGGGCAATTGCAAACTTTGCTGACAGTCTAGGGGGCTCAACTCCGTCCCCCGCACACCGGGCATTCGGCTTCTCCAAAGTAGCTGTACCAGATCCCTTTACAATTCTTGCACCAATGTCCCTTGGCACCCGCGCCCGAACCAGACAAAGCCCGCGACAGGGCCGTCAGACCGAGATTGCGCGGTTCGGACCGGGTCTTTGACAGGCCGGATCTGGCATACGGGAATCCGATGACTTTATTGGCAGGCGTGTCATCGTCCATATCTTACCCTTTGCGCAGGCCGTATCGTTTTATCTTGTTCGCCAGCCCGACTCGCGACAGGCCCAACTCTTCTGCAACCTTGCTTTGGTTCCAGTGAAACGCCGCGAGCGCCTGGGTCAAGACGGCCTGCTCCAGATGTTCGACTTTGTCTTTGAGTGTCGCGCCAGATGTCAAAAACGCCGCGCTCTCGTGGTTCTCGATTGGCGTACGCGCGATCTTTTCCGATAAGTGCCTTAACGCAACATACCCACCCTGTTCCGCCACCGCGACCATGCGCTGAACTTCACTTTCCAGTTCCCGGACATTCCCTGGAAACGGATAGTGCTCCAGTTGTTTCAGGACGTCCGATGTGACGCCCAATACCCGCCGACCAACCACGCCTGCATATTTCTCAACAAAGAACTGCGTCAACACCGGGATGTCGTCAGTCCGGTCGCGAAGCGCAGGCAGTTCCAACTGAAACCCGCGCAGTCGATAATACAGATCACGGCGGAAACTGCCTTCTTCCACCATCTCTTCGATCGAACGGTTGGATGCCGCGATGATCCGCACGTTGCTGTGCAGGGTTTTATCAGAGCCGAGCGGTTTCACTTCGCCCTCTTGCAGAAAGCGCAGGAGGGCCACCTGAAAATGCGGTGACACTTCTGAGACCTCGTCCAGAAACACAGTGCCGCCATCGGCGGCCCGAAACAGGCCCAACCGGTCCGCAATGGCCCCCGGAAAGGCGCCACGCACATGGCCGAAAAGCTCGGAGTACAACGCGTCGTCAGACACACTGCCACAGTTCTGGCTGTGCATGGGCGAGTTCACGCGATCAGAGTTGAAATGAATGGCGCGCGCCAAAAGCTCTTTGCCGGTGCCTGTCTCGCCCCGGATCAGCACAGGCATGTCCGTCGAGGCTGCAACTCTCGCTTCGGCGACCAATTCGGCCATCTTGGGGCTTGAGTAGACCAACCTCTCAAAGCGTGAAACACCCCCCTGGACCGACCCTCCCTCTTCGTCCGCGAAAATCTCATCGTCCAGCGAAAGCTTGAGCTCTCTGCTCAGAATCCGGTGTCGGCGCGACAGCTCGGCATGTTCCAGGGCGCGCTTGACGACTATGCGGATCTGCTGCTCTTGCACCGGTTTGGCGAGATACAAATAGGACGCCGTATCTTCACATAGCTGCGCACCACGGCTCAGTTCATTTTTTTCGCAAACGACAATTCGCCAACACGCGGTATGAGACAAGCGAGACCGCACCAAAGCGTTGTCCGGTCCAATATCATCCTCATCGAAATCATAAAGAATGAGGTCCACGTTCACTTCATTCAGGCGGCTCTTTGCGGAATTGTCATCCTCGCAGAAGATCAACCGGTACCCATCCAACTCGCTCAGGGCGCTTGAAGCGGCCAAGGTCAAAGCCTTGTCCTTCGATTTGATAAGAACCGTAGAAATATTGGACAAGGTGCTAGGATCTCCGTCGCCGCTAGTGTTTGCTGGATCAGTATCAGCAAACCTTCTTTGCATAAAGAGAACTATTTATGCAAGTTTTGGCTGCAATCTGGCTGTGGAGCGCAAATCCAACGCTGCTTTGCCAGTTGTGAGCATGGCGCGTAACGTCGTGTCGCTGCGTTCCTCGGTAATTGCCTTCCAGCTCTCGCTCTTCTGTGAAAACCTTCACGGAACGCTGGATCACATCGAAGCAAGAAATCTATGACCTTGTCGAGCAACCGCTATGGCAACTTGAGCGGCACAGCAAGACAGGGCTGGCCGCATCTGCCAGCAATGTCTACGCAAGCGAAAACCGCGTAGCATGAATCCGTTCCCCGCGGATTCCCGCTCTGTGCAGCAAAGGATCGATCAGATGATGCTCGTACGGACCAAGGTCAATGACGGGTTTGGCGACATCTGTTGCAACGCAGCGAAACACTCGCTGCAAGTGCAATCAGATGCTGCGCAAGCAATAGCCGCACTAGCGAAAGGCGGGTTTGTCCTGCTCTCCGGACAAACGCACCGAAAGCAGCGAAGGGCCGGTATTTGAACAACTCAGCACGCTAAAATTCTCGCAGCATGATGGCAAAGCTGTCTTTGTCAGCGCTAGTAGTTCACCTGTTCGAAGCCGTAGTTGCCCTCATAGTCACGCCAATCGACGAAGACAGATCGGTGATAGATACCCGGGCAATTCTGGCCCCAACGTTCAAGTCCCACATGGGCCTCGGGCAGGGCAGTTATGGAAGATCGCTGCCATGAGAAATCGCCTTGGGTCCCGTAGGTGCCGAGGACCACGGTCGCGCTTCGGTTACAATCCCCATCGCGCCCGGACTCGTGCTGTCGTGCATACCGTACATCGAAGACGCGGATGGACCGCACGAAATTGAACTCTGGCCCGCTGATATCGATGTCCGCGCGGTCCTGAACAAGCCGAAGGGTGAAGTCTGTGGGAACGAGATTATCTACTGGCAAGGATTGGAGCGGTCGACGGTTGTCGGTCCGGTACAAGGCTTCAATTATGCGGTCAGCGTTGTTTGATTGCCGATCGCTCTCATAGGACGCGCCCATGGGACAGCGCCAGATTTGCAGCGGCGGTTCCACTGGCCAAGGCGTAATCCGCCGGATGAACTCGGCGCGGGCTCGGGCGCAAGGGACGGAAGCGGGCCAGCCGCCAGACAGGCACAAGAGGATCGCGCAATCGATCGGGTAGGTCTGCGCGCGGGCGGGTGCCGGCAGCGAAAAGCTTGTCACGGCCAAAGCGACTGCGACCGAGGGGAGGAGCTTCTTGAGTAAATGGCGCATACTGGGGGACCTCCGTGAGAGGAGTTCAGCATACATACGATAATATACTATCGCAACGCAAAATATAAAGCCGCATAATGAAGTTTATGGTAAATAAACTTAGTACTTCCCATCCGCGCCGTCTCGGCCGCATACGTCACAAAGGTTTCATGAAACTGTAGCGCCATTGATACGCAGTCCCACTATTCATCCGAATGAATAAACCTAGAGGGGGCTCTGATGATGTGACCGCCCCCCGACGGCATCAATGTG
>NZ_JAINWI010000027.1 GCF_021021435.1 Seohaeicola saemankumensis
AGAGTCTCGCTCACGCTGGATAAAAGTTGGGGGCAACGTCATTGAGGGTAACCCTTGAGGAACTTTTTCTTGATCTCGGTGTCCAGATCATCCCCGGTATCCTTGGCTTCCCAGTATCCCAAGGGGACGCGCAGATCGTGGAGGATGGTTCCGTCTGGGCGTATGGAGGTCTTCTGGTTGCTGGCCATGCCATGCTCTGCGAGGAAGACCAGACCCTGTTGACGTGACCACGCCTTGAGCAAGTCCTTGAAGGCTTCCCTGATCACCTGTTCGGACAGTGACCCTGATATGCGCTTGATGCGGTCTAACTCGGACAAGTAGGCGTTAATCAATATCTGCGACATCAAACAATCCCTTGAGAATGATGCAACCATCACGAGATATGGTGAGCAGGTCAACTATGATGCGTGGCAGTAAGGGGATTGAGGGAGGGGACGGAAGCCAGAGCTGTAGCCTGAACCGTAGCTATGGCTATAGCTTGATGATTGGGGGGACGACTTGGTGGTAGGAATGCTCAGTCTAAACTATAGTTATAACCCTGTATGGTATCTTGGTCTGCATCCGCAGATGCCCCCTTACCCCCCAAGCGTATGGGAAAGGCAAAGGTGGCATCGGCTTGCACAGTACCAAGTCTTGGTCTTGCAGTTGCCGCTAGAGAGGCCCCACAGAAGGCTTACTTCTGCGATGGTGGAACTTAATTCGCATCCATGCTTTCGATCCTCACGGCCCGTCGCCACCCCAAGGGCAGCCTTCATGCGCCAGACTCAAGGAGAGAGTCGTACAGGGCCATCTAGGCCTTGAGCCGCACCTACCCTGCCGGATTGGCGAGTTGAGTCTCCCTGACTCACTCAGCGCCTCTACGAGCATTTCCATCTGCAATCGAGATGATGCACCCGATCTTCTTCATTTCGGTCGCCAGCGCTGGCAGCATGGCATCGCTCTTGCCATAGCCCTCAGAAGAATGACCCGTCACGCGTCCTGTGATGTACCGCTTGGCGCTTTCCTGCATCCCTGCCAACAGGGCCAAATCCTCGAATAGATGCCGCCATCCGTGGTTAGGGGCAAGCTCCTTGCGGTCCAGCTGCAAGTCGTTCCTGATCCATGATTGCAGGTTCTCGTTGGTCCTTACCGGAAACAGCCTTGTATCTTTGGGCAACCCGCTCTCACGCAGATAGGTGAGGAAGCCTTCTGCAACCACGTCTGGATGAACAGTTACGCGCCGAATGCTGCTCTGCACCTTGACCCGTTTTCCGCCCTTGGACGTGATCCGGTAGAACCAATGGCCACCATGCTGGAAGAAGTCGTTGATCGTCAGCTGCGCGATCTCACCGACACGGGCACCGGAGTAGGCCAAAAGCCAAGGCCCCCATCTCAGTTCTGGCTTCGTTTCCTTGCGGCTGGCCAGCAGTATCTTTCTCGCCTCATCAAGACGCAGCGTTCTGTCTTCGCTCCTGACGCTCTGGCCTTCTGGCGGCGTGACCTTGGCCACAGGGTTGCCGTTGGAATATAGTTCCCCAAGTGACTGTTTGATGGCCCACTCGATGATGGTCGACAGGTTCCCGATGCGTTGGCGTATCGTCGTGTTCGAGAGTTTACCGTCCTGCAGCATCGACACCATCCAAGCGTCGATCTCCTTCGGCGTTATGGTCGTTGCGTCAGCAGACCCGCGATGCTTGGAGAACTCTGCCGCCACCATCTTGAACTTGTTCACGGTCTTGGCAGGGAATGGCTTGGCGGCTGTTCCAAGTGACCTGCGCTGGACTTGTGCATCCACCACGTTGGAAAGGGTGAGTTTGGCAGGTTTGTGATGGGAGGTTGCCTTCTCCTGAGCCGTTTCAACGCTCGGTGGCTCGAACTTGGGGAACACGGCTGTGGTTCCACTGTCGCTATAATCACCTTCTGCCTTTTGCAGGTTGATCGTCGACGCTTTGTCCAACGCATTTGCGACCTGCTGAATCAGCCTCCACCGCGAATCTTCGTCGACGTGCAGTCCATGACGCCTGAGCAAAGCATCAGTAAAGCCGCCAAAGCGTTGCTCCATGCTATCCTTTGCGCTTGGCTGTGGGGTTCCAACCTTCAACTCGTCATATGGCCCTAATGTCGGCTTCTTGGCCCACTGATCCGCAACACGGACACCCTTCCACATCTCAGGTAGGCCGGGATTCTCATCAAGCACTTCGACGAATGTGCTGTACAGTTCGCCTGCAAGTGCCACGCACTGCTTGTGGCTCAACGTGATCGGGCCTTTCCTCAGGCTATCCCAGTGTCTCTCAATCGCAGGCAGTGCCTGTACAAGCCGCCTTTTCGCTTCGGCAGCTTCCTTGGTCCTGAGGGATACCTTGACTACAGTTCCGACTTTCGCGTGAACGATGGTATCGCCAACAGGGACAGCAACCGCCGTGCCTTTGGCTTTATCAGCGACATCCTTCGGAACGTGAAGGCGAAGGTAGTAGGTTGAGTTGATCAGTTCTGGGTTGGGCATAGCATATCTCATCTGCACCACCTCTATGCACTAGTTGAGGCGACACAAATGAACAGATAACAAGAGTTTGAATGCAATCAATGGGTTGTGATGGTGCAGCTAGAGAGAGAAACATTGAACTCTCTGCTGGACGTCCTTCAGGAGTGGGAAGCCGCTCTAAGTGCCTGTAATGTCTCACCTAACACCGTAACTCAGGACAATTGTCCGGGCGGCGGTGATGACGATATTCGATCATAAATTCAACGAAATAGCCGCTGGCAAGGTCAAACCAAAGCGAGAAGCTCCGTTCTCGTTGCGTCTGACCTTTGCCGAAAAAGCCGCCCTGCGTGATCTCGCAGGCGATATGCCCCTTGGTGCCTACATCAAGGCTGTCCTGCATGATGCGATTGCGAACAAGACGAAGATCGCGCCCAAGACTGACCCCGAAGCCTTGGGCCGTGTTCTGGGCCAGCTCGGCAAGAGCAAGCTGTCGCAAAACGTCAATCAACTTGCCAAGGCTGTGAATGTTGGCGCTTTGCCTGTCACGCCTGAGACGGAGGCCGAACTGCGCCAGGCCTGCGCGGACATCGCCGCCATGCGGGCTGAACTCATGCGCGCCCTCAAGGATGGGGGGCCGTCATGATCCTCAAAGCCAAAGAACGTGGCAACGCTCCTCAGCTCGCCAAGTACCTCATGTCTATGAAGGATAACGAGCATGTCGAGCTGCACGATCTACGTGGCTTCGTCGGTGATGATCTGGATTCAGCCTTTGAAGAGGCTGAAGCACTGGCCAAAGGCACGAAGTGCCAAAAGCATCTCTTCTCGATCAGCCTGAACCCGCCCCAAGACCGGCAAGTGGATCGGCATGTCTTTGAAGCGGCCATCGACAAGATCGAGCGCAAACTTGATCTGACCGATCATCAACGCGCCATTGTCTTCCATGAAAAGGAAGGCAGACGCCATGCGCATGCTGTCTGGAGCCGCATCGACAGTGATGCGATGCGCGCCAAAAACATGGCCTTTTTCAAGCAAAAGCTGATGGATGTATCGCGCGATATCTATCTGGAAAACGGATGGGACATGCCGAAGGGCATGCTTGATCGCTCCATGCGCAATCCGCTCAATTATTCCCATGAAGAATGGCAACAGGCCAAACGCGCCAAGCAAGACCCGAAGCTGATCAAGGCGGCTATTCAGGACGCATGGAAGAACTCGGATAATGCCGAAGCCTTGAAGGCTGCGCTGGAAGAGAAAGGCTTCTTCCTTGCTAAAGGTGATCGACGGTCCGCCGTTGCCATTGATGTGCGCGGTGAAACCTTCTCACTTTCGCGCTGGTCGGGCGTGAAAGCAAAGGATGTTAGAGAGCGTCTGGGCAAGGATGCTGATCTGCCTAGCGTTGATCAGACCAAGGCGCAAATCGCCTCGCGCATGACGGACAAGCTAAAATCCTATCTGAATGACGTCGATGCTGGCTATCGTCGTGCCTCCCCAGCTGTGGAGATGAAGCGGCAAGAGCTGATCACGCGGCATCAGCAGCAACGCGATGAGGCGAAAAAACGTATCCAGCTCCGCGAACAGCGCGAGATGGCAGAGCGTGCTGCCCGTTTGCCGAAGGGCTTTAGTGGCATCTGGTCTCGCCTGACGGGCAAGCTTTCACAGATCAAACAAGACAATGAATTTGAAGCGCTGCGGGCATGGCAACGCGACCGCGCCGAAAAGGATGCGCTCGTTCATCGCCAGCTTGATGAGCGCCAGCGTCTGCAAACCGCCATCAACAAGATGCGTGAAGACCGAGCGCGTGAAGTCAGTGAAATCCGCAAGGAGATTGCCGCCTATATCGCCATGAAGCGCGGCGATGTGCCGAGCCTTGATGCCGCGCACAAGGCGCGTGAAATCGCCGAGGACAAGGCACGCACTAAAACCCGCGATGACGGCCAAAGAGAGCGAATTCGCCGCGAGCGAACACGCGACCGGGGCTTTGATCGTGGACCTGAGTTTTAACGAGCAACAGAAAGGAGATCGCCCATGACTACAAACATGCGACATACATTGATGCTCAATCTGGACGCGGCGCACGCCGCACAACTAAATGACCTGGCCAAGCACTTTAGGCTAGCCGCCGAAGACACTGTGCGGCTTGCCATCCGGCTGACGCATTCAAGGATGGGAAAGCCCGATGTTCTGGTGCCGGAGTTCAAACCACGCGCAGATCAATACGAAGACTTTGAAAATGAATAGGGTTCGGTAAGCTTTTATACCTTTGAGATCGTCAGGGTTGGCAGCAAACCATCAATTGCCACCCTGACATCATCCAACATTGGCAAGGAGTCTTTTTCCTGTTCCCAGAGTTTCAGAAAGTCACTGGCTGCTTGGCGTGCCGTGTCCATCACCATCCTTTCGGGTAAGGCAGCTTTTGCTGCCAGATGTGAAAGCTCGTCTGCATTAAACTCAGCGAATTCTCGATTTCGGCTGTAGTTGAGCGCGAAACTATCTGAGGGAAGATAAGGCACGGTGGAGACAAAGTCATAAGCTGGTGCCAGTGCTGCACTTCGTCGATCTGGATAGATCAGTGACCAGTTCTTCAGGTGCATATCACCATTGCCGATCAGCGTGTTAAAGACCAGGCGGCGGATAAACTCGCGCACATCACCATCCGAGCTTTCAGAGGCTATGACTGCTGCAATATTGCGCATGCTGGCCTTCTTGTATTTGTTTTCACCATAAACACCAAATACTTGCGCAAAGTCCTCGATGTGAATGCGCTCTCCGTCAGGCGATCTATCAAAGCGCTCGATAACAAACGCTTTGCTACCGAAGCGTTCTGTTCCGTCTGGCAAACCTGCAATGCTATCAATATCAACTAGATCGATTTTCGGTACATCCATATCCAGCATGCTGGCCAGCCGCATCATCGAGAACTCGTTCTCGGGTACGCCCATGTACTCTCGCGATGGCAATTTAACGATCCAATCACCGCCGACCCCTGTGGCAGGTATCGTTAAGCCGCCGCTCGCACCTTCGATGGCGGAGAATTTCAATTGAACCCCTGCGAGCGAAAAACGCATCATGTTGTCTTTGGACCGTGCCGCATTACCGCCATCTGTTTCTGCTGCTTCCGGCGGCCACTGTTCACCGTCGGCTGGTATAATAGTGATCGCTCCAGGAAGGTCTTGACCAAGCGCCCAGAGCAAGAAGAATTCACGCTCAATATTTACGCCTGCTTTCTCGGCCAGATATTTTCGCAAATGTCCTTCCGGTAAGAGGTTAGAGAAAAACGGCATGACCTGCTTTTGGACTGGCCGGAAGTCCGTGCGCAGTTCTCCAAACTCATCTTTAAATGACAGGCCGAGCGTCGGGCGGTCTGGATCATTGATGTAGTCTTCATTGAACGCAAATAGGCTACGATCCCCTGCGACGCGCGTTAGTGTGCCTATCGGATGGCCATAAAGCTGAACATTGAGAACGGAAACATCAGCCATCACTATCCTCCTCGTCCAGACTATAGGCTGGTCTGCTTCGGGTTGGTTCGGCTTGGATTGCCGAGATGTTGTGAGCAAGCATGTTACGTAGCCGCTGCGCATCTTTGGCAACCTTCTCAAGCTGCTTCATGCCACCTGCATTTTCTATGGCCTCTAGTGCTTTTCGCATTTGCCGAACAGCATCAGTTTCCTGAAGAATGTTCCGGAAGTTGTTCATTTCAGCGAGTTGCTTTTGAAGCGTTTGTGCTGCCGTGCTCCCCTGTAGTGTCTCTGGCAAGGCAGCAAACGCACGATGTGCCTTTGTAAGCTCTCGCAGAGCATCTGAGTGGCCATGCGCATTGTGGCTGCTTGTGCTGCGTGCGATGGACCTGACAGCGGGCGCGGCCTTGCGCGGTATCAACGCAAGTTCCAGATCGAGCGCATGGGCAAGCGAAGCGAGGCTAGAGAGCCGAAGGTCAACGGCATTACTTTCAATCTTTGAGATGTGCGACTGAGGCACGCCTGATCGCGCGCTAAGCTCTCTCTGGCTTAACCCCTTGTTTTCCCTGGCCTCCTTTAGTGTGGCCGCGATATCTTCACTTGCATAAGTCATTTTTGATCTACTTTTCTATATCAAGCCTCACTCTTGATATATTTAAGCATATCATGACTTCAAGGTTTCGTGCAACTATGAGATATATATAAAAGTAGATCATCAACGGACGATGATCTACTATAATAGATCACGCTAGAACAAGGTCATCTGCCGCGAAGCAGCCTCGTGCCTATTCCAGTCGGAGTTTTCGGCCCCGTGATCGAGCCAAGCTCTTACTAAAGCTTCGTGACCGCCGTACTCATCCACGATGCCCGCAGGCAGGAAGTGAGAACGGTATCCGGTCTCTGTGACCGGAATGATCCGGCCTTCTTCGACCCGCAGTTCGATATGATCGAAGTCAGATTTCCAACCGCACTTGTGGAAGGTGATCTCGATTGAAATGTCGCGCCAGACAATCTGCGATGTGATGGGGGCGCTCATGAGCGCCCCGCTTGGTTTGTGGTTTCAGGGGCATCTTCCAGCGGCAAGCGCAGGACGATGCGGCCATTGATTGGGCAGGTTTCCAGTTGAAGCGTGTAGCCCCGCCCGTCCTTGTGCTTCCATGCGGCTCCGACGTTGGTCCAAAAGGATTTTTCGCTTTTCTGACTAACGTGCCAGGCCAGATAATCCGGCGCGTTCAGGGGAAGTGTCTGGTTGTTTTTTTCGCGTGCCATGTTGTTTCTCCTTTGTTTGGGTTGGCTTGCTAACGCCCTCCCGACTAGCCGGAGGCAAAGGATCAGACTTCATGTTCAACGCGGATTTTTGGAGCGGGCAGGACATTGAAAGATGATCCGCATCCGGCCAGGGGTTGTTGGGCTTCTGTTGCAAGCCAAACCGAGACAACGGAAAGAAAAACGGCGCGGAATAGAAAATTTCGACCAGACTACGACCATCCGCGCTCACGGCTAAAACTGCCGTGTGCGTCCGTCCTCTAGCGATAATCCGCAACTGTGAAGGGCGTCATGCCGCGCGCGCTGGCGAAGCGCGGGCGGCTGACGGGCATAGACAGACCCTCTGAAAAAAGGCCGCGTTCGTTCCAGCAGTGCCGAGCTCGATGCTCGCCTCAAACCTTAAAGCCGCTTCATACCCATCCACCATTTCGCATTTCAAACAGACACCCGAACACATCAGGGGCCTTTGCTGGGCCGATGATGTGCGTGGGGCCGAAAGGCCCTGAGTGGTTCGGGGCCTCCTTGAAGCAAAAGGAGGATACGATGAAACTCGTCTCACGCTTTGAAGCAGCATCCCGCAGCACGGCAGAATTGCACGGTCTACTTACCAAGGCGTTCAACGCCTTCGCAGCCGCACCGCGCGGTAGCGAGCAGCGCCGCGATGCTTTGGCATCGATGCGGAATATCGAGAATGAGCTGGCGACACGTTCGCCAGGCTTCTAAGTTAAAGCGGCTGGCCATCAGGCCAGCCGCGTTTCTTAAGAATTTGCCCAAGCCATTCTGAATATGATATAATTTTAAATTGTTAATAAATGAGGTATTATAATGAGTTATCCTATTAAGATTACATTTAATGGAGCTGGTGGAGCTGTTTTGCTACGCGATCACAGTGCAGGTACCGTAACGTCCTTCGCTGACGAAGAAGAGTATCTATTTTTAGCAGCTTGGCAAACTGAGGTACTCAAAGAACAAGGTAAGATTGACACCTCTAAGGTGAAGAGCATTTCGGTTGATGTCCAAAGTTTGCCCAATGCCGAGTTCACTATCGAACAATTGCGAGATAAAGCCGAAATAGAGGGCTTCGACATTTAGAATGCAGAAATCAACAACACATCACTATCTATGAAGCGCAAAATTCGACGGAACTAGCAGCAATACTAGGGTCTGTCGATTGCTTCGTGAGGCTGCTGATCTCTCGCGGCTGGCCTTATGGCCAGCCGCGAATTTTCTGAGGCCAGAGCCGCCTTATGCGACAGCTCCTTGCTTTTTTTCCTCAATCATAGGCTGACAGCCATGCAAGAAATCAGCAGCGCGCTGCGCATGGGCGGCGGCTGAAAAGATCGCCCGCTTGTCTTCTTTCAAAACCTTCAACCAGCTCTGAATATAGGCCGCGTGATCGGTGCGCACCTCCGGTGTCAATTCCAGATCAGCACATAGAAATGCTGCACCAAGTTCGGCAACAAGCTCTTCGCGGGCATAGCCTTCATCGCCCCATTTCTTGCGCCCAAATTCACGATCAAGACGGCTGGTGTGCTTCGTCCAGTGCGTAAGCTCATGCGCAAGCGTGGCGTAGTATGCCTCAGGGCTGCGGAACGTCTCAAAGTGCGGCATTTGCACATGATCACTGCCACCTGCGTAGTGAGCAGAGTTGCCGCCATGCCTGATGTCGGCGCGGGTGTGATTGAAAAATTCTTCCGCATGATAGATCTTTGATGCTGGGTCAATGATCGACTCGGGCTTGGTATAGTAATGCTCGGGCAAGCCTTCGATCTGATCGACATTGAAAACGCTATAGCCCTTCATGAACGGTATTTTCCGCTCTTCGTCCTGTCCGTTTTCGCCTTCCTCGGTCTTGGTGATGGTGTTGGCGTAAACAACCAGATTGCCGCGCTCACCCTTTTTGACATGTGCGCCCATCTCTTTGGCTTGGCGGAATGTCATCCAATATGGTGACAGATAACCAGCCTCAACGCTCGCGCCCCACAGCATCAAAATATTGATCCCGTTATAGGGCATGCCGTTATACCGTAGCGGCTTGGTGATCTTGCCTTCTAAATTGCCGCTGCTCCATGGCTTAAGCCAGCTGAGCTCGCCTTGCTCCAGATCAGCGATGATCTTGTCTGTTACCTTCTGATAAATGTCCTTTTTCATTGGTCTTTTCCCTTCATTGGATAGTCAGTTGCGCATGCAACTGGACTAGGCCTGCGCCAATGAGCAGGGGGATGGCCGTCAATGATCCGCGAAGGCGCGAGGGGGATCACCCGCCCTGCACGAACGAAGAGAGGAAGGACGGGGATACGCGCCAAAGCGCGCCCCAAAGGGCGCTTGGGTCTTGATGGCCAGGGGCTGCAAGCCCCAAACAAAAGGGAAGAAGTGTCAGCCGTTCACGGCTGGCTAAAGATCGCGCAAGGGATGGAAGCCGGATGGCCGAGACCGACGAAGGCGGGCTCGGTTCACGACAGCCCGGTTCGCTAGGCTGCGCTTAAGCAAAGCGTGGACCATTGATACTAACCGCCAGCTCGCACCACATTATGTACTGGCACTGAATGGCATGCCAATATATTGTAAAATTGAGAATTTTTCGAAGAGTAAGAAACGCTGTGACAAAAGCCGGAAAAAGAATAGACAAAGTCAGAGTATCACGGGCCGGTCACACCTTTCACGAAAGGTGGGCGGCTCGGCGTGCGCTGCAACTCGTGTTTCCGAAAGACAACCTATTTGCAATTGTCGTCGAAGGCCTCTCTCCTAACGAGAACCTCAAACTCGGACAAGAAGCCGAGGATATTGCCGATCTTATCCTTTTTTATGGCAATGGTGACACCTTCGAGTCTTGCACCACGCAGCAGATTTTGCAGTTCAAATACAAGGAAGCTGCCGAACCAGTCACATCATCTTATCTCAAGAAAACTATAAAGAAATTTGCAGCAACACTTCGTGACTTCAAGGCGAGTGTTTCCGATGAAGTCATAGCGAAGAAGTTGTCATTCGGATTTGTCACAAATGCACAGTTTTCAAATGAACTTTGGAACGCCATCGCCTGTTTGCAATTGGACGGCATACCCGAGACCAATAGCGCAAAGAGGCAAGTTCAATACCTTAAGACCTGGTGTTTGGAAGAGGAAATCGAAGCGGCCGACATTTTTCCATTAATTGAATTTCGTGCTGCTACAAATGATCTTCCGGCACAGAACCGATCTCTGCGAAGAACAGTCAGCGACTGGTCGGCGAACTCTACTGGACAGGCGGCAATAAGACTGTTCGCTCTTGTAGAGCTCGTCCGCGAGAAAATGCAAATTGAGGGTCAGGATAACAACTCTATCAAACGCGAAGATGTTCTTGATGCGCTTGAATGCGATGAGGACCTATTATTTCCAGCGGACACGCGGTTTGTGGATGTCGGTGACGTTGTCGAGCGAGCTGCACTGCAAAATATCAAAGATGAAATCGAAACTAGTGACCTTCCAGTATTTCTCCATGCTGACGGCGGGATCGGAAAGACCGTCTTCATACAAAGTCTTGCCGCACATCTAGCAGATAACTTCGAGGTCGTCGTTTTCGATTGCTTCGGCGGCGGCGCATATCGCTCCGAAGCCCAAGCACGCCATATGCCGAAAGTTGGCTTACTACAGATCATTAATGAACTAGCGACGCGCGGCCTTTGCGATCCACTCCTTCCAACTGACAGCGATCAATACGGTTTGATCGAAGTAGCCCGCAAGCGCCTCAAGCAAGCGAGCGAGACTGTCAAAAACCAGACTAAGATGCAGGGAATACTGGTTGTTTTGGACGCTGCAGACAATGCACAACTTGAAGCTGACGCGCGAAACGAAGCCGCCTTTCCGAGGCTGTTGCTTGCATCACTGAGTGCTGAACCCATTGACGGCGTGAAGATGTTGCTCACAGCACGCCCTCACAGGATGGATAGCGTGATCGGCAAGAGCCAAGTAGAGCGCATCGAGCTTGAGGCTTTCACTGCGGATGAAACTGGTCGTTTTCTTGAATCTAGGCGCGAGAACATTAAAGATGTCGAATTTGCAAAGGTTCTTGCGCGTTCGCGTGGCAATGCTCGTGTCCTAGAGTATTTGGTCGAAAGCTGGGATGAGAATGTGTCCGGCAATGCACCGCAAACCGTAATATCGGTTGAGGAACTGATCGCACAGAAATGCGAAACAATATTCCGCGACCTACATACAGCGGGTTGGAGTGAAAATGAAGTTCGTGAATTTTTCGCCGCGCTATCGCTTCTTCCGCCGCCTATTCCATTGTCTGAACTGTCCGAGGCACTAGGCTGGACGGAATCGCAGGTCAATAGCGCCGCATCCGATCTTGCGCCGATGCTTGAGTTGGTTAAACATGGGGCGATTTTCCGCGACGAGCCCACTGAAACCTATATCAGGGATCAATATGCAAGCGAGTCCGTAGCGCAACAGGCCATCGCTCAAAGACTTCACTCGCGCCAAAAAGACTCGGTCTACGCTGCGGAGGCACTACCCCATTTTCTCGTCGTGATTGGTGATAGCGACAGAGCATATCAGCTCGCAGATTCAGATGAGTTTCCGTCTGTCATCGAGTCGGAATATGGACGTCGTAGATTAAAACTTGCGCGCCTTTATGCGGCATTCTCGCTCGCGACGCGCGACAAAGATTTAGACCGTGTTTTAAGCCTGACGATGCGCCTCTCGCAGGTTGCCTCGGCTAATGCGAGAGGCGATCAATTCATTCGACGCTCACCGGCACTGGCAACAATCCTTGGAGATTCAGATGCCTCTCGCCGATTGTTCAATGATCGTACCGGGTGGCGTGGTGCACGTAATACGCGGCTCATAGTCACCTATAGCTTCTCTGACGACTTAGACGAAGCGCGCATACATCAAAACAGGGCGATTGGCTGGATAAACTGGTATCTCAATAGTGATGATGAGACGAAACGTATCAACCGTTCAGGTTTCGAAGCATCCGACATAGCAGCGGTGATGTTTCTTAGTGTGGTGAGAAATGAGTTCTCGTCGATCAATCGGAATATTCAGCTGTGGCGTTCCAAATTTGCACTTTCCGTCGTCAAAGAACTAATCACTCTGTGCGCACAGCACGAAGTGGCGATTGGAAGTAATGCTTTGCAAGTTCTCGCTAAGTTTGCAGCGTCGAAAAGGTGTCTATCACTTACATTGCAAATTGCCCTGCTATCTGGTGAACACGACCTAACAAAAGGCCAACTCAAGGCTATATCGCGAGCCGCAAGCTCGCTCGCGCAGAGATATAAGAAGAAATTCCCCGAAGACAAATCTGACTACGAGATGGAACTGCAGGGTGCTGTTGCCGCAGCCGCGATGGAATCTATCGTAGTGAATTCAAGGCAGTCCGCGAAGCGGCTGCTCAAGCTATATCGTCACCGCAGACCATCCAGCTACGACTATGGCGAGCGGCACGGCATGAACAGAGTTTGGATGCCTGTTCAATCAGCTTGCATCGCGGCGTGGTCATCCGGCGAACAACTATCCTTTCAGCATATGATGCCTGAGGAGGTGAAAACAGGACGGAAAACAAAACTAATAACCACGGAAACTGACTTTAGTACATTCCTTGATGGGCTCACCATGGCGGTAGATCAGTGCAATGACCCAAAAGGTCGGAAGCCAAAGAAACGTAAGCGTTTTTCCCAGCATGAACAGGAAGATATTGTGAGGGGCACAGCCTGCGTCTTAGAGTTGGTTAAACCAATTGAGGCTGCCGTCCTCTCAAAGGACGTTCTTTCAAACGATGTACTGACCACCTTCTTGGCTATCTGGAAAAATGCGCTGAGACCGGATGTGCATTGGAAGGCCGAAACCGGAAGAGATAATGTTGCGCGCCACGTCGGAATTGGTTTTGCTGGAATACTGCTTCGTCATAGCGAAACGATCGAGAGGAAAGTAGCGGAAGAACTCATAGAAATCGTCGATAAGAACCGGTTTTCTCTAGGTGACAAACTAGGGGTCCTCGTCCTTATCGCGAAGCGTAGCAATCTGGCCGATGTAGCAGGAGCTTACGCAAGCGCGATCTCCAGCGAGATAGTAAAAGATGATTACATCGAACAACGTGGTGAGTACTACCGAGATTTGGCTGGATCGTTGATCCCAATGAGTATTGATGAGGGGAAAGAGTATTATTCTCAAGGGTTGGCTCAACTTGATCAGATGGGAGGCGATGACTTCGAGTTGATTTACTCTGCCTTGCACTATGCGGCTGAACAGCCAGGCGGGTTTGTTAAACCTGAGCTCTCGCACCGGCTAATGAACCTTTGCCAGACGATCTTTCAGCACGAACCCTCAAAGTTCGGCTGGACGCTATTCGGACGCGCCGCTTCTTCCTCCATCGGTTTTCCGGCAATGTACAAGCTGATGCGCTGGTACGATCAAGATGTTGTTGACTACTCCTATGGAGTTCCCCAGCTTGCATGTTTCCTAACAAAGGCCGGCCAACTGGACCCACGCCGAGCTGCGGTTCTTCTCACAATCTGTGAGGATCATGGTTGGCATGAGTGGCAGGTTGGCAAGGGTCTTCAAGACATTCTTGAAGTAGCCAAAAGCGGAGATCGAGAAGCGATTTTTGCCCTTGTGACAGAAAAACTTGATCGTGAACACAGTTTTGGTGGATGGGAAGGGCTTTGGGAAAGCCTGCTGAATTGTATGGATACCTTTAAGGAGATCAAAGAAGAGGACCAACGCAATCATTTTCAGGTACTACAGGAGGCTGCTAGGTCTCGGCGGAAGTTCAAGGGCTCCAGAAAGAATTACAGCGAAGCCATTGCTAGCGGCAGCTTGCAAGCACGTAGCAAGAAAAAAGATGAGCAGGCTGGTGAAGACGCCTTTGCAGCTATTCTTGCCGAGTGTGATCCAACGAGCGCATCCGACTTGGACGAAGCATTGCGACGCATTAAAGCTAGTGATGCCCTGCGCTTTGACAGTAGAAAACGCCTTTTCTGTGAGATACAGAAAACTTGCCCGTTTGATAAGCGGGTCAGTTTCCTAAGCGCTCTTTGTGAGTCCGCTGAGCTTGAGTTTGACGGCGTAATTGATCTGTTGATCGAATGTGTAGAGGTCTGGCGAGATAGCTCAGCACACGTGAAGCGTAGCGTAACCGGGCTGATAACGAAGCTTTTCGCATTTAAGGGGTCAGAGTTATTTGAGCTTCGCTACTCGGGTATTTCTAGGCAAATCTACCGTTTGTCCGCACTATGCAACGAACCGAAATTCGTGATGCAAACCGTCCTTGAAACGATAGCAAAGGAACGCCTTGAGCTTGGCGGCGACGAATGGCTGCAACTTGCGACAACTCTGTCCTGCCATACTGATCCATCGACGGCGTTAGAAGCATTCGAGAACTTGCTGTCTAGCTCAGCTGCGAAGGTTGGAGATGAGATCGGGGAAGGCGTGTATCGCACCGCGTTTGCTGGAAATTTCGAAGAAAGCGATGTTATTGCTGACATTCTCTGGCATTTGCTTGGTGACAGCGATGCATTTGTCAGATGGAATGCGGCAAGAAGTATAAAGGGCATGCTCGATGTCGGATTGATCGAGGATGTGGAGCGCTTGCTTGATCGGTTTGATGTGGTCGAAAACCCATCACTGGTTTCCGATGAGCATCATTTCGCCTTCCTGAATGCACAGCAATGGCTGTTGATGGGGTTGGCACGCGCCGCTCTCCACCACGGCGAGAGGCTCAAGCCGCTGCAGTCACGAATTGCGGCTCTGTCCGAGCGAACTGATCTGCATGCCATCAACAAGTTTCATCTCGCCAGATGCATTGCACATATCGAAGGTGGCGACTCTATGGGCTCGGAACTCGCTGCATTGTGGGCTGAAATTAGAATACCTCAGCATGGCATTGTCGAACGCAATGGTTTGCCGAAACACGAGGAACGCCGAATAGATTTTGGCTTTGAATATGAATTTGATAAGTACAAAGTCGCCGATCTTGGACGCCTCTTTGGGATTTCGAAAAACGAAGCTAGCGATTACATTGCAGAAGAGGTGATTAAACGTTGGCCGCTAATGAAGAACATGTCCGACTTTCCAGGCAGAGTACGCTATCGGGGCGACGAGAGATTTGAAACTTATCCTGAACACATTCAGAAACATGCTCGCCTTTACGCCGCGACTTCGCTTATGAAGGCTATGCCGGTTGCAAGGTCAAGCTATGAGTGGGAGGGCCGAAACCCTTGGGACGAGTTTTTGAAAGAAGAGGACGTTTCTTTCGAAGATGGTTCATGGCTGTCGGATCACAAGGATAGAGTACCGGCACAGGCACGCGAAGCACTACTTGGCGAACGCCAAGGAAACCTAGAAACGCTTCTGGAAAGAGACGCGCTTTTTCGGATAGTTGGAATTCCTGTTCGCTCAAATGATCGGGCTTTTCCGCTCTACGGATATTGGACGTCGCCCGATGGGGTACACGTAAGCCTAAGCTCGGCGCTTGTTATGGAGCGCGGCGCAGTCGGAATTTGCACGAAGTTTTCGAAAATGCCTGATCATGATCTTTGGCTGCCTGGGTTCGATTCTTACGGGCGAGTGGATCGCTACTCCGAGCAAAGGCAGTTTTATCCTTTGATCTGGGAACCGGAGAAATACCCAATTGGCATTGATGAACGTGACCAGTGGGCTGCACGGGGCGCAATGGCTCGTCCAAAGCTGGGGCGGTCTCTTAGCAAACTGCTAAATCTTACTTCAGATGATGATGAGCGTCGATGGTACGACGGCAAAGGAAAGCTCGCATTAACAAGCGAGGCTTGGGGTGAGTGGAGAATAGATTCTGATTCTCGTGGAAGCCGTTATCAAGATGAGGGTGCTATTCTCTGGGCTGAGAGCGATTGGCTCGATGGAGCACTGGAAAATTGCAAACGAAGCGTCATCTTCAAGCTCAGTTTCTCGAAATACCAATCCAGCAAGAGCTACGATGAATCGTCTGGTGTGAGGGAACGTTATATTGGTTTGAAGCGTAGCGCTCGGGATTTGCGAATTTGGTTTGCTAAGAAGGCGTCCGAAACCGTTTACTGAGAAAGCTATGGGCATTCGCCGGAAGTTTGATAGCAGAACCTTGGTCTACGGCATGGTTCCAAAATACGGGCAGCTATGGAAGACTACCTTCTTAGTCTGGATGAAATCCTCATGGGGGTATCGGGGAAACGCAGAATGCTCACTTGATTGGTGATCAAACGGGCAGCAGTTTGTGCATGGTTCGCTGTTGGTGGAGAGGCACGTCTCCATGTCCAACGAGGTGGTTTCAAGGGGTGACGATAGGCCCTTTGATCACGGTCCATCTTTGACAAGATGGCGCACATCCAATCCGCGTAGGGTTGGTCAGGATTTCACAAGGGCGCAGAATGCCCTTTGATCGATGGGATGGTTCCAAGGCAAGGGCAGCTACGAAGTGCTCCCTTACTGGTCGCGCTGAAAGTGTCTCCATGAAATGGCGCTTATCCAAACTGCGAAAGGTTGGTCTCCATGACATGGTGGTGATTGAACGGTCAGACGTTCTGCTGGCTCTGGATGGGTTCAATGCCCAAGAAGAGCCATGGGCCGGGGGGATGCAACGGGGGCGCGCAAGACTAAAAGTCTGGAGCGGGCCCCCTTGCCAAGATGTGCGTTAGTACTTGAGTATTTTACTCATGTACTACCAAGCACACATCTTGCAGTCACAGCTATGGCCTTAGACAGAGCACATCTCGCATTAGTGTTAGAAATCAACCTTATTTCTGTCGCTCAAACTAGTTTAGTTAACGATGTAAATTCTCTTCATAACATGATTGCAAACCGCCATTGAGAGCCCCGCACGCTTTATGCAATGTAAGGATGTTATGGACTAGGGTAGTTGGTAGCGGCTACCGACGCGCCAATTTTGTTTGTTGTTGTTTCGGCAAATGTTAAGTGGGTCGGCTGCATCAAGGTACTTTGTATCTCATGTTCGGAAATCCTTAATGTTTCAACAGTCGTTAATGCCACGACACTAACTGCTGCTCCAAAAAGTGCGGAGAGTGGCTCTAATTTGATATTGCGACCTGAAGCAACACCGCCGACAAACATACCAATACCAGCAATCGAAGCGATCATTGTCGAAGTCGTATCCCCACCCATAATGATGTTTCCTATAGATAAAGCGCAAGCGCCTATACCTGCAGTAGTGGCTGTACCAGCTACAGCGGAAAAAAATGATCTTTATAACCCATAATTGAGCCTCCTTAATATTCATTATTTCAAAGAAATATTACTACACCCAAGAAAAAATATGTCAATACCATTGAGCTGTTATTGAATCTTATAAGGTCTTAATCAATCTGTTTATGCCCAAGGCCAAGATGCATACTTTTATTAGTTGCTGACAACGCATCGGAGTAAGTGAAACGCGGTAAATGTTCAGAACACAGATATTCTGCTTTCGTTTTAGGGGAGTTGTACGAGACAAAGCTTTTTAAAAGATATATTTATTGAAAAAAACGCAGATTAGAACCATATTTTGCATCGCCTATTTGAGCAAATTGATGGCCCGTAACCAAATTTTAATCTCGCTTAGCCCGACCAGATAAATGTAAACTAATTTGCAGCATTGGTTATTTTTTTGATTTTATTTTGAATGCTAGAGTGGTAGTGAGAGGCACCCAATTTTGCTGTTTAATGGATATAAAATGAAAGCTAATAAAAAATAGGCTAATCCAATACAACTTCGAAGAATGATGCGTTAATAGTTTCATGGCCTTCGAGTTCAAGCTTTCTAGTATCAACTTCTTGTGCACCCTCGTAATACGGAGAAAGCTTACCCCTCAAATCGTTCGTCACTGTATATCTTACTTCCGGGCGTATTCCAGAAGAAACAAATCCGATTTCGTCCCTAAAACAATCTTTAAGCCGAACGGTTTTTCCTTCTAAGGGGCCATCAAAATTGAATGCGTCAACAGATTTAATCTCCATAAAAACCTCTCTAGAAAAAATATAACAATAATAATGCTACTATATTTCAGCTAAATACGTCAAATTTTGCACCCAAATTGTTCCGACAAACCTCAGGGCAACAGATAGTGGTGATTATAGGGCTTGTCGACAAACCTGCTAACTGCAATCTAGAAAAGATAAAAGTGATTATCCACTTGAATCTATCTTGCACGTTACTGCATGGAATGTACGAATTTGATAGAATTTTTGTAAACTATAAATTACTATGAAACTATAATAGATCAAATTTTCATACTGATCCATATCGCTTTTGCGAAAAGAAGCAGTTTGAAATCAGCTTTACTGATCAGGAATAAGGACCTGCATTTCAGGATACATGGCGTTGTGCAGGTGGGCCATTGATTGCCTGTCTTGTCGTGCTGCGGCATGGTCGAAGGGCGTTCGCTGTTGGCCGTCCTGCATCCACGCTGTCTGTGGATTATACATCATAGCAGCCTCAAGAAAGTTGATGCTCCCTCGCATGGCTGCGACATGAACGGGTGTGAGATGCGTATCGAGCGCAGCAGCATCCAGAGACTGGCCATCTGCCAACGCACGCTCAAGCTCGTTGAGATCGTCTTCACGCGCCGCCCTGAAAATGTCAGGCGGCTCTTTTTTTGTCCCGTCATCGGTTTGCAGTGCGGGGCGCTCGGGCTTTCGCTGCGGGCTGGCCATCTACTGATACCCCCCGGAAAACTTGTCTGCGATGGTTTTGAGGTGTTCGTTTTCTGGCTGGATTTCTGCGGTCATTGAGCGCTCTGCTTCATCAGCGGCTGAGCCTTTAGGATATCGAGCTTCAGTTTTCTTGAGCTTGATTGATGTCTCCTCGGGGAAATCTGTCGTGTCGATCTTGATCGAGTACCGCATGATGTCCCCATCGTTGTTCTTGTCGATCATAACGTTGGTATCAGCCAGAACTCTGGCATGCGGTATCCAGCCATCCCCTAACGATTGCACATCATCAAGAGAGAATACCGCGCGCGCATTGATCATGTGCCGTCCCGGACCATCCTGAAAATGCAGGCGCGTCGTCAGGATAAGGTAGCCGCGATAGACCAGCGGGAAGCGGTTTGCGGTGAGATCATCGAAAAAGCTATCCGTGAGATGACCGCCTTCCCGCTGCGCCGGGACTTCAGAAAACAGAAGCGTCAGCGGTGTAACCCCGCCCGCGTAACCATGAGCGATGATAACGCATGTCGGAAACTTGGCCGCCGTTCCTTCTGTCTGTGCGCTGATCAGATAGTGCTGATGCGCACCGTCCAGAGCCGTGATGGCTGCTTCCTGCTCGTATGCGTTTGAAAGTACATCGCACAAGGCCTGGCGATGATAGTTGCGCCGCTCTTCGCAGAAGCGGAGATCATACTCAGCCAGCTCCCCGCTGATCCGAAGGGTTTGCAGGAAACGGTTGATGAAGGTGAATTTGGTATCCCCGATCTGGTGGATCGATTTTGCGCTGAGCCACTTCTTGATATCATCGAGCGTCAGGCGGGTATCTCTTGTCTTTGGTGCCTTTGATTTCTCAAACGGCACAAGCGCGTCATCCTCAGGCTGCATGATCATATCGCGCAGCCTTTGATTGCCGATGCCGTTCTTGTCTTTGTATTCGAGCAAAGCCAAGCGGGCGTACTCCTTCAGGGCCTTTGGAAAGAAACCAATCATGCGTTCCTGATTGCTACCACTTGGGAATTTCAGCGGTAGGGGAACAGTTTTCCCCTGTTCATTTTCGGAATTGGATTTCGCAGAAGCTCTTGATTCCAGGGGAATAACTTTACCCCCATTCGCCCCTTCTCTGCTTGTTCCCATATCACAGTCCCGACCCTAAATGCAGTTCACCCCCAACAACGCGCAGCGAGCGTTTGGGGGGATCGGGGCAATACCACCCCTGACAACTATAGACCAACCAACCCTTTGAAACAGCCGTTTCAGCGATCCCGACAACTCACCCTGCCGCCAGGCGGGGCACCAAACCGGAAAGGCAAGACACTATGATGACCCCAAACCAATACGGACCAAACGCTCAGGGCCAAGGGCCTAATATGAAGGACGGCTTTGCCAGCACGCTTGCTGCAATGATCTCGGTTCTTCTCAGCGCGCCGCTCAACGAGTTCACCCAGCCATACGTCATTTTGTATGCGCAGCGGACCTATGCACCTGAACTCGTCGATCTGATCGCCATCGTCTGGATGATCCTGTGCTGGCCGCTCGTGTTCTTCGCGGCGCGCGCCAGTGTCATCGCAGGCCTGACAGCGGCAGGCGTCTATCTCGCCTATCGCTTCATCTAACCCACTGAAACTTCAACTGAAAGGAAACTATTATGCTCGGACTCAACAAAGCACCGAAGAAGATCGAAGATAAGAAAGCATCGCGCAAACAGGATAGAATTTTCCTGTCTGGGGCCTTTATGGGGCTTATCGCCTTCGGTGCATTCTCGAATGGCGATTACCTCTTGATGCTGATCTTCGGCGGGCTCTCATTTGCGGCCTTCTATTCCGGCAGCAAGATCAAGACCCACTTCGAAGCCAAGGGTCAAACCACGCACTACGGAAAGTGACCAAAAGGGCGGCTGCGTTCAATGCGTGGCCGTCCATCCTCCCCAGTTTTTTCAAACCAGAAAGCTCAACCATGCTTGCATCTGAACACCCATACGGCTCGGCGCGTTTCGCTTCTGATATGGAAGTGCGCCGGGCGTTCAGCAGCCAGGGCGGCGTGCCGTTTGGCTTTTATAATGGCCGCAAGCTCGTCCATTCCAAAAGCGCGGGCATGATCCTGATCGGCGGCGCTGGCTCCGGCAAGTTCACATCCGTGCTTGCCCATCTCATGAACACTGCTGCCCGTTTGGGTGAGCCGCAGCGCTACGCAATCTTTGATCCCAAGCGCGAGCTGCGCGCTGTTCTGGAGCCGTACTTCGCGCGCATCAAGGCGGCTGTTTACGAGATCAATCCCTATGGCGTGCACGGCGCGCGCGGAAACCGCCTGTCGCTTCTGGCGCATCTCACGCCGGACTCGCCCAGGCTGGTTGCAGATGGCAGGCGCGTAGCCCGTACCTTTATCCCTGAAAGCGAAGCTGGCCGTGATCAGTTCTTTGAGCAAAAGGCTCAAAACTGGCTGGATGCGATCATTCGCGGCGGTGTCCATCTGGATGGCGGTGTCTCGCCTGCATCGATTTACAAGCTGCTCGGCCTGATCCGCGCCGCGCCCGAGGCGTGGGATGAAGTGGCAGAGCTCATGGCCGCGATGGGCGAGCCTGATCTGGCTGTTACCTATGCCGAAATGCGCGAGATGCGCCTTGAGAGCGAGCGCACCTATCAATCTGTCATGGGCGAGCTATCCAATCGCCTGTCCTTCATGGCCGACCGCGCCTTGCAGGACGCCTTTGTCTCCGGTTCTGAGGCTGAGTTCTCGCTGGATATTCTATGCGAAGACACGCGCCAGCCCGTGTTCGTGTTCTTCGTCATGCCGCCGGAGTTGACCGAACAGAACGCGCCGCTGATCCGGCAGTTTTTTTCGAGCCTTCGCACCATCAAGCAGCAGCGCCCCAGCTCTCCAACGCTCAATCTGGTGATTGATGAAGCAGCGCAGCTTGGGCGATTTCCCGAGATTGCCGATTTCTACTCCATCGGCAGAGGTTTTGGCCTGTGCCCGGTCACGGTCTATCAGGACCTTGGCCAGATCAGAAAGAACCTTGGGCCAACGGGTGCGATGACGCTCTCGGCCAGCAGTGATCTGGAAGTCTATCTGGGCGGCGGTATTTCCGATCTGGATACCGCGCGGCATTTGAGCGCCAAGCTTGGCAATCAGACCTTGTCCCTTGATGATCCGCTGACGCAGCAGCGCGCTGGCCGCGCCAAGCGCGAAGCCCTTCTGGCTGCGTTCCGTGGGCAGGCCGACCCGTACAAGACAGGTGCAGCCTTGCGCGCCCTTGATTACGAGATGGGCCATCAGCGCAAACAGGCCCGCCCCTTGCGCACGCCCGAAGAGATACTGGGCATGGCGCATGATCAGGCTTTGGTCATGCCATCTGGCTATGGCATCCCGCCCTTCATCGCGCAGAAGAGGCCGTATTTTGCGGTGAAGGAATACACAGGGCTCTATGGCCCGAACCCGTATTTTGACCGGGATATGGACAGCGTTTCCGTGCCCGGCTGGCCGTGGCGCAAGCGCCTGAAAATCATCCGCGAGGCCGTCCCATCCAGCCACGCGCATCTTCCGCAATACGCAGACGGCTCATGGTCGTTTGTGCAGGGACATCGTCCCTGAACCACCAAGACCCGCAACCTCAAACAGAAAAGGAAACACAATGATCTCAGATACTAAGAAAACACCGCAAGCCCGCAGAATTTGTGATCCGCGCATAAATTATGCTAAAATGAAGAGTGAGATGAAGGAAGGCTCAAAGCCGACTAGCGAGAGTATCGCCGTTCATCCAGCCGCCTCTGTTGATCAACAAGAGGCACCTTCAAGGGCAGACGGAATTCATGCGCATCCGGTTTTACCGGGTGAGGAAACGCGCACGCCAGAAACCTGGGTGGGAAAGGAGAGTGCGACCATGACAACAGAAGACTGGAAAGCATTGGGCTTCGTCTTTGAAACAGGTCCAGACAAAACGCTTCAGATCGATTTGGCGAAGTATCAGGCCATGTTCGATGAAGCCGGGCTTAGCGATGATCAGAAGCAAGAGATCATTGCTGAGCTTTGGAAGATCATCATTCCGTTTGTTGATCTGGGTTTCAAGGTTTCGCCGCTGGAGCTGGCCTGTGGAAAACTGCCTGAAACCCATGAAGAGACGGGCAATCAGGATTCAGCCATGGTAAAGTCTGAAGCAGAAACCCTGAGCCAAAAATTCAACCACCTCGCGGCTGAGTAAGCTCGCCGCAAGACAAAGGAGGACTCATGACAAAAGAACAACAAAATCAGGCTTTTGCCCCCGCTGCGCTGATCTATTGCCGCGTTTCTGATCGCAAGCAAAAGACGCACGGCTCGGGCTTAGAGAGTCAGGAACAGCGTTGCCGCAAATATGCGAGCGAGCGTGGCTATGATGTGGAAATGGTCTTCCCCGATGATATTTAGGGCGGCGGCGATTTCATGAAACGTCCCGGCATGCGCGCCATGTTGGCTTATATGGAAGCCCAGAAAGGCAAAAACTATGTCGTCATCTTTGATGATCTGAAGCGCTTTGCGCGTGATACGCGCTTTCATCTGGAGCTGCGTAGCGAGCTTGCGAGCCGTGGGGCCACGCCGGAATGTCTGAATTTCAAATTCGAGGACTCACCTGAGGGCAAGTTCATCGAAACCATGATGGCGGCAACGGGCCAGCTGGAGCGCGAACAGAACCGCCGACAGGTGAAGCAGAAAATGATGGCCCGCGTTGAGGCCGGATATTGGGTGTTCCGCGCTCCGGTAGGTTATAAGCACGTTCAGGCAAAGGGCGGCGGTGGCAAGGTACTCGTGCCCAACGAGCCCCTTTCCTCTGTCGTTCGCGAAGCCCTAGAGGGCTATGCAAGTGGCCGTTTCGCCTCTCAGGCCGAAGTGCAGCGCTTCCTGGAGTCCAATCCGCATTTCCCGAAAGACACCAAAGACGGGCGCATCCGCCCGATGACGATCACGCGCCTTCTCAAGAAGGTTGTCTATGCAGGCTATGTCGAAGCGCCAAAATGGGGCGTGTCTGTTCGCAAAGGCCAGCATGATGCGCTGATCAGCTTTGAGACGCACCAGCGCATTATCGACAACATCGAAGGCAAGAAGCGCGCTCCTGCGGCGCGCAAGGACTACAATGTGGACTTTCCGCTGCGCGGTTTTGTGGCCTGCAAGTGCTGTGGCAACGCCATGACTGGTGCATGGTCCAAGGGGTGCCGTAAGCATTATGCCTATTATCGCTGCGAGACACGGGGCTGCGATGCCAAGAGCAAGTCCGTGCCGCGTGCCAAGCTGGAAGCTGGATTTGAGGAGATCATGCAGCGCATGGCTCCGTCACGCGGCCTCATCGAGATCGCCGGGATGATGTTTCAGGACGCATGGGCTCTGAAAGAGCAAACCATGCGCGAAGAGCGAGCTGCCTGGAAGAGCCAGATAAAAACCATCGACAGCGAGATCGAAAACACGCTCGACAAGATCATTGAGGCCGAAAACAAATCTGTCATCCGCGCCTTCGAAAAGCGCATTGAAAAGCTGGAGCGGCAGAAAATCGTTCTCTCGGAGAAAGTCTCCGGTGTCTTGCCAGATAGGCATACCAAGAGCGAGTGTATGGAACTCTCGCTGAGTTTCCTGTCAAACCCTTGGAAAGTCTACAAAAATGGTGGTCATGCAGCGAAGCAAACTGTGCTGAGACTGGCATTTCAGGAGCCCCTCACATACTGCCCGAAAGAGGCGTATGGAACTCCGAAATTTTCCTTCCCATTCAAGGTGTTAGGGGAGATTACACGCGCAAAAAAGGAAATGGTGCTGTGAGAGAGGATTGAACTCTCGACCTCTCCCTTACCAAGGGAGTGCTCTGCCACTGAGCTACCACAGCATTATGGTCGGGTGGCATGCAAGCCGGACCGGACCGTGGGCGGCTGATTAGACGCAAATCGTACAGGGTGCAAGCGCAATCTGGACGCATTTCGCGGCTTGCTATAGGAAGACGGAATGCAGCAGAGACGACATGGCACAACACCGCCTGACAAAGGCAACGCGCGTGAAGAACGGTTGAAGGCCGCTCTCAAGGTCAATATGGCAAGACGCAAGGCGCAGGCACGCGCGCGGGCAGAGCAAAAAGTCGCCAAGGGTGATGAAACCTCGGTGGATGATACAGGCAAAGAATGAAAAGGGCAGGCGGATGGATTCAATAATCGTGACAGGCAACGGCCCTTTGAAGGGCCAGATCCCGATTGCGGGCGCCAAGAATGCCTGTCTGACGCTGATGCCGGCGACACTGCTCTCGGAAGAGCCGCTGACCCTGACCAATGCGCCGCGCCTATCTGATATCCGCACCATGACAGAACTGTTGCGCTCGCTCGGGTCCGAGGTGACCTCGATGCAGGATGGCAAGGTGCTGTCGATGTCGAGCCATGATATCCACAATCATACCGCCGACTATGACATCGTTCGGAAAATGCGCGCCTCGATCCTTGTGCTGGGGCCGATGCTGGCGCGGGATGGCCATGCGGTTGTTTCCTTGCCGGGCGGTTGTGCGATCGGCGCGCGTCCTGTCGATTTGCACCTCAAGGCGCTTGAGGCGATGGGGGCCGAACTGGATCTGCGTGAGGGCTATGTGCATGCCAAAGCCCCAGGTGGTTTGAAAGGCGGGATCGTTGACTTCCCCTTTGTGTCGGTCGGTGCGACCGAGAATGCGCTGATGGCGGCGACTTTGGCCAAGGGCACAACCGTGCTGAAAAACGCCGCGCGCGAGCCCGAAATTGTCGATCTGGCCCGCTGCCTGCGGAAAATGGGTGCCCAGATCGAGGGCGAGGGCACATCGACCATCACGATTCAGGGTGTGGACCGTCTGAACGGTGCAACGCATCCGGTGGTGACGGACCGGATCGAATTGGGCACCTATATGCTGGCCCCCGCGATCTGCGGCGGCGAGGTGGAGCTACTGGGCGGGCGTATCGAACTGGTTGGCGCGTTCTGCGAGAAACTGGATGCAGCGGGTATCAGCGTTGAGGAAACGGCGCAGGGCCTGAAGGTGTCGCGCCAGAACGGACGCGTGCGCGCCGTGGACGTGACGACCGAGCCTTTCCCGGGCTTTCCGACAGATCTGCAGGCGCAGATGATGGCGCTGCTCTGTACGGCCGAGGGGGTCTCGGTGCTGGAGGAGAAGATCTTCGAGAACCGCTTCATGCATGCGCCCGAATTGATGCGGATGGGGGCAAAGATCGACGTGCATGGCGGTACCGCGACTGTGACAGGTGTGGACGGTCTGAAAGGCGCGCCGGTCATGGCCACCGATCTGCGGGCTAGTGTGTCGCTGATCCTTGCCGGACTTGCCGCCGAAGGCGAGACGATCGTCAACCGCGTCTATCACCTCGATCGCGGTTATGAGCGGGTCGAGGAGAAGCTGGGCGCGGTCGGCGCCAAGATCGAAAGGATTTCTGGCCAATGAGCGACGCCCGTTTCGAGGATGCGCGCGAGTCTCCGCTGAACCTCGGGGCGTTGGAAGCTGACGATCTCAAGGTCATTTCCGCCCTGACACAGGATGCGGTATTTCCGGCCACAGCCATGACATGGCGCGCTGGTCGGCGGCGCTTTGGCCTGCTGTTGAACCGTTTCCGCTGGGAAGATCACGCCTCGTCACCTGCCCGTAGGGGTCCAGCCGAGCGCGTGCAATCATTGCTGGTGATCGACAATGTGCTGGCAGTGGCCTCGAACGGCATTGACCGGCGCGATCCGGATCTGGTGCTGTCGCTGCTGTCGATCGACTGGCATGCCGGTCGTGAACCCGCGGGCGAACTTCATCTGCTGCTGGCCGGTGACGGCGCCTTGCGACTGCGGGTCGAGGCGCTTGAAGTGTCCTTGAAGGACGTGACACGCCCCTATATCGCCCCCTCGCGCAAAGTGCCGGATCACGGGGTCTGATACCGCAAAGCAGTGCCTGAACAGTCGCCTCCGGCGGGGATATTTCAGGCAAGAAGAAGCGGTCCTGCCGAATTGCGTTGTCAGGGCTTGAGCCGGAAGGCGCGCAAAGCTATGTCCCGCCACAGACTCCGGAGGGACCATGCCTGTATTCCTGAACGCCGCCGACCCCGATTTCGAGACCGCTTTTGCCGCCCTGATGAGTGCCAAGCGCGAGGATAGCGTGGATGTGGATGATGTTGTTGCGGGCATCATTGCGGATGTGCGCGCGCGCGGCGATGCGGCGGTGATCGAATTGACAGCGCGGTTCGACCGGCTGGACCTGACGCCCGAAACGCTGCGCTTTTCGCAGGCCGAGATTGATGCGCTGGTGGCGCAAGTGCCGGATCACGAGCGTGCCGCGCTGGAACTGGCCGCCTCGCGCATCCGCGACTACCACGCGCGCCAGATGCCGCAGGATCATAGCTGGACCGATGCGCAAGGCGCGATGCTGGGCTGGCGCTGGACGGCTGTGTCGGCGGCGGGGCTTTATGTGCCGGGAGGGCTGGCCTCTTATCCGTCTTCGGTTCTGATGAATGCCGTGCCCGCCAAGGTGGCAGGAGTTGAGCGGTTGGCCATTGTGGTCCCGACACCGGACGGTGTGGCGAATCCGCTGGTCCTGCTGGCGGCGCGTATTGCGGGCGTGGACGAGATCTACCGCATCGGTGGCGCGCAGGCTGTGGCGGCTTTGGCATACGGCACCGAAACCATTGCGCCTGTGGACAAGATCACCGGACCGGGCAATGCTTTTGTGGCGGCGGCCAAGCGGCGCGTGTTCGGCAAGGTCGGGATCGACATGATCGCTGGGCCATCCGAGATTTTGGTGATTGCGGATCAGGATAACGATCCCGACTGGATTGCGCTGGATTTGCTGTCGCAGGCTGAACATGACGAAAGCGCGCAAAGCATTCTGATCACCGATAGTCCCGTCATGGCACGTGCCGTGGCTGCTGCGGTCGAACGTCATCTACTGACGCTTGAGCGACGATCCATCGCGGGACCGAGCTGGCGCGACTATGGCGCGATCATCACCGTGCCCGATCTGGATATGGCCGCAAATCTGTCTAACCGCATGGCGCCGGAACATCTGGAGCTTTGCGTGGCCGATCCGGATGCTTTGTCGGCAAAAATCACCCATGCAGGGGCTATCTTTCTGGGCGCATGGACGCCCGAGGCGATCGGCGATTATGTCGGCGGGCCGAACCACGTGCTGCCCACGGCGCGCTCGGCGCGGTTTTCAAGCGGACTGTCCGTGATGGATTTCCTCAAGCGGACCACGCTGGCCAAGATGACGCCTGCGGCCTTGCGCGCAATTGGTCCGGCGGCCGAAACGCTGGCCATCTCGGAAAGCCTTGAGGCGCACGGGTTGAGTGTACGCGCCCGCCTGAACCGTTTGAACGAGTGATCGGGCAAACCGTTGCCTGCACAGCGCAGGCAGGCAAGAAGATGCTGCAATGCAGCATTTCGGTAACAAGACGGATTGTGCGGGCTGCGTGCCTACGCTAGGCAGGGTCAGACGCAAGGACCCTGCCCATGACACGTATCTGCGAAATCGAACTTGATGATTCCAACCTGCCACCGCCGACGCCCGAAATCGAGCAGGAGCGAAAGGTTGCGATGTTTGACCTGCTGGAACAAAACTCGTTCGAATTGCCGTCCCGCGACGACCGTATCGCCCCCGCAGGGCCTTATCGTGTGGGGCTGGCCATCCGCGAGAAGCGTCTTGTTTTCGATATACTGACCGAAAAAGGGGACAAGGCGGCGGAGTTCCATCTGTCGCTCAGCCCGTTCCGTCAGGTGGTCAAGGATTACTGGGCGATCTGCGAAAGCTATTTCGACGCAGTCAAGACCATGCCTCCCAGCCAGATCGAAACAATCGACATGGCGCGGCGCGGCATCCACAATGAAGGTGCGCGCATCTTGCAGGAGCGACTCGAGGGCAAAGCCGTGATCGACACCGATACGGCGCGCCGCTTGTTCACATTGGTCTGCGTTCTGCACTTCGGAGGCTGACATCGTGCCTGTGCCCCTGCCTCAAGCGGTTCTTTTTTGCTGCGATCATAACGCGGTCAGATCACCCATGGCCGAGGGGATCATGAAAAAGTTCTACGGGATCGACACCTATGTGCAATCGGTCGGTGTATCGAATGACATGGAGATCGACGGCTTCGCCATTGCGGTCTGTCAGGAGATTGGAGTGGAGCTGTCACGGCATCGCAGCCGGTCCTTCGACGAAATGCAGGAAGGTGGCGAGGATCTGTCCTCGTTCGATCTGGTTGTGGCCCTGTCTCCGGCCAGCCAGCGCAGGGCGCTTGATCTGACACGGATCTATCATCTGACCGTGGAATACTGGCCGATAACCGACCCGACCGGGCTGGGTGAAAGCCGCGAGGTCAAGTTGAATGCCTATCGCCAGACCCGCGACCAGATCATTGCGCATCTGACGCAGCTTTGGGGTCCGCCGACCCGTCCGCAATAGAGGCGGTGTTCAGCAATCCGGCCAGATTACCCGCGATTCTATTAGCCGGTGATAACAGGCGCGGTGCGAGATCACGGGCCAGCGGGTCCAGTGCGCAATCGACATCTGGCGGCACCAGGTCATGGGTGTGACAATTCACCGGAGCATCATCAGGCCGCGAATTGGCACGCAGCGCTTGCCGCGCTCTGGGACGCGAATGGTCGCGGGCGGTGCGAAAAGCGCCGCCACGCCACTTGGAGCGGTTGCGCGCCCCTGCTAGGTATTTGCCAAAACCAGAGGGATAACCATGACAGACACGGCCCGTGCGACGATCCAGACCTATTTCGGCGCGTTCAATGCAGGCGATACCCAAGGCATGATCGCCTGCCTGTCCGAGGATGTGGCCCATCATGTCAACGAGGGCAAGGTGCGAACCGGCAAACCTGCATTCACCGAATTCTGCGATCACATGAGCCGCAGCTACCGTGAGAATCTGACCGATATGGTGATTTTTACCGCAACAGACGACACCCGTGGCGCGGCAGAATTCATCGTCAACGGCACCTATCTGCAAACGGACCCCGGACTGCCCGAGGCGCGCGGACAGACATATCGCTTGCCAGCAGGCTCTTTCTTTAGCCTTCAGGACGGCAAGATCACCCGCATCGTGACCTATTACAATCTGGCCGACTGGATCGCGCAGGTATCAGCGTGATCGGGGTGCCCGCTTGATCGAGGTTGTTGCACTGACAGGGGCCGCGCTTGATTCGCGGCTGGAGGATGTGGCGCGCCTGCGGATAGATGTGTTCCGCGACTGGCCCTATCTTTACGACGGAAACGTGGCCTACGAGCGTGACTATCTGGCGGTCTACCGTGACAATCCCCGCGCGGTGGTTGTCGGGGCATTCGATGGCCCCCGCCTTGTCGGTGCCGCGACCGGCATGCCGATGCAGGACCATGCCGACGACTTTGCCGCCGCATTCGCCGGAACGGGCAAGGATCTGCGCACAATCTTCTATTGCGCGGAATCGGTGCTCATGCCGCAATGGCGCGGGTATGGGATCGGCCATCGCTTCTTCGATCTGCGCGAAGCGCATGCGCGCACTCTGGGCCTGACAGAAGTGGCCTTCTGTGCGGTGATACGCCCTGCGGACCATCCGATGCGCCCTGCGGATTATGCTCCGCTTGATCCGTTCTGGCACAAGCGCGGCTACCAGCCTCTGACAGGCGTTGTTGCGCATTTCGGCTGGAAGGATCTGGGCGACGCCGAGGACAGCCGGAAATCCTTGCAATTCTGGTCGCGGCAGCTTTGATCCGGGGTCTGCTCCCTGAAATCCCGACCGGTTTGATACTGCATGAACGATCAGGCATGATCGTAACCGTTCAAGACAGGAGGCCGACCCATGAAAATCGCGACATCCGCCTATCCTCTCGACTGGTTCAAGAACTGGTCGGAATACGAAGCGAAACTGACCGCTTGGGTCGGCGAGGCCGCAGAGAACGGGGCCGGTCTTCTGGTATTTCCCGAATATGGCGCGATGGAGCTTGCATCTTTGGACGGGGCAGAGGTTGCGGGCGATCTGAAAGGGTCGATCCGCGCCGTAGCAGGGCGTGTTGCCGCAAGTTACGATCTGCATGCAGCGCTGGCCGCAAGGTTCGGCGTGCATATCCTTGCGGCTTCGGCGCCTGTGATCGAGGCGGGCAAGGTGCTGAACCGCGCAGCCCTTTTCGGCCCTGCGGGCCTTGTCGGGGTGCAGGACAAGCAGATCATGACCCGTTTCGAGCGCGAGGATTGGGGCATTGACGGTGCCATCGGCGGGGCAGGGCCATTGCATGTTTTCGACACGGCACTTGGCCGCATCGGTATCCTGATCTGCTATGATTGCGAATTTCCCTTGCTGGCGCGCGATCTGGCCGAACGCGGTGTCGAGATTCTGCTGATCCCGAGTTGCACCGAAGCGCTGGAAGGCTACTGGCGTGTGCGGATCGGCGCGATGGCCCGCGCCTTGGAAAACCAGTGCCTGACAGTGATGGCATCCTTGGTCGGAGCCGCGCCGCGCCTTTATGCGGTCGAGGAAAATACCGGCATGGGGGGGATTTTCGGACCACCCGATCGCGGCTTTCCCCCGACTGGCGTGATTGCCGAAGGTGTGCTGGACCGCGCAGGCTGGACCTATGCCGAAGTGGACCTTTCCGCCATCCGCGATGTGCGCGCCGATGGTCATGTTCTGAACAAGGCGCATTGGCCTGAACAGGACCATGCCTTGGCCCGCAAGACGCAAAAGCCCGCAGCCTAGAGATTCCCCTTGAAAATCTGCGCAGATGGGACCATTTAAGCGCCTGTCCCGCAGAATGGCGGGGCGATTGATGAAGGAGAGACCATGGCCAAGGAAGATACGCTCGAATTTCCCGGTGTCGTGAAGGAACTCCTGCCGAATGCGACGTTCCGGGTCGAGCTTGAAAATGGCCATGAGATCATCGCACATACGGCAGGAAAGATGCGTAAGAACCGCATCCGCGTTCTGGCTGGCGACAAGGTACAAGTCGAGATGACCCCCTATGATCTGACCAAGGGTCGGATCAACTACCGCTTCAAGTAACTGTTTTAACTGTGAAACTCATACTCGGATCAGGCAGTCCGCGCCGCAGGGAACTGTTGGCGCAGATTGGCGTTGTGCCGGATGCAATTTCGGCGCCGGATATCGACGAAACCCCGCTCAAGGCCGAATTGCCGCGTCCCTATTGCATGCGTATGGCGCTTGAAAAGGCGCGAGCCGTGCCAGCGGGCCTTGATGATCTGGTGCTTTGCGCCGATACAACCGTGGCCCTTGGCCGCCGCATCATGGGCAAACCTGAAAGCAGCGGACAGGCGGCAGAGTTTCTGCTGGCCCTGTCGGGACGACGCCACCGCGTGATCACGGCTGTTGCATTGAAGCGGGCCGACAAGGTCTGGCAGCGCGATGTCGTGACAACCGTGCAGATGAAGCGCCTGTCGGATGAGGAGTTGAACGTCTATCTCGCCAGCAATGACTGGCAGGGGAAGGCGGGCGGCTACGGTATTCAGGGGCTGGCCGGTGCCTTTATCCCTTGGATCAACGGATCGTTCACTGGTGTCGTGGGCCTGCCACTCTCAGAAACCGCAGGCCTTTTGCAGGCCGCCGGATACCCGCTATGGAAGGACCGCTCATGAAGGGCCGCCAGATTATTCTAGACAATCTGAACGGACGCGAGGCCGCAGCGCTGATCGTGGATGGCAAGCTGGAAGACCTGTTGCTAGACGGCGATGGTCCGCGCCCCGGCGCGATCTATCGCGCAGTGGCGGACCGGCCTGTGAAAGGGCAGGGCGGCCTGTTCCTGCGCACACCTGATGGCAGCGCCTTTCTGCGGCAGGTCAAAGGAATTTCTGCCGGCGATACGATGCTGGTGCAGGTCACAGGTCATGCCGAAGAGGGCAAGGCCCTGCCGGTCACGCAGAAGCTGCTGTTCAAAAGCCGCTATGCGATCGTGACACCCGATGCGCCGGGTCTGAACATCAGCCGGTCGATCCGTGACGACGATCTGCGCGACACGCTGCTGGGCGTTGCCCATGAGGTGATGGGCGACAGCGAAATGGGGCTCATCCTGCGCTCCGGTTGTGAAGGGGCCGGAGCTGACGAGATTGCCGAGGATATCGCAGCGATGGCTGATCTGGCCGCAGCGGTTCTGGCCGATGCGGACGGACCTGCTGAACTGCTGACCGAAGGCGACGGGCCGCACGCACTGGCGTGGCGCGACTGGGTCGAACCGGCCGAGGTTGTGACGGCCGAGGGCGGTTTTGACACCCACGGCGTAGAGGACATGATCGCGGCACTTCTACAACCGCGTATATCACTGTCAGGCGGCGGCTTTGCCTATATCGAGCCGACCCGTGCTTTGGTGGCGGTGGATGTGAACACCGGTGCCGATACCAGCCCTGCTGCCGCCCTCAAGGCGAATATCGCACTGGCTCGCGATCTGCCCCGCCAGTTGCGCCTGCGCGGTCTGGGTGGCCAGATCACGCTGGATCTGGCGCCGATGCCCAAAAAGGACCGCCGCGCCTTCGAGATGGCGATCAAATCGGCTTTCCGCGCCGATAGTATCGAAACGGTGATGGCAGGATGGACGCCGCTGGGCCATTACGAGTTGCAACGCCAGCGCGTGCGCCAGCCTTTGGTGCTGCTGCTGGAGGGGCAGGAGTCAGCATCGTGACCTGCCCGATCTGCAAGCGCAAAGCCGATCCGGCCTACCGTCCGTTCTGCTCGAAACGCTGTGCCGACGTCGATCTGGCACATTGGCTGAGCGGCAGTTACGCAGTGCCATCACAAGACCCCGACGACATCGAAGCCGCGATTGATGCCATCGAGGAAGCCTTGCAGGACATCCCCAGAAAACAGTAGTGAAATCACGGCAAGATTTTTACGCAAACCCTCTGGACAGCCCCCTGTACCTCGCCTAGAACGCTGCAACCCGAACGCCTCGCGTTCTCCCGTGCCCGGGTAGCTCAGGGGTAGAGCAGTGGATTGAAAATCCTCGTGTCGGTGGTTCGATTCCGCCCCCGGGCACCATTTCGTCAGCTAACTCATTGGTATCACTCCAGCTTTTTGCAACCGCAAGGAGCCGGAGACCATGTCGGAGACCATTTCGCCCACGTTCACCTTCGTGAAAGACGGGGTTTTATATTTCAGTCGTCGCATCCCAAGTGAGTTGAAACGCCACTACACGTCACCTCGGATCGCATATTCTCTGCGTACAAGGTCCCCGAAAGTAGCCGAAGCCCGAGCCAGAAGAGCTGCGGATCAGCTCGATGAGTATTGGTATCACCAGCGAAGCCAAGAGAAGGACCTTCCAGGGAAGCACATGTTGAGGCTGCAGCGTTTGACTGTGGTGAACCGCCCCGGGTTTGCCGGAGAGTAAAACACTCAAAGGATGAGCCCTATGACAAAG
>NZ_JAINWI010000028.1 GCF_021021435.1 Seohaeicola saemankumensis
CACATTGATGCCGTCGGGGGGCGGTCACATCATCAGAGCCCAGCACTGATCTGGCTTCACATCAGGAATGCCGAGGAAGACTAACCGATTGAGGCCAAGAATGGGAAGGTTCCCAGAAGCCAGTAGGCAAACCGGGACAATTGGCCGGTCATGATGGCAACGCCCATGATGATCATGGCGACGCCTGCGCCCTTATAGAGCCAGCGACCGGCCTTGCCGATCTGTCTGACCCGCGCGGCGATGGCGTCGGTGAACAGCGCGGCCAACAGGAACGGCACGCCCAGCCCCGCGGAATAGATCGACAGCAGCCAGATTCCGTCCGACATACCGCCGGAAGTCGAACTGAGTGTCAGGATCGCGCCAAGGATCGGTCCGATGCAGGGGGTCCAACCAAAGGCGAAGGCCAAGCCCAGGACGTAGGCTCCAAGCGGGCGACCCCCCGGAATGTCGAGTGTGAAGCGGGTGTCGCGCGAGAAGGCATCCAGACGAAAGACGCCCAACATGACCAGTCCGAACAGGATGATGATCGCGCCGCCCAGATAGTTCAGCTCGATGCGCCATGTCAGCAGCAATGATCCGATCGCGCTGGCCCCGGCCCCGAGGGCGACGAAAACCGTCGAAAACCCCAGAACGAAGCAGGTGCTTAGGCCCAGTGCCCCGGCGCGCGCCCGCAGACCGACCGACCGTGTCGTGCGCAAATCCGGCTGGCCAGCGATGTAGGAAACATAGCCCGGAACCAGTGGCAGGACGCAGGGCGACAGGAACGAAATGGCCCCCGCCAGAAAGGCCGCGAAGATGCCGATGCCGGAAATATCCATCATGCGTTTCCATGTCCGCTAAAGGGCCGTGATGCCCACCAGAAGGCAATCAGCGGGATTACGATCCATTGCAGCACGGGCGACAGCCCTGCATCGAGGACCGGAATGATCGGCATCAGGTCCGAATAGGCCCAAGCCGCGCGGATCACGATGTTGAGCCATTCGCTGAACAGCGTATATCCCAACCCGAACACCACCGTCAGGACGGTTACCGAGCGTCGCGTCGAAGCGACAATGGGCCAGCCTCGGCCCGACATCATCAAGGCGAGCACCAGCGCGCTCATGGCAATCAGGATGTCGCCACCCGTGCAATGAACCGCAGCGAAGACGATCTCACCCCAGGTGCCCTCGTTCCAGATCGTGTAGAGCGGCATGTGCGCGAACTCCCAGACCAGATTGGCCGGGATGATTACCGAAAAATACCGACGCAGGGCTGTCAGTGAAATTCCGTCTGTCGAGGACAGCCTGACGCCAGTCGCGGTGACACTCATTGAAACACCCCTGTCACCCGGTCCCACCAACTGCGTTCCCGGCGTCGATGCTGGGCATTGTTGATCAACTCGCTGACATAGAGGATCAGGTTCACATTCTTGAAATCCATGCCATGGAACTTTGCGGCAAACCGCCCGCCGATATCCACGACATGGGTGACCGCACCGTGCATCATCATGTCGCTGTCGGCGGTCGTGGTGAACTCGAGCCCATAGTCCCGCGCCACAAGGCGCGTCGCGTCGTCGCTCTGATCGGGCCGTTTGGTCAGAATGACCCAGTTGCTCGGATCGAGCCCATGCCGGTCCGCGTAGTCGCGCAGAACGTCCGGCGTGTCATTCACGGGATCGGTCGTGATCGAGATGAATTGCACCAGATCGCTCATCGGCCCGTCGTTGATCGAAGCCTGGACCGCCGCGATCTTTTCCGCATGGAGCGGGCAGAGATCCGGGCAGTTGGCGTAGATGAAATGCAGGATGACGACCCTTTCGCTGAAATCCGCCAAGCGCACAGGATTGCCCTCCGCATTCCGCAACTCGAAATCCGGGGCCTGTGCTGCGTCGATGGCCTGGAAGTATGGCTCCATCTCGAACATCCGCGCATCCAGATTTTCACCCGGATGATTGGCGGAGGCCGGAAAGGAGATCGTGGCCGCAAGTGTGACCAAGGCGGCGCGCCGGGTCAGATAGATAATCAACTGCATCACCTTTCGGATTGATCGGGCGTGCCACTACCCGCATCGTTGCATTTCCCGCCGGACCCGCCCTTCATGCACAGACCAAGCCCGCACATCGCGGCACAGGGTGCCAGTGAGACCAGGACAGGCGCGAGCCCGATCGCGGTGAGCCATCCCCAGTTCAGAGCCATGCCGCCGCCCATCACGGTTGCCGCACCGACGAACAGCAATCGTCTGCGTGTCAACCACCGGGGCCAGTTGCCTGCGCTTTCGATGTCGGCGGCACCCGCATCGTTGGAAGATGATATGTCGGTCATCCGGAAAATCCTTCTGAAGTTTGAGTACTGGTCATTCTGATAACTGGGCGGTCAAGGGCGGGCGGCGCTCTTTCAGGGGCGCTTATTCGATAAAGCCTCGCAAGAAGGAGACCATCTCGGGATCATCCCATTCGGCCGGGCCGACCAGTCTCCCAAGCTCCCGCCCCTGCGCGTCGATCAGGATCGTTGTCGGCAGACCGACGGTGCGCAGCGCGGTCATCGACAGCATGGTCTTGTCGACATATATCTTGAGATTGGTGACACCGATCTCGTCGTAGAAACGCCGCACGACGGGCGATCCGGCCCGGTCGATGGACAGGGCGACCACTTCGAACCGGTCGCCGCCAAGTTCCGCCTGAAGCGCATCCAGCGTCGGCATCTCTTCCCGGCATGGCACGCACCAGGTTGCCCAAACATTCACGAGGATCACCTTGCCGCGAAAATCCTCCATGTCCCCACGGCTGCCGTCCTCGGTCTCGTAGCGCACATTGATCACCGGCTGCGGCGTGTCGTGCAGTGCGAAGCCTTGCGGCCCGGCAAACGCAGCGCCGACGGACAATGCCCAGACGAGCAGCGCCGTTTTTAGATATTTCATGGCGTTGGCTCCTTGCCGGCTTGGGTTTTCAGATCACGGACGATCGGCAAAAGGGTTTCCTCCAGAATCGCTCGCGTGATGGGGCCGACATGGCGGTAGGCAATGGTGCCGTCGGACGTGATGACATAGGTTTCAGGCACGCCGTAAACACCCCACTCGATGCCCGCACGTCCGTTTATGTCGGCCCCGATGCGGGTGTAGGGATCACCCAGTTCGTCTAGCCAGGCGCGCGCCTGTTCGGGCGGATCCTTGTAGTTGATCCCGTAGAGCGGCACTTCGCCCGTGGCGCTCAATTCCATGAATAGCGGATGTTCGGCGCGGCAGGGCACGCACCACGAGGCGAAGACGTTCACCAGCGAAACATGGCCGATCAGGTCCTGCGTCGAAAGACCTTCCTCGCGGCCGAGCACCGGAGCGAGTGCAAACTCCGGTACGGGCTTGTCGATAAGCGCGGACGGCAGATCATCGCCCTCGCTGAAAAGCCCCCAGCCAAACAGGACCATAAGGGCCAAAGCCACGACGGGCACCAGCACAAAGCCGAGATTTCTCCGGCGGGGCGTGGGAACAGTCATATTGTCACGATAGCTGGTCATGGCTTTGCTTGCTGGTCCTCGCGGGTCCGCTCACTCTGAAAGGCACGTTCTTTGTCGGGCCAGGTGCTCTTGATGTAGTCGACGATCGACGTGATTTCGTCATCTGTCAGTACGCCCTCATATCCGGGCATGTCGCTTTCATAACCGGCCCCGACAATCGCCGCCGGTCCGCGTTTCACGATGTCGAACAATACGCGGTCCGTATGATGCCAGGTATGCCCCGACGCATCATGCGGCGGGGCAGGCAATCTGCCGTTCGGCAATCGGGTGCGCCAATCAGGCTGCCCCTCCAGGTTTGCGCCATGGCAACTGGCACAATTCTCCTGATAGAGACGCTCGCCCATGCGCAAGTCGCTCTCCGCCGAAACGGGAGAGACCGTTGTGGCGAGCAAGACCGCGGCGAGCCTAATGGTGTTTTTCATGTCGCTTGTGCCTTCTTCTGGCTATCCAAATACAACGAGAGTGCTACTATCGATGCCACGACAAGCAGGACGCACGCCCCCAGACCAATCCCCATCGACAACAGGCCGTCGCCGTTGCTGTCGCCCTCATTCCGCATCTTGGCGCATTTCTATTTTCCGCTGTCCGAGCGGATGTATTTGACCAAGGCGATTGCCGCGAGCACCAGCACCGCCACGATGAGTAACCAAACCAGTCCCATCGCGATCATCATGCCGCCACCCATCATTCCACCATCCATCATCATGCACTTCATCCTTTGTTTTCCCTTGAAACCGGTCAGGCACGGGATCGCACCAGTCCGCGCAATTAATCATTCGACCGCATAGACGGTCGGGTTCACACCTTCTTCGACGGTGTAAATCTTGAACGGTTCCTGCTTCGCGCCCCCCATACCCGGCGATCCCAACGGCATGCCGGGAAGTGTCAGACCGGCAATGTCCGGGCGCTCATCAAGCAACTTGTTGACGACATCAATTGGCACATGACCGCTGACGACGTAGTCACCCAGAAAGGTCGTATGGCAGCCCTGGAAATCGTCCGGGATACCTGCATCACGGCTGATCTGAGCCAGATCATGGGTCGGCTTTACCTCGACCGTGAAGCCATTCTCGCGCAGGTAGTCCGCATAGCTCTCGCAGCATCCGCATTGCGGGTTCTTGTAGAGCGTGGCCTCTTGCGCTGCTGCAGGCGCGGCATTCAGGCTCATTGCAAGGACAGCGGCAGCACCTGCGGTGCCAAGACTGGCAAGTCCAATTAGTTTCTTCATCGGTTCTTTCCTTTCGTGGTGATCGTTACGTGAGATTGTTTCAGGTTTTGGTCGTGCCAGGATCGACACGTATGATGCCCATCATGCCGGCCGCCTGGTGTTCCAAGATGTGACAATGGAACATCCAGTCTCCCGGATTGTCCGCCACGAAGGCGATCTCGACCCGTTCCTCCGGTGCCATCAGGACGGTGTCCTGCCATTCGCGATGCCGTGTCGGTTGCCCGTTCCGTGTGATCACACGGAACGAATGTCCATGAAGATGCATCGGGTGATGCCACGCGGTGCGATTGTCCATCTGCAGCACATGCGACGTGCCCTGCGGCAGGACCAGCAATGGATCCATCATGTGCCCCGTTGCTGCTTTGCCGTTGATGAACCACATGTTGCCTTCGCGCATCTGCTCCATCATGGACCCCATGCCGCCGCCCATCATCATCTGCCCCATCATGCCGCCATTAAAGATGATCTGATGCCGCGTGGCAGCTTGCATATCGGGTTCGGCCAGCGGGTTGGGTGGCAGTTCCATCGACCAGTCCGGGACCGCGTCCCGTAACCGATCCGGCCCGTAGGCGAGATCGACCAGACGGTATTCCAGATCCCTGTAGAAGACATCGGTGATGGTCAGGCTCTCTCCGGGCTTGCCGGTCATATCAATCACCAGATCGACACGCATGGCCGGACCGACCACCACGATGTCATCGTCTGGTACATGAGGTGACACGGGTTGACCGTCCAGAGCGACCACGACCGGCGCAAGCCCCCCGAAATCCAGCCCGAATATCCGCGCGTTCGCTGCATTGACCAGCCGAAGGCGGATGCGTTCCCCGGATCGCACCGCGATACGGTCAGGGATCTGGCCGTTGATCGTCACGGAATTGCCGATACGACCGCCGTGCATCGCGTCGTGCCGGCTTCCGAAATCTGTCGCAATCTGTCCGTCGCCGGTCATCCGCCAGTCATCGAGCATCCAGGTCAAATCGCGATCCACGCGGATCGGGTTTGCTTCCTCGACGATCAGCGGCCCGTAAAGCCCGCGCCCGACCTGTTCCGAACTGCGCTGGTGCGGGTGATACCAGAATGTACCTGCGTCCAGCGCATCGAATTCGTAGAGAAACTCGCCACCGACCGGGATCGGGTCCTGTGTCAGGAACGGCACACCGTCCATCGCATTGGGTGTGCGAATGCCATGCCAGTGGACCGTCGTCCCTTCATTTAGCCCGTTCCGGGCCAGAACCCGAATTCGGTCTCCCTGCCGCACCCGGATCTCGGGGCCGGGGAGGGATCCGTTGTAGCTCCAGACGTCGGTAGGGCCGTAGGGTGCCGGTCGCAGGGCGGCTTGTCCGGCCGCAGCGCGTAGCAAGAATGGGTCCTCTGTCGGACCTGCCATCGCTACTCGTGCCGGTGACAGAGTGGATATGGCCGTGAAAGCGGCACCGGTGCGCAGCACGTGCCGTCGTGAAATCAGTCTGTTGAGGGTCATTACTTCTGCCTTGATCTGAAAGGGTCGCACTCAGCCAGCTTCGGCCAAGGCAACGGTCAGGCCCCGCAACAAGCGAGGCCGCTATCAGGTTCAGACAGGCAGCTTGGGAGGAAATGGATCAAGGGAGGGAACCGCGCCAATCGGGATCACAGGTCCCGCGACCGGGATGACAACACCGAAGGCCATCTCAAGCGTCATCGCTGACGTACGAGCTACGATACCGGCCGTAGTTCCCGCGCCACAAGGGACTGTACACCCACCCTCGCAGGTTATCCCGTCAGCAAATCCGATCGGATCACATCCGCCGCAATGGTCGTCCCCGCTTTCAGCGCCCACCATCTGAGCCATTGCTGCCTCAGCCGCATTCGCTGCCGATACATCCGGCGCAACCACGGCACCGAAGCTCAATGCAAGAATCAAAATGAGGCGGAAAACGCAGATCATGCGATCCTTATGCAAGCTTCCAGTAGGGGGAGGTCAAGAAGTATCCCGTAACATAGGCGTGACATTGCCACGCGGGTACTCACTGATTGGCCAAAAGATGCCCGAGGTTGGTTTCGGGGGAAAATCTGAGGCGAGACTGCGGACTCATCCAAGGTCTGTTTCGGAGCCAGGCAACCACCCGCATCTTTTCATGCGGGTGGCTGCCCTTGTGTCAACTTGCGTCTTTGAATTCGGTGTATTCGCCGCGCACCTGGACAGTCACGGTTGCGGGCTGGCTGTCCCGATTCCGCCAGAACCATCCGTGTTCGCCGTCGAATGCCGCGATGATCTCGCCCTCGTCGCCCGTCGAACCGCGGCCCTTTTCATAGGTCACCGAATTGCCGCCGCCGTGGCCGTGCATGTCAAAATTCACCCGACCGCCATCGACCAGCATTCGGTATTCCACCGTCTGGCCCTCTTCCATGACCAGCTTCCACTCGGCACTGTCGCCGGGTGCAAGCGTAAAGGTGGTTTCGTCACGCCAGATTTCGGCGTCCTGTGCATATGCCGTGCCGACAAAAAGTCCAAAGATATCGTTCATAAGGCTCGACTGCTCTTCGGCTTCGATCTCCAACAGCCTGTCGGCTTCGGCCTCCTCCGCAAGCTGGGCTTTGATCTCACCCATCTCGCTCAGCCCGAGAACCCCGCCGATCCCGGTCGGGTCGATGTTGTATTCGGCAGGCAGCACGACGGTCACAAGGATCGCAACGGCGCTGGCCGCCGCAATGGCAGTGGAACGGATAAGCTGCGCGGAGCTGGGAAGCTCATCAAGGCTCGGTTTTTTTGCGTTAAACATTTTGGTCTCCTAAATTCTCAGGTGGCTACGAAGTAGCCGGTGATTTGCAGGCCCATGAGGATGAATCCCATGGACATCATGACGACGTTGGCGGTGTAGGCTTGGCGGAAGAAGCTTGGGGATTTCCGCCAGAAGCCCATGACGATGAGGATCACGGCAAGCGCCATGATCTGGCCAAGCTCGACGCCCACGTTGAACGCCAGAAGATTGGCCAGTAGGCCCTCTGACGCGATCTCGTAGTCTAGGATCTTCGTGGCCAGGCCCGTGCCGTGGAAGAAGCCGAAGATCAGCGTTGCGGCCTTGGTGTTCGGCTGGAACCCAAACCAGCGCTGATAAGCCCCGAGATTGTCGAGCGCCTTGTAGACGACCGAAAGGCCGATGATCGCGTCGATGATGTAGGCGTTGATGCCCCAGCCGAACCAGACACCGGCCAGCATCGTGGTCGAGTGCCCGAGGGCGAAGAGGCTGACATAGATGCCTACATCCTTCATCTTGTAGAGGAAGAAGACGACGCCGAGCAGGAACAGGATGTGATCGTATCCCGTGACCATGTGTTTGGCGCCGAGATACATGAAGGGGATGATGTTCACCCCCCAGATTTCCTGGATATAGCCTGCGTCACCTTCTGTGACGGCATGGGCAAGAGCGTTTTCCGCACCCAGGACGAGCGCCGAAAGGGCAATGAAGGACAGGATCACGATCCGGCGTATGCCGGGATCGGTCCAGCCCTGGTGGACTGTATTCATGGATTGAACTCCGCATATGTGTTGATGATCGAATGCAGCGCGCTGTTGGCACGCAGTCGATCAGACGCGCGGAGGTCTTTCGATTTGGTATGTCTGCAAGGTGTTCGACGTGGCCGAACTCAACGGCCATGCGGCTCTATAAATATCGAGCGGGTGCGGCGATCGGTCGGGGCCAGGCACGACCGCCTGACTGTGATCGTGATCGATGCTGTCATGGCTATGTCCATGCATGGCCCAGGCGAGGTCTTCTTCCAGTCCATGCGAATGACCGTGCTCAGCAACCATTTCTGCGTGCTCTTGAAGGACGCCGATGACTGAGGGTGCGTGCGAGGTTGCGGGCACCACAGACCAGAGGAGTACGGCCAAACATAAGAGTGTCGCAAACGCGGCGTTTACAACTGTCCTCAAGGTATCCATAGGATCTGCCCGTCTGCCCGTCTCTAGCGTGGTGCGTCGTGGCACCATCTTGTTCTATCCTCCCGGGGGGGATAGAACTACTTTATGACAAAACATCCAGTCCATGCAACCCATCCCGCCCTTGTCGCCCGGCTGAAACGCGCTGACGGCCATTTGCGCGCCGTGATCGAAATGATCGAGGCGGGCAAACCCTGTCTGGAGATTGCTCAGCAGATGCAAGCGGTCGAAAAGGCCGTGACGAACGCCAAGCGTGCGCTGATCCATGATCACATGGACCATTGTATCGACGTTGAAAGTTCTGAAACTGATCGCGCCGAGTTGCGGGCGATCGCCCGATATCTCTGAGGCTGACCATGCTCGATATTCTCTCCGACCGCACTTATCGGCACCTGTTTCTGGCACAGGTCGTAGCCCTTCTGGGTACCGGACTCGCCACAGTCGCACTCGGCCTGCTCGCCTTTGATCTTTCGGGCGACGGGGCGGCGCTGGTCCTCGGCACAGTCTTCACCATCAAGATGGTTGCTTATGTGGGCATCGCGCCCATTGCAGGGGCTTTCGCAGACCGCGTGCCGCGCCGCGCGCTTCTGGTGACGCTCGATCTGGTGCGTGCCGGTGTCGCGCTCGCACTGCCCTTCGTGACCGAGGTCTGGCAGGTCTACGTCCTGATCTTCCTTCTTCAATCGGCTTCCGCCGCCTTCACGCCGACCTTTCAGGCGACGATCCCGGACGTTCTGCCCGAAGAGGCGCGCTATACCCGCGCGCTGTCGCTGTCGCGGCTGGCCTACGATCTGGAAAACATCGTCAGCCCGACGCTGGCGGCCCTTCTGCTCGCGGTGATGTCCTACAATTCGCTTTTCCTCGGCACGGTCCTCGGTTTCGCCGCATCGGCCCTTCTGGTTGTTTCGGTCGTGCTGCCCAGTCCCCGCCCATCCGAGCCGCGCGGTGTCTATGACCGCACTACGCGCGGCATCCGCATCTATCTGGCCACGCCCCGCTTGCGCGGGCTCTTGGCATTGAACCTCGCGGCGGCGGCGGCAGGTGCGATGGTGCTGGTCAATACCGTCGTTCTTGTGCGCGGCTCGCTCGGCCTTTCGGAAAGTGCTCTGGCCTGGACGATGTTCGCCTTCGGCGCAGGGTCGATGATCGCCGCGCTGGTCCTGCCGCGTGTTCTCGATGTGTTGCCGGACCGGCCCGTGATGTTCGGCGGAGCCACGCTGATGGTGGCTACTCTGGTCGGTCTGGCGTTGACGGTCCTTGGAGCGGGCCTTGGCTGGTCCATCCTTCTGACAGCCTGGTTGCTGGTGGGGCTCGGATATTCCGCTGTCCTCACCCCTTCCGGCCGACTGCTGCGCCGTTCCGCCCACGCCGGGGACCGCCCGGCACTCTTCGCGGCGCAATTCGCGCTGTCCACGCCTGCTGGCTTGTGACCTATCCGCTGTCGGGATGGCTGCTGACAGTCTATGGTGTCGTTCCCGCACTGATCGGACTGGCCCTCATCGCCGCCTTCGGAATGCTCGCAGCGCTGAAACTCTGGCCGTCCGGCGATCCCGTTGAGCTTGAGCACACCCACGGTAATTTGCCACTCGACCATCCCCACCTAAGGGGACATCGCAGGCACAGCCATGCCTTGATCATTGACGAGAGCCATCCTCGCTGGGCCACGCATTTATAAGCCGCAGCAAGAGACGAAGACTGGACACGGGCGGTTCGTTTTCATCCATGCGGACATTCGTGCTTCGAGCAAAATTCATCAAAGTGGGCTCGATGCGCGAATTGTCTGCAAGTTTGGCGGACAGAAGCGTTGACTCTAACATAAACTGTCGGCCCCCCGACAAAGAGCACGGCTTAAGTTGCGACCCTCCACATCCGATACCGCCCCTGCCCCGTCATCTCGTGGATCAGACCACGCGCTTCCATCCAAGCAAGGTTGCGCTGGATGGCAGCCCGGCTGGCGCCGATCAGGGCCTCGGCCATCGGAGCGGACACGAGCGGCCATTCGGTAAGTACCGCGCACAAGGCCGGGGGCGTGCGGCCGGAAAGCGGGCTCATCTCGGCTTCCGCCCTCGCCGACCATGCCTCGATATCATCGAGGTGACGCATTGCGGTCAGGCATGCGGTCTCCATCCCGTCAAGCCAACGAGACAGACGGTCAGCGGGTGGGCCACCGGAGCGCAATCCTCCTGCCCCGCCCATGGCCAAAGGCGCGAAGAGCGCCCCCTTGCCCTCACTGGCCACGATCCGTGCGGCTGTGACCGCCGCTTCCATCCGGTCGCCGTGCTGCCCGAGGCCCGCGAGACTCCAGAGATGGAAGCCCATGCAAGCGCGCGTGACTGGGTGAAGATCGGCGGCTTGCGCCATAAGATCGAGCCAACCGCCCGCGCGTTCCGCGAACGGTTCGGCTTCAACGCCGAGGTTCTCGGGGTCGCGGCGGTCGAGGAAGGCGGACAGGTCCACTTCCGGTCCAAGGCCGCCTGTAAGACGCCGCACTGCCCATCCGACACGCGCGAGCGCCGCGGTGTCGTCCTGCACGCCGGACAAGCGCATGGATTTCCAGAGCGCCAGCCGATCCGGGCCAATTCGGTCGCCTACAAACCAGCTGAGGTCTGCCGCCTCCATCAGCGCGAGCCTGTGCCGCCAACCTTTCGGGCCACGGCGCAGCCGGTCGTCCAGCGCGCCGATCCGGCCAGCCACACGGGCGAGACGCGCGGCATTGCCCGCCTCTGCCTTCCGCCAATCGTCGAGGACTGCGGTTTCACGAAGCTCTGCCCTAGGTCCGGGCGGCAGATAATCTGGCTCCTCGTCCATCGGACCGGGCAGGAACCACTGTCGCATTTTCTTCACCATTTCAGCACATGATTATTACGTGATTTCTGGAAGATACCGCGATATTGCACATCATTTTTCAGCTTAAGGTTTCAATTTTGGTTCCGTATTTCAGCAAGTGGCCGCCCTGTTGGCGCACTGCCCAGCCGGTTTCGAAAGTTTCATATCGATGACGTCCGGCGGAGCGCATGCCTCGGATGAAGCTTGGGCCAAGGCGATGCGGATCGCGCGCGAGTTGGACCGGATTCTTGACGGGGCGGCGCCCGTGCGTGAGGCCGTGATGCGCGCGGCATCCGAGCTGCGGCTTTCGACACGCCAAGTCTACAACTATCTGGCGCGGTATCGGGAAGAGCGCAGGGTATCGTCCCTGCCGCCGCGAACGAGTGGGACAAGGAAACCAAGGATCGGCGTCTTGAGCGTCTGATCGACGATCTGCTTCGTCTGCAGGCATCAGGGCATCGAATGGCAGAGGGGCGATCACTCCCGGACCTTCTTGGATCAGCCTGCTTTCAATTCAGTCGACGGCCAATGTCCATCGCGCGCCTCTCTCATCGGGATCGCTATCAGCTGTTTTGGCAATTGACGGACGGGCAATCGACGCCGTTCGGAACGCGAAGAAGTTCCGCGATCATTTATTGGAAACGCGTCGCTCAGGTTGCGCCAGCTTGGGGCGGACTGGTCACATCTTTCAGCGATGCCGTCCTGCCTCGGCCCAAAGCTGGGCCTTGCTCTAACACCGCTGGCCCGAATTTGGCGGATCTCGTTCAGGCGGCCGCGCGGCTCGATCAGCAGCGGCAAGCGCTGTAAAAATTCCCGGTGAGTTTCAGGCGCTCGCGGCCAGCCCGGCATCATTCAGCTGTTCAGGATCCGGCAGGTCCCGCAAGCTCTCCAACCCGAAGGCCGCGAGGAACGCGTCTGTGGTCACGAAGGTATAGGGGGCACCACGACGCGGCGCGCGCGGCCCAGTTCCAATCAGACCGTGTGCATGGAGCCGCCCGATCAGGTCCCGACCGATCTCCTTGCCGAAGATGTCCTTCAGCCCATCGCGCGTGATTGGCTGATGGTAGGCGATGGCCGCCAAAATCGCGACGTCGAACTCGTTCAGGTCCAGCAACTGGTCCCCGACATCCGCTGCGGAGCGGATCGCAGGCGCGTAAACAGACCGCGTCCGGAACATCCACCCCCCTGCGACCATGGCAATCTCGAACGCCCGCCCTTCTAGATCGGCGGCAAGATCCTCGATCAGCAGATCAACCGAGGTCGCCTGCCCCACTATGCGCGCCAGATCCTCGCGCGGTACAGGCGAGGCAGAGGCAAACAGTACCGCCTCGATCCGCCGCATCCATTCGCGCCAGCGCAGCTCCGGCGGCAGGTCGGACAACTCGCGGTCAAATTCAGGCTCGGAGCGATCCTTGGCCATCGTTACACCCCGTAGAGCCGGAAGGTGTCCCGGCCAGTCAGTTCGCGCACAGCGCCGAGATCGACCAGCCGGTCGCAGAGCCGCCGCGCCGCGCGGTCCGGCAAAGGCAAGACTGAGGGAGCGACCGCGTCCTGTTTCAGGAATATCTCGACGGCGTCGGCCGCCCCCTTGGCCCGAAGCTTTGGTGCGACCGCCTTCAGATGCGCCGCCCGACGCGTGAGGTTGGTGGAGAGACGCACGGCCTCGGCCGCCGATGACACGAGCGCCCGATGACAGGCGAGCTTCAATTCGTCGCCTTGCTTGCGCAGGTCGGCACGTTTCAGGCCAGCCGCCAGCAGCGGCACGACATGATCCCAACCAAGCGCCTGGGCGAGTGCAGCATCCGCGAGGATCAGCGCAGCTTCGTCAGCACGTGGCGCCTCGCGCAGAACAGCTTCCAGCACCAGTGCTGCTCGTTTGACCGGCGCCCCCACCCCCGCATCGAGCCACGTCGCGATCTGGCCCGGCTCGAAGGCCGACAAGGCTCGGCCCAGAGCCTTGACCGCCACCGGCCGCTCCACCGCGCGCCGCCAGATCAGATAGGTTTCACCTGCCGGTCCGGGTAGATCGCCGGGACGCAGAAGGTGCGCTGCATCGCGCAGTTCCCCTGCCCGCTCCCGTCGGCCAGAAAACGCAACACAAGCCTCAGCTGCGCACAGCGCGAGCCGCTCCCGCAACAAGGCTTGGGGCACCTCCGCGCATCCCAGCACAACATGCAAGTGGTTCAACGCAGCGCCCGACAAAAACGCCACATCTTCAAGGGTTTCAACCCGTGCCGAGGTGACCCAGGCGGGCATCCGGGGTAGAGTGTCTGTGTCGATGGAGTGTTCCGGTCGGGCAAATGTCATGACTGAAGCCTAAACCATCGCGGCGCTTTTCTCCAGAAAATTGCACAGAAAACGCCTCACTCTATCTTTTGCCATAATGTCCGATAAGTTTGCATTATCGGACATAAAAAGATATGCTGCGAGACAATTCAATTTCATCGCTGGATTCACTGGAAAATGGCCGCAGAGGACGAGAAATCGACATCATCAAACTCTGGTGTGATTAGTACCGCTCAGGACGACGAGAGAGATCAAGAAAAAAGCGACGATATCTCCCTGCCCGCCCACGTCCCAGGCTCCGGCAGCCTGGATCGCCTCGTCGATACCGCGCGCGACTATGCGCGCGCCGCGGCTTCTGACAATACGCTGAAGGCCTATGCGAAAGACTGGGCGCATTTCGCGCGCTGGTGCCGGATGAAGGGCGCGGAGCCTCTGCCCCCCTCACCCGAGATGATCGGGCTCTATCTCGCAGACTTGGCGTCCGGATCAGGCCCCTCCCCTGCCCTATCGGCCAGTACAATCGACCGCCGCCTGTCGGGCCTCGGCTGGAACTATGCGCAGCGGGGATTTACCCTGGATCGCAAGAACCGGCACATCGCCACGGTGTTTGCAGGGATCAAACGCAGGCACGCCCGACCGCCAGTGCAGAAGGAAGCGATCCTGGCCGAGGACATCCTCGCGATGGTGGCCACCCTTGCTTTCGACCTGCGCGGTCTGCGGGACCGGGCGATCTTGCTGATTGGCTATGCGGGCGGTCTGCGCCGCTCGGAAATTGTCAGCCTCGACGTCCACAAGGACGACACGCCGGACACCGGCGGCTGGATCGAGATCTTCGACAAGGGCGCCCTGCTCATGCTCAATGCTAAGACCGGCTGGCGCGAGGTCGAGATTGGCCGCGGCTCGAAGGATCAGACCTGCCCGGTCCATGCGCTTGAGCAATGGTTGCACTTCGCCAAGATCGACTTTGGTCCGGTCTTTGTCGGCACCTCGCGCGATGGCAAGCGGGCATCTGAAACCAGGTTAAACGACAAGCATGTCGCGCGCCTGATCAAGCGCACGGTTCTGAACGCCGGCATCCGGTCGGACCTGCCTGAGAAAGACCGCCTGGCTCTGTTCTCCGGCCATTCGTTGCGCGCCGGTCTCGCCAGCTCCGCCGAAGTCGACGAGCGCTACGTCCAGAAGCAGCTTGGCCACGCCTCGGCCGAGATGACCCGCCGCTATCAGCGACGGCGCGACCGGTTCCGGGTGAACTTGACCAAAGCCGCAGGGCTATAGGTCGACATTTCTGAGGGCTGCCAACGCTGCGACATGACGCGGAAGATCACTGCGGGAATGCAGGATATCCACGATGATGACCTCGTCAGGCTGATCTAGGAACACCAGGAAATGTTCCCCTGCCCTTATGAACCGCAGGTCTTCGACATCATCAACGAGAACTGCGCAACTCCGGCTATGGGCCTGGCCGTTCAGAATACTTTCACAGCAGTTGAGCAATTCCGCCTCGTAGAGCTCTGCTTGGCGCAGCCCAAAATTTTCGATCGTCCATCTGGCGATTTCGGTGAGGCTGGCTTCCGCACGACGGGTCAGCCGGAGGGATCGACTCATGAACGCGTGCGCGCAGACGCAAAGGCTCTCCGGATCGCATCTTTGCCGCTGCCCTCCGCAAGATCACCCGCCTTGGCCTGCGTCAGACCTTCTAGGAGACCCTTCCGGATCCCGGCCAGCTGTGCTTCTTCCTGCTCGAGCAGCCTCAGGCCAGCGCGCATGGCTTCACTCACATTCTGGTAGCGCCCGGACGCCACCAGTGCTTGAACCAGATGGTCTTGGGTTTCGGTGAGGACTACGTTGCGTGTCACCATGGATCAGGTCTCCTTCATTGGCAATATATGCCAATGTTCAGCTTTGGTCAATGGAAGCTGATCGTGGGCGATGATCAGCCATCATGCGACCTTTCTCCTCTCGTCGCTATCAATCGGTCGTTTATAGGCGGTATATGAAACTGCAAAAAGACTGTTTTGATGCCATTGATAGGCTACGCGCGCGTTTCAACCGAGGACCAGACCCCCCTGCCCCAGTCGCAGGCCCTGAAATCCGCGGGCTGCGCCGAGATCCATGAAGAACAGGCATCGGGCGGCAATCGTGCGCGGCCGGTGCTTGCGCGGGTGTTGGAGCGCATCGGCAAGGGCGACACGCTGGTGGTCGTGCGGATTGACCGCCTCGCGCGATCCCTGTCGCATCTGCTGGAGGTGATCGAGCGGCTGGAAGCGAAAGGCGCGTTCTTCCGTTCCATTCAGGACCCCATCGACACCGCCTCCCCGCAAGGCAAGTTCACGTTGCAGGTCTTGGGCGCTGCGGCGGAGTTCGAGCGCGCCCTGATCCGGGAACGCACCAAGGCGGGGCTGGCCTCTGCGCGCACCAAGGGCCGCGTGGGCGGGAACCCTGGTCTGCGGGCCAAAGACCCTGTCGCTCTTCGCAAGGTGCGGCTGGCAAGACAGAACGGCTACATGGAGCGTCTGAACGAGACGGCACAAGATTGGGTGCCCCATGTGCGCCGGTTACGCCCCGACTTGGCCTGGGAAGACGTGGTGCGCATCATCAACGGCCCCTTGCCCGAGGCGCGTCGCTGGACCCAAGGCCGTCTCTTGCGCGCCGTGAAGGCCTATGTCCGCGACGGCTTCCTGCCCGAAACAGTTTTAGCCCGCGCCGGCCGCCGCGAAACCGACGACCGCCTGCCCGCCATCGTCGCCGCCATCAAGGGCGCGGACCCCGACATCACGCTTCAGGCGATTTGCACCCGGCTGGAGGCGATGCGCGAACGCACGCCCCGTGGGCGGACAAGCTGGCAGCCGTCTTCGGTGAAAATGCTCTTGGAGCGGGCCGAGAAGCTGGGAATGATTTAAGAGACTCAGATTCGGTCTTTGGAAGCAAAACCGCCTATGTGAATGGGATACATCTTGGGATTAGGAGATGGCAGCGACACAAGCACTTGATGCGATGGAGCCACGAAATATGATAAGTTATTGTAAATAAATGATTTCATCGGTTACCGGCCTACCATTTGAAAAAATCCTTGCCTGTCAAACGCTTTCCTGACATTTTTGCGGAAGAACGCTAACCATCAGTTTCCGGCGGTTTTGCGTTCCTTCTCAAGATAGACCCGGAAGACGGGCGGCGGGACGGGCATGAACGAGCAGCGGATCAGAATGGATCAAAAGATCCAAACGATGGCGACACGTCTAAGCAAATCGCTTGATGTGAATATGCGCAAGTCGTTTCTACCTGATGAACGAAAGGCTCTCAGACGGTTCTCATCCACGGAGGTTGCTCGGATCCTCGGGGTAAGCCAGGATTTTCTGCGGAAGATGTTCTTCGAGGACAAGCTCGACCTCGGTGACATCGAGACGGATGCCCGCGGCCGCAGGTTCTACACTGCAGAGCAGATCGACATAGCGCGCCACGAAATTGCCCGGTCAAGCACTAAGTTCCAACATATCGTTCCTCGTCGTCGGGAAGGGGAGCATATTCAGATCATTTCGATCGCCAACTTCAAAGGGGGCGCCGGAAAAACGACAACGGCGATCCATCTTGCTCAAAAGCTCGCCCTTGACGGTTATCGAGTTCTGGCAATCGATCTCGATCCGCAAGCCTCAATGACCACCATGTTCGGTTTCCGCCCAGAAATCGACTTCCCTGAAGCCGGAACGGTGTACGATGCCCTACGGTACGAGGACCCTATCCCCTTTAGAGACGTTGTGCGCAAAACGTATTTCCACAACCTCGATCTAGCTGCGGCCGGCTTGCTGCTCTCTGAGTTCGAGACCGAAACCGCACACGCCCTTCGAAACAATATCAGGCCGCCGTTCTATCAACGGCTTGCCCTTTGCATTAATGAAGTCGAGACAGACTACGACATTGTCGTCATCGACTGCCCACCTCAACTCGGGTTTACCACACTATCAGCTTTGGTAGCGTCGACATCCCTAGTCGTCACTGTCATTCCAAGCATGCTTGACGTCGCCTCGATGGCCCAATTCCTGCAGCTCACATCCAGCCTCATGGCAACAATTGCTGATGTGGGCGCATCGCCCGACTGGGACTTCATGAGGTTTCTAATCACTCGTTTCGAGCCCAATGACGGCCCCCAAACCCAGATGGCGGCATTCCTGCGGACCATGTTCACGGATGACGTTCTTACACAGCCTTTCCTGAAATCCTCTGCAGTCTCTGACGCTGGGCTCACGCAACAGACACTGTTCGAGATCGCCAGAACGGATTTTCATCGCCAGACGTACGATCGGGCTATCGAGTCCATCAACGGGGTTGTGGCGGAGATCGAAGGGCTCATCAAAACGGCATGGGGGCGCAAGTAATGGCCCGCAAAGTCACATTCGACATTCCCGAGGATGAAGAAAAGCAGGAGAACTCGTCGATTTCTCCGACTCGAACCCAGTCACGAGCCCCTGCCCTTTCGGGAATGGCCCGTTCTCTTCAGGATGCGGCACAATCTTCAATTCAAGAAATCAGTACCGACCTTATTGATGATTCCGAGTTCCAGGATCGTCTGGCCCTGGATGACGAAGATGACATCAGGGAACTGGCTGAAAGTATTGATAAGCAGGGACAGCTTATCCCGATACTTCTGAGCCCCGAAGGGGGGCGATATAGGATCATCTATGGGCGCAGGCGATTAGCTGCGCTTCGACTTATCGGCAAGCCTGCAAAGGCTCTCATCAGAGGCTTGGATGAGGACCAAGCGGTTCTTGCACAAGGCCAAGAGAACAGCTTTCGAAAAGACCTCAGCTGGATTGAGAAAGCCCTGTTTGCACGTTCTCTCATAGAGGCCGGCAAGGATGAGGGGCTGGTCTGTGATGCCCTCAACATCGATCAGAAAGCAAGAAAAGCCGGTGACAAGCTCACGGGACTTGCTCGCATGAAACAAGTCACTTCCTGTATTCCGACTGAACTCATCCAAAAGATCGGGGCGGCACCCGGGGTTGGTCGGGATCGTTGGTATGCTGCCGCAAAGTCTTATGAGAGCCTTGGCTTCTCAGGAGATGAAGGGTTTCCGGCCGGAAACCGCGAATTCCATGATGCTCTCATGGAATCCAGAGGTTCCGGCAAGACCTCCGACGAACGCTTTGCGGTGTTCGAAGGGCTCCTGAAACAGCACAAGCCCCCTGCCCCATCGGCAGTCCAGACAGAACTCGGGATGGTGAAGGTCACCAAGAGAAACGTGATCATCACCATCAAGAACGGAGATGACGGGCTTCATAAGTGGATCTCTCAGAATCCAGAGGCCGCTCTTCTCGCGTTGGCGAACGCGAAGGCCGCTGGTCCGGGGCGGATCATTAACCCAGAGAAAATGGAACCTATAGGTAACCCAGTCTCCGGCAGGGATCAGGTTCTTGATGGTCCTGACATAGACGATAACGGAAACTGAACAGAAAGGAGGACAGGCCAGAAAAGGAAAGACCCCCCGAAAGCAGTGCTTCCGAAGGGCCTCGATTAGCTTAGACACCTGATTGATACCCCGAAGCCGAATCGTTTTCAACACCGTTCGCGGTGAACGGGGAAACTTTTTCAGCCGACATCATCATGAGACAGGTATTTTATCACACACCCGCCTTGGCGGAACGATCTCCTTTACCCTGTACGAACCCGTACAGGGTCATCGAGCCGATCCGAACGCTTCGCAAAGAACTCGGTTTGACACCAAATGATCTTGTGACACTGCAGGCCTTAATCAGCTTCATGCCGAAGAAGGCCGGACAAACAGCTTCAATGACTACCGTCTTCCCCTCAAACGCATCGTTGTCTGAGAGAACGAACGGTCTGAACGAAAGAACGATCCGAAGGTGTATCGGACGCCTCGTGGACGCCAATTTGATACAACGCAGGGATAGCGCAACCCGCAAACGGTTCCCTCTTCGCTACGGTGGATTGATCAGAGATGCCTTTGGCTTCGATCTACAGCCAATGTTTGATCGGGAGAGTGAGCTCACAGAACACGCAAAACAGCTTGTCGGCGATCAAGAAGAGCTACGCTCACTAAGGGCGGAGGCGCTGGCCCTTCGTGTCGAAGCTTTGCGCCAAACAAACGATGAAGAGACTTTCACATTTCTCCAAAACGTGCGCAACATCCTACGCCGTGCAACTCTCAAAGCCGACGAAATCATCGAACTTATCAAAAAGTTGGCAGAGTTGGCCGGAACGAACATTAGAGAGTTTCCGGCCGGAAACTGTGAAGCTCAGGAAACGATGCCCGACCAATTGTCCGGCGACGACGGACAAAATGTCCGGCACGTAGAACCCTCAAGATTGAATATAAAAAAAGATACTACAGGTGCTCACAGCAGCCCTGGTTTTAAAGAATCCCGAGATCCAACAACTATGGCTTGGACGGACCTGAAAAACGTATCAGACTTCTTCCCAAATGAACCAAGAGATCATCAATCCGTTGTCAACCTGTTGGCCGATGTCGGGAAATTGCTGAGAATAGAACAAGGCAGGATCATGAGACACCTTAGAGAAGGAGGTGCAGGGAAGCTCCTTATTGCACTCGACGAATTAATTTTGAGAGCCAGCACAGGACAGGTGAGGAACCACAACGCCTACCTCGACGCGATGATGATGCAGGGAAACTGATGCTCTTGCCGTATACACTCAATCGGCATGTGAGTCTGCATAGCCATCGTCGATAAAGCGGCAATTGCGGCACAGGTTAAACCATACGACCATCAAGAAGAAGAGTGTTGGTTTGAAAGTGAACCCCGATCACGCGCGGCAGCTGCAGCTGTGAGATGTGTTCAATTCATCGTGGAACAAGAAGCCATTCCAGATTTGTTGGATGCTCACCGAGGCCTCGGTCCGGATGACCAAACGGCACGCCGTGATTGTGCGTGTTAACGCCTATAAGCCTGCGGGTGGCACAACGCTGCTCGATTGACTGGTGACGGATGAAGAAGAAGCGGTTCATACCAAACGGCTCTCCGAGCATCAGGCGCTGGAAGAAGAACACGCGGGACAGGATGAGACCACCGCCGAGATTGATAAGTGGCTTCGCGTGTCGGAATCGGAGATGGAAAAGATCGAGGCTCTGCTGTTAGTCTTCAATCCGACGGACATCAGGCGGAGCAGGGGCGTTCGTCACGCTAGATCGCTACGGCGCGCTGGCAGGCTATCCCGGCTACGACCATCTGACCTCGGACGAGTCCATCGAGAACGGCATCACCTCCAATGTGTACATCTACGCTGAGACCGTGCAGCGGTTCGGATGACACTTGGGAGGGCTCGATCCATCTCTTGCAGAATATCCGGAATGTATGTATATTCTGCGCGAATGGAGACCCTGATCATGCAAGAGCTTCCCGAGTTCAAGGCGGCCGACCTGACGCGGCACACAAGTGACCTGTTTGACGCGGCCATTCGGTCGCCGATTGCGATCACCAAACATCGCAAGCCGAAATTCGTGCTGATGAGCATGGATCAGTATCAGCAGCTCGCGCGGGGGGCCACGCAACAGGCTCATATGGTTGACGAGATGCCCGAGGACCTCAAGGCGCTGATGATAGAAGGGCTCGAGCGGGACTTGACGCGAGCGAATGACTAAGCCTGCCGCTGGAGAGGTTTTCCGCTATCCGTTCCTGTGGAAACGCGAACAGATGGCCGGCGAGACCGAGGGCCGCAAGACGCGGCCTGTCTGTATCGCCGTCACTGTCGCCAAGTCCGATAACGAGACTGTGGTGTTCATCCTGCCGATCACGACGCAGCCGCCCTTGCCCTCGCGCAAGTTTATCGAGGTGCCACAGATCGAGTCGCAGCGCGTGGGGCTGGAAACCTATGTCCGCAAGTGGGTCATGCTGGACGAGATCAACACCGATATTCTGGAGCGGTCCTATGTTTGGGAGGACCGCACGCCCATCGGCACGTTCAGTTCCGTCTTCACATCCAAAATCCAGTCCAGCCTGATCGCGCTTGCCAGGTCGGGCGGGGCATCCGTTGTCGATCGGCTGTAGTAATCTCGATCACCGCAGGGTCTGCCCAGCTTCACTTGTTCCCGTCGATCCACTTCGACATCAGCCCCTTGTCGCGGAAACACTCATCCGGCACGGCGCGGCGCTTGATCCGGGACAGGCGCTCGGCGAAGGCGACCTGCTTTGATGTCGGGCGGCTATCCTGCGCGCCCGGGTTCATCTTGGCTTGTGCGTCGATCCAGGCGCTCAAGGAGCGCCGATCTTGCTGAACCTCCCACGGCAAAAGCGTCTGGTTGCGCAGGGCCAGCGCGCGCGCATAGGCGATCTGCTTTGGCGTCGCGGGCAGGGCGTAAGTGGTGCTTTCCATCGGGGGTCTCCCTTCTTAGCGTGGTTCTTAAAATAGAACAAAACAGGAACAAAATCAAGTCACCTCCGGAAATCATGGGGTTTGAGAGGAAGAGGAGGGCCGGGGAGGGTCAGGCCTGAGGGTGTCGGAGAGAGGGTTGAACCGGCCTGCCCCTGTTCTTCATTGGGATCTGATGCCGGAGAATGCTGGATCCTAGGTTCTCATGAGCTTCGCATTTAACGCTCCCCGGCATCAGATCCCTAAAGAGTGAAAGTATTCTTCGGGTTTTGTGACTGACGGATGAGGGCCTTTGGGGTCCCTCAGATGGGTCCGGGCCGGATTCCGGTCTGTCTTTCCTGATGAAGGGCATTCCGATGCAAACAGGTGTCTTGCGCGTGTTACGCGCGACCGCTGCCTCGTGGTGGCGACACAAGGAACTACGCCGAACCGGCCAGACGGGGCAGGCACAACGGCTCGAGCGCGAGACTGTCCTGCGTGACCTCGGCTATCTGAAGCAGGCGGCGTCATTGCCAAACGCGCACGTGATCTGCGGAGAGGGCGGGACATTCATCCATCTTGGTTGGACCACCGTGTCGACCTTCGCGCCGATCGAGCGCTTTCCATTGGCCACTCTTGCGGTCGCACGAGGGACCCCGTTCATCGATATCCGACCGGTCACCGATGTCATCGCCTTCGCGAACCTGCCACGGGTGGCGCGGGACGGATCGATCGACCCTGACCCTTGCGGCCCTGGCAGGTCCGTCTCGCTGGCCGCCTACATCGACATGGTCGAAGCCCTCGGTGGCAGGATCGCCAACGATCCACGCCCCCGTCAGTCAACCTGATCACCACTCCCTCTCATCAACACTCGAAAGGAGGCCAGCCATGGCCCGATCCCGCACGCCCAAATTCGATGCCTCCGAGGTCATCACAAACGAAATCATCCGTATCATTGAGCGCGGCGTCCTGCCGTGGCGCAAGCCATGGACCGCAGGAGGCAGCTCTCGTCCCCTGCGCGTGGGCGGAGAAC
>NZ_JAINWI010000029.1 GCF_021021435.1 Seohaeicola saemankumensis
TTGCCGCAGGCCAATGCCTTGGACGCAAAGGTCCGCAAGGGCGAGAAATCCTCTGTCGTCGTCTATTACGGTCAAAGCCGGAAAGACGCGGGCGGCGATGAGCATGACCGCAGCGACGGGGATGATCACTCCGAGGAAGCCCACATCTTTCGCTTTCAGAAATCCTACCGCGTGTTCAATGCCTGCCAGATCGAGGGCTTGCCCGACAGCTTCTTCCCCGATCCGGAGCCCGTGCCCGAGCATCCGCCGTCCGAGCCCATCCCGCACATGCAGGCGTTTTTCGACGCCATCGATATCACAACCGTCTTCACGGGCACGGAGGCGTACTATTTGCCGCCCGTGGACAAGGTCTACATGCCGTCCATCACGCGGTTCCAGGACCCGCGCAATTTCTACGGAGTCTGGGCTCATGAACTGGCCCATGCCACGAAAGCCCCCCATCGACTGAACCGTGATTTCGGGTTCTCGAAGTTTGGCAACACGTCCTATGCGCGCGAGGAGATCGTCGCGGAATTGACCTCGGTGTTCCTGGGTCAGACGCTCGGCTTCACGGCGCATACGCTCGAGATGAATGCCGCCTACCTCCACAACTGGTTGCGCGTTCTTCGGTCGGACAAGGGTGCGATCTTCAAGCACGCCGCGGACGCGCAGCGCGCCTGCGACTATCTGATTGCCAGATCGGAGACGGGCAGGGCAGGGGGCAGCGTCGAGGCCGCTTGACCTGCACGTTGGCGCGAAGTGGAAAATGGCAACTCTAGAGCCCATGTCTACGGAGTTTCATCAATGCAGCGAACGATCAGTTTGAGATCCTCAGAGCAATCGCGCTCCTGGCCCTTCTTTTGCCAGATGATCATCTTCGTTGACCAGTGGGCAACGATTCACGCTCAGACAACCACAGCCGATGCACATCGCCATCTTGTCGCGAAGTGCCGTCAACGCTTCGATCCGACGTGTAAGATCATCGTGCCATACTTCGGAAATCCGCGCCCAGTCTTTCGTGTCCGGAACAGAGTATGTGGGCAGGCTGGAGAGGGCTTCCGCGATTTCGGAAAGTGGCACTCCGGCACTTTGGGCGACTTTGATCACCGTTACCCGTCGAAGGACCTCACGGCGATAGACACGATGATTTGCGCTGTTCCGCGTAGAGGCTATCAGCCCCTGACGCTCGTAGAAATGCAGCGTCGATATCGGCAAGCCGCTTCGTTTCGCGACCTGACCCACAGATAAATAGCTGTCTGCCATGAGAAACTCCTTGACCTAAACCATTGTTGAGGTTTCAGACATACGGCTGTCAAGGAGATCACGATGGCCGATACGAAACAAAATCCGACTTTCAAGGAAGAGGCATTCGTCTCATGGCGTGAGTTCTTGAGCAGCGCCTACACTCCAGCTCTGGCCCTAGTTTGCCTATCTGTCTGGCTGCACGCGGCGGATGCGCTGATCGTGGCAACGATGCTGCCTTCCGTTGTGGCAGAGATCGGCGGGGCCGGGCTGGTTGGCTGGTCGGTCTCGCTTTACGAAATTGCATCTGTCGTTGCCGGAGCGGCAAGCGCCCTTCTGACGATACGCTACGGGCTTCGCACGCCAATGTGCCTTGCGGCGATTGTCTTCGGCTTCGGGTGTTTTCTGAGTGCGGTTGCACCTTCCATGCCCCTCCTTCTGGCCGGTAGGGTGTTTCAGGGCTTGGGTGGCGGCGGTCTGGTTGCCATAGGTTTTGTGGCGGTAGGGGTCATCTTTCCCCGGCGCTACACAGCACGGGCTATGGCCGCTGTCTCGACTTTTTGGGGCGTATCGGCGTTCCTCGGGCCGCTGATCGGCGGCTTTTTTGTAGAGTTTGCAACCTGGCGGTGGGGCTTTGCATTTTTCGGTGGGCAGGCCATCGCCCTCGCCCTCTGGATTTCGCTGCGCCCGGATCACGCACCATCCGATGCCAGTGTCAGAACTGTCTTCCCATGGAGGCGTCTGGCATTGCTCTGTCTGGCTGTGCTTCTGGTCTCCTATGGGGGCGTGGAGATCGAACCGATGCAGACCGCCCTATGCGTTCTTTCCGGGGTCGCCTGCCTGGTCTTGTTCCTTCGGCTGGACCATCGCGCTCAGGACGACCGCTTGCTTCCCTTACGACCGTTTGACATCAGGAAGCCGACCGGATCTGCCCTGCTGATGATCCTGTCGCTCTCGCTTGCCACGATTGCCATCACCGCTTTCGGCCCTCTTCTCGTCGTCGCGATCCACAATGCATCCGCCCTGACGGCCGGATACATTGTCGCCTGCTCCTCAATCGGCTGGACCGTGATGGCGGTGCTCTTCAGTGGATCGCCTGAAAGGCTGGACCGTCTGATGATCGCAATCGGGATGGCGCTCGTGGCCGCGAGCATCGCCGGGTTTCTCTACGCCGTTCCTAACGGGCCGGTCTGGCTCATCGCCATATTCGCAGCGGTAGAAGGCGGGGGGTTTGGGATGGCATGGACATTCATTCTCAGACGAACCACCGCCCTTGCCGATCCGGAAGAAGTGCAGCGTATTTCCGGGGCGATTCCAACCGTTCAGCGCCTCGGCTATGCCCTGGGCGCTGCCTATATCGGGATCGTCGCGAATGCGGCTGGTTTTACAACGATGGATGCAGCGGCACAGGCGGCGGAAACAGCTCGATGGATATTTGCTGCCTGTCTCCCGTTTGCCCTCCTCGGTATTCTATCCATGGTGACGCTTGTTCGAAAGGAGCCGCGTAGCGTCAGTGGAGCCTTGTATGGCTAAACTGGACCTTGGCGGGAGCGCAGCAAAAGCCCGCTTCGTCCCGAAATCTACCAGTTCGCGCCCCAAGCGGTGAAGGTTAGCTATCGCGGTTTTTGGGCAAAGGCTGTGGGGCCGCTCCGGGCTGGCTGCCGTCACTTATGTCGGTGTCAGCCCACCGAAGCGGGAAAATCAGGCCGTGCACCGCCGCAAGGCAGCTTGGAGCCTATCTCGACTTATGGTGCACACCAAACGAACAGCATTTTTTGGATCCCCTACCGATGCTCTTCCGGCACCCAATCTTCCGCATCGCTGTTCCAGAACCTGCTGGGATTGTCTTCGTCCAATCCGCGAATATGAAGAGTCCGCAGACATGGCTCCACGAAGACAACCGGCTCTTCATAAGGGTGGGAGGCGTATATGGCTTTCAGTACCTGCACGGCATTGACTTCGTCGTCGCTTATAAAAAATGACAGTTCCACGCAGGGCACTTCGAACACCTTCTCGGTTGCCGCATTACGTCCGCTTCCCAGTGACCTGAATTGCTGAGTTCCCGGTGTGGTCCGATACGTCACGGAGTCATAGTCGCCGTATTTCAGCGTATCTTCGGCCAAAACTGCATCCACGATCCTTTGCGCGTGGGAGTTGGGCACTTGGACCATGATCCGCAGACCCCTTTCGGGAAGGAACCTGTCGTTATTGAGCTTGGTTAGTGTCATGGGGTTCTCCGGCTGTGTGCCCGTGGGAATAGCCCAAGTCGGCGATGTAGGGAGAAAAGACGGTTCGCTATCGACCGAACTCTCAGACCGGATCGGCGAGATCAATGTCCTGTCGGTGAAGGCAGAACCGGCGTTCAAGCGCATCGAACCCGTCTTCCGTGACGATAAGCGCCCGACTGCCTGTGCGGCGCTCAAGCCATTTTGCTTCCAAAAACTTCTGCATGATCGCCGTGGCCAGAGGACCGGAAATGTGATGCCGCCGTTCTGTCCAGTCGAGGCAAAGCATTGCCAGGGGCTTTCCCGTGCCTCCAAGTGGAACCTCAATACGGATTTCATCAAGAAAGGTCTGATAACGCGGGCCAGCACGGATTGCGTCATTGCGCACAGTCAGCACATTGCGCGCGATCAGGCGGTCCGTCATCAAAACGCCCAACCTGCCTGCGATATGGTTGTAGCAGCTGCGCGCGCACGACGTATTAGCGTCGGGCCGACCGGGCCGCGACAAGTGGTCAGTCGGCGAAAGCTGGGCCAGCCCTTCGAGGATGGCGGCAACGTCTGCATTGGCAATCCGGTGATAGACGTGCCGCCCGCTGCGTAGCGAAGCGGTCAGTCCGGCCCCTTCGAGCTGCTTGAGATGCGCGCTCGCGGTCTGCGGGCTGATACAAGCCGCGCAGGCCAGCTCTTTGTTGGTGAAGGCACGTCCATCCATCAGCTCGCACAGGATGCGCGAACGGCTGGGATCGGCCAAGGCTGCACCAATGATATCCAGTCTCGGTTCGATGGTCATACTGGTCAGACTATACACAGCACTCCAACGCAACCAGTACGAACACTTCGGCAGTGACCGAATTTAGATACTTGATTGAATACCGGACATTGGCGCAGCCGCAGCGAAGGTAAGAAAAGTCCGCTGAGCGGGCTTCTGCAGTTGTTCGGGTCGAGCAGGTTTTGTCGGGCCCAACCGCCAAGCAGAAAAGAAAAAGTGGGCTTTGAGAAGGGTGTTTCAAACCTCTCAAAGGAGATACCCATGTCCATGACCGTTCAACCCCAGCCAAACCGTCCGGATTCGAGTGTGATCGCGGCGCAGAACGACGCGTTTCGCAAGCTCGCTTGCCTCGGAGTGCCGCCCGCGCAGCCCATCCAGGGTCGGATGCATGTCACCCGCTCGCTTATGGAGGCCGGTGACGGCTTCATGGCCGAGGCGGTGAAGGCCACCGGTGAGTTTGCTACGTTCGAGCCTGAGAATGACCCGGAAGGCTGGCACGATTTCGGGGCGGTCGACATCCGTGACGAGACCGTGTTCTGGAAGATCGATCTCTATGAGGCGGGTTCTGACTTCCGCTACGGCGCCGAGACCCCGGACAATCCCGCCGCCACCATGCGCGTGCTGACCATCATGCTGGCGCGCGACTGGTAGGGCAGGGGACTCCTCCCCCCTGACATCTGAGACGATGAAGGCCCGCTGCCTCTCAAAAGGCAAAGCGGGCCTTCTGTCGTCGTGATCCCTGAAGCCGGGGATTGGTCACGCGCGTGAAGGCGCGGGCCGCATCTCACCCACCTGGAAGGTTATCCCATGACCACAAGCTTTGCCCCTCTCACCGTCGCCATCGGCGATCTGGTCCCGCATCCCGCCAATGTGCGCAGCAACGCGCCGGAAACTTATGACCCCGAGAACATCGCCCATCTGAAGGCCAGTATCGCTATTCTGGGCCTGCTCCAGCCGCTCCTGGTCCAGAAGCTTGACGGCAAATACGCTGTCCTCGCCGGTGGCCGGCGCCATGCAGCCCTGAAGGAGCTGATCGCCGACAAGGCCGCGAAGGGGTTCACCGCGAAAACCAAGGTCGACTGCCGCCTTGTCCCTGAGGACTGCGATGCGACCACGGCGCTGTCGCTCGCCGAGAACATCACGCAAGCCCCGATGAACGCCATCGACGAGTTCGAGGCTTTCGCGCGGATGATGGAGGTCGACGGCCAGACGCCCGAGACCATCGCAAAGACCTTCGGCACGACCGTCGCCGCCGTGAAAGGCCGGTTGCGCTATGGCCTGATCCACCCCGACATCCGCGCCGCGGCTCGGGCCAAGGTGATCACGCTCGACACGATGAAGGCCTTCGCCGAGCACCCGAGCCAGAAGGCGCAGCGTGAGGTCTACGATGCGCTCACGAAAGACGGCGTCTATCTGCAGGCCTACACCGTCCGACAAGCGCTCAAATCCCGCGGCGTGCAGGTCAGCGACGATATCGGGGCTTTCGTGCGCGAAGACTACGAGGCGCGGGGCGGTGCTGTCGCGGCTGACCTTCTGGAAGAGCATTCCGTGCTTGAGGATGCAGCACTGGTCGAGACCATCCTGCTCGAGAAGCTCGGTGCCGCCGCCGAAGAGGCCCGTATAAGGCTGGGCTTTGCCTGGGCCGATGCGATGGTGCGCTATGATTACGCGACCATGGCCGACTACGGCCGCGTCTATCCCGGCCCGATCGAGCCGGATGAGGCTGCCCGGAAGCGCATCGATGAGATTACCGCCGAGCTTGAGAAATTGCAGCTCGAGATGGAGGATGAGGGGCTCGAGGACGGTGCCTACAACGCGCTTTACGACCGCGTGGATGCCTTGGAAGAGGAAGCCCGCGATCTGCAGGAGGCCTACAGCGCCGAGGACCTCGCACGGTCTGGGGTGATCGCCTCGTGGCAGGGTGGGCAGATCACGCTCCATGTTGGCCTCGTCCGCCCCGAGGACACCGTCAAAGAGGAGGGCGCACGCGGCTCCTCAAGTAACCTGACGGGGGAGGAGGCACCGGACGCCGGCGAAATCACCTACCCGACCTCACTGGCTGAGGACCTCAAGACCGAGCGAGCCATGGCGCTTGGGGCCGCGATGGCGCTGCATCCGGAAGCCACGCTCGATCTGACGCTCTTCAAGCTGGTGAGCGACGTTCTGGCCAGCGGCATGAGTGTCACGCAGGCGATCAAGATCGATGCCCGCAAGGAACACCGCAGCCATGCCAAGATGGACGAGATCGACGAGACCTCGCTCGAGCAGGTGGCGGCGGCGCATGAGGCGCTTGATCTGTCCTGGCTCGATGACGCCCGCGCGCCCGCTGATCAGTTCGCGGCGTTTCGTGCGCTGGAGGCCGGCGAGAAGGCCAAGCTCGTGGCCTATGCCACGGCCAGCACCACGCAGTCCTGCTTCGCGCGGGACCGCCAGCGCGACAGCCTGATGCATGCGTTCGAGATCGAGATCATGCCCGACATCCGCGCCCACTGGACGCCGAACGCGGCGCTCTTCAACCGCTTCAAGAAGGCTTGGCTCCTGAAGATCCTCGGCGAGGATCTGGGTCTCGCCCAGGAGGCGGTGACGCTGGCCTCGTCGAGCAAGAAGGAGATCGTCGCCTTTTGTGACAAGCTCTTCGCCGAGCCCTTCGCCACGCTCACGGACGCGCAGCGCGCTGCCGTGGCCGCCTGGTGCCCGCCCATGATGCAGACCGCCGGTGTCGCCTGTGATGAGGCGGAGCCCGCTGCGGAAACCCCCGAGCCTGACAGCGAGGTCGCGCAAGCGGCCTGAGTCCTTACGCGACCCGCGCGAGGCATTCCCCGCGCGGGTCGACCCTCCCACACCCAACCGAAAGACATCCTCATGGCTATTCTCAAGTTCTCTCCGTCCGCTGTTGCGGCACAGATCGCCCATGCGCGCGCCTGCAAGACCTTCCTGCCCAACTGGAACGGGCCCGTGGACAGGCCGGCCCTGATCCTCATCGTCGGCAATGGTGTGCATCTGCGCTCAAACGGCATTGATGGCACGACCACCCGTATCGTCACCACCGAGCAGGCCGATCCCTCCTTCGCCTTCGCCGACGGCATGAACCCGTTTCGGGACACCGACTGGATGGCGCAGCGCCGCATGGCGTTTCGCGATCTGACCGGCCAGTTCTACACCGACATTCTGGATGACGTGCAGGTGCTCATCGACCGGGGGCGGGGGGCGATCCGGCTCGCCACCGATGGCCACAGCATTCGCGTCTTCGTGCGCCGGGCCTCGGATTATCTCATCGGCGGGACCTACGAGGTGCCGTCAGGCCTCGGCGGCACCTTCCGGGTCATCCTCAAGGATGCCTGCGATACCTTCGCGATCGTGCAGAACTGCGGCAATTGCGAGGATTTCGACGCCATGCAGCCCTACCGCGTGCCGCTCGATGCCCTGATGGAAATCGATGACCGGAGGGCGGCGTAACGCGCCCTTTCTCAAACAAGCATCGCCAATACCCTGCCGGGCCTGCGGCCCTCTCGGGACATTGGCGACAACAATTTCCCCAATGAGAGAAAGGACTCTGAGATGGGATGGCTCTTCTACACCGACGGCCGCGTCCAGACCTACGCGGATGAGAAAGCGGAAATCGCCCGGCTCTGCACCTCTCATGGCGACACGCGCAAGACGGAACTGGTCAAGGCCTGCAAGGTCGGCTCAACCTGGTATGCGGCGGCAAAGGTCACCAATCTCGACGGCACCCCTGTCGAAGACACGACCTATGTCACCGATGCGGATGGCTCCATCACTTTCGGGGCTGTCTTCCTCACCCGATACGATGACGGGTGCTGGGGCTACAAGGACATGGAGGAAAGTGCTGGCCCGAACGAGTCGCGTGCTCCCCTTGGGCTGATCGAGCTCCTCTCCGACCTGAAAGACCCGGACAGCTACGCCCAGGACTGGCGACAGCGCTGCCGGGATTGGGCTGCGATCCCGGACTACGAGGAAGGCGACAAGATCAGGCTCGCAACGCCCGTGACGCTCACCGATGGCAGTACATGCCAGATCGTCACCGCGACGCACTACAGGCGGGGCCGGCAGAAACGCCGCTGCTACCGCATCGAGGAAACCGGCGGCCTCGTGCGCCTGTCGAAAGCGACGCTCGCGGGCTCGGAGCTGCTCAGCTCCGCGAAAGGCGCGGCCAGTCCCGTGCTGGCGGAGTTCCTAGCGAGGCGAAATTAGGTGCTGCGCCGGACGGTTCATCGGCCTGCCCGGCGACAGCAGATCCTGCGGCTTGTCTTGACAAGGCAATGCAAATGCATTACCTATCGCAGGCAGAAAAGACCCCCCGTTCTTTCAGGAGACTGCCATGACAGCGCTCGCACAAGATGTCTC